>CAWFZX010000031.1:0-188639 GCA_963820375.1 uncultured Alphaproteobacteria bacterium | reverse complement strand
TAGGCGACGTCATGGGGAGCCTTCGCGCCATCGAGCAAGAGCACATCGACAAGGGCCCCAAGCGAACAGTGCACGATGTCAGGCTTGCCGCGATTGAATGCCTGAAAGAGCTTAGTCTGGCTTGCGAGGGCAGGTTCAAGGCCAGTAACCTGCCCTACCCTTTGCAGATTTTGCTGGAACAACTGCTTGACGTCGACGCCGGGCACCAAAGCGACTTGTTCAGCCACCTCCCGGTCGACGACCCACAAGTCCATTACGGCCTCTTGCGTGCCGGGCAGCAGGCGGAGGCTGTGGCCCTGCTCGAGTACTCCACGCTGACTACCCCACCGCAGCCAAACGGATCGCCGGCATCTTGATGGAGGGAGGATTCAAGAGCCCTCGCGGCGGCGAGTACTCGGTCGATGCCATACTTGAATGGCGCGACAAGAACGCTGCGAAGCCCGATCCGGTCTTCCAGTTCTTCTACACACGCTACCGCGAGATCGGGCGCGCATTCTTTATCGGCCTACGCGCGCAGGAAGCCAACCTGCAGGGAAAGGTGCCGGAAGAGATTCACCGGGAAAGCATGCTTTGGTTGTTCAAGGAGGAGCTTTCGAACACCGCATACCAGCCCGGCCCAGCCTGACAATCCACAGATCGGGAAAACTGCCCCTCTGACTTCCCCCCGTGCGCCCCGGTACGCCCTCGTACGTGGCCAATTGGTCGCGAGCGTTTCTTAGAGGGCTATCCACATGGTCGAGAAGAGCGGGAAGCTCGCTTACGTGCTCGATGAGCTGGTCGAGCGCGGATGCGGCTGTCGTACTTTTCTGTACGGCGAGATAAATGCTGGCAAGCTGAAAGCCACCAAAAGGGGCAATCGCACGGTTGTGCTGGCCCCAGATCTTCAGGCTTGGCTGGCCTCGTTGCCGGCCATCAGGCCGCGCCCCACAGCGTGACCTTAGATGCCCGGGCATCGCATCCGTTTGCCAGGCTTCCGCGTCAGCAAAGCGGGTCGGCTCGAACGCGACCAGCGCAGGTTGGATGTGTCGACGCGTCTGAAGCAGCGAAATTCGAAACGTGTTCGCGTCGTCCCTCGTGCCCGTGGGGTTTGAAATGGAGCGTAAAGACCGGCACGCCATGAACCGTGCTGGCAGGGGCCCGAAACTGAGCGTGGCCGTTCTCAAAAGAGGAGACAGAAACAAAAAACGCCGCGGCAAGGCGGCGCTTAGGCGAAAGAAAAGCACGACCCGTCTAACACTTCAGACGACAAACTACAAGCCTCGCAGGCGCGCGACGTCCGGCTAGCCCGAGCGCTTCGACTACGCCCAGGCCACATCGTCGATGAAATGCGCGGGCTCGAGGATCTGCGCCGGGAAGCCCTCGGGATTGCGGATGCCTGCCTCGTTGAGTTCGATGAGCTCGCCGAAACGCGCTTCCGGCTCACCAGGTGCCTTTGGAAGGTTGAACAGCGCCTGTCCGAAGCCGCCTTCAAAAACCCGCAGAACCGGCAGGAGTGCGCCGCATGAGGGACCATCTTATCGGCTCTAGCAACTTTAGCGCGGGCACCCGCAAAAACCGAAAGGCTGAGAAGCCCGTGATTGAACCGCTGCCGCTGGTTAGGTCGATGCCGCCAGCCGATCCGTTCCCTGTGAACTCACTAGGCCCGACGATAGGGGCGGCTGCGCAAGCATTTCAGGCGAAGACTCAGGCACCAATGGATATCTGTGCAAACGCCGTGCTTGCAGTTGCCGGATTGGCCACGCAAGCCCACGCGGATATCGAATTGCCGACCGGCGAGGTAAAGCCGCTGTGCCTCTATCTTGTGACGATAGCGCGAAGCGGCGAGCGTAAGACGACGACAGACAGTCTTGCTCTGGGGCCTGTGAAAAAGCGCGAAAACGACCTTCGCACGGAACACGAGAGCGCGGTTGCCAACTATGAGAACCGGCTGGCGGCATGGAAAGCGGAACGCAAGATTGTCGAAAACAACAAGAAGCTAGATTTGGTCGCGCGCACGGGAGCGCTCGACAAGTTGGGACCAGAGCCCAAAGCGCCGCTCTTTCCCATGATCGTGTGTCACGAGCCCACCTTTGAAGCGCTCGCCAAGCTTCTCGCAGGCGGCCAACCATCGGTAGGCATATTTGCATCCGAAGGAGGCCTTTTCATCGGCGGCCACGGTTTCAGCGAGGAAGCCAAGCTGCGGACAGCAGCGGGCCTATCGTTGCTCTGGGATGATGGGCGTTTGAACCGTGTTCGTGCTGGTGATGGCGCGCTCGCTCTTGCAGGCCGTCGTGTTGCGCTTCATCTGCAAGCGCAGCCCGACGTCGCGGCCCGCTTGCTCTCTGACCCTATACTTGCGGACCAGGGATTGCTGTCCCGCATTCTGGTCATTGCGCCCGATAGCCAGCAAGGCCAAAGATTATGGAAGGACGTCAACGCGCAACACACCACTGCGGCGCTCGCGTATGTGGAGCAGTTGGAGAAGCTATTTGCGCGCGCCTTGCCTTTGAAGGAAGGGTCGAAGAATGAACTGGCACCGAGTGCGCTGTGCCTTAGCAACGAAGCGCGCACTCAGGTGGGGCCGAAAACGGTCCATGGCAAGCCACGTCGCGATGTTTGGAAATTGCTGGAATTCGAGGGCGCCCGCGCTAAACCGGCGAAACCGCTAAAGCAGCCTTTAGCAGATTAGCAACTTTAGCGCGGGTGCCTCCCAAAATGAGAAATTTGCCGTGATACCCATGCACTGGAAATTCTGGTGGCAGAACCGTGAGCCACCGCCCTGTGGGGCTGAACCGCCGCAGCGCGGTGATGCAGACCCGCAGAGCGGTGCGTCCCGCCTCGAACGCGCTGAGACGGCGCTGGCAGCCCTTGAAGCAGCTTGGGCCGCCGCTGCGAATTCACCGCACGGTAATGCGTTGAACCCGAGACAACTCGCCCTTGAATTTAGGCGCACGTTGCAAGCGCAACCGGATTTGGTCGGCTGGGAAGTCCATTCCAGTTGGGTTCAGTACGCCTACCCTTCGTTCGCCCGCGCTCAAGGGCTCGCCTTCCCGCCTGCCTGGAGGCTGTTTGCGGAGCAGTTGGGGAAAGTGATGCCGAGACGCCGCCATGACATCCGCCAGGGAGGCAAAAGGACTTGCACCGTCACCTTGTACCGGGTGCTCGATCCCGTTGCCGCCGTTGTGGAGCTTGCCGCTGCTCGACGTAGCGCTTGAGCAGCAAAGCGATGAAAGACGACAACCCATAAGATTTCGAAAAAACGGAGGACTGACTATGGGAGGATTTGGCAGCGGCCGCCCCAGCTTTTCAGCGACGTGCGAGGACTGTCGCAACATCGATCTCGCGTGGCTGCGCCAGCGCGGCATGCTGCAGCCAGGTCGCTATTCCTCGCTCACATGGTCGCGCGGGGGAGAGCAAGCAGGCTCGATCGCGCTGGCCGCGCAGCGCGACGGAGTGCGGCTGCTCTACCAGACAAAGGACTGTAATGGGTCGCCGGTCGATGTCGACGAACTCGTCCCTTTCACGTACACGGCCACGATGTTCAGCGGCCGCCGGCAGTGGCTCCGTTGTCTGAAATGCGGCAGGGGATGCCGAAAGATCTATGGTGGCCGGTATTTCCGGTGCCGGCTATGCCACCGCCTGCGGTATGCCTCGCAGCGCGTAAGACCGGATCAGTACGCCTCAGACCGAGCCCGCAAGCTTGCCAAGCGGCTGCACGACAAGTGGGGTGGTACCACCGAGGACGAATACGACTTCCCGCCCAAACCGCCGCGCATGCGCTGGGCGACATACAACCGCCTCGAGGCGCAATACGACGATCTTGAAAATCGGTGGGCCTTGGGCATCATGGCCCGGTTCGCTCGGTACTGATGGGGAATGGGGCCGGTGCGCCAAGAATGTATTCGGATGATGCATCTCTGCTTGGTTCCGCTATACCCCTATTTTCTACCGACAGTTCACGCGCGGTGCGATCGGCAGCCTTGTGCCGATTTTTGTTGCAAAAGTCGCTCCGACGTCTGATAGATGGTACGACTGATAGAATTTCATTCGGCGTCGTTGGTCCCCAGGAGAATCCCAGCTCCCTATTTGAGCCTGGCGGGAATCATTTTCTGCCCTCGCTCGCGTGGACGAGCTCCAGAATACTTTTGCAACACAATCTGCCACGAACGGTCACGAGAAAGGCCGCTCGCTCGTGTGGGTCCTGTCCCAGATGAGGGCGATGGTCGAGGCGCAGTCACTCGAGCGGATCGAGCATCGACTTGAGCAACTGTCCAACGCACCGCCTGCGAGTGTCTACCTAACCACGAAGAGCCCAAAGCTTTGGTGGCGCACTGATGGTCACGAAGCACCAGATCGACAAGCTCGAACAGCGCGTTGAAGAGGTGGCTGAGAAGTTGGGTTTGGCCCAGCGGACTGTGTACGTGGTTCTGCTGCGCTTCATCGGCGAGAGCGATGAGGAATTCTACGCTCGGTATCCTGGCATGCGAGGTCGAAAGTCGCGACTTGTCCTCTCGTTTCAGTGACCCTCGGTACCCCTTGGGCCTGACGAGTCCGCCAACGTTCCGCGTAGACACTGAGTGCACGTAAAGCCTGAGAAATCAGGGAAAACCCCCTGTATATACAGAGGTGACTGCAAAGGACGACCGGATCAGCATCGTGCAGTGGAGCGAAGACGGCGCCGCCTTTCTGGGCCTCGGATTTGCGTCGGCCGGCGCTTGAAACGCGTTGCTGCCGGAGGAACTGGGACGACACAGACTTCTTGACCGACATCTGCGCGCCGCCGGATCTTGTACCCGAGGATAGGCGGTATGCGGACGACTTTGCGAGCGACCCAGCGCAAAAGGTACGAGGCCCTGCAAGCCACCCCCTGGACTGCTGCAGTAATAATAGACGCCGACGGGGGCCAGGACGCGCTGGGGCACTTCGCTACTGAAGAAGAGGCGAAGCAGGCCCTCGCCGCTGAAGTCGAGAAAGCGACTCAATCGATGAGCAAGCCCGTCGAAGGGGGCATGTCCGGCATCAGCGAGCAGCTGCGCGACCTATTCAAGGGGGCCGAAACGCTGGGCGAGGAAATTGCGCGTCGTGCCACGACCACCGTCATTCCGGCGCAGAGCGATTTTGAGTTGCTGTCGCTCGAATGCGCGGGTGAGGTTTGCCGCAGGCCGATCGTCGGTTGGGCAGTCACCAAGGGAAGCTATGCCGGCGCCTGCACGATCGGCCCGATCGCGCTGGGTCTCACGGGCAGCGCTTTGGCCGTGGGTGACGCTGGCTATGCCATCCAATGCCCTGACGGTCGGGTGCTTACCATGGACGCGTCGTCTCGCTTCTACAAAGACTGCCGGGCATGGGCGCGGGCCGTCAACAAAGCCGCAGCAACGCAGGCATGGGATGATGCCGGGCAACCAACAGCGGGAAAGGCATAAGGCAATGGCGGAAGCCAAGAGGTGCGACGGTGAGGTACCGGGGCAAACCACTACCCCCGCAACCAGAGGGTCCAGCAGTAGCAGGCCTTTTCTCAGCGCCCCACCGTCCGCAATTAGTAAACGGCATTTGCAAATGCATGTCAATTGCAGGACGATCGCAGGTTTCTGATCAGCTAACAGATGTTTAGTGCGTCAAATGCAGGTGTTTCGGGTGATTTAGCGAACTGCGGAACGCCCAGGTACTGAGAGGGGGCTAAAATGGACCGTCAATTTGACGCCGAAGCAGAATGGGCCGCCATTGCTCGGCGGATGCGCGAGGCCGGCGTTGACTTGGGCACGCCGCCCGCGGCTTTTGGCATGCCCACACTACCGCCGGCTCGAGTGCCGAGGCCTGGTGATCCGGGTCTGCCACCGCAAGGCATGACGGTAGCGAGGCCAGAGCCGACGCACTACGAACAGTATGTCGATCGATACCGGCATGGTGTGTCACCGGGTGAGGCAGCCACCGAGCTAGGGCTTGCGGCAGCACCGTTGGCTCTAGGACCGCTCGGAGCCGTTGGGCGTGCGGCTGCGCGCCACCCCGCTGTCACGGGCGCCGTAGCCGGTGGCCTGGGCTTAGGGACGGCCACGGAGGCTGGTGAGTTTCCTAAGGGCGATCCGCGCATCCAGGCGCTGCAAAGCATCGAGCAGGAGATTATGGGCCATCGTTCCGCGCTCGAGAAAATGGCCACGACCAACTTCAGATCGACGGTGGCCGGTCCTTAACGTGCCGGATTCTCGCCAGGTGCGGTCATCAACCGGATGTTGCACTTCAACGCTCTTCCTATCGCAGATCGTAGGGTTGCCACGCCAAAGGCCATTGCTTGCACCCGATTACCCGCGCGGTGCGTGCTCCCCAAATACTCCGACATGGTGGAGGTGAACTCGGCTATGGAGACCAAAGAATTGACTAGAGTTCTTTCCGCATCAGATCGAAGCATATCCGGCGTTTCGGAAGTAGTTAGCGCACTCTGTTGGGGTGAAGGCTTCGAGGACGTGGCCGATGCGGCTCCAGACGCCCTCGATGGTTCGCTCGTCGGCCTTGCGCAGCAGGGTCTTGATTTTGGCGAACACCTGCTCGATTGGGTTGAGATCGGGTGAGTAGGGCGGCAGGTAGAAGAGGCGAGCCCCGGCGGCGCGAATGAGGCGGTGGATCGACCCACCCTTGTGGGAACCGAGGTGTTCATTGGTCCGTCGAGCACCATGGGGTCATGCCCGAACAGCGCAGTGCACCGGTAAAGGTGGTGGTCTTCCAATGCCCGTGTGGAACGGCCGCGCGACAGCGCTTGCCGCGTTTGGCGCGGCCATAGACGCGCGCCATCTTCGTCGAAGCGCCGGTCTCATCGATGAAGACGAGATAGGCTGGATCGAGCTCAGACCGGGCGTCCAACCAGGCCTTGCGCCGCCCGGCGACGTCGGGCCTGTCCTGCTCGGCTGCGTCGGGACCTATTGGCATATAGGCGATGCGTGACATGGTCTTTTGGCCGTCTTTGAGCCGGCGTTCGGAGCCGTGCGTTCCGCGCCCACAGAAATCTGCGCAGCTTTCGCCTTGTGCGCGGTCCGCTGATGGCCGGACGTACCATAATTTCTCTAGTAGCCTTGCGTACGCCCCAGGTCGATCAGAACGAGGTCCTACGCACGCCATCAGACCGCGAGCGCGCCGACGGTCGCGATCAGGCCGCGCTGATAAGTAAAGTCAGAGACAGGACGAATAAGAAGGCCGTTGCGCGAGCCTCAGCGACCCCGGGTCTGTCCGATCGCCCGCGTTCGCGGCTTTGGAGGTTGTTGCGCAGTCATAGTGCGCAGGCGACGGAGTACAGCGGCACACTTCTCGGCGCGATCTGGTCAGTAAGCTCCCGTACGCATCAGTCTCGGAATCTCAGCCCGGTGATGTCGGCCGCTCATGGTGATGGCATGAGGATGATGCTGCGTTAGGCCTCGATGCGCTCGGAGCGGCGGTCGCCGCCCTGGCGCTTGGAGCCCGGATGATGATCTCGCGGGGCCAAGTGCTCCAATGGGCGGTCGATTGGTCGAAGTTTGCACGGGGAGAAAGACGATGAAGGAGGCTCTTGTATTTTTTATCACTGGTTTTCAATTGAGTAACTGGGGGAGCCCAATCGCACCAGCGGGCCTCGCTTACGCGAAAAAATGCAGCAAGCAAAAATCCAGCAGGCTTGTAGCAGTAGGCGCGATTGCAATCTGAAATGCAACTTGTGCGATAAGCCTTAGGCGTTCACCGCTGGAGCGCGGCTATCTCGCGCTCCAAGATGGCCTGCTGCTTTCTCAACTCGCGCGCGATGCCATGGCTTAGTGGCGGAGATCGCAGCCGCTCCAGCACCCTGGCGAGCTCCTGTCGTTTCTTTGCGAGCGTCTTCTGGGCTTCCGTCAGTTCGGGCTTGCGCGGCGGACCCTCGAACAGGCGATAGCGCTCGGCATTGATGCGCTTCCAACCCGGGCACTTCGACTTGACCCAATTGCGGCTCGGCCCGCCCGAGTAGCGCGACGCCAGGCGCTTGGACACGACACCCTCAAAACCAAACTTGTTGCAGTGATCGAATAGCAGTGTGCCGTTCGGGAAGGTTTGCAGCTCGCGCATGAACTGTACCCGCGATTTGCGGCACAGCCGACCGAGATCGCGCTTGCGCTCAGTTAGCGGCAGGCCTCGCAAATCTACGCCGTCCTGGTGCAGCAGATCGAAGACCAGGAACACCAATTGTGCCTCGTCTGGCCATCGCGTGCGCATCTCGAGCATCAGTTTGTAAAAGTGCGCGGCCCCCTGGGATCAATCAGGACCAGCTCGCCATCGAGGATCGCTGCCTGTGTCGGAAATCCTCAAAGGCGTCGACCATGCCCGGCAAGCGGTCATCATGCCTGTCCACGGCAAGGGCGTTAGGCGCCGTGCCATAACTCCACCCACGGCAGTCGCTCGGCTCCACAGGAATGAGTTGCGGCAACCATGATCGGCGCCTCGGCCTGAGGTATCCCGAGCTTGCGGAGAAATTCGATGAACAAATGCTGAGTGACCGTGAGCCACGTCGGCTGCTCATCGTAGACATGGCCGCGAAACACAACAAACGACCGATCCATCGTGGTCGTGACGTCCCGGCCGTCGGGCGACGCCTCGGCAACAAGCATATCGCAATCGCCCGCAGTCGCACGCACGACCGGCAGGCCGTCCATAAGGGACTGTTCCGTCACCTCGAACCCTTGATTGGCAAGAAACCGGGCTATCTTCCCTTGCGTTTCGTGCACAGCTGGAGGCTCCGCCACCAGCTTCCAGCTGAAGGTCAGCGGAATCAGCAAGATGAGGAGCCAATTAAACGCGGGCGTCAGTCTCACGTCGCACACCCAGCAAGCAAATCCCCAATGTCAGTCCAAGAATAAGCAAGTTGGTGGTGATGAGCCCCCATTGGCTATGGATCGCGGTGTAGTGCCACTGACTGAGGCCCATAAGGCTGATGCGCGTGACATTGACAGAAACGACTGACGCGGCGGCAGCAAGGCAACAGCATACATCTCGCAACGACCAATGGTAGGGCTGCCACTGGTTGATGACGACCCAAGCGAGGAAGGCGAGCGAAACGTTCCCCAGCGATGAGCAATATGGAAAGATGACCAAGCTGCCCGAGCCGTCGGCAAACGACACGACGTTGCCGCTGCTGCCGGTCCCCAAAAGCAAACCGACCAACGAGGCGTCAATGCTGAGAATGACATTGGCAAAAAACCGGAACAGCAGGCGACTCCAAAACATCGACACCGTCGCGG
This sequence comes from uncultured Alphaproteobacteria bacterium, assembly GCA_963820375.1. Taxonomy (GTDB): domain Bacteria; phylum Pseudomonadota; class Alphaproteobacteria; order Rhizobiales; family Hyphomicrobiaceae; genus AWTP1-13. Next base: position 179,433 of record CAWFZX010000031.1, on the reverse strand, counting down.
CAAAGAGAATGATCGCTCCGCGCCGGCGCGCGGATAATGGGTGACTGAACAGGACCACGTAGAGAGCTAGGGCCGATATGGCGAACCAGCTCAACCTGCCAATTGGAAGAGCGATTGGGATGAGGAAGGCGAGGCCGACGACAAGGTCCGTCGTCTGGACCTTGTCTGTGGGGACCGTTTCGGAAGCCTCTTCAAGGATCAGCCGTATGCCGGCATAACAGGCGATCCAAACAATCGCACTCGTGCCAAAGGTCGAGAGAGCAGCCTCGGCCCATCCCACCTGGCGAACCGTTGCGATGATTTGTGCCCCGAGGCCGTTGACGCAGCCGATGATGAACAAGGCTGCGAAAAACTCATCTCGGGGCATCGAGCCGAGGAGCCATTCTGTCCGGGCGCTGTGCGAGGATCGGTATTGTTCCACTGAGCGCCTTTTGTGCCCGGCCTCCAGCTTGCCCGATGGGAACGGGCAAAGCACGGCTCACACAATCAGTCTGGGTTCAACTCCACCCGCCTACTTGCCCGCCGAACGTCGGCGAGATCGTCGGGCCACCCAGTAGGCCGCCCCCCCAGCCAACAGCGCGGGAATAACGCCAGCCCCCACCAACGGACCCGGGGCTCCGAACGCCGGTCCCGTCCCATGTCCGCTATGGGTGTGGGACATGACCGCGGCAGTAAAGTAGACACCTGCGGGGACCAGCGCTGTTATCGAAAAAAATATCGCAATTACCCAAGCTGGCATGATCTCAACTCCTCTAATTAAGTCGAGGAGCCGGACAAATCCGAGCTCCTCAAGGTGTGGTGAAATAATCGTGGGGTCGCGGAAAGCAGACACTATCCGCTTCGCGACTTAAACAGTCGCTCCCCACTATCCACACTTCCCGCACATAATAGTCTTCAGAACGATTGGTATTGCGCAAGAATTACTGTTCATCAACGTCTGTATTGTAGCCGCAAGCGGAGTGAAAGGCTGTAGCCTGAATGCCACTGACAGCATTAATCTGACAAGAAGCTGATACGTATCATCAGCTCTTTGTCAGGAGATATCGAGGAGCGAGGCAGAGCATTCTTCGCAGCGGGTTGTCGCGGGCGGCCTAACTCGAACGTTGGTTCAAGCACGCGATCTTCGCTAACGCTTTTTGTGCCTGCGCAAAATCACCCACTAGCACGAGAAGGAGAGGCGGGTTGATCAACGCCTAGGGACGCCCCCCGCTTCTGACCCCGGAGCACGACGATGCCCATGTCTCACCTCGACCGAGCCCAACAGGTTGCCACCCTGATCGGCCGCATGCAGGCCACGCTGCAACAGGTCGAACGCGTCCTCGATCGCTACAAGCCGAAAGAGGACCGTGACCGGTGCGAACTCGAGTGGGCGCGCGAGAGTATCAGCCGGCGTCTCGCCGAAGTTGACGAGCTGTTTCCGCGTGAAGGCAGCCGTGACAATTAGGCCTGCTCAAGCTTCGCAGGCGTCATTTCTACGGCCAACCCGGATACCCTCAGCTGGCCGTTTAGGCACACACTGGCTTCCTGGCTAGTTGCGCCAGCCCAGGCTGGGCCGTGTGGTAGCGATGTGAAGCGCCTACCCTTTCGCCGATCCCACCAGCCTGGGTTTTTCCGACACGCCCTGTCCCTGGCGATCGCAGGCGTTCCGTCAGCGAGGTATGATCCCGGCGGTGGAGCCAGCTCTTTTTGCTCATCTCAAAACAGCGACATAATGCTGGTATCACGAAGCAACCATCCACTACCGCTTCCATCCCTTCGCGGGAATGGTTCTCCGCGTAAGTGCGCGTAGAGTTTACCGCGATACAGCCATCCTCGTCGTCCATCACCCAGACGGATCACTGGGTTATGTCCCAGAGTGGATGACCAGCCCGGAGGCGGCAGCTTTCAGCCCACGCAAGCTGGTGGTGATCCCGGTGCGGAACTTGCGTGATCTGCGCAACACGCTCGACGTTCTTCTAACCTCCTTCTCCAGCGACTCAGTCGACGGAGGGGGTGATGCAAAGACGATGTGTCGGCAATCAACCGGATCTGTTTCAAGTGAACCTACCGGCCATTCAGCGGGTGACGTTGGAGCGAGCGAAGCTCATGCCATTGCTGCGCAGCCTGTTGTTGGAAGTCGTGTCCGGCGCAAACACAGAAAGGCCCAGCAAGGAGAGCGATCATGACTAAGATCACTCCCGAGCACCTTTCGCGCAATGCCATCGTCTATATCCGTCAGTCGACACCAGGCCAAGTTGCCAACAACCTCGAAAGCAAGAGGCGTCAATATGGGCTCGCCGACCGCGCGCGCCAGCTCGGATGGCAGGAAGTGACGGTGATAGACGACGATCAGGGTCATTCGGGATCCGGTATGGCGCGCGCCGGCTTTGAAAAACTCTTGGTCGCAGTCGCGGCGGGTCAGGTTGGGACAGTGGTCTCTATCGAGGCCTCACGCTTGGCGCGCAACGGCCGAGATTGGCACACACTTCTCGAGTTCTGCGGCTTCGTCGGAACCCTGATTATTGACGAGGACGGCGTCTACGACCCGCGTCACCCCAATGATCGGCTTGCTTCTCGGACTGAAGGGCACAATGAGTGAGATGGAGCTGTCAGTTCTCAGGCAGCGCGCCCACGAAGCTCAGAAGCTCAAGGCGACACGCGGTGAGTTGTTCATGACTGTTGCTGTCGGCTACCGCAAGGTTGCAAACGAAGATCGAATCGAGAAGGAACCAGATCGGCGCGTACAGCAGGCAATAGAGTTGGTGTTCAAGAAGTTCGACGAACTTCAGAGCGCCCGTCAGGTTCATCGATGGCTGCGGCAAGAGAACATCTCTCTGCCGACCATAGCCTACGGTCCGGAAGGGCGTCATGTCATATGGAAGCTGCCGACATATACACGCATCCACTCTATGCTGACTAACCCCATCTATGCTGGTGCATACAGCTGGGGTCGCTCAACGCATCGTGTTCGTATCGAAGAGGGACGTAAACGGATTAGTCGTGGACATCGGCGGGCACGTGCAGAATGGCCAGTATTTATTGCCGACCATCACGAAGGGTATATCTCATGGGGGCAATACGAGAGGAACCAGCGAGTGATGGCCGACAACGCCAATAGCAAGCGCCTGACTGCGCGGGGGTCGATACGCCGTGGCTCAACGCTGCTCAATGGCCTTCTCCGCTGCGGCCACTGTGGTCGCAAATTGAGCGTCGGCTACGGCAAAGGCAGCAGCCGATATTACTGCCACGGCAGGACACATCTGCATGGAGGAAAGCTGTGCATCTCGTTCGGTGCATTACGGGTCGACGAAAGCGTGAGCGCCGAGGTGCTGCGACAGATCCAGCCGATGGGTGTGGAAGCGGCACTTAGCGCCATTGAGGCACGCGAAAGCGAAACAAACGATGTGCGCCGGCAGGTTGAGTTGGCTCTCGAGCAGGCGCGCTACGAGAGTAACCGAGCCCAACGACAGTACCATGCCGTCGACCCAGAGAATCGAATTGTCGCAGCCGAGCTTGAGCGTTTGTGGAATGAACGACTGCTGGTTGTTCGCCAACTTGAGACCAAGCTGCAGCAGGTCGATACACAGCATCTTCCGCCGCTAAGCCAGGAGGAACGCGCGCAGCTGCTGGCGCTTGGCTCAGATCTCGAACGCGCATGGAAGCATCCAGCGGCGACAGCGGAAACACGCAAACGCATCCTGCGCGCCGTCATTATCGAGATCGTCGCTCGTCTCGAAGGCAACGAAGTGCATCTGGTGCTGCATTGGCAAGGCGGCGACCACTCCGAACTCAAGGTTCACAAACCACGAAATGGTGAGCATCGCTGGACCCTGGATGCAACGACGACTGACATCATCAGAGAACTCGCGAGACTGATGCCCGATCTGAAGATTGCGGCGCTTCTCAACCGAGCTGGCAAGCGCACGGGCCAGGATAATACCTGGACAGAGCCCCGTGTGCGCGCGTTCCGCAACGATCACGGCATTGCGGTCTATCGCGAGGGCGAGCGTGCAGAACGCGGTGAGTTGACTTTACTCGAAGCTGCTGCGGCGCTCGGCACGTGCCAAATGACCGTATTGCGATTGATTAGGAAAGGGAGCCTCGATGCTCGGCAAGTATGCAAGGGAGCCCCATGGGTCATCAGAGCGTCAGCTCTCGCCGATCTAAAACTCTCCGGAATCGGACGACGCCGTCCACTAACAGCAAATCCCGACCAAAAAAGCCTGCAGTTCTAATGACGTAGAAAGGTGCGCAGTATGACGATGCCTTGTCGATCACGGCGATTAACGTATGGTTAGGGTCGAACGGTGTAACCGAACGGCTCAGGTCGTTAAGCGGCTTCTTGCTGTTTCGGCTTGCGCATCGATGGGCTCCATCGGCCAGGTTGACAGTGGCGCCGGTGGAGCCATCCGAGAAGCATGACGAAAATGGCGGCGGAAGGCGTTAGCCGACACCAGCACGCCATCGGACCAGGCTGCTTTCAGCCAACCGCATTCTCGCGTCTATCGAGTTCTCGTTTATCACCCAGCTCTCCCGTCATTGTGCGCGGGTAGTGCGATTTTTGGCCGATCATCGGACCGTTGGACTTTGCATAAGCCAAGCTGGCTTCGTTGAGCGGCCATCCGGCGTTGCCGAGCCGCTCCGCGAAGGCTTGGCGCTTCAAGGCCCAGATCGCCGCCTGGGTTCGATTTTTGACCCGGATTTTGCGAAGTATGGCCTTCACGTGAACCTTCACGGTAGCTTCCGCGATCTTCAGCTGATTGGCGATCATCTTGTTCGGCGCACCCTGCACGATGCTGGTCAGGATTGCAGCCTCCCGATCGGACAATTGCAGCCTTGGCTCTGCCTGCTCCAAAGTGTCCAATGGTTGCGGCTCATCGACTGCGGGAGTTGCCGCGGTTTGGCAGCAGGCGTTGGCAGAGGAATGCCCAAGCAACTGCTTGAGGATGAAGACCGAGATCACGGGTTCGCCCATTACCACGAGTTCAAGTTCCTTGACCAAGGAAGACGTGGCGATGTTCTCGTCAACAAAGCTGGTCGCGCCCAACTCGAGGGCGGTCGTCACGTTGCCGCGGTTGGTTGCGTCCCCGACTACCACGACGTGAGCGCCCGGGAAGCTCGCCTTGGTCGCGATCAGAGTTTCGGCGATATTGTCACCCTTGGGAACGCCGATGAGGACCAGGACCTGCTCGCCTGCCCTGGATATGGTGCTAGGCACGTCCTCAGTGCTCGATGCCATGCACGCTGGCTCGAATGGGCTGTTCGCCAAGATGCGCGTGAGACCTTCGCGGAAGATACGGCTAGGATGTACGACGACGCTTACAATGCACGGCATCTTGGGTATCCCCCGCACTTTCCATGCAAGTAGTCCGCACACTTTCTATGCAAGCGAGGGGAGAGTTGCCAACGTACGGAAAGTACCTAGTCGTCCGTGAAGTACGCTCAAGCCATTGGCCGAGTGTAATAAACGTTTCGGAAGTGGGCCGACGCGTTGCAAGATTTCCGCACTGGAGTGTGGATTTTCTTGCAAATGACGATGCCGGATTCCCTGTTTCGGCGAACCATGATTGCGTCTGCCCATCTCACCTGGGGGAGGTGCCGATGCGGCCGCGCGAGCAGTCGAGAGGGCAGGAGGATCTGTTTCGGTCGCGGCTCGATCAGATCATCAACATGAACCACGAGCTGGTGCGGCTCGGCAGGCAGATCGACTGGCGGCTGATCGGCGGCAAGCTCGGTGAAGTGTACACGGATGAGCCCGGCCAGCCGCCGCTGCCGACACGGCTGATGGCGGGCATGGCGATCCTGAAGCATATGCACGACCTGTCGGACGAGGAAGTCCTCCTGCGCTGGGTCGAGAACCCTTACTTTCAGCACTTCTGCGGCGAGGAATTCTTTCGTCACGCGCCGCCGTTTGATCGCTCATCGATGACGCGTTGGCGCCAACGCATGGGCGCGGAACGCTTGGAGGTGTTGCTGCAGGAGAGCCTGGCGGTGGCGGTCAAGACTAAGGCGATCGATGTCAAGGACCTGTCAAGGTGATCGTGGACACAACGGTGCAGGAAAAGGCGATCACGTTCCCGACCGATGCCAAGCTGATGAACCGGGCGCGTGAGAAGCTGGTTAAGCTCGCCAAGCAGCACGGGCTCAAGCTGCGTCAAGGGTACCCGAAAGTGGGCACGCTGGCGCTGATCAAATACCAGCGCTATGCGCACGCCAAGCAGTTCAAGCGGGCGCGCCGGGAACTGAGACGGCTACGCACGTTTCTTGGGCGTGTGATGCGCGACATCGAACGCCAGGTGCAGAGGAGGCCTTCGGTCAACCACATCTTCCGACGCATGCTTTTCCTCGCCGGCCGCGTGCATGCCCAGGAGCGCGGCCAGCGCGGAAGGAAGGTCTACTCGCTGCATGCGCCCGAGGTCGAATGCATTGGCAAGGGCAAGGCACACAAGCCTTACGAGTTCGGCGTCAAGGTGTCGGTGGCGACCACGGTGGCGCCCTCTCGCGGCGGCCAGTTCGTGCTGGCGGCGAAGGCGCTGCCGGGCAACCCTTATGATGGGCACACGCTGTCGACCGTGATCCCTCACCTCGAGACCATCATCGGCAACCAAATCGGGCGCATCATCGCCGACAAGGGCTATCGCGGCCATGGATGTCCCGCGCCCTACAGCATGCGGGTCTACGTCTCAGAGCAGAAGCGCGGCGTGACCAGAGCCATTAAGCGCGAACTCAAACGACGTGCGGCCGTAGAGCCCGTCATCGGCCACCTGAAAAGCGACCACCGCATGGACCGCAACTATCTGATCGGCAGCCATGGCGATGCAGCAAACGCCGTGCTGGCCGCCGTCGGCTACAACTTCGCCAGACTGCTTGGCTGGCTGAGGCAGCTTTTGTGCGCCTGGCTGTCCCTGCTCATTACCGCCCGCTCAAATCGCACGCCCGCCTTGTCCATCTACGTCGGCTGATCGCGACTACTTCACGGACGACTACCTACATCTATGCACCGGAACACAAACTTGCTCGTAGGCATCAACGGACTGCCACCAAGCTGTGTTTCCCCCCGTCGGAGCGCGTCCACCCAACCATCTGCAGATTAAAAACTTTTTCAGGGATCCGATGTCGGAGTGGGGTTACGCATTTTCGCGGCCCGACAGTAAGGCAGATGACGGAAGATGATCTCGCGCCCCGCCCCAACTGCGCAAGTTGGGCTAGTGTCCCGTCTCACAAATTTCTAGGCGCTTTGCTGCGGTTGTGATTCCGTCCGAACCTACCCGTGATTTGGAGGTCGGCATGACACGTCGGGCAACGAAAGCCAGCAAGATCATACTCAGCAATGACGAGCGCGACTATCTGCAGCGTCTGGTGCGGCGTCGCAAGGTTTCACGCGGGGATGCGCAGAGGGCCGAGATCGTGCTGCGCGCCGCAGAAGGGTTGAACAACCGTGCAATTTCGGATGCTGTGGGCGTCACGCGCCAGACCGTTCGCACCTGGCGTGAGCGCTTCGCCAAACATCGCCAGGACGGCCTCGATGACGAGCCCCGGTGCGGCGCGCCACGCAAGATCGGGGACGACCGCATCGAGCAGATCATCACCAGGACGCTGGAGACGAAGCCCGCGGACGCGACGCACTGGAGCACGCGCGGCATGGCGAAGGTATCGGGCGTGTCGACCTCCTCGGTGCATCGCATCTGGCGCGCCTTCTCCTTGCAGCCACATCGTGCCGAGACGTTCAAGCTCTCGAGCGATCCGCAGTTTGTCGAGAAGGTTCGCGACATCGTGGGGCTTTATCTCGATCCGCCTGAGAAGGCACTGGTCATCTGCGTCGACGAAAAGAGCCAGATCCAGGCGCTCGATCGCACCCAGCCGATGCTGCCGATGCGTCCCGGACAAGTCGAGCGGCGCACGCACGACTACGAGCGCCATGGCACCACAACGCTGTTCGCGGGTCTTATCGCGGCGGTGACTGGGGAGACGGGTATGAAGGCAGGTAGCGTGATCGGCAAATGCATGCCGCGCCATCGCGCACAGGAGTTCCGCAAGTTCCTCCACGAGGTGGAACGCAACGTCCCGGCAGGCCTCGACGTGCATGTCGTGATGGACAACGCCTCGAGCCACAAAACACGCCTGATCCGCAAATGGTTCGCCAAGCGACCGCACTGGCATCAGCACTTCACGCCGACGTCCTCGTCATGGATCAATCAGGTCGAGCGCTTCTTCGCGCTGCTTGCAGAGAAGCAGATCAAGCGCGGCGCCCACAAGTCGGTCAAAGAGCTGATCGCGGTCATCGAGGAGTTTATCCAACAGCGCAACGCCGACCCAAGGCCCCTGCGCTGGACCAAGTCCGCCGACGACATTCTGGCGTCCATCGAACGCTTCTGCCGCCGCACCCTGGACGCCCATGCGCCAAGTGGGTAGTAACTTCGGAATCAGGACACTAGCGCTCGAGATCCTTCAGCGTGAGCGCGATATCAAGTAGCAGCCAGCCATTGAAAACGAAGGCCCCATAGCCCGCGATGGCAACCAGCAAATCCCCTGCGGCAAGGTCATGCAGCTGCGCGATTTGCATCACCGTGAGACCAAGGTACACACCAGGCACGAGATAAAACACCGCTAATAGGCACAAGCACCACTGCACCGTCTTTCTCCGCGCCCCGCCGCTAGAGATAAAATCGCTTTCTCCCTTTGGACTCCCCCAACAGGCACAATCCTTGAAATCGATTTCAGCGTTCGAAAGATCGATTAATTCATCGAGAAATGAACAGGGATTTCGCCAGGCATCCCGAACCATGGCGGGACATGGTGGGAGCGCCGAAAGTGACCCCGCACCGCGCCAGGAGTTGCGAACTTAATGGCTGGCTCCACCCCAACTGCAAAGCTATGACATTCCGATGGAAGAGAGTATCTGACCTTGTGGCTATGCGGGTTGAGGGTGGCCGTAAGGTCAGGTCAGGCCTGCTTTAGTTAGTTCGGCGATTTCCCGCTCGAGGATAGCGACATGCTTGCGCAGCTCGCGCGCTAAGCCCTGGCGATCGCAGATGCTCGAGCACCCTGGTGAGCTCCTGGCGCTTCTTTGCTAGCGTCTTCTGGGCTTCTGTCAGCTCGGGCTTGCGCGGCGGGCGCTCAAACAGGCGATAGCGCTCGGCATTGATGCGCTTCCAACCCGGGCACTTCGATTTGACCCAATTGCGGCTCGGCCCGCCCGAGTAGCGCCACGCCAGGCGCTTGGACACGACGCCCTCAAAACCGAACTTGTTGCAGTGATCGAATAGCAGTGTGCCGTTCACCGCCTGATGGCCCAGATGCGCACCAGCCACCCGGACGAAAGCCAGTTGATGTTTATGGCCTTCGATCTGCTGCATCAGGATGGCGTCCGGCGGCCTGCACCTCTACTTCGCCCTGAACAAGCCCCTGCCCGACGGCTGGCGCCCGGGAAGGTTTGCACCTCGCGCATGAACGGCACCCGCGATTTTCGGCACAGCCGATGCAGGTCACGCTTGCGTTCGGACAGGGGTAAGGAGCGCAAATCAACGTCAGCTGCGTGAAACGCGTTGTGCCGGAGGACTGGGACGAACAGACCAGACCGACACCTGGCGCCGCCGATCTGCCGATGGATAGGCAGTTTGCGGACGATTTTCGAGCGACCCAGCGCAGAAGGTACGAGGCCCTGCATGCCACCCCCTGGACGGCTGCAGTAATAATCGATGCCGATGGGGGCCAGGACGCGCTGGGGCACTTCGCTACCAAGGAAGAGGCGAGGCAGGCCCTCGCCGCTGAGGTCGAGAAAGCAATCAATCGATGAGCAAGCCCGTCGAAGGGGGCATGTCCAGCATCAGCGAGCAGCTGCGCGACGCGCTCAAGGGGAGCAAGACTCTCGGCGAAGAGATTGCGAGTCGCACCACGACAACGATCGTTGCAGCGCAGCCCGGCTTTGAGTTGCTATCTCTCGAATGCGCGGGTGAGATCTGTCGCCGGCCGATCGTCGGCTGGGCAGTCACCCAGGGAACGTATGCCGGCACTGGCACAATCGGGCCGGTCGCGATCGGGCTCCCGAACAGTCCTTTCGCCTTGGGCGACGCAGGCTATGCCATCCAATGCCCTGACAACCGAGTGCGGACGATGGACGCGGCGTCTCGCTTCTACAAGGACGCCGCGACCTGGGCCAAGGCCGTCAACAAGGATCTAGCAACGCAGGCCTGGAGTGAAGCCGGGCAACCAACAGCGGGAAAGGCATAAGGCAATGGCGGAGCCAAGAGGAGTGACGGCGAGGTTACCGGGGCAAACCACCTACCCCCGCAACCAATTGGTCCAGCAGTAGCGGCCTTTTCTCAGCGCCCCACCGTCGCGACGCTAGAGAGCAGATGCCGTTTTTTTGTGCATCCCCATTTGGGGGGAGATTTGCGAATGCCTATCAATGGCGGGACGCCTGCGGGCTGTGCGTTCTGCAGCAGGCAGATGGGTAGCGGGATGGGTACCGTTGAGAACGGCCGACCGGAAGCCAATAATTCTGGGCCTTTTGCAGCAACCTTGGGCGGAAATAGGCCCGTTTAGCGGGGAAATAGGGGACTGAAATGGACCGTGAATTTGACGCCCAAGCAGAATGGAACGCCCTAGCTCGGCAGCTTCGAGAAGCCGGAGTTGATCTGGGTACGCCTCAGGCAGGGTTCGGCATGCCCGATCTCGGCGTGTTGCGGGGCCAAGGCGCGTTAGGCCCTGGCACGCTGCCGCAAGGGACCAACCCTCTCGCCAACTACCCCCAAGCTCGGCAGCCCAATGAGGGCTTCCGCGACTTCGTGGATCGCAGCGGTTCTCCGGCTGCCATGATGCCAGCCCTGATGCAGGCCTTGCCGCCGGCTGCAGGGGCGTTCGCGCTAGGCATGATGCCGACCCCGGCAGGAGGGCAATCGAAACCGTCAGAGGAAACGCGCAAGCTGCAGCAGTTCCTGAAGGACCGGGGTTATTTCAAATGGGCCGTTGACGGCGTCGGCGGCGAGAAGAAGACCGAGGCCGCGCGCGAGCGCTACGAGGCTGACCAGCGGGCTATCAAGCAGCAAGAGATTGAGACGCTGCGAGCCCAGGGCCAGCTCGAGGAAAGCAAGCGACAAGCCGAGGCGGAGGCAAACCGGGCCTCGGAGCGGGCTGCCGGCGAGAAGCGCACGCAAGAGATGGACAAGAATGTCGGGCCCGTCAGCCGGTTCATGCGCGACTACAGCGAGCCGCTTGGCTATGGGCTTGGCGTCCTGGGTGGCATGGCGACACGTGGCGCCGTTGTGGCCGCCGTGGAATGCACTGGCTCGCGCTCGAGCGGGCCGCGCCGAGGATGCGATTGAGGGCGCCGTGGAAGCTGCCGCCAAGGGGCCTGCGACCTCTCGCCAGGTTTCGGCCGTCAACCAGACGTGGACCGAGGGGCAGCCCCGGGGCGCCATGGGCTTGGGCGAAGTGCCGGCGGTGCCGTTCGAGGTGATGAAGCGGGAGCCATACTTCCGGCCAACGCCGGGGGGCGCTGCGCCGGCCTCAGAGCTGTTCCAGGCGCCGCGAGCGGTGATGGGTAACACGGGCACCGACGCGGCTGTTGCTGGGGCCGTGTGGGGCGGCGAGGCGGCGCTGGCAACCGATATGGGCAACAAGGCTCACGATGAGCTGACGGCGGCCTATGCCGCGCTTGAGAAGGACAAGAGCGAGCAAAACATTCAGCGCTACCAGGCGGCCAAGGACAACGTGGCGTTCTGGGATATGATGTTTAGGGCTGGCGTCTCTGGTGGGCTCACGCATCTCGGGTCGGGCCCGAAGGCCGGTCGCACACCGGCAAGGCCGAGCAATCTCGATCAGGCCGAGGCGATGCAAATGGATCTGATGCAGCGCTATCGGCAGCAGCGCGACGCGATCAATGCGGCGAACAAGAAATACCGGCCCAATCCCTAACGGTGCTTGAGCAGCAAGACACCGAGCGGCGTGACTATGAGCGGCACCGCGAGCGCCAGCCATTTCCAGTCGCCTGGTGTGTGGCTGAAGACCCAATTTGCGGCGTAGACTGCCGCCAGGGCGGTTAGAATGATAACGAGCACGTTCCTCAGCCACGCTGGCATTTGATTTACTCCCTTTGCGGAGGTGGTCTCCGCCAAAATGCAAGGTTAGCGATTACTAATTCCTAGATCTTTTCTGGTGGCTGCCCGCTTTACCCAACCGGCTAGGTGCGTTGCACCTCTTTCTTCAGCAGTTGCTCGCGCCGTGTCGGGGTGACGTGCCCCGTGCCGCCGCATTCCGGGCATGCCTTGCGCCGGAAAGGCAACCGGCTCGGCACGTCGCCTCGGCCTTCGCAGATCGGGCATTCACGCAATGTCGGCTTTGGCTTCATTCGGCACTCAATCGTCGATCCGTTGCGACGGCCCGCGCGCGGCGCCTTTTTCCTGTGATCGGCGCTGGCTCGCAATACTCAGCCCACGCCTGCATCAGCGTATCACGCTTGTTAAACAGATCACCCCGCTGATAGACGGCGTGCACCTTATCTTTGCGCGTGTGTGCCAGCGCAGCCTCGCAAATGTCGTGGGGTGTGGCCGTCTCCTCGCCGGCCCACTCCCTGAATGATGAGCGGAAGCCGTGCACCGTGATGTCAGGTTGCATGTCCCGCAACATCATCAGCATTGCCATGTTGGAAAGCGGTTCGCCTTTGATGAGACCAGGGAACACGTATTCGTTGAGGCGCGTCGCGGCCAACTCCTTGACGATGGCGACGGCACGATCGCAGAGCGGCACCCGATGGGGCTCGCCAGCCTTCATGCGCTCTCCAGGAATACGCCACACCTTGGCGGCCATGTCGAATTCGCTGAACTTGGCGCCTATCGCCTCGCTCGTGCGCACCGCCGTCAGAATGGTGAATTCGAGGGCGAGTGCAGTGACGCCTTTCTTGGCTCGCAAACGCGCCACGAATGCCGGGACGTCTTTGTAGGGCAAGGCGGGGTGATGCTCGACGGGTGCGATCTTGGATCGCTCGGGCAGGACCTCTTTGAGGTGGTCGCGCCACACTGCCGGGTTCTCGCCATCTCGCAATCCCCGCGCCTTAGCGGCGCGCAGGACGCGCTCGATGCGACCGCGCACTCGGCTGGCCGTCTCGGTCTTGGTCGCCCAGATGGGCTCGATCACCTTGAGCACAAGGTCGGTATTGACGTCGGCCACGGGCACGTCGCCGAAGACGGGGTAAACGTAGGTGACGAGGGTGTTGCGCCACTGTTGCCGGTGCTTGGCGTTCTTCCAGCCGGCCTCATTGGATGCAATCAGCTGCTCGGCGCATTCCTTAAAGGTTGTCGAGCGTGCATCTGTGCGCCGTTCCTGAGCCGCAGCAGCGGCTCTTTGCTCGATGGGGTCTTTCCCCTTGTCGCGATGCTCCCGGGCTTCCTTGGCCTTCTGGCGGGCTTCTGAGAGGGACACGCTGGGAAAGCCGCCGAGCCCCATGTCGCGCGCCTTGCCCTTACTCTTGAAACGGAAGATCCACGACTTCGCACCGGTTGCAGATACCTGCAGGTAGAGCCCGTCGCCGTCTGCGTAATACCCCTTCTCCGTTTTTGCCTTGATCGTTCTGTCAGTCAGACGGGCGATCTTGCGTGCCATTACTTCGAATCCCTCGGTTAAAACCCATCCCCATACCCATCCGCAGCGTGTGGGTACTAGCGTACTATGGCGGACAGTGGTAAACAATGGGAGATGATTTGCACAGCAAAATATGGGCGTTCGTGGACGGTGGCGGGTATGGGTGGACGTCCCTTCGACGGACTCCCCATCCGCCACCCATGACCCAGGGCACCTAGGGCGATTGCTAAGTCTCTAACTGGCAACCCTCGCGATCGAGGAGGCTCGGGCTTTCCATAGGAGTTTCTAGTGCTTCCTTGAATTTTCACCCTGAGATTTGACACTTATCGTCAGTGTCAAAGGTATCGCGTTGTCGCGTTTCGCCGTGGGGGGCCGACCAAAGCCTATAGGGCCAACGGAGATCTCAGATGAGAGGGTTTATCTGTGGCCTTCTCCCGATTGGCCTGGTGATTGCACTCACCGGCGCTAGTGACGCGGCCAGCAAGCGCGAGAAGGGTCGTCGCCCCGCCGGCTATTACTACAGCTCCCCCTCCGATCTGACGGAGCGTCAGCTACGCAACCAGCGAGCTTACGAGCGTGGAGAATACTACGAGCATGACTCGAACGCTTTGCCCTTTGGAAGCCGAGCCTGGTGGGAACAGAAACAGCGCGAAAGCGCCGACGAGCGTTAGGCAAGTTGTTGCGCGGAAGCAGCCCGCTCCGATTAGGCCGGGAGCTGCTCGGAGCCGTTTTCGCGCCCTTGTCAGGGTTCGTGCCGATGGATTGGCACTGGCGCCTTGGGGCAAGCTGCCTGGTGAGAAAGTGCCATAGTCTCGAGGCTCGGCCATGCAAACGATTTCTCTCGAGCGTGCGGTCTCCAAAATCCCGAATGGCGCGAGCCTGATGATTGGCGGTTTCATGGGTGTGGGCACGCCCGAGCGCCTCATCGATGAGCTTGTGCGCCAGGGCAAGCGCGACCTGACAGTGATCGCCAACGATACTGCCAAGCCTGGTGCGGGTATCGGCAAGCTCGTCAGCGCCAAATTGGCGCGCAAAGCCATTGTCAGTCACATCGGCCTCAATCCCGAGACCCAGCAACAGATGATCTCGCGCCTGATCGAGGTCGAGCTCGTGCCGCAAGGCACCCTAATAGAGCGCATTCGCGCTGGTGGTTACGGCCTCGGTGGCATCCTCACACCAACAGGGGTTGGCACCGTGGTCGAGGAGGGAAAGCAAAAGATCGCGATCAAAGAAAAGGAATATCTGCTCGAGACTGCGTTGCGCGCCGATTTTGCTTTGCTGCAGGCATTTGTCGCAGACTACCAGGGGAACCTTACGTATGCGCTGACTGCTCGCAACTTTAACCCTGTCATCGCCATGGCCGCCGACGCTGTCATCGCCGACGCCGAGCACATCGTACCGGTCGGCGTGATCGCCCCAGATCACGTTGCCACTCCGGCGCCAATCGTCGACTACCTCGTTGCCCACGAGTGAAACCCATGAACGCACAAGACATCATAGCCAAGCGGATTGCTCAGGAGCTTAAGCCCGGCATGCTTGTGAACCTCGGCATCGGCATACCTACCCTGGTCGCAAACTATCTCCCGAAGGGCGTGCCAGTGTTCTTCCAGTCCGAAAACGGGTTGATCGGCAGCGGTCCCATCCCCGAGGAGGGCTTGGCGCAGGCTCGACTTACCGATGCCGGTGGCCGGGCGATCACGGCGCTGCCTGGTGCATCCACCTTCGACAGCGCGATGTCCTTCGGGTTCATTCGCGGTGGCCACTTAGACATGACCGTTCTTGGAGGCCTGCAAGTCGATCAGCAAGGCAGGCTCGCCAATTGGATGATCCCCGGCAAGATGGTGCCGGGCATGGGAGGTGCGATGGATCTCGTCACCGGAGCCAAGCGCGTCGTCGTTGCCATGCAACACAGCGCCAAAGGCAAGTCCAAGGTCGTGCGGCAATTGAACCTGCCGCTGACGTCGACACGTGCCGTCGATCTTGTTGTCACGGAGCTGGCAGTGATTTCATTCCTTGATGGCAAAGCGACGCTGGTCGAGACGGCGCCCGGTATTGCGGTTGATGTTGTGATGGCGAACACGGAAGCCAATCTCGTCGTACCAGCGCGTGTACCACACATGAACCTTTGAACACGCTGGTTTCGCGTGCGCTCCCACACTCCCGCTGCCGGAACCTGAAGGAGCAGATCGATGAAGCTCAACGGAAAGGTCGCGGTTGTCACCGCCGCCAGAGCGGCATGGGCCTGGAAATCGCGCAAACCTTCGCGCGCGAGGGCGGCCGTGTGGTCGTCGCCGACCTGAACTTGCCGCAAGCTCAAGCCGCGGCCGAGGAGATCGGCAAAGTCGGGCCCAAAGCGATGGGTGTCGCCATGGACGTGGCCGATGAGCTAGCTCAACGGCGGGCTTGCTGCCACCATATCCGAGTTCGGCACCATCGACGTGCCCGTCAGCAACGCCGGCATCCAGATCATGCAGCCGCTCGAGGATTTCCCCTTTAGCGGCCAGTCGCTGGTCGTAAGCCACGGTTGGTTCATGCAATAGACCGCTCCCGCGCGTCGCATCCGCCCCGGCCCTACCTCCACGGCGCAATCGTTGCGGCAGCCGCCGCTTGAGCACCCGACAACGCTGGAACGGTGGTCGATCCGTGATCGATTTCAGCCGCGATGCCGCTCACGGCCAAAGCGCACCAGGGGCACTTCGCCAGTTGCGCCGTGTATGCGGGCACTGCCGATCTCGCGCTCCCATCGGGCCAGGTGAGCTTCCAACTCCTCCCAGCTCGCAAATGTGCGATCCGCGATGGCATTCTTCTTTCACATAGGCGATGCCGTTTTCCACCTTGCCCTTGGTACGAGCACGATTGGGAGCGCAGGCACGTGCCCCGAAGCCCCAATGTCGGGCGAAGGCGAGAAGCTTCGCATGAGCACAACGGCAGGTGTTTGCGCACCGTGTTCGATCACAAGCACGGAAGCGTTGTCGAACAGCACCTCCTCGAGCACATCCTCCAATGTCAGAAATGTTCGCCAGTGCTCGGGCCATGCAGCCGATTGTTTGCGGGTATCACCCGATGTCAGGGTACGAAAGGCGTCAATAGGCTGGCTGCAATTGAGATCGCGCCGAATTTCGGAGCGAGCCAACAAGTCGCCCTCGGTTGAAACAGGAACTTCGCCATGTCTCCATCCAAAATCTCGTTGCTGGCCATCGCGGTTGCGTCGATCGGCCTTGCCGTAGGTGTCTCACGCTTCGCAACAGCCGCAGCTCCCATTGATGATCTTGCGAGCAATGAAGGCATTTATGTCGACAAAGGCACCTTTAAAGTCATGAGAGGATCGGCAAAGACCGACCCTTCGGCGCAAATCATGAAATTGGGAGCCAGGCCAGTCGAGGAGGGGGCCATCATCTTTCGCTCGGGCGACCAACTCTACATCGTCGATGCCGTTCCGGCGGGTGGCGCCCGCATGTTGAACAGCTTCCGTGATGCCTTTGCACCGCCAGGCTAATGTCACGAAAAGATCAATCGTCTAGGCGCTGGTAGGCTCGCGTTCGAAGAATTCGAAAGGCGTTCGCAGGTTTCGCTGCACCTGGCCGTGTAAAACTTCACGCTTTGCACGGCCCCTCCCTGCTGGACCTCCCGATCTGCACCCCGCTTGGGATGGCTGAGCCAGAGTCATGACGCGATGAAATCGACGTACCGACTATTGGGTATGTTGTGTTCTGTGACATGCCTGTCACTGCAATTAATTCTTGTCAGCTCTTCAGTTGCAGATACGCAGTCAAAACGGATTGCCGTCGAATATGAGCTCCCCAAGAATCCTGCGCATCAGTCGCTCTACGAAATGCTCAGAGAGCGTCGTGTGCTCGAAAAATTGCAAGAAATCTTCAGCCCGTTTCAGTTACCGATTGAGCTCATTTTCAAGACAGTTGGATGCGACGGCCTATCGAACGCATGGTATTCACGCCCGACTGTGACGATCTGCTACGAGTATTTGGCAGAGATTCAGCGGGATATGCCGAAAGAAACGACGCCGGCGGGCGTTACGCCCGTCGATGCGGTGCTCGGCCAGTTCTTCTATGCCGTCGCGCACGAGGCCGGCCACGCCATTTTCGATCTCCTGAACGTTCCGGTCTTCGGGTACCAGGAGGATGCCGCCGATCAATTTGCCGGATACATCATTCTGCAATTCGGCAAGGCCGATGCGCGCCGTCTCATCCTGGGCGCTGCTCATTCCTATCAGAAGTACCTGCAAAACCCGACGGTGACTGCACCGCTGACAGCATTCTCCGATGAGCACGGCCCCCCCGCTCAGCGCTTCTATAACCTCCTGTGTCTCGCCTATGGCGCAGATCCAGTCCTGTTCGCCGATGTTGTGGAGATGAAGCACCTTCCAAAAGAGCGCGCCCGGCTTTGCAGGAGACAGTACGGCGAGCTCAATTACGCATTTCACCAGCTCATTGTTCCCCACCTCGACCAGCAGCTTGCCAAACAAGTCATGGATAAGAGCTGGCTTCCCGCCGACGATATGCCAGGCATGCTTCGCAAGCCCAACTGACGTGGCGGCGACCGGAGAATGGTTTGCCTTTGGGTATCAATGGCGACTGCCGACCCCACAGCGCCGAGTTCGACCGGCATCGCCCAACCCACCTCCCCTTTTTGCCGTTGCTGGCGAGCTCATGGAGTACCGTGGCCATGCCTGACCCGCCTCAGGTTTTAGGAAGATGTCAGGACCGTTGATCTCCGTGTTGTAGTGGTTCTGGCATACGGTGCGAGCTCGCGCCGGACTGGCGAGGTCACCGTCATGGGCATCTACCGTTAACCCCGCGTCAGCAGTTGCCAGGGCATGCTGCCTTGCATGCCACCCCGGCGTTGCATCGCCAATACCTCGAGGCCTTGCTGCCAGCGGTCGTCGGGCCACTGTAAACGGACATACCGTTAGCTTCTGAGACCGCCCCCATGAACCTCTTGCTTAAGGAAATCCGTCACAATCCCCTACTTTGGCTGCTGGCCCTCGTGCCGGTAGTGTTCGCTGCTCACAAGGCCAAGCCCGAAGCGCACACGCTGCTTTTTGTGCTGTCCGTCCTGGCTATCGTGCCGCTGGCGGCGCTGTTGAGCCACGCCACCGAAGCCGTGGCGGCCAAGACGGGCGATACGATCGGCGGTTTGCTCAACGCCACGTTGGGCAATCTGACCGAATTGATCATTGCGCTGGCTGCGTTGCGGGCCGGGCAATACACCCTGGTAAAGGCGTCCATTGCTGGGGCGATTGTCACCAACACGCTATTCATGCTGGGCGTGTCGTTTCTGATCGGCGGACTCAAGCACCACGTGCAGGAATACAACCGAGCCAGTGCCCGCCTGCAAGCGGGCCTGCTCTTTCTGGCCACGATCGCCATGTTGGTACCCTCGGCGGTCTCTGTAGCCGACTCCGCGGGGTCGGCGTTCGCCGAGAAGTTGAGCGTCAGTCTGTCTGTGCTTCTCATTGCCGCCTACGGACTGGGCCTGTTGTTCTCACTCAGGACGCATCGCGAATTTTTCGGTAGCGCGGAACAAGCAGCAACCGGCGAAGCGCCATGGCCGTTGGGCTTGGCCCTGGCCACGCTGGCCGGCGTCACAGTACTGGTCGCGCTTGTGAGCGAGGTGTTCGTCGAGTCGGTACAGCAGGCAGCGGTGGCGTTTGGGATGACTCCGGCGTTCGTGGGTTTCATTGTCGTGGCACTGGTGGGCGGGGCGGCCGAGATGGTCTCAGCGTTTTCTGCCGCGCGCAAGGATCGGCTGGACCTGAGCGTCGGCATCGCGCTGGGGAGCGCAGCGCAAATCGCGCTCTTTGTCGCTCCCATTCTGGTGCTGTTCAGTTATGTCATCGGCCCGGCACCGATGGACCTGCAATTCTGGCCCGGTGCAGTTGTCATGATGCTCTTCGCCACCATGACCGCGTCACTCGCGACCAACAGCGGGCGGTCGGCGTGGTTTATCGGAGTGCTCATACTGATGGTGTACCTGATTTTCGCCATGACGCTTTACCTGTTGCCGCCCCGGCTACAATGAAGGGGACCTACTTCCTCTAAACACAGCTGAGCGGTCTGCATGTTGCGCCAACTTCTCCTAGGTACTACCGTCAGTGTTTGTAACATTGCGATCCATGCACTGGTGATGGTGGCCGTAATACAGGCAGCGCGCATCGTGAGTGAGCGTGCAACGTCGCGTCAATCTCTTCGATTGACAGCCATTATGAGCGCGACGGCATCGGTCTTGATGGCCGCACATCTTTCCGAAGTGCTAGTATGGTCATTTGCCTACTCCTTCATCAGCGTTGCACCTCCGGGCACAGATCTGGTTTATTTTGCCTTCGTAAACTACACAACGCTTGGTTACGGCGACGTCATTCCGTTGGCACACTGGCACTTGCTTGGGCCAATGACGGCGATGAACGGCGTGCTGTTGTTTGGTTGGTCGACCGCTGTCATTTTTGAAGTGCTGCGGAGGGCAATGGTGGCCGCTCGCGGCGAACAGGAACAGCGCTAGTCGGAGTAAAGCACACGAGGGGGAGCGCGGAACCGCCCAGCGCCCGGATTGACAACGCCAGGACGCAACCTACCTTTCAGCGCGGGCAGATCCTGTTTCGTGAGAGGCGACAATGGGAACTATGAGCAGGGAGGCGCTGGCGAAAGCCCGGCAGCTCATCGACGGCGCTTCGTTTGGACCCGATGCCTTGAAGGCAATCGGTAAGGCATTCGATGAGGCTTGGGGGGAGATCGCGTCTAACTTCGGGGCTGATCCACAGGACGTGGAGAAGGCACGCCTACGGTTGGCCAAAGCCTTGCTCTCGGTTGCGCATGAGGATAGCCGGGACGTCGACGTTCTGAAGCGGGCCGCGCTGCAGAGGATGGCGCTTGACTATAGGCGTCGTCCTTGAGTTGCGCCGAGGGCGATGCCGGACATGGCACACAAATGACAGCTCAGCGGTCGCCGATGGGAAAGTACGTGCCGTTGCAGCCGGTCACAAGCGCCTCGCGGTCGAGGATGGTGATCTTGCCCCGCTTATGCGAAATCAGACCGATGCGCTCAAGCTGCTGCAATGCCACCGTGACACCCGAGCGCCGTACGCCAAGCATGGTGGCGAGAAATTCGTGGGTAAGCATCAGGTCATCGCCGTCGACGCGTTCGTTGGCCATCAGCAACCATCGTGCCAGCCGCTCCTCGATCTTGCTGCGCCCGTTGGCGAGCGCTGTCTGCGTAGCCTGGATCATAAAAGCGTGCGCAAAGCGCAGGAACACTTGGTGTAGCGTCGTGCTGGCGTCGATCGCCTCGCGCAGCTTGCCGGCGCTGATGCGTTGGCCGCCGCCGCCGATCTGCATGAATGTCTCGTGAATGGTACGGTAGTCACCGTCCAGCACGACCGACAAGCCGGTCATGCCCTCCCGGCCAATCATGCCGACCTCGATTGGATGCCCGCCGTTGGCGACGACGGAAGCCAGCCCGGTTTCGAGAAAGTAAACGTCTTCGACCCGCTTCTTGCGGGCTTCCAGCTGCCTGCGCACCGGCAGATCGACGGCTTTGAGATGGGGCTGCAGCAGTCGCGCATCGGCGCGCGACAACCGCGAGAGTAGCCAGTTGGATGACATCACGGTTTCGGCGCGAGCAACACGCCTATGGGACTTGAGGCAGTCGACCTATTTTTTCACCGGTCGAGGTGTCCCGAGCATCGATCGATCCTAACGGAAGCGTGGCAAGAGCGACGATCGACTGCGGAAGGTCGGTTCGTTTCAGCGAAAGCGAACCGATGCCACTCCGGGAGTGTACGCCTTCATACAGATCGCGTCAAAACATGGTTTGGGAAGCAATGGCGCATGAAGTGTTCGGTTTTGGACATTTCTCTGGGAACGATGTACGATAGCGTACGTTGCGCATTAGGAGCTACAGAACAAGCGAAAGGCTCGGCCGTGTGTGCCGCCGCCGCTCTGGTCATACTGTGCGTCGAGGACGACGCCCTCCTGCTGTACAGCATCGCGCATGCCCTTCGGAGGGAAGGCTGGTTGGTGTTAGAGGCCAGGACCGGCAAAGAAGCAATTGCTCACCTGGACGCTGCCAGACGCGTGGATGTTGTGTTTACGGACATCCAGTTGGCGGGTCCTCTGAGTGGTTGGGACGTAGCCGACGCCTGCAGATCGTCGCGGCACGACATGCCGGTGATCTATACCTCCGGCAACGCTGCGGATCGGCGCCGTGCCGTCGTGGGCAGCAGGTTTTTTGACAAACCCTACGATCCGGCAGTGGTCCTGAGGACCTGTGCGCAGCTCGCGTAAACTACCGCTACCACTTGAGCGCGACCCAAACCAAGCCCGGCACGGCAATGATGGCCGTTGCCGTTGCCTCTTGGGAGCCTTCGGCTCGATTGGGCATCTCGTACAGCTGAGGGAATTGCCATGTCAGCAAGATTCGCACGCCGCTCTCGCTTTGTTGCAATTGCAATTGCAGTCGGCGACTTGGGCGCTTTGGTCCTTTCCGTGTTGGACAGTGGGGTCCTGCACGGAGCGCAAACAAAGTCAGGCCACGCCTGCATTCCTCCGCTCCCCGCCAATGTCCCCCATATGTAGCGTAGCGTTGCTGCGGTCCACAACCAACCCTGGCGGCTTTTCATTGCCCTCGAAGCGCGCCACGCTGGGGCATGCCGCGCCACAGCAACGTCGACCCGCCAACCCTAGAAGAGATGCGCCAGTCCGCCCCCTGGCTGTGGGTGCTTTGCCGCAACGTCAAGTGTATGCACCGGGCCCCGATGGCGATAACACCCTTGATCATCCGCTGGGGTGGCAATGCCTCGAGTGATCAATTGCGGGCGAGCGCGCGTTGCTTGAAGTGTGGGAAGCGTGGCGCGGATCTGCAGCATCCAGGAGCGCAGAGCAGCGACATCGCTATCGCCTATCACGTGCGAGCGGAGGATTGGCACCCCCCGTCGCGATAAACTCACCCGACCGTCGGCCTGTTGCATGGGCATCTATCAAGCGTACGGTACCTTCCCATCAGCGAGCGCTGAACTGTCATTTTGTGACCACGTCTCGCATGGCTCATGTGGTCAGTGCCGTTGCCGACTGGCCCCTATCTCGGTCCATGTCAGTGCACCGTTCGCTGAGAGGGCGGCCGAACAGCCGGAGATCGACCTGCGGCCGCGACGAACGCCCAGTTGATGTGATCGTTGGCGCAGAGCTGCTCAAGCCGAGTCATGAGCTTGTCGGCTTGCCGCCGGTGCGCTTCCACGGTGACGCCCGGCACGGCTAAGCGACCGGCCACTGCCGCCGCCACTGCCAGTCCGCCGTACCAGTTGTCGAGTTGTTCGCAGACTGCGAGCGCTCCTGCCGCGGCGGTGAGAGCTTGTCCAGCCAGCAGGGCCAGGACCGTGCTCTCCGTTTCGCTCAGAGGCCGCTCAAGGCCCTCATGACGCCTGCGTGAGCGCATCGTTGCCGGCCAGTCGGCGACCTGGGCATAGCCCCCAACGATGGCCTCAACGCGCTTGATGTCGGCTGCGTTGAGGGAGTGGTGGCGGGCCATGTGGAGTGCCGATAAACCCTTTCGGTGTCCTCTGTGCAAGTGACGCCGCAGCACCCTTACTTGGTTGATGCTGTGGGCCACGGTTTCGACCGCAAGCTGGATCGTACGCAAGGCGGCACGGCTGTGCTTGAGTTCCGTCTTCCTCGAGCGAGCTCGAGCATTGGCGCGAGGGTTGTGCATCAGACAAGCTTCGAGAGCGCTTCGCGCAGCTCTCGGCCTTCCTGCGCTTTTCTCTCGCGCTCGGCTTCCTCCGCCCTGGCGATGCCCTGGCCGCCGATGCCAAGGCCGGACGCCAGCCAGTGGCCGAAGAACAGCGCGGCCTTCGGGCTGAAGTCGCGGTAGCAGCGCCGTACTCGCTGGCGGCTGGCGTCCCAGCGCTCGCCAACATGCAGGTCGCTCAGGCTCCGAACGCGGCGGGCGAGCTGGATCCAGAGGGCTTCTTGGCACTTGAAGGAATGCGGCTCCAAAATGCCCATCAGCACCATTGCGGCGACGACTTTGACCACATCGCGGGATTTCACCTCACCCGACAGCTTCACCACTTCGCGCGCCGCCATCAGCTTGTACTTGTCGCCAGCCTTGCCGCCCTCGAAATACCCGACGATCTCTTTGGCGTAGTCCACCAGAGCTGGCCAACGGCTGTCCAAGGTCGCCCAAGCCTGGCTGTCTGGGTGCTTGGCGATGCGATTCGCGACCATCTTCAAATACGGCTTGAGCTGGGCCTTGGTAATGGCCTTCTGATCAACCGCACCGTGACGGCGAAGAGCGGTCCTGTGCGCGCGGCAGTAGATGGCAACAGACGAGGCCGATGGCGCCCAGCAGCCTGAGGCCTGGCATGTTCGGTAGTGCATGGTCCTCGATTTTTGTAGGCGTCCTCAGGAACAGGCGCGCTTTTGCCTTGCGCCATCAAAGTAGGATCTGGGCAAGCGAGGGGGATCACCCGAAAAGGTGAGGCTACGGCGAAGCTCAAGTGCTGAACCCGCGAGCGGCCGGCACACCTCAATGCAGCATGGACCTGCGCAGCCCTGCCCAGAACGTCAAGAAAGGTCCGGCTCATTACCGACGGTCGCGTGCAATCAGGTGTTTACTGAGCGTTCCACTGCTGTGCCGATTGGGGAGCACAGCACTAGGGGAAGAGGACCTGCAGGATGGTGTCTCCGCCCCGGCCTTGGGTTCTCAAGCTTTGCGCCCTTCTGTGTTGCTGCGTCTGTCGGGCACAAGGCATCGCTCCCAGGTTGGTTGGCGTGGCCTAAACTCCTCCAACCTGGGGGCCCCGGCTTCACGCCCAGCGTCGGCAGCGCGCGGCCCCATGAAACGACTTCGCCTGCGCCGTGATCCGGCGGCCCATTATTGCATTTCCGTGCGGCGCAACGGCTTAGAGGTGGACGAAGTCGCCGCCTGCGGCTTGCCTGTCGCCGTGACCATGCCTTGGCAGCGGCACCCCAGTTGCCGATCGAGGAAACACAGCCACGTCTGTGACGTACAGCACAGCATCCGCCCCGTTACCCCGGTAGGTTCATTAAGGCTATCGGGCTCGGGAACGGCACTAAGGAGCATTGCCTCGCGCGGGTGCGGCCCAGGCAGTGCCTCTCTGCCGCCTGCGCCTGATAGTCCCTACCACCAGCGACCGCGCCGAAACCCGGGCAACGGTTTCCGCCGTGCCACGGATGTCAGAGCCTGCTTTCGGACGGTTCCAGCGAACTCGCAGGCGGGGACGGCGTCGGTGTGACGGATGCTATGGCACAGCTCAGACGACGACAAAGAGCATAGGTCGGCGTAGTCTGGCCAACTGACGATCCCATCTCCGAGGCTACAAGCGGGATGCCTGCTTCGCGCGCCCTTTCAGGGTCGGCAGATCGTGAACAAAGTCAAATCGCCATGCTGCTAGTCTCGACGGCGATCTCGCTGGACCCAGGGTTAATCTCCTGCGAGCCTGCGCGGGTCCCGCCAGAGGAGACGGACCGGAGTGTGGCCAGAGGAGACGGACTGGAGTGTGAAATGAGCGATATTGCAACAACGTTGAGGAAGATCTGTGCGGCATTCAACGCACATGACCTTGATCAGATCATGACGTTCTTTGCGGACGATTGCCTGCTTGAGATGCCAAGAGGCCCGGAGCCCTGGGGAACCCGATACGAAGGCAAGGACAACGTACGCAGAGGCTTGGCAACGCGCTTCGAAGGTCTTCCTGATGTGTCCTACGGCAATGATGAGCACTTCGTTGATAAGGAGGCAAACACCGGCATGTCGAAATGGCTCCTGACCGGGACCATGCCGAACGGCCGCAAAGTAAGGGTTCGGGGGTGCGACTTTTATTCGTTTCGTGCTGACGGCAAGGTGACGCGAAAGGATTCCTACTGGAAGATCGTCGAGTAGTTGCGAGCCCATCGTCAGCGACGCCTCGGGCCATCGCATGGCTGCGTGAGTGGCCGCACCAGCCGCGTCATTGCGCGCGGGGAAGACGGCAAAGGGTGAACCTAGCGCCGTTTTCTGCCATAGCGCCTGGCAGGTTCTGGCTTATCACTCCACGATACCGCACCCAGATCCACAAATTGATAGCGCACGCCGGCCCGCTCGGCCTCGGCATCGAAGCAAGATGGGCAGATTGTCCGCCAACGGTTCAACACCACCGTGCGCCAAGCTTCCTTCGGCTCGACATGGAAGCTGACGACGTTGCGTCGGCGGCATTTATCGCAGATGGGCGTGACCATGCACTAGATCTAGCGCCGACGCGGCACGGCAAACAACGATCCATAGGGGGCTTTGCTTAATCGACGGGTGGACCACGCTGACCTTTGCTGCGCCAACCCAACGTCAGGATGCGGACCATCGACCAGATGCGCCGGTCAGCGCCGGGCTATCGGTAAGCTGCCGAAATTGTCGCTGTCGCTTCAAGGCTCCCATGTCCCTTAGCCCCTTGATCCTCGGTGGGGTAAAGCGATTCCGGGCGATGCCCAACGTCGATCTGCTCGCACTGCGCTGGCAGGAGCGCCGCTCTGCAGCATCTGGCAGCGCAATCGCGACGTGGCGCTGGGCTACCATGTGCAGGCGGAGGATTGGCATTCGCTGACCGCAAACCGCAAGCGCAGAGAGGCTGGCCGCTGCCGTCATTCCCCGCTAGCCGCATGATGTTTCGGCGGCGCGCTAAAACGCTTGCCGCGAACCGAGCGCGCCACGCGCGCCCCGTGTGACGGTTCAATCCCGGCTCGCGCGAGGATAGGGCGTGCCGTCCTTGTGCAGGAAGCCCCTGACGCCATCCGGTCCTGCTTTCAACGCAAGATCGATATCAGGATAGGTCACTTCGTCGCCCGCAGTCCGGTCGCCGACCACGAGAAAGACGGCATCTTCGCCGGTCAAATTCAGGAAATGATGCCCGTCGCCGGTGCCCGCCGGAAAGCCGATGCACGTGCCCGGTCCCACGGTCTGGCGACCGGCGTCCGTCACGAGCACGAACTCGCCCTCAAGCACGTAGACGAATTCGTCCTGTTTTGAATGCGCGTGACGCGCGGACGACTGGCCGCCCGGTAAAACCCGAACGAAATTGACGCCGTAGTTTGTGAGCCCGGCGTGGTCGGCCAGCCGCCGATTGTAGCGCTTGCGCTGCGCCTCACGGTAGGGCTCAGGATAGCTCGATGCGTTGCTGTCTGACACATCGGCGGGTGTGAAAACCTTCGATCCCCTTATCATGGGCCATCTCCTCGCAAATCCTCTTGATACCCTAGCGCGATCAATCCGGTTACTACCCATTTGGCGCATCGGCGTCCAGGGTGCGGCGGCAGAAGCGTTCGATGGACGCCAGAATGTCGTCGGCGGACTTGGTCCAGCGCAGGGGCCTTGGGTCGGCGTTGCGCTGTTGGATGAACTCCTCGATGACCGCGATCAGCTCTTTGACCGACTTGTGGGCGCCGCGCTTGATCTGCTTCTCTGCAAGCAGCGCGAAGAAGCGCTCGACCTGATTGATCCATGACGAGGACGTCGGCGTGAAGTGCTGATGCCAGTGCGGTCGCTTGGCGAACCAGTTGCGGATCAGGCGTGTTTTGTGGCTCGAGGCGTTGTCCATCACGACATGCACGTCGAGGCCTGCCGGGACGTTGCGTTCCACCTCGTGGAGGAACTTGCGGAACTCCTGTGCGCGATGGCGCGGCATGCATTTGCCGATCACGCTACCTGCCTTCATACCCGTCTCCCCAGTCACCGCCGCGATAAGACCCGCGAACAGCGTTGTGGTGCCATGGCGCTCGTAGTCGTGCGTGCGCCGCTCGACTTGTCCGGGACGCATCGGCAGCATCGGCTGGGTGCGATCGAGCGCCTGGATCTGGCTCTTTTCGTCGACGCAGATGACCAGTGCCTTCTCAGGCGGTCGCAATAAAGCCCCACGATGTAGCGAACCTTCTCGCCAAACTGCGAATCGCTCGAGAGCGAACGTCTCGGCACGATGCAAGGAGAAGGCGCGCCATTTGCTATGGCACTGGGCGAGGTCGACACGCCCGATACCTTCGCCATGCCGCGCGTGCTCCAGTGCGTCGCGTCCGCGGGCTTCGTCTCCAGCGTCCTGGTGATGATCTGCTAAATGCGGTTGTCCCCGTCTTACCTGGCAAGCCGGCGGAGCTTGTCATCGAGATCCTGGCGAGCTTTGCTAAACGCCAAGCCAGCGGAACGGGCAGGCGCGTGACGCCCACAGCATCCGAAATTGCACGGTTGTTCAACCCTTCTGCGGCGAGCAGCACGATCTCGGCCCTCCGTGCATCCCCGCGTGAAACCTTGCGACGCCGTACCAGACGCTGCAGATAGTCGCGCTCGCCGTTGCCGAGTATGATCTTGCTGGCTTTCGTTGCCCGACGTGTCATGCCGACCTCCGAACCACGGGTAGGTTCGGACGGAATCACAACCGCGGCAAAGCGCCTAGAAATTTGTGAGACGGGATACTAGCCCTTGCCGCCGGCTCCCTTCATGCGGCGCTGGTTGAAACCCTTGTTGCGCTCTTCCTCGGCCTGCTTCACGCAGCCCTCGAGGAAGGCTGCGGAAAACTCCGCGTAATCAATCAGCGACAGCTTTCCCTCGTCGAGGTCGCGCGCAAACATTTCCATGCCGTCCGCGCATTCGAGCCA
Source organism: uncultured Alphaproteobacteria bacterium (assembly GCA_963820375.1). Classification (GTDB taxonomy): domain Bacteria; phylum Pseudomonadota; class Alphaproteobacteria; order Rhizobiales; family Hyphomicrobiaceae; genus AWTP1-13. Next base: position 151,231 of record CAWFZX010000031.1, on the reverse strand, counting down.
CATCGGAACTGTCTCGGGGGCCTCCCGACGCGCCTCGGCGATTCGCCGCTCGTTTAAGCACTTCACGGTCTGTTGCATGGTTGGCAGCCCCCCGCAGCCAGGACCATCAGCGGCTCGAGCAGCGCCCAAGCCAAACGCCGCAAGGCAGCAGCTGAGCGCGATCCCGAGTAACCCAATCCCTTTGCTCACGCTCATGGGGCTCCCTGATCGATGCGTTTCGATGTGGAGTGCCGTGAGAGTAGCCAAGCCCGGGAGGTCCCGCCAGCCGAGAGTTCCCTCATCAACGACTCTCTGAGCCTCATCGACACTCGCACCGACACCAGAAAGCGGCAACCGGGCCTTTTTCGCGTCTCTGAGCGCATCCCGTGCAAGGCCGAAGGTCGACCGCAACCGCGAACCGCGAGCAAGATGTTTCGGGAAATCTAGCCTCGCCCCGAACTCGTCCTGCTCGCCGTGTTTCCGCCCCTGGGATCACCCTCGCGCAGAATCTCGGGCGTCAGGAATGTCACACCATCTGGTGAGGGGATCGGTGTCGGCGTGAGCGCAGCGTGGGTGCCGGATTCGGCGAGAATTTGGTAGCGCATGAGCATGGCGAAATCCTCGTGCACCGTGTTGTGGCAGTGATTGACATAAGCACCGGCAAATTCACCGAATTGCACTTGGATCTGCACCTTGCCTGAGCCACCCAGGCGCCAAACGTCTTTCCGTGCCAAGCGTTCGCTGGCCGACAGTGCAGCGCCACCCCGGTTCATGGTCACGCCTTCCTCGAAGTGCAGGTGAATGGGATGGTCCCAGCCGCCGCCGCCGTTAACGAAAGTCCAGTGCTCGACCTCATCTGGCCTCGGGATCAGCAGCGAGATACGATTGGCATTGAATGAGTGCGCCGCCTCCCCGTTCACCTTCACCGTCCAGGGGAAGGAGGTAGCATTCTCGCCGCATTCCGGCGTGCACTGGCCGCTTACACGATCCCGCGAATCGCCGTCACCCGATCGGCCAAACTCAATGACCCTGGTGCGTACCGGCGAGACGATCGGAATCTGCTCGGTGAGAGTAGGCAGCACCACACTCTTGTCGTTGCTGCCGCAGCTGTTGGCCACCGTGAGCGTCTGGCTCGGATCGTCAACGCTTTGCACCGAGCCGACCACATGGAACTCCATGATGGCGCCGATGACCGGATCCTCGCTGCGTCCCTTGAGAGCGTCTCCAAGAGAGAGAGCGTCTTTTGGACCACGGCCATCGTCGCGCATGCGCAATTTGTTGACGAGCTGCAGACGCGACCCGACCGGGAACCGCGAGAAGTCAACAACGACGTCGAAGCGCTCGGCATTGCCCTGGATGTCGAGCGCCATAACCTCGACCGGATTGACCAACAGGTTGCCGTCGTTGGCAATGACCTTGATGGGCACCGCCTTGCCGTTCAAGCTCAGCACGAATTGATAAAATCTCGACATGCTGGCGTTCAAAATGCGGAAGCGATACTTCCTGGGCAGCACCTCGAAGTAGGGCGCGAACGCAAAGTTGACGAGCGGCAGGTCACCGAGGAAGCCGTCGGTGTTGATGTCGAAAAAGTATTGCCCGTCCTGGTCGGTTGCCCCGTCCGAAATGACGAGATTTACGTCGAAATCGAGGTTGCCGTAGTCGAGAAACTTGCGCTGGGCAGACGCAGATTGACGCCATCAGCGAGCACTTCATTGCCACGATCGGGCCCGCTGTAATAATTCACCATCATGAGATTGCCCTTGTAGACATTCTCAGCCGTGAAGAAAAAGCGGTGGTCGTGAGCCCACAGCGTGCCCTGTATCTCGCGGAAATCCCCTGACCGACGCCGGCGCCGCCTAAGACAGCCGAGAGAGACTGGCAGATCCCTCTCACGACGGAGCCAGTATCCATCTGCGCGGCGGCAGCGTTGGCAGGATCTTGCCGTGCACCGTGGCAGACGTGGCCGGCCGTTCTGATCGCCTCGGCAAAGGTGCGCGCCAGCGACCGCAAGCCTCGCGCTTGCGGCTATGGCAATTGTCCGGTCGCGATGGCGTGATCCACGCATTCAGTGATGTGCGCGGTGAGCACCGTTTTCGCGCGGGCAGCATCCCGCCTGAGCGCACACTCCAACAACTGTTGATGCTGGCGCGGCACGACATCCCCGCGAAAACTGAGCGCCAGGATGAGATAGCGGAAATACTTATCAAAAACGGCGGCGTGCGCTTGCACCAACGCCCGCGAGCCGCAGCTCGAGATCAGCGCCTGGTGGAATTCGCCGTCGTATTGCTTCCACAGCTGCTGATTAGCCTTCTTGGACGTCATGCCGCGCTCGGTTGCAGACAACTTATGGTGCGCAGAGACGACCCGCCCCTCCCACTCCATGTCGCCTCGTGCAAACGATCGCTCCATGGCGTGGCCTTCCAGGAGCAACCGCAGTCCCGCCAGATCCTTGAGATCATCAGCCGAGACAGGGGCTACTTCGAAGCCTCGCCTGCCCTCCGCAACAACCAGCCCCTCCGAAGACAATCGGCTCAGTATTTCTCGCAGTGTGCTTACGCTGACACCGTAGGCCTCTCGCAAGGCCTCCAAGCGCAATTTCTGCGCTGGACGCAGCTTGCCGAAGACGATGTCGGAGCGAATTCGGCGATAGCCATCATCGCTGATGGTCTCTGCCTCTTCCGGTCGGTCCAGCACGGTGTTCCTCCAAGGCCGTCAAGTTCCAACCCGGTCGCGGTGGGGCGCCGCAACAGCTCGTATGCCGCTCATCATACAAATTACGGGATCTATGTTGACACGCGGATTATCGCATGATGTATCATTTACCAAAGTTATTGTCATCTGACTGGTAAAAGCTTGCGGGCCCCGTGAGGGGCCGCACAACGACGAAACAAGCAATCGGAGGAAGCGTTCATGCAGCTCGATCGACGCAGGCTCTTGGTCGGCGGAGCCTCCCTGCTCGCGCTTGGCAGCCCACAAGCAGCGCAGGCGCAAGCCAAACCCAAACTGCGGTTCAGCGCGGCCTTTCCTGAAACCGATCTGCGCGCCGAGGGCTACAAGGCGTTGGCTGCGGCAATGAAGGACGACTTCGACTTCGAGCCCTATTGGAGCAACACCCTGTTCAAGCAGGGCACCGAGCTTGTCGCACTGCAACGCGAGAACCTCGAGCTCTGCAATCTCGCCCCCGCCGACATATCCAAGCAGATTCCAGCCTGGTCGCTGATGACATCGGCCTATCTGTTCCGCGACTACGACCACCTGAAAAAGACCTTTGCCAGCGACGTCGGCAAAGAATTCATCAAGCAGGCTCGCGATCAGCTTGGCATCGAAGTGATCCGCCCGGTCTATTTCGGCGCGCGGCAGCTCAACCTCAAACCCAGCAAGAAGATCAACACGCCCGCCGACCTCGCCGGCATCAAACTGCGCATGCCGCCGGGCGAATTTTGGCAATTCCTTGGTGAATCAATCGGCGCCAATCCCACACCGGTGGCCTATGCGGAACTCTACACCGCGCTGCAGGCGGGTGCCGTCGACGGGCAAGACAATCCGCTGGTTTCCGGTCGCACGATGAAGTTCTACGAAGTTACCTCGCAGTTTATTCTGACGAAGCACGTCATCGGCTACGACATGCTTTCGGTCTCAAAGAAGGCTTGGGATGGGCTCGGCGCCGCCGCACAAAGCAAATTGCGGGCGCAAGCCGATAAAGTCTTTGACGAGAACGCCGCCAAGTATGACGCCCAGGAAAATGAGGCGATCGAGTTCTTCAAGAAGGAAGGCAAGCAGGTTTACAGCCCCGATCAGGATGCCTTCCGAACGTTTGCGCAGAAGCGCTACATCGACAAATACGGCAAGGACTGGCCGAGTGGCGCGATCGAGAAGATCAACGCAATCAAATAGCACGAGCAGCGGCGAGCGGCATCCTCGGTGCCGCTCGTGGCCGCAGCCGACGGCTCCTGCTGTTGGCGTGCAGCGGCCAGTCGCGGGATGATGCTGGAAATGGCAGCCACCATGCGCTCGTTACAATGGCTTCGCCGACGCGCAGAGAATGTTTGCGCGGCCCTGCTTCTCGCAATGTTTCTCTGCTTCATTCTTCAAATCGTGGCGCGTTACGTGTTCAACTATCCGCTCGGTTGGACCGATGAAGTCAGTGCGTTGTGCTGGATATGGTGCATCTTGTGGGGGGCTGTCTTTGTCCTGCGCGAAAGAGACGAAGTTCGCTTTGATATCATCTACAGCGCCGCCAGTGAAAAGACGCGCCGCATTTTCACGATCATCACCGGGTTGGCTCTCATCATCTTGTTTGGAATTGCCCTTCCGGCCGTCATTGCCTACGTGACATTTCTCAAAGTCGAACGCTCGGCCTATCTCGGTATCCGACTGGACTACCTCTATTCGATTTATGTCTTGTTTTCAGTCGGCGTCATCGTTCGCTACCTCGGGCTCACCTGGCGCGCCATCCGCGGGCAAGCTCCCGATATCGCCATCGGCAGCGGATCTGCGCTGTGATCAGTCCGTTTGCGCTCTGTATCATCGTCATTTTGGCGCTTGGTCTGCTCGGGTTGCCGATCGGCTATTCGATGCTAGCGGGATCCATCCTGTATCTACTGTTGGCAAACCTTGATCTGGGGACCTCCGCCGAACAAATCCTCAACGGTCTATACAGCAGCTATGTGCTGCTGGCGGTGCCGCTCTTCCTGTTCTCGGCCGAGCTCATGAACGTCAGCAAGATGACGGATCATTTGCTGCGCTTCTGCGACATGCTGGTCGGCCGATTTCGGGGCGGCTTGGGTCACATTAACATCGTCCAAAGCATCATCTTCGCCGGCATGTCCGGTTCAGCGATTGCGGACCTTGCCGCCACCGGCCGCATCAGCATCGACATGATGACCCGCAATAAGCGGTACACGGTGAGCTACGCGGCGGCCATCACTGCCGCCTCGGCAGTCATCGGGCCTATTATCCCGCCATCGATTCCGATGGTGCTCTACGCCCTGATTTCAGACACGTCGGTAGGCTATCTCTTCCTTGGCGGGATCATCCCGGGCTTGCTGATGGCGCTGGCTCAGATGGTCATCAATACCATCCAGGCGCATCGGCATGACTTTCCCGTCGAACAGCCCATCCCGCTGCGCGAGTGGCCGGCCATCACGGCCACCGCCCTGCCTGCCCTACTGATGCCGGTGATCCTGCTCGGCGGCATCTATAGTGGCGTGATGACGCCCACCGAAGCCGCTGCGGTGGCGGCCGCGTATGCATTTCTGGTTGCGGTTTTTTGGTATCGAAACGTCTCCGCCCAGGAGACCTACCAGGCCGTCCTCAACAGCTCCCGCTCGACCGCCGCCATCGGCATGCTCATCGCCGGTGCGCTCATCTTCAACTACGTCGTCACCATTGAGCAAATACCCGAAACGGTGCGCGGCCTTCTTTCCGCGCTACGATCTCTCGGCGATGATGTTCCTGTTCTGGGTCAACATCATTTTGCTCGTTCTGGGCTGTCTACTCGAGGGCAGCACCATCATTCTCGTGATCCTGCCGATCTTTATACCGACGGCCAAGGCGCTGGGCATCGATCTGGTTCATTTCGGGGTAATCACGGTGTTCAATATCATGATTGGCCTCGTTACGCCTCCCTATGGACTGCTGTTGTTCATCGCCTCCGCCATCTCCGGCGCGCCGCTGCGAAACATCATTCGCGACACGATGCCGTTCGTATGCGCCATGATCGTAGCGCTCGGCATCATCACCTTCATCCCGGAAACCGTACTCTGGCTGCCGCGGTTGATGGGATACAAAGGTTAGCGCAGGCGTCGACGGGACGCCGCTGGTAGGGATTGGGCGGCGAGCGTGCAAGCGAGTTTAAGTCGTTAGGATATGATCCATGAAGACTTCGATCGCCACCGTATCGCTGAGCGGGACACTGAGCGAGAAGCTCGAAGCCATTGCCGCCGCGCAGTTCGATGCCGTTGAGATTTTCGAGAATGACCTCGTCACCTTCAACGGCACGCCGTCGCAAGTGCGCCAACGGGCCGAGCAGCTGGGCCTCGAGATTATCACGCTGCAGCCCTTTCGGGACTTTGAAGGCATGCCAGACAGCCAGCGTGCGCGCGCGTTCGCACGCGCCGAGCGCAAGTTCGATGTCATGCAGGAGCTCGGTTGCGACCTCCTGATGATCTGCAGCAATGTCTCTGCCGACAGTCTCGGAGGCATTGATCGCGCGGCGGCAGATTTACGGGAGCTTGCAGAACGCGCCGCCAAGCGAGGTCTGCGCATCGCCTTCGAAGCGCTGGCCTGGGGCCGCCATATCAACGACTACCGCGATGCTTGGGAAGCCGTGCGCCGGGCAGACCACCCGGCGGTCGGTTTGGTGCTGGATACCTTCCATATTCTGGCGCGCAGAACGGATTTGAGCGCCATTCGCGCGATCCCCCGCGACCGTATCTTTCTGGTGCAGATGGCTGACGCCCCTTTGCTGCAAATGGATTACCTGTCCTGGAGTCGCCATTTCCGTAATTTTCCGGGCCAAGGCGATCTGCCGCTCCTAGACTTCATGTCTGCCTTAGCCTCGACCGGCTTTGACGGTACTTTGTCGCTTGAGATCTTTAATGATCAATTCCGCGCCGGCTCGGCCCGTAGCGTCGCCGTCGACGGTCATCGCTCGCTGCTGTTTCTTTTGGATCAACTGGCAGCGGCGACGCCGGGATTTGTTCCAGCGTTCGCTCCCCTGCCGAAGCGATCCAAGGCATTGGGGGCCGCGTTCGTCGAATTCGCCCTCGACGAGGCTAGCACGCCAAAGTTCGAACGCATCCTTGCCGCCCTCGGCTTTCGCCGAGCTGGCCGGCACAAGTCGAAGGCCGTCGAGCGCTGGCAGCAGGGCGAAATCAATGTGATCGTCAACACCGAGAAGGAGGGCTTTGCCCACTCGTTCAACATCACGCACGGCTCGGCGGTATGTGCGCTGGGCCTGATGGTCGATGACGCCGCTGCCACCTTTGAACGGGCGAAGCGTTTGCTCGATGTCCCATTCCGCCAGCCGGTCAAGCCTGGGGAACTTGATATCCCTGCCGTGCGCGGGGTTGGCGGCAGCCTAATCTACTTCTTGGATCCGACCAGCGAGCTGCGCCGTGTGTGGGAAATTGAGTTCGACGAGACTGCTGCAGACGATTCCGCGTCTGCCGGGTTGACGGAGGTCGACCACATCTCGCAGTCGATGCACTACGAGGAAATGTTGACGTGGCTCCTGTTTTACACCTCGCTGCTGGACGTGCGAAAAATCCCTGCGCAGGACGTTGCCGATCCGGCGGGTCTTGTCAAAAGTCAGGTTATTGAGTCCGACGACGGTGCCTTGCGCGTCATTCTCAACGCTTCGCAGAGCCAGCGCACCCAGTCCTCACGCTTCCTCACGGAGCTCTTCGGTTCCGGGGTGCAGCATCTGGCTTTTGCTACGCAGGATATTTTTGCGACCGTCTCGCGCCTCAGGCGCAACGAGGTCGGCCTGTTGGAAATTCCGGAGAACTATTACGATGATCTGGAGGCCAAGCTGGACCTTGCGCCGGGCTTGCTCACCGCATTGAAGGCCAACAACATTCTTTATGATCGCGACGGCGACGGCGAGTATTTTCAGGTCTACACGCAAACCTTCGAGCAGCGGTTCTTCTTCGAGATCGTCCAGCGTCGACGCTATGCAGGCTATGGCGCAGCCAACGCGCCGGTTCGCCTCGCCGCGCAAGCGCGACTTTCCCAATGACTAATCACGGCTGCTCGCCAAGCGGGATGAAAATTGAATGACGATGCGTCTAACGATCTTGAACGGGCCCAATCTGAACCTTCTTGGCGTTCGCGAGCCACACATCTATGGGACCACGACCCTTGCGGCCATCGAAGCAAGCTGCCAGGAGTTTGCCGACTTTGTTGGCATCACCCTCGATTTCCATCAGTCGAACCACGAGGGCGTCCTGGTAGACATGGTACAGGAGGCACGGCAAAAAGCGGATGCCTTGATCATCAATCCGGCCGGATATTCGTTCACCTCAATCTCCCTGTTTGATGCCTTGAAAACCTTCAGCGGGCCCGTCATCGAACTGCACATATCCAACATCCATGCTCGTGACGAACTACACCGTCACTCCATACTGTCGGCGGCGGCAAAGGCGGTGATCTGCGGATTGGGCCCGTACGGTTACATTGTCGCCATGCAGGCGGCCGCGCAGGCACTCGGCGCGCTGAGGGACAAGCTGCCGCGCGCGCTATGCGAGGGGCCACACTGAGAAACCGTATGATGCATAACAACGACCGCCTGGTTTCAGAAAACGCGAACACTGGCTTCTTAGCCATCTGGAGCGACGTCACGCCTGAGCAGGAGACGGACTACATCCATTGGCTGACGCGTGAGCACACCGCGGAGCGGTTGGGGGTTGAGGGTTTCGCCGGTGTTCGCGTCTACCGGTCGGTGCAAACCGACATCTGCCGCTACTTCATCCGCTATGCGCTGGAAGCGCCAACTGTGCTGGCAAGTGCCGCCTATCTGGCTCGCCTGAACGAGCCCACGCCCTGGTCGCAACGCATCATGCCGATCCTCGGCAATTTTGTCAGAGGCGGGGGACGGGTACTGGCCCGAGCAGGTGTTGGCCACGGTGGGATCCTGGCAGCTCTCAAGCTTGAGAGCCTGTCGCTTGGTCAGGATCCGGCCGCGTTGCAAAGCATCGTTGCCGGTTTTCGGATTGTGCGGGCTGAACTGCTCGAAACCGATCTCGAAAGCACAGCGATAAAGACGCGCGAGAAAAGCCTGCGTGGTCGGGACTCGTCATTTGCAGGGCTGCTGCTGATCGAAGGAACTGATGTGCGTGCCGTCGCAGATGCTGCCGATCGGCTGAAGATAGCATCCTTAGGCAACGTCTACTCCCTGGTGTTTCAGCTATAGTTGCCACACGCTACCTTGACGGCCGCATCGCCTGTTGCACGACAGCGATCGTAACGGTCGTCGGATACCGTTCATGACGACGGCGCAGCCCGCCCGCATACCGCCAACACCGATCCAGGCCCGACGACCGGCAGGCGCTCGGCCGCCGCGCCATTGCTACGCCGGAACCTTGCGGCGGACCAACGCAGCGCTATGAGCGCGCGTTGCGGTGCGAAGCTCTTGGCGACCGTCCTGGTCTCATGCCGATCATCTCGGTCTCCCACGAATGGGGGATGAGGAGGGGCAGCTTTTGCGGCATGTGACAGGTCCGCTTTCGCCGGCCCGGATCGCCTCCCATGGACCCTCAGAGCTTCATCATCGGCCTTATGGCCGGCATCACGCTGTTCGGGGGTGGCATCCTAATCGCCATGATCGTGCTCGAACGGCCACGCCACGGACTGCTCAGCTGTTGGCCAAGGTTGGTCGCCGCGGCCAGCGCGCGTTTGCGCATCTGGCTCGAGCTGAAAGGCCCGCGGCGAAAAATCACAGAGGAATGGCTGCAAGCGGAGGCCGATCACAAGCGGCTGCGCGAGACGGTTTTGGAAGAATTGGAGCGCAGAAAGTCTGCACGAGGGGCCGGCCAAGGCTGCCCTTCCGGCAGCGACAAGAAGAGCGACCCCTAAACCGAGGGTTCAATGCGACAGCAGCGCGGCTGACGGCACGCCTGCGCACCGCTGATGTGCCCCCATCAACCCCAGATCGGCTCGAGACTAAAGCGATTGAGCCATGCATGGCCGTCTTGAGCGCTAGCCCGTCGCCAGGTACGGGTCGCCGCAACCTTTCCCAAGTCTCGCTCTCTCCTTTCCAGGGTTTTCCCTCATTCCATCCCCAAGCTCTAGCCGCTAACGCTCCTTGGTGATGGCAGCATGGGGACTGCGATGGGCACCCTTGGGGGATACTCAATCCTTGTTGTGGACGACGAGCCGCTGATCGCCTTGGGCGTTACCGAAGCCCTGAGTGATGCGGGCGCCGAAGTGGTGACCGCGCACGATCTCAGCACGGCTCTAGAGGCTGCGGCGAAGGGCAGCGTTTCTGCGGCCATTCTCGACATCCAGATCGGGGCATCCGATTGTGCGCCGATTTGCGCCGCGTTGAGCTCGCAACAAGTGCCCTTCATGTTCTTCACTGGCTCTGACAGCCACGATCTATTGCGCGAGTGGGCCTCCGTTCCCACGCTTGCCAAGCCGACTGGGGAGGCGGAGCTGATCGCCAACGTTGAGGCATTGCTGGCGGCAGACGCAGGCCAATAGCCATCCTTTGCAGCGCCGCCTGAGCGAACGCCAAAGCGCAAGGCTTGCATTCATCGCGCCGCGACCGGCGCCGCGGCGGTTGGCAGCCGATCCCGCGCCCAATTCAAGTTGCCGGCGCGATGCCACCATCCAGCCCGTGCAGGAAGAAAAAGTGAGCAGGTGCAGATCGTCCGTGCCAGGGACCCCTCGCGCGCTCATCACCGGGCTGCCGGCATGAAGGAGGCGCCCGATCGCAAACGCTTTGGGCGATCGTTCTGGAGAGGGTCACCCCTCGCCCTTAAATCAAGCTTGCGCCGATATTGATGGCAAGTGCCAGCACCATCGTGTTGAAAAAGAAAGAAATGACGGCATGCAAGGTCACGAGCCGGCGCAGGGCTCGCGCCCTGATCGCAACATCGGAGGTCTGCGAGGCAGCACCAATCGACGTCGCAAAATAGAAAAAATCCCAGTAGTCCGGCTGCGCTTCCTCGGGAAACACGAGCCCGCCTGCGTGCGAACCGGTACTGTCGGGCCGATAGAATTCATGGGCGTAGTGGAATGTGAAGACGACCTGCGTTACCAGCCAGGAGAGAAGAATGGTCGAGGCGGCAAGCAACAGTTGCAGAACCTTGGAGAGCCCTGTCGCCAGTTTGGCTTCTCCGAGGACACCAAAGATCGTGCTAAATCCCAAGACGATCGCGATCAAGATGAGCACCAGAATCACGATCGCGCTATCGTCCTGCAGGGCAGCACGTTCTCGCAGCTTTTCGCCGCCGCAGGTCGCCATTACCTGCACGGCGAGGGCAAGGTAGACAATCACGCCGACATCACCCGCCAGCGCCATCCGGATGTTTGTCGACAGTTGCTGCGGCAGGGCAAACAGCACAACGACGGCGGCGAGCGCTGCGCAGTAGACCCTTGGCCGAATGGCGATCGAACGGGCGATCGATTTCGGCCGGTACCAGGGCCGTCGCGCAATAGAGGACCGTGGCGTCACCATCTCTCACCGGCAAGGTCGCGGAATAGAACGCCGCTTTACTATAAACGGCACGTGCGGGGTGTCGATCGCAGCCGTCGATCGTGCCATCACGGCAAGCCAACGCCAGGCGCCTCAAAGCCGACCCCGGCAGCGCCTTGACAGCTTGGGTTGTCGCCTGCCTTGCGTTGTAGCACCCCCGCACTGCCTTTGGGATCTCCGGGGGGGCCGACCTCGGGGATCCCGCCCCAGACGCGGGGGCTGCTGCAAAGTCCGCGACGCGTTAACCCTTGGGAAGCCTCTGCCGGCTCTCGGTAGTTTTCCCGATTGGTCCACACCTAACGTTGAGCGCATGCTTTGCTTTGGAGTGACAAGGCCCGCTGAGGCTCTGCCATGCGTATGTTGGCGAGTGTATCTGCTCTCTCACTGGTGCTCGCCTGTGGCGGCGCTCAGGCCCAATCTGCCGGGCAAGCCGAAAGCACAGCTTCGGGGTTGCCGAAGCCGGCTCCCGAGCGCCAGGAGCCTGCCAAAGACCTCAGCGTCCGCACTGAAGCCTGGTTCAAGGACTGCAAGCAAGGCTGGGACGCTGCCACCCACATGACGAAACGCGACTACGAGCGTACCTGTATGCGCATGGCACGGGAGCGCATGAAATTCATGCGTGACTGGGAGAAACCGGCAGATCGCCCCAAGGCAAAATAAGGCCCTATGCACGGGGGGCGTTGCGCGTTGAGAGGAGGGCCGCCTCGGCCACTCCTGTTTTCCTGGCGGACGTCGGCACTCTGCGCTGGCATGGACGCGGCGTGTGGGCGGCGGCAATTGACGAGCAATATTCCCGATCCCCGCGCTTCGTCCAAAATGAGTGGCGGCAGCGGCTGGCCGACAGCGAGCGTTCTGCGCAGAGGCCTCGCCTCAGACGCACGCGTGATGGCTGGCGTTAGGCGATGCATTTAGATCACAAGGAACAAATACCGCCATCGTGCGGGGGCTCGCACGTCCGTGCGGCTCTACCCTTGCACCATCGCACTGATTCTACCCGCGAATGATTGATGGTGGCCGAGCATGGGGAACTCTCGCTTCGCAGTCATGGTCGCCGCATGCTGCGGCTTTTGCCAACCTGCGGTTGGGCAATACAGCAAGGCGCCGGTTCGACCCGCGCTTGAGCGCGATGCCGGGGCTTCGCCCCAGACGAGGGCCGACCCTGTCACCGCGCCTAATGTCACTGGCGCGCTTCTGCCGGCGCCTGGGGCGCCCGAGGCGCTGCCAGAAAACGCGCCGGTTGTTGAGGCCGACCCGATCGTTGCGGCGGTGCGTCAGCAACTCGCCAGCATGTCCAATCCTGCTCTGGCACAGCGCGATGACTACGCGGCGTTGCGGGTCTTTTACGCGGCAAGGACACAGCCCATTTGGCTGGCCCAAGGCGCGCTCTCGGCACGAGCGCAGCAGGCCATCCTCGAAATAAGCCAGGCTGAGAATTGGGGCTTGCAGGCGTCCGCCTTCGAACTGTCGAGCAGCGTGGCGCCAATCTCCCCTGTTGAAGCGCTCGCCGAAACCGAAATCAAGCTCGGCGTCGCCATCCTCAAGTACGCAAGACAGGCGCGCGGGGGGCGATTGGAGCCCAGCACGGTCAGCCGCAAATTCGACCAGGAGCCCCGCCTTTATGATCCCGCGTCACTGTTGCGGGCTATCGCCAACGTCGATGACATCGCCGGCTATCTGCGCGGGTTGCATCCGCGACACGAGCAGTTTGCCCGGTTGCGCCAGGCGCTTCTGGCCGCGCGCGCCGCGCCGCCTGAACCCGGCACGGCCACGAACGTGCGCCGGCTGATTGCCAACATGGAGCGTTGGCGTTGGCTGCCCGATGATCTCGGCGATTTTTATGTTTGGGACAGCATACCCGAGCAGATGACCAGGGTCGTCGATCGGCAAAAGGTCACACTCTCGGAGAAGATTGTCGTCGGCAAACCCAGCACGCCGACGCCAATTTTTTCCGCCGACATGCACTTTATCATCTTTCATCCGTCTTGGGGTGTGCCGGCGGGGATGAAGGCGCAGGAGCTGTGGCCGCAGCTGCGCAATAGCGGCGGCGGTTGGTTTTCCGGCAAGCCAATGGCCTCGACGGTACTGGCCGGTCATGGTCTCAACGCCAGCCGCGCTGGGCAGCCCGTGAACCCCGATGCGGTTGACTGGTCGAAGGTCGATATCCGCGAGTTCGAGTTTGTTCAGCCGCCAGGGCCCAAGAACGTCCTGGGCATCGTCAAATTTCGCTTTCCCAACCGACATGACGTCTACATGCACGATACCCCGGAGCGGCACCTGTTCAATGGCGGCGTGCGCGCCTTCAGCCACGGCTGCATGCGGGTGCAAAACCCCGTGCGTCTGGCGGAGGTCTTGCTCGCGCATGACAAAGGCTGGCAGCCGAGTGAGGTGCAGGGCTATGTCAGACGGGGCGGTGAGATCACGCTCACCACACCCATCCCCGTGCACGTAACCTATTTCACGGCGGTCGTGGATGCTGCAGGCAATGTGCAAACCTTCGCCGACATCTATGGCCTCGATAGCCGCCTGACGTCCGCACTCGAAGGAGCAACGGTGAGCCTTGGCTCGAGCTCCAAGACCGCGATAGCCAAAACGCTGCGAGCGGCCGCGCCCTCAAGCCCACGTGCGGCCAAGAACGGCAAGCCACCACAACAAACCAACCCGCTTACGGCCATCTTTTGGAATTAGCGCGGCGGCTGGCCGAGCGGCTATGCCCGCTCACTCCGCCCCCGCCCTTCAGTTGACGCCGACGACGCGCGCCGGCGACGGCAAACTGCCGCCACGCTGCTTTTTTTCCAGAGCCCTTTCTGCGGCACGCGCACGCCCCAAGCCTGACATGAAGATCGCAATAGTGCGACTGTCGATGACCTGCGGTTCGGCGATCCGAGGGAGTGATCATGCGTATCGCTTGTGTCTTCTTGGCAGCTACTTTGTTGCTGTCGCCGCATCCCATCTCGGCCAAGGAATTCTCGATTTCACACCAATGGATGGCCGCGGTTGATGCCCGCGACCGTGCCGCCCGCGTCTTTGTGCACGAGGTCCAGGCACGGCTCCCCGAAATCAGTTTTCAAATCCACCCGCAGCTGTCGCTCAAAATGAAGGCTGAAGAGCAGTTCGATGCGCTGCAATCAGGCAAACTCGCCATGAGCGTGTATCCGCTGCCTTACGCGGCCAAGAAGGTCCCTGAATTCTCGCTGGCTGTGCTGCCGGGCCTTTTCCGCAGTGTCGATGCGGCGCGAGCCCTCAAAAATTCAAAGGTCTCGGATCGGCTGCAGGCCATCGCCAACGCGAATGGCGTTCACATTCTGGCGTGGTGGTGGGTCGCGGGAGGCTTCGTCACCCGCAATCGGGAGATCGCCGGACCCGAGACGGTCAAAGGGTTGAGGCTGCGCAGTGGCGATAGCCTGTTCGATCTGATGTTGGGCCGAGCCGGCGCAATCCCTGTCGATCTAAAATCAAACGAACTTTATTCGGCCATGCAGGCCGACCAGCTGGATGGAGCCCTGACCTCCTACGAGACGTTTGTCTCTGAAAAGCTCTATGAGCATGCCAAATACTTCACGGCGGGGAGTCCGAGCATATGGATGTTTGCAAACCCCCTGCTGATCTCCAAGTCCATCTGGGACAGCCTGTCGGAGGCGGAAAGGGAGGTTTTTGAGGCCGCCGCCGACATTGCAGAGGCGTATTTTGTGGCGACGCAGAACGACGCTGAGAAAAGGTTCATCAAAACGTTTACCCAGGCTGGCGCCAAGTATCACCGGTTTACCTCCGAGGAGTATCTCGCCTGGTTGCGGTTTGCACAACAAACCGCCTGGAAGGAATATTTTGCGCTGAGCCCGACCACCGAGAGCATGTTGCTGGAAGTTGTGCAGACAATGCTCGATGACGCCGGCGCGAAGTGAGGCAGCAGGATCGTCTGGCACTGCTGGCTGCGGCAGGCCGCACCCATCGTGGCTGCGCGCCGTGTCGCGGGCCTAACGCTACCGCGGTTCGAAGGCGCGGACATTCCAATCGTCTGCCTGTTTCGGCGTTGCCTTTGCGGCTCGCACCTTGGCCGACTTGCTGAGCCTCAAGGGCGGTGTCGCTCGCGCCGCAGGAGCAGCCGCCCCGGCCCCGACGACCACAAACGGCGCCCATGCGGAGGGATGGGCGGTCCAGGGGCGCTTTTCGTCGCTTTGCAGCGCGAGCATGGCACGCCGCAACGCTTCTGCTCGGCCGACCGACCCGGATTTGCCCATCTCGGCGAAGGTGCGGCTCGTCAGCATGGTCGCGGCATAGGACTCGACGGGCCAGTGCGAGACGAGAAGGGCGCGGGCGCCGGCATAAAGGAACCCCCGCGCAAGACCAGACAGCGCTTCCGCACCGACCTCCTCTCCGCCAGCGGTATTGCAGGCCGACAGCACCACCCAATCGGCATCGAGTTTCAGTCCCGCCACCTCCGAGGCTGTGAGCAGGCCATCGTCCTGCTCGGTCGGCTGTTCTGGCGGGGACAGCACCAGCGCAGGCTCGGCGCGTCCACGGCCGAGGAGCGCCACCTCGCCCGCAAGCAGGCCATGCGTGGCAAAATGCAGAACACGATACTGGCTCAGCGCAGCAGCCTTGACCGCAGTTTCGGTCATGTCCTTGCCGAGCACGACCGCGTGCGGGCCAGCGCCGAGACTGCGCGCCACGCATTTGAGCTCGTGGGCGGTGTCTGGCAGAGGACAGAGCTTGCGTACTGCGGCAACATCGGCCTGACCCTCACGGAAGTAATTGGCGATGCTTGCCGGGCCTTGGCCGCTCCTGGTCCCGCTTTGCCTGGCTGTGACCAGGCGGTTGTTTTCGCCCGGGCAGGTTTCGGGAACGCTGATTTGTCCGCAGCCGGGTTGGCCGATCAGTATCGGGTCACCGTAGCCGAGGAACGGATCGGGTGCCGCTGAGCCTTTGGCATGTCGGCGCAGCGCGGCCAGACTTGCCACCGAGGGCAGCATGCTGATCGGTTGCCGAAGACCCAGCCAGGCGGCGCGGCGATAGTCGGCGAGCCCGCCCGTCATGGTCGCGTTGGGCGGCTCGGTTACGAGCACATTGAAAGGCAGGCTGCTCAATGCCCCCGAGGGCACGATAAGCAGATGTTTGCCCTGGATGACGCCTTGCACCGGCCCGAGCAACAGCTGGTAGAGTTCGTGCGCGCGCCCAAGATCAAACGGCAAAACATTGATCGATTGGCCTTCGCTCTCGGCTTCGGAGCGGACCTTCTTTAGGATGGCGAGGCAGGTATCCGCGCTCTCCACGGCATTCCACAGCGCTTCATCCAAGCCGCAGCGAAGTGCCAGCACGCTGTCGGCCAGCGCGCGCCTGCCCAGGGGGGTTCGATACCACGTCGCGGCCTTTTTAGTGACCACCCAAACCATCGATTGCTCCGGCAGACGGCCGAGCTGCTTCACGTCGAGGAACAGGATGAGGGCCTCGTCGGCGGCAAGCAGGGCCTGCACCTCGGCGATTGCCAGCGGTTTAGGATTGGCGAAGCTCGCATATTCTGGAAATTTTGCGGCAAGCTCAGCATCGATCGCCACGAGGTCTTGATCGAGGCTGATGATGGTCGTGCGTAGCGCCGCAGCCGTTGCCGCATCGGCCTGCGCAACGGCGGCGAGCAGCCGTTTGTCCTCCCCCTGGCGCCGGGCAACCAGATCCTGGCGCTGGCGTGCCAATTCGACGAGCGAGCCTTCGCCCTTGGCCAGGCGCGCGGCCATTTGCGCCAGCGCTTCGGCGGCATCGGTCTGCAAGGCCCATTGCGCGACCTCAAAGCCGGCCGCACGTTTGGCCGCGCTTGCGGCATCGGCACGGTTGAGGGCGAGCGCATGAAAGCGCAGGGCATCCGTATTCTGCCGCAACATCCCCTTCCTCAGATCGTCGCCATCCCTGGCCGTATGGGCGCCGGCCTGACCGATCCAAACCGGGCTGGCACGCGCAAGCAGCATCTCGGCTTGCGCCCAATCGCCAGCCTCGGCCCGCAACACTGCCAAGTTGTGGAGGTCTCTGGCGACGTGGGGATGGTGTGCGCCATAGCTCCGCTCGTCGATAGCCAACGCCCGGCGCAGCAACGGCTCGGCTGCGTCAACGCCGTGGCTGTCCTTGAGCAAGCGCGCCAGGCCATTGAGGTCGCCAGCGACCCTGGGATGGTCGGCGCCGTAGCTTTTCTCATTGATGGCAAGCGCCCGGCGCAGGAGGCGTTCGGCCTCGGCAAAGCGCTGCGTGGCACTGAGCAGCTCCGCTAAATTGCTCAGGCGGAGAGCGACCTTGGGATGTTCGGGTCCGAGCGTCTGCTCACCGATGGCGAGCGCTCGGCGCAGGAGGGGCTCCGCTTCGGTCGACCGCTTTGTCTGCTGCAGCAATGTTGCCAGATTGTTGAGCGGCACCGCAACGTTGGGATGCTCGGGACCAAAGCTCTTCTCGTCAATGGCCAGCGCGCGGCGATAGAGCGCCTCGGCCTCCGGCCAGGCGGTTGCTGTCCTTGAGTAGTCCTGCCAGGTTGCTGAGAGCGGTGGCGATGTGGGGGTCATAGCCAAAGCCTTCCGAGAGGGGCAGCGCGCGGCGAAAGAGCGTCTCGGCCTCGGCCAACCGGTTGCTGGTGACCAGCAGCGCGCCCAGACTGTTGAGGGCCCTTGCCTGTTCATAGTTGGGCCCGGAGCTCTGGGCCAGGGCCAGCGCGCGACGCAAGAGCGGCTCGGCCTCGGCCAGCCGGTTGGTGTCGTGGAGCACCCAGCCCAGATTGACGAGGTCCGTGAAGACGTGCTGCTCGTCGAGCGTTTCATCGTGCGCAAGCGCCCGGCGAAACAAGGCCTCGGCTTCGAGCGGTCGGTTGGTATCCCTGAGCAGTCGACCCAGCTGATTGAGGGCGCTATGCAGTGCCGTCCGGCTGATCACACCCTGCGGCTCGGCAGCGAACCTCTGCTCGGCCGCGGCAAGCTCCCGACGCATCAACGGTTCGGCCTCGGCGTACCGCGCCTGCCCGTTATACACCTCGATCAGGTCGGCGAGGGTCGAGCGTGCATATGTGTTGTCGGCACCACCGGGCTCCTTCTCGGTAAGAACAAGGATGCGTTTGTAAAGCGCTTCGGCCTCGAGGTAACGCCCTTGGCGCTTGTATAGAAATGCCAAGGCCTGCAGCGAAGTCCTGATCGAGGGGTGATCGGGGCCGCGTTGCTTTTCGACGATGGCGAGCGCGCGCTGGCGCAGCGGCTCGGCTGCGGCGTAGCGGCGTTGCTGCTCGTAGATGGCAGCGAGCCTGCCAAGCGGCTCCCGCAGGTCGGCATGGTCGGGGCCCAGTGCCTTTTCCGCAATCGCCAGCAGGCGCTGGATGAGCGCCTCGGCCTCGGCGTAGCGCCGCTGCGCCTCAAGGTTCCACGCCAGCTTGTCGAGCGGGCGACGCAGGTCTCGATGCTCGGAACCTAGCGTCTTTTCCATGATGGCAAGCGTGCGTCTCAGCATCGGCTCGGCATCGAGGTAGCGCGCCTGCATGTGATAGGCGTGAGCGAGCTTGTCGAGCCACGGACTGAGCTCAGTGGCATCAGCACCCAACGCCCGCTCCGTGATCGCAATCGCCCGCTGGTAGAGCGGCTCGGCATCCGTGTAGCGGCGCTGCCGTTCATGGCCAGAGGCCAGTCGATCAAGCCAGGGACGCACGTCCATGTGGTCCGAGCCCCGCGCGCTTTCCGTGCCGGCAAGCAAACGTCGATAGAGCGGTTCCGCCTCGACGTAGCGACCTTGCGCCTCATAGACGACAGCCAGCCTTTCCAATGCGCCGGCCAGATCCGGGTGTTCGCGACCCAGCGCCTTCTCCAGGATGCTAAGGGAGCGCGTGTACAGCGGCTCGGCCTCGGCGAAGCGCCCTAGCGTCCGGTAGAGGTTGGCAAGGCCGTTGAGGGCGCCGGTGAGATCCGCATGCTCGGGGCCCAATGCCTTCTCCAGGATGCTAAGGGAGCGCTTGTAGAGCGGCTCGGCCTCGACATAGCGCTGCTGACGCGCATACAGCCCAGCGAGGTCCGTGAGGATCCTGCCGAGCGCGGCCTGATCGGGAGTTGGCGACCGCTCCTGCAGCGAAAGGGCGCGCAAGTACAGCGGCTCTGCCTCGGCATGGCGGCCCAGCCGCTGATGCAGCAAAGCCACATTGATGAGCAACCCGCCCAACCGCGCATCGTCGCCACCATAGCGCTCTTGCCCGAGCGCCAGCGCCTGCTGGGCGATCGGCATTGCTTCGCTGTAGTTGCGCACCTGGTAGAGTTGCGCTGCTCGGTGAGTGAGGGCGTCCACCTCCGCGTCGGTTTGAGCAGCACCCGGGCCTGCCCCCACCAGCGCGCCGCCGGCGAGCAGCAAGAGTTGAAATGCCAAGGCAAAACCGGTGGGCTTCATGTCTGGCAGCCTGCTCGCGGCGAGGACGATCGCAGCCTAAGGGTCTGGGGCAGCCAAGTGGCAAGCCAATGACGGTGAGCGGGAAAGCTCGGGCCCCTCCTCACAAAAATGTGGGGCGTCCTGCGCAAGGGTCGAAGCGCCGCGTGGCGGGCCGGCTGGCTTTTTTCCTGTTCGCGGGATCGGCTGGCCGGCAGCGTGGCCGCGCGCCTGCCGACGCTGGAACTCGAACATTTGCGTCGGTTCACGCCATCGCCGGCGAACCTGTCGCCGGCCGGTGCCAGTCTAGCGTTTGCGCCAAACCTGCAATCTGGCAAACACGTAGCGTTCCAGCAAAAGGTGCAAGAGCTTGACGCCCAGCGCGGTCAGAACGATCAGCGTCGCCATCGCGGCTGCAGCCGCGGTGGCACCAGCCTCATCCATGTGCACGATGGAGATCGAAGCCAGTTTACTGGAGGCACCGTACAGGAAGACCACGGCCGAGACGGTGGTCAGCGCGTTGACAAACATATAGATGCCGATGTCGAGAATAGCCGGCATGCAGATCGGCACCGTCACGCGCGCAAAGGTCGTATAGAACGGTACCTTCAGCGAGGCAGAGACCGCCTCGAACTCGCCGTCGATTTGCTTCAAGGCCGTCATGGCAGTGACGTGGGCCGTCGTGTAGAAGTGGGCGATGCTGTTGATGGCCAGCAGCAGGATGCTACCGTACAGAACGCCGAGCGGGTTCCACGGGGCATTGATGAAGAACACATAGCCCAGCCCCAACACCAGCCCGGGCACTGCCATCGGCAGCATGGCGAGCAATTGCGCGATCGCGCGAAGGTTGCGCAGAGCGCGGCCTTTCTCGATCAGGTAGGCGCCGCAGAAGATGATGGTGGTGCCGCCAATCGCTGCCAGTGCTGCCATCTTGAGCGACGCGAAGTAGGGCCCGGCGGCATTCGGCTCGAAGTTCTCAAAGTCATAGTTCTTGAGCGTAAGGGCAAGATTGTATGGCCAGTAGGTAACGAACGAACCCCAGACGGCGACGGCCAGCACGGCGGCGATCAATCCCCCCAGCAGCAGACAATAGCCCAGCATTGCCCAATCTTTGCTAGCGTTCGGACGCGGCTCAAAGGGCACCGCGCGGGCGGAGAGTAAGGCCACCTGGCGATGCTGAACCTGTCGATCGAGAACGAAGGCGATCACGGCCGGTGCCAGCAGGATAAAACCTACCACGGCGCCCATCTCGAAGTTCTGTTGTCCAACCACCTGCTTGTAGGCATCGGTTGCCAGCACGTTGAACTGCCCGCCGATCACCTTGGCGATGCCGAAATCCGTAATGACCAGCGTGAAAACAACGAACACCGCCGAGATCAGGCCGTAGCGCACACCCGGCAGCGTTACCGTCCAGAATACGCGCCAGCGCCGCGTGCCCATGGCCGCTGCAGCCTCATAAAGGCGGCCGTCGGCGAGGGAAAAAGCGGTCATCAGGATCAGCAAGGCATGGGGGAAGCAATAAAACACCTGCGCTATGACGATGCCGAACGGACCATAGATGCTCCCCCCCAACAGCCATCCCTTGAGGAAGCCTTGGTTGCCGAAGATGTAGATCAGCGAGATGGCCGGCAGCAGCGATGGTGCGAACAATGGCAGCATGGCCAAGGCCACAAGCAGGCCTTTGGCAGGCATGCAGGTGCGCGTCAGGCCGTAAGCGTACAGGAATGCCAGTGGCACGACGATGGCGGTGGCCAGCACTGCCACCGCCAGGCTGTTCCACAGCGAAGCAACAAGGGTCGGCGTCGTGAAGTAGCGCACATAGTTAGCAAGACCAACCAGGCGCCCGCTGCCGTCCTGGAAGCTTTTCAACAGCAGCGTCGCCAGCGGCAAGGCAATAAAAATGAGCAGGAATGCCAACAGCGCGAGGATGCCGGCACGCATGACGACGTCCTCGCTAACGAGGCGCCGGGGCATGGCCATGCCTACCGCGGCGGTGCTCATGGCTGCGCCCGCGGGTCGGCATCGAAAACGCGCAAAGTTTCCGGCGGCAACGCCACCGTCAGCGTCTGGCCGAGGCGGATATCGAGATCGCGCATGGCGTTGATGGAAAAATCGGAACGCAGCACAAGTTTTGGATCCTGCTGCGAGCGCAGCGTGGCGCGCCAGAAGGCGCCGAGGAAGTCCAGCAACGCCACCTTGACCGAAAGCGTGTTTGGCGCCGCCGGTCCTAGTCCGCGAATGCGCACCTCCTCTGGTCGCAATCCCAGGCGCACGTGCTCTCCCAACGCGCGTTGCTGCAAATGCTCGCACGCCAGCGTAAGTGCGCCCACCCGAATGCGGTCCGCCGCCACCACGGTGGCATCAAACATATTCATCTCGCCGACGAAGTCGGCGACGAAGGCTGTGGCCGGTCGGCCGTAAATCTCGGCTTGGGGCGCCGATTTGCTCAACCCGGCCGCGGTTCATCACGACGATGCGGTCGGCCATTGCCAGCGCCTCTTCTTGGTCGTGTGTGACCATGATTGTGGTGACGCCTAGGCGACGTTGCAGGGTCTTGATCTCGTCGCGCAAGCGCAGGCGCACCCGCGCGTCGAGGGCAGACAGCGGTTCGTCCAGTAGCAGCAGGGATGGTGAGGAGGCGAGCGCGCGCGCCAGCGCAACGCGCTGCTGCTGGCCGCCGGAAAGTTGTGTGGGATATTTCGTGCCGTGTTCGGTCAATCCGACCAGCTTCAAGAGTTCCGCCACCCGCGCCTTCACCTCGGCGCGCGCCTTACGCCGGTTGACGAGGCCATAGCCGACATTGCTCGCCACCGTCAGGTTGGGAAACAGCGCGTACGACTGGAAGACGATGCCGAAGTCACGCTGGGCCGGGGGCAGACCTGTCACGTCGCGACCGGCAATCATGATGCTGCCGGTATCCTGCACCTCGAGGCCGGCGATCACCCGCAGCAGCGTAGTCTTGCCGCAGCCGGAGGGTCCGAGAAAACAAACCAAATTGCCGGTCTCGACATCAAGCGAAACCCCGTCAAGCACGCTGTGGCTGCCAAACGCCTTGCTGACGCCGACAACCCGCAGGTGCGGCAGCGTCTCGGGCGCCGCCGCTATTGGCGCTGCGGCGGTGCGGTCGACGCTTGCGATCATGGACATTATCCGGCGAAGGGGGACGTCAGTTTTTTGGCGCCGCCTTTGCTTCGTAGCGTTTCGACCACTCCATCAGCACGCGCTCGCGCTCATCGGCCATCTTCTGGAAGTCGATCTTCGCCATGCGTGCCTCGGCCTCGGCCGGATAGTTCTTGGGGACGTTCTTCACCTCCGGATGCGCGACAATGGCGTAATATTTGGAGTAAAGCTCATTGGCCGCCTTGCTGGCCGCCCAGTCGGCGACCTGCTTGGCGATGTCGATCTTCTTGCTGCCCTTGACGATGGCATAGGCTTCCATGTCCCAACCCACCCCCTCGACCGGAGCGATCACCTCCAGCGGAGCACCCGCCGTTTTCTCCCGCGCTCCGCGCATGTCGAGAGCGATGCCGGCCACGCGTTCCCCCTTCGCCGCCTGAACACACGGTGCGCTGCCAGAATGGGTGTAGACGGCCATATTCTGGTGCAGTGCATCCATGAACTTCCAGGCCTCCGCCTCGCCCATCAGTTGCAACCAGGCGGCAACTGTCAGGTAGCCGGTCCCAGAGGATGCCGGGTGCGGCATCACCAGCTTGTCCTTGTATTTGCTGTCGGTTAGATCCTTCCAGGATTTGGGCGCGGCCACACCGATCTTCTGCGCCTCCGCGGTGTTGAAGCAGATGATGCCCACGTAGGCATCGTGCGCAGTCCAGCTGCCGTCCTGGGAGCGGAAGGCTGGGCGTAGCGCCTCCACACCCTTTGGCTGATAGACTTCGAGCAGCCCTGCCTTCTTGAAGGCCAACAGAACTCGAAGCCGCCAGCCCCATGATCATGTCGGCCTTCGGGTTATCCTTCTCGGCCAGAAAGCGCGCGGTAATGACGCCGGTTGAATCGCGCACCCATTCGATATCGACGCCGGGTACCGCCTTCTCAATTTCGGCCTTGAAGGGGGCGAGCTGATCATTTTCGAGTGCGGTGTAAACGGTGAGCTTGGTTTTTTGCGCCCATGTGGGTGTCACGAACAGGCTCGCGAGCAGCGCGCCTGCGCCGGCCGCCTTCAGAAGCTTCACGAACATCAAATGGTCCTCCCAGTTGCATTTGCGAGCGGCCGGTGGGCATCACGATGACCAGGGCAGCGAGTACGTTTTGACGTTGGTGTAGCTCTTCATGGCCTCCCAAACGCCTTCCTTGTAGCCGAGGCCCGAATTTTTGATACCGCCGAACGGGCTCAGTTCGATGCGATAGCCAGGCACCTCCCAGACATTGACGGTGCCGACCTCCAACTCATTGATGAAGCGCGTGATGTAGTCGAGTTGGTTGGTGCATACGCCCGACGACAGGCCATAAGGCGTAGCGTTGGCGATGCGGATCACCGCCGCGACGTCGTTCGGACAACGGATGATCGGGAGCACCGGGCCGAAAGTCTCCTCGCGTACCAGCGCGCAGGTATGCGGCACGTGGTCGACGACGGTCGCCGGGTAAAGCGCTCCTTTGCGATCGTTGCCCAGCAACAGCTTCGCACCGTTGGCCACCGCGTCATTAACGCGGTCCTCGAACTGGCGGGCGGCGCGCTCGTGGATCACGGTGCCAATATCCGTGTTCGGATCCATGGGGTCCCCGCTCCTCAGTTTGCGGGCCTTGAACAACACCAGCTCGGCAAATTTGTCGGCGATCTCCTCCACCACCAAGACGCGTTTGACTGCAGTGCAGCGCTGCCCCGAGTTTTTGGTCGCACCCTGCACCGCCAGTTCGGCCGCAGCGTCAAGCTCGGCGTCCGCCATGACGATCAATGGATCGTTGCCCCCCAGTTCCAGAATGAGGCGCTTGTAGCCGGCCTTGTCGGCAATGTATTTGCCGACCTTGACGCTACCCGTAAAGGTGACGATGTCGGCCCGCGGATCGGTGATCATTGCATCGCCCATGGTGCGTGGATTGCCGGTGACGATCGACAGCATTTCCGGCGGTAAGCCGGCTGCATAAAGCACATCCGCCAGCACCAGTGCCGTCAGCGGTGTCAGTTCGGTGGGCTTGGCCACGACACGATTGTTGGTGGCGATCGCGGGGGCGATCTTGTGGCTGATCATGTTAAGGGGATGATTGAATGGCGTGATCGCCGAGATGCAACCCAGCACGGGCATGCGTGAAGTGTAAATGCGTCGCGCCTTGCCGTTGGGAGTGATGTCACAGGCATAGATTTCGCTGTCATCGCGTATCGCCATCTGCCCGGCCAGCATGTAAACGTCGCAAGCGCGGCCGACCTCATATAGCGAATCCTTGAGGCACAGGCCGGACTCCATGGTCATCAGCACTGCGAGTTCGTCGCGGCGTTGCGCCAAAATCTCGGCGGTCCGCAGCAGGATTTTCTGTCGTTCGTAGCGCGTGAGCTTGGCCTTGTAGGCGTGCCCGATCTTGAAAGCTTCCGCAACCTGCGCCGGGTTGGCCGCTGGCACAGTGGCGACGAGGCTCCCCGTGTAAGGATTGCGCACCTCGATGCGTTCGTCGGCATCAACCAGTTTGCCGGCGATCCGCATCGGCTCATGCGCCTTGATCGGCAGTTTCGGCGTCGCAATTCGCTCCTGCATGACGGCTAACCCCTGATCCGCTCGCTCGCTCTAGCCCACGCTGTTGCAGGCAACGTCGAAGGCATCGAAGTTGCGCAATCGTCGAGCGCCAGGAATTGAGACCCGCCGGTTACAAATCATCGGCACGCGCTGCTCGGTCATACCGCCATGCGAGCGCAGCGGCTCGTCGAGACCCGACAGGTCGTGCAGCTGCGGCGCGCTGCCGAGCACTTTGTGGCGGCCGGAAAGGACGACAATATCGCCAATGCGGTCGCTCGGCAGCTCGAAGCGGCGACACGCCTCCTCGCCGGTCAGGGCGAACTCGATGCCGGCGATCGCCGCGAGTTTTTCAATGAGCTCGCCCCGATCGGCTGTATCAGGCACATGTACGGTAGCAAAGGAGCCGAGCGCACCGTGATGCACGACGTAGGGGTCGGTGATGGGCAGGATGACGCGCGCCTGGTCCCGGCCGATCCAGGCGTCGAACAGCGTTTTGAGGTAGATGACATCGGGTGCCCCGTCGGGCGTGTGCTTATCGTTCATGCCGTGATCGGCCGTGGCCAAGATGATGGCGCCTTGCTTGTCGAGTTCGGCCAGATAACCGTCGATCATGGCGTAAAAATCGTTGGCCAGCGCTGTGCCCGGGCCGGCCTTGTGCTGGATGTAATCCGTGGTGGAAAGGTACATGAGGTCGGGGCGATGTGCTGCCAGCAGCCGGACGCCCGCCGCGAACACGAACTCCGACAAATCCGCTGAATAGGTCTCCGGCAGCGGCCGGCCGACAAAGCGCAGCAGGTCGTCGATGCCGTTGTGCTGGCGGCTGGCCTGGTCGGCACGCTCTGCCGAGAAGGCGATGGCTCGCCCTTGGGCGTAGTCCAACCCGTGCGACAGCAACAGGCGCAGCTTGTCCTTTGCGGTCACCATGGCGACCTTGCAGCCGGCGTCATGGAAGGCCTTGAGGATCGTCGGCGCGCGCAAGAATTTCGGGTCGTTCATCATCACTTCCGAGCCGGTCGCCCGATCAAAGAAGAAATTGCCGGCGATACCGTGCACGGCGGGCGGTCTGCCCGTGATGATGGAAAGATTGTTGGGGTTAGTGAAGCTTGGGATGACGCTATCGGCCTCTAGGTTGGCGCCGTGTTGCATGAAACGGGCGAAGGTTGGGGCACGCCCGGCAGCAATGGTTTTCTCGATATAGCCGGGCTCGGACCCATCAAGGCAGAGGACGACCGTTGGCGCCTTCGGTATTGCGTAGCTGCGTCCGTTGCAGGCCACCTTGCCCTCGGGCCGGCTCGTGGTCACGCCTCCCCCCCACATTGGCTCGAACCGACGCTGGCCACGCCGAGCTCGTCGAGTACCTCGCGGATGGCGGCGAGCGCGCCGCGCATGTGCTCGGCATTGAGCCTGCCGATGCAGCCGATCCGGAAACTGTCGGCAACGGTGAGCTTGCCCGGATAAATCACGTAACCCCGATCCTTGAGCTTGTCATAGAAGCTTTGGAAGACGAACTTTGCATGCTTCGGCATATGGAATGTGACAATGATGGGTGCCTGCAACCGGTCAGACAGCAGCGTGCGGAAGCCAAGCGCGCGCATGCCCTCGATCAGGACGCGACAGTTCTCGGCATAGCGCCGGCCGCGGCCCGCTTGACCGCCTTCCGCCCAAAATTCCTGCAAAGCCTGATGGAATGCGACAAGGACGTGGATTGGCGGCGTGAAGCGGTATTGCCCGGTTTTCGCCAAGTTCTGCCACTGGTCATGCAGGTCAAGCACTAGCGTGGTGGCATTGCCCTGGCTCTCGGCCAGGGCCGGCTCGCGGCAGATGACAAAGCCCAGGCCTGGCACACCCTCGATGCACTTGTTGGAGGAGGCCGCGAGCGCATCGAAGGACGTACGCCTTGCATCCAGCGGCAGCGCGCCAAAGGCGCTCATGGCATCGATCAGCAGCCGGCGGCCGCGCTTGGCCACCAGGCTGGCGATCTCCTCAATGGGGTTGAAGATGCCGCTGGTGGTCTCGCACTGCACCGCGAAGATATGGGTAAGGTGTGGATCGGCGCGCAGCATCCTATCGATTTCTTCGATGTCGGGGGGCGTATCTTCGGCCGTCGCGTAGACCGCATGGCTCCTGCCGGCGATCTCACAGATCCGCCGTGCGCGTTGCCCATAGGCACCATTGATGACAAGCAGCACCTTGCCGCTTCGCGGCAAGAAGGTGGTCAGCATGGCTTCGACGGCGAATGTGCCGGAGCCCTGCATCGGCACGGCGACGTGCGTGCCCTGGGCATTGACGATTTCGGGCAGGCGCTCGACCACTTCTTTGTTTAACGCCAGGAAGGTCGCATCGCGTGAGCCCCAGTCGTGCAGCATCGCCGCCTTGACGCTGCGCGAGGTCGTCAGGGGACCGGGAGTAAGCAGGAGCGCATCGCCGGTCTCGGACGAGCCGCGAACAAAGGGTTCGGCCATGCACTAGTCCCTTGCCGGTCGCGCGTTCAACAATCGCGTCGACAAAGGCTAGACGTCCCGCCGAGCTTTATCAAATCCACCGCCGCCGCTGCCAGCGACCGCGCTGCCAGGGCCCGTCATGCCTTGCCGCGACGCCTTTCAGCCAGCCCGCGCAAGGCTTTAGGTGGAGGCGGCCGCGAAGCGTGCCCCCTGCGGGGCGCGCAGCGTCGGGGGCGGTGATGCTGAAAGGCGCCCTTGCGCCCTATCGCCGCATTGATGCCGCCACGCAAGCTGGCGATGCCGGCGTGGGCTGACGACAAGGGTTGGGGCCGAGCGCGCCGCCCCGGTCAAATCCTTGGGCAGATCATTGCGACGCGCTGCGCGGCAATGCGCAAAGCCTCGACGGGCAGAAGCAAACGGCCTCTACTTGCGACTGGCACAGAAGTGCGGCGGCTTCTGACAGCAGGGCCCACAGTGTTCTGCCCTGGCGCTGGCGTTGGCCGGGCACAAGCCAGCCGTTGCATCGCGCCTGCGGGCGCGGCAGGCGCAGCACTAGTCCTCAGTCTTGCGCTGCCGCTGGTAGCGAAAATCGCAGTGGCTCGCACCTTGCATAATGGTTTGTGTCCGCGTGAGCTTGATATCGGCACCGAAGCCCTCCGCCAGGGCGAAGTCCGCACTACAGACCAGCAGGAAGCCAAGTTCCGGTTCACCCAGCTCAGCGTAGAACTCGGCGTACCGGCATCCGGTGACGTCGATGTCGAAGGCATCAGGTGATTGCGCGCGCACGCGATAGTCAAGGGCATCCCCACGCGCGAACGTGGCAAAGGCCGAGGCCATGATCTCCCCCAAATTCCGATCCCGCTTCGCGCGCCAAAATTCTTCTCCGTAGCGGCGATAAATGTCGCCAAGCGCCCTGCGGACAAGCGCATTGGCGCGCTCCTCACCCAACTCTGCCTGCAGGGCCTTGATCAGAGGAACCAAGACCTGAGCTTGAATCTTGGCCTGCTCAATGACGGGGATGCGCATGCTTCACCTCGCGGGGTCTGGCGTGCGGGACCGATCGCTGCTGCGGACGGCTCTCCACTCAATCCACATGGGGTGGCCAAGGTCGGGCGCAAAATTCTTGCCATCAAATCGGCCGCCGCAGGTTGGTCGTGCCGGCTGACACACCTGCCCGCACATCGATGCTGTTTCTCGGGAATGCTGTTTCTCGGGCGCACCGGCTGTTGCGGCTTTGCGCCCTGGACGCCTCGAAGAGGCAGTCCCTCAAGGCTTGAACTTATGTTCGAACGATAAATAGAAGAACGCTCCGGCATCGACGGCACCGTTGGCAAAAACAATCGGTACCCCGGCGCCGACGACCAGCTGGGCATCATCGGCGAAGTTAAACGCGTGCCTGACGCCCGGCAGCAGCGTCAGTTCGAAATCGCGTTGCAAGCGGCCCATGGTATCCACGGTCTCGACCCAATCGCCAATCGTTTCCAGCAAAAAATTGGTATCGCGGGTGACCGCGTAGATGGCGCTGCCGCCCAGCCTGTAAATTGTTGGCTGGTGGCCGGCAACGTCGAACATCGACCTAAGCCCTGCATTGAAGTTCAACGTGATGCGGTCGGTGACAATCTTACTTACGGGCAGCATCAGCTCGTAGCCGAACGAACCCTCGCCGATGCCGTCGAGCGAATGGTTGGACGGCAAGACCAGGCTGACGCGTGGCGCAATAGCTGGGCGAAGGCTGGTCTCGGTCTGGAGCTGATAGCGGTAGTTCAGCGTCACTTCGCCAACGCCCCGGACCGTGCCGAAGTTGTATGGCACGCTGTAGGAGACCTGGTGAGTCTGACTGTAGACCGGCCATTCCTGGCTGAAGCTGAATTGCCACTGCTGTCCCTGGCGGCGCAAATTGGTGATGTGCTGAACCTGGCCTGCTTCCTGGTTGAAGGCCTCCTCGATCAGGAACGAGTTGTCTTGAATGCCCTTGGCAGGCGGGTCCTCGGCTAACGCCCCTGCCAAGGGCAGGATGACGACACCGAGCCCGAGAACGACCGCCTTCATCTGCCTTCAACACCTCTCGCAAGGGTGGAACCGGTCCCATTTTTCACAACGTCGCGGCCTCTGCATCAGGCGAATGGCAGGGGACCGAATCAGCACAAATGAGTGAAACGTGATTGCCACACTTGCGCGCCATGACGCCAGCGGCACCTCCTGGCAAAGCGCTTGCCCTGGGGACGAGCCTTGCCTGCATGGGTCAGACGTGACAGGCACCCGCGCGCGACCGGTCATGGGCCATCAGCGTGAGCCTGGCCGCTCCTATGGTCGGTGGCAAAACCCATGGCCAGGCCCGGCCACCCCCGAGGCAGCCCGGGCCAGCCCGATGTCGCGCAGGCGCTCCGCGCCGGTGGCACCCATTGCGGGCATCGCCGCGCCCCCCATGTCCCAGCCCGGCCCCCCACCAGTCCGGCAGCGTGGGCCAGCCCGGCAGGCGTGGCGGTCCGACCTGCCGCATGCGCCAGCCCACCGAGTTCCGCTGCACTTGCGGATCCCAAGCCGTTTGCCGATCGGCTCTTTGCGCCCCAAGTCCCGGCGCTCCGGGGACTTCGACGCCTCTACCCCTGGGTCGATACGCCGGTTGCCCCGGCGCGCAAGCGCTGCCGCTTGCGGGGGTTGGTGGGAGCGTCTTAGCCTGCAGGCCGAGCTCGCAAAGTGGTGCCGATGTCGCGACGACGCTTCTTTAGTCTGCTTTTGCTCCTCCTGGCCTGGGTTTGGACGGTCCTTCCCGCCCAAGCCCAGCTGCGCGGCCACGGCGGTCCGGTGCGCGCGCTCGCTCTCTCTGCGGACGGCGCGCAGCTCGCCTCGGCCAGCTTCGATGCCACGGCAATCATCTGGTCGCTGGGCACCGGCACGGCTGAAAAAGTCCTGAGGTTTCACGACGGCGCCCTCAACGCCGTGGCTTGGTTGGGGCGCGAGCGGATCGCAACCGGCGGCGAAGATGCCCGCATCGCCATCTGGCAGCGCGGCCAAGACCAACCGGTGACGGTGCTGGTGGGCCATAGCGCGCCAATCGTGGCGCTTGCCCTTTCCCCCGACGGCAAGACGCTGGCGTCGGCCAGTTGGGACAATACGGCGCGCCTTTGGCCGTTGGCCGGCGGCACAACGCGGACGCTGGAAGGACACCGCCAGCACGTCAACGGTGTCGCCTTCACGAAGGATGGCGGCGCCGTCGTCACCGTCAGCTACGACCAGACTTTGCGAATTTGGCCGCTCGCCGGCACGGACGCTGCCAGGATCACCACCTTGCCTGCGCCTTTGAATGCCGTCGTGGTGGCCGAGGCCGGTGACCTTATCGCCGCCGGCGCCACCGGTAAGGTGTTCTTCCTGTCGGCAGCCGGTGACCTGGAGGCCGAGCTCGACGCGGCTGCCGCCCCGCTCATTGCCCTGGCCATTTCGGCCGATGGCAAGCAGATCGCCGCCTCGAGCATTCGCGGCGCCGTGGCGATCATCGGACACGACAACCGCAAGGTCGAGCGCACCCTGGTCGGCCCGGGGCTGCCGGCGTGGTCCGCCGCTTTTCTTCCCGACAATCGCGGTTTGCTGACCGGCGGCGGCGATCGCGTGATCCGGCGCTGGGACACTCAAACGGGCGAGCAGGCCGGCGAAGTGGCCCTGGGGGCCCCGGCTGATCCGTTGGCTGCGTTCGAGGCCGAGCCGGGCGCGCAGGTCTTTCGCGCCTGCGTGGCATGCCACACGCTGCGAGCGCAAGACGGACCGCGCGCCGGGCCGACGCTGGCCGGCATCTTCGGCCGCAGAATTGCAACTGTGCCGGGTTACGACTTTTCGCCGGCGCTGAAAAAGCTCGACATCGTCTGGACGCCCGAGACCCTCTCCAAGCTGTTCGAACTCGGACCGGCGACCTACACTCCCGGCAGCAAAATGCCCGAGCAGCGCGTCGGCGCACAGGACCGGCTCGAACTCATGCAGTTTCTTGAAAAGGCCACCAAAGACTAAGGCACGCTCGCTTGGCGCCAGCCTCTGTCGGCGGCGCTGAGCCCCTCAGGCCTTGCTTTTTTGCCCGCTTTCTTCACGCTCGCGCAGGTAATCCTCGGTGGTACGCACGCGTGTGCGCGGCGGCGCACCGTAGGGGTCAAAGTCCTGCTCGGAGACGACCGCAACCCGGCAGTCGTCGCACATCTTGACCACCTCCAGGCGCCGGGGCACGTCTGTGTACATCCAATGCTTGCCTTCGAGCTTGGCCGCCACTCTCTCAATCGTGCTCTTCACACCAAACGGCTTGCCGCAGCGGATACAGCAGAATGGAGGCTCTTGCTTCAGGACCCGCGCAGAGGCCGTAGCGGCACGGAAATCGAGCTGCGGCTTGAGCGAGATCACTTTTTCTGGACAGGTCGCCTTGCACAGGCCGCACTGCACGCAGGCATCTTCGGCAAAGCGCAACGTGGGCCGCTCGGGATCGTCCGACAACGCCCCGGTCGGGCAGGCCGACACGCAGGCAAGGCAGAGTGTGCAGCCGTTAACCTCGATCTCCAGCGATCCGAACGGCGCCCGCTCGGGCAGCGGGATCACGTCAACCGGGGTCGGGGCCACGCGTTGGAGCTCGCCCAGCGCCCAGCGCAACACGCTGCGCTTACCACCGGCGGGCATGAAGCTGGCGGGAGGCGCTGCCCGTGGCGCCGGCAGAAGCGCGCGCAAGGCGCCATCCAGCGCGTCTGGATCGTCCGTCTCGATCGTCGCCACGGCAGCCTCACCGAAGCCGAGGCCGTCGAGGATGACCTCTGCCAATGCGATCGTGCCCCTCAATCCGCTGACATCATGGGCCGGCCGCGCGCGCAACAAAAAGCGCACGGCCGATGCGCCATAGGCGAAGGCCGCCGCCACGGCCTCCAGGCCGACTTGGGTCACCTCGTTGACGGCGACAGGAAGGACATTGGCGGCAAGCCCGTCGCCGCAGTGCGCCAGAGCACTGATCAAGGGCGTGCCGTGGGCGTTGTCGTGCAACAGTAAGACCGCGCGCTCGCCACCAGCTTCGCGATAGCTCAATAGCAGCGTCCGCAGCTTGCGCATGAAGGCATCGGCTGGAGGCAATGCGTAGGCTGCGGC
Source organism: uncultured Alphaproteobacteria bacterium (assembly GCA_963820375.1). Lineage (GTDB taxonomy): Bacteria > Pseudomonadota > Alphaproteobacteria > Rhizobiales > Hyphomicrobiaceae > AWTP1-13. The sequence goes on along the minus strand of CAWFZX010000031.1, from coordinate 118,466 downwards.
CCCGGTCGGACACACGGCCGCGCATTGGCCGCAGCCCGCGCAAACCATGGTGTCGATCAGCACATGATTACCGGCGGGAGCGATGGCTCCCGTCGGACAGAGATCAAGGCATCGGCGGCAACCGACGATACGTGAGCGCGCGTGCGCGCACAGCTCTGGCGTAAAGTCGATGTAGCGCGGCTTCTCAAAGGTGCCGCTGAGATCGCGGGCGCGCAGCACCGCTTTGAGCACGGCGGCGGGGTCATTGGCATCGACGCGAAGGTAGCCATCGCGCAGGTCAGCTGCGGGAAACAGTGGCGCCGTGCCGGCGAGATCGAGCACAATATCGCACGTGGATTTTGCGCCGTCGCGCGCTGGCCCGAAGACAAGCTTGCCGCGCGAGGACGGGAGCGGCTGCGCGAAGTCGTCGACCGTCAGTGCGAAGGCCCCGAGGTGCCCGCTGGCCGCCCGGATGCTCCCGCGCACGATCGGAAACTCGGGATGATGAACCGCGCTGACGTCCGCCGGCGGCCTGATGAGGACGGTGACGTCGAGGTGGTCCTTCAGAAGATCTGCGGCTTCGATGGCGCGCTCATCGCTGCCATAAATCAGAATCACCCCCTCGCTCTCAACATCGATCAGGGGCACTGGGGGCATGGGTTCGGCGGCTGCGGCTATGAGCGCCGCCATTTTGGGTCCGGCCGCGGAGGCTTCACGTGACCAGCCCGCCGTTTCGCGCACATTGGCATAGATGATCGGCGCTGCACGGCCGACCTCGGCCGCCACTTCCTCGAAGAGAGGGGCTTCTTGTGTGCAGGCGATGGTCAAGGGACCCGCGCCACCGGCCATGCTGCGGGCCAGCGCGATCTCGCTGCGGCATAGATTGCGTGCGGTCGCCACGGTGGCGCCGCGACAGCCGCGACCGACGGCTTTTCGATCGAGCGGCATGGTGTCTTCACACGAGCAGATCACGATGCTGCCGGGATCGGGCATGGACCGGGAGTTGTTGGTCATGGCTGCTCAAGCCTTGAGCGGTAGGCTGTTGGTCGGGGCCGTGACGGACTATAATCGTGCCCGAGAGAAATCGCTAATCGCCGCCCGACGGCTCGCTCAACAGTCTCGGTCAAGATGCCTAGCCGGACCCGCACATCGCCCACGCGGTCCTTCGACCTGCCGCCGCCTTTCCAACTCGTGCGGCTGCGGGAGGTGGGTGACGCCTTGGCGCACGCCCAAGCCATCGCCACCGAGGCGGGGGCCGGCACGCTGGTGCACGTCGGACGCTTTGACCTTGCCGAATTTGCCGTCGTGCTGGAGCCGGAGGAGCCGCTCGCTCGGGCCCGATGCGCATTTTATGCGGGGATGGTCGCCCTGCGCGATGCTTTGGTGGCGCAAGCACCACCGGAACGGCCGATCACGTTTACCTGGCCCGACGCCGTCCATGTCGACGGTGGGTTGATCGGCGGGGGGCGCCTGGCCTGGCCCGCCGACGCCCCCGAGACCGAGCCGCCGGGCTGGTTGGTGTTCGGCGCCTCGATCCGCACCATCGGCCTGGGTGAGCGTGAGGCCGGCCTCTTCCCACTGGTCGCCGCTTTGGACCAGGAGGGTTTCGAAGATGCGGGTTCGGAGCGGCTGCTCGAGAGCTTTGCGCGCCACCTGATGGTGGCCATCGATGCCTGGCGCGCCAACGAGTTCGCCAGCGTGACACGATCGTATGTTGATCACCTCACGCTGCCAAAGGGAGCGTTGCCGGCCTTGGACAGCAACGGCGACTTGTTGCTCACGTGGCGTGGACAGAAGGCCGCGGACCGGCACAGCCTCCGCGCCGCCCTTGCCGTCCCGTCCTGGCTCGACCCGGCAACCGGAGGCCCGCGCCGGTGAAGCTGCTGCGCACAATTCGCTTGGACCCCTCCGACGCTTTCGTGTTCGAGCGGGCCGCCGAGCCCGGTGAATGGGCGGTTTCGGGAGCCTTTGCCTTCGCTCATGTTGACGTCGCCAAGCTCGAAGGCAAAGCGCGAGTGGCCTTCCGATCGGGTTTTCTTGGCATCGAAACGCTCGGCTGGTCGACCCTCGTGCAGGTGGTCGAGGCCAGCGAGCAAGACCGCGCCGGCGCCGTCGAGCGGTTGGCCCAACAGCTGGTCGACAGCTTCGGCGCCCCTGATCTTGCCACGGCGCGACCGGCTGCCGCCGAGGAGATCGCTTTTGCCGCCAGCCTCAGCGATCATCCCAAAGGCATGCTGGCCGCGGTCTCGCGCCGCTTGGAGGACGGGGCCATCCGCGAAGCGTTTCGCACATTGACGCCCAGCATCGGGCCGAAGCCGATCAGCGCTTATGCCTTTCTCGAGGTCGTCGGCGAGGAAGAGGTCATCGACGACGTCGACCTGCTGACGATCGGCAAAGGAGAGCACAGGTGAGCGGCGACTTTTGGTTATCCTGCGGCCACCACTTGCTCGACCGCGACCCCGGCGGCGGGCTACGCCTGACGGATGAATTTCTCAAGGCGTATCTGGCCCGCCCCGAACTGGCACCGCCCGCCGGCGCCTGTGCGGCCGAGCGGGCGCTGCATGCCGCGCTGCTCGCCCGGCCGCGACAAGCGGTCCCGCGCGCGCAAATTGCTGCCATCGCCGACGCCGACGGGCGCGAGAACTGGGAGGTCATGCTGGCCTTTCGCGAGCAGCTGATGCGGCACCCGACTTTGGAAGCCGCTTATCTCGACATCGTCCGGCGCAACCGCAAATTCCCCCACCTGTTCCTCAACCAGATGGTGCAGGTCATCTTGCGCAACATTCTTGACGGCAGCGATGATGCGTTCCTGCTGCGTGCTGCGGAGTTGTATTTCCGGCCGCAAAAGATGACCTTGCACGGCGGCGCGCTCATCGCTGCGGATGAAGAAACCATTTCCGGCCTTGGCCAAAGACCCCTTTCACCCCTGGTCTCAATGCTGGGCTTGCCGAGCGCAGCCGAGATCGATGTCCTCAGCGATGAGAATGCGCAAGGCTATTGGCAACGGAGCGACGTCTTCGATCTCGCCCTGGATCTGAGCGCCGGCCGGCGCGGGCTCGACGCCCTCGCCGAGGTAACCAGGCGCTGGATTGGACATTTGCTCGGCCTGGCGGTGAAGGTCGAGCCGCTGCTCGAGTTGCAGGATGCCACCTTCAGCTGGTATGTGGGTCTTGATCAAGAAGCCACGCGCCTCTGCGATAAGCTGTGGCAGGGCGAGGATCTCGACGAGGCGCTGCGGGCTAGGGTGGTCGGGCTCTACCAGTTGAGCTTCATGGACCCCTCAGTGATGCTCGAGAAGGTCACAGGTGAGCCGGTCTATCTGATGGCCGCAATGACGGACGACAAGGTTTTGCGCTTGAAGCCGCAAAATCTCATCACCGGGCTTCCGATCCGGCAGCTAGAGGCAGTGAGTTGAACACGACGGCATTGCTCAGTTATCCCGTGGGAGTGGTCGTCGAACGCCACCGGGCGACCAGCCCTTGGCTCGACTTCGTCTGGCGCCCGGTGAGCATTCTCACCGGCGTTCCTGTGGCAGCACCTTGGACCCTGCTGGCTCAAGATGCCGACACGGCAACATTCTACGCCGGCAGCGCCAGCATCGACCTTTATCGCACGGAGACGGCCAACTATTTAATGAACCTCAATTCCACAGCACCGCTGCTGTGGGTGGTGCTGCGGCAGCAGGAGCAAGAACCGCCCTACCAGGTGCTGGCGGTCACCGCCGATCCGGCGGAGGGGGAGGCCTTCACGGAGGCGGGCAACGATCTGGTCGAGACCGTGCCGATGCCGGCCGCCGTCGTCGAGATGGTCGAGGCCTTTGTCGCCGAACATCACGTCGAACGCCCGTTCTACAAACGTCACCGCGATCGGCCCCAGACCGAGGCACCGGCGCGCCGGCGAGGCTCCGGGGAGGACCAGCCTTGAACAGGTCCGAGACATTCTTGACGCGCTGGTCGCGCTTGAAACGGGACGAGCTGCACCGGCCCGAGACGGCCGAGGAGCCACCCAATCCCACCCCGGATGCGGCACGCGAGCGAAGAGGCCGCGCCGGGCGCGGCTGGCGATGGCCGCCCGCCGCCGCAACCGGCACCAGAACTACCGGCGCTGCCCGACATCGACACCATTACGTCAGGCAGTGACATTCGGGCTTTTTTGGCGGCCGGCGTGCCGGCGGAGTTGACCAAGGCGGCGCTGCGCCGCGCCTGGACGGTCGATCCCGCCATTCGTGATTTCATCGGCATTGCCGAGAACCAATGGGATTTTACCGATCCAACATCCATTCCAGGCTTCGGGCCACTGGCGCCAACCGATGACGTCGGCCGCCTCGTCTCGCAGGCGCTGGGGCAGGGTCTTAGTCCGCCGGCCCCGCCCGCGCAGCGGGCCGGCTCGAGCCTGGGCAGCGTTGCGCCACCCTGCCCCCCAGATGACCGCCAAGATGACGGCCAACTCCATGGTATACCAGAAAGAAACCAAGACGTTTGCCGGCGGAGCGACGCAGTAGAGGATCAACAAAAAGTCGATCTCGCTGCAACGCAGCATCCCCAACCCACAGCAGACGATGGCCGCCTTCCCAGTCGACGCGGCCATGGTCGCGCGCTCCCCAAGTAAAACGGCGTCCCATAGTCTTCAGCTATGTTAAGTGCTCATAGGATGCTCCTAGGGGTCACTTGCCCATAGCCTCTCGCTATTGACGCTCGCGCGTGACTAGCATTAAGGTTTGGAACTGTTCCAATTCCGAGGCACCACGCGCCTAACTATGAGGCACATGCGGGACCATGGTTTACAGGAAGCCATTCGGGCCGCGGGCGGCATAGGTGAACTTGCGCGCCGTCTTGGCATCTCTCAGCCTTCGGTTTCAAACTGGGAGCGCATTCCCGCAGAGCGCGTGCTTTCCGTGGAACAGGCGACCGGCATCGCCCGCGCCCTCTTGCGCCCTGACCTTTTTGGCGACGTCAATGGGGAAGGCCGCGATGCGGTCGATATTGCCCGCGGCCAGGAATACGCACTTCTGGCGACCCTGCTTGGCTCCAGCCCGGACGGGCCGCTGTTGAAGCGGCTCTGCGGATTGCGCGGCGATCCTAGTCCGCTCGGACTTGCGCACGCTGCCCTTGGTGAGGCGGCCCAGCACACGGATCACGAGCGTGTCGGGCGGGAATACTTCGACCTGTTCATCGGCCTGGGTCGCGGCGAGCTCCTTCCCTATGCCTCCTATTACCTCACCGGCTTTTTATACGAGCGTCCGCTGGCACGGTTGCGCGGCGATCTCCACCGCCTCGGCATCGCCGCGGCGGTGGGCCAGCCCGAGCCCGAAGACCATGCCGCCATCTTGTGCGAGATCATGGCCGCGCTGGCGGCAAACAGCATTGCGGCCGCGGCTGGGGCCGATCAGGAATTGTTCGAAAAGCACCTGGCGCCCTGGATCGGTCGCTTTTTCGCCGATCTGGAGCGCTCGCCAAGGGCTGAGTTTTACGCCGCGGTCGGGTCGCTCGGTCGCACCTTTATCGCAATCGAAACTGAGGCCTTCGGGCTTCCGCGCTAAGGCGCACTGCAGTTGTCGAAGGAGGAGGCAGTCATGAAAACGGGCGAGCCCAAGATCGGCCCTAAGGTGGGGCGTCGTGACGTCCTGCGCATCATAGGCGGCGGCGCGGGCCTGGCTGCGGCAAGCGGATCGCTTGCAACCCCCGCCCTGGCGGACAGTGAGAACAACGAGGAAAAACGCAAGTCGCGTTATCGGGAAACCGAGCACGTGAAAGCGTTCTACCGCGTCAACAGGTATCCAACCAAGCGCTAGGGAGCCCAGCTGTGCTGATCAAGAAAAGCGAACGCCAAGCACGTCGCGGCAACCTGGTCGCGGCACTTGCAAGTCAAGCCGGCGGCGAGCTGGACCGTCGCAGCTTCCTGCGTCGCTCGGGCCTCGCGGCCGGCGGTCTGGCGGCCCTGGGTGCCCTGCCGCTCGGCAGCATCCGCAAAGCCGAGGCGGCCAGCGCCGGGCCGGCGCCCGCCAAAGGCATCATCCGGCAGAATTTGTGCACGCACTGTTCGGTCGGCTGCACGGTGATGGCCGAAGTCGACAACGGCGTCTGGGTCGGGCAGGAACCCGGCTGGAATAGTCCCATCAATCGCGGCTCACACTGCGCCAAAGGCGCCGCCACGCGCGAGATCGCCCATGGTGATCGGCGCCTGCGCTACCCCATGAAGATCGTTGGCGGGCAATGGCAACGCATATCCTGGGACACGGCCATCAATGAAATCGGCGACAAGCTGATGGCGATCCGGGAAAAGTCGGGCCCCGATTCCGTCTATTGGCTCGGTTCCGCCAAATTCACCAATGAGTTCGCCTACCTTAATCGCAAGTTCGCCGCCTTCTGGGGCACCAACAACTCCGACCATCAAGCGCGCATCTGTCACTCCACCACCGTCGCCGGCGTAGCCAACACCTGGGGCTATGGCGCGATGACGAACAGCTACAACGATATTCGCAACGCCAAGACCATGGTCATCATGGGTGGCAATCCGGCTGAAGCGCACCCCGTGTCACTCCAGCACGTGCTGGAAGGCAAGGAGCTCAATCGGGCGAACATGATCGTCATTGACCCGCGGCTGACCCGAACGGCCGCGCATGCCACCGAGTATGTGCGCATTCGCTCCGGCACGGACATCCCGGTCATCTACGGCCTGCTCTGGCACGTCTTCAAGAACGGCTGGGAGGACAAGGAGTTTATCAAGCAGCGCGTCTACGGCATGGACGATGTCCGCAAGGAGATCGACAAGTGGACGCCGGACGAGGTCGAGCGCGTGTCGGGCGTGCCCGGTGCGCAACTCGAGCGGGTCGCCAAGATGTTCGCGACCGAGAAACCAGCAACGCTGATCTGGTGTATGGGTGCGACCCAGCACACGGTCGGAACCGCCAACGTGCGCGCGTTTTGCATTGCCCTGTTGGCCACCGGCAATGTCGGCAAGTTCGGCACCGGGGCCAATATCTTCCGTGGTCACACCAACGTGCAAGGCGCCACCGATCTTGGTCTCGATATCGTGACGCTGCCGCTCTACTACGGCCTGGCGGAGGGTGCGTGGAAGCACTGGTGTCGCGTCTGGGAGGTCGATTTTGCCTGGATGGAGGCTCGCTTCGATACCATTCCCGGAGCGGACGGCAAGACCGTCAAGATGATGAATACGCCGGGCATCCCTTCGACACGCTGGTTCGATGCCACGCTGCTGCCCAAGGACCAGGTGTCCCAGAAGGACAACCTGAAGGCGATGGTCGTCATGGGCCACGGCGGCAACACCGTCACCCGCATCCCCGAAGCCTCCGCCGGTGTCGACAAGCTCGAGCTGCTGGTGGTCGCCGACCCGGTGCCCACCACCTGGGCCATCATGGGTAACCGCACCGAGAACACCTACCTCTTGCCGGCCGCCACCAGCTATGAAGTTGCCGGCTCGCGTACGGCCTCGAACCGCTCGCTGCAGTGGGGTGAACAAATCGTCAAGCCGGTGTTCGAGGCGAAAGACGACAACGAGATCATGTATCGGCTGGCGACCAAGTTTGGCTTTGCCGACAAGATGTTCAAGAACATCAAGGTCGAAAACAATGTGCCGGTCGCCGAGGACATTCTGCGCGAGATCAACCGCGGCGGCTGGTCGACCGGCTATTGCGGCCAATCGCCGGAGCGCCTCAAGCTGCACATGGCCAACCAGAAAGACTTCGATCTGGTGACGCTGCGGGCGAGCGACGGGCCCTGCAAGGGTGACTACTACGGCCTGCCCTGGCCTTGTTGGGGCACGCCTGAGCTCAAGCATCCTGGCACGCACACTCTCTACAATACCAATCTGCACGTCATGGATGGCGGTGGCACCTTCCGCGCCCGTTTTGGCGTGGAGCGGGTGGTCAAGAGCAAAGCCGTCGTCGACGGCAAGGAAGTCGAGCAGGAAACGCGCCACAACCTACTGGCGGAAGGCTCCTACTCGCTGGGCTCGGAAATCCAAGACGGTTATCCGGAGTTCACCTACGGCGTGCTCAAGAAGCTCGGCTGGGACGCCGACCTGACGGAGGCAGAGCGCGCGACCATCGAGCGCATCGGCGGCGCCAACCCGGATACGGTCTCCTGGGCGCTTGATCTGTCGGGCGGCATCCAGCGCGTCACCATGAAACACGGCTGTATGCACTATGGGAACGGCAAGGCGCGCGCGAATGCGTTCGGCTTGCCGGATGCCGTTCCGGTGCATCGCGAGCCGATCTACACGCCGCGCCCGGACTTGGTGGCGAAATACCCGACGCTGCCCAATGCCCGGCAGTTTCGCATGCCGAACGTCGGTTTCGACGTGCAAAAGGCCGCCGTCGAAAGGGGCACCGCCAAGGAGTTCCCGCTCATCCTCACCTCGGGGCGTCTGGTGGAGTACGAGGGCGGTGGCGAAGAAACTCGCTCCAACAAATGGCTGGCCGAGCTGCAGCAGGACATGTTCATTGAGATCAATCCTGCCGATGCCGCGGAGCGCGGCATCAAGGATGGGGCATGGGTGTGGGTGCACGGGGCGGCCGATACCAAGCCGCGCGCACGCGTCAAGGCGCTCGTCACCGAACGGGTCGGCAAGGGTGTCACCTGGTGCCCGTTCCACTTTGGCGGTTGGTACCAGGGCGAGGATCAGCGCGCCAAGTATCCAAAGGGCGCAGATCCGGTGGTCCTTGGCGAGAGTGTGAATACCCTCACCACCTACGGCTTCGATCCGGTGACGGGCATGCAAGAACCCAAAGCGACTCTCTGCCAAGTCAGAGCGGCGTAAGGAGGAACGACCATGGCGCGAATGAAGTTTCTCTGCGACGCCGATCGTTGCATCGAATGCAACGCCTGCGTCACCGCCTGCAAAAACGAGCATGATGTGCCGTGGGGCATCAACCGCCGGCGGGTTGTCACCATCAACGACGGCAAGCCGGGCGAGCGTTCCGTGTCGATGGCCTGCATGCACTGCACCGATGCGCCGTGCGCGGCTGTTTGTCCGGTCAACTGCTTCTACACAACCGACGACGGTGTGGTGCTGCATTCGAAGGATCTGTGTATCGGCTGCGGCTACTGCTTCTACGCCTGCCCGTTTGGCGCGCCGCAATATCCCAAGGTCGGCAACTTCGGGTCGCGCGGCAAGATGGATAAGTGCACCTATTGCGCCGGCGGCCCGGAAGCAGACACAACGGCAGCCGAGTACGGCAGCCGGGAGAACGGCCAATTCACTGGTTATGGTTCGAACCGCCTCGCCGAAGGCAAGCTGCCGCTGTGCGCGGAAATGTGTTCGACCAAGTCCTTGCTGGCCGGCGACGGCGAGATCATCGCCCAGATCTATAAGGAGCGTGTCGTTCGGCGCGGATACACGTCGGGTGCGTGGGGCTGGCAAACGGCCTATCGCGAAACCATCGCCTCGTGAGTGGCGCGGGCATTGGCATTGAAACCGTCGCCGCGTCTTGCGCAGGCACGGAGAATAAAGAGCGCGGAAAGGCGCACGCACAAAAAAGGGAGTCCTGGCAATGGCAGGGATGGGCCTAGCTTTCAGATCCTTGATTGGCGCAATCATGCTGTGCCTCGCCGCCGCCGTCACGGCCCCCGCGGCTGCGCAGCAACCAACGTCGGTCAACCCCATGGCGCAGTCGGTCAAGGAACAGGAACTCCTGAAAGAGCTGCAAAAGATTCAGGGTCGCAGCTCCCTGCCCGATGCCAAGGCCAGCGTGCTTGAGCAGCCTGCCGGGCGCGACTGGCGCCAATTCCATCAAGTCACGTTGCGCTGGATCGGCGCCATTGTGATCCTTGGCATGCTGTCCGTGCTGCTGCTGTTCTATCTCATACGCGGCATGGTGCGCATCGAAGCGGGACGATCGGGTCGCACCTTGGTGCGTTTCAACGCGTTCGAGCGCTTCGTACACTGGATGACGGCAAGTGCTTCATCGTGCTCGCTCTGTCCGGTCTCAACATTACCTTCGGTAAGGAGCTGCTGACGCCGCTGGTCGGAGCCGAAGCGTTCGCAAGCTGGTCGCAGTTGGCAAAATACGCTCACAATTACCTGAGCTTCCCGTTCAGCATTGGCGTGGTTTTGATGTTCTTGCTGTGGATTGCCTGGAATTTTCCGTCCGGCACCGATGTTCGCTGGATCAAGGAAGGCGGCGGCATCGTCGGAAACAATCATCCGCCGGCACGGCGTTTCAACGCCGGACAGAAATTGATCTACTGGGTTGTGGTGCTGGGCGGCGGCGCAGCTGCCATCACCGGTTACCTCTTGATGTTCCCATTCTATGCCACCGACGTTGCCGGCATGCAGACGGCGCAAATGATCCACGGCATTGTTGGCATGCTGTTCATTGCCATCATGCTGGCCCACATCTACATCGGCACCATCGGCATGCAGGGTGCTTTCGAGGCGATGGGCAAGGGCGAGGTGGACGTGAACTGGGCCCGCCAGCATCACAGCCTCTGGCTCGAGAACGAGGTGCGCAAAGGCCGCGGCGGCGGCACCGTGGCTCCCGCCGAATAGGTCTTCTGCCCTGGCTGGCAAGGCCAGGGCCGCCTTCATCTTCCGCTAGGGAGGAACGCCATGCGCACTTTCATTTTCGCCGTCGTCGCCGCGGTGCTGATCGCCGCTGGCGCGGCCGTCGTGCTCAACACCTACGTACCGGACACCTCAGCGGGAGCCTTTTCCACGCAAGCGGTGCGGATCTAAGGGTCGCATTGCGGCAACGCTCCGGTCCTTCCGCATCGCGCCGACCAGTCCTGCAGGCGCAGGCTGGCTGCCACCAGACGCCAGATCCGTTTTCCACCCCCTGCTGTTGCGGGGCCCAGGACAGGCGATCCCGTCACCGCCCCCAGAGGGGATTTTTTTGCCGCTCCTTGCGTCGGCTTGAGACGCCCCAGAAGGTGGCCGCCTCGGGGGTAGGCGTTTTGACCCCGAGGATGTGCCCGGGCGGCAAGGATCGCCGGTCCCGACGCCAAGACCTCCCGGCCGGCCCCGCATCATCATCGCCATGGCCGTCCCTCGACCCTCACGGCGCGGGCCTGCCCGGCGATCCGAACGGCCTCGCTCGTAAGGGGACCCACGTCGGCGCCCCGTCGCTGGTGGTTCGTTTGCGACAGACCTTGCGCGGCCTTGTGTCGTAGAGCACAGCACCGCGCTGCGTTCCTCGAAATAGTGCTCCCACAGCATCGACGATGCTGGTCACGCCCGTGCCTAGACCGCCAGGGATCGAGCGTGAACCACATCCTCAGTAGGAGACGCAGATGCGCGAGCTCACCCTGATTACCGCGACCGCACTGATCACCGCCCTCGTCACAGTGTGGAGCATGCATGCCCTGGGCACCGGCGCGCCCGCCAAGACAACCGCCGCCTCGGCCTCCATGAGTGTCATGCAAATGATGAAAGAGTTTAAGAACCTTCCGGAACAGAGCTTCGATACACACTAACAGCAGGCGTCGCGGCTCTTAGCAGGGCATTCTCGATCGCGGCGACGCCGATCGGCGCGAAAGAGCGCCTCGCTTGGGGTCTGAGAGTTGTTTGCCTTCGTGGCCATGCCCAGGCGCCACATTCTGCGGCAGGCCACACCGCCGTGGCCTCGGAAATGGCCGGAAAGTTCAGGCAAAGTCAGACAAACATCGAAGATCGGCCCGAAAGACGCCGACGCCTAGGATCCCGCCATCGGCTCACGAGGGGTGAGCAGCAAACGATGGAGGCTCGATCATGAAAATTTCGGCAATCGCTTTGGTCATGGTGCTTGCCAGCCTTGCCGGGTCTCGCGGGGTCAACCCCGCTCCGCGCGGGCAGCTGCAGCCACTGCGTGTTTGATGACGACCAGCCGATGTCAGCGCCCAAGCGCATTGCCGGTTGAGCCGTCGGCGCATGAGGCATCGGCGGCAAGCCGAGGTCGCCGGCCGCGGCGACCTCGCAAGGCAGCCGCACGTTGCGCCGGCTAGTTGAGATCGCTGGCGCTGATGCGCACGACGAGCACGTTCACCTCGGTATCGAACAGCCCTTCATCATACTTCGCCGAAGCAATTTGCGCGAAGCGCGCGCGATAGCGCTGCAGGCGATTGACATATTGAGCCTTCGTCATTGGCATTGGCTCTTCGAGGCTGGCGAGCAGTCGCTGACAGACATCCACGCGCACCGTCTTGTCGTTGTCCGTCATAAAGAAGGAGGCGGTGCCGAACGCGACGCTGATGCCGCACAGTTTGGGCGTGAGCACGGTGCGTTGCCCCCGTTTTTGTTGCGCGTAAGCCTTTGCCGAAACGGCAGCGCCGTTCGCCCTGCCAGACTTGCCGCGAAGTCGGGACCCTGGCTGTGCTGCAGAGCACTGCCGCTGGCTTTCCGGAGCAAGCCGCGGCGCCTTACCCCTGCGCAGGCGCACGAGCGCGGTCCCAAGCCGTGCCGGGACGCGCAAGGAGAAATGTCGTGTAGATGACCGAACAAAATTTCAGCTCGAGCTACACCGGCGGGCAGGGGACGCGGAGACGCCGGGCATGGCAGACGATCTCGAGCAGCAAATCGACAACTGCAAGAAACGCATCGCCGTCATTGGCACGCTCATCGAGGAGCAGCGCGCCGCCGGTCTGATCACCGCCGAAGCGGAGCGCGTCCTCGCCTTGGAGGCGAGCTACCTGAAGGTCCTGGAGGATATGCTGGCCTGCGGCGGAACGGGGGCTGAGTGCTAGAGCCTGTCGCACCTGCGGGGAACGCGCAGACCTTTGGTTTTGCTGCCTAAACCCGAACGCCCCCAGGTCCATCGTTCAAGCGTTGCCATGGCCGCAGCGGGCACGCGCGCGCGGCCTGTCGCCTGGCGGCCGCCACGTCCTTGGCCACGGCGAAACCTAATCTTCGTACTTGAACGAGACTTTCAACCGCACGCGGTAGGCCTCGACCTTACCATCGCTGATCACGACGTCCTGGGCGGAAACCTCGGCGATGCGCAAATCGCGCAGCGTAAGGGCTGCACGCTCGACCGCAGCGGAAGCAGCCTTTTCCCAAGAGGTTGGGCTGGTGCCAACGATTTCGATGATCTTGTAGACGCTCTCTGCCATGACGTCCTCCACCTCACGCGTTGCACATTGGAAGGACCGACGGACTCGCCGGGCGATAGGCCCCACACGACATTACGGGCGCTTTGCCCCCTTTGGCAATTGCTTTGGCCAAGAGACGTGGATCGGCAGGGCGCGCATGCGCGCCGCCTGAGCCAACCCAGGGGGCCAGTCCGCGCACCTGTCAAAAGCGTGCGAGGGCAGCGGGTGCAAATCGGCCGTGCCTGGAGCCCAGATTGGCCGCCGCTAACGCGACGCGCTTAAGAACCAGTAAATTGCACCAATGATGGCGCCACTCACGATCATGACCGCGCCATAGGGACCGGCCAAATCATCGATCCAGTTGTAAACGGCCCACACCGCATCCATTGCGCGGCTCCCCCCGAGCAAAGAGTGTTCGCCCCCGGAGGTTGGCATGCCCTGGCCAACCTGTCATCGCAATCGTTCGTGAAGGTGACCGAAGTCTTACGCGCCGTGCCGAACCAGCAAGTTCTACAAGTTCTCCGGCCTGAACATGCTGCGGAGACTGACCTCGCGGCCCGACACCATAAAAGCTCCGCCACCCCGATAGTGCATGGTGCGCGGGACTTTCGGTGCCGTCGCCGCACGCGCCTTGACCACCTCAAAGATAAAGAAGTTGTAGCTCGCTACCAGCTTGCTATCGACGAGCTTGCATTCGAGATTGGCGTAGCATTCTTTGATCAGCGGAGCTTGCACGCGTTGGGCTTCCATCGCCGTTAGCTTGAATGCGGCGAACTTGTCGACCTCGGCACCGGAGCAATTGCCGATACCGACCACCTTCCTGGCGAGATCGTAGGTGGGCACGTTTATCACACACTCCCGGCTGCCCCTGATCATGCGGTGGCTGTGGTTGCCCTCGGCGATGATGCAACCGACCAGAGATGGCTGGAACTCCATCACCGTGTGCCAACCCATGGTCATGATATTGGTGGATCCCTGCCAGGCTGAGCTGACCAACACGATCGGGCCGGGCTCGAGCAGGCGGCGGATGTTGGATACTGGAAAGTCCCGCTTGGCGAAGGATCGCATTTGGTTTTGCTCGACTCGGATGCGACGCGGTGGCCGCTGGATCGCGGCATTGCCGTGCTGCGATGGCTGCTAAAAGAAGACGTCGGGCGGCCGACCAAGGAGGATTTGCCCGACGGCTTCGAAGTGCGCAGCGCGCGCCTGAATCTGTTGCGACAAGGTGTGGATGTCACGGAACCGGCGTTCGAAGGGGCTGCCAGGAAAAATCGCATCGACGCCCGCCGCCCGATACGTAAAGGAAGCCACGTCGACCGCGCCGTGGATGGCATTGACGCAGGCAAGCCGCACGCGGGCGCGGTCGGCAAGCTCAATCGGTGCGATTGCGTCCGCCCGGGCATAGACCGAGCGCAGCGTCTCCAGCAAATAGGCGCGCGCCGCCCCGAGTTTTGCCTCCGCGCGTGCGACATCGGCCTGCACGACCGCGCTATCGGCGAGACGCTCCAACCCACGCGGGGACTTGCGCGCGGCCAAATCGACGAACGCATCCAGCATCGTCCGGGCGGTGCCGAGGGCGACCGCCGCGACACCCGTGGCATAAAGGCCCTGCATGGTGAATGCGTAGAGGGGACCGCGTTCGCGCCGCAGCGTCGGGTCTTCCCGGGTGGTACTGAACGCCTCGGGTACGAACAGGTCCGTGACACGATAGGAATCAGAGCCCGTACCGCGCAGGCCGATCACGTTCCAGGTGTCGATCAAGGTCGACTGGTCGGCAGGAAAAAGCAAGGTGCGGATCGTCGGCCGTCCCTGGCGGTTGAGGCGCAGCGACCCATCTGCTTCGGTCACCTGGCAGTGTGCACCCATCCAGTTGGCGTGCCGACAGCCGCTGGCAAACTCCCAGGTGCCGCTCAGGCGATAGCCGCCGGCAACCGCACACGCCCGCGAGGCGTTGGGTGGTCCCCAGGCCACAATCGTGCGCACGTCGGCAAAGATCGTCCGCGCCACCGCCTCGTCGAGAAAGGCGGCGATCAGGGCGGCGCTGTTGGCGACGAATACGAGCCAGCCAACCGAGGCGTCATGGCGGGCGACCTCCTCGACCGCCAGGCAATAGGTCGCGGGCTCGATTTGATCCCCACCCGCCGAGCGCGGCAACAACATGCGCCATAGCCGAGAGCGGTGCAGTTGCCCTTGCAGTGGCTCGGGAATGCGCTGCCCGCCTTCGATGCTGTCGGCGGCAGCCGCCAGCGCCGGCCCGAGATCGCGGGCTCTGGCGACAGGATCGAGAGGGTCCAGACTATCCACGGGCAGCCCCGTTCGCTGACAGTGGGCCATTGCGGCCCAGCCGCGCGGTGCTGTCAACCAGCGATCGGCGCTTTCGCGCGACAAGGGGCTGGGCCGCTCCGGCGCTGAGCGGCTCCAGCGGAGGCATCCGGTGAGGCGCGGCGGTTAGCCCGGCGCGGCACCCTGCGTGGCGGTATAAACGGCGTAAAGCGACTGGCTTGCCGCCATGAACAGGCGATTGCGCTTCGGCCCACCAAAGCAAACGTTGCCGCAAATCTCCGGGATCCGAATCCGGCCCAACAGCTTGCCATCGGGGTTGAACACGGTGACGCCGCTGTAGCCGACCGAGCGCCCAGCATTGCTCGAGCACCAGAGGTTGCCGTTGACGTCGGCGCGCACGCCGTCGGGCCCGCACTTCACCCCATCGATCATGAAATCGCTGAACAACTTGCGGTTGGAGAGCTTGTTGTCGCTGCCGACATCGAACACATACATCTCACCCTTGCCGCCGGGACCGGTGTCGCCGGGACCCTTGCCCGTACTCACGACATAAAGCTTCTTGTAGTCGGGTGAGAAGCACAGCCCATTGGGATCGGGTACCTGCTCCTCGGTGACGACCAGGTCGACCCGACCGCTCGGATCGATGCGGTAGCAGTTGGTGGGCAGTTCGCGCTTGGCATCGCCGATCTCGGCCGCCTGCCCGACCCGGTTCTTGAGCCTTCCCTGCGGATTACTCGGCCCGCCAGCCGCGTCCGGCGTTCCTTCGTAGAGCTGGCCGCCATAGGGCGGATCGGTAAACCAATAGCTGCCATCGGGGTGCGGGACCACGTCATTGGGGGAATTCAGGCGCTTGCCATCGAAGCGCTCGGCCAGCACCGTCACCGAGCCGTCGAGTTCATAGCGCACGACCCGGCGTGTTAAATGCTCGCAAGAAAGCTGGCGTCCCTGGAAGTCGAAGGTGTTGCCGTTGCTGTTGTTGGAGGGCGCCCGCATCACCGTCACATGGCCGTCATCCTCGAGCCATCTGAGCTGCCGATTGTTGGGAATATCGCTCCAAACCAGATAGCGACCTTGCCCATTCCAGGCCGGGCCCTCCGACCACAGCGCCCCGGTCCACAGCCGCTGGATCGGTGCATTGGGCTGGGCCAAGCCGTTGAAGCTCGGGTCGACGGCAATCACATCCGGGTCCCAAAAATAGGTGTTGGGCGCACCATTGGGGCCGAAATCCCGCGGCGGGGAGGTCACCGTGCTCGGCGGCGCCACCGGCCCGGCAGGTGCCTGGGCCAGAGCCCCCGAGGCGCCGATGGCAAGCGCACCGGCACCTGCGCCGAACGTCCTCACGAGCTCGCGCCTGGTCAGACCCACTGCTGAGACAGAATCATCCTGAGGCCGCGACATTGGCAAATGCTCCCTATGAAAGTTTATCGACAACGACCTTTTTTTTGCGGCTGGCATAACGCGCTTCGAATATGTCGGAAACGTGCCGAATGCGCCTCAGCTTGATCTGCTCCGTGCGCGGTGTTTTCGTCCGCAACCGCCGGCGCTTATCAACACTCCTGCTGGCGCTGCAGTCGCTCCTTGGTTCCCTGATTTCCTTGTCGGATCGGCGCGAAATTGCGGCCGCAACCGAGGAACTGTGCCGGATTATCAACGTTCTTTCCCGAGCAAAGGTCAACACTGGAGATGATCAATGAGACATGTCCTGAAGGCGGCTGCCGCAAGTGCGCTGTTGGCAGTTGGAGCCACGCTCGCACTCGCCCAAACCAGCTCTCAGACGACGCCGTCCGATTCGCCCAGCAAGGCCGAGCCGGGAGCGCCCGAGCAAGGCCCTGGCAAGCAGGTCCCAACGCCGAGCATGGGGACCGGATCACGTCCGATGGGCCCGCCGTCGACCGAACAGGTCGCCCCCGGCAAGAACCCGACGGGCGAGAGCGTGGAGAAGAAAAAGAGTGACGCCAACGACAAGGAAATGGGCAACCCGCCGGCCAAGCAGTAACCTGCCCCGCACGCCTTCCTTCAAGCCCGGCTCAATCAGCCGGGCTTGCTTCTGTCCAACCAAAAAAGTGCTTAAGCGGTGAGGTGCTTTAGGGCTGCTCTACGCGCGCCGGAGCGGTCCGGTTGGCACGTTCTCGCTGCAACCGTTCGCTCAGGTCCCCCAACCAGGTTCTGACCTCTTTCACCCCAGCGAAATCGGCCTCCCTCCTGGCAAAGTGTTCACCCGCCACCTTCAGCCCCATGCCGCTCAGCGCGTCTGCCGCCTGCAGCGCCGCCTCATCGCCCACATCGTCACCGATCATCAGCGGGCGGCGGCCCTTGAACGGTGGCCGGCTCATGAGGTCCATCAGCGCCTGACCCTTCGAGAAGCCCCGGGGGACGGCTTCCAAAACCTTGCGGCCGCGCCGCAACACCAGCTCATAGGAGGAGCGGCCGATGATGCGTGCCACCTCCGACTCGATGGCACGCTGGGCGAGCGGCGCATTGCGATAGTGCACGGCCGCGCCGGAGCCTTTCTGCTCCACCAGAATGCCGTCGGCGATTTGGCTGACGCTCGTCATCATTTCGATCACCTCGGGCGGCACGGGCTTGGCCAGCATCTTAATGGGCCCGTCGGGATCGTTGCGCAGTTCGGTGCCGTGCACACCCGAGGCAACCAGCTTGACCGGAGCCAGCAGCCGATCTGCCTCTGTCACGCGCCGGCCCGTAACGATGGCCAGCGCACCCTCCAGGCCTGCCGCCAGCGCCGCAAGCAGCTTGGGGAGCTCGGGTGGAACGGCCACCGCATCCGGGGTGGGGGCCATTTGCAGCAGGGTGCCATCGATATCCAGGAACAACGCCCACTCGCGCGGGCTCGCCAACACCGCCCCCAGCCGCTCTCGCATATCCACCCGCATGTCCTCAATCACCATGCTAGTTCTCATGAGAAAAGCGGTGCATGTTGGTCCGTCCCCGTCAGTGCGACCATGTGCGCAGGGCAAATGTGTTCCTAGCCGCTGCCACGCGCTCGTCAATGACTTCTCGCTTAAGCAGACCGCTTTGTGTGTCGACGTGGCCGACAACGGAGGCAGCGTTGCCGGCAGCGGCACGCAGGGCGTCCTCCGGGTCCCGGCCCGAGGCCACGTAGGCCGTGAAGGTGGCGTTAAAGGCATCGCCTGCCCCGGCGGTCCCCGCCACTTGCGTTTCCAGCACCGGGCAGTAGGTGATGGTGCCCGGCGTGCCGAGGTAGGCACCATCGCGCCCATCGGTCACCACCACATAGCGCGGTCCAAGCTCGCGCAGCGCGGCAAAGAAGGCACTGATCGTCATTTCCAGGCCGCCGCTGGTGAAGCCGCGTGCGGCAAGCCGTGGCGGCAGCTCGCCGGGCTTCATCGGCAACGCCTTGCCGCCTTCGCCGAAGCGCGCCACCAGAGCGGGCACCAGCACGTCCGCCTCGGAACGGTTGACGGCCAGAATATCGATATGTGCCAGGCTCTCAACGAAGGCGCTGCCGCGCGAGGAGAGCTGACGCACGCGTGGGTTGGTGGCGACCAACGCACCTTGCGCCTTGGCCCGTTGGACGATGGCAGGGAAGGCATCGGCCGATTTATTGCTGAGTGAGGAGACGTAGACGAGGTCGACCGCGAAGGCTTCGCTGCGCAGCTCGGCCGCATCGAGCAGGGTATTGGCACCTCGAAACGTAAAAATGCCGGCGTTGCGGTCGTGCGAGGACAACAGCACCGAGGCCCCGGTCGGCGCGCGTCCGTCGCGCATGGCCCAGCGCGTCGAGACGCCTTCCTGCAGGAGATGATTGAGCACGGTCTCGGCCCTGGCGTCCTTGCCGAGCTTGACCAGCGTGGCAACGTCGAGGCCGAGCCGAGCCATTGCCACGGCGGCGTTGACGGCACCGCCGCCGACGTGGGTGGAGATTTCCAGCGCCTCGGTCTTGCGACCCTCCTCCAACAGCAGGAAGGAACTGTCGGCGTTGCGCATGCTCATGCGCTCGATCCGATCGCTGGCAATGATGGCGATCGTGTCGATCATGGCGCCGCCGACGGTGAGCGCCTTCATTGCGCCCCCTGATAGCGGCTTTGATCCGCCATCGGTACGCCGGCGAAGAGATCATCGAGCACCGGCTCCCACAATCTGACGCCGCCGGTGATGCCCGCGGCGTTGCTCACGATCTTGACATGCGCTGGCGGCACGAAGTCGATCTTGCGCGCGTTGCCGCCGCCGATATACAGCCTGTCGCAGTTGGTCAATTCGCTCACGGCGGTGATCAGCTTGCGAATGCGGCGGTTCCATTCCTGCGCCCCCTTCAGGGCCAGAGCCGCCTGGCCGGCGTATTGATCGTAGCTCTTGCCTTTGCGGGCGCGGTGCTGGCCGAGCTCGAGTTGTACCAACAGGCACCGATCCCGGAAGATCGCGCAGCCCACCCCGGTTCCGAGCGTCAGCACGCATTCGAGACCTGGGCCCTCAACCACTCCCAGTCCCTGCACGACGGCGTCGTTGAGCATGCGCACGGGCACACCGAAACGTTCCGCCAAGGTGGGGATCATGGCAAATCCCGCCCAGAACGGCGTGCCAAGGTTGGGGGCGGTCACCACCTCTGCGCCTTTGACGACGCCGGGAAAGCCAACGGAGATGCGATCGAAGCGGGGCGCGGAGGAGATGAGGGTGGCGATGCTGGCGAGCACCGCTTCAGGGGTTGCCGGCTTTGGCGTCGGCAGCCGCACCTGCGCCGCCAACAGCCGGCCCTCGGCATCAACCGCGGCCGCCTTGATGTTGCTGCCGCCGATGTCGATACCGAGTGTCACGGGCGGGGTGGCCGCCAGCCTGCCAGCTTGCTCCTGCGTCTGTGGCCTGGATGAGGTCGTCGCTGCCATCCGCTGCCGCGTCATTCCCTCCTCATGTTGCCTGCAGTTTGGCCAAGGCGGCGCGAATAGGTTCTGGGGCTGGGCGCGCCAGCTCGCCGGGTCATTGCTGCTGCGGACGCGCTCCAGTTGCGCAAGGAACGACCGGCACCAGGCCACGACGTTGTTTTGCTGAACCGTCGCCATCAATGCCTCGTGGCGCTTCTGGCGCTCGGGCAGGGCCATTTCGAAGGCCATGCGGATGACGTCTGCGGTTTCGGCGATGTTGTAGGGATTGACGATCAGAGCCTGGCTCATTTCTTCGGCAGCGCCAGCAAATTGCGAAAGCACGAGGACGCCGGGATCGGACCCATCCTGCGCCGCGACGTACTCCTTGGCGACCAGATTCATACCATCGCGCAAGGGCGTGACAAGCCCGATGCGCGAGGAGCGGTAGATGTCGGCCAGCCGGCGCCGTGCCGTCGAGCGGTGGATGTAGTGGATCGGCACCCAATCGAGCTCGCCGAAGCGGCCATTGATGGAGCCGGCCAAGGATTCCAGCTGCTGGCGGATGTCGGCGTAGGCCTCCACGCTGCCCCGCGTGGGTGGCGCGATTTGTGTGAGAACAACCTGGCCGCGATAGCGCGGGTTGCTTTCCAGAAACTGTCCGAAGGCCTTGAATTTCTGCGGCAGCCCTTTGGTGTAGTCCAGGCGATCGACGCCGATAATGCGGTGTGCGGAGGCGCGCCGTGCCTGCACGAGCCCGCTGTCCCGCTTGGCATGGGCGAAGTCGGCAACGTCGATGCCGATCGGGAAGCTGCCAACCGAGACCAGCCGATCGAGCAGGCGGATGCGGCCATCGGGCACGATGCGGCCAAACACGCCATTTTCCAGATAAGTCACCAGATTGGCGACATCGGCCTTGGTTTGCAGACCAATGAGGTCGTAGGCGGCCAGGGCACGCGCGAGTTGCTGATGCTCCGGGATCGCCATAAAGGTCTGCCAGGGCGGAAACGGAATGTGCAGGAAGAACCCAATCGGGTTCTGCGCCCCCAGCCGCCGCAACTCCGTTGCGAACGGCAGCAGGTGGTAGTCGTGCACCCAGATGAGGTCGTCGCTGCGCAACAACGGCTGCAGCTGTTCGGCGAGCCGCCGGTTGACGCCGACATAGCGCTCAAAGAAGCCCGCCTCGAATTGCGCCAGGTCCAAGCGATTGTGAAAGACCGGCCACAGCACCGAATTGCTATAGCCGAGGTAGTAGGCCTGATGGTCGGCTTCCGAGAGCGGAACGGTGGCCATGCGCCCCTCGCGCTCCACCGCGGCGGTGGTATGGTCGGGCTTGATCTCGCCGTTCCAGCCAAACCACAGGGCCGGCCGCGTGCGCACGATATCGGCCAAGGCGACCGCCACGCCGCCGGCCTGGGGGGCCTTGCGGATGTCGGTGACCCGGTTCGAAACCAGGACAATGCGGCTCATACGCGCCTGCTCAGATTTCTCCAACATCGTCCGCTCGCAACCCTCGCAGGCCCAACGCACGGCTGCGGCAAAGGTTCCTGGGTCGGGATCCCCGTTGGCGCAGCGCAAGCTTAGCTATCCAGCGGAGCGAGCTGTCAAGGACCTATTCCCTTTCAGGTGCCCGCCCTTGACTGGAGGCTGCGCCCAACATGGCGGGCGCGCCAGCACATCGCCGGCTGTGGCCCGCAAATTTAGGGCTGCGCCCAGGCCTGCTGCCAGCTGCGCGACAACAAGCGTGCCGTGTTGACGATGCCGGCCATGGAGTAGGTCTGAGGGAGATTACCCCATAACACCCCGGTTACCGGATGAATGTCTTCCGACAGCAGGCCGAAGCTATTGCGGCGCGCCAGCAGATCGGTGAACAGCTGGCGGGCCTCGGCCTTGCGATTGAGGCCAACGAGGGCGTCGATATACCAGAACTGGCACACCAAAAACGCCGTTTCCGGCATGCCGAAGTCATCTTCGGCGGTGTAGCGCATAATAAAGCCGTTGCGGTTGAGTTCCCGGCCGATGGTTTCGCAGGTGCGCGCAAACCGGGGATCGGCCGCCGGCAGCAAGCCCAGATCGGGCAGCAGCAGCACGCTGGCGTCGAGTTCTCCGTGCTCGAGGGCTCCCAACAGTGCGCCCCGCCGTTCATCCCAGGCGCGGGCAAGGATTTTCTTGCGGATCTCGTCGGCCTTGCTGCGCCAATGCTCGGCGCGGTCGGCAAGCCCAAGACGCTCGGCGATCCGGGCCAGCCTGTCGCACGCCACCCAGCACATGGTGGCCGAGTGCGTATGCACGCGCTGCCGTCCGCGGTACTCCCAAGGGCCGGCATCCGGCTCCATAACGAACCGGCAGGCCTGCTTGCCCAGCGGCTCCAGCCTGCGGAACAGATCGACGTCTCCCATGCGGGGCAGGCGCTCGTCGATGAACATCTGCGAGGCGGCGAGGATCACACTGCCGTAGGCATCGTGCTGAAACTGCTCTGCCGCCTGATTGCCGACCCGCACCGGGCCCACGCCATTGAAGCCAGCCAGATCGGTCGCAATCCATTCATCGAGCGGGTCGGCCGGGACAATGCCATACACCGGGCGCAGCGGCCGCTCCCCGTCGACGGCGATATTGGTGATGTAATGAATGTATTCTTCCATCGTTTGCGTGGCGCCGAGGCGGTTGAGCGCCTTGATGACGAAAAACGCATCCCGCAACCAGCAGTACCGGTAATCCCAATTGCGCTGCGTGCCCGGCGCTTCCGGAATGGAAGTGGTATGGGCGGCGATAATAGCCCCCGTCTCCTCATAGTTGCACAGCTTCAGAGTGATGGCCGCGCGGATGACGTCGGACTGAAATTCGAGCGGGATGGCAAGCGAGCGCACCCAGTCCAGCCAATAGTCCCGGGTTCGCTCCAGGAATTCGCGCGCGGTGGTGTCGACAGCGGCCTCGAACGGCTCATCCGGACCCAAGATTAGGGTGACCGGCTTGATCAAGGCAAAGGGCGTCTCGTTGGCGATATAGGAGAGCGCCCCGTCGCTCGTCAGGCGCAGGGCATCGGCGCCCCCGGAATAGCGGATGTGGTTCGATCCGAGCGAGCGCGCCGTCGGCAGACCTCCATAATTGAAGGTCGGTCTTACCCGGATTGAGATGCGCGGCAATCCCGCCACGGGCTCGATGCGGCGGAAGATCTGTGGTGGGTTGAAAACGCGTTCGAAGCGCCGGAACCGGGGCGAGAAGTCGGTGATGCGCAAGGCATTGCCCTGCGCGTCCTTGAGGATGGTTTCGACGATCGCCGTATTGCGGACATAGCAGGCCTCCGCCGACACCGCCCCTTCGAGTGAGACCTCGCAGAAGCCTTTCTCCTCTTTGCCGGCGAGCAAGCGCGAGAAAACCGGATCGGCATCAAAACGCGGAAAGCACCACCACAAGATACGCCCCGCGATGTCGACCAGCGCGGCCGTGCGGCAATTGCCGATGATGCCCAGATCGAGCCCAGCAACCTGGGAAATATCCTTGATCATGAATTGGCCAGATCCCCAAACACGACGGAAAGCGCGACACCGTACGGCGCAGTATAGCGAACGCCGGGGAAACTGGTTCCGTTCTCGACGCGAAAAGCTACCGCCTAATCGTCGCCGTCCCTGTCAGACCGTCGTTGCGCGTCCATTGCACGGCGCGGCCCTGCTGTTGCAGGGTGAAGCAATAGGATTTGCCGTCCAACCATTTGTGCCAGCGCTGACACAGCTTGTTGGCCGTGATCCACCAGATGCCGCTGTCCTGCGTGGAGCCGGTATAATAGGCGAGGTTCTCAGCCTTGCCCCGCATCGTGCCATCCATGCGGTAGCTGATGGGCAAGCCACCCAATGGCGTATTCAGTTCGATCGTCCGTCCCGAAACGATCTTGCGCAGCGCCCCCTCGCCCTCCACTTCGGCGGCGGCTACCCCAGAAGCAACACAGAAGGCGGTCGCGGTCACAAACATCCCCACACGCATCATTCCCCCTTACGAGTTGAATATCCATGCTTGCGATGGCCTTCTTAAACCGCAAGGTGTCAGCTTTGTGGCACCGCAATAGGCCACGCGCGTCAGGGTTAATGCGCCGCGGCATGTGGCCCGTGCATTTCAGCGGGTGAGGCTGCGATAGAGCACGAGCCCCAGCATATAGACGGCGGTCAAGACCAAGATGGCCTGCAGCGTGGGCGTGGCCGGCAGAGCCGTCGCGAAGCGTGAGCGCGGCAGCGCTCCCCCCCACTGCCAACACCAGCACCGTCACCGGCCGCAGCAAGGGCGTGCGCATGGGATGGGCCCAGTGCCACGGCACGAAGGTGAGGACCACACAGGCCACCACCAGCAATGCTGCAAGCCACGGCGGCATCGCCAGCGCGAAGACGTAGAATGCCACCACATTCCAGAGCGCGGGAAAGCCAACGAAACAATGATCCGCCGTCTTACTTTCCGTGTCCGAGAAATGGAACAATGAGGACAGCAAAATCAACGAGACCAGCACCAGCCCGAAGCTGCCCTCAAGAAAGCCGCCCAGCCGCAGCGCCAGCGCGGGAACGAAGACGTAGGTCAGATAATCGATGACGAGATCGAGGCGCTCGCCGGAGAACCGGGGCAGGACAGCGGCAACGTTCGTCACCCGCGCCAAGGCGCCGTCAAGACCATCGATCAGCAGCGCGATCCCGAGCCAAACAAACAGCGCCTGCCAGTCCGACACCAGGGCCGCGCGCAAGGCAAACAGGGCACAAATGACGCCCAGCGCCGTGAAGCCATGGACTGCCGCGGCTGGCAGGATGGCGCGCATTCCCGGGCGCTTGCTGTCAGGCTGTTGCACGCGTTTGGCTACAGTATCGGGATTGGATTACGCGTCTTTGGTTGAATGATTATGCCCTGTCACCGGCATGATCTGCCACAGCGCGCGGTGGCGCGCCATGAGGCTCGCCGCCGACGGCGCCTCAAAACCGATGCTTGATGGTGCCGCGGATCTGCAGATCGCTATCCGGCTGGGTGCGGTCTTCGGGAACGACACCCTTTTGTTCCGCCGCCCCATAGAGCAGTTCCAGGCCGAAATCGAGCTTCGGCAGCACACCGACGGTGCCGATCCCGGGAATACGCACCTCGGTCCCCGTGCTTTTGCCGGCCCCCATCTCGGGGAGGCTCAAATTCAAGGAGCTGCCACCGGTTGCCGGTGCCGCTTTGGGCTCGGCCGGGGCCGCGCGCCCCTGCGCCGGCTTGTCGCTACCGCCAACGGTTGTCTCCTGGAAGCCCAACACCGGCTGCACCAAGAGCCCATAGACGCCCGCAACGGCAACCCAAGCTACCAGCCTCATCGCCACTACCCCGCCGATTCGATATCTGGTTCGCATGCTGTCGCTATACTCGAAAATGATTGTGTTTCCACTGCGCCCAATCACTTTTTCGCGCATTCCTCTGTGGAAGTGTGCTCTTCGGGCCATAGTGCAGCAGCGCAACAATAGACTCAACCGGCCGAGGCAAAGCTTCCAAAAGCGCAAAGAGCCGCCCCAAGGGGGCGGCTCTCCGTTGTTTTCCGCTATTGGCCGCGACTTAGAATTTCACGCGGGCGCCGGCGATGACGGCGTCGAAGTCCTCTGTACTGAGGCTTCTTGGCGACCCCACCCGCCGCGCCTGCGCAAACGCCAGCCACCGTAGCCGCACCGTTGCAGGTGATGTCGGTGGAGAAGTGCCGCCAGTTCAGATACATCTCGGTGGCCGCCGCGTCGATGTTCTGGATGATACCGAGACCCCAGACCGTCATGTCGGTGTCGGTTACACCATTCACCGCGACTGCACCTGGGATCGTGGCGACGCCATAGCTGCGACCGACGCCATTGCCCGCACCCCAGTCGTTGTTCTTGCTGTATTCAACGAAAAGCGCGGTATTGCCGAAGCCGAACCAGTTCTTGGTGATACCCGCCTGGATCAGCCACTGATCAGCGTCCGACTTCTGGCCGCCGACGACGCCCACGTTGGCCACTTGGCCCCAATAGGCGGTCGAGCCGGTACCCTCAAATTCAGCAGCCATGTAGTGTCCCTGGACGAACAAGCCAGAGGGGACGTGCAAGAGCGACAGACCCGCGCCCCAAGCCTTGACCTCTCCGTTCAAGGCCGGGTCGTTGAGGTTGGCCGGGCCTGCACCTGGAGGATTGACGCACGAGGCCGATTGACCGGCACCGGGGGCCGGGTCAAAGGCAATGTTGGCAATGCCGACGCACCCCACGGCGGTTTGCGTATCGGTCGCGTTCTCGTAACCGATACCGGCCGCCACGCGCACACCGTTGAACTCGTTGGCGTAGCGCAGCATCGTCCCCCAGTAGTCGCCGGCTTCACCGATCGAGGCCGATAGGATGAAACCCTGGTAGGTCGGGCTATCCCAGCGGATGAGCTCGGTACGGCCTTGGTTGGCCGCCGGGTCACCGAGGTTACCCCAGTTGATACCGAAGAACTGACCCGCCCCTCCGCGGAGGAGGAAGCCGCCGTTGACCAGGATGACGGAGGCGCTCGCGCCTGCGCCGATGCCGGCGAGATCGATGGTGGTGATGGCACCAGCGCTCTCATAGCGACCAACCGTCAAGCGACCGAGTCTCGGGTGTCTTCGATCCACCAGGCGGCACGCCGCGCATCGCCGAAGTAGGCATCGACGTTGCTGGCGTTGAAGGAGGCGCCAAACCCACCGTTGATCTGGGCTCCGAGTTTGCCGTCTTCATCGAACTGGCTCAGTTTCGACGACGTACCGCCAGCCTCGATTTCGATCGTGATATCGAAGCCCACCGATACCGTCGGCGTCACTTTGGCCGTGCCTGTGAAGCTGAAGCGTGACGAAGAGTTGGTGTTGTCGATGCCGTAGTAGGCATCGCTGCTCCGTCCGTCATCCCAGAACAGGATCATACGATGCACCTGACCGGTGATGGTCAGCGACATCTTCCGATTGCCCTTGCGGGCCGTCGTTGCCTCCAGATCGGCGATACGCTCTTCCAAATCCGCACAACAATTGCCGCCAAGATCGGCTGCCTGGGCAGAGCTCACACCCAAGACAAGCCCAAATGCGGCGGCGATGGTGAAGCGACTAGCCGCTTTCATCAATGCCCCGTTCATATCTGTCTCCACGTTTATTGCGTTGAAGCAGGAAGCACACGCGCGCGCCCGGCGTCTGCTCCGTGTCCGGGCCGCGACGCACGCACGCGCGAGTGCGCAAGCGCCGAGAACCGGACGCGATACACCTGACGCAACGCTGACTAGGGTGACCTACGCGAGAACCAGTGCGGCTTCCCAAGGAAGGCGCCGGGCTTGCTTCCTGCTGCCGGCCCCGTCGACCCCGGTAAAACTCCAACCGGACTGCACGGTGCCAGCCATCGACCTGAAGAAAGGCCCTGCCGCACGACTCGTGACAAGTGGAGCAGGATTAGTCGAGTAAACCGTTAACTGCAAACAATCCGGCGGTGATGAGGGGGCAATTCGCCCTGGATTGTGGCTCATCTGCCACGAAAATATGCATTGGCGACGCTAGTTTTTGGCCCAACTTGGACAATCCTGTTGAAGAAATTGTCGGACTAGGGTCCCTAGTCAAATCTGCGGGCGCGTCCCACTCTGCATTGGTTCGCGTCGTCTTGCGACCGCCAAGTGTCTGCGCGTGGCCATAAAATGATCACCACATCCTGCGATTCTCCGGGGCGCCATAGATGCCAGGGAACAAAGGACGTGGCAATGCGTTTTGGGCCAGGCGGCGGCGGGCGGCGTTCAGCATTTCGATGCTTCGGTTGAAAGCGTAAACGCTTATAGTTGTAGTGCGTATAGTTGTAGTGCGTACTGGAGCCTGTCATGCGTAAGACGAGTGGCGCGCTGTTGGTGTTGGCCGGCCTCGGTCTTGCCGTTTACGCTGTTTTCCCCGACCGCAAGCCGTCACTCGCTGCAAACGATGATTTTGAGATTCGCCTGCCGCAGTCGGCGCCCGGTCAGGCCGACATCACCGCCAAAAGAGCCAACGTTTCCATGCCGTCGGTCGCCGGCGAAGGCCCCGTTGCCGCCATCGGGCAAAGCGCGCTTTCCACGCCCGCCGTGGTGACCGTCTCCCCACAGCATCGCTCCAGCGTGCGGTTGGCCGTCACCCAGCAACCCAAATCGGGCGTGCCGACAACCGACCGCAGCCAGCTCGCCCGGGAGCTGCAGCGCGAACTGAGACGGGTGGGATGTTACGACGGCGAGATCAACGGCGGCTGGACGACGTCGACCAAACGCGCCATGAAAACCTTCACCGAGCGGGTGAACGCCAGCCTCCCGGTCGAGGAACCGGATTTGGTGCTGCTGACGTTGGTCCAAGGACAGGCCGACAAAACGTGCGGACGGCCTTGCCCAGCCGGCGAATTGGCCGGTGAAGGCGGGCGCTGCGTGCCGACCGCCGTGGCCTCGAGCCCGCGCAAACCGCCGCCGGGCACCGGTCAATCTCAGACGCCAGCGGCCATCGGCGGCTGGTCGGGCACGGCCGCTTCCGTCCCGCCCTCGCCGGAGGGGCGCACCGCGCTGGTTGGCGACCGCGACCAGCCCGAAGAGGCTCCTGCCGACACCCTGGCTCAACCCGCGGGACTGACGCGTCAGCCCACGGTTGGCCCGCCCTTGAACGAAGCCCGCGGGGCCATGGCTCCGGATCGTGGTCCGACACGACGCTTCGACGCCCAGTCCTTTTTCAGGCGGATGGACAAAAACTCCGCGAATTGACACCCCCGGGCGTATTGCCCTTGCTGTCAGCGGGCGACTTTCCCTCGGGCAAACAGCCTTGCGCGCGCTCCGCAACGGGTGGATCGACCGGGCCAACCCGTGCCTTGGCGGTTTGCTCTTGGCTAACGCACACCCACCGAGAAATCAGCAGGTGGCTCTCCGGCGAGCTGGCGCCGGGACATCTCTCGGTAGGCCGCCTCGATGTTGCGGCGAAAGCGATCGGCGTCAAACAGAGCGTGCGTGCGGAGGTTGGCGGCGAGCTCGGCGCGCACGCGGGCAAGGTGGTCGGGGTCGGCTGCGAGCTTTGTGACGAGCTCCTCGTAGTCGGCGAGCGAGCGAGTGACGAGCTCGGTGAGCCCAACGGCCTGCAGCAGGCTCGCCGCCACCCGGCCGGCGAAGCTGTGACCCACACAGGTGACGAGCGGCACGCCGGCCCGTAGGGCGTCGCTGGCCGTGGTATGTGCGTTGTAGGGCAGCGTGTCCAAAAATAGCCCGGCGAGTTTGTGGCGTGCCAAATGCTCCGCGCTGCTGACACGCGGTGCAAAGATCAACCGCTCCGGCGCCACGCCGTGGCTTTTGGCTTCGCGCCGCAGATTGTCGACGCATGCGGGGCTATCGCCGAGAAGCCATAGCACGCTGCCGGCGACGCGACGAAGAAGCCGCATCCACACCTCAAACACGTGTGGCCTGATCTTGTAGCTATTGTTGAAGCAACAAAACACGAAACCCTCCGCGGGCAAGCCGGCCTGCGGACGCGAGGGCGGGACTGCGGCCACTTCCGCCTGGTCGTCGTTTGCCTGATAGGTATCCGGCAAATAGACGATTTTCTCCGTATACAGTGGTTTACTCGCTTCCGGAATGATGCGCGGATCGGCAATCAGATAGTCGATGAAGCGGGCGCCCATCGTCCCGGGATAGCCGAGATAGTTGGCTTGCACCGCCGCCGGTCTTCTGGCCAGGATGCCGGTGCGGGCGTACTCGGTGTGGCCTGCTAGATCCACGGCAATGTCGACGCCTTCGGCCTCTAGCATCGCCGCGGCCGTCAGATCCGAGACAGCGCTGACATCGATAAAAGCATCGAAGGCCCCGGAGATGCGACGGCGCATGGCATCGTTGGCCTTGGGACCGAACGACATTCCGACAATGCGAAATTGCCGGCGATCGTGCAGCTCGATCAGGCGTGAGAGCAAGTGCGAGGTGGCGTGGTTGCGGAAATCGGGGGAGAGATAGGCAACGCGGATGCGATCATCCTGTCTGGCCGCACGTCTAGGTAATTCGGCGATGCGGCCAAACTTGTGCTCAACCCAGTTTTGCGCGCAGGTCTGCTGAACGCTCTCGTCGTCGCAAAGCGAGAGCAAACTGAAAGGTTCGCAAGCCCGCTCGCCACGGCGAATGGCGTCGATCAGCGCCTTCTCATCCTCGAGGCGGGTCCAATCGCAACATTGGGCCCGGGTGTGGGCAATATAGCCCTCGAGATAGGGGGAACGCGGATTAAGTCGCCTGACTGCCGCGTAGTCGGCCAGCGCTTTCTGGTAGAGTTTCAGTCGCCGGGCGGCTCCGGCGCGATTGATCAGCGCCTCGACGTAATTGGGCTTTAGGGAAAGCGCCTTGGTATAGCTTTGCATGGCCTCGGCATGGCGCCCGAGATCCTGCAGCGCATTGCCAAGGTTGTAGTGGCTTTCGGGATCGCGCGGGGCGAGGACAATCGCCTGCTCGAAGGCGGATATGGCCTCGTCCAGACGACCCGTCAGGGTGAAAAGGTTGCCCCGATTGTTGTGGGCTTGCCATGATCGCGGATCGATGCTCAGCGCCCTGTCGTAGCTTTGCAAGGCCTCTTCGTAACGGCCGAGTTCCCGCAAAGCCGTACCGAGATTATTGATAACGCCGACATGGTCGGGCGCCAGAGCGAGCGCCGCAGCATAGCTCGACAACGCCTCCTCGAAGCGCCCAAGGTCTTGCAAGAGGTTGCCACGGTTGAAATGGATTTCGCCATTGCGGGGACTGAGTTCGAGGGCCTGGTCGTAGCTGGCAAGCGCGTCCGCGCCGCGCTTTAGGCCTCGCAAGGCGGAGGCGCGCAAGGCATGGCCTCGCGCCTGCTCACCGCCCAGAAGCAAGGCACGGTCGCACTGGGCACACGGCCTCCTCGAAACGGCCGAGTTCGCACAACGCAATGCTGTGGTTGAGCAACGTCTGCTGCGAGTGTGGATGGATCGCCAGCACGGCTCGGAACCGCCGATCAGCCTCGGCGAAGTTGCCCGTCTCGAGGGCGAGGATCGCGAGCAGGTGTAGCGCATCGGTTTGCCTAGGGTGGCTTTTCAGCACCAGGCGGCAGAGCTTGGCCGCCTTGTCGAGTGCACCGAACTCGCGCGCCTGCCCGGCTTGCCGCAGCAAATCCGCAACCGATGTTCGGGAGTGGGCCATCGCGCACCTCTAGCACAACACTTCGTTGCCGCCTGCCCTTGGCATCGGGCGATGCCGATTGACGTCAGTTGAGTCTGCGCTTCGGAACGAGGCCGCCTTGAGGCATGGTCCGCCGCGACGCTGGGGCGGCTACGGCTCCTTCTGGCAAGTCCCATAAGCAAAAGAGCCGCCCAAAAGGCGGCTCTTTCGTAGGATCGTGTGATCGGGTTTAAGATCAGAACTTCATGCGGGCGCCGGCGATGACCGCGTCGAAGTCCTCGGTCGGCACGCCAGCGCCTTCGG
Organism: uncultured Alphaproteobacteria bacterium; assembly: GCA_963820375.1. GTDB lineage: Bacteria > Pseudomonadota > Alphaproteobacteria > Rhizobiales > Hyphomicrobiaceae > AWTP1-13. The sequence continues at coordinate 86,929 of CAWFZX010000031.1, read as the reverse complement.
CCGTGATATCGGCAGAGAAGTGCCGATAGTTCAGGTAGAGCTCGGTGGCAGCCGCATCGATGTTCTGCGTGATGCCAATACCCCAGACCGTCAACTCGGTGGCGGTCACGTCGTTTACGGCTACCACGTTACCTACTCCAACAGGGGCCGCAAAGTCGCGACCTAGGCCATTGCCCGCGCCCCAGTCGTTGCTCTTGCTGTACTCACCGAAGAGCGCCGTGTTGCCGAGGCCGAACCAATTTTTGGTGATACCGGCCTGGATCAGCCACTGATCGGCGTCCTTCTTAAAGGCAAAATTCTGACCCCAGTAACCGCTGAGTGACGTGCCTTGACTGAACTCAGCCGCCATGTAGTGGCCTTGGGCGAACAGACCGGATGGGACGTGCAGCACGGACAGTCCTGCACCCCATGCTCTCACCTCGGGTTCAGCCGCGTCCAAGTCACCGGGACCGGCGCCAGCGCCAGCAGAGGTTGGCCTATCGGTTACGTTCTCGTAGCCGATACCAGCCGCAACGCGGAAGCCAGAGAACTCACCGGCATAGCGCAGCATCACGCCCCAGTAGTCGCCAGCTTCACCGATCGACGCCGACGCCACAAAGCCGCCGATGGTCGGGCTGTCATAGCGCAGCAGTTCGGTGCGGCCCTGGTTGGCAGCCGGATCGCCGATGGCGCCCCAGCTGACACCAGTAAAGTTGCCGGCCGAGTCCCTGATTAGGAAGCTGCCATTGACCAGGACCATGGAGGCGCTGGCGCCCGCGCTGATACCGGCGAGATCGATGGTGGTGATCGCACCAGCGCTCTCATAACGACCGACGGTCAAGCGACCGAGGTTCTTGTCCTCGATCCACCAGGCCGCGCGGCGTGCATCGCCGAAATAGGAGTCGACGTTGCTGGCGTTGAAGGAGGCAGCAAGTGTGCCGTTAATTTGGGTACCGACCTTGCCGTCCTCATCGAACTGGCTGAGCTTTGGAGGACGTACCACCAGCCTCGATTTCGATCGTGATATCGAAGCCCATCGACACCGTCGGCGTCACCTTCGCGGAGCCTGTGAAGCTGAAGCGCGATGAAGAGTTGGTGTTGTCGATGCCGTAGTAGACATCGCTGCTGTGGCCGTCGTTCCAGACACAGGATCATGCGATGCACCTGACCCGTGATGGTCAGCGACATCTTGCGGTTGCCCTTACGGGCCGTCGTGGCTTCCAATTCTGCCACGCGCTCCTCAAGGTCAGCGCAGCAGTCGCCACCAAGGTCTGCAGCCTTGGCGGACGGCATCGCCACGCCACCCATAATTACGCCAGCCGCAGCGACGAGCGCCCACCGGCTAGCTGATTTCAACAGTCCCCCGATCATACCAATGTCTCCGTTGGACTAACGCTACCGGAACCCAATCTTACGACTGAATTTACCGTCTCCCACACGGGCCGGATGGTGATGGGTTGCGATTGCCGTCAAGGGCCGCCCGTCCGTGTTGTCCAAGGCTTAACGCACTCGTTAACAGGCGGTAAACAAGCAATGCGCGATAGGGCGAGGTTTCCACCTAGCACGTGGCGTAAAAGCCACGATGTGATTCGAGTCGAACGTTGAATTCTTAGGCATTTCTAATTCGACGGTTTGGTTGTCAACGACTTTATGTGACGACCCCTTCCGCCCAACATGAGTATAAGCAATCCGGCAGCGACGAGTATAAGTGGTTGATTTCAATCAGCCCGCAAAAGAGGCAGCCATGGTGGCGTCGCGAGGCGGCGAAACTGAGACGCAAATCGCCGTCGTCGGGGCCGGACTAACGGGCCTGGCGGCCGCGCTTGCCTTGAGCCAGCAAGGCTTTGATGTGGTGCTGGCCGCTCCCGCCTTCGATGCGGCTGCGGCGGAGGCCGACACGCGGTCGACGGCGTTGCTGCCGCCCAGTGTTCAACTCCTCGAAAACCTGGGCGTCTGGCAAACCTGCGCCGCCCAAAGTGAGCCCCTCCTGGGGGTGCGCATCATCGATGACCGCGGCGGGCTCGTGCGCGCCCCGGAGCTGCTGTTCAAGGCCGCCGAGATTGGCCGGCCCAATCTCGGGGCCAATATCCCCAATGCCAGCCTGAGTACCGCTTTGGGCGCCACGGTCGCGGGCCTCGCGCCGCTCAACTGGCTTGCAACCAAGGGGATCACGTCGGTGCGAACCAGGTGCCTCGGAGGTCAGCCTCGCGCTGAGCGAAGGCGGATGGGTCAAGGCGGCCCTGGTGGTGGCGGCGGACGGGCGCAACTCCCTGTCTCGGACCGCCGCGGGGATTTCGCTGCGCAGCTGGGACTATCCACAGGCTGCCATCGCCACCAACCTGCGCCACGGCCGCGCCCACGGCGGGATCAGCACCGAACTGCATCGTCGGGCGGGGCCGCTGACAACGGTGCCGCTGCCGGGCTTGGCATCGAGCCTGGTTTGGGTCGAGGACCCCTCTGAGGCGGCGCGGCTTGCCGACCTCCCAGAGCCGGACTTCTCGGGGGCGCTCGAGGCTCGGCTGCAGGGCTTACTGGGGCCGATCTCAGCCGTTGGTCCCCGGCGCCTGTTTCCTCTCCAGGGCCTCAGCGTGGAGAGGCTGGCGCAGCGGCGGATCGCCCTCGTGGGCGAGGCGGCGCATGTGATGGCGCCCATTGGCGCCCAGGGCCTCAATCTGGGCTTGCGCGACGTTGCGACCTTGGCGGAGTGCGTGGCCGATGCCCAGGCTGCCGGTCGCGACATCGGCGGGCCTGAGACCCTGCGCGCCTACGCGGCTGCCCGGGCCGCCGACGTCTTCAGCCGCATGGCTTTGGTCGACCTCCTCAACCGGTCGCTATTGTCGAATTTTCTTCCCGCCCAGGCCCTGCGCGGACTTGGGTTGCATCTCCTCGCCAGCTCGAGCACGCTGAGGCGTTTGGCAATCCGCGGCGGCGCCGGCACACCAGGCCCGCTGCCGCGTTTGATGCGCCCCAAGCCGCCCTGAGACCCTGCCGTTCTTGCCTGTCGGGGGTGCCACCGGGGGCTTGACGCCAGGGGTATCCGCAGGCCATTGCGCTTTAAATGCCCTGCGCCGCAACAGCCCTTTGCCGATGCCAAACCTCTTGAGAGACCTACGCTACCGGAGCGAATACCTGGCGCTGCGCCTCATCACGCTGCTGGTGCGCGCTGCGCCGATGGATGTCTCGGTCGCCGTATCGGCCAAGATTTGGCGGCTCGTTGCCCCCTACGATCGCCGCCACAAGCGGGCGCTGGAAAATCTGGCCATCGCCTTTCCCGACATGGGTCTTGAGGAGCGCGAAGCCATTGCCCGCGCGATGTGGGAAAACCTTGGGCGCGTCATGGCCGAGACCATGCTGATCGATCGCATCATCGCTGATCCGACGCGCATCGAAATCGCCAATGAAAGGATGTATCGGCGCTACAAGGACAAGCTCGGCGCCGCCGTCGGCGTGACCTTGCACATGGGCAACTGGGAGCTTGCTGTCTGGCCCTTCACCATGGCCGGCAACAACCCGGCCGCGGTCTACCGCACCGTGAAAAATCCCTACGTCGATCGCTATCTCAGGAGCGTCCGTCGGCATCTCTACCCTGGCGGGCTCCTGGGCCGAGGACGCACCCCGGAAGAGGGCCAAACCACGGCCCGGCTGATCATGGATTTCGTGCGCCAGGGCGGGCGCTTGGGCCTGGTCTGCGACCTCCACGACCGCACCGGCATTCCCGTGCCCTTCTTTGGACGACCGGCCAAGTCGGTCGCCATGCCTGCCATGATTGCGCGCCGGGTGGGCGCGCGCATTTGGATGGCGCGCTGCCTCCGCCTCGGCGCTGAGAGCCGGTTTCGCATCGAGCTCAAGGAGTTGAAGGTTCCGCGCACGCAGAACCAGGCCGATGACGTGCGCTGGATCACGGCGGAAATGCAAAAGCAGTTCGAAACCTGGGTGCGGCAGAACCCGGAGCAGTGGATGTGGAGCAATCGGCGCTGGAGCTGATGGGCCGGAGCGGGCCTGTAACGGGCAAGGCCGGCGCCCGTCCCTCGGTTTGACTCTCCCTCGACCGGCCCTAGAGTGTTTTGCCGTGAGCGGCAACGAAAGGCAGCCATGTCCGCGACGCGCACGCCGGCGAAACACTTCACAGCCCTTGCTGCGGGCGCTCCCGCACCCTACCGCCAGTTGCCGGTGCGCCTGGAGCGGATGATCCATTTCATCCCCCCACACAATGAGAAGATCCGCACCCGCCTCGGCGACTTGATCCCACAGGTCGACGTCGTGCTGGGCAATCTAGAAGACGCCATTCCCGCCGACGCCAAGGCGGCGGCCAGACGCGGCTTCGTTGAGATGGCCAACGCTTTTGACTACGGCGCGACCGGCCTGTGGTGCCGCATCAATGCGCTCAATTCACCCTGGGCGCTCGACGATGTCCTCGAGATCGTGCCGTCCGCCGGCGCCAAGCTCGACGTCCTGATGCTGCCGAAGGTCGAGGGCCCGTGGGACATCCACTATCTGGACCAGCTTTTGGCCCAGCTTGAAGCCAAGCACAGCCTGCGCGAACCGATTTTGATCCACGCCATCCTGGAAACGGCCGAAGGGGTCAACAACGTCAAAGCCATTGCCGCTGCCAGCCCGCGCCTGCACGGCATGAGCCTGGGGCCGGCCGACCTGGCGGCCTCGCGCGGCATGAAAACCACGCGGGTCGGTGGCGGGCATCCGGCCTATGGGGTGCTGGCTGATGCGGCCGCCGGCGAACAAGAGCGCGCTTTTTATCAGCAGGATCTGTGGCACTATACGCTGTCGCGCATGGTCGATGCCTGCATGGCCCATGGCCTCAAGCCGTTCTATGGCCCCTTCGCAGACTTCGCCGATCCTGCCGCCTGCGAAGCCCAGTTCCGCAACGCCTTTCTGCATGGCTGCGTCGGGGCCTGGAGCCTGCATCCGAGCCAGATCGAGATCGCCAAGCGCGTGTTCAGTCTCGACCCTGGGGAAGTGGCCTTTGCCAAGCGCATCCTGGCGGCGATGCCGGATGGCACGGGTGCCGCCATGATCGACGGCAAAATGCAGGACGATGCCACCTGGAAGCAGGCCAAGGTCATCCTTGACCTCGCCCGCCTGGTGGCCAGCCGCGATCCTGAGCGCAAGACGCTTTATGGTTTGTGAGTTGCAGCGCCGGCGCTTAGCCGGTGGTGTTATCGCGCAACATCGCCGCTTGTTGCATTGACGCGGGGCCCCGTAAGGGGCTAAGCGCCACCCATCGCGGACCCTTCACGTGGGCGAAGCAGATGGGCGATATGCGGCGCGCGAAGTTCCAGGTGGGGCAGGTGGTGCGCCACCGGCTCTATCCCTTTCGCGGCATCATTTTCGACATCGACCCGATTTTCGCAAACACCGAGGAATGGTGGCAGGCGATCCCAGAGGAGGTGCGCCCGCGCAAAGATCAGCCGTTCTATCATCTGCTCGCGGAGAATGCAGAAACGGAGTACATCGCCTACGTCTCCGAACAGAATTTGCTGCCCGACGGCTCCGGCACGCCGCTGCGCCACCCGCAGGTGCGCGAGATGTTTGCGCGGCGGGAGGACGGCACCTATCGGCCCCTGTTCCTGCAACATCCGCATTGAGGAGCCAAGCGCCGACAGGCAAACGGCCGCCGTTGCGGGCGGCCGTCGTTTCCCCTCGGCGGGCTGCCAGGCCCAGGGTTATTTCTTGGCTGCCGGAGCCGCGCCGGTGGTTCCCTCCTTGGCTTCCAGCTGCTTTTTCTGTTCTTCCATCATCTCGTGCTGGCGCTGGGCGATCTGCTGCATCAGGCTGCGGCGGGCTTCGCCGTATTTCTTGGCGTCCACCGGGGCGCCGGCGTAGGACTGCTCGAATCCGACCAACGGCACCGGAAAGGCCGCCGGCGCGCCGGTAGCATTGATGGCAAAGATCATCAGACCACCACCCTTTTTCAGATCGTTCAAAAGGTCGGGTGTCGCCTCCGTCTCGGCCGTACAGCCCGCCGGATGACAGAGCGTGTAGGCCAGGCTCAACGGCTTGAGTTTGGCTTCGTCGATCTTCTCGCTCTTTTGCGCCTTATCCCACATGTCCTTGGGATAAAGCGTGGCGCGCATGCCAGGCTGCAGCATCATGCCGAGCGGCACCATGACCATGAACGCCTGCTTGTCCTGACCTTCCACCTGTCGCACGGCGGCCGACACCAACACCATGCCCGAATTGCCGTCGAGGCGTTCATGATGCGTGAGACAAATATTGAGGTCTTTCTTCTCCTCCTTGCCGTCTTTGGTTTTTTGCGTGGCGGTGGCTTTTTCGCACAGTTTCACCCAGGCACTTTGTGGCGCGCCGGCGGGGGCGGCAGCAGCCGGCGCCGACTTTCCGGCTGGGGCTGGGGCCTTTGGCGCGGCAGCGGCTGGGGGCGCGGCAGCGGCGGGGGGCGCGGGCGCCTTGTCCTTTTTCGCAGGCGGGGGCTGCTGCGCGCCCACGGGTCCAAGCAACGCGGTTAATCCAAGCATCAGCGCTGCCGTGATGGCGCCCGCTGCGCGCACCCCGCCGAACGCCGCGGACGCGAAATTGAATTGGCCCCTGTCGCTTTTGAGCATGTCGCCTCCGACCTTTCCCTGCACCGCCGGCGTGCGCCGGCTTGGCCCCACCCTGTGAACTGGTCGCGCCTGATCCGCGCTAGGTGCGCAGTAAGGGGCCGATTGCGGCAATCCCGTGGCCATGACCACAGGCTCTCCGCCCCAGCTTGGGCCTTGCCGGGGAGAACGTGGCGAGGCGGACACGCTGGGTGCCCCTGCGAGCAAGCCGTTGTCGCCTGGCCGGTTGTGCTAGAGTGCGCCAGCCATCGACGCCGCCCGAGCCTGGCCGCCGGCGCGCGCTCCACGACCTCACAGCACATGACACACGCCAAGATCTTCCTGTCCTTGCTGCTCCTGCCGACACTGCTGGTGGCCCCGAGCACGGCGGGGCCCGTGCACGGCATCGCCATGCACGGGACGCCCAAGCATCCCCCGGGCTTCACGCACTTTCCCTACGTCAATCCCGATGCGCCGAAAGGCGGCCGGCTGGTGCTGGGTACGCTCGGCACCTTCGACAGCCTGACGCCCTTTATCATCAAGGGCGTATCACCCTCGACCATGCGCGAGTACGTGTATGAGAGCTTGCTCATGCGCAGTGGCGATGAGGCGTTCTCCCTTTACGGACTGATTGCCCAAAGCGTCGAGCTGCCCGAAGACCGATCCGCCATAACCTTCCATTTGCGCCCGGAGGCGCGCTTTTCCGATGGCGCTCCGATCACCCCCGAGGACGTCCTGTTCAGCCACGAGATGCTAAAACAGAAGGGCTGGCCCTATCACCGCTCCCACTATTCCAAGGTCGAAAGCGCCGAGAAGGTCTCCGCGCATGCCGTGCGCTTTACGTTTGGCGCGGCCGGTGATCGCGAAATCCCCATGATCCTTGGGCTCATGCCGATCCTGCCGAAGCATAAGACCACGGCGGAGAACTTCGAGCAGACGACCTTGGAGCCGCCGATCGGCAGCGGCGCCTATAGCGTGGCGCGCGTCGACGCCGGACGCTCGATCACCTACCGCCGCAACCCCGATTGGTGGGGACGCAACCTTGCCGTCACTCGCGGTCGCTTTAACTTCGATGAGATCAAGGTCGAGTACTTTCGCGATGCCTCCTCTCTGTTTGAGGCCTTCAAGGCCGGCGAGATCGACTTGCGGGTGGAGGAGGATCCAGGCCGCTGGATCGAAGGCTATCGGTTTGGGGCGGTCGCCGAAGGCCGTGTGGTGCAGCGCGAGTTTGACACCGGTCTGCCGTCCGGAATGTCGGCGCTTGCCTTCAACACCCGGCGCCAAGCCTTCCGCGATGCGCGCGTACGTCGCGCCTTTATCCTTCTGTTCGACGCCGATTGGATCAACCGCAACCTCTACAACGGCCTCTACAAGCGCACGCAAAGCTTCTTCGAGCGCTCCGAACTCTCCTCCAGCGGCCGACCGGCGGACGCACGCGAGCGCGCGCTGCTGGCGCCGTTCGCCCAGCACGTCAATGCCGACGTCCTCGCCGGTAAGCAGCGTTTTCCGGCCAACGACGGCAACGGCGACAACCGTGCCAACTTGCAAGCCGCATTCAAGCTTTTTACGGAGGCCGGCTATCGCTTGGAAAACAACATCCTCGTCAAGGACGGGAGCCCGCTGACCTTTGAATTTCTTGCCCAGACGCGTCAGCAGGAACGGCTGATGTTGAGCTACGCGCGCACCCTGGAGCGGCTCGGCATCGCCGTGCGCATCCGCCAGGTCGACCCGTCGCAGTACTGGTCGCGCCTCAAAAGCTACGACTTCGACATGATCCAATGGAGCTGGAGTGCATCGCTATCGCCGGGCAACGAGCAGATCAACCGCTGGAGCAGCAAGGCTGCTGCCATGGAGGGAACGCTCAACTATCCGGGCGTAGAAAATCCCGCAGTCGATGCGATGATCGATGCCCTGCTGCAGGCCGAAGCGGCGGAGGATTTTGCCGCCGCCGTGCGCGCGCTCGACCGCGCCTTGCTCTCCGGCGACTACGTCATTGCGCTGTTCCATCTGCCCAAGGTGTGGGTGGCCTACTGGAACCACCTGCGGTTCCCGAGCCTGCAGCCTTTGGCCGGCCTTGATGTCGACACTTGGTGGTCGGAGCGAGCCAACTAGCGGTTGCCGGTGCATGCGGCATTGAAGGGCTGGTTATGCCACCAACACAGGTGTGAAGAGCAAGGCCGAACCTGCGGCGGAAGGAAGCGACAGTGATGGCGATGGCCCCGACGATGGCAAGACCAATGCTGCGCCTCCTGCGGGCGGGGCTCATTGCGCTCCTTACCCTGGTGGTGTTCGCCGCCACACCAGCCACGGCGCGGGATCGGGTGGTTGATCTTGATCCTTTCTACGAGCAGCTCGAGCCTTATGGCCAGTGGTTCGAACACCCGGTCTGGGGCACGGTCTGGCGACCGCGGGTCGACCAGGACTGGCGCCCCTACGCTCGGGGTATGTGGCTCTACACCGACGAATTTGGCTGGTACTGGGAGGCGGAAGAGCCGTGGGGTTGGGCCACCTTTCACTACGGCCGTTGGCTCATCGCCGAGGACGGCGCCTGGATCTGGCTGCCGGATAACGAATGGGGCCCGGCCTGGGTGGCCTGGCGCGCAAGCGATGAGTTCGTGGGCTGGGCCCCCTTGCCGCCCGACGCCTATTGGCGTGCCGACGGCGAACTTTTGTTTGATGCTGCCTTCTACAGCACGCCGCCTTACCACTCCGTGTGGTGCTTCGTGCGTCCGCATCAGCTGATCTTGACGGGCCTCCACCGCTATTTGGTTTCACCCCGACACGCCGATGCGGTCTTCCGCAGCTCGCGTCCCTTCCGCGCCCACCACAAGCTCAACGGGCGCTTCGTCAATGCCGGCTTCGATGTCCGACGTTTCGAGCACATGACGGGTCGCCCGGTCGTGCGCATGCGCATCAAGACGGTCGATAGCCCACAAGCCGCCAGCCTCGGCCGGGGGCGCGCTGTCGGCGCAGAGATTTCTGTCTATAAGCCGCACTTCGTCGAGCAACCCCAAGGGCGCGTCCGCATGCACCGCCCGGCGGCGGTTGACCCCGAGCGCAGCGGTGGCCCCGAGCGCACGCCTGGTCGCGACATCGGGCGCGAGAGCCCCGAGCGCGGCGGCCCGACCGGCCAAAGCCAGCCCTTGCGGATCCAGACCCCCGAACCGAACCGGGCGCCAGCGCTGGCCCGCCCAGGTGGCCCATCATCGAGTGGAGGTGGACCGTCGTCGGGTGGGCCATCATCGCCGGGTCCCGCCGCCAGCGTGGATGCGAACCCGCCTGCAGCGCGGCCGCCGGCCATCGAGCCGCCGCGCGCAGGCCCGTCCGGCCTCGGTTCTGGCGATGGCGCCAATCGCGGGCGGCCGCCATTGCCTCCGCCCGCCGCAGGAGAGGCAGCCGGCCACGGCAGAGGGCCGCCGGCCGGCCTCAATCGGCGCCCTGACCGTGGTCCGGCGCCAAGCACCCAGCGCGGTTTGCCACACAGCATGCCACACGGCACGCCGCGGGCCTCCACCTCGCCGGGACCGACGGCGCGTCCTATCCCTCCGACGACGGCCGGGCCCACCAGCCTGCGCGCGCCCCCACCGGCCCAAGGGCCGGCCGTGCGGGCACCCGCGCCCGACCCGCAGCGCCGCGCGCCGCCGCGCAAAGAGGACAACAACAGGGGACCGGGATAGGCTCTTGATCGGCGGCGCTGCTGCCGGCGGCGGCACCGCCCACATTGCAGCTCCGGTCGCGGCCCGCTATCAGGCGGGGTATGCCGCCCAGGACCAAAGCCCCCAAAGCCACCGCCACCGCCGACCTTGCCGCCCTCGTTGCGCGCATGCGCGGCGGTGACCGCCGCGCCACCTCGCGCGTCGTGACCGAACTCGAACGCTTATCTCCGGACCTGCCGGCCCTGATGCGGAAGCTGGAGCCGCACCTGGGTCACGCCCTGGTGGTTGGGTTCACGGGCCCACCGGGCGCAGGCAAGTCGACGCTCGTCAACGCCTATACCTCGCATCTGCGCCAAGCCGGCAAGAGCGTTGGCATCATCGCCGTCGACCCCTCAAGCCCCGTTTCCGGCGGTGCCATCCTCGGCGACCGCATACGCATGCCGGCGACGCTCGATGACGATGGCGTGTTCATGCGCTCGCTGGCGAGCCGCGGCCATCTCGGCGGCCTATGCCCGGCGGCGGTACGCATCATCGATGGCCTCGATGCGGCCGGTAAGGATGCCGTGCTGCTCGAGACCGTCGGCACCGGACAAAGCGAAATCGACGTGGCCGAAGTCGCCGATGTACGCGTCGTGGTGATGGCACCCGGTCTCGGCGACGACATCCAGGCGATGAAGGCTGGACTCCTCGAGATCGCCGACATCATGGTCGTCAACAAGGCCGACCGCGAGGGCGCCGAGCGCGCGCTGCATCACCTGATGGGGGCGGCCTCCCTGCGGCTCGGCTCGCACAGCAAGGCAATCGTCCTCAAGACCACCGCCACCACCGGCGACGGCATCACCGCCCTTGCCGACGCCATCGCCAAAGCGGCGGCAGCGCGACTTGAGCTCGACGCTGGGGAACGCCGGCGACGGCGGGCGCGCTATCTGATCGCCCGCGCCGCCGCCGATCTCATCACCGAGCGCATCCGGGCTGGGGGCAATCGGGGTCTTGATGCGCTTGCCGACAAGGTCCTGACGGGGCAGCTGTTGCCGGCCGACGCTGCCCGCAAGCTGGTGGACAAATAACAATAACGAGCTCACGGCTCGCCTCGACCGGCCCGACGTGCCGGCTCCACGACGGTCTTCCCGCACAAGGTAGTTGCGCTGACGACGAGCACAACCGCTCGGGAGGAGCATAATGTCGAGGCTTTGTGCAACGTTGCCGCTGCTGCTCGCCTGGTGCTGCCTCGCGGGGCGCCGTTCCTTGCTGCGCGCGCTATCAACGCTGCGCCGACGAGTCGGGCCAGTACCCACGGCATGGGCTTGGCACTCGGCGTTATTTTGCGCACGCGCGTGGCGCCAAGCCATCGCGCTGTTGATGCGAAAAGGCCACCCGGTGTGGCTGCGGCGGCGAGGCCCCACCTGAAGAGCGAATGGTCACGTTAGAGTCGTGCCTGCCACTTGCGTTTTGATCGACCTCCCCGCATATCGTGGGGGCCTGGTCGCAACCGCTGCCCATCGAGGGAGGGAAGAGGCATGTTCCAGATCCGATACGCCATGGCCCTGACGCTGGCTGTCTCCAGCCTCAATATCCTCGCCGCGCCACCTGCCGACGCGCGCATGCGCTGCGATGGCAACTACCAGATCATCAACGGCCAGCCGCATGCGACGCCGTATTGCCAGGATGAAAACCTGGCGCAGGTGGCTCGCTCCTACGGCATGCGTGTGTCGGGTAGTGCCATGCGCAACAGCCCAAGCGAGAAGCAACGGGTCTGCGCCTTCCTCGGCAGCGACATTCGCGTACGGGAAGCCTGTCATGGCTATGGGCAGGATGGCCGGGGCGGTCCGGTCTTGCGCTTCTGAGCCGGCGCTCAGGCGGCTTCGGCCCCCGCCTTCAAGAGCTTGTAGGTGATCGAATTGATCAGCGCCTCGAAGCTGGCATCGACGATGTTGGATGACACGCCAACGGTAAACCAACGCGCGCCCGTGCTCTTGTCGCGGCTCTCCACCAGCACGCGGGTGACGGCCTCGGTACCACCGGTCAAAATACGCACCTTGTAGTCGACCAGTTCGACATCTTTGATAAGGTTTTGGTAGCGCCCCAGGTCCTTGCGCAGCGCCTGATCCAGCGCATGCACCGGGCCATTGCCCTCGGCGACCGACCACAGTGGCTCCTCGCCGCCGTTGATGAAGACCTTGACGGTGGCCTCCGAGACGGTCACCAGCCGCCCGAGCGCATTGTGGCGCTTCTCCACCATCACGCGAAAGCTGTCGACCGCGAAGAACCGGGGCACCTCGCCAAGCAGTCGCCGCGCCAGCAACTCGAAGGATGCCTCGGCCGCCTCGTAGGCATAACCCAATGCCTCGCGCGATTTGACCTCCTCGAGCAGCCGGCCGATACGTTCATCGCTCTTGCTGAGCGGAATGCCGAGCCGCTCCAGCTCATAGAGCAGGTTGGATTTGCCGGCTTGATCCGACACCAGTACGCGCCGGCGATTGCCGACGCTATCGGGGGGCACATGTTCGTAGGTGGCTGGCTCTTTCAGGATGGCCGAGGCATGGATGCCGGCCTTGGTGGCGAATGCCGCTTCCCCGACGTAGGGCGCATGCCGATTGGGCGCGCGATTGAGGATTTCGTCGAGCACGCGGCTGGCATGGGTCAACCGGCGCAGGCGTTCCGGCGTCACCCCGATGGCGAAGGGCTCGGCAAATTCGCTTTTGAGCAGTAACGTCGGGATCAGCGAAGTCAGGTTGGCATTACCACAACGTTCACCCAGGCCGTTGAGCGCGCCCTGGATCTGGCGCGCGCCCGCCCGTACCGCGGCAAGCGAGTTGGCCACCGCGTTTTCGGTATCGTTGTGGGTGTGTATGCCGAGCTGGCCACCGGGCACGTGCCTTGCGACTTCGGCAACGATCGTGAAAATTTCGTGCGGCAGGGTCCCGCCGTTGGTGTCGCATAGGACCACCCAGCGCGCCCCGGCCTGGTAGGCGGTGCTGGCCACAGCCAAGGCGTAGGCGCGATTGCTCTTGTAGCCGTCGAAGAAATGCTCGCAGTCGATCATGGTTTCGCGGTCGGCATTGCCAGCCGATTGCCGCACCGCTTCCACTGATTGGGCGATGCCCGCCAGGTTCTCCTCATTGCTGATGCCGAGGGCCACGCGCACGTGATAATCCCAGGCTTTGGCGACGAGACAGATGGCGCCGGCTCTGGCCTGCAGAGTGGCCTGGAAACCCGGATCATTCGCCACCGAGCGCCCAACACGCTTGGTCATGCCGAAGGCGGTGAAGGTCGCGCACTTGAGGTTGAGCTCGGTCCTGAAAAGTTCCGTGTCGGTGGCATTGGCGCCGGGGTAGCCGCCCTCGATGTAATCGAGCCCCAACTCATCGAGCACGCCGATGATCCGCCGCTTGTCCTCCAGCGAAAAGTCGACCCCGGTCGTCTGCGCACCATCCCGCAGGGTGGTATCGAACAGATAGAGCCGCTCTTTGGACATTTGCCTACCACAAGCCAACAATGCGCAGCGCGATCAACACACCGGCGAGCAAGACGATGATCTTGAGCGCCAGATAATAGTAGCGGTGGTGCCAAAACGGTGGCCGCACCTGAGGATCGCTCATGTCCTTTGGATCCGTCATGTCTTTGTCCTTCCCGCTGCCGTCGGCGCAACCGCACCGTGGCAGCCCATGGCACTCCTGACGAGGCAAATCCGTTGCTGCCAGCCCGCAGGGCGCGGCCACCGACCGGCGGTGAACTGTGGGTCGCGGTTGGCGTTCAATGCTCACCCTCCGCCGCCTCAATGAGGCGCAGGTCCCAGGTCGTGACGATCTCACCGCTGGCGGGATCCTTCGCGTCCTTGAGCTGAATGCCCATCGCCGACAACTGATCGCGGATGGCGTCTGCCTTGGCAAACTCCTTGGCCTTGCGCGCCGCATGGCGCGCCTCGATCAGGCGCCGAACGGCGTCTTCATCAACGGGGGCCCGGCCCGCCAGTTTTGCCAACATTTTGTGGGCATCGAAGTCCGCCAGATCTTCGAGCCCAAAGAGTTTCAGGGCGTTGGCAAAACGCGCGGATGCCATCTGCGCGGGCTCGTCGGCGGCAATCGCCGGCTCCTTGCGCGCCGCCAGCGCGGCGCGCCCCAGGCGATGCAGCTCGGCAATCGCGGCCGGCGTGTTCAGGTCGTCCTCGAGGGCAGCGAGGAACTCGGCCCCCTGTTCCTTTGGAAATCGATGGGGGGACAAATACTGCCGCAGGCTATTGAGCTCCAGCGCCGCCTCCAGCATGCCCTTGCGCGTCCAGTTGATCGGTTGTCGGTAGTGGGTCTTGAGCATGGCAAAGTACAAGACACGGCCGTCCCATCCCGCATCCAACAGCTGCCTGATGGTTATGAAATTGCCGAGCGACTTGGACATCTTCTCGCCCTCGACCTGCAGGAAGCCGTTGTGCATCCACACCCGGGCCATCACCGCAACGCCGTGCCCGGCGCGCGATTGCGCGATCTCGTTCTCATGGTGCGGGAACACCAAATCAATGCCCCCGCCGTGAATGTCGAAGGTGTGCGGATGCGCCAGGCCCTGTGCGGATAGCGTGCCCTTGGCCAACTCCCATAGAAATTTGTCGGCCATCGCCGAGCACTCAATGTGCCAACCGGGCCGGCCCCTGGTAGCAATGCCGCACGGGGAGTCCCATGCCGGAACGCCGGGTGGCGACGGCTTCCACAGCACGAAATCCATCGGCGCTTTCTTGTAGGGCGCCACATCCACCCGCGCGCCCGCCTCCATTTCTTCGAGCGAGCGGTTGGCGAAACGGCCGTACTCGCTGAACGAGGACACGTCGAACAGCACATGTTCGCGCGCCACATAGGCATGGCCGCGCCGCACCAGCGCCTCGATCAGGGCGCGCATTTCGGGGATGGTGTCGGTGGCACGCGGCTCCTGGGTCGGCGGCAGCACGCCGAGCGCGGCGATGTCCTTGTGAAATTGCGCCGTCGTCTCGGCCGTGAGCTTGCCGATCGCCTCGGTCGGCGGCAGATCGCCATAAAGCTCCACCGCACGCGCGTTGATCTTGTCGTCGATGTCGGTGATGTTGCGCGCGTAGGTGACATGTTGCGGTCCATACTGGTGCCGCAGCAGCCGATAGAGCAGGTCGAAGACGATGATCGGCCGGGCGTTGCCGATATGGGCAAAGTCGTAAACCGTCGGCCCGCACACGTACATGCGCACGTTCTGAGGGTCGATCGGTGAAAACTGTTCCTTTTCCCGAGTCAGCGTGTTGTACAGCGTGAGCATTCCTCACCCCTCGCCGCCGGGCGGGCGTTTTCTCTGTCACGGAAGGGCAAAGAAGCGGCCGCGCGCCAGCCTGTGGCTAGCTCGTTGTAATAATGCCGCACAGAGTATTGACGGCCGGTATGCGCTGCGTCGCCATGGCCGCCTTATCCGTGCTTTCCCCGGGAGCGTCAAGTGCGCTTGCGTGCGCCGCATTTGCGCTGCATTGACCGGTTAGGGCAACACTCCCATAATCGCCTGGGGGAGGTTTCGCACGAATCGGCGCCAGGCCGCACGGGCGACTTCGGAAAATTGCCATGCTGCACGGGACGACCAGATCGCGCACGCTGCGCCTGCTGCTCCTCGCCTTGGCCGTTCTGGGGACGCTGGGCTTGAGCCTGGCAGACGCCATGGCGCAAGGCTGGAACTGGTGGCCTTTCGGCGGCCCGTCGGAGCCGCGTCCCATCCCGCGTGAGCCGCTCTACCGCGGACCGACCGGCCAGCCGCCACCGGGCTACCCGCCACCTGGAGCCCCCGGCCA
Organism: uncultured Alphaproteobacteria bacterium; assembly: GCA_963820375.1. Classification (GTDB taxonomy): domain Bacteria; phylum Pseudomonadota; class Alphaproteobacteria; order Rhizobiales; family Hyphomicrobiaceae; genus AWTP1-13. The sequence continues at coordinate 70,955 of CAWFZX010000031.1, read as the reverse complement.
GCCGGGGCCAGCACCGCAACCCTATTGGGGCCAGCGCGCGCCCAGCAACATCTGCCTGCAGCTCGAGCAGCGGCTGGTTGCCGAGACCCAGGGCAGCGGGCAGAACCGGGAGCAGCTGCCCCGCATCGAGGCCGACCTGCGCCAGACCGAACGCAGCCTCAATACGGCGCAGATCCAGCTCGACCGCGCCGATTGTTGGGATCAGTTCCTGTTCTCGAGAACCTTGCGCCGAACCCCGCGCTGCGTGCAGCTGAACGGCGAGGTCGAGACCATGCGTCGGCGGCTGGCCGAACTCGATGGCCAACGCCGCCAGATCCTGGGCAGCAAAGACCGATCCTATCAGGACGATATCATCCGCGAGCTGGCCCGCAACGGTTGCGGCCCGCAGTACGCCCAGGAGGCCCGTCGTCGGGATGCGGCAACCAACCCCTTCTCGGCGCTCTGGTCCGATGAGGGTGATGCCCCGCGCGGGCCCGGCAATCAGTTCGGGAACCTGCCGTTTGCCACCTATCGCACCTTGTGCGTGCGGCTGTGCGACGGTTACTACTTCCCGGTCAGCTTCTCGACCCTTCCCAATCACTTCCAGCGTGATGCCGAAGTCTGCCAGTCGCGCTGCGCCGCGCCGGCCGAGCTGTTCTACCACCAAAACCCCGGTGGCGCCGTCGAGCAGGCGATATCGGTCGCCAACCAGCAGCCCTACACCAGCTTGAAATCGGCTTGGCGTTATCGCAAAGAGTTCGTGCAGGGCTGCTCCTGCAAGGAAGCCGAATATGCGCCCACCCAAGGCGCTGGGGAAAAGAAGGTTGATGCCGCGCCGGCGATCGGTCCGCCACGGTCGGAAGCCCGCCTGGTGACCCCGCGATAGGCCCTGGCGTTAGGCGCGCTCCCGAGCGGATGCTATTCAAGAGTAGTGCGTACCATGCGCGGTATAGACCGCCGTCCCACCGGCAGCCTGCCCGCCGGCATCGAAATCAGGCCGCTCGGGGTCGACGACTTTCCGGCCGTGCGCTACCTCCATGTCAGTGTGCTGCGGGCCCAGACCGCCGACGCCTTGAGCGAAGGCGAGATCGCCGCCTTCGCCAGGCTGGTACACTCGCCGGCCTATTCGGATCTGCTGCGGGAAGAAAACGAGATTTTCTCGGCCTGGCTTGCCGGTGAATTGCTGGGTACCGCGGCCTGGCGGATCAATGCCGATGACGGCACCTCGGCCCGCATCGGCTTCGTGTTCGCACGGCATTCCGGTTTTGGCATCGGCAGTCGCCTCGTCGCGGAAGCGGAAGCCCGGGCGCTGACCTGGGGCTTCGACCGTCTCACCTCGTTCACAACCTTGAATGCCGTCCCCTTCTTCCAGAAGCTCGAATACGCGGTCGTCTCGCGCGGTGTGAAGGTCTTGTCGCCCGAGTGTGCCTTGCCGGTTGCGTTTTTGACGAAGCGCCTCGCCCAACGCGACCGCCCCGGCTCGCCGGCGCGCGCCCACTAGACGCGAGCGGGAGCGCCGGCAATTGCCCGCCCGGCGACCGGCGGACGCCCCTGTCTGATGGCCGCTACGCCTGGGTCACCCTCCCACGACAATAGGCCCAAGGGGTCGGTGGCCACGAGGCCTAGGCGCCGCCCAAGCCGCAGGCGCCGCAGATTGCCTCGAGGTGGCGATGATCGGTGCCGCAGCACCCCCCCAGCACCGTGATGTGCGGATGCCGATCCCGCAGGGCGCGGTACTGCGCCCCCAGCTCGGCAGGGTCACCGGCGTCAAGATCAGGCGCGTCATTGAGCTCCGCATGGCTGCGCCGGGAAGCGTTGGCGCGCAGCCCCCGAATGCGCTTCACCCACGCCGCCTGGCTCGCGAGCACATCATCGAAATGCGTGGGATGCGCACAGTTGATCATGTAGTAGACGGGACCCGTGCCGGTCGCCCGGTCGACCGCGCCGATGGCTTCGGCCAAGCACTGGCCAGTCGGCAGCCGCCCGTCGGTTTCCAGCGTAAAGGAGATCACAACCGGCACGTCGTGCGCCTGCGCCGCCTGCGTGACACCCACAGCCTCCTCGGCGTTGGTCATGGTGATGGCCGTCACCAGGTCGGCTCCGCTTTGCGCAAACACGCCAATCTGTGGGCTGTGGTAGGCCTTGGCCTCCGCAGGGCTCATGACGCGGCCGGGGTCATAGCCATCACCACGCGGCCCCACGCACCCGCTGATGACGAAGGCGCTCGCGTCGTTGGCAAAGGCGTCGCGCAGTTTTTGCATCAGCGTAATCGATCGGGCATTGACGGCGGCCAGCGCCGCGGCGCTGTAGCCAAGTTTGTCGCCCCAGTCGCTGCTGGCACGCCAGGTTGGACTTTCCAGCACAAACCCGAGCCGGTGGTCGCGCGCCATGGCGGCATAGCGCGCGTAATAGTTGTAGAGCGCCTCCGTGCCGAGCTCCGTCTTCAAAAGGTCGAAGGCGGCAAAGTAAGGCAGCTGCAATCCGTCCTGGAAAATCAGTGTGGTTTCGATGCCGCCGTCCGTCAAGAACACGCCCCCGTCGAGTTGCGGCAGCCGCGATTGATGCCTGCGCATGGTCACTCTCCTGCGGACCTGGCGGGGCCGATCCCCGGGGCCTCGCGGCCAACATTGGCCCAACCCCGCTCCGCTTCCCAGTCGACTGGCGGTACAGGTCCGATCACGAAAGCTTCACCCGGCAAATCAAGGTGTTAAGGTTGCCGAAGCGGTCGGAGGCAGGCTAGCCCAGCGCATTGCTCAACTCTGACTTGACCGCTAGTACAGTAGCCATGAGCGAACCGGCAACCCGACGCCACAGCGACACGCGCGAGCGCATCCTGGAGCTCGCCGAAGCCGCCGTGCTCGACAAGGGCTTTGCCGCCACGTCGATCGAGGAGCTGATTGCCGGCGCTGGCATCACCAAAAGCGGATTTTTCTACCATTTCAGGGACAAGCGTGAGCTCGCGCGCGCTTTGATGCTGCGCTATATCGCCCACAACGACGCCGTGCTCGAGGACATCTTCTTGCGTGCCGACGACCTCAACGAGGACCCGTTGCACGGCTTTCTGGTCGCCCTGAAGCTGTTCGCGGAGATGATGGCTGAACTTCCCCAGACCCATCCCGGCTGCCTCGTGGCTTCGTTTTGCTATCAGGACCGCCTGTTCGACCAGGACGTGCGGGAATTGACCCAGGCGGGGGTGCGCAGCTGGCGCAAAGTGTTTCTCGATCGCCTGCAAAACATTGCCCAGCGCTACCCGCCGCGGCTTGACCTGCCGCTCGAAGATCTGGCCGACATGGCCAACACGCTGGTCGACGGCGGCATCATCCTATCGCGCGTCCTTGTGGATAAGGCCATCCTGCCACGACAGATTCTGCTGTACCGAGCGTTCATCCGCACGGTGTTTCTCGGCGTCACCCCCGATCACGGGCCGTGAGCCCGGCCGCCAGAACAACCCCTTGCGGCAGCCTCGGCTGGGAAATCGTAAACGAGCCGCAAATTTTTTTTGGCATTTGGGAATATGGTTTCCCCTCATCCGTTCTGAAGACGATCCGCACCCCCGCACCGCGGATCAAAATTAGGGCGTCCCGAAATCCCCGCACCTCGGGACGCCCTGATCCTTTCTGGTGCTCCTGCAACCCCGTCTTGGAACACGCGCCGGCTGGAAACGCCGCGGCGCGGCAACGCGTTTGGGTGCTAGGTCTCGCCCGAGGTCTCCCGAAACCGATTGGTGATGGGGTAGCGCCGATCACGCCCGAAGTTGCGGGCCGAGATTTTCACGCCGGGAGCCGCCTGCCGCCGCTTATACTCGGCCAGATACAAAAGGTGCTCGACCTTCTTGACGAGGGCTGAGGGGTGTCCGCGCGCAACAATGTCGCTGAGCGGCATCTCCTGCTCGACCAGACAACCAAGAATGTCGTCGAGCACCTCGTAGGGTGGCAGGCTGTCCTGGTCCTTCTGGTTTTCGCGCAGCTCAGCGGTCGGCGCCTTGCTGAGGATCGTCTCGGGAACGACAATTCCGCCTGGCCCCTTGGCACCTTTCGGAACATGCCCATTGCGCCAGCGGCAAAGGCGGTAGACCTCGGTCTTGTACAGGTCCTTAATCGGATTGAAGCCACCGTTCATATCGCCGTAGAGCGTGGCATAGCCGACCGACATTTCGCTCTTGTTGCCCGTCGTCAACACCATCGATCCGAACTTGTTGGAAATCGCCATCAGCGTCGTGCCGCGCACCCGGCTTTGCACGTTCTCCTCGGTGATGTCGGCGGGGCGCCCCGCGAACTGCGTCCGCAGCATCGCCAAGAACCCCTCGACGGCGGGCGCGATCGGCATGATGTCGTAGGGCACGCCAAGGGCCTCGGCGCAGGCGGCGGCATCCGCCAAGCTTTCGTTGGAGGTATAGCGGTACGGCAGCATGAGGCAATTGACACGCTGGGCTCCGAGCGCATCCACCGCCATGGCCGCAACCAGGGCTGAGTCGACCCCTCCCGACAGCCCCATCACGACGCCCGGAAAGCGGTTTTTGTCGACATAATCGCGCAGGCCCAGAACGCAGGCATGATAGGCCGCCGCCTCATGCTCCTCGAGCCGATGGCGCACCTGCCTCCCGCACTCCCAGCCGTTCGGCGTACGGCGCAGGCCGACCAGGCTGACGCTTTCTTCCCAAGCCGGAAGCTGTGCGGCGAGACTGCGATCGGCATTCAGCACGAATGATGCCCCATCGAACACGAGTTCGTCCTGGCCGCCGACCTGGTTGACGTAGATCAGCGGCAGGGCAGTTTCGGTGACGCGGGCCACCGCCACGGTCATGCGCAGATCAGGTTTTGACCAATCGAAGGGCGAACCGTTGGGAGAAATCAGCAATTCCGCGCCCGTCTCCTGCAAGCACTCGCACACCTCCTCCTTCCAGATATCCTCGCAAACGGGCATGCCGATGCGGACGCCTCGGAAGCTCGCAGGGCCCGGCATCGGCCCCACGTCGAACACGCGCTTTTCGTCGAACACCCCGTAGTTCGGCAGGTCCACCTTGAAGCGCACACCAACCACTTCTCCGGCGTCCAGGAGCGCTGCCGCGTTGTAGAGCTTATTGTCCTGCGGCCAGATGCTGCCGACCAGCACGCCGGGGCCGCCGTCGGCGGTCTCGGCCGCCAACTGCTCGACCAGCGCGCGTGCCGCACGCGCAAACGCGGGCTTGCGCACCAGATCCTCGGGGGGATAGCCGGTGATGAATAGCTCGGAAAAAACAATCAAGTCGGCGCCCTGGCGGGCCGCTTCCAGGCGCGCCCTTCTAAGCTTGGCGGCGTTGCCCTCAAGGTCGCCGACCACGGGGTTGAGTTGGGCCAAGGCGATCTGCAAGGTCTCTTTCGGAGTTGGCATGGCTCAGATGTAGGCGGGGCGCCCCAGCGATGCAATGCAGCAATCGGTGGGTGCCGGCGGCGTTGCCGACACGCCCATTGCTGGCGCCGGCAATGGTTTTCAGGGCAAGGTTGCCGGCAACCTGGCCAACCCCTCAGCGACAGCACAATGGCACCCTCGACATCCGCCACCGTCTCCGGCCTTGGCGCCATCGTGCTCTGGAGCGCGCTTGCCAGCCTGACGGTCCTCAAGGGGGCCGTGCCGCCGTTCGCAACGACCGCGATCGCCTTCGCGGTCGGCGGCCTTGTGCTCGTCGCCACGGCCACCTTGCGCGGACGGGCGCGCGAACTCGTGCCCACCCGCGCCTCCCTTGCGCTCGGCATCTACGGGCTATTTTGCTACCATGCGCTTTACTTCGCCGCGCTGTACCTCGCACCGGCGGCCGAGGCCAGCCTCATCGCCTCGCTGTGGGCCCTGTTCACGGTGGTCTTCTCGGGCCTGCTCCCCAATCAGCCGCTACGGCGCCGGCACCTGCTGGCCGCCTTGATCGGGCTCGGCGCCGCCACCTTGCTGGTGTGGAACAGTCTTGGCGACGTGGCGGCTGGTCCGCAGCGGGCGCTGGGGTTGGCGCTGGCCTTCGGTTGCGCCCTCATCTGGTCGAGCTATTCGGTCGCCTCGCGGCTGTTCGCGGCCGTTCCCAGCGACAGCATCGCCATCCCATGCCTGATCACGGCGGTGCTGGCCGCGCTTGCCAGTCGCACCTTCGAGACCTGGGTGTCACCTGCCGACGGCCTAGCGTGGTTGGCGCTGATCGGCCTCGGCGTCGGCCCGGTGGGGGCCGCCTTTCTGCTTTGGGACATCGGCATGAAGGGTGGCGATGTCTCCCTGCTGGGCGTGCTCTCCTATGCCGCGCCGATCCTTTCCACGGGGCTATTGGTTTTATTGGGTCTGGCCGCGCCCAGCATCCAGCTCGGACTTGCCTGCGCGCTGATGGTCCTTGCCACGGCGATCGCCGCGCGCTCCTCCTGAAGCCTGACCCGCAGGACCAGGCTCAGACGTTGCGGCCCTCTGTTGCCGTCGCCTGGCGCTGCACCTGGCCCTCGGGGGTACGGCCGGGGCGCGCTTGGCGCGGCGCCCCAAGCCAGCGAGCGCTTATTCCGCCGCCGTCGCTGCCCGGCGCGCGCCGGCTGGTGCCTTCTGCTCTTGCAACCGCTCGGCCAGCTGGAAGGCGAGCTCCAGCGACTGGGCCGCGTTGAGGCGCGGATCGCAGCCCGTGTCGTATTGGCGTGCCAGATCGGCTTCGGTGATCTTGGCCGCACCGCCCGTGCATTCCGTGACGTTTTGCCCGGTCATCTCGATGTGCACGCCACCGGCCTGCGTTCCCTCCGCACGGTGGATCTCAAAGAAGGTGTTCACTTCCTGCAGGACGCGGTCGAACTGGCGCGTCTTATAGCCGTTGGCGGCGGTAATCGTGTTGCCGTGCATGGGGTCACAGGACCACACGACCTTGCGGCCGGCCTGATGCACGGCACGCACCAGGCGCGGCAGATGCTTCTCGATCTTATCGGCGCCGAAGCGGCAGATGAGCGTCAGCTTACCGGCCTCTTCCTTCGGGTTCAGGATCTCGATCAGCCGCAGCAGCTGATCGGTCTCCAGTGAGGGCCCACACTTCATGCCGATCGGATTGATGATGCCGCGGCAGTATTCGACATGCGCGCCATCAGGCTGACGCGTACGGTCACCAATCCACAACAGGTGGCCGGAGGTCGCCACGTATTCGCCCGACCCCATCGCCTCGTCGCGGCGGGTCAGCGCCTGCTCGTAGCTGAGCAGTAACGCCTCGTGACTGGTGTAGAAGCTCGTAGTGCGTAACGCCAGGCTGTTGTCAGCCGTCATACCGAGCAGCTCGTTCACCTCCACGGTGCGCTTGATCTCGTTGGCCAGCTCATTGTATCGCCTCTCGACCGCGGTACCCTCCATGAACTTGAGTTCCCAGCGATGCACGTTATCGAGCGAGGCATAACCGCCGTCGAGCAGCGCGCGCAGGAAATTCAGGGTTGCCGCTGATTGCCGATAGGCCTCCAATTGCCGACGCGGGTCGGGAATGCGATCTTGCGCCGTGAAGTCGGGACCGTTGATGATGTCGCCGCGATAGCTCGGCAGCTCCTTGCCGTCCTGCTTTTCCATGGGCGAGGAACGCGGCTTGGCGAACTGGCCGGCGACGCGCCCGATTTTCACAACCTGGCTGCTGCCGGCGAACGTCAAGATCAGCGCCATCTGCAAGAACAGCTGGAAATAGTCGCGGATATAGTCGGTCTTGTGCTCCTTGAAGCTTTCCGCGCAATCCCCGCCCTGCAGCAGGAACGCCTTGCCTTCGGCGACGCCGGCCAGTCTTGCCTTGAGGTCGCGCACTTCTTTGACAAAAACCAGCGGAGGAAAGTTGCGCAGGTTGCGCTCGACCTCGGCCAAGCTGACCAGATCGGGGTACTCTGGCACCTGAAGGATCGGCTTTGACCTCCAGCTTTCGGGCGTCCACGCCGCCGACATCACTCACTCTCCGCTAAAAACAGTGAAGGCCCCGGGGCAATATCCCCTGGGCGCTCAAGACAAAATAAGGTCTGCGGCGGCGTTATAGTGGAAAGTATCGGTCGCCACCAGGGGCTGCCGCCGTTGCCATAAGGCAGGGGCGCGGGCCCCTTTATCGGCATGGCTGTCAAGGTTGCGGGAGCAAGCACGATTGAGCATGGCTAAAATGACCAGCACAGGGGAGGGCGCGGCCGCGCCGGCGCGCGATCTCACGATTTCTGCCATCGACGGTTACGCCCTCGCGGCCACCGTGTTCGGCGGCGGGGAGCCCGGCCAGTCACCCATTACGATCATCGGCCCGGCCGCAGCCGTGCCCGCCCGCTACTATGCCAAGTTCGCCGCCTATCTGGCGCAACGCGGCGGCCCTGTGGTGACCTTCGACTACCGCGGCATCGGTGGCTCAGCTCCCCACACCCTGCGCGGCTTTCCTGCCCGCATGCGCGACTGGTGCACTCTCGATGTCGCGGGCGTGATCGCTTGGGCAAAAGCTGCCCATCCGCATCGACCCCTGCATTGGCTGGGTCACAGCATGGGCGGTTTCGCAACCGGCCTGGCCCATAACAACGCGGCGATCGCCCGCCAGCTCAATATCGCAACTCTGAGCGGCTACTGGCGACGCATGCGCAGCCCGGAACGCTATCGCGTTCGCCTGCTGATGGGCCTGGTCGCGCGCCCCATCGTGCGCACGCTGGGCTACTTTCCCGGCGCGTTGCTCGGCGGCGAGAACATGCCGGGCCCCGCCTTTCTGGAGTGGACGGCCTGGTGCATGACGCCGGAGTTCATTTTCGGCGATCCGACGCTGACCGAGGTCCGTCATTTTGCCACCCTGCGTGCCCCGATCCGCTTTGCCCAAATCGAGGACGACGTCTGGGGCACGCCCGCCGCCGTTGGCCATATGGCGGCGCATTTCACCGCCAATAGCGAGCGCAGCATCTGGCAGATCCGCCTCGCCGACGCCAAGGCCACGCGGATTGGCCATCTTGGCTTCTTCCGCTCGGAGTTCCGCGGCACGCTATGGCCGCTGGCGGCCGCCTGGCTCGATGGCGAACAAGCAAGCTAAGCCGCCGGGTTTGCCGCGAGCAGCAAGCCGGCACCGCCGCTGGCGTCCCCACTTTACCTTATCCCCGTTCGCCCGCCGTCATTTGAAGCGGCGCCAATTCGTGCCAACATTTCCCCCATGGCACTCAAGGATCCTTCCTTCAGCATCGGCATCGAGGAGGAATACCTCCTGGTCGATCAGACCACCCGCGACCTCGTGCGCGAGATGCCGCCGGCCCTGTTCGATGCTGCGCAGCAGGCGCTCAAAGGCCAGGTGGCCCGCGAATTTCTCAAATCGCAGATCGAAGTGGGCACCAGCGTGCACACCACTCCACGCCAGGCGGGCGCCGAACTTGCCAGCTTGCGCCGCACCGTTGCCGACCTCGCCGCCGCGCATGGCCTGGCACCGCTCGCGGCATCGACCCACCCATTCGCGCGCTGGAGCGCGCAAGAGCCCACCGAGCGCGCACGCTATCAGTCCATTGCCAAGGACCTGGCCGGGGTCGGTCGCCGCCTGGTGATCTGCGGCATGCACGTCCACGTCGGTATCGAAGACGACGAGCTGCGCATCGATCTCTTCAACCAGGCCCGCTATTTCCTGCCGCACTTGTTGGTGCTGTCAACATCCTCTCCGTTCGCAGAGGGCGAGGACACCGGCCTCAAGTGCTATCGGCTTGCCGCCTACCAGGAACTGCCGCGCACCGGCATGCCGGGTCGGTTCGAGGGTTGGTTTGAATATCTGCAGACGGTCGATCTGCTGGTGCGCAATGGCATCATCGAGGACGCCAGCAAGATCTGGTGGGACATCCGGCCGTCTGCGCGCTTCCCGACCCTGGAAATGCGGGTCACGGACGTCTGTACACTGATCGAAGATGCGGTGTGCGTGGCTGCGTTCTATGTCTGCATCTTGCGCATGCTGTATCGGCTGCGGCGCGCCAACCAGATCTGGCGCACCTATCCCCTGTTCCTGCTTGCCGAGAACCGCTGGCGCGCGCAGCGCTACGGCGTCGAGGGAAGCCTGTTCGATCTCGGCAAGGGCGAGCTCGTTCCGTTCCGCGATCTGGTCGAGGAATTGCTGGCGATGCTCCGCGAAGATGCCGAGGCGTTAAGCTGCACCGCCGAGCTCGAGCATGCGCGCGTGATCCTTGCGCGCGGCACCAGCGCCGACCGACAAGTCGCCCATTTTGCCGGGCTCCTCAAAGCGGGCGCCTCGCGCCAGCAGGCCTTGCTGAGCCTGGTCGATCACCTGATCAAGGAAACCGTGGCCTGAGGCCCTGCGGCGGGTCGGCAGAACAGGTCGTGGCCTGCGGGTTGCTGTTGCGGGGAGGCCCTGTTCGGGGAGGCCAGGGTTCGTGCCCACCCGCGGCAGCGGCGGCAGACTTGGTGGGGGAACCGCCTACTCGGACTGTTTGTGATCCTTAACCGCGCTCGCACGTCGGGCGAGAACATCATAGGCGGCGGCGATTTCCTGCATGATGCGCCGCGCCTCCGGCTGCATCATGGCGGCCGCACAGGCGCGTGCCTCGGCGGCGAGTGCGCGCCACCGCTCCGCAAGACCATCCCTGTCTGATGGCATGCCCGCTGTCCCTTCAGAGGCCCTGTGCCTCAACGCCAAGCCGGCCAGAGGGTTCCTGGTGCAGTTCGCGGGCGCCTCTTCGAGGTAAGCGCTACGCCTCAGGCCAACTGCGCCTTGGTTGTCGCGGCCCAGGCGGCGAACCGACCTTCGGCGATGGCCATGCGCATGGCCGCCATCAGCTCCTGATAGAAGGCGATGTTGGCCCACGACAGCAACATGGCGGCCAGATATTCTTCTGCCTTGACCAGGTGATGCAAATAGGCGCGGGAGTAGTCACGCGCGGCAGGACACCGGCTGGCCCGGTCGAGCGGAGCCGGATCGTTGCTGTGCACGGCATTGCGCAGGTTCAGCTTGCCATTCCAGGTGAAGGCCTGCCCGTGCCGGCCCGAACGCGTGGGCATGACACAGTCGAACATATCGATGCCGCGTGCGACCCCCTCGATCAGATCGATGGGGGTGCCAACCCCCATCAGATAGCGCGGCCGGTCCGCCGGCAGCCGCGGGGACGTGCATTCCAGCGTCTTGAGCATCGCCTGCTGGGATTCGCCCACGGCAAGGCCGCCCACGGCGTAACCGGGAAAATCAAGTTCCAGCAAGCCCTCGACGGAACGGGCACGCAGGTCGGCGTCTGTACCGCCCTGCACGATACCGAACAACGCCTGGCCGGCGTGCGCATCGCCGCGCTCTTGGCAACTGGCGAAGGCGCGCTTGCAGCGTTGCGCCCAGGCCAGTGAGCGCCTGACCGACGCGGCGATCGCCTCCGCGGACGCCGGCAAGGCCACGCACTCGTCGAGCTGCATCTGGATGTCGGCCCCGAGCAGGCATTGGATCTCGATGGCACGTTCAGGCGTCAGCATGTGTGCGGCGCCATCGAGATGCGACTGAAAGGCGACGCCGTCGTCCTTGATGGTGCGCAGCTTCGCCAGGCTCATCACCTGAAAACCACCCGAGTCCGTCAAAATCGGCCGATCCCAGCGCATGAACGCATGCAGTCCGCCGAGGCTGGCGATGCGTTCCGCACCGGGACGCAGCATCAGGTGATAGGTGTTGGCCAGCACCACAGCGACGCCGGCCTCTTTGAGCTGGTCGGGGTAGACCGCCTTGACGGTGCCGGCGGTGCCCACTGGCATGAACGCAGGCGTCGCGATCTTGCCGCGCGCGGTGGCGATCTCCCCGAGGCGGGCACCGGCATCGGTCTTCTGCAGGGTGAAGGAAAAGGCTTCCGTCATCGGCTGGCGTGGGCGGGATAAAGCAGGCAGGCATCGCCGTAGGAGTAGAAGCGATAGCCGGCCGCAAGCGCATGTGCGTAGGCCTGCTGCATGGTCTCAAGCCCGCAGAACGCCGCCACCAGCATGAACAGCGTCGAGCGCGGCAGGTGGAAATTGGTGATGAGCAGATCGACGGCCTTGAAACGATAGCCGGGGGTGATGAACAGCTGTGTCTCGCCGGCAAACGGGCTGAGGCGGCCGTCCTCGCTGGCGGCCGTCTCGAGCAGGCGCAGCGCCGTGCTGCCAACGGCAATGATGCGACCACCGGCGCGCCGGACGCCGTTGAGCGCGCTGGCACTGTCGTTGCTGATTTCGCCCCACTCGGCATGCATGCGATGTTGCGCCGTATCCTCGGCCTTCACCGGCAGGAAGGTGCCGGCCCCTACGTGCAGGGTGACGAAATGTCTGGAAACGCCGCGCGCCGCTAGGGCGGCAAGGAGCTCAGGCGTAAAATGCAACCCGGCGGTCGGTGCGGCCACCGCCCCGGCCTGGCGCGCATAGACGGTCTGGTAATTCTCGGCATCTGCCGGAACCGGAGGCCGACGGCTGGCGATGTAGGGGGGCAGCGGCGGATCGCCCAGCGCCTCGATCGCTTCGTCGAGATAGGCCCCATGCAGGCTGAAGGAAAGCTCCACCTCGCCGGCCTCGCCGACCGCGGCGACGGTGGCATCGAGCTGGCCCAGCAAGCAGACGCGACCATCGTGGCCAAAGCGGATGCGATCGCCACCCTGCAGGCGCTTGGAGGGCCGCGCAAAGGCCAGCCAGCGGCTTTCGTCCAGGCGCTTGTGCAAATTGAACGAGATCGTCGCCCGCTGCTCCCCCCGCCAACGCTCTCCGCTCAAGGCGGCGCGAATGACGCGGGTGTCGTTGAGGACCAACGCATCGCCGGGGTGCAGGAATTCGGGCAGCGTGCGCACGAGGCTATCGGCAAATGGCGCTCTCCGCGAAAGCCCGCCCCTGCAGGTCAGGACGCACGAGCAACAGCCGCGCCGCATCGCGCGGGCTGACAGGCTGCAAGGCAATGCGGTCCGCCGGCAGTTCGAAATCAAAAAGGTCGCTGCGCATTAGGCCCAGTATAGGCCACACCTGCGGCCTCGGCCTGCCAAACCGTGGCCTGGCCTAAAAAAGCGCCGACTAGCCGCTTCACAGCGGCCCCGGCTGCGCCGCGGCATGCCTGGCCTCAGCGGTGGCGACGACATCACGCAGCAGCTCTGCCAGCGCCTCGGGTTGGACCTCCGCCTCGCGACGACACCAGGCAAGGAGCCGGGGATCCGAGCCGGCGTGCTGGGTCAAGGCGAGTTTGGCCTGATGGCGAGTGCTGGCGGCGACGGGATCGGTGTCTTGAGCGGCACCCGCGAGGCCGGCAACCACCCGCCGTGCGGCCTCTTCGCTGCCGGTGGCCGTGAAGTGGGCCACCACCATGGCCAGCACCACGCCAGCCCTGTCAAAGGGTAGCAACAGCGTCGGTTGCGCCTCGGGCTCGGCCAGCAGGGTGTCAATGTGCAGCGCGCGCGCCGGCGCAAGGCGTTTCAGTTCCGTCAGCCGGCGGCGCCATTCGGGCAGCCCAGACAAGGCAATAGCCTCGGCGATGAGGTGTTGCTTGGCCGGCGCTGCCTCGGCCAGCGCCTGGGTCAACGGCTCAAGCGTGTCGTGATCGTGGGCGATCAGCGCGGCGAAAAATGCGGCCGCCGGCTTGCGGCGGGCCTCGTCTGCGAGCGCGCCCGCAGCAGACAGGGTCTCGATGGCTTGCGCCAGTCGCTGCGGTTCGGGTTGCAGGTAGTAGCCGGCCATCCAGCGTTCGACGGCCGCAGGATCGGCAAAGGCATGCGGCGATCGGCCTGAGCCCCAACCGGTCGCCAACCATAGTCCGGCAGCCAGTGCAAAGCCGAGCCCGAAGCTGATGAGATAGCGCACGCAAGCACCCCTCGGGGCGCCCAGCCCGCACGGACGTCACCGCACGCAGCCAAACCGCGTACGCAGGCCATCCTGAGCAAGCCTGATTGAGGAAGGCTAAAGCGCAGGCCTCGCCTTGCCGCCAGCCTTAACGAGCCATCAAGGCCCGGCTCACGAGCGCACGTCCGCCGCCACCTTCAGGGATCGGATCTTGTCGGGCTTTGCCACGGGCTCGCCGCGCTCGAGCTTGTCGACGTTCTCCATGCCCTCGAGCACCTTGCCCCACACCGTGTATTTCTTGTCGAGAAAACTGGCGTCCTCAAAGCAGATGAAGAACTGGCTGTTGGCGCTGTCGGGTCGGCTTGAGCGCGCCATCGAGCACACGCCGCGCACGTGCTTTTCGGCATTGAACTCGGCCTTCAGGTCGGGATATGGCGACCCCCCCATGCCGGTGCCTTGCGGGCAGCCGGTCTGCGCCATGAAGCCGTCGATGACGCGATGAAAGACAACCCCATCGTAGAAGCCCTCACGCACCAGCTTCTTGATGCGTTCCACGTGCTTGGGCGCAAGATCGGGCCTGAGCTCGATCACGACCTTGCCCTTGGTGGTCTCCATGATCAGCATATTTTCGGAATCTTGGCTTCGGGTCATGCGCAACTCCGGTTTGTGTTCAAGCCAGTGAGCGGCCCGAAACAGCCATTCTTCACTTCTTGTCGGCGAGCAGATAGACCTTCTGCATCTTGTCGGGTTGCGGCGGGGGCTCGCCGCGCGCGATCTTGTCGACATTGTCCATGCCGTCGATCACCTCGCCCCAGAGCGTGTACTGGCCGGTCAGCTGCCGGCAGCCGTCGCCGAAGCAAATAAAGAACTGGCTGTTGGCGCTGTTGGGGTTGCTGGTGCGAGCAGCACCGATGCTGCCGCGCTTGAAGGGCTCTTGGGAAAATTCTGCCGGCAAATCCGGCAGCTTCGACCCCCCCGTGCCGGTGCCGGTCGGATCGCCAGTCTGGGCCATGAAGTTGGCGATGACGCGATGGAAGACGATGCCGTCGTAAAAACCCTGCTTGGCCAGCTGCTTGACCTGCGCGACATGCTTGGGCGCCAGGTCGGGCCGGAGCCTGATGCGAATCGGCCCCTTGGTGGTCTCGATCACCAGCGTATTGGCCGGATCGGCAGCTTGCGCCTGCGCAAGCGTATGCGAGGCACAGAAAATCACGGCAAAGCTCATCAACAAACGGATCACGGCGCGCTCCCGTTGCGGTTGGAAGGGGTGGTCGTGGTGCTCCGCAGGCGCACCAAGACGCTGCGACTGCCCCGCTCGTGTGGCTCTTCTAGGGCATTTGGTGTGCCTAGGCGAGTCTCCATCGGTCTCATGCAGCAGCAGAAAGTCTTTATCTGCAATGACATAGCGCTTTTGGGAGCTGCAAGTAGTCTCAGTGGATCCAATCCCGTCTCCGGGACAGATCCTGGGACAGGTGGAGCACCACCGTGGCCCGCAATCCCCGCGCCGGGCGTCTTGCAACCCGCACCGCACGTCTTTGATCTCTCCAAAGTCTACAAGATCCCGCTACGGGACATCCCCGGCGCCCCTGGCGAGGACGGTTTCCATGGGGCAGACGTCAATGACCTGCTCGACCGCATCCGCATCGGTCCGTCTGGCAGCGGCCTTGTCATTGGTGATGCTGTTATTCATTTGCTTAGCCAAGCGGGGATTGTTTGACCCGCAAAGTAAAGTCTTCGTTTCGGGAATTCTCCTTCGCTAGCTCAGAACCACGCCGCGCAGCCGTGGCGGGGCCCCCTGACTAAGCAAAACCCGCGTTCCAGTTGCGGCTAATCCCGATACTGACCACTAGGGTTGGGCGGTACACAGAGTGAGTGGAGGCCCTCACTTCTGTGGAGATCAACCATGTTCAAACTTGCTGCGTCTGCCCTCGGGGTTTCGTTGCTATTGGCCACTCCCGCTAGCGCGGATGGCTGGGGACGCCCTGGTTGGGGAGGCGGTTGGGGTGGGCCGCCTGTCGGCTGGGCCGGTGGGGGCGGCGGCTGCTGCGGGCCCTGCGGCGGCGGCGTGCGGCGGCGTCGCCTTTGCCCCAGTGGTTAGCTATCAACCTGTCGTGGTGGCTGGCGGCTGCGGCGGTTGGGGCGGCGGTTGCGGCGCGGGCTGGGGCGGCGGCTATGGTTACGGCGCCGCCGGCTGGGGTGGCGGCAATGGTTACGGCTACGGCGCCCCCGGCTGGGGTGGCGGTTATGGCTACGGCGCCCCGGGTTGGGGCGGTGGTTATGGTTACGGAGCCCCCGGTTGGGGCGGTGGTTATGGTTGGTCCGCCGGCTATGGCCGCGGCTATTCCACAGGTTATGGCCCCGCCTACGCGCGTTGGGGCCGCGGCGTTGGCGTGGCTCGAGCCGGCTACGGCTTTGGTCGCGGGGTCCGGGTCACGGGGGTCACTCGGGTCGGCATCGGCACTCGCCCCGGCATCGTCCGGGCTGGGTTCAGGCGCTAGCCGTGATTTCGCCCACGGCCACTTCTGGTCTTCGTCGGGCCTCGCACACATCGATCAGGGGCCGCCAGCGCGGCCTCCTCTGGGCTGTCTCGGTGCGGCGCAACCTATCAAGGCATCGGCACGGTCCAGCAGCAGGCCATGCATGCGGTCGGTCAGGTCAGCAAGACGTGACATCGCTTCGCTCGGATTGACGCCGTGCGCGATCGCTTTCTTCCCCAAGCTGGCGCGGCGGGTCGCGCCCGGCCGACCGCCTCTGCCCTCACGCCTTTCTTTGCTGCGCTGCCTTGGCCTTGAGTTTGCGCGCCACGCCGGCGGAGACGAAGGCGGAAACATCGCCACCCATGAGGCCGATCTGCCGTACCAGCGTGCCGGTAATGTGCCGCACCTCGGGACTGGCAGGAACAAAAACCGTGGTGATGCCCGGCGCCATGGCCCCATTGGTGCCGGCCATTTGCATTTCATAATCAAAGTCGGTGCCGTCGCGGACCCCACGAAAAATCACCCTGGCGCCGGCCGCCGCTGCGGCACTCACCGTCAGGTTGTCAAAGGTGACGATCTCGATCTTGCAGCCGCTGGCCTTGGCGATCGGAGCGGTCTCGGCCTTGAGCAGCTCGATCTTCTCAGCGGTGGAGAACAGCGGTGTCTTGCCGGGGTGCACGCCGATGCCGATCACCAGCGTGTCGACCATGCGGGCGGCGCGCTCGATCACGTCGCGATGCCCGTTGGTCACGGGATCGAATGAACCCGAGGTAAAGCCGATGCGTTTCATGGCGCCGTTCCCCGTCGATCGGCTGCATTGACCCTGGTCACCAGCGCGCGCCGCAGGCCGTGATCGGCTAAAGGCCGGGATCTCGCCGGCGCTGCCCGTCCCAGCAGGGCAGCCACCCCGCCACTGCTTGCGCTCAGAGCGGCGGTCGTCATGGTCGTCGCATGCCAGCCAGGATGGCGCCCCCGAGCAGCAGCAGCACGCCGGCGGCACCGTCGAGCAGGCGCAGGCGTCCCGCGCTCAATGTGGTGCGAGCCTTGGCAAGCGCCAGGGTATAGCCGACATCGACGGCCGCCAGCACCAGCACGAACAGGACGGCAAGAATGCCGAGCTGCTCGATCACGTCGCCGCGAGGATCGATGAACTGGGGCAGGAAGGCGCCGAGAAACAGCATCACCTTCGGGTTCGACAGGCTCACCAACACCCCTTGCAGATAGCAATTGCCGCGCGAGCCCAGCGGCGGGGGGGCCAACCCGGCACGTCGCCGCCGCAGTTGCCAGAGCTGGCGGGCGCCGAGGTAGACCAGGTAGAGGGCGCCGAGCCAGCGCACGACATCGAACCAGTCGGACATGAACACCATCACCGAGCTCATGCCCATCACGGCGGCGGCGACCAGCAAGGCCAGTCCCGTGGTCGTGCCGGCCAGCGTATAGAGGCCGGCAGCGAGCCCGGCTGTCAGGGTATTGGCGATGATCAGTGACATATTGGGACCGGGCGTCAGCGCCAGGAGCACTGAGGCGGCAATGAAGGTGATCAGTACGTCGACGCTCATGGGCCACACTCTTTCCCAGGATCTGTGAGCAGCTGCAAAGCCCTAACGCCAAGCCGTGGTCTCGGCAAGCTGGCGACGGCAGCGCCCCTCACGTAAAGTTCATAGGTGGCCGGCCAGGCCGCGATGATCCGAAGTCTATCGGACGCCGTATGCTGTAGGCGGAACGTCTATCGAGGGGAGAAGAACGCCATGCAAGCTCTGCCGATCGTTGCCACCGTCGCCTTGGCCGCCGTCACGCTCAGCGTCGCCGTGCGCGCCGGCGGCGAAAACATTGCCTTTCCGGAGAACTACGCCAAAGGCGTGCTCTATACCACCGTCGACCGCGCCGATAACAAGCAATATCGCGAGCTTTACGCGACGCCGGAGGCCATCGCCGCGCTCAAGGCCGGCCAGCCCATGCCGAGCGGCACCGTCCTGACGCTGGTGCAGCACAAGGCCAAACTGGGCGCCGACGGCAACCCCGAAAAGGACGCCAATGGCCGCTTCATCAAGGGCGAGCTGATCGGCTACACAGTGATGGAAAAGCGCACGGGCTGGGGCAGCGAATATCCCGACGAGATCCGCAACGGGGAGTGGGAATACCAAGCCTTCAAAGCAGACAAGTCGGTGAACGACAAGGCCAATCTCAAGAACTGCTTCACCTGCCACAAGCCGCTCGACAAGCAGGATTTCGTGTTCTCGTTCCAAGCCCTGAAGGACGCCAAGTAGGCCTCCACGTTGCCGCCGGCGCCAAGCGCTGCTCGCGCGCCGGCAGCGGCGTCACCGTTGGTCTTTGCCTACCAGCAATCGGAACCCGCCCGCAGCTGGCGCTGCGGGCGCAGCCTCGCTCGCTGTTAGGCGTTCGGTTCCGCTTCGCCGTCGGCCTCGCCGTTAGCGCCGGCCGCCTCCCCGTTGCCTTCCTCGGAGATGCGCTCCACGGATACGACTTTCTCGTTCTCGTCGGTACGAAAGATGCGCACGCCCTGCACATTGCGCCCGGCGATGCGCACATCATCGACCGGACAGCGGATCAGCTTGCCACCATCCGTGACCAACATGATCTGGTCGCTTTCCTCGACCGGGAAGGAAGCGACCAGCCGCCCGTTGCGCTCGTTGACGATCATGGCGGTGATGCCTTTGCCGCCACGGCCGGAGATACGGTACTCGTAGGACGAGGAACGCTTGCCGAAGCCCCGCTCCGAGACGGTGAGCACGAATTGCTCCCGGGCCCCGAGCTCGGCATACCGCTCCGGGCTCAAATCTACGGCCTCCTCGCCGCCTTCCTCCGCCTCCAACTCGCCGGCGCCTTCGACCCCAGCATCGACGACCTCGGTGCCTTGCGCGCGGCGCATGGCAAGCGCCTGCTTGATGTAGGCGGCACGTTCACCGGGACTGGCTTCGACGTGGCGCAGGATCGCCATGGAGATCACCTCGTCGCCGTTGTCGAGGCGAATGCCGCGCACGCCCGTCGAGTTGCGTCCTTTGAACAGGCGCACATCTTCAACCGGAAAGCGAATGCAGCGACCACCGGCTGTCGTCAGCAACACATTGTCCGAGGGTGTGCAGATTGCCACGCGCACGATGCGATCGCCCTCTTCGAGCTTCATGGCAATCTTGCCGTTGCGATTGATGTTCTCGAAATCGGCGAGGCTATTGCGGCGCACGCTGCCGCTTCGGGTCGCAAACATCAATTCCAGGCTACGCCAGGTCTGTTCTTCTTCCGGTAGGGGGAGAATTGAGGTGATGCTTTCGCCCTCGGTGAGGGGGAGCAGATTGACCAGCGCCTTGCCCAGCGATTGCGGGGTGGCCGCCGGCAGCCGCCACACCTTCATGCGGTAGACCATGCCACGCGAGGAAAAGAACAAGACCGGTGTATGCGTTGAGGCAATGAAAATCTGGGTGACCACATCCTCCTCGCGCGTGGACATGCCGGCCCGGCCCTTGCCGCCGCGACGCTGGGCGCGATAGGTGGAGAGCGGCACGCGCTTGATGTAGCCGCGGTGGCTGACGGTCACCACCACATCCTCGCGTTGGATCAGGTCCTCGTCCTCGACCTCGCCTTCCATTTCGACGATTTCGGTCAGGCGCGGGGTCGCGAACTCGGCCTTGATGGCGGCCAATTCTTGCTTGATCAGCCCGACGATCCGAGCGCGTGAGGCCAGGATCGACAGATACTCCTTGATCTCCTCACCAAGCTTTTTCAACTCATCGCCGATCTCGTCGCGGCCGAGAGCGGTGAGACGTTGCAGGCGCAGCTCGAGGATGGCGCGCGCCTGCTCGTCGCTAAGCCGGATGGTGGCGCTGGCCGTGAGTTTGTGCCGCGGGTCGGCAATCAAGTCGACCAGCGGGCCGATATCCTTGGCCGGCCAGTCGCGCGCCATCATCTGCTCGCGCGCCTCGGCGGGACTGGGTGCAGCGCGGATCAAGCGGATCATCTCGTCGATATTGGCAACGGCGACGGCCAGACCCACCAACACGTGCGCGCGATCACGCGACTTGCCGAGCAGGTACTTGCCGCGACGGGAAACCACCTCCTCACGGAAGGCCGTGAAGGACGCGATCATATCCTTGAGATTGAGCTGCTCCGGCCGCCCACCGTTGATGGCCAACATGTTGGCGCCGAACGTGGTCTGCAGATCGGAGAAGCGCCACAGCTGGTTCAGCACCACCTCGGCTACGGCATCACGCTTGAGCTCGATGACGATCCGCATACCCTCGCGGCTCGACTCGTCCCAAATGTCGGAAATGCCTTCGACCCGCTTTTCGCGCACCTGCTCGGCGATCTTCTCAACGAGCACGCGCTTGTTCACCTGGTAGGGAATGGCCGTGACGATCAGCGCCTCGCGATCCTTGCGGACCTCCTCGACGTGGACTTTGGCGCGCATGACGATCGAGCCACGACCCTTATGGTAGGCCGCCATGATTCCGACCCGGCCGAGGATCAGCCCGCCGGTTGGAAAATCGGGGCCCGGAATGAGCTGGCACAACTCCTCCAGCGTGATCTCGGGATCGTCGAGATGGGCGATGCAGGCATCGATCACTTCGCCCAGATTGTGCGGAGGAATGTTGGTCGCCATGCCAACGGCAATGCCGCCCGAACCATTGATCAGCAGATTTGGAAATTTGGCGGGCAGCACGGTTGGCTCCCGCAGCGAGCCGTCATAATTCTCGCGGAAGTCGACGGTCTCCTTGTCGAGGTCGTCGAGTAGACTGCCGGCGACCTTGGTGAGCCGGCACTCTGTGTAACGCTCAGCCGCCGGCGGGTCGCCATCAACCGAGCCAAAATTGCCCTGCCCATCCACTAGGGTGAGGCGCATGGAGAAATCCTGCGCCATGCGCACCAAGGCGTCGTAAATCGGCGCGTTGCCGTGCGGATGATACTTACCCATCACCTCGCCCACGACACGGGCGCTTTTCACATACTTCTTGTTCCATTCAAGCCCAAGCTCATGCATGCCAAACAGGATGCGGCGGTGCACCGGCTTGAGACCGTCGCGCACGTCGGGCAGTGCTCGGCTGACGATCACGCTCATGGCGTAATCGAGGTAGGAGCGCTTCATTTCGTCCGTGATCGAGACCGGCCGGATGTCGGGCGGGCCTTTGTCAGCGGGCGCAGATTTGTCGTGGTCCGCCACGGTTCGACTGCCTCTGGTGGTTGGTGCTGAAACTGTGAGCGAGGATTACGAAAATCGAAGCTGCAAAAACCACCCGCGACGGCGGGCTGGGCGCGGCATTTCGCTGGTCTTGATAACCCAGGCGGTGGGCGGGAGCAACAGGACCCTCGGCCCCGGCAGGAGGCAGCTTTAGCAGCGCAAAAACAAGGCCCTAGCCGGCCTGATGCCGCCCTGGCCAGGCGCTGGTGGGGCCGCGCAAGCCAGTGCTCGCCAGGCGTGCTGGCGACCCGCTATCATCGCTCCTTTGCGACGAACCCGCCAAGGCCGCCATTGAACCTCGCCTGGATCGCCTACCTTATTGGCGCCTCATCGATCGGCGCCGGGACCATCGCCATCGCCAGCGCCAGCTCGCGCCTGCGATCGGCCACCGTGCTGGCGGCGCTGACGGACGATCAGCTGCCGCCGGGCGATCCGCGCTGGTTGCTTGGGGTGGCGGGCGTCCTGCTGCTCGGCGGCGGACTGGCGCTGTGGGCGTTGAGCCGCTGGGCGGCGCCGATGTTCATCATCGGAACGCTCGTCGAAACCGGATATCTCCTTTATGTCTCGCGCGTCCTGCCGCCCGCCGACGAAGCTGCGACGCGCGGGCGCCGGCGTCTCATCATGGTGATGTATGTCTACGCGGCCACCACCGCGCTTGTGCTTTGGCTCGAGAGCCAGGGCGTCTTGAGCTAAAGGGCGGTGCTTGTCAGCCTGGCGGCTGACGTGCCGAGCCAGCGCTGGTTGCAAGCGGGCCGGCGTGCACACCGGGAATGCGCAACAGGAAAGCGGCGATCGCCTCCCCAGCCAGGCGGTTGCCCAACACGTTCCAATGCCAATCGTAGGCAAACTCGAAGCGCTGTGCGTTGCTGGCGTAGTCGGCGGCGAAGGTTGCCTGCAAGTCGAGGAAGGGAATGTCCAAGCCCTGCGCCAGCTCGGCGGCAATGCCGTTGAGCTTGGCGACCTCGTAGCTCTCTAGCGGCTGGCCCGAGTAAATCGCATCGCGCACCGCGTCCATCGCCAACACCAGCTTGAAGCCGTCTTGCTGAGCCAAGGCCCGCATCGCCGACAAGACGTAGAAAGCGACGCGGCGATTGTTGACATGGTCGGTGATTTTGCGGCTATCGACCGCCGAGGAAATGAACTGTGGCGCATACTCCTCTTCCCCGCCCCACCAGTAGCGGCTGACAAAACTCTTGAGCCTCAAGTAGGCATTGGTCTTGTAGTAGAGATAGCGGAAGGTGTTGAAAGCGCGCAGCCGATCCGCCATGCCGGGTTTGAAGTCGGCGGGCTCAATTTCCACGGGCTGGCCGTCCTGGTCGAGCCCAATCTTGAGAAAGCTCGAGGCATACCGCGTCTTGAGAAAACGGTAACTCTCGTCGAAGTCGTTGTGGATGAGCTGGACCAGCACGACGTCGGGTTTGAAGGCGCGCACTTCGCGGCGCAGGACGTTGAGGTATTGGCTCAAGGGGGCCCCATCCATGCCGAAGCGCAACACCTCCGCCTCGACGCCAGCCTGGCGCAGTTGGCGCTCGATCACCTCGGGGAAACCCTCCTCGACATTGACGAAGCTGCCGTGCACGTAGGAATCGCCGATGACGGCGACACGCAGCGCGGCGGCCGCGCCCGCCGGGGCGTAGTCGGCCTTGGTCGAGTTCCAGCCCCGCGCGTTGGTGGTGACCAGGGTTTCGCGGCCGTCCGGATGCCGAAACACAGCCCGCCTGTTGGGGAGATAGCGCACCACCCCATTAACCGAAACGTTGGCCAAGACATCGTCGGGCTTGACGAAGATGCCGAAGACGACGAACTCAAGAAACAGCAGGCCTGTTGCCAGCGAGACAGCCACCAGCAGCAGATTGGCTGCCAGGTGTCGCAATTTGGTGCGCATCTTTCTGCTTCTCCCCGAGCCGGGAGCTGCCGGCCGACCTTTGCGGGGAGAACGCAAACCGCGTGCCAACCAGAAAAGCCGGCGCCTTGTCGGTCAGCCGCCGAACAGCACCCGCCCCATGATGCGACCCGGCAGGAGCGTGAAGGCGCCGGCGATGACCAGCGCGCCAAAGAACAATCCGAGCATGGTCTTGCGGTGCCCGCTGACGTTGTGGCGACGCGCGTGGTAAATCCCAAGCGGCAGCATCGCCAAGGTGTAAAGCGACAGCAGGTGGATCAGACTGAAGTTTGCCAATTGCCGCAGTTCGTGGATCCAGAACGAACTTAGGGCCACAAACAGCATTAACGCCATCCAGGCGTAGCCGATGGCCCGGTGCGTGGTCGTCCCCTTCCGGCGCGTGAGCTGCACCCCTCCCAGCAGAAAGGCGGCCAGTGCCGCGAAGGCGTGGATTTGGATGGCAAGCGGCGCCTGCAGCAGCGGGGCAAGCGACATGGCGCGCGCGCCTCCACCTTGGCTGAGCACACGATTGCCGGCGCGCGGCCGCGTGCCGGCAGGACCCTTCCGTGACCGCAGGGCCTAGAAGGGGATCTCGTCGTCGATCGGCTTGTCGAAATTGGCCTTGCTGGCCCCCGCACTGCCCCGCCTGCTGCCGCCGCCGCCATTGCCGTTACCCGGCGGGGCATAGTCGCCATGGTCGTCGTCCGGCAGGCCCGTGCTGGCGCCACTGCCGCGGCTATCCAGCATGGTGAGCGAGCTGTTGAAGCCTTGCAGCACCACTTCCGTGGAATAGCGGTCCTGGCCGTCCTGGCCCTGCCATTTGCGCGTCTGCAGTTGGCCTTCGATGTAAACCTTGGCGCCCTTTTTCAGGTACTGCTCGGCCACCCGGCACAGCCCTTCGTTGAAGATCACCACGGCGTGCCACTCCGTCTTTTCGCGACGCTCGCCGGTCGCCTTGTCGCGCCAAGTTTCGGTCGTTGCAACCCGCAGGTTGGCGATCGGGCGGCCGTCCTGCGTGCGGCGGATCTCGGGATCCTTGCCGAGATTGCCAATCAGGATGACTTTGTTGACGGATCCGGCCATGTGACGCTCCTTTTCAAACCTTTGCGACCCCGCTGCTCGCGGCCAGGCGGTGCGGCGCGCGCGGCCGCGCGAATTTGCCAATCACGATAACTGCTCTCGGCCTATCGCACGCAGTCTCCAAGTTGCTTGTCCACGTTATTCAGCGGGCCTCACTCACCAGCCCAATTCAGCAGGCCCAGTCCCGGGCCCAGTCCCGGGCCCAGGCCCAGTCAGCGGGCCCAGTCAGCGGGCTCGCATAGCCGGCCTTTGCCGCAGGACACCCGCCTTTGCCGGGCCCGTATGTTCACTTTCTGTTCTTATGTAATGCAGTTGCGCCTCCAGCGCAAGGGCGGCCGCGACGTTTCTCTTTTGCGGCTTAGCCCCGTTGCCGCCCAACGCCTCCGGCGTTGGTCCGATGGCCTTTGCCGTCACACCATCTTTGTGTCGAATCGCAACAATGATAGCGGTCTGCCCCGAGGCCGCCCCGTGCGGTCCGATGTGAGGCAAACACTGGCGGGGCAATGAGGCAGCTTCCGGGGATCGAGGGGATTGGCTGCCTGGCTGCGGCTGCAAGCATCGCCCTCCTGGCGGTCGGCTGCACGCACGAGCGCCTCGGCCCCGTCAGCCAGCATTACGTTGACTTCCACACCCAAGCGCCACGCAACAACACCGTCTACGTCTGCCATGCCTACGGCTGTCGTCTACAAACGGCGTTCCGCTTTAACGATGCCGACATCGCCGCGCTACGCACGCTGATGACCAAAACCCGCAAGGCCGACAGCGCCTTCGAGGAACGGCGGGCAGTGGCCTATGCGGTCGGTTGGATGGAAAAGCGCACCGGCGATGTGATCGGCACCAGTACCGACCGGCCGGGCATGGACTTTGAGGCGAGCGGTGATCCGACACAGCAGGACTGCGTTGACGAGGCCACCAATACGACGAGCTATCTGCTTGATCCTAGAGCGCAACGGTCTGCTCAAGCACCATACCGTCGGCACACCGTTTTCGAAGGAGAATTTGCTGCGCGGCGTCGCCGGTTGGCCGCACTGGACGGCCGTTCTCAAGGAAAACGCCAACGGGCAGAAATGGGCGGTCGACAGCTGGATCTACGTCAACGGCGAGAACCCAGCCGTCGTCGAGACGGAGAAGTGGTACATCTCGAGCCTCGATCAGCTGCCGAAGTCCACGCGCTAGCGCGCCGCCGGCTTGACAGCCTTCGGAGCGGCCTCCTACGGGCGGCCCTGAGCTGGAGTGCGGCAAGAACTGATGTCCTGGTATCGCCACAAGCTCGAGCGCGATTTGCAGCGCTGGCAAGCCGCAGGCTGGGTCACGCCAGGCGGTGCCGGTGCCATCCGCAACGATCTTGAGCAGCGCCGGGCGGCGCTGACAGCCGCACCCGTGCTGGCCGTCCTCGGTGCTGTCCTGTTCGGCTTTGCGGTCATGAGTTTCGTGGCGGCGCATTGGACGGGAATGTCTAGGCTTGCCCGTCTCGCCTTGCTGGTCGGCACTCTGTGGGCTTGTTACGCCGGCGCCGCGCTGCTGTTTCAGCGCCAGCTCCACGCCTTTGCGCACGCCGCCGTGCTGGGCGGCATTGCCGTCTGGGGTGCCAGCATCATGCTGATCGCCCAGATGTACCACATGGAGGGCAATCCGCCCGACGCCCTCTTGCTATGGACGGCTCGGTGCGTTGCTGGCCGCCGTGCTGGCCCGCTCCGCGGCGGCCCTGGGTGCGACCTTCGTGCTCTTGAGCGTCTGGTGCGGCTGGGAGCGCCTCCTGAGCGAGACGGCGCTCTGGTCGTTTCTGATCCCGTGGAGCGGTGCGGCTCTGACCGGCGCCTGGCTGCGCTGGCGGCCGGGGCTGCACCTCGCCGCCGTGAGCCTCCTGGTGTGGCTTGTGCCGCTTGGTTTTTTCGTTCTGGGGCAACACGCACATTGGCTCGTCATCTTGATCGGCATCGCTGGCGCGGCGGCATCGCTGGCGCGCAACGTGCCGCCGGCGCTGTCGGCCGCGCTCTTTTTCTACGGTCTTGCCGTCGCCTATGCGGGACTTTTCATCCTCCAGTTCCTGGATGACGGCCGCTGGTTGCTCGGCGCGACCGATAGCGCACCAAGCGTGCGGCTCATGATGTTGTCCATCCTCGCGCTGGCTCTGTTGCTTGCGGCCATGATGGTGGCCCTCAAGCGTGACAATCGCGGCGCGCTCTGGCTCGCTTACGGCGCCTTCGCACTGGAGATTTTTATGCTCTATGTGCACACCTTCGGATCCTTCCTCAACACCTCCCTGTTTTTCCTTGTTGCCGCCCTGCTGGTGACCGCTCTCGCCTGGCTCGCCTGGCGATTGCACCAGGCCAAGACCGCCGCGGGTGCCGGCACGTGAGCCTGTTCGACAACCGCATGGCGCCGATGCTGGCGATCCTTGCCCTGCTGCAAACGGGCGCGCTCGCCGTCATGGTGGTGGAACGCTGGTGGCTCATCAAGAGCGGCCGCGAAATCACCTTGCCGATCGTCCCTGTCGATCCGCGCGACTTGTTCCGCGGGGAATATGTTGAGCTCGGCTACGACATTGGCCGGGTTCCCGCGCGCCTGCTCGAGGGCCCGCCCCCGCCTGCCAACACCGCCTTTTATGTCACCTTGGAAAAAAGCCAGGATGGGACCTGGCAAGCGGTCAAGCTGACGCGTGAGGGGCCGCAGGAGGCCTCCTCGGCAGAGCGCATCGTCCTCAAGGGGCGAACCCGCTCTGGCAGGCGCATAGCCGATGCCAACGCTGCCAATGCCGTCAATTTCGTACGCTACGGCATCGAGCGCTACTTCGTTGCGCAGGGTGAGGGGCCGAAACTGGAAGCCTTGGCTCGCGATAAGAAACTCGCCGCCCTGATCGCCATTGATGGACGCGGCAACGCCGCCATCAAGGGCATCCTGATCGACGGGCGCCTCGCCTACGCGGAGCCGTTTTTGTGAATTGGCGCACGCGGCAGGGCACGTGCTAAGACAGCGGCAGGTTCAGCCAGTAGGGAGAACGCCATGACTGTCAAACGCCACGAACCCTCCAAGATCTATTCCAAGGTGGTCGAAGCCAATGGTTTCGTGTTCACAGCCGGCATCGTCGCCGACGACGTCAAGCAGGACGCCAAGGGCCAGACCCAGCAGATTTTGAAGGAAATCGACCGGCTGCTCAAACTCGGCGGCACGGACAAGTCCAAGCTCGTCTCCGCCACCATCTGGGTGACCGACATCCGCAATCGCGATGCCATGAACGAGGCCTGGAACGCCTGGACCGGCGGCGAGAACCTACCGGGCCGCGCCTGCATTCAGGCCGCCCTCGCGGACCCGCGCATGCTGGTTGAGATTGCCGTCGTTGCCGCCAAATAAGCCAGCGGCCCGCGCCTAACCAATTCCTAACTCATCGCCGAAGCTTTTTGCCGCGCGCGGTCTTTTTACGTGTGACGCAAATGCAGCGCCGCGCTCGCAAAGTTGCGCCTGTCGATCGTCGACCGGAGCGGAATCGCTCAGCCTTCGTTAAGGCTTAGCCGAAACGGCGGAATGATCGGAAGGGGCGGGAGCCATGAAGGGAGTGATCGCATTTGGTGCAACGGGTCTGCTCGCGCTTGGAGTCGCAACCAGGTGCGCAGAGGCCCAGGACGGGATGGGGTTGGCCAGCATCCACACCTGGGTGAAAATCGCAGGCAAGACCTGCATGGCCGACCATTTCCACGACGGCCAAGGCACCGGTCCGACCAAAGCTCAGGCGCAAGCCGCAGCTATTCGCGCCTGGACCGACTTCACGGCCTGGGAATACGGCCGGCGCTGGGCGAAATGGCAGCTGTCGGTGAGCAAGTCGGCGAACTGCTCGGGTAGCCGGGGCAATATCAGCTGCAGCGTACAGTCGCGACCCTGTACCCAATAGCCTCCCCCCGCCGGCGTCATCAGAACGGGTTCCAGGTCGCCTTCGGCGTGAAGCGGATGTAGCCGATATTGGCGCCCAGCCTTAGCCCCATGCCGGAGCGGATGGGCGCCATGATGACGTTACCGTTGGTGACCAACGTCGCGCCGACGCCGCCCACCAAATAGGCCGAGCCGTCGATGCCGGTGAAGCTCGCATACATCTGGTCCGGCGACTCCAAGCGATAGATCAGAAACAAGGTCTTGGAGCCCTCGGCACCGACGTCGGTGCCGAGCGATGGGCCATGCCAGTAAATCTTTTGACTGCCGCCGGCGCGCAGATAAAGCGTTCCCGATCCATAGCGCACTCCGGCTAGAAATGCGCCGCCACCCTCGGTGCCAAGCACATAGCCGCTCGGGCGACCGCTTTTCTGGAACAAATACTCGATCACCGCCCCCAGGTTAGCCGAGACCTTGCCAAAGAAGCCGGCGCTCGCCGCCATGATCTCGTCGATCGAATAGCCCTCTTCATCGGGCCCAAGATTACTGGGCGGCATTGGCGCGAGCGGCCCTTGCGGCGGGGGCTGCAGGATAGCCACGTCGCGTGAGGCATCGCCCTTGGTCTGCGCCGACCAGCCACTGGTCTCCGACCCTTTGCCCGGTGGCGGAACGCGGCGCCACGCTGGGCGGCGGGGCGGGCGCCGGCGGGCGGGCGGCCGCGGCGCTTCGCTGCGCGGCTTGGCGGCATCTGCAGCCCTGACTTTGCCTTCGGGCGGTTGTGCGCTGGGCGCCGGCGCCAGCATTTGATCAAGCTTTGACAGGGTATAGGCGGCCTTGGCCTTGATGGTGGCCTGCAGTTCCAGACTGGCGGCGCTCAGCTCCTCAATCTTGCCGCAATCGGCCTCGCTGGCGGGCTCGATGCTGCCGAGGGCATCGAGCTTGGCCAGCAGGTCGTTGGCCTGGGCGTTGTAGGCCTCGATACGCTCATCCTGCACGGCGGTCAGGGCTTTATCTTCGAAGTCGGCGTCGGACCACGCCTTGCGGTCCTTCAGTTCGCGCATCTTCGCCCGCAGCCGCGGTGCATTGTCCGCATTCAGCTTGCGCAAGGCAGCACCCGCCTGATCGACGGCCCGGCCAAAATCATCCTTGCTGCACGAGGCCGCCTGCGCGCCTGGGACGGCGCCCAAGCTCACTAGCAGGATCAAAAAATAGGCTCTCACGTGCCACACGCCCCCCGTGTCCTATTGCTCGGTTCGCAGCTATTCCTCTCGCGCGGAGTTGGGCAAAAAAAGGCCACGCGAGCGGGCGCCACGGCAACTGTGGCCTCCTTATCGCTCTGGCACCAATTAAAAATGACCCGGCCCTTCGGCTACAGTTCCGCTTAGGCTAGCCGCATGGCAAGCTAGGCCATGCCAGGAGCAAAGACCATTCCAAGGCTCTCGCTGTTTGCCGCCCTTGGCATTTGCGCCGGGATCATGATCCTGACGGCGACGATCCTGGCTTGGATGGGCCACATTCCCATTTGCAAATGCGGCTATCTCAAGCTCTGGCACTCCAGCCGCAGCGATGCGCAAACCTCCCAGCATCTCACCGACTGGTACACCTACAGTCACATTCTGCACGGCATTTTATTTTATTGGCTCATCGGCCTCATCTTCCAAGGCCGCCTGTCGGTTGCCGCCCGCCTGGTGATCGCCACCACGATCGAAGCCGGTTGGGAGATTTTCGAGAACACGCCCTTTATCGTCAATCGCTATCGCAGCGTCACCGTCTCGCGCGATTATTTCGGCGATAGCATCATCAATTCCATGGCCGACATCGCTGCCATGATCGTCGGCTTTCTTGTCGCCTCACGCTTGCCTGCCTGGGTCACGGTGGCGCTGCTGATCGGCGTCGAGCTGACCCTGCTGGCACTCATTCGCGACAACCTGACCCTCAACATCATCATGCTGGTCCACCCCATGGATTGGCTGAGAGAGTGGCAGGCGGCCGGTTGAGGCAAAGCGCATCAGATATCCAGCACTTCCAAGACGGCTGGGAGGCTCGCGATTGCCCCTTTTTGCGCCGGCGAAACGTCGAACCGGCGCTGCGGAAAAGTAATGCTCACCTCGCGACCGCGCACAAAGAATGCCAGGGCGATTTCTCCCCTCCCCCCACCCTTCAGTCTTTCCCCCAAAACCGCAAGATCGCGGTTGCCGTTGGTGAGGAGAGCATCCGCATCCAACACCACCTTCCAGCCGCGCTGGATGCTGCTCGCGGCCTCATCCAGCGACTGGACCGCCTGCGCGCGCAGCTTCAATGCCTCTCCGTCACGCTCGCCTTCGACGCTCAGCAGCACCGCCTTTCCGGGCTCCAAGAGATGGCGTGATGCGGCAAGCGTTTCCGAGAAGATCACGGCTTCGAATTGACCGGTCGGTTCGGAAAACATCGCAAAGGCAAATTTGTTGCCCTTCTGCGATCGCCGTTCGCGCATCGACACGACGATGCCGGCGATCCGCCCGACAACCGTACCCCGCTCGCAGCGCGCCTCGAACTCGGCATAAGTTGAGATGCCGAGCTTGGGAAGCGCGCTGGCGTAGGCATCGAGCGGATGGCCCGACAGAAAGAAGCCGATCGCCTCGAACTCCTGTTGCAGCCGTTCCATCGGCGTCCAGGCCGGCAGCGGCCGCATGTCGATCTTCTGCTGGCCGGTCCCGCTGCCACCGAACAGATCACTCGTCCCCTGCGCCTCGTTCGCCGCCAAGCGATTGGCAAAGGCCAGGAGTTGCTCGACGTTACCGTGCACGATCGCCCGGTTGGCTTCGAGCGCATCGAAGGCACCGGCTGCGCTCAACGTTTCCAGCGCGCGCTTGTTGAGCGCCTTGACGTTACAGCGCCGGCCAAAGTCCGACAGATTTGCGAATGCTCCGCCGGCACGGCGCTCCGCAACGATGCTTTCGACGGCCTGCGAACCAATGTTCTTCAGGGCCGCCAGCGAGTAGCGGATCGAGCGTTTGCCGGCGAGGAAATCGACCTCTGAGGCATTGATGCAGGGCGGCAGGATGGCAATCTGCGCCTTGTTGGCCTCGGCCGTGTACATCGCCAGTTTGTCGGTATTGCCCATATCCAGCGTCATGGAGGCGGCCAGGAATTCCTCTCGGAAGTTGGCCTTCATGTAGGCGGTTTGATAGCTGACGAGCGCATAGGCGGCGGCATGGCTCTTGTTGAAGCCATAGCCGGCAAACTTGTCGACCAGCTCGAAAATGTACTCCGCATCCGGCCGCTGCACGGCGTTCTTGAGGGCGCCTTCGACAAAGCGGCTCTTCTGCTGCGCCATTTCGCGCTTGTCTTTCTTGCCCATGGCACGGCGCAGCAGATCGGCTTCGCCAAGCGAGAAGCCAGCCAAGACCTGGGCGATCTGCATCACCTGTTCCTGGTAGATGATGACGCCGTAGGTCTCTTTCAGAATGCCCTCCAGCAGCGGATGCAAGAGCTCGACGGGCTCTTCGCCGTGCTTGCGATTGATGTAGGTGGGGATGTTATCCATCGGTCCCGGCCGATACAGGGCCACCATGGCGATGATGTCCTCGAAGCGATCGGGCTTGAGCCGTTTGAGGCTATCGCGCATGCCCGTGCCTTCGAGCTGGAAGACGCCCACCGTATCGGCGCGGGCCAACAGCTCGTAGCTGGGCTTGTCATCGAGCGGCAGCGCCGCTAGATCGATATCGACGCCGCGCCCGCGCTTCACCAAATCAACGGCCTTGCGCAATACCGTCAAGGTCTTGAGACCCAGGAAGTCGAACTTGACGAGACCTGCGGCCTCCACCAGCTTCCAGTTGAACTGCGTGATCGGGAAGCTCGACTTGGGGTCGCGATAGAGCGGCACCAGCTGTTCGAGCGGACGGTCGGCGATCACCATGCCTGCCGCGTGCGTCGAAGCGTGCCGGTAAAGCCCCTCGAGCTTTTGGGCGATTTCGAGCAGCCGAGCGGTGACCGGCTCGCGCTCGCGCTCCTCGGCCAATTTGGGCTCGATCTCGATGGCCTGGGCCAGGGTCACCGGATTGGCCGGATTGTTGGGGACCAGCTTACAAAGCCGATCGACCTGCCCGTAGGGCATTTGCAGCACGCGGCCCACATCACGCAGCACGGCACGCGCCTGCAACTTGCCGTGAGTGATGATCTGGGCCACGCGGTCGGCGCCATACTTGGCCTGCACGTAGCGGATCACCTCGTCGCGTCGATCCTGGCAAAAGTCGATGTCGAAATCCGGCATCGACACGCGCTCGGGGTTCAGGAAGCGCTCAAACAAGAGGCCAAAACGCAAGGGATCAAGGTCGGTAATGGTCAGCGCCCAGGCGACCACGGAACCTGCCCCCGAGCCGCGGCCTGGGCCCACCGGGATGCCGTTGGCCTTGGCCCATTTGATGAAGTCGGCAACGATCAGGAAGTAGCCGGGATATTTCATCCTCGAGATCACATCGACCTCGAAGGCCAGCCGGTCGTGGTAGTCTTGCGCCGTGAACCCGGCTGCCAGCGCGCTGACGGCGAGGCGCTGGCGCAGGCCGGCTTCGGCCTGGGCGCGCAGCTCGTTGGTTTCGAGCCTCAGCTGCTCGCTCTCGGAAGCGCCTTTGGCGGCGACGACAAACTTCGGCAAAATCGGCTTGCGGCCCAGCGGCCGAAACGCACACCGCTTGGCGATCTCGATGGTGTTGGCCAGCGCTTCCGGCAGGTCCCAGAACAGCTGCGCCATTTGCGCGGCGCTTTTGAAGAAGTGCTCGCGCGAGAGCCGGCGGCGGTTGTCCTCCGTCACATAGCTGCCCTCGGCGATGCACAACAGCGCATCATGCGCCTCATGATCGTCGGGGCTGGCGAAATACACTTCATTGCTGGCGACGATCGGCAGCAGGCAACGATAGGCGAGCTCGAGCAGGCCGGGCTCGGTCTTGATCTCGTGCGGCAATCCGTGACGCTGGAGCTCGACATAGAGCCTGTCGCCGAAGATCTCCTGCAGGGCCTGCAAGCGCGCCAATGCCAACTCTTTCTGGTCCTCAGCGAGCGCCTTGTTGATGGGACCGTCCGGGCCGCCGGTCAGCGCAATCAAACCGTCGACCTGCGCGCCGGCAAGCTGGCTTAGCCTGATGTGGGGGGGCTCGTTTTCGGCTGGATCAAGAAAGGCCCGAGAGGAGAGCTGCATCAGATTTTGATAGCCGCGCTCATCACACGCCAAGAAGGCGATGGCGCCCGCACACGGCAACCGCGGCGCGTTGGGATACGGGCGCAGTGGGGCTGCGGTTTTGTCGGCGTCGGCAAAGTCCACTTGCAGCGTACAACCCACGATCGGCTGCACGCCGGCGGCGGCCAGCTTGTCGGAAAATTCGAGCGCCCCGAAAAGATTGCCGGTATCGGTCAGGCCGACTGCCGGGAAGCCCTGACCGACCGTCAGCTTGGCCAGCTTGGCAATGGTAATGGCCCCTTCCAGCAGCGAGTAGGCCGAGTGCACCTTGAGGTGCACGAAAGTCGGGGCCTGCGGTTGCGGCCGGGCCTGACCAGCGCGCTTGTTTGGATCGGAGTTGCGAATCACCTCTGTCATGACCGGGAATGCACAATTTTTCCTGCAAACTTGCAATCGTTACAAACGCGCTTGCCGCCGGCAAGCGCGCGCTTGTGGATGGATGGGATCGGGGTGGCGCGGCACAGGCTTGCAGCCTTGACCAGCTCTTGTCGATAGAGAGGTTGCCAAGCCGACGCGCCTGCCTACATCTAGCCAGGCCGCAGGCCCGGTGATCCGATCTGAGGAGCACGATTGAGCCCATGCGCGAGCTGCTGAGTGGCAACGCGCCGCTGTTTTTGGCTGTTGGCGGCCTCCTCATCGGCTTCGTGTTCGGTGCCGTCGTGTTCAAGACCAACTACTGCGCCATGGGGTCGCTGTCGGACATTTACAACTTCGCCGACTACCGTCGCTTCCGGGCGTGGCTCCTGGCGGCAGCAACGGCGCTGCTGGGCGCCCAGCTCCTGCAATCCTTAGGCGTCGCTGCGCTCGACAAGTCGATGTATCTTACCCCCTCACTCAATTGGGCCGGCCACGGCCTGGGTGGAATCATCTTCGGCATCGGCATGGTGTTTGCGGGCGGCTGCCCGAGCCGCAATTTGGCGCGGGCCGGTGCGGGTGACTTGCGTTCCCTGATGACGTTGGTTGTGCTCGGGCTTACCGCTTATGTCACGATCGGCGGCTTGCTCGGGCCGCTGCGGGCCCTTTTGGAACGCACCACGGCCGTCACCTTACCGCTTCCCGGTCAGGGCCTCGGCCACCTGTTGGCCGCCGTGCTGCAGACGACGCCCACCGCGGCAGAACTGGTGGCAGCAGCGGTCGTGGTGGGGTCTGCTCTCATCTACTGCGCCAGGGACAAGAGATTTCGTGCCTCGCCGGTGCACATTGTCTCGGGCTTGGCGGTCGGAGCCTGTGTGATCGCCGGCTGGGCGCTGACGGGCCTTGCCTTTGATGAGTTGGCGCCTCGGCCCGTGCCGCCGGTGTCCCTGACCTACGTGCGACCAACGGGTGATGCCATCGAATGGCTGGCGCGCTTTACGGCTGAGCCGGTCCCGAGTTTCGGTGTCACCAGCGTGTTTGGTGCACTGCTCGGCGCCTTCGCCGCGGCCACGGCCACGGGCCGGTTTCGCCTGGTCGGCTTCTCCGATACCGGCGACATGCTGCGCAACCTTTGCGGCGCAACCCTGATGGGCATTGGCGGCGTGCTGGCGCTTGGCTGCACAGTCGGACAGGCCATCACCGGTGTTTCGACCTTGGCAATCGGGTCCCTCCTGACGTTTGCCGCCATCGTGGTTGGGGGTTTTTGGGGATTGCGCCTGTTGGAACGAACCCTGCTGGATGCGAATTGATGGCTCATCCCCGCCTCGGGGATGGCGCGCGTTGCCCAAATAGTGAGCA
Source organism: uncultured Alphaproteobacteria bacterium (assembly GCA_963820375.1). Classification (GTDB taxonomy): domain Bacteria; phylum Pseudomonadota; class Alphaproteobacteria; order Rhizobiales; family Hyphomicrobiaceae; genus AWTP1-13. The sequence continues at coordinate 35,850 of CAWFZX010000031.1, read as the reverse complement.
AGGCCAGTCGATTTTGCGCTCAGTCGGGACCACCTCATGAGCTTGGCGACAGCATCACGTTCCGCTCTCTGCGGCCGCAAAGGCACAGTCGTGCAGGGACGCCCGCAGCGAATCGCGTCACACTCTTTGACATTGATGTGTCTTCCAACACAGGCGGCAGCGCGGGGCACGGCATTTGCAGCAGCATATCAGTTGGCAATTGGTCGGTTCGTAACAGGTCGCTTCCCAAGACATCGATTTGCACAGTTTGTCATAAGTCCGTTGGCAATAGGTCGGTTGGCAATTGCTTCGTTTGCAACACGTCCGTGTGCGCGAAGCTTGTTTGCACTGAGCGCGGCTCAAGGCAGCGCAAGGCCGGAACGGCGGCGGGTCGCGCGTCGGCAAGACTAGGGCGGGAATTCACTCGAGGAGGAGAGAAGGCACAACGATACGAGGCAGGCTATGGCAAGAGCATGGATATTTGCGGGTTTGTCGTTGGTTGCAACGGCGGCAGTGGCTCACGATTGGTACCCGATTGAATGTTGCTCGGGCATGGATTGCGCCCCCGTCGAGAAGGTCGAAATCATGCCCGTGCAAAGCGCCGGCATCATGGGCAGCACAACACTCCCCGGCACCATGATGATTACCACCAAGCATGGCAGCGTAATCGTGCCGGCCAACTTCCCGCGCCGCGAATCCAAGGACAACCGGATGCATGCTTGCATCAGGGCTTCGGGCAGCGGCAACCTGCGCCTCATTTGCCTGTTCCTGCCGCCATCCACGTAATGCGTTTGACCGGCGCTGCGGTCGCCCGTGCGGTCCCAAGGCCGCAAGCGGGCTGCAAAACCTCAGCGGCCACGGCGCACGTCTTCTGTGCCGTTGGCAGCAAAACTTTGGCAGCTCCGCCCCCGTTGCAAGGCCAGCTCCATCCTCTTTCGGCAGCGATCGGCTGCAGCCTTGATGTTTATGGCCGCAAGCCAGCTGCCGCCGCGCGGCGGCAGGTACGCATTGGGGCGCGCTCCAGCGCGCAACGCCCGCAGCGCCTGCTGGTGCGCTCACGAGGCAGATCACCGCGATGGCTCGGATCAGATGCGCCAAAACCGGGCCGGTAAGGCCCACCAGCCCGCGCTCGCTTGCCCGTTCCGCCGCCGTCGGCTCTAGCGCTTAGTGGCCTGTCTGGCCTTGCGTGCGGCGTACTTGCGGTCGCGCTCGGCCTTGCGCTCGGCGGCCTCGGCGGCATCGCGAATGACTTTGGCGACGGCCTCGCGGCGTTCCCGGGCTTCCCGCTCGGCTTTTTCGATGGCCTCCCGTGCTGCCCGCTCCGCGGCCTCTTTGGCCTTGCGCTCCGCTCGCTCCTTGTCCCGGGCCTCGCGCGCTTCCGCGATCGCTTTGCGCTCGGCGGCACGCGCCAGCACCGCCGGGTCATCCGCCGCCGGTCGCGCCCGGAACTTCTCTAGAATTTGCTGTTTGGCTTTGGCGGCCCGCTCGAGCCGCTCGTTACGGTTCTGATCCTTGTAGTCTCTCATCGCAGTCCTTCTCGACGTCGTGCTTTTGAAATCGGCAGCGCCCAGCCTGCTGTCGCTCAACCACAAAATAGGGCTGACGACCGGCGGCGCTTCCAAGTGCCAATGCGGGCAGCTGTCTAGCAGCTCTGCTGCCTTCGGCCAAGCTTGCGCGTGCATGGCCGCTGCGCACCTGGCGCGCTCTCGTTTTGCCCGCCGCCAATCTACCTTGCGCGCCCGTACTTTGCCGGCCGCAATCCCTCACTAGATAGACGGTAGTGCCCACGGCCTCGGAGACCAACTCAATGCCAAAGCTCACCCTTTATCACGCCGCACCCTCGCGCTCCTCGATTGTCCACTGGATCCTCGAAGAGCTGGGCCAACCCTACGAGTTGCAGATGGTGAGTTTCAAGAAGGGCGAAAATCGCCAACCGGAGTTCCTCGCCGTCAACCCAATGGGCAAAGTACCCACACTCAAACACGGTGACACCATCATCACGGAAGCCGCCGCGATCTGCACGTATCTCGCCGACGAGTTTCCGCAAGCCGGGCTGAACATCCCGGTCGGCGATCCCAAGCGCGGCGTCTATCTCAAATGGCTGTTTTTCGGCCCGAGCTGCCTCGAGCCGGCCATCACGGAACGCGCCTTCCCGCGCAAGGAACAACCCGCGCGCTCCACGCTCGGCTTCGGCGATTTCGATAGCGTGGTGGAGGTCGTGGCCAAAGCCAGCGCTGCCGCCGCCCCCTACCTGATGGGCAAGCAATTCACGGCTGCCGACGTCGTCATCGGCTCCGGTCTGCGTTGGGGGACCATGTTCAACTTGCTGCCCGACCGCAGCGAATTCAAGCCCTACCTGGCAACGCTCGCCGAGCGCCCGGCCCTGCAGCGCGCGACCGCAAAGGACGCGCAATTGCAAAAACAGCAAGAGGCGCAGGGCTAACCCGCGATCGAGCCATCGGTTTTGCGTCGCACGCGCTCGTCGAAGCGCGCCACATTGACGACCACGCGCTCGTGTTGGCCGTCACCGATCAGCTCACGTTCGTCGCGGGCCTCGACCCGAAAGCGGATTGTGCGCGCCTCCACCGCTAGCACCTCGGCGGTGGCGGTGACGCGCAGGCCGACCGGCGTTGCCGCGAAGTGGCGCACATCGAGGCGGATACCGAGGCTCTGATAACCGCTGGGCAGGAGATGTTCGACGGCCGCCAGGGCCGCCGCCTCGATCAGGTTGATCATGACTGGCGTGGCGAGCACTGCAATCCGTCCCGAACCGACGCGGGGTGCGGTATGCTCAGGCGCGACGAGGAGTTCCGCGCTGCCGCTGCGCCCTGCGGCGATGCCTGAAAGATCGATCATGATGGTCGCTCGTCGAGATGGGACTGTTGCTGGCTGGCAGGCAGGATGCGGGCGGGGCCTTGGCCAGGCATCGCCAGCCCTGCGCCCGCCAGCATCGCCGCCGCACCAATGGCTTCACGCGCGCCGAGCGGCTCTCCGAACACCAGCGCGCCGGCGATGAGCGCCACCACCGGGGACACGAAGGCAAAAAGCCCCGCGCGTGGCGCGCCCCAGGCGTGCACGAGCCGCAAATAAACGGTGTAGGCGACGAATGTGCCGAACACCACCAGGAAGGCCAGGCCCAGCAACGGCGCGGGCGACAGCAGCGACAGCAGCTGAGCGCCGGAAATCGGCTCGAGGGCAAGGGAAACGGCTATTAGGCCGACGGCGCCGACAATGGCGTGCGCGCCGGTCAGCTCCAGCGGTGTCACCTTGTGCAACAACGGCCGCGACAGCACCGATCCCAAGGCATAGCTAAAGGTGGCGGCGACGACGGCCACAAGCCCTGCGGCTTCGACTTGCCCGGCCGCGCTGCTGGTCTTGTCCCAGAAAAGCGCCACCAGGCCCGCCAGGCCGAGCCCCAGCGCCGCCGCGTGCCGCCAGGTCGCGCGCTCGTCGCCGAACAGGATGGCCAGGCCGTAGAGGGAAACCGGCATCAGTGCCAGGTTGACGAGGCCGGCAACCCCACTGGGCACGTACTGCATGCCCCAGAACAAAAGGGCGTAGGTGGCGACATTATTGAGCGCGCCCGTGACGACCACGCGCGGCGCCCGCCCGCCCTGGAATGCCGACCAGCTGCCCTTGACCGCAATCGCCAGCACGAGCGCGACCAGCAGGTAGCGGGCGGCCGCAAAGAACGCCGGCGGCACCGCGCTGATGCCGGCCTTGATGGCGATCCAGGTCAGTCCCCAGATCAGCGCCATCAGCGCAAACAAGCCATGGTTTAGCGTCATCGCACGTCAGCGCCAGGGATGCCCAGGGGTGCCAGCGATGCACCGGGGGCGAGCAACGTTTAACACGATCAAGCGCCCAGGCCTTGGGCCTGCCGCCCGCTGGCAGCAAAGGAGCCGCTCGCGGCGTCAATGCCTCGGCTGCCGCCAACGCGACCGGCTGGCGCCGGCGAGAGGCTCAATCCTTCGCGCGCTCGACGTAGGAGCCATCATCGGTCGAGACGACGACCCGGGTGCCCGCCTGGATATGCGGCGGCACCATCACGCGCTGGCCGTTGGAGAGCACGGCCGGCTTGTAGGACGACGAGGCCGTCTGGCCCTTGACGACGGGATCGGCTTCGACGATTTCCAACGTCACTCGCGGCGGCAGCTCGATTGCCACCGGCACGCCGTCGTGCAGGCTCAAGGTGACGGGCATGCTCTCCTGCAGATAGGCGGACTGGTCGCCCAGCAAGTCCTTCGGCACGGTGATCTGATCGTAGCTGTCCGGATCCATGAACGTGTAGCCGGTGTCGTCCTCATAAAGATAGTTGTAGGTCTTGTCCTCCAGGTAGGCGCGCTCAACCTGATCGGTGGTGCGATAACGTTCGGTGATCTTCACACCGTCGGAGATGCGTCGCATGTCGAGGTGGGTGACCGGCGTGCCCTTACCCGGGTGGATGTTTTCGGCCTTCATCACTACACACAGCTTGCCACCCACATCCAACACGTTGCCTTTGCGCACCGAGCTTGCGATAACCTTCACCACCGTCGATCTCTCCCGATTTGCATTGGCCGCGTGCGCCTGGAGCGACGGCAGGCTCGCCAACAGTCGTAAAGCTGGCGCTTTCTAGCGGCCTTTTCACACCTCGCCAAGGAGCAAACGCCTGCCCCTGACGCCCCCGCAGCCAAGTCCGTGGTGGAACCGCGGCAGGCATGCCGACCGCCGGCCGTTTCTGCTGGCGCGCGGACGCATCGTGGCGGCGATCCGCCGCTGGTTCGAAAATGAGGGCTTTGTGGAGGTTGACACCAGCATTCTGCAGCCTTCGCCTGGCAACGAGACGCACCTGCATGCATTTGCCACCCGCCTGATCGAGCAAGACGGCAGCGCGCGCACGCTGTATCTTCACACCTCCCCCGAATTCGCTTGCAAGAAGCTGCTCGCGGCCGGCGAGGAGAAGATCTTCACCTTCGCGCCCGTATTCCGCAATCGCGAGCGCGGCGCGTTGCACCATCCGGCGTTCACGATGCTCGAGTGGTATCGGACGCATACACCCTACGAACAGCTCATGCAGGACTGCGCCACGTTGCTGCGCCTTGCCGCCGAGGCAACAGGCACGAGCCTCCTGCGCCATGGCGAGCGCAGCGCAGATGCCTTCGCCGCGCCCGAGCGCATCAGCGTGACGCAAGCCTTCCGCCGCCACGCCGGCATCGATCTGCCGGCAACGCTTGGCGGATCGCTGCCGGATGCGCCCGCGCTTGCGGCAGCCGCGCTCGCCTGTGGTGTGCGCGTTGCCGAGGACGATACCTGGGCCGATACCTTCAGCCGCGTCTTGCTCGCGAAAGTGGAACCCGAGCTTGGCAATGGCCGCGCCACCGTGCTCGATCAATACCCGGCCAATCTCGCCGCTCTGGCGCGACCCCACGCCGAGGATTGGCGCTTCGCGGAGCGGTTCGAGCTTTATGCCTGTGGCGTGGAGCTCGCCAATGCCTTTGGCGAGCTCACCGATCCAGCCGAACAGCTCCGGCGCCTCGAAGCCGAGATGGACGAAAAGCAGCGCCGTTATGGAGAACGCTACCCGATTGATGCGGACTTCATTGCCGCGCTCGCGCAGATGCCGCCGGCCTCCGGCGCGGCGCTGGGCTTGGATCGCCTGGTGATGCTCGCAACCGGTGCCGCCCGCATCGAGCAGGTGTTGTGGGCGCCGCTCGCCGATGGCAACGCCTGAGCTCAATGCGCCGTGACCGGATCTTCCTTCAGGAAGCGCCCCGCGACCCAGCCCTGCTTGCCGCGAAATTCAACCCGGCACCACTTGGTGTTCGCCGCCCGCCGCTGCGGCTCGCTCATGCGAGCCCACTGTTCGAACGGAAGCTCACCGCGGCGGCAGCCGAAATTCTTGAGACCCCGCGCGTTGAAGGGAATGCCCGCGAGGCTCTTGCTGTCGGCCGAGGGGACATCGCGCAAGTGCAAGACATCGTCACGGGCGACGCCGGTGACGGCCCAGAAATCGGGGCTCGGACGCACATCTTCCTGGGCTGCTGCCATCTGCGCCAACGCAATCGTGTCACTGCCGCTGGCGACCAGCGCGGCGACGAGGATGACGGCTAGCTGGCGCATGTAGGCTCCCCCGGACCCGGATGGCCGCAGCAGGGCCCAGGATTGTGCCGGCCCGATGGCAACGCGGCGGCACAGCCCGCCCATCCCCTGCGCCGCGAATTGTCCTTGCCGGGCAACCGGATCTGGGCCTAAAGCCTCGCCACCGCGCCCCGAGGGTCGAACACGCGTGTCCACGGCCAACAAAACCCTGCGCAGCATCGCCGATCTCAAGGCCGCGGGGCTCGTGCGGGCGAGCACAGCCGGCGGCCTCGACGCTGTGGCGGCCCGCTATGCGGTCGCCATCACCCCGGAGCTGGTGCGGCTGATCGATCGCGCCGCTCCCGCCGATCCGATCGCGCGCCAATTCGTCCCGCATCGGGACGAATTGGAAACGCGGCCCGGCGAGGTGGCCGACCCCCTCGAGGAAGTCCGGCTCTCGCCGGTGCCGGGTGTGGTGCACCGTTATGCCGACCGCGTGCTCTTGAAGCTCACCCACGTCTGCCCCGTGTATTGCCGCTTCTGCTTTCGGCGCGAGGTCGTGGGCCCGGGTGGGCCGCAACCGCTCACCGGGGCCGCGCTGGATGCCGCCATCGCCTACGTCGCCGGGACGCCCAGAATTTGGGAGGTGATCCTCACCGGCGGCGATCCCTTCATGCTGTCGCCGCGCCGCATGGCCGAGGTGACGCAGCGCCTCGCCGGCATCCCTCATGTCAAAGTGCTGCGCTGGCACACGCGCGTGCCCGCCGTCGATCCAAGCCGGGTCAGCGCCGAGCTGATAGCGGCCTTGGCGGCACCCGGCAAAGCGGTGATAGTGGCGCTGCATGTCAATCATGCGCGCGAGCTGACCGAGGCGGCGCGGGCCGCTTGCGCTGCTCTGATCGATGCCGGCATTCCGATGCTGAGCCAGAGCGTGCTGCTCAAAGGTGTCAATGACGATGCCGAGACGCTGGCGGCGCTGATGCGCGCCTTCGTGGAGGCGCGCGTGAAGCCCTACTATCTGCACCAGCTCGATCCCGCACCCGGCACCGACCGCTTCCGGGTCTCGATCGCGGAGGGCCAGGCGCTGATGCGCGCCCTGCGCGGCCGTCTCTCTGGTATTGCGCAGCCGACCTACGTGCTCGATCTTCCCGGCGGGCACGGCAAGGTCCCGATTGGTCCGCCATACCTCAATGAGGAGGCGAGCAGCATTACCGATCCGAGCGGCAACGAGCACCCGCTCGCCGAGCGCGGTTGACGCCGCCCCCGCCTTTGCCTGGGGCCGGCGCAGCCGCAAAAAGAACCGCCTCACTCAGCCGGCAGGGGCTTGCCTGCCGCCAGCACGGTCTCATGGCCCGGCGCGGGATGGCGCGGAACCAGGAACGAGCAGCTGAGCGAAAAAGCCGCCACACACGCCCCCAGCCAGAAGATGATGGCGGGATCGATCATCCCCAGGGCCCCGAAGGCCACCGGCACCACCACCGCCGCCACGTGATTGATGGTGAAGGCCACCGATGTGGTCGATGCCATATCGGCTGGATCGGCAATCTTCTGGAAATACGTGCGTTGCGCCAAGGTGAGCGTAAAAAACACGCCATCGAGAATGAACAACAGTCCAGCCACCGCCGCACTCATGGTCGTGGCATAGCCGGCGAACACCACGATCAACACCGTGTTCTCCAGCATGATGGTGTGGCGCTCGCCGAAGCGCATCACCAGCCGACCCAGGCGCGGAGCCAGCAGCGTGTTGGCGGCGGTGGTGATCAGCATCAGCGTCGCCATGTCGGCAACATCGTAGCCAAACTTCTTGACGAGCAGAAAGCCGCCGAAGGCAACGAACAGCTGCCGGCGCGCCCCGGTCATGAAGGTTAGCGCATAATAAAGCCAATAGCGCCGACGCAGCACGATCCGCTTTCGTTGCGGCACCGGCCCCTCGAAGCGCTGGAACCAGAGGGCCGCCGCGAAGGTCAATGCCATAGCGGCAATGCCGACCGCGAGGAACAGCTGCTCATAGGCGCGGCCCCCCGCCCACCAGGCGATGGCGAGCCCGCCGTAGCTGGTGAACTGCGCCGCCGCACCCGCCGCCGTAATCGTGCCGATCAAGCGTGGCGCCTCGGCCTTGGGCAGGAGTTGCAGTTGCAGCGAGACGTTCATGGTCTCGAAGTAGTGGAACCCCATCGACATGATGAAGGTCGTGATGAGCACCCCGGTCAGGGTGGGAAATTGCCCGGTCAGGGCGACCCCCAGCCCCATCAGGGCGAGCGCCGCGTAGGCCAGCACCTGCTCGCGCACCACCAATAGCCAGAAGATGGCGGTGAAAGCCAGGAAGCCCGGGATTTCGCGCACACTCTGGGTCAGGCCCGTCTCGAACCACTGGAAGTTGGCGCGCTCGACGGTGAAGTTGTAAAGCAACGCTGCCCAGCCGGCGTAGCCGAGGTAGTTGATGAAGGCGAGCGTGCGCAGGAACACGATCGGTGTGTCGCGCAGCTTTGCTGTGGAGAGCTGGAGCAAGGCGGAAAACTCAAGGCCGCGCGCGCAAGAGGCGGGCACGTGGCCCCACCTGTGCCCCTTCGGGCGCGGCCGGTCAACCACCGCCTTGCGCGCACGGATGCATTCGGCCTGAGCCCCTGGAAACCAGGGGGACCCTGGCATGGCCCATCGTCACGTCACGAGCACGGCCCGCACGGGACACGAGCCGAAGGCTGGCGGCAAGCACCAGCCAACGTCTAGTCCTTGTCGGTCTCTTCTTCCTTCGGCTTTTTTGCGGGCTTCTTGGCCTTTTTCTTTTTGCTGCTCGCGTCGGCGGCGGGCGCGCGCTCGGCGGCAAATATCACCGTGGCGGCGGCTCCGGCGCCGAGCCCCAGGGCTCCCAGCAGCGAGCGTCGCGTCACGCGGCGCTCGGAAACGATATCGGCATCCGATAGTGTGACCGTTTCTGGTGCGGATACGGCGGGTCTTTTGCGTGCCACGACGATCTCCTTTGTGGAAAATCACCTTCAAGAATTGATCACGACCCAATCCAAGTCAAGCCTCAGTTGGCGACGGCCTGTGGGCGACCGAGTGCGGCTGAGCCGCACGCGGCAAGCGCAGCACCTTAGCGCCGGCGCCGGCCGGCAGCCGCCGACCGCGCGGATGTTGCCGGCGCGGCCGACTTGATCAATAGCCCTTCCTTGAGCAACCGCCGCACCAGCACGACCTTGCCGTCAATGTCGAGCCGCCCCGGCAAATCGGCCACCACAAAGGGCTGGCCGGCGAGTGCGAAGGCGATGGGCTCGGCGGCCACGACCGGCATGCTGATGCGCGAGGAGCCGAACAGGAGCGTTACCTCCTTTGCATCCCGGCGCAGGCCATAGATCAGATGCGGCCGGGCTTGCACCCAGCTGTTGCCCGTGATCTTTGCCGGAGCGTCGATCTCCTGGAGCGAGCCGCCGAGATCGGGACGCCGCGAGGTCACGAACTCCTCGGCCAAGCCTTGCAGTATGGGATCGAGTTCGGCTTGACGGGCAAACGTGTCCAGCAGCCGGCGAAATGTGGCCCTTGCCTCGGTGGCATCAAAGTTGGCATTGGCGAAGCCAACCGGCAGATTGCCGCGGAAAGCCGAAGAGGTGAGGCAGGCCGCCGATACCGCCTCCACCATCACGTCCGCCCAGGTCTTGCCGATCAAGCCCAGCGTGATGTGCAGGGAGCTCTCATTGCTGGAGCGAGCCGAGTGGAACAGCCCGCGCGGACAATAAAACAGGTCGCCCGCTCGGATCACAATTTCGCGGCTCGGCGGCCCGGGATGGTGCTTGTCCTTGTCGAAAGCCTGGCCGTGCAGCGGTAGCTCGACCACCGTGTCGTACAGGGTCCATAGCTTCGATCCGGCCACCTGTAGGACAAAGACATCGTGGCTGTCGAAATGCGTGCCGAAGCCCTGCGCATTGGGCGGCGACAGATAGATGTTGGTCTGGAAATGCCCGCTGAACACCTGTTCCACAGCCCGGCAGAGCGCGGCCAGTTCGGGCAGGCTTTCGTGCAGGTGCCGGATTGAGATGGTCGCACCGGCGCGAAACAGTTCGTACACGCGCGGCAGATCGAGGCTGCCGGGGTTTTCCGCATCCGCAAGCGTATAGTCCTCGGCGCTCAATTTGCGCGCTGCATCCACCAAAAATACGTCCGGATGGCAGGGCGAGGTGGTTGCCAGGAAACGGTCGACGGCGCCGAGGCTGAGGAGGGACTGAAAGCGTCGGCTCTCGCCGCGCGCTATCAGCAGCGGCTGGCGTTCGTAGTAGTCGGCGAAAAACACCTGAGGAGTGATGGGGTCAAGCAGCCACGCCAGAGACAACGTCATGTGCATACCTTCGACACGGGGAAACGGCGGCCCTGGCGTTACCAGCACCACGGTCTGCCGCCTGGCAAGCATGGCATACGCCGATGCACAGCCAACGGGACTTTTTTGCGCCGGCGCCCTCAGCCTCTGATCTGGAATGGATTGAAATTGGTGTCGCGGTCGAAATGATCGATGCCTTCGGCGCGCTTCAGGTAGCCAACGGCCGCGTAGGTGGCCGGCGTAAAGGCCACCTCCACCAGCGTCTTGGCGAGGAACTGCGCCAGCATCAGCGCCGGCAAGGCCGCATTGGCAATGATGCCGCTGCCAAAGAAGGCCAATGGATAAAAGATCAGGCTGTCGACGGCCTCGCCGCAGATCGTCGAGCCGATGGTGCGGCTCCACAGGGCCCGGCCGCCGGTCCACACTTTCATTTTTGCGAGCACGTAGGCATTGACGAACTCACCGCCAAAGTAGGCGATGATCGAGGCGCCGACGATGCGCCAGGTGTTGCCGAAGGTCACCTCGTAGGCGTGTTGGTGTGGCCAGAAAGGCGCCGGCGGCAAGGCCACCACAATGGCGGCCATCAGCGCGGCAAACAGCAGCGCCGCAAAGCCCGCCCAGATCACCCTGCGCGCCTGCGCATAGCCGTAGACCTCGGTCAGGATGTCGGCGAACACATAGGAGATGGGAAAGAAAATAACGCCCGCCCCGAACGCGAAAGGCCCCCACCAGGGCAGCACGACGACGGCAATTTTTGCCGGGCCGATCAGGTTGGAGCACACCAACACCACCACGAAGCCGACCATCAGGAGGTCGAAATAGCGCTGAGGTCTGGCGGCGGGGGTCGGGGCCGGGGGCATCGGCTTTCCCATAGCAAAGGGAGGCCGATTGTCTAGGTGGAATTGTCGGTCTAGGCTTTAGTCTAGTAATACAATACATGGGCGCCGCACACCGCCCTGGAGGAGCCATGATCGCCGGTCTTCGCCCCGGGCTCGCGCCGTTGGGCAAGCGCATCCAGCAGGCCCGTCGCAGCGCGGGCTTGACGCAACCGCAAGTCGGCCGTGTTCTCAGCGTCAGCAAGCAGCAGGTCAGTCATTGGGAGACCGGCCGCTCCGACATCACGCGCGAGCATTTGCTGCAGCTGGCCAAGCTGTTCAACGTCGAGATGGACTGGCTGGCTCGCGGCACCTTGATCGAGGTCGCCGGGGCCGCTTCCGTCCCGCCCGGCGACCCCGCGCATCTCGCTGGCCTGGCCGCGCTCGGGCAAAAGGCTCCCACGCCGCTGTCGCCGCAAACGGCGCTGCTCGAGCGTGTCGCCAACCCGCACCCCGATACCATCTACCTTGCTCGTTTCACCGCGCCAGAGTTTACCTCGCTTTGCCCCGTGACCGGCCAGCCCGACTTTGCCCATCTGGTGATCGACTACGCACCCAATCACTGGCTGCTGGAATCGAAATCGCTGAAGCTTTACCTCGCCTCCTTCCGCAACCACGGTGCCTTCCACGAGGACTGCACGGTGGCGATCGGCAAACGGCTGACTGGCCTGCTCGAGCCGCACTACTTTCGCATTGGCGGCTACTGGTACCCGCGCGGCGGTATGCCGATCGACGTGTTCTGGCAGCGCGGCGCCGTGCCAGAAAACCTGTGGCTGCCGGACCAGGGGGTGGCGCCCTATCGCGGGCGTGGCTAGCGGGTAAGCGTTCAGTCGAGCTTCTGCGCCGCGGTCACCGACCCCCCGGTGGCGGTACGGCCACCATCGACCACGTACTGCGCGCCGGTGATGTTGCCGGCCAGATCCGAGCACAGAAACAGGACCACGTTAGCAACCTCTTCGGCCGTGCCATAGCGCCCGATGGGCAAAGTTGCCCGGTAGCGCTCGCTGACGCTTGCCGGATTGGCGGGATTGAGCTGGCTTTCCAGGGAATGGATCATGCGGGTATCGATCGGCCCCGGACAGACCGCATTCACGCGCACGCCGCTGCGCGCCACTTCGCCGGCGGCGGCCTTGGTCAGTCCCAGCACCGCGTGTTTGGAGGCCACATAGGCCGACATGCCGGGCGTAGCGACGAGACCCGCCACCGAGGCTGTATTGACGACCGCGCCGGCCTTCTGCTTGAGCAGCACCGGCAAGACGTGGCGCAAGCCCAGGAAGACCCCCTTGACGTTGACGCTGATGACCTGGTCGAACACGGCTTCGTCATATTCGGCGGTTGGAGCGACCTTGCCTTCGATGCCGGCGTTGTTGAAAAAGCAGTCGATGCGGCCGTAGCCATCGAGCGCCGCCTTCACGTAGGCCTGGACGTCGGCGGACTTGGTGACGTCGGCAGTGCAGGCCAGCGCCTTGCCGCCCTGTTGCTGGATGGTGGCGGCGGTGCGCGCTGCGGCCGTGGCGTCCAGGTCGACAGCCACCACATCGGCGCCGCGCGCTGCAAAGCCAAGGGCCGCGGCCCGACCGATGCCATTGCCGGCGCCCGTAATGAGCGCGACTTTGCCCTTGAACTCCATGCCCGTGTTTCCTCTGCGTTGCCTGGTTGGCAGGAGGATAGCATGCAGCAGCGGGGAGGCTAGCCCGCTCTTGTCCATGCAGTCCTGCGGCAAGGCTTTCATGGTCGCTGGGCAAAACTTGCCTGCCGCCGCGCCTGACGATGCACGATCCGAGCCCAGGCGGAGATAGCGGCCTTGTTGGGGCTCGGTTCAGATCCGCGCCAGGGATCCGGGACCCTGGGACGGCGAGCTCAGGACATGTGGTAGCCGAGGCGACAGGAAGCGCTCTAATTTCATGGCGGCAACCTGCAGCATCGACGCTGAGGCGCCATCTGTTGGGATTGCCGGCGCCGCGCGCCGATGCCATGCTCGGCATGGCTGAGCGCCACAACCCATGAGTGAGAAGGAAGCCAATGAGCACCGCCGATCCCAACAAGGTGATCCTGACCGGAGAGAACCCGTTCATTCGGCTGAGCCCGGTTGACAACGACGACTACACGACCAATGCCAGCTATTGGCGCATCATCTTTTCTCCGGCCGGGCCGGGCCATGTGCTCTACGTCAAAAGTGAGCTCACCGAAAAGCGCTGGCGCGTCTATTCGGACAACATTGCCATGGCCCGTTGGCTGCAGACGACGGTGCAGGGAATGCTCAATGCCGAGCTCCTCGATACCAGCATTCCGGTCACCGACGCCGAGTTCAGCAAATCGGGGGATCCGCGCTACTTCTGGACCGAAAAGATCGCCGCCCGCGGCGAAGACCTCACCCTCACCTGGTTCGATCTCGGCGATCCCCTCCTGATCCACACCCAGCCCAAGGCGCTGCCGAACCGCCCCTACGGGGTGTGCACGGTGCTGGTGCCGGCGCTCGGCACGCGGCTCGCCCGCAATGGAGTGGAGGCTGCCGGCCGCTCTTGGCAGCGCGAGCGCGAGGGCCGGCCCTTTTCCACCTCGGCGCTGGCCTTCTCGGAAAGCTGGACCGATCTGAGGTAGGCGTCGCCGTCAGCGGGGCGATTGTGGCTTGCCGAAGGGGCCTTTGGCCTGTAGCCCCTGATCGCCCAAGGCGCCCAAGGCGCCCAAGCGGATTGAGCCAGCGGAAAGCCCCTCTATGAGCGAAGTCCTGCCCTTCAAGACGAGCATGACCTTCGCCTACGGCGAGCCGCGCGAGCTCGCCCGCGGCGTTGTGCGAATCGTCGCCAACAACCCCAATCACTTCACCTTCAAGGGCACCAATACCTATCTCGTCGGCTCGCACAGTCTTGCCCTCATCGACCCCGGTCCCGACGATCCGGCACATCTCGCAGCGATCCTGCGCGCCGTCGGCGCGCGCTCAATTTCGCACATCCTCATCACCCATACGCACCACGACCACGTCGACGGACTGCCGGCGCTGATCGCGGCAACCGGTGCCAAGACCGCAGGCTACGGGCACAAGGCACGCCAACCCGGACGCAAGCGCGCCAGCGCCTCGGGGGGTGAGTATGTGGAGCAGGATTTCGTCCCCGACGTTGCCCTCAAGCACGGTGACCGGCTCGACGGCAACGGCTGGTCCTTCGAGGCCCTGTTCACGCCGGGGCACGCCCCCGATCACCTCTGCTTTCAACTCAAGGGGACCGATATTCTGTTTTCCGGAGACCACGTGATGGGATGGAACACCAGCGTGGTGGCGCCGCCGGAAGGCAACATGGGTGCCTACATCCGCTCGCTCGAATTGCTGACGACACGCCAGGAGCGCCTCTACTTTCCGGGCCATGGCGGGCAAATCGAGGAGCCGCAGCGCCTGGTCAAGGCGTACCTATTGCACCGGCGCATGCGCGAGCACGCCATCCTTGACTGCATTCGCCAAGGACACAACACGGTGGCGGCGATCGTGCCGGTGGTCTACCGGGGCCTCGACCCCAAGCTCATTAACGCTGCGTCTCTTTCGGTGCTCGCTCACGTTGAGCACTTGCAGGAGCGCGGTCTCGTGGAGTGCGAGGCGCCGCTTTCGGTTGATCGCGTTCTTTCAGCCGTTTCATCATAGCCGCGCCGCGCGTGGTACGCAGCCGGCGCCGGCCGGCCACCGTCGTTGGCAGGGTGGCATCGAGCTGGGCCTGCACCTCCCCATAGAAGCGGCGGATGCGGGTTGCATTCTGGCCGAAGTCGAAATCGCCGTAGCGCGAGGCGGAGCGGATATCGATGCGCGAGCGCACATTGCTGCCGGTGACGCGAATGGCAATGTCGTCGGGAAAACCCAGCAACAGCGTTTGATCCGTGGCCTCGATGCTGCCGGCGCGCCCTCCCTTGGTGGTTGGCGCCTCGGAGGCTGCGATCTTCCATTTGAGCTTGCGCACGGCCTCCTCCACCAGTTCGAAGGTTTCCTCGACATTGCGATCGATAGCAATGCCGCGCAGATCCGGATAGGCGCCCTGCTGCAACTGGGCCAGCGGTTCGCCCGGGTAGGCGGCTGGCTTGGCGCCGGCGGCCCGCAGGGGTGCCAGCGCCTCGAAGCGCGGTGCCGATGTCCAGTCGGTGGTAATATCATTGATGCGCGGCAGCCTGGAAAGCGACGGCAAAAAGGCCAACGGCCAGCCGAGCAGGAGGAGCGGCAGCACGATACCCACGAAGGCGGCAGCGGCGCCGGCATAGCCCTTGCGCCAGATGCCGATCAGCGACAATAGGCCAAGCACAATGGCCAGCACCAAACCAGTGGCGCTGACGGCGAACAGATTGATGGCAACCGGCGTCGGAAACGACGTCAGCCGGTGCAGCACCACCCCCGTCAGGGCGAGCGCGGTAAAGAACAGCGCCAGCCGGCCCGACCAGCGCGCCAGCCGAGAGTGGATCTTATGCCGATGATCGATCATAGCGCTGCCATCTACTAGCCTGGGCTCATAGCAATGTTGGGGCAAGACCGCCAGCCGTCACCCAGGCGGCCGCCACGGGCCTGGCCGCGCCGCCGGTCCTCGGCTATGCTGGGACAGGTCCATGAGCAGCGCCAACACAGGCCTTGAGGCGGGCGACGAGGAGAGCGCCTTCGGCTTCCGCAAGGTTGCAGCCGAAACGCGGCAGGGCCTTGTCAACGAGGTTTTCTCCGCGGTTGCCGGCCGTTACGACCTGATGAACGACCTGATGTCTGGCGGCCTGCACCGGCTCTGGAAGGACGATCTCATCACCTGGCTGAACCCGCCGCGCTCGGCGCGTAGGTTTGAGCTGATCGACGTTGCAGCCGGCACGGGCGACATTGCGCTGAAAGCGCTGGCCGGTGGCGGCCCCGGCTGCAAGGCCACCCTGTTGGATATCAATCCGGCCATGCTCGAGGTGGGAAGAAGCCGCATCCGCCAGGCCGGGTTGGCCGCCCGCGCCGTCTTTTCGATCGGCAATGCGGAGGCGCTGCCCTTTGCCGACCAGCAATTTGATGCCTTTACCGTCGGCTTCGGCATCCGCAATGTCACCCATATCGACAGGGCGCTGAGCGAGGCCTACCGCGTGCTCAGGCCGGGCGGGCGCTTCCTGTGCCTGGAGTTTTCCTGCTGTGAGGTGCCCGTGCTCGATCGGCTGTACGACTTTCATTCCTTCGAGGTGATCCCGCGCCTGGGGGCGCTGGCCGCCGGGGCGGTCGAGCCCTACCGCTATCTGGTCGAAAGCATCCGCGCCTTCCCAGACCAGCAGCGCTTTGCTGCCATGATCGGCGCTGCCGGGTTCGCGCGCGTGTCGTTCCGCAATTTGATGGGGGGCATTGCCGCGATCCATTCGGGCTGGCGGCTCTAGGCCGGGCTTCGACAGTCTTGGCCAGAGGTTGTGCGCAAACTATAGCGCCCAGGAGCGCTTGACCCGCGACCCGCCTGCGGCAATGTCGCCGCGTTGGTTGGTTTTGATTTGTTTGCAAGGATTGACGCGGTCGCGATGGCCACGGCTTTGGGCAACATCCTTCGTCTCACCCGCGCCGGCGTCGTGCTGGCCCAGCACGGCGTGCGTTTTGTGCCGCAAGGGACCCGCGTGCCCCTGTTGTTGCATGTCGCACGCGCCGCCACGCTGCCGATCCGTCTGTTGACGTGGCCGTTCCGCCGTGGGCAGGCGCAAGAGGCACGCGTGGCCGAAGCGCTCACCAGCCTCGGTCCAAGCTACATCAAGCTCGGGCAATTCCTGGCCACCCGCGCCGATCTGATCGGCCCCGAGCTCGCCTGGGACCTGCGGCACCTGCAAGACAAGCTGCCACCGTTCTCCATCGCCCAAGCGCGCATGGCGGTGGCCGACGCCCTGGGTGGCACGGTTGAGGACCATTTCGCCGAGTTTGGCCCCCCCATCGCCGCGGCCTCGATCGCGCAAGTGCACAAGGCGGTGGTGCTCGATGGCGAGGGCCGCCGCAACGTCGCCGTCAAAATCCTTCGCCCAGGCATTGAGAAGCGGTTTCGCCGCGACCTTGCCGCCTACGAGTTCGCCGCCCGGCAGATCGAGCGCTTCCATCCGCCCTCGCGCCGGCTGCGTCCCCTCGCCGTCGTCGACACGCTGGCGCGCTCCGTTGAGATCGAAATGGACCTGCGCCTAGAAGCGGCCGCCATGTCCGAGATGGCCGACAACATCAAAGGCGATCAGGGCCTTGCCGATGGCGGCTTTTGGGTGCCGGCGGTCGATTGGCGCCGCACCTCCAAACGGGTGCTGACCACGCAGTGGGTGGATGGCATTGCGATCGCCAACCATGCCCAGCTCAAAGCGGCGGGGTTCAACCTCAACCAGGTGGGCCTGACGCTCCTGCGCTCCTTTCTGCGGCACGCCATGCGCGATGGGTTTTTCCACGCCGATATGCATCAGGGCAATCTGCTGGTCGATGCCGCAGGCCAAATCGTTGCCGTCGACTTCGGCATCATGGGCCGCCTTGGCCCCAAGGAGCGCCGCTTCCTCGCCGAAATCCTGAACGGTCTCATCACCCGCAACTACCACCGCACCGCCGCGATCCACTTCGAAGCGGGCTATGTGCCGCCACACCAGCCGGTGGAGCTGTTCGCCCAGGCCATGCGCGCGATTGGGGAACCCATTCACGGTCGTGCCGCCTCCGAGATCTCGATTGCCGATCTCCTTGGCCAGCTGTTTGCCTACACCGAAGTGTTCGACATGCGGACCCGTCCGGAGCTTCTGTTATTGCAAAAAACGATGGTGGTGGTGGAAGGGGTTGCCAGGTCTCTCGATCCCGAGCTCAACATCTGGAACGCAGCCGAGCCGATTGCCAAGGAATGGGTGGAGGCGAACTACGGCATGGCCGGTCGGCTCAAGGAGGCGGGGGAGGGCGCCGAACTCGTGGGCAAGGTGCTGGCGGAGGTGCCGCGTCTGCTGGAGCAGGGCGAACGGGTGGCGCAAGCCCTGGCCGAGACGGCGCGTGCGGGATTGCGGCTCGATGAGGAGACCATCGAGCGGCTGGCCGCGGCGCAGGCGCGCCACGATCGCTGGAGCCGGCGGGCTTTGTGGGCGGTGGCAGCCCTGCTTGCCGTCGCGGTTTGGCTCATGAGCCCACTGGGTTAGATGCGCGCCGGTTGGGTTGGCACTGCTGGCGGCGCGGCGATCGGAGCGTGCCAGGCGTTGTAGCCATAGACCCAGCTTGGATCGACCGCCGCTCGGCCCCAGGTGTTCTGACGCGACGTCAATTGGATGCGCGCGGTCCGCTCGCGGCGGGTGGCCTCGTAGCGGCGAAAGGCAGCGGCCGGATCGGCGTCCCCTTCGAGACAGCGCGAGAGCACGGCAGCGTCTTCGAGTGCATTGGCGGCACCCTGAGCCATGTAAGGCGTCATCGGGTGACAGGCATCGCCGAGCAGCACCACCGGGCCCTCGCTCCAGCGCGGCAGCGGATCGCGCTCAAATAGCGCCCATTTGTGCACCTGCGGACAGGCCGCGAGCAGGCGCTGCACGTCGGGGTGGAAACCGGCGAGTGCCCGTTGTACTTCGGCCATGTCGCCCCGCGCGGACCAGGATTCCACATCCCAATTGGGATCCGGCACGCTAGTCACGAAGTAGATCTCGTCGCGCCGCGGGTTGACCGGATAGACGACGATGTGGCGATCCGGTCCCCACCATTTGGTGCAGGTGTGGACCGCAAAATCTCCCAGCAGCGCCGACGCGAACACCGTGCGATGCGCAACGCGTCCCGTGAAGATCGGCCGCTCGGGACCGAGCAAGATCTCGCGCACCCTCGAGTGTACGCCATCGGCACCAACCACGCCGTCGGCGGTGGCACGGCTGCCGTCGGCAAAGCGCAGCGTGACGGCGGAGCCCTGGATATCGATATCGCGCAGCTGCTTGCCGAAACGGATGCTCGCGGCGGGCACGGTCGAGAGGATGGCGGCATGCAGGTCACCACGGTGCATGAGCAGGTAGGGCGCGCCATAGCGCCTCTCGGCCTCGGCGCCAAAGGTCAGATCGGACAGGTGCTCGCCGGTGTCCCAGACGCGATGGCTCCAGGCGGGCGGCTGAAATGCCAGACGCCGCAACAGCGGCTCCAACGCCAGGGCGCGCAACACGTGCATGGCATTGGGGCTCATTTGGATGCCGGCGCCAAGGCGCTCGAAGGCCGTCGCCTGCTCGTAGACCTTGACGCTGGCGCCGCGCCGCGACAGCAGGCCCGCGAGCGCCAGCCCACCGATGCCCGCACCAATGATGGCAATCTCAGGCCGGCTTTGCATGGCGAGTTCCCTTCAGGCACGCGCCGAACGATGGCCATTGCGCCGAGCACCGTCAAGGCAGCCCCCCGCTGACACGGCAAGGCAAGCGGGTGGTAGTGGCAAGTCATTGCGTCAGGGTCCTCGGGCGTCCCTGGCGGGCCTCTTGGCGCACCACCCCCTGGGCGAGGGCTGTTCGCTGGCCATGGAGCAGCGATTTGAGCGAGGGACGAACGCCGCTTGGCGTTGCGCCGGCGTCCGGGATCATCCCCGCTGCGGCTGCGGGAACTGCCGGATGGAACCGGCCCTCACATCGAGGGTTAGATGCCAGAGTTCTCGCTCAGGTAATGCACTTTGCGAGCATAACTGGTGATGACTGCGGTAGCTCTCGCCCGAGGGACAAAAATGAGCGCGTGCAAATTTGCCGCCCCACAGCAACGCGACGATCAGAACGCCACGGCGCGGCAAGGTTGGCCCAGCCAGCCCAAGGTTGGCCCAGCCAGCCCCAGATCAACGCCAGGGGTCGGCAAAACGTTTAAGCGAGCGGCAACCGGAGACGCGATCATGCAAGAGGGGCCACGTGGTGTGACACACCGTCAGACTTGTATGGACCGGCATTCTTTTGTGGCGATGCCGCCGTGGCGGCGCATTCCTCCCCGATGGTCGTTGCCGCTAACCACGACGGGTGGGAACCAGGCGACGCTCAAGGCTCTTTAAACTAGGTTTGCTACGGGATTGGCGCAGCGTGATGCGGCGCCCTGTTAACTAGCTCAATCGGCAAGGCCAGATGCAATACTACGTCACACGAGTACGGGTCGTCTTTGCGCACATGGCGCTGCTGGCGCTGCTGGCGGTCAGCCTGTGCCCGCCGGCAACCGCGAGAAGCCGCGAGGCAAGAGACACCGATGACTTTTCCCGTGCGGGCGGCCCACCCGTCATGGCCATCGTGGCGCTGAGCGAGCAGCGCGTCACCATCTACGATGCTGAGGGCAAAATCCTGCGCGCGCCCGTGTCGACCGGGCAGAGCGGCTACGAGACACCGGCCGGCATCTACAGCATTCTCGAGAAGAATTGAGAGCACTACTCCAATCTTTATGACGATGCATCGATGCCCTTCATGCAGCGCATCACCTGGTCGGGCATTGCGCTGCATGCCGGGCAGCTGCCGGGCCATCCGGCCTCGCACGGCTGCATCAGGCTGCCGATCGGTTTTGCCGAGCGCTTGTTCGACAGCACCAAGCTTGGCCTGCGCGTGGTCGTCGTGCGCGACGACATGCGTCCCATTTCGTTTGCGCATCCCGCGTTGTTCAAACCGGGTCCCATCGTCTCGGACGTGGCCACGCCGGCAGAGACCTCCTCGATCACGCCCGAGCCGATCGCGATGCATTTGGGCGCGGCTGCGGCCGATGCCGCCACGGCCAAACCGCGGACGTGGCGCTCGATCGCCGCCGCCAAAAAGGCGCAAGCCGACGCCGCCGCCAAGGCGGCCGAAGACGCGCGCCGCGCGGTCGTCAATGCCAATGGCGAACTGGCAAGATCCGCCAAAGCCCTGCGCATGGCTGAAGTTGCCAAGCGCAAGGCCGAGGAGCAACTGCAAGACATTGAAAGCGCCCTGAGCAACGACCCTGAGCGCCTCTCCGATGAGCGCAAGGCGAAATTGGAGGAGGCCAAGGAGAAGGCGCAGGCCAAGTTGCAAGAGGCGCTGGCCCGCCTCGAAGCCGCCCAGTTAGAGGGCAACGCCAAAATGGTAGCCGCGAATACGACCAAAGATGCGGTCAAGGCGGCGCTGGACGCCAAGGACGCTGCGGCCAAAGAGGCGCGCTTGGCGCAAGCCAAGACCGCGCCGGTGTCGGTGTTCATTTCCCGCAAGACCCAGCGGCTCTATGTCCGCCAGGGCTTCCAGCCCATGTTCGAGAGCGAGGTGACGATCCGCGATCCACAGGCGGCGATCGGCACCTTCGTGTTCACGGCGCTGGACTATACCAGCAATGACGCAGCGGACCTGCGCTGGACGGCGCTGGCGATGTATCCGGATCCGACCGACCCTGGGACGCCGCCGAGCCGGCATGGCGGCCGCCGCGGCGGCGAGCCCCGAACCACCGATGGCAAGGCGGCCAAAGCCGCGCTGGAACGCATCACCATTCCACAGGACACCATCGACCGCCTTCGGGAAGTGGCTTCGCCGGGCTCCGCGCTGATCGTTTCTGACGAAGCCTTGAGCAACGAGACGGGCAAGGGCACGGATTTCGTGGTGGTGATGAGTGGGGAGCCGCAGGGCGGCATCAAGATCCGCAAGCGCAACAACGACGCGCCGTCGGCCTGGCGCCGCGATCCCTACGGCGACTACGGCTATCGCCGACCCTACTATCAGCGCTCGCCTTCCTATTCCGGCGGCAGCGGGCCGTTCGGCTGGTGGTGAGGCCGACCGTCAAACGGCCGGCGAAACCATAACTTGAGATTCTCGCTGCGAGGTCGCTCTCCGGAGCGACCTCGCTCGTTTTTGGGCCTCGGCGCAGCAGCGGTTTTGACCGCGTTTGCGCCGCCCATCGTCACTGAGTTCCCCACACCGTTTTGTGCCGGCGCCACGCGCGACCGACCTGCCCTTTTGCCGGCGTCTGCCCTCTCAGCGCTCCCCGTACTATGGGCGCAGCCCGTTCGGCTGGCGATGCGCCCATCGAGCCTCCCGCGATCCCAAGCGAGAGGTTCTGGACCAACCGTCTTTCGCGTAGGTCATTCGAAAACTCAATAAAATAAGGCCTATCCGGAGGTTTGGTCTTTGACCACTTGGACACAGACCGTTGTCCCTAGGTCATGTCCCATCGTCAGGGATGCCAAGGCTTCAGTCCGTCTAGCTGTTTGCAGGCCGTTCCCTCAGCATTCCTCGCAAGCGAATTTGCGCGTGCGGACGGGAGAGCTACATGGTCGAGTTCATTAGGTCGGATCTGGAATTCATTCTCGAGCAAATTCTGATTGCTCAAGCCGGCGGCGGCGACGGCACCAACCTCATCAACGTCCTGCCCAACGTGCAGGTGCCCTGGGGCCTGCGGACCGTCAGCGGCGAATTCAATAACCTGGTTGATGCGCAGGACCAATTCGGCGCGGCGGACAATACGTTCCCGCGCATGCTGGACCCGGTGTTCCGCACGGCCGAGGGCGGAACCTCCTACACGCAAACGAGCGGCTTCGTATTCGACTCGCAGCCGCGCCTCATCTCCAACCTGATCGTCGACCAAACGCCCAATAACCCGGCAGCCGTCGCGGCGGCCGATCCAGAGACTAATCCAGGCGCCACACTCATCAATAGCCCAGGACTGGATGGAGAATTCGGCACGGCCGACGATACGCCGGTCTTTTTCATTCCCAACATCACACCGGACGCGGGTCTGGGGGCCCCGTTCAATGCCTGGTTCACGTTCTTTGGTCAGTTCTTCGATCACGGCCTCGACCTGGTGACCAAAGGCGGCAATGGCACGGTCTTTATCCCTCTGCAGCCCGACGACCCCCTGTTCAATGCCGGGTCCGACGGTATTCCCAATACCGCCGATGACGGCCTCAATTTCATGCTGCTGACCCGTGCCACCAATCTGCCTGGGCCAGATGGCATCGTCGGCACCGCCGATGACCTGCACGAGCACGAGAACACCACCTCGCCGTTCGTCGACCAGAATCAGACCTACACCTCGCATCCCTCGCACCAGGTGTTCCTGCGGGCTTATGAGCTCCTCGATACGGACCCAACGCCGGAGGTCGCTGCCAGGCCCTTCGCGACCGGCGAGCTCATTGAAAATCGCCTAGCCGGAAGTGATAACGAACTCTTCACCGGCGACGATGTGCTTGTGGGCGGCATGTCGACCTGGGCTGTCGTGAAAGCGCAGGCGCGCGAGATCCTCGGCATCAACCTGACGGACAAGGACTTCGACAACGTTCCGCTGCTGGCAACCGATCTTTACGGCAATTTCATTCCCGGGGATCATGGCTTCCCGCAAATCGTGTTGAGGCCGGAATTCGTCGGGGACCCGATTTTGGATCCCGACGCCGACGGGTTGATGGAAGGCGATCCGACAGCCAACGGCGGGCTCGGGATCGATCTCACCAATGCGGTGCGCACCGGTCACCAGTTCCTCATCGACGTCAATGACGAGGCCGTGCCGGTAATTGTCGGCGGTGTGCTGCAGGCTGACGCTGATACCGACGTCGGCAACGCGCAGCCGCGCGATAGCTTAGGCAACAAGCTCACCTATGACGATGAGTTGCTCGACGCGCACTACATCGCGGGCGACGGCCGGGTGAACGAGAACATCGGGCTAACCGCCGTCCATGCCATCTTCCACTCCGAGCACAACCGTCTCGTCCAGCACACCAAGGACGTGCTGCTCGCCGATGCGGCGGGACTGCTGGCAAATGGAGCATCGCAGGCGGATGCGGTCGCTTTCCTCAATGAATGGTTGTTGGGCGATGTCACGGCTGTGCCCACTGGACCGGCCATCAACAATCTGGTTTGGGACGGCGAGAAGCTATTCCAGGCCGCGAAGTTCGGTACCGAGATGCAATACCAGCACCTCGTGTTCGAGGAGTTCGCGCGCACCGTCCAGCCGATGGTGGACGAGTTCCTCGCTCCGCTCGGCTATGACACCACGATCGACCCGTCGATCGTTGCCGAGTTTGCGCACACCGTCTACCGCTTCGGCCATTCGATGCTGACCGAGCAGTTCGATCGGCTCGACGCGGACTTTGTTTCGACCGAAGTCGGCCTGATCGCCGCATTCCTCAATCCGCTCGCCTATGCAGCTAGCGGGGACACACCCTTGGAGGCGACCGGCGCCATCGTGCGCGGCTTGACCCGCCAGGTCGGCAACGAGATCGACGAGTTCGTCACAGAAGCTGTCCGCAACAACCTGCTGGGCCTGCCGCTCGACTTGCCGGCGATCAACATCGCGCGCGGCCGTGACGCCGGGATTCCGTCCCTCAACGCCGCGCGCAAGGAATTCTTCGACGCGACCGGCGACGGCCAGCTGAAGCCCTATATCAATTGGGTCGACTTCGGCATGCATCTGAAGCATCCCGAATCGCTGATCAACTTCATCGCCGCCTATGGCACCCACTCCTCGATCACAAGCGCCACGACGCTGGACGAAAAGCGGGCAGCAGCGGCAGCCATCGTGCTGGGTGGCTCCGGCGCGCCGCCGGATGCGGTCGACTTCCTCAACAGCACCGGCGATTGGGCCAACAGCGCCGGAACCCACCCCGCGGACCTCGACGGCGTCACCACCACCGGTCTCGGCACGATCGACTTCTGGATCGGCGGCCTCGCCGAGGAAATCATGCCGTTCGGCGGCCTGCTCGGCTCGACCTTCAACTTCGTGTTCGAGACGCAACTGGAAGCGCTGCAGAACGGCGATCGCTTCTACTATCTGTCGCGCACGGCGGGCATGCACTTCGGGACCGAGCTGGAGCAGAACTCGTTCGCCAAGCTCGTCATGCTCAACACCGACGTGACGCATCTGCCGGACGCGATCTTCTCGACCCCGGCCTTCACGCTGGAGGTCGATCCGACCAAGCAGTACACTGGGCTCGGGTCCGACGGACGCGACGATCCGACCAACGGCGGCATCTCGATTTTTGGCCAGGTGTTCACCCCGCTGTCATCCGCGACAACCCCAATACGACAGGATCGGATAGCAACTACCTACAGTACACGGGCCCCGATCACGTCGTGCTCGGCGGCACATCCGGCAACGACATCATCGTCTCCAGCGAGGGCGACGACACGCTTTACGGCGATGCCGGCAACGACCGGCTCGAGGGCGGCTTCGGCAACGACATTCTGCTCGGCGGCGCCGGCGACGACATCATCCAGGACGAGGGTGGTGACGACAACCTGCAGGGCGGCGACGGCAACGACGTCATCCAGGCTGGCAACATGGAAGCCGCAGGCATCGGCAATCTGATCCTGGGCGGCGCGGGCAAGGACTTCATCATCACCACCGAGGACATCTCGACCACCTTCGGTGGCCTGGGCGACGACTTCATCTACAGCGCAAAGACCAGTCTGCCGCCGACCGGTAACGAAGGCGACGACTGGATTGAGTGGGGCACGCAGGACGGTGCGCCCGGGGACAACTTCGCCCCCTTGCTGGCCGATAACGTCATCGGCAACGACATCTTCATTGGCGGCGGCGGCTTCGATGAGATGATCGGCGAAGGTGGCGACGATATCTTCGTGGGCAGCGATGCCCAGGACAAGATGGACGGCATGTCCGGCTACGACTGGGTCACCTACAAGAATGACCTTTATGGCGTCACAGCCGACCTGGCGTTGGCCATTTTTGGCGGCGTCGGCGAGTTTGGCGACCACATTGCCCCACCGTTCGCGGCCTCGCCTTCATCGATCCTCGACCGCTTCGCGGAAGTAGAGGGTCTATCGGGAACCGCGTTCACCGACATTCTGCGCGGCGACAACGTCGATGCGACCACGATCGTCAATCATGGTGGTGCAACCGGAGGTGCCCTCACCAATCTGGCTTTGATCAACGGGCTAGCGGAACTACTGAGCAGCGTCGGCATCACGACTCCAACGGGTGACGCCGGCTTCGTGGCGGGTAACATCATCCTTGGCGGCGACGGTGGCGACATTATCGAAGGCCGCGGCGGTGATGACGTCATCGACGGTGATGCCTGGCTCAATGTGCGCATCAGCGTGCGGCAGAATCCTGACGGCACTGGCCCAGAAATCGCCAGTTTCGACAGCATGACGCAAATGTTCAAGCTGATGATCGATGGGGTCTACAATCCCGGTCAGCTCGTCGCCGTGCGCGAAATCAAATTCGCAGACAGTGACTTCGATACGGCAGTGTTCTCAGGGGTTTCAGGCGACTACATCATCAGCCAGAACGGCGACGGTTCCGTCACCGTCACCGACAATGTCGCCGACCGCGATGGCGTCGACCGCCTGATACATATCGAGCGCCTGCAGTTTGCTGACGGGAACATTGTTCTGACGCCTGGGCTCAACGCCGAGCCGGTCGGCACGCTCACAATTAGCGACACAACCCCAACCGAGGGTGACTTGCTAACGGTCTCGATCGCTGGTGTGACGGACGCGGACAATACCAGTGCGAGTAATCCGACAGGTGCGATCACCGGAACTGTCAGCTACGTTTGGCAGTTCGAGCCCAACCCCGGTTCCGGCGTGTTCGAGGACATCATCGCCGCGCCCGTTGGCGATCTCGCGTTTCAAAGCGCCAATGGCACCTCCTTCCGGGTCACCCCCGATCTCGCCGGTCTCGCACTGCGCGTAAAAGCGATCTACGTCGACGCTCATGGCGTTGCGGAGACCGTGTTCTCGGCGCCAACCGATCCGGTGATCGATGTACCCAATGCGCCACCAACGGCGCCGGCCGCCCTGACGGAAGGCAATGCCGGCGGTGAGGGGATTCATCTCGCAGCCTCGGACCTCAAATTCATTCTCGACCAGATCAAGGTTGCTGAACACCATGCCGACGGCGAGGACCTACTCTCGCTGGTACCGAACGTGCGCGCTGCGGTCGGATTGCGCACCGTCGATGGCTCGTTCAACAACCTGGTCAATTTCGGCGGGCATGATCAGACCGAGTTCGGCGCCGCGGACAATCTCTTCCCGCGCGTGACCACCCCGATCTTCCAGTCGGCCGACCCGATTTCATTCGATCCGGATGGGCCGGGCGGACAAACAGTTGGCACGCCGACATCGTACAATCAGACCAGCGGAGACGTTTTCGACTCGGAAGTGCGCACGATTTCCAATCTGATCGTCGACCAGACGGCCAACAATCCCGCAGCATATGCCAGCGCCTACGATCCAGGCGGGAACGGAGTGCTCGACTTCAATGGCTCCGCTGGCGACGACGTCCTGAAGGACGGCGTACACATCGTCACCAGCCCGGGCCTCGACGGCAAGTTCGGCAACGCCGACGATCGAGAGGTCTTCCTCTTCGACAACGTTGCGCCAGATGCCGGCCTGTCGGCGCCGTTCAATGCGTGGTTCACGTTCTTCGGCCAGTTCTTCGATCACGGCCTCGATCTCGTGACCAAGGGCGGCAACGGCACGATCTTCATGCCGCTCAAGGACGACGACCCGCTCGTTCTAGGAAACGACGGCATCCTGGGTACCGCTGACGATCTGCCGGCCGGCCAACGCTTCATGGTCCTGACGCGGGCGACCCAATTCGACGGGCCAGGCGCGGACGGGGTCATGGGTACGGCGGACGATACCCATCACGAGGGGCAGAACACCACGTCCCCGTTCGTGGACCAGAACCAGACCTATAGCTCGCATCCGTCGCACCAGGTGTTCCTGCGCGCCTACGAGATCGGCACGGACGGCAAGCCGCATGCGACCGGCAAGTTGATCGAAAATCGCTTAGCCGGGCTTGACGGGCAATTCTTCACCTCAGACGACGTGCCCGTCGGCGGCATGGCGACCTGGGCCGTGGTCAAGGCTCAGGCACGCGCGCTCCTGGGCATCGACCTCAAGGATTCGGACTTCAACAACGTACCGCTGCTGAAGACCGACGCGTACGGTAATTTCATTCCTGGGGCCAACGGTTTCGCGCAGGTGGTCGTCGGGGTCGGGGCGGACGGCATACCGGGCACCGGCGATGATCTCACGGTCGTAGGCAGTCCAGGGGTTCCCATCGATCTCGCTGCGGTCGGTGCCTTCCGCACGGGTCACGCCTTCCTGAACGACATCGCGCACAGCGCGGTTCCGGTCAACGACTTCGGCGTCCCGCTCGCCCCCGATGGCGACTCGAGCATCGGCAACACGCCGGCAACCGGCTTCTATGACAACGAGCTGCTCGACGCGCACTATATTGCTGGCGACGGCCGCGTGAACGAGAACATCGGCCTCACCACCGTCCACGCCATCTTCCACTCCGAGCACAATCGGCTCGCCGATCAGACCAAGGCGACGGTGCTCGGTACGAATGATCTCGACTTCCTCAACGAGTGGCTGCGGACCGATGTCGCGGCTGTGCCCACCACGCCGGCCGGAATTGCGGCCCTCGATTGGGATGGCGAACGCCTGTTCCAGGCCGCGAAGTTCGGCACCGAGATGCAGTACCAGCATCTCGTGTTCGAGGAGTTCGCGCGCACCATTCAGCCCAACGTCGATCTCTTCTTTGCGCCGACCCAGGTCTACGACGTCAACCTCGACGCGTCGATCGTGGCCGAGTTCGCGCACACGGTCTACCGCTTCGGCCACTCGATGCTGACCGAGACGGTCGATCGGTTCGACGAAGATTTCAACGTTGTGGGAGACGGCAATCCGACCGAAGCTGGCAATCAGCAGCCCGGTCTCATTGAGGCTTCCTCAATCCGCTGGCCTACGCCGCCAGCGGCGCAACGCCCGAGGACGCCACCAGCGCCATCATCCGCGGCGTGACGCGCACGACCGGCAACGAGATCGACGAGTTCGTCACGGAAGCGCTGCGCAACAACCTGCTCGGCCTGCCGCTCGACCTGCCCTCGATCAACCTTGCACGCGGCCGCGACGCCGGGATTCCGACTCTGAACGCGGTGCGCAAGGAGATCTACGGCCAGTTCGCGGACAGCCAGCTCAAGCCCTACACGAGCTGGGCAGACTTGGTGCAGCACTTGAAGCATCCCGAATCGCTGGTCAACTTCATCGCTGCCTACGGCACGCATTCTCTGATCACGGGCGAAGCCACGCTTGAAGGCAAACGTGCTGCTGCCTTCGCCATCGTGATGGGCACATCGGCCAACGTGTTCGGAGATCCGAGTACGACGGCCGATGACCGGGTGATCTCAGCGCCTGCCGATCGCCTCGACTTCCTGAACAGTACGGGCGCTTGGGCGAACAGCAACTTGGCCCATCCGCGGATTTGGATGGCGTCACCACCACGGGTCTCGGCAATATCGACCTGTGGATCGGCGGCCTCGCGGAAGAGAAAATGCCTTTCGGCGGCATGCTGGGCTCCACCTTCAACTTCATCTTCGAGAACCAGCTCGAGAAGCTGCAGGACGGCGACCGGTTCTACTACCTTGGAGCGCACCGCGGGGCTCGCCTTCAATGCCGAGCTCGAAGGCAACTCGTTCGCCAAGCTGATCATGGCGAACACCAACGTCACCCATCTGCCCGGCCTTGTCTTCTCGGTCCCGGCCTTCACGCTCGAGGTCGACCCGACCAAGCAGTACACCGGACTTGGGGGCGACGGCCGCGCCGATCCGACGAATGGCGATCCGCTCGATCCGCTGGTGATCCGCGACAACCCGGACACAGCCGGCCCAGATACGAACTATCTCCGCTACACCGGCCCAGACCACATCGTGCTGGGCGGTACGTCGGGCGACGACATCATGATCTCCAGCGAGGGTGACGATACCCTCTGGGGCGACGAAGGGGCCGACCGCATGGATGGCGGCTACGGCAACGACCAGATCCGCGGCGGTGCCGGCGACGACATCATTACCGACCTTGGCGGCGACGACAACATCCAGGGTGGCGACGGCAACGACGTCATCCACGGCGGCAACGGCGTCAACCTGATCATTGGCGGCTTCGGCCAGGACTTCATCGTCACCGGTGAGGATGCCAACGAGTTGTTCGGCGGCCAGGGCAACGACTTCATCTTCGGCACCAAGGCCGATGAACAGAACATGGGCAACGAGGGTGACGACTGGATCGAGCATGGCACCTCGGACGGCGCGCCTGGCGACAACTTCGATCCGCTCGGCAACGATCCGATCGCCGGCAACGATGTCTATATCGGCAGCGGCGAAATGGATAAGTTCAACGCCGAGGGCGGTGACGACATCATGGTCGGCAGCGTCGGCATGGGCGACCGTTATATCGGTTCTTCCGGCTTCGATTGGGCCACCTTTAAGAACGATACGCTCGGCGTCACCATCGACCTGACCAACCGCTTCTTCGATCAGCCTGTCGTACCCGGCTCGGGTGCCTCTGCTCTCACGCGCTTCGATTTCGTCGAGGGCTTGTCGGGTTCGGCGCATGATGACGTGCTGCAGGGCGATGATGCCGATGCCGCCGCTCTTGCTGCGGCTGGCGCCAACGGCAGCGTGCTCACCAACTTCGACCTGATCGACGGTCTGGAGGAGCTGCTCGGCAATACCATCAACACAACCGGTCCAGTCCCCTTCTTCGACGGCGGCAACATTATCCTTGGTGGTGATGGTAGCGACATTCTCGAAGGCCGCGGTGGCGATGATGTGATTGACGGCGATGCCTGGCTCAACGTGCGCATTAGCGTCAGGGCGGGCATCGATCCCCTAACGGGCCTGCCGTCGGGGTCGGAGCTCGCCAGCTTCGACAGCATGGAGCCGCTGGTCCCATTCATGCTCAATGGGACCTACAATCCCGGGCAGCTGCAGATCGTACGCGAGATCCTATACGCCACCGAAGTTCCGCCGGCCGAAGGGCCGAACTTCGACACGGCCAAGTTCTCCGGTGCGCTCTTCCTCGATGACGGCACGGGAACCTTGGTGCAGCAGTATGAGATCAGGATCAATGGTGCCCTGAAAACGCTCGATCCCGATGGTCCCAACAGCTTCGATATCCTGGCGACGGACGTCGTCACGGTTACCGACCTGGTGGGTGGCGACGGCGTCGATACGCTGAAGCACATCGAGCGCCTGTCGTTTGCCGATCAGACCATCGTGCTGGTGCCAGGTGCCAACAGTGAGCCGGTCGGCGGGCCAACGATCGTCGGCACACCGACCGAGGATCAACCGCTCACGGTTTCGATCGCGGGCGTAACGGATGCGGACGGAATCACGGCACCCGTCGCCTACTTCTGGCAGGTGGAGACCGCGCCTGATAGCGGCGCCTATGAGGACATTCTTGTCGAGCCAACGGCGGGAGAAGCGGCACGTGCCGGCGGCACAACCTTCACGCCTGGCGATGCCGAGACCGGTTTGAGGCTGCGCGTCCGCGCCCTCTACAAGGACGGCAATGGCGTGCTCGAGGAGGTATTCTCGGCGCCGACCGCGCCCGTTGGCAATGTCAACGACGCCCCAACGGCAGGACCGACCATCAGCGACACGACGCCAACGGAAGGCGAAGCCCTAACGGTCAACCTCCTGACCATCGCTGATCCGGACGGTACCGCGGGTCTTGTGGACGGGACGGTCATACCTACCTTCCAGTGGGAGCAGTCCGCAGACGGGGTGACCTGGACTCCTATCCCTGGCGGCGTGAACCAGCTGTTTGTGCCCACCCAAGCGCAAGTCGGCCTCAGGTTGCGCGTCGTTGTGACGTTCGTCGATGACAACGGCACCACGGAGATCGTGACATCAGCAGCGACGGACGTTGTAGGCGACCTGCTCATTGGCAACAATGCGTCCAACAACTTGGTTGGCACGGCGGGCGAGGATCACATCTTCGGCCAGGGCGGCAACGATACGATCAACGGCCTTGCCGGCAATGACATCCTCGATGGCGGCGCCGGCAACGATCAGATGATCGGCGGCGCCGGCAGCGACCAGATGAGCGGCGGTACCGGCAACGACACCTATTTCGCCGATGACCTCGGCGACGTGGTGATCGAGAACTTGGGTGAGGGCACGGACACCGTGCAGACCATCCTCAATGCCTACACGCTCTCCGCCAATGTCGAGACCCTCACCTTCACGGGCGTGGGTGCCTTCGCGGGCACCGGTAACGCCGGCAACAACACTATTAATGGTGGTGGCGACAACGACACGCTCAACGGTCTTGCCGGCAACGACACGCTCAACGGCAACGGTGGCAACGACGTGCTCGACGGCGGAGACAACGATGACACGCTTGCTGGCGGTGCTGGCGACGACGCGCTCACCGGCGGCACGGGCAATGACTCATTGAACGGCGGTGCCGGCAACGATGTCCTCAATGGTGGCTTGGGCGCCGATGCCCTGGTGGGCGGGGCCGGCATCGACACGGCCTCCTATGCCGGGGAAGGCGTTGCCATGTTCGTCGACCTACCCGCCGGCACGGCCCGCCGTGGCTCGGCCGCGGCGGCCATCGAGGATACGCTCAATGGCATTGAAAACGTCACGGGTGGATCCGGTGCCGACGGCCTCACCGGCAGCGACGCGGCCAACGTCCTCCACGGTGGGGCGGGCAATGACCTCCTGTTGGGCGGCGGCGGCGCCGATACCATCTTCGGCGAGGGCGATAATGACGCCATCACGGGCGGTGCCGGCAACGACACCCTCAGCGGTGGCCTTGGCAACGACACCTTCAGCTATGTCATGGGCGGCGGCGCCGATAGCGGTGGCTGGCGATGGCGGCTCGGACACCCTCAACATCACCGCCAACGGCGGCAACGATGTGCTGGATGTCGTCTTTACCACGGGCCTCGGGCTCACCGCCTTCGAAGGCGGCACGCTCTCGGGCGTGGAATCGGTCACGGCCAACCTTGCCGGTGGTACCGATACGCTCAACTACACCGGCACGACCGCCGACGTGAGCGTGAACCTGACGGGATCGGCCTCGGGCTTCACCTCGATCGCCAACATCGAGAACGTCACCGGTGGTTCCGGTAACGACACGCTGATCGGCAATGCGTCCGCCAACACCCTCAACGGCGGGGCCGGCAACGACACCCTGACCGGCACCGGCAACGACGCGCTGATCGGCGGGGCCGGCGACGATACCTACAATGCGGTCGCGGGCGATACCATCACCGAGGCGGCGGGCGCGGGTATCGACACGGTAGTCACCTCGAGCGCCGCCTTCACGCTCGCCAACAACGTCGACAACCTCACCTTCACGGGCGGGGGCGGCTTTACCGGCACCGGTAATGGCCAGAACAATGTCATCACCGGTGGCGCTGGCAGCAACATCCTCAGCGGTGCTGGCGGCAATGACCAGCTGTTCGGTGGCGCGAGCGGCGACAACCTCAGTGGCGGAGCCGGCAACGACACCCTGACCGGTGGCTCCGGCAGCGACATCATGGATGGCGGTGCTGGCACCGATACCTTCATCTTCGGTCCGGGCTTCGGCGCCGATGTTATCAACGGCTTCGACGCCAATCCGACAGGAGGTCAGGACCTACTCGATATCTCGGGCCTTGGCGTCGACGCTGACAACTTCGCAGGCCTTGTCAGCATCGTCGATCTCGGCACCGACACGCAGGTCACCATTGGCCTCAATACGATCACGCTGATGGGGGTCAATGGGGTCGGGGCCAATACCATCACGATCCAAGACTTCCTGCTGGCGTAATTGACCAGGGCGGGCGGCCGCAAAGCAGGCCGCCCGCTCCTTAACGGTCGACGCCGCCGCGCCCGCGTTTCCTCACAGGTTTGAGCGCCGTTTGTCTCTTGCAATCGCCGTGGCTAGACAGTCCCTTAGACTGTACTTTCGGGCAAGTCGATTGGACTTAGAGACGATTTTCGAATCTCTTTCGCTGCACTAATGTTGCACAATGATGGCCATGGTCCTTGCGCGCTGGTGCCTGCTCCCCGCCCGACAGTTCATGTCGCAATGGGCCGGCTACAGCTTTCTGCATCGCACCGTCGTCATCGCGTCGGCCGTGTTGCTGGGTGGTACGGCCTTCATAGCGGCCTCCGTCAGCGGCAAGATCGGCACGGCGATCGTTGATCGCTACGGGGCCGAAGTCGCCCTCTTCACCGATAGTTTCGTGGCCCCGCGCGTGCAGGAACTGGCCGGGCAGTCGACCCTCTCCGAAATCAAGAAAAAGGAACTGGACGGCCTGTTCGCGCCAACCGCGATCGGCCGTCCCATCATTGCTTTTCGCATCTGGGTCGACGATCAGATCATCTACAGCAATAGCCGCGACATGATCGGTCGTCGCTTTCCCTTGTCACCCGCCCGGGCCCGCGCCTGGCAAGGCGGCGTGACCACCGAATTGAGCCACCTCGACGGCGACGATGAGGTCCAGATCCGGGCGCTCGGCGTGCATGTGCTGGAAGTCTATGCACCGCTGCGTCAGGCCGGAACCGGTCGCATCATTGCGCTGGTGGAAACCTACGAGGTCGCCACCGAGCTCTACTACGAGGTGCTGCACGGTGCAGGCCCTGGTCTGGCTGGTTTTCGGTGGCAGCGCCGTTAGGCTTCATCGCTTTGCTCTTTATCCTGGCGCGCCGAGGGGCCAGTGAGGTTTCGCGCGCCAACCAAGAAAAAAATGAGTTCCGGCTGCGGGTCGGGAACGCCAACCGCCGTGTCTCGGACATGAACGAGATGCACATGCGCCGCGTGGGCACGGAGCTTTTCCGAGGACCCGTGCAGCTCGTGGGCGTGGCCTTGCTGAAGCTCGACTCCCTGCGTGCCTTGCTTGCCAAAGTCGACCTGTCGGCTCATGCCAAGCGGGAAGACGTCGAGGCAATCCGCGGCGCGCTCAACGAGGCGCTCGACGACATCCGCAACCTTTCCGAGAGCCTCGTTCCTTCCAAACTCTACGAGTTGTCGCTGGCCGACACGATCACCACGGCGGTGCGCCGCCATGAGCGCCGCGCCGGGAGTTCAGTGGCCTGTGACCTGGCGCCCCTCCCATCGCAAGTGCCCTTTTCCGTCAAGACCTGCCTTTACCGGTTCGTGCGCGAGGCGCTGGCTCAGGGGACGGGACCGCAAGCGGTGCGGGCCGAATGCGGTGGCGATGTGCTGCAAGTCGAAGTGCGACGTGCGGCGCCTTCGCTGTCCCCTGACCCACAGTGGTTACGCACGTTCCACGACCGCGTCGAAGCGATCGGTGGCGAACTCCTGATCAAGACCCATGCCAACGCCGTGTCCTATACGGCGCAATTCAAAATCGCTGAGCTGGAGGCCCCCCTTGGCTGACCGCATTCGTGTTGCCCTGTTGGACAATCACCCCCTGTTTCGGCGCGGCATCCATGACGCTTTGGGTGGCACCAAACTGGCCATTGTCGCCGAAGGGGACGCCACCGAGGAAGCCTGCCAGGCTGCCCTCAAGAAAAAACCGGAGATCGTCCTGATGGACATCGACGGCGAGGGGGAGAGCATCAGGCTGGCCGAGCGCATCCTGGCAAACCCGATCAGTGCCAAGGTGGTGATCCTGACGGGCTCCAGCGACGAGGAGGATATCGCCGAGGCGCTCCGCATCGGCGTGCATGGTTATATCCTGAAGGGTGTCGGCGCCGTCGAGCTTGTGACCGCGCTCGAAGGCATCTTTGATGGCCAGCCCTACATCACCCCCGCCTTGGCCACTCGCCTGCTCTTGCGCGACAAGGGTCAGTCGCTCCGGCCCAGCAAAGACAAGGAGCTGGTTTTCACGGCGCGGGACAAGCAGGTGCTGGACCACCTCGCCGAAGGCCTCACCAACGAGGAGATCGCCGACCGCTTGGGTCTCAACACCCGCACCATCAAGCACTACCTGACCGGCGTCTTCCGCAAAATGCGGGTGCGCAATCGCGTCGA
>CAWFZX010000030.1:0-93569 GCA_963820375.1 uncultured Alphaproteobacteria bacterium | reverse complement strand
ACAACCTCATCGCCGAGCGCTTTGCCTACGAGTTGGCACGACGACACTTGAATGGGCAGTCTGACCCACGTCCACGCGACGCATGCCCCGGATGCTGCCTATGAACCGCTGGAGCCGCGATCGCCTGACCTGTCGAACAGCGCATCGCCCTCGTCCCTACAGCGATTCGCTCTACCACTTTTTGCTCATCATTTCCCCAGCGCCGCTTGAGGGTTTGTGCTGATACCGACCTAAGCGACAGCTCGGGCAAAATGGCGATCTCATCGCCGCCCGCGGACGATCCGACGACGTGAACTGTCGGTGCGAGAGTGGAGAGGCGAACTGTCCAACGCGCGGTCCGGCTTGAAGAGAACTCCGTGCCGCCTTCAGATCACTTCGGGAGGCACAATGATCACCTCACGAATCATCGCAGCAGCGGCGCTGCTCGCCGCAAGTGCTCTCACTAACGTGGCGCTGGCGCAGCAGCTGGGAGTCACGCGCAACGACCTCCAGCGCCACGATCTCAGCACCCCCGGACGCGAGGCCATCCAGACGATCGTCTCGATCGCCCAGGGCGTGACGGCGCCCAGGCACTCGCATCCGGGCGAAGAGGTCATCTATGTGCTCGAAGGCGTGCTGGAATATCAGCTCGATGGGCAACCACCGGTCACGCTCAAGGCCGGCGACGTCTTGTTCATCCCGGCCGGAGTGGTCCACTCGGCGAAGAATGTCGGCAGCGGCAACGGGGCAGAGCTCGCCACGTATATCGTCGAAAAAGGCAAGCCGCTCGTCGTGCTGGCCAAGTAAGCTGATGGAGGAGACGTCGAAATGAGGCGAAAGCACATCGCGCCAGTGATGATCGTCTCAGCCTCGGTCTTTGTCGTCGGCGTCACGCTGGCGGAGAACGACCGGTTTGCCCTGAATGCGCCCAACGGCATCGCGTTCTCGGAATTCAAAGACTACGAAACGTGGGACGTGATTGGCTCGTCTGTGACCGACGACGCCGGAGGTTGCGGCTCGTCGCCCGAGCCCGGGTGCATCAAGTCGATCGTCGGGAACCCCGTGATGATCAGGGCCTTCAAGGCCGGTATTCCGGCGAACGGCCAGTCCGTCCCGGACGGCGCGATGATGGCCAAGATCGAGTGGTACAAAGCGCGCGATCCCTCGTTGGCCTATGGAGCGATCGTGCCCGGAAAGTTCATGGAGGTCGCGTTCATGGTGAAGGACTTGAAGCGATTTTCGGAAACGAACGGATGGGGATACGCCACGCTCAAGTACGACGCCGCGTCCGACACATTTAGGCCGTTTGCCGGCGAAGCCCCGGACTTCCACAAGACTGCTTGCCACGCGTGCCATACGGTCGTGAGTTCGCGCGATTTTGTTTTCACCCAGTACGAGAAGCGGTGAGCGCGTATGGCGAAGTTACGTTCGAGAGCTCAAGAGTTGTCAACGCCACCCCGCCGCTTGTTGGCTCTCTCAGCGTTGGCACTTGCCATCGCCATGCTAGCCGGACGCAGCACACCTGTTTCAGCCGTCAGTGACACCGCAATCCGTCCGTTTCAAGTTCATGTTCCCGAAGCTGCACTTGTCGATCTCCGCCGGCGCATCACCGCCACACGCTGGCCCGATCGCGAGACAGTCAATGACCAGTCACAGGGCATACAGCTCGGGAAGCTGAAGCCGCTCGTGGAGTATTGGGGCACGGGCTACGATTGGCGAAAGGCGGAGGCGAAGCTCAACGCCTTGCCTCAGTTCGTGACCCGGATCGATGGCCTCGATATCTACTTCATCCACGTGCGCTCGCGACATCCGAACGCCCTGCCGGTGCTCATGACGCACGGCTGGCCCGGGTCGGTATTCGAACTGCTCAAAACCGTCGACCCGCTCACCGAGCCCACGACTCATGGTGGACGCGCGGAAGATGCCTTTGACCTGGTCATGCCTTCAATCCCCGGTTACGGCTTCTCCGAGAAGCCGACGGACGCCGGTTGGGGCCCAGACCGTATCGCGCAACTCTGGGCCGAGTTGATGAAGCGTCTTGGCTACACGCGCTACGTCGCCCAAGGGGGGGACTGGGGTGCGCCTATCTCCAGCGCGATGGCACGTCTGGCGCCGGCAGGGCTGCTCGGCATCCACATCAACCTGCCCGCGGTGGTGCCGCCCGAGGTGGGCGCGGCGCTCGCCGCTGGCGGGCCCGCGCCGGCCGGGCTTTCCGAAAAGGAGCGCGCGACGTTCGACGTACTCAGCGCATCCGCCAAGAAGGGAAGCAGGTCCTACGCTGCGATGATGGGCACCGGGCCGCAGACAATCGGCTACGGGTTGACGGACTCCCCGGTCGGCCTTGCAGCGTGGTCGCTCGGTCATCCAGGCTTTTTGCATTGGACGTACAGCAACGACGATCCCGAAAAGTCCCCTGACGAGGTGCTGGATGACATAACGTTGTACTGGCTGACGAACACCGCGACCTCGGCGGCACGGCTGTATTGGGAGTACGGCGGGCGCAGCGTGACGAGTGCGGCTACGGAGAGGACTGCGGAGATTTCGATCCCGGTAGCCATCACGGTCTTTCCGAGGGAAAGCTATCGCGCACCGGAGACATGGGCGCGGCGAGCCTATCGTAACCTCATCTACTTCAACGAGGTCGATAAGGGCGGCCATTTCGCCGCATGGGAACAGCCGGAGCTCTTCAGCGCCGAGCTGCGTGCGGCGTTTCGGCCCTTGCGCTGACTAGAACCTTCTATGGGGGCCGGCTGATCCATGGCAAAGCCCAGCCGCCCGATCGGTCGGGCGGCAACTCGAGCAGTTGTGCTTGAGACGGAGAGTGACATGTCCAAGGGAGACCGATGATCATCGCGGACGGCGGCGATGGTGATGGCCGCTCTTCCCAAAAAGCGCCGGAGAGATCGCGGTTCGTGGGGGAGTCAGCCTTAGCGGCATCTCGATTTTTGCGGTTGTCCACGGAGTGATGTCGCTAGCGGTCGTGCGTCTCTCGACTTCTGATGCCAACCGATGCCAGATCACTCCGGTCAATGGCGGCTACGAAACGTGTACTTGATCCCAAAACCAACACCGACATCGCCGGCTTGTGCGAAGGCTTGTTTGCTCTGCTCGTAACGATGTGCTGTCTTTCGGATGCGATTGAGCGCCGCAATGCGGTGCATGCACCGAAAAGCCGCCTGCACCCAGGCATGCTTTTTAGCCTGCGGCCAGGCTGCCGGATAGGCAGGCAAAACTAGTAACTTACTCTTGGCAATGATGGTAGCAACGGGATGCAGGAGTTGCATCCACGCCGGCAGCAATGCAGCATTTGCCAGCAGGACGGCGTGCATGGCGATCGAAAGTGCGGCGGACAGTGGCAGCCACAGTATCACGCAGGCGATGACGAGCAGGGCAGCTCGCGGCGAGAGTGCTGCACATCTTTGAAAGGCCCAGGAAATTCCTCGTTGCAGCACACTTTGCGCAGTCAGTGCAACGGCCTTGTGGCTCAGCCGTTGCCGTAAGCAAGACCAGCGTCGATCTACAAGGTCGTGCCACGCTTCGCGCTTCGCCGCGGACACCGACGGCAGGTCGGCGAACTGCCTGATCAGCCACGCTATGCCGTCACCGGCTGTAGCGGCAACGAGCAATGGCGATGTCATTACCCGAAGAAGGAGGGCGAAAGCAAAAGCCGATGCAAGAGATACAATGAAAAACGCGACCTGGTACAGTGTCCTTGCGAGAAACGCGATTAGGACCAGCGGCACGATGATCGTGTCATCGACTCCGATGCGGAACCGATCTTGCGTCGCCGCCGGCGTGCGAATGTACGAATGGTAAATCAATTGTTGATCCGTTCGGCCATGGCACTGGTTCGACGAAGATCGCTGACTTTGATGACAGGCGTGCGTTCGGATTCATCAGAACGATACCGGCCTGACACGGCTAGATTGCAAATAATTTCTAAGGGGACATCGTCGCCAACAGGAGTGATTCGCCGCTTTGATCGAGCCCAACTGGATCCTTGTCTTTAGCAAGAAGCGCGGCCGCTGGTGGGTGCGGCTGCTCGCTTGTGGGCGCTATCATCACGTCAAGGCCATTGCCTATCTGCCCGCGATGCGCGCTTGGCTGTTCTACGACGTGAAGTTCAACGGCACCCGATTGATGCTCTCCCGCGAAGACGATCCCGGCAGCCGTGCTTTTTTTGCACGATTATCTCGAGAGCTGCGATCTGGTCGCGATGCCGCGACTGCCGATTCCAAAGCGTTTTACGCCGCAGGCCGGGTTTTGGTGCACCATTGCGATGAAACATCTCGTCGGGATTCGCGCCGTCGCGTTGCGCCCGGACCGACTGTGGCGAGACAGCGTCGCCGCAGGAGGCAAACCCTATGAAAGCGGTCTTGGCGAAGGAGCGAGTGTTGCTACGGCTTCGATGAAACCGTTGAAGGGTCCGCAGCCGTCTGATTCGGTGCTGACCTTCCTGAAGGCCCACGCGCAAATATCGAGCAACACACAGTGCTGGGCGGATGATGCTGCGTTTGCCCGCCAGAGAAGTGAACTTATTGCAAGGCTGCGGGCTCGAATTCGCGCACTCCGCGACAAGATTACGACCGGTGGTCGCGGCCGGCGGCCCTGCTCCTCCGCCTCAGCGTCCTGTTGAAGGAACGGCGTATGGCGAACCAGAATAGTTGGACGACGGACAGCATAAAGCGCAGTTTCGCAGACCGGTCATGACGGCATGTCTGGCCGACGCAAGTGCCAAAGTAGTGAGTCTCCGAACCGAGCATTCTATCCGATGGACCTTCCAGGGCAGGCGAGTTGATCGACGCCGTGTCAGCATTCGAAGTAAGGGGCTGAGACCGACGTCCAAGCAACAGCACCAAACGCCTGAACGATGCGGGATGGGTCAAAAGCGTGTTTTGAGGTGACCGGATTGGTCCCTACATGAACACTGGTTGCTGCAAACATGTCCTGCGGATCAGTGCGTGGGCAGCGAGGAGGATAGTTTGGACCTTCCAACAGTCAGAGCCATGAGCGCGGACGACGAAGTTGAGGCCATCGCAACCGTCGTGCTGGCGTTTTCAGCAGATCCGGTCACGCGCTGGACGTGGCCGCATTCACACCAATACCTGGCCGCCATGCCGAGGTTCGTTCGCGCCTTCGGAGGAAGTGCTTTCACGCATGGCGGCGCCTATTGCATGAGCGAATATACTGGAGCCGCGCTTTGGCTACCACCCGGTGTGCACCCCGACGAAGGTGCGCTCGGCGAGCTCATGAAGAGTACCGCTTCGGCAGCTGCTCGCGAAGAGGGTCCCGCCATTTTCGAGCTGATGAGGAAGTACCATCCGACAGAGCCGCATTGGTACTTGCCGCTAATCGGCGTCGACCCGGCTCACCAAGGCAAGGGTCATGGCGATGCTTTGATGCGGTACGCGCTCGAGCGGTGCGATCGCGACCAGGTGCCCGCGTATCTGGAATCCACCAACCCGCGGAATATCTCCCTCTACCAGCGCCACGGCTTCAAGGCTGTCGGCACGATACAGGCCGGTTCGTCACCAACACTGGTCCCCATGTTGAGACGCTCAGGCTGATGCAACATGCGTGTGCCGATGTTTCTGTCATTTTCTGGCTCGCTAATCAGAGAAAACACGGGACTTTGATGTTGCTGAACTACTGCCAGCGCAGCGTTGTTCTTTAAGTGATACGATCTGGAGCAGGATACTTCCCCACGAGGTGAGACCTCGAGCGGCGCCCAGGGAATGCCACTGGAGAAAATCGATGCCTGAACGCCAGCTAGCCCGCCTGCTAATCGTGGCCGCCACCGTCCTGCTGTTATTATTTCTCTTCCAACCCAATCTTCGTGGTTACTTCTTCTCCGCTTCGACGCCGCGCGAGGTACAGCCGCGCGGTGCCCTTGCTGAGTTCGAGCGAACCGCCATTGAGCTGTTCGAACGCACGTCCCCATCGGTGGTGCAGGTTGTCGTGGTTCGTCAACAAATGGATCCTCGCTTGCTCATGGAGAGAGACAGGGCTGACCTGTCACCCCAAGCGGTTGGCGCCGGCACAGGCTTCGTGTGGGATCGCGCCGGCAATGTTGTCACGAATGCGCACGTTGTCGGCGACGCAAGACGAGTTGTTGTCCGCACGGCGTCCGGTGGCACTTTGCAGGCCGATGTAATTGGAGCTGCGCCAAACTATGACCTTGCTGTTGTCCGCATGATCAGCCGCGGATCAATCCCAGACGCGGTGACGCTTGGTTCGTCCGCCGATCTGAAAGTAGGGCAGTGGGTGTTTGCCGTCGGCAACCCCTTTGGATTGGATCAAACCCTCACAACTGGCGTCATAAGCGCACTGAAGCGGCGGATACCGACGACAACTGGCCGCGAAATATCGGATGTAATTCAAACCGACGCAGCGATCAATCCCGGCAACTCGGGTGGGCCGCTTCTAGATTCCGCAGGACGTTTGATAGGCGTCACCACTGCCATTGTCTCGCCCTCAGGCACAAATGCCGGTGTTGGCTTTGCCATACCCGTAGACACCGTTAATCGTGTCGTGCCCGAGCTCATCCGGGCGGGTCGTGCACCAACCCCCGGCATAGGCATCATTGCGGCAAGTGAATCACTCACAGCGCAGGCGGGTGTCGAAGGTGTTGTTATTGTGCGCGCGATTTCAGGATCACCCG
This sequence comes from uncultured Alphaproteobacteria bacterium, assembly GCA_963820375.1. Taxonomy (GTDB): domain Bacteria; phylum Pseudomonadota; class Alphaproteobacteria; order Rhizobiales; family Hyphomicrobiaceae; genus AWTP1-13. The sequence continues at coordinate 86,929 of CAWFZX010000030.1, read as the reverse complement.
CGGAACGTGCTGGCTTGCAGGGCGTCAACCCCGGCACGGGTACGATTGGCGATGTCATTGTCGCTGTAGGGGACCTGAACGTGCGCAAATTGTCGGATCTCACGCGCGCGCTTGAGAAGGTGCAGCTTCCCGGAAAGGTTCAGCTCACCGTAATGCGGAATGGCGTGGAGCGAAAAGTTGCAATCGACGTGGTTGATGTCGGTGAATGATGAGTGCAAGCAGGTCAATCCGACCGGCGTGCACTCCTTGCTCCGTGACGCGCTGGGAGGTTAGATCAAAAGCGTTTCGTGCGCGCCTGAAAAAAAGAGACGCTCCTGGTGCGGACCGCCTCTTGTGCGTCGAGCTGCGAGATATCGCAGCCGGCGTATTTAGCAGCTCAGCAGGCTTCCGTGAAGAATTGTAGGTAAGCTTGCTGCCTGAGCAAGCAAAGGGGGCCGCCGGCCACAACCCATTTCTTGTTTTAACAGCGGACCAGCGAGGCAGGCTCACGCGCCATTGCCCCGTAGAGTGTGGGAACCGTCGATTGGCTTGCGCACGCCCGGCAGTGCGTGGTCGCCTCCAGCTTGTTGAGAAATTCACGCAAGTGGTCGTGGTTGTCTCATTGCGTGCGTGTCGGTGTCTTCGTCCTGGTGCGCCACTTTCGAAACCCGAGGCTTGTTGTTGCCACGGTGCCCGCTGGCGTCACCACCATCTCGGGGCACGCGGGGCAGTCCTTGAAGCTGTCACCTGGCTTCAGACATTTCTTCTCCTTGCCGACTAAGGCCTCGTCGAAGTTCAGGTGACAGGGGTTGCACAGCAGGCGCGCCGAATATCGACACGTGGGCCTTTTCAAGCCCGCGGTTGCATGCACTAGACACCTCGACGTCGAACTCCCGCCAGTCCTCTGCATGACGCAAGGCACTCCGGCTGGCCGCGGGGGCCGATAGACGTCTGTACAAGGTTTCGAAGGTTCCGCCATCACCGCGCGCTGCCTGGGATAGTGCTCTCAGCGGAGATATCGCTCAGGATTACGGCTTTGACTGCCTCACCGCCCGGTATGATGGAAGCCATGCGGGCTAGTGACGACAAGACGCCAGTCGTGATCTATTCCAGGCCGGTGCACGTGAACACAGGGCAGGAGGCTGAGCGTCGTGGGCGAGCGGAGTCACCAACAACCCTTAGGAACTGGTGGAGATGGCACTCAATGGGTTTGCGCGCAGTCAGGAGAGTTAGCTGGGGTGCGGGGATATTTGAGCGGCTTACTCTTTCCAGAAATAACTGTTCTGGTCTTCCACAACGTCTATGACCTTCCCGGTGATTGATCAGAAATCCGCTTCCAGCGATGGACCCACAGACCGGAGCCGGCGATGATGAACAAGGCAGCACTTCGACCCGAGCAGACTAGCGGCATCACCTCCTGCCGGCCGGTGATCTCGGCGCGCAGGCACGTGGTTTCGGCAGGTCACTATCTAGCGGCGCATGCTGGCTTCGCGATCCTGGAGGCGGGCGGCAACGCCATCGATGCAGGCGTGGCGGCCGGTATCGCGCTCGGCGTGCTGCAGAGCGACCTCGTCAACGTTGCGGGCGTCGCACCCATCATCCTCTACCACGCCCAAAGTCGGAAGGTTTTCACCGTCAGCGGCTTGGGGCCGTGGCCCAAGCTCGTGACACCGGACTATTTCATGAAGCGTCACGGCGGCAAGATCCCGCGCGGTCTCTTGCGCACCGTGGTGCCGGCAGCTCCCGACGCCTGGATTCAAGCGCTTCAGCGCTGGGGTAGCATGAGTTTCGGCGACGTTGCGGCCGCCTCCGTACGCTTCGCCAAGGAAGGCTTTGCCGCCCACCCCCTGCTCTGCGAGACCATCACCACGCATCGCAGGGAATACGAGGAATGGCCCTCCAACCAGGCCATCTACCTGCCGAACGGCCGCCCGCCGCGGGTAGGCGAGATCTTCGTCCAGACCGATCTCGCCAAGAGCCTGCAATACATGATCGACCAGGAGCGCGCAGCGGCACCCAAAGGTCGCGATGCCGGGTTGGAAGCGGCGCGATCCGCCTTCTACACCGGAGACATCGGCCGCGCGATCGTCGCCTACCACGAGCAGAACGGCGGCCTGCTGCGCATGGATGATCTAGCCGTGTTCGGTTCCGCCATCGAGGCGTCGGTGTCCGTGCGTTTCGGCGATTTCTCGGTCCACACATGCGGTCCGTGGTGCCAGGGGCCCGTGCTCGCACAGATGTTGCGTCTCGTCGAGGCAACCGGCTGCCATAAACACCCCCACAACTCCTTTGCATACGTCCACACGCTTACCGAGATCATGAAACTCACCTTCGCCGACCGCCACGCCTACTACGGTGATCCCAACTTCATGGACGTACCGCTTGAGCGGTTGCTGTCGCCATCCTACGCCGCGGAACGCGCGGCCCTGATCCGCGAGGACAAGGCGTGGCCAGACATGCCGCCGCCGGGGTTGGAGCGTGGTCGGGCAATGGATTCGAGGGCGCCCAGGGCAACCGTTCCCCAGCCGCAGCTCGACACGTCCTATGTGTGCGCCGTGGATCGCCACGGCAATGTCTTCTCCGCGACGCCGAGCGACGTCTCGAGCAGCACGCCCGTCATTCCCGGAACGGGGTTGTGTCCGTCCTCGCGCGGCTCGCAATCGTGGGGCGATCCGTCACAGACGGCCTCCGTCGCGCCGGGCAAGCGGCCCCGGCTCACGCCGAGCCCCGCACTGGCGCTAGGCCACGATGGACGCGCCATTCCTTTCGGCACGCCCGGAGGCGACGTGCAGGCGCAGGCGATGCTGCAGACGCTCCTGAACCGCATCGCGTTCGGAATGGACCCGCAATCCGCTGTGGAGGCGCCGCGCTTTGCCACCTACAGTTTCCCGGACAGCTTCGAGCCGCACAGCATTCTGCCGGGGAGGCTCGTGCTCGAAGCTCGTCTGCCGCAAGATCTTGCCGATCGGCTCGCGAGCGTCGGTCACCACGTGCAATGGTGGCCTGATTGGACGTGGAAGGCCGGCGCAATCTGTATGATCGACAGCACGCCCAAGGAGGGCTTGCACCACGCCGCCGCGGATCCCCGTCGATCGACATACGCGGTGGGCTGGTAGGCCATCATGGCGGCTCAGTGTCAACAGCACCGATCCGGCGCTGGTTGCCTTGACGGCAGAGTACCGCCAGGTTCGGATGATCAAAGACTTACGGCGAACGTTATCGAGGTTCCTCTCGAATGGGAACTCGGGCGCGTCCACACCGATCACAACCAATCCCTGATCCTTGTACTTCTCGTCCACACGCGGACATTGGGAAGCTGGCGCAACCAATTGATGGCAGGTCTATGTCCAGATATCAATGAGGATGACTTCTTCGCGCAGACTGTCTACCGTCAACGGCTGCGAGTTGACCACTGTGGCGCTGCAGGGCGACGACAATTCACCGGAGATTCATGTGGTCCAGTGAGCCGAGGTGACTGCTCGCCCCGGCTTGGTAGCTCAAAGGCGTACGCAAATGTGTGCGCCGTCCCGTCTTACATCGAATTGCGGAGCGGCCTAAAACCCGTGCGAAGCTCTTCTGCTAAGAGGTTCGGCTGTTCCCACGCCGCGAAGTGCCCGCCTTTGTCGAGCTTGTTGTAGTGGATGAGCTTGGGGTAGGCCTGCTCCGCCCAACTCCTCGGCGCCTGATAAAGTTCGTCCGGAAACGCGCTCGCGGCCACGGGAATCTTCACGCCCTTCGGCGAGAAAAAGCCGAGCTTGTTCTCCCAGTAGAGTCGCGCCGCCGAAACCCCCGTGTTCGTCAGCCAGAACAGCGTGACGTTGTCGAGCACGTCGTCGCGCGTGAGGCCTTCCTGGTCTCCGTTGAAAGAGCGCGCGATGAGCTCGAGGCTGCGCGCATCATGGTCGATCATGAAGGTGGCGAGACCCACCGGGGAATCCGCCAGCGCCGTCAGGGTCTGCGGGCGCGTCCCCATGAAGAGCGCGTAGTAGACGTCCTTGTAGAAGGCCGCCAACTGTTCGTAGGCATGCTTTTCGTCCGCGGAGAGACCGGCCGGCACCGGTGCGCCGGCAAGAGCCGCGGCATCGATCGCAGGCGGAATGACGTTGGGCATGTTGGTGTGAATGCCGAGCAGTCCCTGCGGCGCCTGCACACCCATCAGGTCGACGACGACCGCACCCCAGTCGCCGCCCTGCGCCGCGTAGCGCGTGTAGCCCAGGCGCTTCATCAGCACGTCCCAGGCGCGCGCGATGCGCTCGGGACCCCAGCCGGTACTGGTCGGCTTGCCTGAGAAACCGTAGCCAGGCATGGAGGGAACCACGACATGGAAGGCGTCGGATGTGCTGCCGCCATGTGCCGTGGGATTGGTCAGCGGCTCGATGAGTTTGAGCTGCTCGATGATGGAGCCCGGCCAGCCATGCGAAATGATGACCGGCAAGGCGCTCTCGTGCTTCGAACGAACGTGCACGAAGTGGATGTCGAGACCATCGATCTCGGCGATGAAGTTCGGCACCGCGTTGAGCCGCGCCTCGACCTTGCGCCAGTCGTATTCCGTAGCCCAGTAGCGCGCAAGCTTCTGGACGGTGGCGAGCGGCACGCCCTGCGAGAAATCCGAGACCGGCTCCTTTTCGGGCAAGCGCGCGGCAAGAATGCGCCGCCGGAGGTCATCGAGCTCGACCTGGGACGCGTGGTAGGTGAAGGGGCGGATTGCGTCGGATTTGGTAGTCCCCATCTGCAAGTCTCCTTGGTTTGATGGATGGCTGGGACGTGCGCCGCCCGCTGCGGTCAAATGTGTGGGAAGGAGGCAGACGGCACCCGCTGCGCCGGGCCTCAACACGAGCTGGCGCTTAGGTGATTGGCAATCCGTTAGCCCGCCTACGACGTTGAAGACGAGCGGTGTGTGCTTGAGGCCTATCATGCGTGCGATTGCCTGGCCCACACGTTGGTATGAACGAGCAGTGCAGCGTTATCAGGTTGAACCCTGAACCGCCCATGGTGCATTTCGGCAGACGGTCGGTGTCTTCCCCCTCCAGCCAGTGGGACTGCCTCGCCCTGATCGACGACGCCACAGTCGACCCGCTGATGGGCCAGGGTGGCGTCGCGGCGATCGCAATCTCCCCACCCGCACGACTGCACCACGATGGTGGAGTGGAGCCGCGCCTGCGGGCGAGTGCCGATCCACCTGCACGCGGCTGATCGTCAGTGGGTGATGGGGGCGGACCGGGCGGTGCGGTTCTGGGAGGGAGATACTAAGACAATCGCGCCGGGCCCTGCGCGCGCGTTCAATGGGTGCAGGGCCGTGAGGAGACTTTGCAGCTGATATTGCCGCGGCTGCCGGAGCAGCTCTCCAATTTGCTTGCCGACAACTGCCATCTCGCCCAACGTCGCCCGTACTCCCAGGCGGTGAAGTCGGTCCAGGCGCGCACGGCTGCGGCCTCTGCCTGCGCCTTGGTGGGGCCGGAGCCTTGTCCATCGTGGAAATGGTCGGCCAGGCAGGTCCTGCCGGCAACTTTCACCCAAGCGTGTATGCCGGCCAAGCCCATGCCGTCCTGGGCCGCCGCGCTGTGGGCCACGGCGCTGAGCGCCAGCATCCCCAAGCCAACACCGACAATAACTGCTTTCATGGGTCTCGCCCCTTTTTGTTGCATGCTGCCCGTTCGGCTAAGCTGCGAAGGTTGAGCGATTCCGCTCCGGGGACGATTGTAGGGTGCAACTTTGCGCCCGTGGCGCCGAATTTGCGCCATAGGTAAACAGGCCGTTAATAAGCTTCAGCTACAAGTCAGGAATTGCCGCTCGGCTACAAACCACCCTTCGAATTGATCCGCCGCCAATTGGCTAATTCTGCACCGCTGGCCACCCATCGGTAACCGGGCACCTCACTGTCCGGCAATCGAAGCGACCGCACCATCCGCCGATTGATCGTCGGCTGCGTGTCCATAGCCTCGTCGTCACTCCCCTCACGGAGACTTGCTGCCTTTGCCTTTTCGGTCTTGCCTCTCTTCGCGACGCTTCTCTTCGATTGCTGCGATGTCGATCCACTGCTTTAGAAGATCGGCTAGTTGGCGAAGATCGCTGTCCGACATGCTGCGTATGTCGCCGACAGTGATAGCTCCGAGACTTTTCAGGGCTTCAGTGACCGTGGGCGGCGTATTCTGCTTTTCTAGTCTATAAAGAGGACGGCGAGGAACGAGTGGTTGCTTGTCCTGGGCCTCCTGGGCGTTCACGGGGAGCGCGAATAGGAAGCAGGCTGCATATATCGCATAAGCCGATCGGCGCATTGGCCCTCCCAACGTGAACGAGACGTGACGTGTCACACCGGCGCCACTATTCCCTCTTGAGATCCACGCATCAAGTCCGGACTGCGCGCAGAACAACAAGCCACGCCGCTTGCTGTCCCATGCGAGGTGCCTAAGGGATGGTAAGGCCCATGGGTCGGAGATCATCTCGGTCGTTGATCGGCGGCGGCGTTGGCCAGCCGAGCAAAAGCTAAGGATCCAGGTGGAGGCGGTGAAAGCCTGGCGCATCGGTGATGGCCGTTGCTGAACGGCATGGCGTCGGGTGCTGTCTGGTCTACAAGTGGCTTTTGGCTCGCGCGCGAAAAGCAAATGCTGGGCCTGTCGATAGGACCGGAGGCTAAAACGGCGTTTCGCCCAGTTCGTATCGAGGGGGCGTTTCACCTGCGGCTCCGCCGCCATCTGCTGCGGCACCAGCGATGTCTTCTACTCACCGTCGCACCAACTCCATCGAGATCAGGGCTGGCGAAAGGCCGCGTCGTGAAGGTCAACGAGTGTATCGCTGCTGTAGTGCCAAGGTGCATCGTCGCCGCCCTTGATGGTGCTGGCTCGTGATCACGATCCCCGTGGGCGTGCACGTCTATCTGGCGATGCGTCCGACGGCCTGCCGATGCTGGCGCAGGACACGCTCAAGCAGGATCCTTCGTCGGGGAACCTGTTCGTATTCCGCGGCAAGCGTGGCGCTCTCGTGAAACTCCTTACTGGGGACGGACAGGGCTTCACCGAAACCGGGGGCCTTTTGTCATATCCATGCGGGTAGTCCCGGATATTGGGTCTTGGCGGCCTCGGGTAAGAACGAGGCGGGCGGCCCTCTCTAGAAAATGAAAGGAGAATACCCATGCTTAAGCTAGCGACAACGCTTGCGCTTGTGGTCTTGGGTTTTCCGGCCTGGGCCTGCGATGAGCCCCGCGCCGCTGTTCGGGGATACGGATACTCCTATGGCGCTCCTGCCGTGCGGGGCGCGGCGACCTACGGTTATGCGCCTGCCATTGCCTATTCGGACGATGACTATGACGACTACTACGGCTACGGCTATGGCTATGGCGGGGTTGGCTTAGCCGTGGGGGCTGGCATCGCTAGGCGGGCCTACTGGCGCAATCGCTTCGACGACCGCGTCAACTGGCGCGGGGGTGGGCGTGGGTTTGTGGCCGCCCGCTCGGTTGGCGTTGGCCGCGTAGGCGGATTCGGCGGTGGCCGAATTGGCGGCGGTGGTAGAATTGGAGGACGCCGCTAACGAGAAGAACCTTGGGGGCCAAAACGGCCCCCTCGGTGATCCATGCGCGCCTTCGGGTTCTCTTGGCGTCTGATGATTCCTTCCCCATCATTAAACAAACTGTCGATGGCGAGCTTGTTGTGCGGAGCGGGGCGATAGTTATGTCCCGAAATGGGTGACCAACGCGCGTCACGACAGGCACAAGACAGCGCCGTTTGGTGTAGCTGTCCTTGCAAAATTTGGTCGGCACCTCGCAACGTCGATCGGCCGCTGTCGCCTTCGCTGGCATCTATCGCCAATGGAAGGGGCCGATCAACAAAGAGGAACCCAACGCCGATATCGAGGTCGCGTTTTTTTTCTGATTTGTAACCAGGGGACGGCTTCACGGCGAACGTCAGTCCACACTTGATACACACATCCTGAGTGCCGGACGCACCGGGCTGAGTGTTCAAGCTTTGGCGGACACGCTTAGGTAGGCAACGAGTCTCACTGCAATTTTCCTGCGATCCCTTTCTTGGTCCCACCCTGCTTCTTCGGCGCATGCGACCGCACAGTCTCCACTCTGTGACGACTACTCATATCCTGTTGCATCTTGAGGCTCGCCATTTCGGCTGAACCGGCAATGTCTCCACGCCTCCCAGATTTACCGCCTCGCTCGCGATTGATCTGCCAAAGGCCGCGCGAGTCCTCGCCCGACTTTGCGCGGTTCTTGGAAGACTTAAACTGTTTACCAGTCGCGGATGAGGATGTTCCGCCATGTGTGACGGTCCATGGGCGCATGTTTGTGCCCGTGTCGTTGTTCTGGGAGCTTGCTGGATTATCGATCAAATGGCACAGCGCGACGCCAACCGTCGCAAGCACAATCCGTATCGCTGACATCGTTAACCTCCTGCAATCCAAAACAGGGTGCGCCGCAATATTGGTAGTACCGACTGCTCACAACGCTCAAGCGGCGGCATTCCACCCCCCCGGTGCCATTTGTCGGTAAAATGCAACACTCCACCTCGCGCGTCTTCAGCAGCTGCGCGTTTACGCGCGAGGTGTTCTGCTGCTGCAAAGCGGCGGCGTCGGCAACTGCAGTAACATGGCTGTCGCTGATAGCTTGCGAGTTCGCTTCCCAAAGCTGGTGAATGAACGACTGGTGTATCGCAAACATCATTCTGGCACGCAGGACCGGCTGAGACGGGCACTCCTCTGGTTCAAATCCTGCAGCCAGTACTATTGAAATCAATAGCTTAGTACTCTCACGCGGTCCGTAGAAATTGACGACCGCAACAGGAGTATCGTCTTCTGTGCCAGAAGGTGGCCTGAACATAAGTAATTGGAGCAGGTTTCATGCCCGACAATTCTTTTCGTCTCGACGGTAAGCCAGCCATCGTCGTGGGCGCTGCGCTCGGGATCGGGCGTGCCATCGCGTTGACGTTTGCGAGCGCGGGAGCCAAAGTCGCCTGCCTAGACGTTGACGAGGGAGCCGCCAGCGAGACGGCGGCTCGTATCAGGAGTGCGGGCGGTACAGCGATGGCGTATCGCTGCGACGTGACGCAGGAGACGAGCATCGCCGATGCTGTCAAGGCGGCAATCGCGGCGCATGGTGGCCCGCGCGTCCTGGTCAACGGCGCAGCCATGCGCGAGCCCACCGGCACCATCGTCGAGCTCGAGCCAGCCGATTGGAACCAAGCCATCGCCATCAATCTCTCCGGTGCCTATCTCATGAGCCGTGCTGTCATCCCGCACATGGCCAAATCCAGTGGAGGTAGCATCATTCACATCGCCTCGCAGATGGGCCGGGTCGGCGCAGCAGGTCGCAGCGTCTACTGCGCGACCAAGGGCGCGTTGATCCAACTCGCCAAGGTGATGGCCGTCGACCACGCCCGCGACAACATCCGCGTCAACACGCTGTCGCCTGGCGCCGTCGAAACAGAGCGCGTCTCGTTCCGATACGGTAGCATGGCGGACGCTCGCGCCCAGGCAGTCCCGAAGCATCCAATCGGTCGTCTTGGCCAGGCCGACGAGATCGGCCGCGCGGCGCTCTATCTTGCGAGCGACGCATCGAGCTTCATGACTGGCTCCGACCTGCTGATCGACGGCGGCTATACGGCGGTCTGATGCGGAGTGGCAGGGCAGGGCATGTTAACGGTTGGACGCGCGATAGAGCTCATGGAATATTGACCAATCCGAAAGCAACCTCGACTTGGACGTGCCACTCATGGCTGTGCGGGGTGGCAATTCACGGCTGTCGGGGCGCTTGCCGAGCTGAGGCGCCATAGGCTCGGTAGAGCAACGCTGAACGGAGCGATTGGAGCATCGATGGAGATGCGCGAAGGCTTGTTGTCCATTCTTCTTGAGGTCCGGCGCTGTCGATTTGGGGAACCTGGATTACGTGTCAGAGCTGGTGGGAGTGCCAATCGATGAGCGGCTCGTTGTGGTGCTTATTGCCGTGACGATCGCTGGCTTGTTGCGTGGCTTCGTTGGTTTCGGCGCTGCGTTGATCTCGGTCCCTGTGTTCAGCCTAGTGCTTGGCCCACATGCGGCCATCGCGGTCAATAATGTGATGGGGTTGCCTGCTGTGTTCCAGCTGCTGCCGGAGGCCATTCGCCGAGCCGAGCGACCCGTTGTTGTGCCGATCTGCATTGCGACATTCGTCGCTACGCCGATCGGTACTTGGGCTCTCGTTGCCGCGGATCCCGCCTTGATGACAGTTGCGATTTCCCTTCTCGTCCTCTTCATGGTTGCCATTCTGGCCAGCGGATGGCGGCTCAGGGGACGCATTGGCATGGACAAACTGATAGTGGCCGGGTTAGCCGGCGGTCTCCTCCAGGGAGTCGCGGGAGTAGGAGGTCCACCGGTCGTCGCCGTGGCGCTCTCTCGGCCGGGCGAAGCCTCCCAGCAGCGTGCCAACGTGCTGGCCTTGATGACTGCCGTCTCGCTGTCGTCGATCCTGCCGCTGCTGTACTACGGGCTCTTTACGCGGCAGACCGTCCTTATTGGCTTGATACTCATCCCATTCTACTCGGCAGCGACCGCGCTCGGCGCTCGCTATTTCGCGCTGGCGGGCCGGCGGCACTATCGCCGGGCGGCGCTCGCGACCCTGGCGGCAATCGGTATCGCCACACTGATTGCTTCGCTACGCAACTACCTGGAGGGCTGATTGCAGACCATGAAGACGCCGAGACGCCGACGGTAAGCCTTGGTAGGCAAGCTCGTCCGCCGAGTGGACATCGGGCTGGGTGACGTAACCGTCGTCGACGACGCGCCAGCGGCCCTTATTGCGATACGCAGCCGGTGAGAAACGCCGCTGGAGCTCGGTGAACCCAAGCTGCAGTCGCTTCAGACGACCACCGGGCGACGCGCGTAGGCGGGCTACCCGGTCAAGTGCCGCAGAATGTTTGGCGGACGACTTGGTCGGGACGCGGCGGCTCTGCGTAACCTCGATGGGCCAGTTGGTCGTCGTAAGGGCGCGAGAGTACTTTCAGCAGATTTTCGAAGGCGGAGAGATCGCCGTTGTTTACCGCTGCCGAAAGCGCTTCCTCGACCAGATGATTGCGGGGGATGAACGCTGGGTTGACCGCACGCATTGCCGCCGCCCGCCGATCACTGGTTGTCTCGCCATCGTCGGCCAGGCGTCGGCGCCATCTCGCGGCCCAGTCGTCATAGGCGGTCGGATCGGTGAACAGGCACCGCACGACCGGATCACCAGCAGCGCTGAGGGCCGCATCGGCTAGTCGACGGAAGGTCAATGTGAAGTCCGCACCGTTGTCGGCCATGCGGTCGAGGAGATCTTGCGCCAGGCCAAAATCGTCCTGTCGTTCTTGGAACAGGCCAAGCTTGCGCCGGAGCCCAATCGCGTAGGCCGTCTCGAAGCGGCCAGCAAATCGCGCCGAGCGCTTCAGTTGCCATTGCGATGGCGGCTTCCTGATCCTCGGCAAGGAGGGGCAGGAGCGTCTCCGCCAGTCGGGCGAGGTTCCACTGCGCGATGCGTGGCTGATTGCCGTAAGCGTAGCGGCCGAAGTTATCAATGGAGCTGTAGACCGTCGCGGGGTCGTAGGTATCCATGAAGGCGCAGGGACCGTAGTCAATGGTCTCGCCTGCGATCGACATATTGTCGGTGTTCATGACACCGTGAATGAAGCCGGCCAGCAGCCATTGCGCGATCAGCTCGGCCTGGCGGGTGACGACGAGGTCAAGGAGCATTCGGTAGGGTTTCTGCGTGTCAGCGGCCTCAGGGTAGTGGCGGGCGATGACATAGTCGGCGAGCTGGCGGACGGCCTCAACATCGCCACGCGCGGCAAAGAACTGAAAGGTGCCGACACGGATGTGGCTCGAAGCGACGCGGGTGAGCACTGCACCAGGCAGGGGCTTTTCACGCCGCACCGTCTGTCCGGTTGTAACGACGGCGAGCGATCGGGTCGTGGGGATACCGAGGGCGTGCATGGCCTCGCTGATGATGTACTCGCGCAGAACCGGGCCGAGCGCGGCCCGGCCGTCGCCATTGCGGGAGAACGGGGTCGGGCCGGAACCCTTGAGCTGAATGTCGCGGCGTACTCCATCGCGATCGACGACCTCACCCAGAAGAAGGGCGCGGCCGTCACCCAGCTGCGGAACGAAGTTGCCAAACTGGTGGCCGGCATAGGCCATGGCCAGCGGTTCACCGAGCTCGGGCACGGTGTTACCGGCAAGCATGGCGACACCCTCCGGCGAGGAAAGCTTGGCGGGATCGAGCCCCAGCCGCCGGGCGAGCTTCTCATTCAATCTGGCAAGCCGGGGCTGAGCGACCGGGCTCGGCGGCAAACGCGCAAAGAACCGCTCCGGCAGCCGCGCGTAGCTGTTGTCAAAGGGAAAAACCTGAGCTGCTCCGGCTGCTGCGAGCATTTCATCTCCTGCCTGACGTCCGGGACAGACCAGATCGCCCAGTTCGCCAAGATCGACAATAGCCGACGGGACCGGGGTGTTGAAATGAGGTGAGGGGCAATGCCGCAGGCCGAGGATACCCTAGAGCCGGTGCATGTGTTGAAAACAGGCGGGAGGCGGGTCAGAGTTGGCTTGAGATCCGGGACCCTGGCGCAGAACGCCTTCCCGCAAAGGATGATGGCTGTGGCCGACCATGAGACGTTCGAACTTGGCGCACTGACTTTGCAGCGAGGCTTGACGCTGCCGAAAGCGCAGCTTGCCTACAAGACCTACGGCACGCTCGCAGCCGATAAGTCGAACGTGATCCTCTATCCCACCTCCTATGGTGCCCATCACAGCGATATCGAATGGCTTGTCGGGCGGGAACGCGTGCTCGATCCCGAGCGCTACTTCATCGTCATCCCGAACCAGTTCGGCAACGGGCTGTCGACGTCGCCGAGCAACCTTGCCGAGCCGTTTGGCCTCGGCCGTCACCCTCTGTTTACGCACTGGGACAATGTGCATGCCCAGGCGCGTCTCCTGCGCGAAAAATTCGGGATCACACGCCTGGCTCTCGTCTACGGGTGGTCCATGGGTGGTCAGCAGGCGCTGCACTGGGGGGCACTATTCCCCGAGCGCGTCGCTCGAATCTGCGCGGTGTGCACGTCGGCGCGCACCAGTCAGCACAATAAAGTGTTCCTCGAGGGCATCCGCGCAACCCTGACAGCCGATGCCGCCTGGCGTGATGGACGCTTCATCGAGCGTCCGGTGCGGGCTCTGCGCGCCTTCGCCCGTGTCTATGCCGGCTGGGCGATGAGCCAGGCGTTCTATCGCGAAAGGCTCTGGGAAGGCGCGGGGTTTGCCTCGCTCGAGGACTATCTGGTGCGCGCCTGGGAGGGTAATTTCTTGCGGCGCAATGGGGAGGACCTCTTGTCGATGATCGATACCTGGTATCAATCCGACATTTCCGACAACACGCTCTACAATGGGGACCTCGCAAGAGCGCTTGGCGCGATCACGGCGCGAGCCATCATCATGCCGTCAACGACGGATCTCTACTTCACGCTCGCGGACAGCGAAGCTGAGACGCGGCTCATGCCAAACGCGGAGCTGCGTCCGATTCGCTCGATCTGGGGCCATCGCGCCGGCAATCCGTTGCAGTGTCCCGCGGACGAAGCCATCTTGCGCACAGCAGTGCAAGCTCTTCTGGCGAGCTGAAGCGGCCCCGCCAGCTGGTCGTTGCTGGGGGGCCCTTGCCTGCGCGGTTCCCCCGCGCTTCGTGTTCTCAGTCCGTTTCAGCCCCTCTTGCCGGCCCGCCGGCCGCCGGAGCATTCCTTCTGGCCGAAGTGCGCTGCTGACCAAGACAGGCCTCGAAGTCGGCCTAGCCACGACGGCCCAGCGGCTTTCCTTGATGGCCGAAGCGCAACCCGCTGGGGTGATTGTTTCACGCCGCTAGCAGTTTCCCACCTTGCCGCGCGATAGTTCGGGCCATTGCAAGCGATCCAGGTCGCAACGGATGGGGGCACCACCAACGTTTTGTTCTGCGAACCTCTGGCTGCGTCCGGACCTAGCGCCGCCGGACCGGAGCTTGGTCAACAACTGGGACGACGTTCCAGCCGATGCCTGGCTGACGCGGTCGGAAGATTGATCTCAACAACGGTATCGTTCAAACTGCGGCCTGCAAAAGGTTTTGGCACACCGCGCCTTTTTCGCGAAGGCAGTGTGTTGATCCCGGGGGGAAGCCATGCGTTCGCTGCTTGCTTTAGCTATTCTTGGCAGCCTGGCTGGGGATGCTGCACTCGCCGACAGCACGCTCGTTGACATGAAGCCGGTGAATGCAATGGCCTTCATGAAGGCTCTGGAGCAGCAGGCACCGACCTTGAAATACGATTGCCGGACGTACGAGGAAAAAAATCTCGAGCGTCTCAAGCGTCCGTTGATTGAGGCAGCTGCCGTATTCCTTAGGGCCTTTGTTGAGACGCACGGCTCGGTGACAATCACATCCGCGCATCGGACAAGACAGGAGCAGAGCTGCGTCTGCGCGGGCGAAAAGGGCCCCTGTTCACGTTCCAAACCATCGCGCCACTCCTTGGGATTGGCAATCGACGTGCGCGCAGGTGCGGGTACAAAGGCTGAGTATGAGTGCATGCAGGACTTTGCGAAGAAGAACCCTCACTTGGGCATACATTTTCCGTTCGGCATGAAGGACAGACCGCACATGGAGTGGAATGGCAGAACAACGGCCTTCAAAGGTCCCAGGCTGCCGGCGGTTCCCTGCGCCGGACCGGTCACCACAATGATCGACCCAAACAAATTTCCGGACTGAGCCTCATCGAGGACCCTACGAACAAAGCGTTGGACTGCTGATGCTGCCTACGGGCTCGGCGCGCTTGCACGACGCCTTACCAGGCATCGATTGTGGCGCGCGGGAGCAGTTGGGCGTGAGTAAGCATCTCCTGCCGACCCGTTGTCTAACGACTGAGATTGATGACCCCCGAAGCGCTATCGCTGATCAGTTGCACTGTCTGATTCGCGCCGCGCACGGAAACGTGCATTATGCCGGAAATTGAAAACTCGCGATTGTAGAAGCTGCCTGAGTATCTATTCGTGCTGACCTGACGCACCATTGCTGTTTGCGCAGCTCTGCCCGAGGCCGTGGCGCAGGTAGCACTCACCGCGTAGCTGTTGTTGCCCGCCCGACTGTAGCGTGCCTGGCAACGCGCCTGCTCTGTCGCACCGGACGCGAACGAAATAGTGCCGCCGCCGCTCCATGAGCCCTCGAGACTACCACCGCCCGCAACCTTTTTGGAGACCTGCGCATAGCTGAGATGCGGTAGTCCGCTGAGCGCTAGCGTTGCGGCGAGCGCGAAGACCGCGCCCCTGTCGAGCCTGACGCTGCACGCATGCGCTGGTAACGGCGTGATCCACTTCCACGATTTTATGCCCATCATCGCTGGTCTCCATTTCTGTCGCGTGACTTGCGCCGTCGGATTTCTGACCAGGCGCTTGCTGAAGGAGGACGGCCGAGCCGATACACCACTGATCCTTCAGAAAGGCGCAAGCGCATTGGCTTTCCGTATGCGCGCACCTGCAAACGTTGTCTTTCGCGCGTGTTCGAGGGCAGCGCCTTCGCTGTACTGGGAAAAAACCTAAGCTCAGGCGAGGGAGAACGCCCTTGGGGTAAATGCTGAAAACAGAGGGCGCCGAACGCTGACTGAATGCCGGATGGTGCATTGTAAGGCCATGTCTTCGACATCCACCAACTGGCCTTGCCGCGATTGCGATATCAACCTAGACATGTTGCACAGAGGGGATGTGCTGGAACCGCCCACAGGCCTCTTCGCATAGTAGAAATTGCTCGATCTCTGGATCGGCGCTCAAGCATGGAGCGGCAAAGTAATGGGGAGCGGCGTGGCTCAACACACAGGCGATGACGGCCTACGAATACCGGCGCAACCGTGGTGGACCCTACCAGCGATGCCAGCCGGCATCGCGGTAGCCATAAGAAGGGTGCACCGCAATCGGGGAGGGTTGGCCGGGGGAACCGTACGATGGCGGTAACCCTGATTAGGAAGCCAGAGTGAATGCATGCGAATGGCGAGGGACCGTCCCTAGACGAGGCGCGTGGTCTGAGTTGGCGGAACTTTGTTGTTGGTCATGCAGGCCAGAGCTTCCGGAAAAAAAAGTCTCTGGCTCGACATTTGGTGGCAGGGAGATCTTAGGTCTTGCTGCAGCGCAGTGGCCCTGCCATAGCCGAGCTGCCAATCTTTCTGAGCAGGCGATCCCCCAAATTAGGGAGTGGCAGGGTCGCGACACCAAGACCTCATTCGTAACAATAAGACTCTGAATTATTGCGACTCTTAAGTCGCGCCTGTGCCAGGCTGTCTGGCGGCTGCTTCTGCGTGATCGCGTCCGCAGTGTTGCGGCCATCGGGGGGACGGTCGGTCTCAGTGGGCACCCGCTGCATTGAGACCGATCCCCCCTATTAGCTTGGCAAGGCCGAAGTCCCCGATGCGAGCCTGTCATCGGAGCGGATGGCGATGGCCTGTGCCACGCCGGGTTGCCAGATGGTTACAACCGAACTGAGAGGATGGTGCCCGGCTCCGTCCTAGCGTGTCTTTTGCGCGTACACCTCGATGATCCCAGAAAGGGCGTCGAGTAAGGCCTCGCCGCCGCCCACGCCGAGCCAGGAAAGCGGCACCTCAGAGACGAACTCTTTGAGCCGTGTCTGAGCGTTATCAATTTGGAGTGGTTGCACACGGCGACCGGCCAGGAAGTGATTGGCTGGCAGCTCAAATGTAATGCGCTGTCGATGCCGCCCGAACCTCTCGAGGAACAGGCAAGCGCCGAAGTCGATCGCCCAATAACGGCCAGTGTCGTCTTGGAGCAGGTTTGGGTTTTGGGCCGTACGATCCACGTTCTGCAGGAGAGCGTCGACAGCGGCTAGCTGGTCAAGGAATGCACCTGGAATTTTATCAAGGTCGTCTGCTCCGAGATCTCGTGCAGAGTCTATAAACCCTACACCAAGATTCCAGCCGGAACTGCGCTGAAGCGCTTCATAGAACTCGTCGGTGCCGACCTGCCACGGCAAAGCACTGCTCAGCGTGATCGCCCTGACGTCTGGAACGTTGAGGCCAAGTGCCCCTGCTAAACGCATGGCGATGAATTCGGTGAGCAGTCCAGATGTGCCTTGGCCAACACCACTGAGCTTCATGACGAATTGTCGCCCAGAGGAGGTTTGGACGAGGGAAGGAAAACTTCCGCCACGTGACATCACTCGAACAACGGTACTCACGCTCTCGGCCATGCAACATGCCTTCTGCGAGCGACAGGGTAATTGGCAGATGCGGAACGGCAGCGGGTCTAAGGTTCCGGTCCCATCAGCTATGGCTCGTTTGGGGTCCGCTCTTCCCCAAGCATATGCAGCATGCAGGGAGGGGCGAGCCGCAAGAGTCTAGTCGAGAATTATGCGGTTTTGGGTTCTACGGCGCGGCGAAGCGCGTCATAAAGCCCAAACACACCCTTCTCGATCTTGTCTGCTGGGATCTGTCTGCTCACTCGGTTCAATGCGTCGTTTAGGATGAGCTGAGCGAGGCTCACTCTCATATCTACTGCCTTGGGCTCGCGCGACGATCGCAAATTTTTCTTCAACGCGAAAGCGGCGTTCCAGACCTCACGCAATTTCGCTTCGGGGTAGATCGCTTGCAAGCCGCGGAAGAGGTTCGCTACCGACTTGTCAAGCAACTCTTGCAAGCGCGGCTCGCCGGCAAGGGCTTCATGGTGTAGGCACTCGGTTGCAAAGATGGCGAAGGCGCTACTCAGCGATACACCGATAAAATCGTGCCTCGCGTGAATCATCCAGCTGCCCGGCGTTCGATCAAGCAGCTTGTGATGCCAGTCGCTTGCCACAACAAAAGCACCAAGCGATTTTCGTCCAGACCTGCTGTCATCCGGCTCGTACCTAAGTGTAGCCGCGTTCGTGCGGCCCACCTGCTGAATGAAGGCCCGATTGCCGTCCAGTGCATCCTCGGCAATCTGAAGCAATGCTGTTGCCAGGTGGTCCGCCACTACCGCCGTCTTCCGGTTGCCGAAGCGCCGTCATCCTACGTGCTGAACAAACACGGCGCCATTGCCAAAGAGACGCCCCGAGCAGCTGTGCCAGAGCGTGCGCCTATCCATGCCAACCCTAATCCTAGGCGACGCTGATCCAAAGGCGCCTGGATCGATACATCTGGCGCGCCCCTCGTCCTTGTCGTGCCCCCTTGGCGACGCGCAAGGCCAGCGGCCAGTGCCGGCAAGGTTGCGATGGCGCATTTTGAGGCCGACGCGAAGCCGACTGAGCTTGCAGTGCTGCACCCACGATACGGCTTCCTCGGGGCATGCAGGCCAGCTCGGTGCAAGCCAGGCTGGGGGCTCAGAAAATGCACGGCATCGAAGCCGAGTTGTTGACTGCGTTGGCTGCAGAGCAACGGTCTTGGGCAGCGGTGGCAAGCAAAAAAACCTCAAATCGCAAGTCAGCGGCTACGCTCTTGGTCTTCGCGCCGAACGGCGACCCGTCACCAACCACTTCGTCACTGCTTATCCCAGGTACCAGCTTGGGCCCGGCGAGCCCGCAGAGCGGGTTCGTCCCTTACCCATCGCGGTCCTCGTTCGCGTCCCGCACTAACAAGCAGATCGAAGCCCCTTTGCGCGCTGCAACATTGCCTTGGCACATGCGGCTTTCTGACTTTACCCCTGGGCAGCATGCGCCCGCTTGGCTAAACTAGCTGCAATGGGTGGGGGCCTCGTCTTGAGGCCGCCTTGCCTCGGACAAGAACAAACGTCCGTCCGTTTGCGCTCAGAATGCCGCCCCGGCGCCGATCCGCCAGAAGGGCAAGAAGCAAGGCATTCAGCGATGAAAGGGAGCCGCCGTGAGGACCCCTCAAACCGGGCGCCTGCCCGGCTTCACGTTTCGTCTCAGGCTTTTCCGTGAGCACCGCTGGCGGCCTAGACCCCGTCAGCGCGGGGTCAGTCGGCCCTGGGATTGCTCCTGACCAGGCGTCCGCGCCTATCGAAACGGACCGTGGTCAGCAATCGGAGCATCGCCGCATCCGTCATAAGCAACAATGATATCTGGGAGGAAGCAAATATGACTCATGTCACTCGCCGCAAGTTCCTGAAGGCGTCGGGCGCCGGAGCACTGACAGCCAAGACCAGCGGCATTGCCGGCATTCTCGCAGCTGGTAAAGCGCCCGCTTATGCGCAGGCGACAACTCTCCACTGGTTGAAGTGGAACGACTTCGTCCCGGCGGGCGATCAGATTTTGCGTCAATCGATGCTGGGAGAAGCCGAAAAGGCGCTTGGCTTCAAGATCAACCTCGAGACCATCGGCCTCAATGACCTGCAACCGCGCGCGACGGCAGCGATCCAGGTTCAAGCAGGACCCGACATCATCATGATCTTTGATAACAAGGCCCAACTCTATGCCGATAGTTGCGCCGACGTGTCGGCCGTTTGCGAAGCGATTGGCTCCTCGCAGGGTGGCTATTACGACCTGGCGAAGGCCAATACACACGATGGCAAGAAGTGGATTGCTGTGCCCTATTGCATCGTCGGCGTCATGATCGCTTACCGCAAATCCTGGTTCGACGAGATCGGCGTCACCAAATTCCCGGAGACCTGGGAGCAGTATCGGGAAGTCGGCAAAAAGCTCAAGGCTGCGGGCCGACCGCTCGGACAGACCCTTGGTCACACGGTCGGCGACGCCCCTGCGTTCGCCTATCCATACTTATGGTCCTGGGGTGGTCGCGAGGTCGAGGCTGACGGCAAGACGGTCAACCTCAACTCGAAAGAGACTATCGAGTCGGTCAAGTTCCTGACTGCATTCTGGAAGGAAGCTCACGACGAGAGCGGTCTTGCCTGGGATGACTCGAACAACAATCGTGCTTTCCTATCTGGCACAATCAGCGCCACGCTGAATGGCGCTTCCATCTACATTGAATCATTGCGCAAGGCGGACCAATACCGGACCGACAAGGGAGCGCAGATGAAGACTGACATCCTGCATGCGCCGCTGCCCAAAGGACCTAGCGGCCAGTTCGGGGTGCACCCGTTTCAGTGCATGATGGTGATGGGCTACTCGAAAAACCGGACGCAGGCGATGGAGTTCCTGAAATGGTTCCACTCCACAGAAGTCTACGACAAGTGGTTTAACGTCCAAAAAGGGTTTGCCACCGGTCCCACCAAGCAGTGGGAGAACCACAAGATGTGGGGAGAGGATCCGGTAATGGCCCCCTATCGCGTCGCCCCCCGGCTTGGCCGTGTCTATGGCCATGCCGGACCGGCGGGACCGAAGGCCGCCGAAGTGCTCTCCAAGTACATCATCGTCGACATGTACGCCAAGGCGGTCCAGGGCATGCCCGCCGAAGACGCCGTGAAATGGGCCGAGGGCGAGGTGCGCAAAGTTTACGGTTGATCGAGGTCGGCTGACGCCGGTCAGCCGCGGTAGTGGCATGCAGCTTCGCTACCTTTGCCGCGCCGAACAGCAATAAGGCTAATCTACAGGGAGGAAAGTATGAAGCCGACCAGTCGCATGCTAGGTGCCTTGGGCCTCGCGACCATTGTTTCGGTTGCGGGCAGCGACGCGCTGGCGCAGCAGAAAGAGATCAAGATCGGCCTGATTTTCGATCAGACCGGGCCGTTTGCAGGCGGTGGGTCGCTCGCGGCCCAGCTTGGTTCCAAGTACGCCATCGACATCGCCAATGAGCGCGGCGGCATCGAGGGCTATAAGATTGTGCCGATCTTTGCCGACGCCCAGTCGAGGGCCGATGTGGCCGTAAACGAGGCCGAACGCCTTATTAACGAACAGCGGGTCGATATGCTGATGGGCGTCTACTCCTCTGCTCACTGCGTGCCGCTCTCAGCCAAAGTCGATGCCGCCAAAAAGTTCTGGTGGGCGACGGTGTGTATTTCCTCTGCCGTGTTTCGCAACAAAAATCTGCAGTACGTATTTCGCAGCCACGCGCATTCCGACCAGTGGGGCGAGGCTTCATGCGATATGCTAAACGCCTATTCGAAAGCAAAGCTCGGTCGGGAGCCGAAAGACCTCAAGGTTGCTATCATCCACGAGGATGGGCCGTATGGTGTCGGCGTTGCCAAGGGCAACGAGGAACGCTGTAGCAAACACGGCATCCAGATCGTGCACAAGGAGGGTTACGCGGCCACCGCAACGGACCTCTCGGCACTGGTGACAAAGTTGCGGCGAGCGCGGGCCGACGTGTTGTTGCACACCGGCTATAATCCAGACATCACGCTGTTTCTCAGGCAAGCGAAAGAAGCCGGCCTTAAATTTCAGGCTTTGATCGGACACGGTGCTGGCTATGCACAGTACGACAAGCTCTCGGAGACATTTGGCCAGGATGTCAATCTCCTGTTCAATATCGACACGGTTGCCAGCAACCTGCTCGATCCAAAGACCCTAACGGTGAAGGATGCCGCCTATCTCATCGATGAGATGGTCAAGCGGTACCGCAGGGATGTGAACCCGAAGACGATCCCGGCGCACGTTTCCATCGGCTTTGCCAACACTTGGTCTTTTGTCTCGGATGTGCTGCCACGTGCTATCAAGCTGCATGGCGGCATCAGCGCCGAGGCGCTGCAGAAGGCGGCGCTAGAGACCGATATTCCCGATGGCGGCACGCTGCAGGGGTACGGGGTCAAGTTCCATCCGCCAGGGCATGAGCTGGCCGGCCAAAACGCGCGGGCCTATCCTGTCGTTATGCAGTTTGTAGGCCACGAAACAAAGGTCGTTTGGCCAAAGGAGGTGTCAACAGCCGAGCCGGTCCTGCCGCTGCCAAGAGAACACGCCTACGCCACTCAATAGCGCTTGTGCCGGGCGAGGTGGCGGCCAGGCGCCTGTGCTCTCCCGTAGGCGACACGGGAGCACCGGCCTGGGTGTGCCGGCGCACGGCCGGTGGCCGGGTCTTTCGCACCGAGGGGCGCGGATCAACATGCAATCATCGGGCCACGGATGGTGATTTTGATCGAGTGCATCTTGTGGATTTGTTCGGTCCCCGCGTTGGCAGCTGCATACGTGTGATTGAAGTGGCACTCATCGCGGCGATGAAGATCGACGAAAGGCGCCAAAGCCGATTCACTCCCGGCGAGGCTACGATTGGCACCGCGGGCGGACATGTCGATGGCCAGGTTCGCCGCCCTGGCCGACGATGACGTCGCCCCTGTGACAGCGGTGCCCAAGACATGATCGGCACGTCAGAACTCCAGCAGCGCAAGCTCCCAGGTTGTGTATGTTAAGCCGTGGCTGACTTGCGAACTTGCAAGGTGGGGCACTCTTCCCGGCGATGCGGCAACAAAAGGACAAGGATGATCTATCCCCTGGTGCATTCGACACCCGTGCTGTCGATCTGAGCAATGACCCCAGATGGCAATCCGGATCCAACCAGGGCAACGCTCAGCGCTGCCACCATCGACCTTGTCATTCGACTCGGTTTCCTGGGTCTGCTCGCCTATTGGTCGTTCAGGGTCATCGCCCCATTCCTGACGATCGGTTTGTGGAGCGCCATACTCACGGTTGCCCTTTATCCGCTGTTCGATTGGCTGGCTCGGTGGCTGGGCCGGCGCCAGGCAGCCGCACTTGTCACGTTGCTATGCTTGATGATCGTCGTTGGGCCACTGACTTGGGTCGGCTTCGGCATGATGGGCGGTATCGGCTGGTTGGTAACCGGGCTCGACACGGGACAATTGGCATTTCCGCTCCCGCCCGAATCCGTGAAAGGGTGGCCCTTCGTCGGCGAGCGTCTGCACCAGCTCTGGACTCTGGCCGCCACCAACATCAAGGCGGCACTGGCCGAAGTGGCGCCGATGCTCAAGCCGGTCGGCGGCAAGCTGATTGAGATTGCCCAGAGCGCGTTGTCCGGCCTCCTCGAGCTCCTCGTCTCGATCGTCATCGCCGGCTGCCTGTTCACGCGCGGACCGCAATTTGTCGAGGCACTGAGCGCGTTTCTCGGCCGGGTGCTCAGTCATCGCGGCAAGGAGCTTGTTGAAATCGCCGGTGCAACCATCCGCAAGGTGTCGCGCGGCGTGGTCGGCATTGCCTTTCTGCAAGCCTTCCTCGGCGGAGCGGGCTTCCTCGCCGCCGGCATTCCGGCCGCCAGCGTGCTCGCTTTTGTGGCAATGCTGTTGGGTATCATCCAGGTTGGACCGTCGATCCTGTTCCTGCCGATCATCATCTGGAGCTGGACGGTGATGGAAGCGACACATGCCCTGCTTTTCACCGCCTACATGGTGCCGGTCGGTTTGATCGACAACGTACTCAGACCGTTTGTCATGGCGCGTGGGCTCACCACGCCGATGCCCGTGATCATGGTCGGCGTTATTGGCGGAACAATTGCCTTCGGCATCGTCGGCCTTTTCTTCGGCCCCATTGTTCTTGCCGTGGCCTGGGCGGTCATGGTGGCTTGGGTCGGGGGAAACGATCCTGTCGCGGGGGAAACCCGTCGGCGCTGAGAACAGCAAAGCAGGTGAGCTGGCGTACTTTCGTAGCCATTGCCGGCGTGAAGCGCCCGTGCCCCCGTCCAATGACCGACGTGATCTTCCTTGCGATGGTTTCGCGGCACACGCTAGGTCGACGTCGTCGAGTTTACCGTCAAGAGCCTACCCGTCTCTTGTTTTCCGCCAGTGAACCGCCCCGATCTCGTTTGCTTGGCGCGGGCGCGTGCGCCAAAACACCTGAAGCAAGCCATCGATCCGACCCTCGGGCAATATCCAGCCTAGCCCTGCACACGCCCGATCGAATTGATCGCGTCTTCCATCTTCTTGGCGTCTGCGGCCCAGAATTTGGCGAATTCAGGTTGGTCCATATAAGCAAGCTCCTGACCCAGTTTGTCGAGCGTGCCCAGAAATTCCTTGCTGTGAGCTGCCGTATTGATCGCCCCGCGCAGCTTAGCGATCACACTATCGGGTGTGCCTTTGGGCGCAAACAGTCCAACCCAGAAGTAGTATTCGAGATCGTAGCCTTGCTCCTTGAAGGTTGGCACATCGGCCAGCGCTTTTGCCCGCACGGCGCTGGAGATCGCCAGCGGCCGCACCTTGCCGGCCTTGATGTGGGGGAGAGCGATTGAGGTCGGCGACATGAAGAAACTGGCGTTGCCGCCGAGCACGGCAGCCACGGCCGGCCCACCGCCATTGGTCGGCAGGTGCCGCATTTGCAAGTTGCCGGCTGCCTTGGCAAGCAGCGCCGTCGGGATATGCGAGGCGCCATAAAGACCAGACGAACTGAAGATCAGCTTGTTTGGATTGACCTTGGCGTCATCGACCAGGTCTTTGAGCGTTTTGTAGGGGAGGTCGTTGTTGATCATCATCACGACCGGATCGGCCACGATGCGCGCCAGCGGGATAAAGTCGTCATTGGTGAACTTCGGCTGGCGGCCAAACAGTTTGTCCACTACCGCGAAGCCGGATATCGACACAAGGTGGGTGAGAAGCGTGTAGCCATCGGGCTTGGCTGTCGCGACAAATTGTGCACCGACCGCGCCTGCCGCCCCCGGTTTGTTTTCGAGCATCACCGGCTGCTTGAGGACTGCCTCCAGCGCAGCGTCGAGCGGGCGCGTTATGGTGTCGCTGACGCCACCGGGTGGAAACGGATTGATGACGGTGATCGAACGCGACGGATAGGTATCCTCGGCGCCGATGCGTCCTGCCCATAGAGCGCTTGTCGATGCCGTCGTGCCGATGAGGAAGCGGCGTCTGTCCATGCGTTCCTCCCCTCTGATGCGCCATCGTTTATCGGGCGTAGCCTGGCGCTAAGCCTACTGTGGCCATGCACTAGCCGGTTGCATGGTAGAGGGGGAATTGCCGCGGTCAACCTACCGCTCGCCAAAGCGCTGTTTGCTGCCCGGAAATCACTTTCCCCTTTTGCCGCACGCCCCTTTTCTGCATGCCGCACTAAGTTACTGCCCCAGCGCGCTTTTGGCGATCACGAGAGGAAGGTGGACGGTCTACGGCAGCGCCAATAACCTCGCCGCTGCCCCGCCGAGGATCGTTTCCTTGTCCGCTTGTGCAATCGACAGCGCCTCGATCTGCCGCGCGCACTCGAGCGTGCCCATGTCGAAGGGATAGTCGCTTCCCAGCAGCACGCGCCCTGCCCCGCAGGACGACACCAGAAATTCGAGCGCTGGCCGGCTGTGCACAAGGGTGTCGAACAAGAGTTTGTCGAGCGAGGCCTCGGGCGGTGCTGTCAGCCTTGCCCGCGGCTCGGCTCTGACCTGCCAGCCGTGCAGGAAGCGGCCGGCTTGGTAGGGCACAAAACCGCCGCCGTGAACCATCAAGAACTTGACCCTTGGATAGCGCGCGATCACGCCGCCGAACACCAGTGTTGCCGCCGCGATGGTCGTGTCGAGTGGATTGCCGATCAGATTGACGAGGTAATAGGATTTGAGCCGCTCCGCACCGGCGACCCCAGTGGGATGCACCATGATGAAGGCGTCGAGTTCGTTCGCCGCCGCCCACAAAGGTTCCAGCGCCACATCGTCGAGATTGCTCCCGTTGATGTTTGAGCCGATCTGCGCGCCTTTCAATCCGAGCGACCGCATGGCCCGGCGGAGCTCAGCCGCGGCCAGCTCCGGAGCTTGCATCGGCAGGGTCGCGATGCCCACGAGCCGCCTTGGATTGCCAGCGACGGCTTTGGCGATCTGGTCATTCTGTAAGACCGAGAGTGCCGCAGCGAGCCCAGCCTCTTGATTGTAGAGGAAGGTCTGCGGCGTATTCGAGACCACCTGCATGTCGATGCCCGCCGCGTCCATATCTTGCAATCGCTGGCCCATATCCCAGCCGCCACGCGGGAACGGCCGGTAGCGGCTCCCCGCTACCTCGAGCACGGCAAAGTCCTCGTCGATGCGCTCCAGCCGCGGCCCAATCTGTGGCGCCTCCTTGCGCATGAGGCTTATGGTTTCCTCCGCTAGGATGTGGGCGTGAACGTCAATTTTTCGAAGCTCGGGCATGCTTTCCCTCCCTGCTGAGGCAGGTTTTCCAGGCGTCGCCCGCACGAACAATCGGACGTCTGTGCGGTGGCTTATCATTGCGGTGCCCAGCAGCAATCGTGTCAAGCCAAATGCAAGCCGCTTTTGGCCTGGCTTTTCCGCACCAAAGCCGCGCCCGCGACATGCTGGCCACTCGGGTCGTCTCATCGCACCTTGTGGCGCGCCAAAGGCGACTTCGGCAACAATGCCGATCATGCGCGATGGCGATCTCTTGAAGCCGTGGACTGAACGGGCAGCGTCGACGAAAAGACCTCGGCGTCTCGCCGACTTGCCGTCGGCCATTGCCCTAGCCTAGGGCGTGCTGGGCCTCAGTCGCTTTGTGGCGGCGCACCAACAATAGGGCAACCAGCACGGTCGGCGCCACGATAGCTAAGCCAAGGCCGACCATTTGCAACTCGGAGAGTGGCACAATGCCGCCGCCAGGCGTTGCGAGCACCAAGCCGCCCACGACTAGCAGCACGCGCAAAGGCCACTCCAAATGTCCGGCTCGACGTAAGTCCCCGACGCCTGTCTGGTAGCCCTGGATGCCGCCGCAAATGAAGAGCGTGCCGACGGCGATAAGCAAGGCAAGTCCGAGCGCGGCCAGCCAGGGGCTCGGCCCCTGCAGCACGAGTGCAGGGTTCAGCACGAAAAAGAAAGGGAGGAAGTAGATGATGCTGCCCACCCACATGCTCTCCCAACCGGTCCTCATGGCCGGGGCGCCGGCGATGCCGGCGGCCGCGAAGGAGGCGATGGCGACTGGGGGCGTGATCGCTGACAACATGCCCCAGTAGAAGATGAACATGTGCACGGCCATTTTGTTCAGGCCGAGCTTCTCCAACGCCGGTGCCACCAAGATGGCAAGAAAGATGTAACAGGCCGTGGTGGTGAGCCCAAGGCCGAGGACCAGGCTGGTCAGGGCGCACATGGCGAGCAGAAGGAAGGCTCTCTCACCGGCGATGCGCAGCAGATCGTTGGCAAGGCTAGAGACCACCCCCGTCATGGAGAAAGCGCCAATCAGAAGGCCGCAACCGGCCAAGATGCCGGCCAACTCCACGAACGTACGCCCATTCATCTCCAGGAAATTGACGACAGTTTTGACACCCCAGCGTTGCTCCTTGGAAAACAGTTGATTGAGCACTAGCAGCAGCGCCGTAGCGTAAAAAGGTGCGTGGCTTTCGCGCTTGAAATGCAACAGCATGACGATCAGCAGTGCCACCACCAGCAGGTAGTACCAGCCCTCCTTGATGGTTGCCCAGGTGCTCGGTAACTCGCTGCGGGGCAGGCCTTTGAGCCCGTTGCGGGCAGCGTACGCATCCACCTGGATGAAGAGGGCAAGGTAGTAAAGCGCGGCCGGAATGATGGCGGCCATCGCTACCTCCCCGTAGCTCACGTTGAGGAATTGGGCGATGACGAAGGCTGTAGCTCCCATCACCGGTGGGGCGAGTACGGCCCCGGTCGAGGCGCAGGCTTCGATCGCGCCAGCGTAGGAGGCCCTGAAACCAGTGCGCTTCATGGTGGGGATGGTCATGGTGCCGGCAGTGAGCACATTGGAGACGACGCTGCCCGACATCATACCGAGCAGCCCGCTGGCAAAGATGCCGACCTTTGCAGCGCCGCCGCGGAAAGTGCCGCACAGGGCAAAGGCGAGATTGATGAAAAATTTGCCGGCGCCCGTCAGCATCAGGGCGGTACCGAAAACCAGAAAGCCGATCACCGTCTCGGCAAAGGCTTGGATCGGAATGCCGAGCAGGCTCTCACTGGATAGCACGTGGTAGGCCGTGGCCTGTTCGATTGTCGACTGGGTGCCTTTGAGTGGTCCGAGCCAGCGCGCCTCGGCAAACAGCGGGTAGACCGTGAATGGGAGCACGCTCAAGAGCAGGCTCCAGCCGCCAGTACGCCTGAGGGCCTCCATCAGCAGGAGCCACATGACAAGGCCGGCACCGACGACGTCCAAGGGAGCACCACCAAACTCCCACCCAAGCTCGGCGGCCTTGCGCACGTTTAGCATCAGGTAGCAGGAGCTGGCTGCGGTAGCCGCGAACAGCAGCACGTCGTACCAGGGAATCCTGTCTATCGCTGCGGCAGCACTCCCCGGGAAGATAAGAAATGTGAAGGGCAGCATGCACAGGATCAACAGGTAGTAGTATTCCGTATTGAGTTGCGTAAAGCCGACGAAGAAGCGCAGGGTGAACTGCTGGTTGATGCACAGCAGGATGGTGGCGGCTGTGGCGAGCACCAGCAGCCAGCGCCAAGCGCCGGTCAGTTTTCGCACCCGCGTTGCCTCGCCCTCGACGGGACCGGCAGGCGCGGCGTGTGGGTCGGCAAACACGATCCTTGCCGGCGCCGGCGCGGCTTTCTCTCGACGGGGCGGCACGGGCTCTCCCTGAAGTGCCTAGGTTGGGGGTCGACCTTGTGGTCGCCCCGGCTGCAGATCAGCCGGGACGAAACTGCGCATGGACGCCACGATCCGGCGCACTACTCGAAAATGGGATCCATGCCGCCCGCAGCCAGTGCCGCCTTGCGTGCTGTCATCCAGCCCGCGGTGAAGGCGGTCTTGTCGTCGGATGGGTTAGTCTTGAGGAACGCGGCCCAGGCATTCGCCAGCGTCTCCTGACGCGTTAGTAGCTTCTGGTTGTGGGCCTCGTGCTCCGGCTTCCAGGCACCCGCCTCCTTGAGGGCCTTGACGGCGCCCTCGTGGTAGGGGAGCACCCACGACAGGTTCTGACGCTTCACCTCGAGGCCCGCCGCGCCCGGCGCTGCATCCTTGTAGTCGTCGTAGTTGGCAATCATGGCCTTGGCCAGATTATAGACGAGGTCGACCGGTTGAGAGGCATAAGCCGTGAAGATCGGATAGGGATAGGATGGTAACTCGACCATGCCACCCGCCGGGACGCTGGCGCCGCACGTCACCTTATGCGGCTGGAAGTAGGGGCCGATTTTGTGCAGACGCGCCCAGCCTTCGGTGTCGGCAGCCGGCGTCGGTGGATAGATGATGCCGCGTGGCGAGGTCTCGACCTCCTTCACCTGGCCGGAGATGTTCGAGGCGATGGCGGCATCGATCTCGTTGTTGAGCATGCCTTTCCACATTGCGCCGTAGCTTGAAAACTCGACGAACTTCATATCGCCGCGCGTCAGACCGCCAAAAGCCAGCACGGCAAAGGCGTTTTGGTTGAGTGCCGGAGAACCCACCACCATGCCGACGCGCTTACCCTTGAGATCCTTCACCTCCTTGACGCCGGTGTCTTTGGCAACGCCAAGTGAAATCGAATTGCAGTCCATGGCCGACAGGATGAGTTTGAGCTGCTGGGGCCCCCAATCCTTGACGGCGAACTCGAACACGCTCTCTTGGGCGAAATAGACGCCAATGCCCATCGCCGATGCCTGCGCGCGATTGGCCCTCAGCGGCGCCAGCCGGGCGACGTCGTTGCCGGCGGGCAGGACACGCACATCAGAGCCATGCTTGTCTTTCAGCGTCTTGCCTACCGCGACGGCAATGTTGAAGCCCGAAGAGCCCGTGTCGTAAGCTGTGAGCGTCAGCGCGGCGGGCAGCTTTGCATCTTCCGCTAGCACGCAAGGAGCCGAGAGCGACCCTGTGAAGAGCGCGAGCGCGAACGTGCTGAAATGGGTGATGCGAGACATTCTTTGGAGTCCTCCCCTGGATTAGCTGTTCAAGCTTGGCCGGCGCTTGCGTTCCGCCGTTCGCGGCAGCATGTCATCAATGCGCTTGTTGCGCAATTGCTCCAGACATGCCTTAGCCTGCGGCGCGCTCGCTCAACTGAGGATTCCACCCCGAGATCCACCGCGCATCTTTTGCGCGTTGCCTCGTTTTCCTAAGCATATGCCGCCTACTGACCTCGTCGCCGCGGCAGCGGGCAGGCTGGGTGAAGCGCAAATGGCCTTTGGGCGGAACATCGAAATTGAGGCCACCGTCGATCATGTCCAAGCCACACACCTGGTTGACAAAGATAGCAACGGCCGGGGCGCCTGGCCGACCACCTGTCACATGCTGGTGGCTCGCGTGGAGGCGCCATCACCTTTGGCACGCAGGCGCCAATGTCAATGATGTGGGGCGGTGGGGCGATGATACGCTTGACGGTCTTGATGACCTCCAGCCGGCGCGACCGAAGACCACCTGCACGGCATATCGTCGATCGCGGCTTGATTGTCTGCGGCGCGTCGCTATCAACTTCCGTTCGTCTAGATGAAGACGTCGCATTGAACAGGTAAGGCCGCTATGAAACCCATGCTTTATGCCCACCCCTTCTCATCCTACTGTCAGAAGGTTTTGATCGCGCTCTATGAGAACAGTACGCCCTTTGAGTTCAAGCTGCTCGGACCCGAAACACCGGCCAACTTTACCGAACTTGCACGCATGTGGCCGTTGCAGCGCTTTCCAGTGCTTGTCGACGCGGGCCAAAGTCTAATGGAGGCCAGCATCATCATTGAGCACATGATGCTGCATCATGCTGGTCCCGTGCGATTGCTTCCGGCAGATGCAAAAGTCGCGCTTGATGTGCGCTTTATGGATCGCTTCTTTGACAATTACGTCATGACGCCGATGCAGCGGATTGTGTCTGACAGCAGACGCACACCCGATCAGCGAGATGCTCAGACCGTTGCCGATGCCCGCACGCTCCTCGAAACAGCCTACTCCTGGCTCGATGCACGGTTGCAAGGTCGTGACTGGGCATCAGGGGAGGCATTCAGTTTGGCAGATTGTGCAGCGGCACCGTCACTGTTCTACGCCGACTGGGTACATCCGATCGGCAAGCGTTTTACCAACGTCCTAGTCTATCGAGAACGCCTGCTATCGCGCCCCTCGTTTGCCCGTGTTGTCAATGAGGCGCGCCCCTATCGGCACCTTTTTCCACTCGGAGCCCCGGATCGGGATTGATGGTTGCCGGACCACGTTTTTGTGCTGCGCTGCATGCCCACCAAGAAAACCGTTGTGCGCGAAGCTGGCGGTGCTCTTGGCCACGCCGATGAGCGAAGGGGAGCGATAACGCCTACACCCAAAGCCATGCGCATTCGCACAGCTAGCAGCAAGGACGATGTCCTCGCTGCCCAAACCCATAGAGAGAGGTTGGAAGGTGTTTGCAGGTCGCGCATGTATGGGTGGGAATGTGGATTGCTGACGAGTTCCCGGGGTTCGTGGGCCGCCAACTCCGGCAAATCCCTGATTGGACACCACCATCTCGCCAGGCATGTTTGCACGAGCGGATCTTCACAGGCGCTATTCAAGTGGTGCGCTTTTACTTGCCAATGTCTCCCAAGCGGATTGCACTCGCTGCGGCTTTGCTGCCGTGTCTATACGGTGCTGGCGAGGCACAGTCCTTCTTTCCATGGGCCGAAGACCTTTTCGGAATGCCGCCCAGCCGACGCTACGAGCGGCCTTCTCGCCCGGCTGAAACCCTCCCGCGCAGACGCGAGCAGACCCGGAACCAGCACGTTCCAGCGGCCCCTGTCGAGGACGGTGGAGCGCGTCCCGACATCACACCCCGCGCGCCGCCCATTGTAGTCTTTCCCTACAGCTTTCCACCGGCATCCATCGTCATCGATACTTCCCGGCGCAAGTTATACTACGTGCTGGAAGGTGGCCGCGCCTATGCATATTCGGTTTCCGTCGGTCGCGAAGGCTTCACCTGGACGGGCACTGAGCAAATAAGCCGCAAGCAACCTTGGCCGGATTGGTATCCTCCGGAGGAAATGCGGCAGCGGGATCCGAAGCTACCCGAGAAGATGACCGGGGGGGTCCGCAATCCACTCGGCGCGGTGGCACTATACCTTGGCACGACGTTATATCGGATCCACGGCACAAACGACGCCAGGTCCATCGGACGGGCGCAATCGTCCGGCTGCTTCCGCATGCTGAATTCAGCAGTCCTGCATTTGTCCAGCCGGGTCGATGTCGGGACGCGCGTGGCGGTCGTGCGTTCGCTGACCCAGACTGCGGGAGACGGCCCAAAGTCGTAGCCGGACGCCCGCACGACGATCCCCCGGTTTGCTTGCGTGACAATGGATTAGCACAAGTCAGACCGTCCGGGTTGGCCAGATGGGGGTAGCCATCTGGCCACAGTAGGCCCGCAAAATGCTGCCCAAGTACGATAGCAGACGGTCGCACTGGCTGTTCTTTGGCAAAGTCCGCTCGGGACTTGGCTCACGCGCTCAGCGCACCCTAGAGCGCATCCGTCCCGCGAAAGGCGCCTCCCGGACGGCGCCTTTCTTTTTGCCATCCCGTTGGGTTGGCCGGGCCACGCTGCGCAAACTGCCAAGCCCTGGCTTTGGGGGAGGTATGGCGGCGCCAACGGGTCGGCGCCGCGTGATCGCGCCGCAACAAGCGCGGTTGCTCCACGTGAAAATGTCAAATCCGCTCCTGCTGCCGGTCGTGGCGTGCCCCTACTTTGGATCTTGCACCGGGCGGCCTCGCCGCGGTGTGGCACCTCGCTCAACATCTCTTCCTCGATGTCGGGCAGCCTTTCATCTGACCCAGCAGCGCGCCAACCACCAGCACTGGCGACATGCCGGCAATCTCATCGGTGATCTGCGTCGCGATCGCCGAAGAGGTCTGTCAGGCTTTGCCAGGTCTTGGCGCCCACGTGTGCCCGCCGCGGCGGTTCCAGTACCCGTGTCAGCTGCCGGTGCTGCGGGGAGAGCGCCTAGTCCTAATCGGCGTGCGAGGCGTGTTGCCCGCAACTGCAGACGCTCGAAGATAAAGTTATATCGCCATTAAGCCGGGTGCTCGAACGCCTCCGTGGCTCCCTTTGATGGCAACATCTCGCGTCCTTGCGGCCATGGCGTGCCAGATGCAAATCGACGCAGGCTACCAGCACCCTTGTGCCAGCTTGGCAGGGAAGATCGGCAGCAACAGCCGCTTGTTTTAGCGCTGGGCGGCCTACCCGCCGCCGTTGCTGACATCATTGGCAACTCGCCCAGAACGCAGGCAGTGCGCCCATGAGGTGCTTGCCGCCAGCTTGAGGGCGGCCCGATGCTAGCCGTTCAAGCACTGGCCTTTAGTGCCGGGATCATGCTGAAATTGGTCGCCTTGGCGGTCTCGCGCCGCGGCGCCGTCATCTGCAGATGCTGTGCTGGGCAGGGCTCCTTTGCGCTTGCGCGGTGACCATATCGGGCTCAGCGAAAATTGAGTGCATCATGGTTTGCCTGGCCAGCCAGCCTGAACTGGCGCACAAAACGACAGACAGCCAGGGCAATAAGCAGTCGGTCGCTGTCCTGCGACGGGTTTCGCGCCAGCGTCCTTGGTTGCGCTGGTTGCCGCGAAGCTTGTAATTTCCATCACGGTCGAGGGCACAGCATTTGGCAGCGATCAGGTTCGAGCGGGTCTGGAAGCGGTACGGCAGCATAACGGCCGTTGCAAATCTCGATCTTGTTTGCCATTCCGGCGAGATGCTTGCTTTGCTAGGTCCCTCCGGCTGCGGCAAGAGCTCGACGCTCAAAATGGCGGCTGGCATCGAAGAGGTCAGCGAAGGCGAGATTTACTTTGACAGCCACCCGGTCAGCCAAATTGCGCCAGGAGCCCGCAACATTGCCATGGTGTTTGAGGATTACGCGCTCTATCCGCACCTGACAGTGCGCCAAAACATCGCCTTTCCGTTATCCGTCAGGAACGTCCCAGCTGCCGAGGCCGAGGCCAAGGTCGAAGAGATCATCGCCCTGCTGCAGCTCGGCCCGATTGCCGATCGGGGTGTAAAGGCGTTATCGGGTGGCGCCCAGCAGCGAACCTCGATCGGCCGCGCACTTGTGCGCCAGCCGGAGTTGATCCTTTTCGACGAACCGCTGTCGCATCTTGATGCCGAGCAGAAAATTCATCTCCGCAGCGAAATAAAGCGTCTGCAGACGATTAGCTCCGTGACATCGATCCTTGTTACGCACGATCAAACCGAAGCGACGGCGATGGCGGACCGCATTGCGGTTATGCAACATGGGGTCCTGCAACAGGTCAGTCCGCCGGACGAACTCTACGCTGCGCCGGCAAACGTCTTCGTCGCAGGTTTCATCGGTGAACCGCCAATGAACCTGCTCACCGCCTCGATTGCGAATGGGCGTCTAAACCTTGCCGATGCCGACTGGGATTGTCCGCTGGGCAGTCGTGTCGTGCCCGGGGTCCAGGCCGGTCATCCTTTCCTGGCGGGTATCAGGCCCGAACACGTCTGCGTCCGACGTAACGGGGAAGGCGCCGTTGCCGTCGTCGGGTATTGTGAACCGCGTGGCGATACTGATGTCGTCCTCGTCACCTCGGCGGCGCGACCATCCGCTGCCCTGGTTGCCGAGATACCCGGGCCGTCGGGGCTTCTTGGCAACGAGGTCGTCCGGGTGAGTTTCGCAGCGGATCGTGTGGTACACTTGTTTTCGTGCGATGACGGTAAGCGCATTGGCAGTCTGTAATGAACGCACCGCCAAACAGAACAAGTCTCGAACCGTTCTCCGCTCAGTCTGCCGGCAAAGGCATCGAACTGCGCAATGTCAGTAAGGCTTTCGGCGAGATAGCGGCCCTCAAGTCCGTCAGCCTTGTGGTCGGGCCGGACGAATTACTTGCTGTGACCGGACCTTCGGGGGCAGGGAAAACCACACTCTGCCGTGTCATCGCCGGCCTTGAACGGCCCGATGCCGGATACTGTGGCATCCACGGCCGCGATCTGGCGGCTGTAAAGGCCGGCGCGCGCCGCATTGCCTATATGTTCGAATCGTACGCGCTCTATCCGCACTTGACGGTGCGCGAGAACGTCTTGTCGCCGATCAGTGCTCCTGGTCGCCAACGCGACAGTCGCCTCAGTGTTGATGACCTGCTGGTTCTGCTTGAAATCGATCAGTTGGCAGACAGGCTGCCGGGTGAGCTTTCCGGTGGGCAAAAGCAGAGGGTGGCGATCGCGCGCGCACTCATTCAGCAAGCCGCCGTGGCGCTGCTCGACGAACCGATCTCGCATCTCGATGCGAAGTTGCGTCATCGACTGCGGCACGAACTCAGACGGCTGCTCAAGGCGAAACAGTCGCCGGCGATCTGGTGCACGCCGGATGCGATGGAAGCCCTCTCAGTTGGCGATCGGATCGCCGTCATCGTCGACGGCCGCATAGAGCAGGTCGGAACTCCGCATGATGTCTGGACCAGTCCCGCAAACGTCCGCGTCGCCCGACTGATCGGCGACCCGCCGATCAACCTCATTTCTGGCCGGGTAGAATTCGCTACCTCGGGAGCACGCTTCGTCAGCGATGCTCTCGTGCTGCCGCTGTCCAGGGGCCTGGCCGAGGCAGCCTCCAGGCTTGGCAGCAACAGTGGCGTCACGCTTGGGGTTCGGCCTAACCTATTGTCGCCAACGCCGGCCGCAGCGGCAGGCAGGGGAGAGCTCTATTCATACGAGCCGTTCGGAAAATTCGCGATCAGCACCATTCGCCTGGGTAGAGGGCTCGTCAAGACGAAGGGTCCGCACGCTGCTCCCGCGACGATCGGCACGGTTGTTGGCCTACGTTTTCCCAAATCGGGCTTCATCCTATTCGACGAAAAATCGGGCGAAGTGCTTGCTTCCGACGCCTGCCCGGCTGCGGGGGAACCAGTCTGAACCATGGCTGGCCAGCGGGCTGGCATCGGCGCTGTGTTGGAAACGATCTCGGATCACACGTTGACAGCACAGCAGAGGTTTTTACGTGATCCGCGAAAGGGAACCCCTATGTCATCGGCTTGGCAAAGACAGTGCCAAAGGCAGTGCCAGTGTGCGGCGGTGCTCGCGGCAGCAGTGGTGGCAAGCACACTGCCCGCTCAGACGCAGTCATTCTATGCAGAGGCCGCAAAACCCTATGCGGGTACGACAATCCGGGTGCTCGATGAGATCACCCCACTGCAGGAAACGTTGTCGAAGATCGTCCCAGAGTTTCAGAAGGAGACCGGCATCAAGGTTGAGTGGGAACTCCTCAATCATTTCGAGGTGATCAACAAGGGCCAATCCGACATGCTGTCGGGCCGGGCTTACTACGATGCGGTCATGCTGCACAGCTTCCAGTTCGGTCCGCTGCTTTCCGCGGGAGCTATTCGTGCCATCGACGAACTGCTGAAGAACAGCAAGCTATCGAACCCAGCCTTGGACACGCAGGACTTCATTCCGGGTCCCTACAAGTCGACGGCGTTCTACGGCGGAAAGCAGTACGGCTTCATCAATTGGAATTACAATCAGGTCTACTGGGCGCGCGCCGATCTCCTTGGCGATAGCAGCGAGCAAGCGGCGTTCAAGGCCAAGTACGGCTATGATCTCGGTCCCGCTAAGACGATGGAGCAGTTGCGCGACATCGCCGAATTTTTCACTCGCAAGAAGGGCGCGACGCTCGCGGGAAAGCCTCTCGAGAATGACTTTTATGGGATTGTTCTCGAAGGCATTAAGGGAGGCACCACCTTCACGTCGATGTGGGGAAACTTTATTAAGAATTACGGTGGTGACATCATCGACAACAACGGCAAGCCGACCTTTGATCGTCCCGAGAATCTGGAAGCCATCAAGATGTGGGCCGCCCTCTGGAAGTTTGCGCCGCCCGGTACTGCGGAAGCATCACTGATCGACGTGCCGACCATTATGGGCAATGGCATCGCAGCACAGACCATTGCCTGGTCGGATTTCGTCCTTGGCATCGACCGGCAGGGCAAGTCACCCTTCGCTGGCAAGTTCGTCTATGGCCCGATCCCGACCAAAGCCGGGCGGGAAGCTCAGAGAGCAGCTGATTCAGAGCCCTCCGTGACCGTCATCAGTGCCGCCAGCAAAAATCCCGAGGCCACATTCCTGTTCATGCAATGGCTCGCCGACAAAAAGCAGCAGGAAAGCCTTATCAACGCCGGCCAAGGCGGCGTTCCAATACGCGCCAGCTCATGGGGCATGCCGGCGCTTTCGCAGGGTCCTCTCCACGGCTTGTTCCTAGCCATGAAGAGCTCGCTGGAGGTATCGGCCGGCAAGCCCAAGATGCCGAAGTTTTATGAAATCTACGATGAGCTCTCCGGTCTGTCGCAGGAAATCGGCCTCGGCAGGATCTCCCCCGAAGAGGGCGCCAAACGTGGCCAGCAGATCATGGTCAAGCATTGTGCAGATAAGTGCACGCTCTAGCAGCCACTAATGGACTGTCCGGAGTTGGCGCTCCGGACGGTTCCTCTTGCCCGGTGTGAAGGCCATGGCGTTTACTCTCGAATCACCCCATCGCGGCCCGCAAACTCAAAGCCGGATCGAAGTCTGGTATCCGTTCGTGCTCATCGCCCCAACGATGATCACCCTTGTCATCGTCTCTCTGATTCCCTTCTTGTTTACGGTCTATCTTAGTCTGCATAAAGCCAAGTTTGGGCGGGTCACGGATTTCGTCGGTCTAGAGAACTATCTTTCGCTGTTCGCGGATGCACGCTTCTGGAATTCGATTGGCATCGCCGTCACATTCGTGGCAATTGCCGTACCCATTGAATTCATGCTGGGACTAGCCGGCGCATTGGTGCTCAACCAGAACATCCGCGGGCGAACACTGCTGGTTCCCCTGCTGTTCATTCCAACCATGATGGCACCTATCATCGTCGGGCTGCTGTGGAAAATCATGCTGGCCGGTTCTTGGGGGCTGCTCTCCTACAATATCTTGGAGCGGTTCAACCTGATCGGTGGGACATCCGTGTTCGCCTCATCCAGTCTTGCTCTTTACGCGCTGATTTTGGTCGACATCTGGCAGTGGACGCCCTTCATGATGCTTGCCTTCCTGGCCGGCCTGCAGGCCTTGCCGGTTGGTCCTTTTCGCGCCGCTGCCGTCGACGGCGCCTCAGCCGTGCAGATTTTTTTTCGTCTGACTCTGCCGATGCTGGCGCCGTTGCTAGCCGTGGTTGGCCTTTTGCGGCTGATCGACGCCTTCAAGATTTTCGATACCGTCTTCATCCTAACCGGCGGTGGACCCGGCACGGCGACCGAAACACCGAGCATGCTCGCCTACAAGATGACCTTCGAGTTCTGGAATATCGGCGAAGCGTCAGCGTTTGCGGTGGTGGTTTGGGCCGCGTTCTTTGCCTTCTGCACCGCGTTCTACCACTACGCCAAAACTCGCCTCAAAGCGTTTTGAGGGGCGTCGTGCGGTCGCGCTTCCTCCAGTTGCCGGTATTGTGGACCCTGCTGGCCATTGTCTATGGCGCCTTGGCCTTGTTCCCGGTGCTCTGGATGGCATCCATGGCGATCAAGCCAGCCGACTTGATGTTCGTGCGACCGACAGTATTTTTCTTCACGCCGACGCTCGAGCATTTCACGTACGTCATTAGCGAGGGCTTCCACTGGAGCCTGATCAACTCACTTCTGCTTTGCACAATCTCTACGGCGCTTGTGGTCCTGGTTGGCACGCCAGCGGCCTATGCTTTTGCGCGCTTCGAACTCAAGGCGAAGGACGATCTGTTTCTCTTCATTCTCGCCACACGTATGGCCCCGCCTGTGTGTCTCGTCATCCCCTTCTATCTATTGTATGCCAAGCTAGGTTTGCTCGATACCTTTCTTGGTCTGACTATCGCCTATCTTACCTTCAATCTGTCGTTCTACGTTTGGGTCTTGCGAAGCTTTTGCCGGGAGCTGCCGATCGAACTGGAAGAAGCTGCAGAGCTCGAAGGCTGGTCGAAGCTGCAGATCTTCCGTCGGGTTGTCTTCCCGCTCTTGCGGAACGGTATCATTGCCAGCGCGGTGCTGTGTTTTATTTTTGCCTGGAATGAGTTTCTGTTTGCTTTCATGCTGGGCGGCAAGTCCATGCAAACCCTGCCAGTGGCGATACCAAAGTTAATCACCACCCAGGGCGTTCGCTGGGGCGAAATGGCCGTCGTCGGCATGGTTGCCTTGCTGCCGGTGTTTGCAGTGGTGCTCTACCTGCAGCATCACATCGTTCGTGGCTTGACGCTCGGAGCGGTCAAGGGCTGAAGAGCCCGGGGGGGACAGTCATGGCGCATCACCAGGTGCCTGCAAACCCGAAGACAGTACATTGGGGCTACTGGGACGGTACCGTCGCTCCGATCCTGACCATTCGTTCGGGCGATAGAGTGACCATCGACACCCTTTCCGGTGAACCCGCCGATCTACCCGACCCGGCGCGTGGCTTTTCCTTGTTGCCCGGCCATCGCGAGGTCCTGGACGCGGGGAGGGGAGGGCCGGGGCCGCATTTGCTTACCGGCCCGATCGCGCTCGATGAAGCCCGTGCGGGCGATGTGCTCGAAGTGCGCATTCACGACATCGCGCTGAGGCAGGACTGGGGGTGGAACCTCCAGCTGCCGCTGCATGGTACCTTGCCCGAGGATTTTCCGGAGATGCGCCGCATTCATGTACCAATCGATATCAGCAACAAGCGAACCCGCATGCCGTGGGGCCAGGCGCTCGAATTGGAACCGTTCTTCGGCAACTTCGGGGTCGCCCCGCCACCGGCCTGGGGCCGGCTGTCATCCAAGGAACCACGTGCGTTCGGTGGCAACATGGACAACAAAGAGCTTGCTGCCGGTGCCACCGTATATTTCCCGGTCTTTGTTGACGGAGCCCTGTTC
Source organism: uncultured Alphaproteobacteria bacterium (assembly GCA_963820375.1). Taxonomy (GTDB): domain Bacteria; phylum Pseudomonadota; class Alphaproteobacteria; order Rhizobiales; family Hyphomicrobiaceae; genus AWTP1-13. The sequence continues at coordinate 47,521 of CAWFZX010000030.1, read as the reverse complement.
TCCGCGGGTGACGGCCACGCTCTGCAGGGCGATGGGGAGGTGTGCCTCACCGCCATCGAGACGGCGCTGAGCGGCACGTTTGAGTTCATCCTTCGCAAGGACCTCAAGCTCTCGCTGCCGCGCGCCGAGACGGCCGAGATGTGGATTACAATGGGCTTCGATGAGGATCTCGATGACGCGGTGAAGATCGCGTTGCGACAGATGATCAGCCTGATAAGTGAGTTAAGCGGTTTGAACCGGCAAGACGCTTATTCCCTTTGCTCCATTGCTGCCGATCTTCGCGTCACCCAGACAGTGGATGGAAACAAAGGCATTCACTGCCTGCTGCGCAAGACCAAGTTGCCACCGCGGCGTTGACCGCAAACGTGTGGGAGCCGATCTGCCCGGAGCCCGCGTGCACCCCTAAATGCGCGAAGAACCCGTTGGCCGCGAACGCTCTGCACAGTTTCACGCAAGCGTGCTTGCAAGCCTGCTAACGGCATGCATTGACCTCGGCGAAGCCGTTACCAAGCAAATGCTGCACTCTCGTGGCTCATCAGAAGGATTTCGGCCGCCACTGCCCAAAGTCGACTGCCGCCGCATTGCCGGAATTGAGATCGACTTCGACGCCAAAACAATTGGCTCTTCGGGTCGGCAAATGTTGCTTCAGAACCCAGCGTTTGGTTGCCTCGAAGTCGGCGTAGCCGGGCCAGCTCGTGGCGTTGGCAAGCCAGCAATAGGTGACGAGCCTCGCATCCATGAGTTGCGAGCACACGAGACCGCTGCCATAGACGCCAATTTTGTAGCCTGACGACTGCATGGCTTGCGTCACTTCCTCGAAATAGGGCCGCACGTATCGTTGCACGAATTTGCGCGCCTCTGCTTCCCCACCCGGTATCCCCGTTGCACGCAGTAAGCTCAGGAATTGTGCGTCCACACCATCAACGCCAAAGTAAATTGCGCTGCCCGCCGGTTGTGCGAAGCTGCGCGCCAGCTCGAGAGCCCGCTTCGCATCGCGTGTCCCACGTCCCTTTGTCATGAACGTGCACAGACAATCGTTTTGATGCTGGAACACGACAGCCAAGCTCATGTCGAGCTTGGCAATCAGTGTCAACTCACGGATCGTCAAGGTCTTTCCGGGTAGGGTTTCATTGCTCCAATCATAGTAGCGAATTACGCTGCCGATCCCGATCGCCTTGATCCGTTTCAAGAAGTCCTCGCCCAATTGCTCCGACGCATCGATGGCAACGTATCCCTTGCCCGGCTCGCAGACGGGGGCAGTGCCGGCAAGCACGTGTTGGGCGCAGAGGCTCACAACGGCTGCAGCCGACAGGAGCATTGCCATGGCGCACGCTCTGTGGCTGATCGAGACGGCCTGGTATTTTGGCATGTCGCTGCCTACCCTTAACTGCCCCTGCCCGTGCTGCAGGCAGCTATGCTGCCCTCAATGTCGGAGGCGGCAAGATCGCCAAAGGATCACTCGTTGCTTAATGTCGGCACAACAGTGCCGAATTGCCGGATATTAGAGAGTAGGTGCGCGGCGGCAAAGTGGAGGGAGCGGCGCGGGCCCGCACTCAACGGGTTGGACTGGTAGGTCCAAACCGACGTCGCTCCCGGCCACGAGCAGTAGCGGGTTTGAGCGACGGTTGTGTGAAGGGCCAGCATGACGACATGCCCTTGAGGTTCCGATGTCTGGGCTAAGGCCATGCAGGCGAAGCGGTTGCGTGCCTCCGCCTGTGGACCATTTGACTGCCGACGTGCCTCGGCAGCTTGCTGCAGCCGATGGCGGACCCTTCAAATTTGACACGTAGGTCAGAGCGGAGCCAATCTACCCAGCCGTGGATTGCCCAGCTTCGGAGGCCAAATGCAACTAGCGAACAAGCCTCCCCTGACATCGAAGGTCTACGACGTTGCGGATTTTGCGGCGGCGCAGGAACTCTATCACAGTAGTGGTTGGACCGATGGCTTGCCAGTGGTGCCACCGACCGAAGCAGCGGTCGAGGCATGCTTGGCGTGGGTCGGCATGACACCGGATCACCTGCTCGGGGTGGAGCCGGTACGCGAGCAGGCCATCACCGCCGAGAAGCTTGCCATCAACGCCGTCATGGCTGGCTGCCTGCCGATGCATTTTCCGGTCGTTGCAACCGCCTGGCAGGCCATGCTGAAGGATGAGTTCCTGCTGCATGGCGTCACCTCCAGCACCGGTGGCTGCGCCGTGCTCGTCATTATCAACGGGCCGATCCGGCATGAGATTGGCGCCAATCCCACCTTCAACGCGCTAGGCAACAGCGATCGTGCCACTTCGGTGATCGGCCGCGCCGTCCGCCTTGCCCTCATCAATATCTTGGATGTGCGCCCGGGTGGGATCGACCGCTCAACCCTCGGCCACCCTGGCAAATTCTCCTATTGCCTGGCCGAGGACGAGGAAGACACGACCTGGCAACCCCTTTCTGTGCTGCGCGGAATGCCAGCAGGCGCCTCGGCCGTCACCGTAATGGCGGCCATGGCACCACGCCAGGTCATGAATGAGTGGAGCAATGACCCCAAAGAGATCCTGGAGACGTTTGCCGCAGAGATGCGTGCCAACCAGTTGCACTACTCGATCTACGGAGGCAACTATGCCATCGTCATCCCCAAACAGTTGCGCGAGCATATCCAGGCCGCGGGCTGGAGCAAGCAGGACGTCGCCGAATTCTTGTTCGAGCGGGCGCGGGTGCGCCGGGGGGAGTGGGCCAACGTCGGCAAGAGCGCCGTCGTACGCGACCGAGCCAGCCGGATCCACCCCGCACTCGACTCCCCCGAACACCTGCTCGTGGTCGCGGCAGGCGGTCCGGCGGGCGGTTTCGGCGCTATCATCCCACCTTGGATGGGCAGCAAAACCAAGGCCGTCACCGCGGCCATCGGCGCCTGCGTAGATTGCGAACCACTTGGAAGTTAACGCAATGTCAGCAGCATGCTACAAGGTGCGGAACACAGAGAAGCGAGGACAGCTCATGAAATTGCGCGTGCTCGATCCCACGCATGAGAGCAAGCCTGCAGAGAGTAAGCTGGCGGAGCGCCTAGGCTCGCTCGAAGGCAAGACGATCGGCTTCATCTCCAATGGCAAGGAAGGCACGAGCGGTTACTTCACCCACCTCGATCGCCTGCTGCGCCAGGAGTTCGGCATCGCCGAGGTCGTATGGCGCACCAAGTCGAACTATAGCGCGCCGGCTGACGCCTACATTGTCGACGAGCTCAAGCAATGGCACGCCGTCGTCGCCGGCGTCGGCGATTGAGGCAGCTGTTCGTCGTGCAGTTTGCATGACGCGGTAGTATCGGAACGGCAAGGTATCCCAGCCGTCGGCGTCATGACGACGCGTTTCGTCAGCGCAGCTGAGCTGATGTGCCGCGTGCTCGGTGTTCCCGACTACAAATTTGCCACTATAGGACACCCCATCAGCAGTGCTGGTGACGAGCAGTTGGCCGAGTACGCCCGTGCGACCATTACCCAGGTCCGCAGACTCTTGCTGCGTTGATAGATTTTCGCTCTCGCCCGGACGGGCAACTAAGTGACGCCTCGGCGCAAGCGTGGGTGGCATGCGCGCCCTCGCGTCACGCGTTCGTCGCCCCCGATCTTGTGATTGACGATGCTTGAGCAGAGCCGTTCGTCGGAATTTGAAAGTGGTCCTGAAGGCGGTCGTTTCGACCTCGATTGAGAATCGTGAAAATACAGCGGTCGTTTGCTCGTTTTTCAGGGTTCCTGCTGATTTGTCCGCCGCCACCTGAGTCCTAGTCTGCCGTTACCGCGTATGCAACGCGGTCCCCACGAAAACGAGCAGGAGGTCAGAATGCGGCAGGTGTTGTACGCCGGATTGGTGGCATTGCTTTTGGCGCCCGTGGCGATGGACGCGCGCGCGCAAACGGCCGGTGAGACACGGCTCGGCGTGACCGTCATCGAACGCGATGACATCATCAATGGCTGGAGCGTGAAGCGACAGCTGCTTGGGCAGGATGTCTACAACGACAAGGACGAAAAGATCGGCAAGATTGAGGACTTCATCATCGGGCGAAATCGCGCCAGCTCGTACGGGATCGTCAGTGCGGGAGGGTTCCTCGGTATCGGCGCGCATGATGTAGCCATTCCTGCGGGCCAGTTCCAAATGAAGAATGACAGGATATTGCTGCCCGGCGCTACTAAGGAGCAGATACGCGCAATGCCGCCTTTCGAGTACACGCGCAAGTAGGCTCATTGTAATTTGCGACCTGGTGCTCGAGCGGCGGTTCGGCCCAACGTGTTAGCAGCCGACTGCGATCGTCGTGGCGCTCCTGCCGAGCCGCTGGCAGGAGCGGGCACTATACCGAAGCGTCGTGCGCCTCTAGCACGGACAGATGCCTGCTCAGCTCGGTAAGCTGCGCGACGAAGTCTGCCTCATCATCGAGACAGCGCAGATCGAACATAAGCGCGTTATGCCTGATGTAGCCGATCACCGGTATGGGCAATCTGCGAAACGCGCCTGCCAGCGCCTCAAGTCTGCTGCCCGCCCTCCGGCGGCCAGCTGGCGCGATGACGATGCCGGCGCTCGGCAAGGTTTCCAAGGGCAGGGCCCCCGAACCGATTTCGCTCATGCAGTCAGTGACCGCCACCACATAACCCTCGCCCGTCGCCCCGGCAATCGGATCGCGCAGTCTGGTCGCGATTTCAGAAATCTCGCTGCGCGATCTCACGAAATAGCGCAGCGTTGGTAGACTTTGCGGCAATCGCTCTGGATCGCGATAGAGCTTGAGAACCGATTCGAGCACCGCTAGGCGAATCTTGTCGAGACGCAACGCTCGCTTCAATGGGTTGCTTGCCAGCCGTGCGATGAGCTCTTTGCTACCGGCAACGATGCCGGCTTGCGGTCCGCCCATGAGCTTGTCACCCGAGAAGGTGACGAGTTCGGCGCCCTCGGCGAGTGAACCCCTTACGGTCGGCTCAGATTTCAGGCCGTAGCGCGCTAGATCGATGAGTGCGCCAGAGCCTAGGTCGTGCACGAATGGCACCTTGTGCGAGCGAGCCAGCCTTGCCAGTTGCGTCGCCGGCACCGAGGCCGTGAAGCCCTGAATGAGGTAGTTGGAGGTGTGCGCCTTCAGGATGAGCCCTGTATTCTCACCGATTGCTTCCGAATAGTCCTTGAGATGGGTCCGATTGGTCGTGCCGACCTCGACCAAACGGGCCCCGGCCCTAGCCATGATGTCAGGCAACCGGAAGGCACCGCCGATTTCGATCAACTCTCCACGCGAGACGACTACCTCCTTGCCGGCAGCGAATGTGTTGACGACCAGCAGTACCGCCCCGGCATTGTTATTGACGATACTGACATCTTCGGCACCCGTGAGGTCGCGGATTAGGTCGCGTACATGATCATCGCGCTCACCGCGCCGCGCCCCATTCACGTCGAACTCGAGTGCGACTGGCGAGCGCATGGCATTGGCCGCGGCCGTGATAGCGCTCTCCGGCAGCACCGCCCGGCCAAGATTGGTATGCAGTACCGTGCCGGTAAGGTTAAAGACGCGACGCAGGCTCGATGTTTCGCCCTGTTCCAGAGCGTGCAGAGCCTGGGCCGCGATCGGTGCCGCCTCGGCTGCCGGGTGCGCCCCGCTTTGTGTTGCTGCGCGGGTGGCGGCAAGGGTGCTGCGGATCGCAGCGACGGCTGCGGTATGCCCAAAACGGCACACCATCAAGGTCCCCGTCGGGGTGCGCAGCACCGTGTCGACCGAGGGCAGTCTTATGGGGCGGGCATTCATCAGGGGCTGTCCCGACTTAATAGCCGCTCAATCGCGTCCTTGCGGACTACCTTGCGCAGCTGTTGCGGTGGTGCCGCCAGCTCCGGCCGTCGCTCAGAAAAACGCGCGTTTGGGCGCCGATCATGCTTGCACTAGGATCGCAGCATAAACAGGGAAGCTCCAGTTGGCGATGGCTGACACTGATGTGCGGGTTGTTGCCGTTCGGCCAGGCCGGTCCAGGGTGGCCCCACGTTCTTCCATGATCCAAGTTTACGACTGACGACCAGCACGCCCTTGCCTGTGACCGATCACGCCAGGCTTTGCTGGGGCGCTCGGATCGCGGCGAGATCGTGCGCCGGCAATGCGGCAGACGCTGTCGCCGAGACCACCGACCATAACGCAGGTTTTGCGAATCGACGCCACGATTGGGCGAGCAATGGCTCTGACGTCGACGTTCAGCCGGCGACACGGAATGGCGACGCCACCTGCTGACGGATCCGTTAAACCTGCGGCGGTCTGTTGCTGGCCTGCCCATCCTGGCGCGCTGCGGCGATTATCCCAGCGATCCGAGGCGCAGGTCATAGTCGGCCAGACCGAGGCGGGAGCGCTGCCTAAAGGTACTCCATGGAACCAAATAGCCGCACCACTGCGCGTTCCCCGCCCTGAGCCGCAATCCGGCCAATCTTGGGCGTTGCAGACATTCCATTCGCGGCAACTGCATATGCGATCGTGCCACTGGGCGCGTTGCTGCGCCGGATTGCGCGGCGCTCGGTTTGAACTAGATTGCCACCGTGACACGCATCGCACTTTCTCGCGCTCGCCGCCGCTACCTGGTCGAAGGTCGTTCGCTGGATGCTGCGACGGAGGCCGCACTAAAGGCCGATCAACGCCTAGGCGCCAGGTCAATCCTGGACGCTGTGGCACGGCGACGTTTCGAAAATCGCTCGGAGGGACAGCGGCTGCGTAAGCTGCTGCGATATGAGAGTGCGCTATGGGCAACTGGTGTGCTGCGCGTGGCCGGTGTCGACGAAGCGGGCATGAGCCCGCTTGCGGGCCCGGTGGCGGCGGCGGCCGTCGTCTTTACACCGGGATCGCGGATACCGGGTGTTGATGACTCAAAGAAGCTCGATGCGTGTTCCCGCGATCGGCTTGCCGTTGAAATAAAGAATACCGCCGCGGCGTGGTGCATTGGCTTTGCGGAAGTCGAGGAGATTGATGCCATCAACATCTACTGGGCCGGTCAGCTCGCCATGCGCCGCGCGCTCGAGGGCCTCTGCATAACACCCGACCACGTCCTACTCGACGCGCGGCGCCTAAAGACGCTCGACCTGCCTCAGCATCCCATAATAAAGGGAGACTCCAGGAGCATGACGATTGCCGCCGCCTCGATCCTCGCCAAGACCGCTCGTGACGCCGTCATGCGTAAGCTGGACGTGGAGTACCCCGGTTATGGCTTTGCGAGGCACAAGGGCTATCCGGTTCGCGAGCACTTGGCCGCGCTGAAGCTGCTTGGCGCCTCGGTGGTGCACCGCCGTTCGTTTGCACCGGTTCGCGAGGTCCTGCGGCTACCACCGCTTCCGCCATGGCCGAACCGGAGTCAGACCGAATGAAAATTTTTCGGTTTGGCCCTCTTGACGGTCGGGGAGGGATTCCCAGCTCTTTCGCCGGGCAGCCCGTGTTCGACTGCCCGCTAACGCATGCTTGCTGGTTGTCGCTTCGCAAGGAGAAAGGCTGTGGCGAGGTTCGGTTGGTCCGCGTGTTCGCGTCGACGTCGGAGACCTCAGGCTTCCTGCACGACTGAAGCGCCCCGCGGGGCACGAAAAAGTGCCCGTCTGCCAGCGCGAGACAGTGGGTTTGGCAAAGGCAGGGCGCCGCGCGTTCCGCACTAAGCTGCAAAATCTAGGCTGCAAAATCAGTGCCAAGGCTTTGGCAGCAGAACCACCAAGGATTTCCGGGCGATGACGGTATGACCCGATGGTGCTACCCAATTGGCAGCCCGAGGTCTTGATGTGAGCCTGACGGCAGGGAGACATCGGCGGGCCCACTTGGGGAGAATTGTCTTTGGCGCCGCGCGCAATGCTACCGGTGAAGCCAAACCTGATCGTAAAGGAGCGGACGAAGTGGCATGAGTGGGACTGAACCCGTTGCACAGAGCTACGCCTTCCAGGCCGAGGTAAGCGAACTCCTCCAGCTTATGGTGCGCTCGGTCTATTCGGAGACCGACATCTTTGTTCGCGAGTTGATCTCAAATGCATCGGATGCATGCGATAAACTGCGCTACGAGGCAATCAGCAGGCCGGAGCTTCTCGGTGACGCCGGTCAGCTGCTGATTCAAATCAAACCGGACACAGCCGCCAACAGCTTGACAATTGCAGATACCGGTATCGGTATGGATCGCCAGGAACTGATCGACAATCTCGGAACCATTGCGCGTTCCGGGACCCGGGCGTTCATCGATCGGCTGCGTGAAGCCAAGGAAGGAGCCAGTCTGATCGGGCAGTTCGGGGTGGGATTTTATTCTGCTTTCATGGTGGCAGACAGGATCGAGGTCATCAGCCGGCGTGCTGGGACCCGCGATGCTTGGATTTGGCGCTCGTCCGGCGGCGGCGGCTTCGATATTGCGCCGGCGCCCGCCGAGCGGGCTGCCGCAATCATGCGTGGCACAGAGGTCGTTCTGCACCTGAAGGAGGATGCCAAGCGCTATCTCGAGAAGCAGGAGATTGAGCGTATTGTGCGCACCTATTCCGACCACATTCTATTTCCCATACAGCTGGTCACCGGCGATGGCGCGCCACGTCAAATCAATGAGGCTAGTGCCCTTTGGCAGCGCGCCAAATCTGAAATCAAGCCAGAGGAGTACAAGAAGGCTTACCAGATGCTCGCGGGCGCGTTCGACGAACCCGCCCTGACCTTGCATTACAAGGCCGAAGGCAGGTTCTCCTACGCGGTGTTGTTGTTTGCCCCGTCCAGCCGGCCATTCGACCTGTTCGGACCCGAGCGCAGGGGCCACATCAAGCTTTACGTGCGCCGTGTCTATATCACCGACGAGGCCGAGCTGCTGCCGCCCTACTTGCGCTTCGTACGCGGTGTGATCGACAGCGAAGATCTGCCACTCAACATTTCCCGGGAAATGCTGCAGAACAATGCGCAGCTAGCGCAAATCCGCAAGGCCGTCTCCGGCCGCGTCCTGACAGAGCTTGCATCTCTGGCCAACAACGATGCGGTGGCTTTTGCCAAGCTGTGGGAAGCTTTCGGCGCTGTGCTCAAGGAGGGCATCTATGAAGACCCCGAGCGACGCGAACAGCTCTTGTCGTTGACCCGCTTTGCCACGACCAAGGACGCAAACTTGCGCTCGTTGCAGGACTATGTGGCGGCCATGCAGCCCGGTCAGTCAGCTATCTATTACCTGGTTGGCGACAGCATCGACCGCTTGAAGTCGAATCCTAAGTTGGAAGCAGCGCGAGCAAGAGAGATCGAAGTGTTGCTGCTCACCGACGCCATCGATGCGTTCTGGACCGCTTCGTCGCTCTCCTTTGCGGGCAAACCCTTGCAGTCCTTGAGCCAGGGCGACGTTGACTTTGGCGAGAGCGCGCTCGCCAAGAATGCCGATGGCGCGCTTGCCCCGGCCGCTGTCGATACGGAAGTTACTATCGCTGCCATCAAGGGTGTGCTCGGAGATCGCATATCGCAAGTGCGTGCCTCAAATCGCCTGGTTGACAGCGCAGCTTGCCTTGTGGCCGCCGGTCAGGGTCCCGATCGGGAGTTGCAGCGTCTGCTGTCGCTGCAAAAGCATACTGTCGGCAGCAAGCCCGTGCTCGAGATCAATGTCAGCCATCCGCTGGTCAAGGGCATTTCCGACGCAAAACTTAGCGCCAGCGATGACTTGGCCGACCTCTGCCAGCTGCTGTTCGACCAGGCGCTGATCCTCGATGGCGACGTTCCCGACGATCCTGCCTCCTTTACCAAGCGCATGAATAAATTTGTGGTGCGCGGGCTTTCTCCGTTCCTCAAGGCGACGGCAAACTCCTGAGGGGACCGGGAGTTGAACCCGCTCGGCCGGGATCGGGGTATGCTCTTCTGCCGCGCTCGGTCGAGAGCAGCTGCACGCAACCGGTTGTCAACTTTGCTTGCATCTCCGGCCTGCTCCACACGCCTCGCGAGCGCGCCGGCAGCACGGGAGGAGTGCGACGTAGAGGCCAACGGATTGCCTGGCGCAACCTGTCCCGGCTTGGCCGCGATCCCTTTGTCCGACATGAGCGTATTGCTCCCTACCATGTGATGGGCAGAATCTAGCCCAGGCGCATGGTGCCCTGGGTCGTGGTGGCAATGGAGGCCGCCGCGCCGGGTTGGCAACGCACCGGCGCGGCTATGCAAAACCAGCCAGTCTAGGCTGCGCCAAGGCTTTTGGCCGGCTGTTCCTCGCCCGCAGCCGGCCACGCTTGCCGGCGAATGCGCCGCAGCGACTGAAGGGACCCGCGTCATCACGGGCTCTTTGGTCCGACCCCCCGGACCTAGGTGGACATCCTTTGCTTGCCCGCCGGCGGTACGCCGGCGGGCAGTTTCGCGATGAATTGCCACCAATTACGTTCCGCTGAGTGCAGAGGGCAACAGGGTAGCGAAGGTGTCATGGCGATCTTCACTGGAACAAGCGGCAGCGACCTGCTCAATGGTACTTCCGACGCCGATACGATTGGTGGCGCGGCGGGTGCGGATACTTTGAACGGTGCAGATGCTGCCGATACTCTGACCGGCAGCACGGGCGCGGACAGGCTCAGCGGCGGCGCCGGGAGCGATCTTTTTGCTTTCCAAGCTGGCGACAGCGTGCTGACGATTGCAGGGAACCGCGTCGGAACCATTTCCGGCTACGACGTCATTGCCGATTTCGCGTCGGGAGAAACAGGCGACAAGATCGCCAGTTGGTCTCTGCAAGAACAGGCACGCCAGGCCCCAAGCGGTGGCGCGCCGATAGCGTCCGCACGCCCCGGCGCCTGTTCGTCTGGCGCGTGCGGCCAACAGAGGCGTACGCCAATGTAGTCAAGTGGCACGGGAGCAAATGCGCTGTCGCCGGATCTGCGGCGAGGTGGAAAACGCAGCGGCAACGATCGTTGACGGCACCGGCAATCACCGGGTTGGTGGCGGCATCACGACAGTGGTTAGGCAGCAGAAAGGACCTGCTGGTCGTGGGCCTCTTGCCAGATGCTGGCTGACAGAACGTTGACGCCTCGCACGGATGTGCCGTCATCGCCCACCGGCGGAACAAGCCGTAGCCCGACCCGGCGGGCAGGATTGAACCCACTTGCCCTTGTAATCGCAACAACTCAACCTTGGTGTGGCCGAAACCGCGGCTCGTCGGCGGTGTCACGCACGGAGGTCCAGGTGAATCAGCTTCCCGACCAGCCCAATCTCAGCCAATTGACGAAGCAGGCAAAGGACCTGCTTGCTGGCTATCGAAATGGCGATCCCGCTGCCGTCAGCCGTCTGCGCGACGGCCTGTTCGCTGTCGTCGGCAAAGACAACCCTGAGCTCACCAATCTCCGGCTGCACGAGGCACAGTGGTGCCTTGCCCGCGAATACGGATTTGCGACCTGGGCGGATTTGCAAAGCTTTGTTGCAGCGCGCAGCGAAAGCCCCACCGATGGCACGCCATCGCTGCTTGCTTGGTTGCGCCTGGCCTACGCCGCAGACATTGCAGGTGGAGAAAGCCAGGCACGGCCGCTGGTGGCTGCACGCATACTCGCGGAGAGCCACGGCCTGCTAGGCAGCGACCCCTACCTCGCCTGCGCCATCGGCGAGGAGGCGATCCTTCGCCAAGCCAGTGTCAGCGAGCCGGGATGGCTCAAGCGTCCCGGTGGACCTCTCAATCTGCCGCCGCTCGTTGCCGTGGCGCATTCCAGTCTATTGCGCCTTGCGGGCTTTCGCGATCGCTTACACGCCTCTGCCCGCTTCTTGTTGCAGGCGGGTGCGGACCCTAATCAGGCTGTCGGCAGTCGCTTGGCGCCGGCTTCATTGCGCGAGCCGTCTGCGCTGTTCCCGCTATCGGCCCTCTATGGTGCCGCCGGGCAGAACCACGACGCGGACCTGACCAAGATGCTGCTGGATGCCGGTGCGGATCCGAACGACGGAGAATCTCTCTATCACTCCTTGGAGAACCTCCAATGCACGCGCCACCTATTGGCAGCCGGCGCGCGTATCGTCGGCACCAACGCCTTCTACCGCGCGCTGGATCTCGACAACATCGATGCACTCCGGCTGTTGCTGTTGTACGGTGCTGACCCCAATGAACCGCCGCCAGGGCCGCCGACGGCGGACTGGGGTTCGCCGCTGCTATGGGCGATCCGACGGCGGCGATCGGCGGCACATATCTCGGCTCTGCTGGAGGCCGGGGCCGATCCTTCGGCGCGGACCCCGGATGGTGCAAGCGCCTATACCCTGGCTCGGCGGTTTGCGCTGCCCGAAGTTGCCGGCTTGTTGCGCCGGACCGACAGTCCTGAGCACATCGCCGATGCGGAGCGGTTCATTGCCGCCTGTGCGGAAGGCGATGAAGCCACCGCCCGGTGCATCAAGTGGCGGCATCCCGAGCTCCCAGCCGCGCTGAGCAAAACTCAACTGCGCTTGTTGCCGGAGTTGGCGGCCCAAGGCTGCAATGCGGCGGTGATGCTGATGGTTGAGCTTGGCTGGCCAATCGCCATCCGAGGCGGTGATTGGAACGCGTCTGCGCTGAACCATGCGGTATTTCGTGGCGATGCTGAACTCACCCGATTTCTGCTCCAGCACGGTGCCAGCTGGAAGGAGGAGCACGGCTACGGCGATAATGTTTGCGGCACCTTGTCCTGGGCTTCATGCAACGCCCCGGTCGCTGGCGGTGATTGGTTAGGCAGTGCCGAGGCGCTGGTCGCGCACGGCTTACCCCCCGCCCAGGCCGATCCGCAGGGCTCCGAAGGCGTGATCATCAATGGGCACCGTAAACGGTTCTCCGCGGAGGTCACTGACGTCCTCCTCGGGCCCCGTAGAACGCTTGCCCGCTCCTCCCAGCCTTAGCCGATGTGCCCAGGGCCGGGTGCAGGCGAGACGATCCGACCGCTGAGGGAAGTGGACCCGCTGCCTAATCGCTCCAGAGAGAGGCCCTGCCGGGTTGCGGGTAGCGCCAAGCCCGGCGGCCTCGTCATTGCACGCGGACATAGCCTTGGCTTGAAATTTGCGGTTTTTGCTGCCCGATTGCGGTAGGGTGTGGGGCAGGCAACCGATCCGGCAGGGGCCACCTCATGTACCGCGTCATGGCTATTTGTTTCGTTGGGTTTACGGCTTTGCTTGTGCTGATGCTGCTATACCTCTGGTGGCAGGAAAACCGTGCCGTTGCCCGACGTCGCAAGGGAGCGCCCCCCACGTCAACGTGACCGAGGAGATCCATTCTTGTCGTGCAGCAGCGAGCGGCAGTCGCGCAGGATCGCGGTGTCAAGCCGGCGCCGCGGGACCAAGCTGCCGCCCCAGAGTCAGCTGAGTTCGTTGCTGTGCCATATGCGACATGGAAAATCGTCTGCAGGGCACCAAGGACTTGGCTGCCAACTCAGGAGTTCTGGAGCCGTCTCGCGCACGTCGCCATATTTTTCCGCTTGCTGGGTGCTAAATAACCAAGCCCGCCGGGGCCCACCCAAGGAGTAAACCCATGAAGATCACCTTGTCAGCGATCGCCTTGGCTCTCAGCGTTGCTTTTGCTGCTCCGGTGTCCGCGCAAATGAAGGACGCGCCGAAAACAAAAGCCGACTGCATGAAGGCTAAGGACATGAAGTGGGACGACAAAACCAGCAAATGCGTGAAGAAGTGACGGCTTAGCGTTCATGGCGGCAGGACCACGGACTGCCGTCTCGCGCCTTGGCCGCCAGCGCTAAGGCGCTGGCAGCACTTCCCGCCGCCATTCTGCTGTGCCCATGGGATGCACGCGGGGTGCCCGCAAGCAGCGACGCCGGCGGCAATGATTTGGCCGACTGCACAGCTAAGTCGTTGCTGGGCCGCAATTCCTGGCTGGCAATGGCGGGCGAAGGTATCGGCAACGCAACCAACAACCTCGCGGGCTCGGCGACCGCCTCACCAAACACTTGATCATGACGTGTTGGAGCGCAGGGCAATATCCTGAGGGGCGGGGCGGCGCCGCTATTCGGCCACGTCACAAAAGGCGGTCGCGTGGTTCTGGCTCTGCCCAGCTTATCTTGCCCCAGGATACGCCGACCCCATACTGCCCAGAGTCTGACATGAAAGGCTGGAATGTTGCTCGGTGGGCGGGATAAGCGACAGAGGGAGCGCGTCATGCGTATCTTATTCGTCTTGTTCGCAACGCTTCTGGTGCTATCGGCCGAACCTGCCTTGGCCAGGGAATTCAATATCTCACATCAATGGCCCGCCGAAATCGATGCCCGTGATCGTGCCGCGCGCATCTTTGTCCGTGAAGTTCAATCGCGTCTTCCCGGGATATCATTTCAAATTCACCCACAGTTGTCGTTGAAGATGAAGGCCGAGCAGCAATTCGACGCACTGCAATCGGCAAAACTCGAGATGAGCGTGTATCCGCTCCCCTATGCCGTGAAAAAGATCCCCGAATTCTCGCTCGCAGTCTTGCCGGGCCTGTTTCCGAGCGTTGATGCAGCGCGGGCACTGAAAAATTCCAAGGTCTCGGATCAGCTGCAGGCGATCGCCAACGCGAATGGTGTCCACATCCTTGCCTGGTGGTGGGTACCGGGAGGATTCGCCACGCGAAATCGCGAAATCGCTGGGCCGGAGACGGTCAAGGGATTGCGGTTGCGCGGTGGCGACCCGTTGTTTGATCTGATGCTCAGCAAGGCTGGCGCAACTCCCGTCGATCTTACCTCGAACGAACTTTACGCCGCCATGCAGGCGGGCAAACTGGATGGGACACTGACATCATATGAGACGTTTGTTTCGGCAAAGATTTATGAGCATGCCAAATACTTCACGGCCGGTAGTCCAGGCATTTGGATGTTTGCGACGCCTTTGCTGATCTCGAAAGCCGTTTGGGACGGTTTGTCGGAGGCCGAGCAAGAGGCCTTCGAGGCTGCCGCCGAGGTTTCGGAGGGTTATTTTGTTGGTACGCAAAAGGACGCCGAGAAAAAATTCATTGAAACATTTACTCGCGCTGGCGCCAAATATCACAAGTTCACTCATCAAGACTATCTTGCCTGGTTGCGCTTGGCACAGCAGACCGCATGGAAGGAATATTTCGCGCTCAGTCCACAGACGGAGAGCATGCTGCTCGAAGTTGTGCAAACGCTGCTGGACGTTGCAAACTCAAAGTGACGGGCGGAATGTGGGGTTTGCCGGCGATCGATGGCCGCTTTGGCGTCGCAGCCAAGAGGAGTGAGACGCGTTCTTCAAACCCAACCAAGGCGTCCCAGTTTGGCTCCAATGCCGTGCGTCTTCTCGTCATGCAAGTTCTGGCGCCGGTGTTGCGGAGAAGGGTTTGATCCACGTTTGGCAAAGCCTTATAGGTGCGAGCCTGTGATCAGGATCTGGATCGTTCTTGACCTGCAACACGCCCCGCCGCTGACGAGCCAGACAGGACACCGACATTAGGAGGACCCCGTGCCCCACTGGATGGTACTACTCGTTCTTGGCCTCACGGCTGTCGCAGCGACGTCGAGTTCGTACACCGCCTACAAAGTATACCAAATGACTGATGCAAAGCTGACGCCTGTCAAAGGCAAGAAATAGAGGCTCAGGCGGATCTGCGCCGCATCGCCACCGGTGCGGTGAACGTCATCTCTCCCGCCAGCTCAGAAAGGCGTGGTTTGCGGCAGTGTCTGTTCGCTAAGGACGCCAGCGTCTAGTGGCGAGCCAGTCGCGCCGGTTTCGAGCTCCGCAAAGGCGCAGGCTCGATGAACTCGCCTTGGAACAGGTAGAAGCCATCCGCCTGCAGGTGGTCGAGAACGTACTGAAAATCATCCATGTCCCACGGCTCGGGGAATTTCAGCGTGTCGAGGGCTTCGATGAACATCCACTCGGTACTTGCTGCCGCGGGCGGGATGCTGTGCCCGGTCACGTCTGTCGAAAATGCGAAGATGTCGTCGTTATTTTTGTCTCTGAACAGATAGATAACCATCCTTCCTCCCTGGTTGGAGGCGCACTGTGAGGACCGCAGTCGACAATAGCGACGAAAATGTGTCCCGCTTTCCCGCTCGCCGCCAACTTCGAGCGGCAACCTGCGTATGGTAAATGACCTACAGCCGTCACGACGCGCTTTGGTTCTTTGCCCAGGGCAGGCACGGTTCGGTACCCGTCACCGGCTTGCGTGATACGTATCCATGACGCAGCTTAGGCCACACCCAGGGCCGGGCGCGGATCTGGACTAGAAAGTCGCTCCCGTCTTGACACAAGTCATTTCGCGCTGACTTACTCGCTTCCTCCCCCATTGGTCCCACCCACCTCATGCCCGTCACGCCAGCGCGACTGTTGATGAACCGGGTTCCGCCCCAGCGAATTCGCACGTTCCTCAGCCTATTCGCTCTCGCTCTGACATTACCTCTCCTGGCGCTGGCGGTGTTTGCCATGAATCGCATGGCCAGTCTTGAGGAGCGAGAAATTGAGCGTCGGGCCCTGCAGGTCGCGCAGGACCTGGGTGGCGATATCGATCGCGAGCTTGATCGCGCCACCATTACGCTGGAGACACTGGCGACATCCGCTGCGCTTGCGCGTGGCGACTTTGCAGCCTTCCACGAGCAAGCCAGCCAAGCGCTAAGGCGTGACAAAGCCGGCATATTGCTGATCGACCCTACCTACCAGCAACTGCTCAATACACGGGCGCCGTTCGGTACGCCATTACCACGCACCTCAGATCCGGAGACGGCGCAACGTGTGTTCGACACCAAGCAAAGGCAGATTTCTGACTTGTTCATGGGCGTCGTTTCCCAGCAACCCGTCGTCAATGTCGAAGTACCGGTTTTTGCAGGAGATGCCGTCCGTTACGTGCTGATCATGGCGCTCGACGCCACACGCTTTGAGACCCTGCTCAAAGGGCAACGTCTCGAACCGCAGTGGATCACCGGCATCACTGATAACAAAGGCATCATTCTCGCGCGCTCCGAGCGGCATGCCGAATTCGTGGGAAAGCCGCTGCCAAAGGAACTGTTGGAAAGCAGCCGGGCAGCGAAAGGCACGTTCCGTGCGACTAGCGTGGCGGGAGCAAATATCCTGCGCGCGACCGTGCGCTCTCGAATTGCCGGTTGGCTGGTGTCTGCGACCGTACCGGTGTCCTATGTCGAAGCATCGCGCAAGCGCGGACAAACCTTTGCTGCGGCATTGATTGGCACAGCGCTGGCGCTGGGCGCGGCGCTCGCCTACCTATTCGGCCGCCTCATGGCCCGCCCATTGGACGCAGCCACGCGTGCGGCGGCAGCGGTCGGGCTTGGCGAACGCGTCGAGCCGCTGAAATCCCCTCTGCTTGAGGCGAATTCGCTAACCGCGGCATTAAGCGCCGCCTCAGCGGAACTGCAACTGCGGCACGAGCACTCGGCGTTCTTGATGCGCGAACTCGCGCATCGCTCGAAGAACCAGCTTGCGGTCGTTAAGGGGATGGCGTTGCAAACCGCTCGTCAGAGCGGCACCGTTGACCAGTTTGTAGAGCAGTTCAGCCAACGCATCCAAGGCTTGGCAGAGTCGCAGGACCTCATGCTGCGCCAGAATTGGCAGGGAGCATGGCTTAGCGATCTGGTGCGGGCTCATCTGGATCTGCTCGGCGTCGGTCCCCGCGTGCAGCTAGACGGCCCCGCCTTGTTTCTGAGTGCTAACGCTGTGCAGAATATCGGCTTTGCTTTGCATGAACTTGCGACCAATGCCTATAAACATGGTGCCCTATCGTCTCCTCAGGGACAGGTGGTGGTGAGTTGGCGAGGCCCACAACCCGACGGTCGCGTCTATCTCGAGTGGGTCGAACGCAACGGGCCCGTCGTGCAGGCCCCGCTGCGCCAGGGCTTTGGCTCCCTTGTGATCACTGAACTCGTCGCTCAGGCGCTGCAAGGCACGGCAAAACTTGACTTCAACCCCGACGGCATCCATTGGCGTCTGGACATCCCGGGCAGCTTTGTGCTCACTGAGCCCGCACTAGGCACCGCAGCAACGACATGATCTATTCGCAAACTCACTCTGACACAGTGCATCTTTGGCTGGCCGCGGCCGCTCCGCAAGCTGGTGGAGCTCCTGCGGAGCAGGGCGCTGAGCCGAAAGTGGAGACGCGTTCGTTGCGCGTCTTGATCGTCGAGGATGAGTTCTACATTTCGCTGCATACCAGAGGGTTGCTGGAGGCCCTCGGCCATGTCGTCGTCGCCGTTGCCGTGTCCGCTGATCAGGCAGTCAGCTTAGCCGAGCGAGAGCATCCCGACGTGGTGCTGATGGATATTCGCCTGATTGGTTCGCGCGATGGAATCGGTGCCGCTGATGAGATCGCTGGACGCCTCGGCATCGGCAGCATATTCGTGACGGCGAACACCGATGCCCAGACGCGCCGCCGGGCGGAGGCCATTCAGCCGCTTGGGTTCCTTGAGAAGCCACTCACCGAACAGCGCTTAAGACTTGGCCTGAGCAAGCTTGTTGCGTAGGCGGCCGTCACCAGGCCCGTCGTTTCTGTCGGGCTGAAGGGCGGTCTCGGGCGCTGGCGAGCGATGCCCTCTTTGCGGTGGCCAATTCTTTCGATCCGGACGCGTCCGCGATCGCCGATGTGAGCAGCACCGGTCAAGCCTCCTCCGACCGAGTTGAGGGCTGTGCTGGGCAACTCCTAGCCCGAGGCCCTTTGTTATCACCCGGCCTGCATCTTGGCCGCTATTGCAAGGTCGCCTGCCAGCCCAATCGACTGGTTCAGCAAAAAAAGGAGACCCTTGCCACACTCCTTCCCAATAATCGGAACCATATGGGTCAGTGTTCGCTCGCAAGGGAGCAGGCATGTTGTGGCGCGTTCTAGGCCTCCTTTTGGTGTTGGCGGCGACGGAATCTCAGGCAGGGTCGTCAGCTCTCACTGGGGATGAAATCAAGAAAACAGTGGCTGGTGCGGTCTTTGAAGTTGACGCGCCTCTCGGCGCCAAGCTGCCAATCTCCTATGCGGAAGATGGACGGATGTCCGGCGAAGCGGGCGCGCTCGCCTACCACTTGGGATCACCGACCGACCGCGGCAGCTGGTGGATCTCCTCAAATAGACTTTGCCAGAAGTGGCGCCGCTGGTTTGATGGCGCCGTCCACTGCCTGCGGCTGAGCCAGGAGGGCACGCGCATTTTTTGGCATCGTGACGATGGGGAAGCAGGCACCGCGAGTATCGTCGGCCGCGTCGGGCGTGCTCTTGCCGAAGCCGATGACCGTCGGCAGCAGGAGGCCAGAGCAAATGCTGCAAAGACAACAGTGACAGCGCCGCAAGCAGCAGTCGCAGCAGCAGCAATATTGTCACTGCCAAGGCCGGTCGATTCGGTGCCAGCAGATGTTGACGTTGCCGACGAGGCTCAGGTCTCCCAGCGCCCGTCCAAGCCGCAGGCAGCCGCCCCGGCCAAAAGCGAAGAATCAAGCTCTTCTTTGCGCTTGGCGGCCGTGCCCGTGAAGCCCCCCAGCGCGTTTCGATCCAGTGGTTCCATTGAACAGCCAGCTCGCTCGCTTCCATCCTTCCGGGTTGCGGGCGTGGACTACGACGACGTACTCAACGTGCGTAACGGCCCATCGACCGACCACAGTGTGGTTGGCACTATCCCCCCTGATGCAGCTGGCATCAAAATTGTTGGGTCATGTGTATCGGCTTGGTGTCCCATCCAACATCGCGCGATCACAGGCTGGGTCAACAGCGTCTATCTCATGCAGATTGGGCGAGACTAGCTGCGCCAAGGCGGGCATGCGTGGCCGCAGCCAGGGCGGCACCACCTTCGCGCTGTCGGTCGAAGCGCATGCGGGCGGAACCGAACGAAAAGCCCCTAGCGAGCTCGACGTCGGTTGCTGGCAGCACGAACCTGTCTCAATCCGCAAGACTAACCCGTCCGGCGCCATATTCCGCGCATGCGCTGGGCCAGATTGACGGACAATCCTTCAGGCATTGGTGCTGCGGGGGTAGCTTGCCTGGCCCATGGCCATGCGCAAAGCTCAAATCGATCGATGATGCTGGCTGGGATGAAACGGCTGCGCGAAGCGTACAGGTGCTTGTCGCCGCTGCGCGCTTGGCCGTGCACGTAAAATCGCAGTGGCACGATCAGTGCCAGGTCATCCCTGGCCCGCGTCATTGCCACATAGAGCAGGCGCCGTTCCTCCTCGATCTCCTCGGCATTCCCGGTCGACATATCCGAAGGGATGCAACCGTCAACCACATTGAGAATGAACACTGCCTTCCACTCTCTGCCCTTGGCCGAGTGAATGGTCGATAGGATCAAATAGTCCTCGTCAAGCAAAGGCTTGCCCGCTTCATCCGAGGTGGCGCTCGGCGGATCGAGCGTGAGGTCGGTGAGAAAGTGCGAGCGCGTGCGATAGCCGCCAGCGATGCGTTGCAACTGATCGAGATCACCGCCGCGCACCATGGCGTCGGCGTAGCGTTGTTCCAGATGTGGTTGGTACCACTGGCGCACCAGCTCGAATTGTGCCGGCCAATCAGCGCCGTCATCGCCGAGCTTGCGCATCAGCTCGACAAGCCCGCACCAGGCGGAGGAGGCCTTGGCCGGTGGGGCGAAGCCGGCCAGCGCCGGCAGAAACGACTGCCCGGCTATGCGCTCGAAGATCTTGCCAGCGGTCGTCGGGCCAATGCCATCCAATATTTGCAGCACGCGGAAACCGCCGACTCTGTCCGTGGGATTCTCCGCCCAGCGCAAGACCGCCAACACGTCCTTGACGTGCGCCGCCTCCACGAACTTGAGGCCACCGAACTTGATGAAGGGAATATTGCGCCGGGCGAGCTCAATTTCGAGCATGCCGCTGTGATGCGAGGTGCGGAACAGCACCGCCTGGTCTTTCAGGAGGGTACCGTTCTCGCGATTTCGCAGAATACTCTCGACAACAAAGGACACCTGTCCCACATCATCGGCAACGGTGACCAACGACGGCTTGCCATCTCCAGTACGCTGCGCGCGCAGGTTCTTGGTGAAGCGCTCGCGGGCCAGACCGATGACGGCATTCGACGCCGCCAGGATCGGTGGCGTGCTGCGATAGTTTTCCTCCAGCGTTAGCAGGCGCGCCGCCGGACTAAAGTGCGCCGGAAAGTCAAGAATGTTGCGCACGTTGGCGGCGCGGAAGCCATAGATCGCCTGCGCGTCATCGCCGACGACGGTGAGGCCGGCGCCGTCCGGTTTGAGAGCCAGGAGAATGGCCGCTTGGAGCGCATTGGTATCTTGGTATTCATCGACCAGTATGTGGTCGAACTGCTGACGCACACCACTCGCCAACTCAGGTACCTTCATCAATTCGGCCCAGTAGAGGAGCAGGTCGTCATAATCGAGCACGTGTTGGCTTTGTTTGGCCTCGACGTAGGCGTCGAAGAGATCACGCAGCTCCACCTGCCATTCTGCGCACCAGGGGAACTGCTTCAGCAGCACCGTTTCCAGCGCCTCGGTGGCATTCACGCTACGCGAATAGATGGCGAGACAGGTGGCCTTGAGTGGGAAGCGCCGATTCTGTTCCGACAATCCGCGTTCGTGACGAACCAGGTTCATGAGGTCGGCGGAGTCTTCGCGATCATGAATGGTGAAAGATGGGTCGAGACCGATGTGATGGGCGTAATTGCGCAATAGGCGTGCAGCGATGGCGTGAAACGTCCCCGACCAACCGATACGCGCGGGTGCGTGGTTTGCGCCGATGGCGGCCTTGATGATGCGCTCTGCGCGCCGCTCCATCTCGGCGGCGGCTCGCCGTGAGAAGGTGAGCAGCAAGATGCGCCCGGGGTCGGCGCCATTGACAATGAGGTGGGCTGCGCGGTGTGCCAAAGTATTGGTCTTGCCGGAGCCGGCGCCCGCGATCACCAGGAGAGGCCCGGCAATGTTGGCGCCCTTGGCGACGACGCCGTGCTCGACGGCAGTCCGCTGTTCGTAATTGAGTGATTGCAGGTAGGCCGCACCGGACATTGCAAGACTTTCTTGTCGACGAACAATGTGATGATCCTGATCATGATTTCGTTCCACTTCGCCAAGGGTTGGGCGAGGATCGGAGGTCCACTCCGCGCCTGGCTAGCTACCCGCTTCTGGCGGCCGCGCCCGGCGATCGGGGTGCCGCCTGCCACCGCATTTTCATCGTTTCTTAATGTTGTTGACGCTCAATCGCCATTGCGGGACGGAGATGGCTTGTCAGCATGGACAATCCACTGATCTGGCTCGCAATCGCCCTGCTGAGCGTGCCCGCCGTGCTGGCGCTGGTGTCGGGGCTGGGTGCAGCCCTCGCGGTTGCCCCCTTTTGCTGCGCTGGCGCGGCCTGCTGGGTTTATTGCGCGCAACACCATACAAGCTAGGGGAGCCGACCCCCCTGCTGCTTGAGCACCCGCTAGCGAAGCCATCGTCCGCCCCCTGCAACATTGGCGGCCGCCACGCCAACGCTACCGCTCATTCACGCCCTTGCCGCCCAGTGGCTGCATGACCTCGCAGAGGCGTCGACGACGATCACCTTGATGTCGCCTGGCTCGGCATGCACCGGCACGTGATGGCGACGGGCGCGTCCATGACGCGGCCAAGCGCGTGATCAACCAGTGTTTCCTGCGGCAACGCCATGCCGAGGCGCGAACGCTGTTGGCCATGATTTGACTACCAGCCGCCTGGCTGTTGATGTGGCGCGCCGCAAAGGAGCGACAGGGGCTCACGCCAACGCTGCCGAGCTGTTCGTCGGCCTTTCACTTCGGCGCAGTTTCGCTGAGCAGTGCCTAGCTGTAGCTTCAAGAGGGACCAAGACAAGAAGGACGGTTCCGTGCCAATGCTTTGCTGCGAACAGGATTGCGCTCGCCCCTATTTGTGTTGTCCACGAGCAGCGCGGGCCGCTTGCCTGGCATGAACCGCTTCGTCACGCTGGCGGTCGGATTCATGATCCTGTTCGTCGGGGGTGGCGCGCGATTTGCCATCGGTCTCGTCTTGAGGCCGATTACCGAAGAGCTCGACATTGGCCGCAGCACGCTTGGGTTGGCCGTCGCCGTTTACTTGCTCGTCACCTCGGCCAGCATGTTCCTTGCTGGCCGCCTTGCAGACAAGTTCGAGCCGCGTTTGGTCCTGATCGGCGGTCTCCTCGTCAGTGCCGTTGGCATGGGCCTGATGTGTGTGCTTTCCGAAGCCTGGCAGGTGTTCGCTTTCTTTGGCGTGATCTTCGCGATCGGGAACGGTGTTGCCTCGATCACGCCGGTTTCGCTGCTGGTGAGCCGCACCTTTCCGAACAGGGCCGGTCTCGCCAACGGTGTCGTTAGCGCCGGTATGAGCGCCGGGCAGCTGGTGATCATCGGCCTCTTCGCCGTGATCCTTGCGCACTCTGGCTGGCGCAGCGTCTTTTTCTGGGGCGCGCTGGCGCATTTGGCACTGCTGCCGCTGGTGTTCAGTGCCATCCCGCCGGTGACCGTCGGCGTGGCCGAAGCGACCGCTACGCAGGAGAACGGAGCAGCAGGCAACGGCTTGACCCTGCGGGCCTGCGCCCGCACGCGCCAGTTTTGGCTGCTGATCGGTGTCTATGCCTTGTGCGGGTTCGACGATTTCTTCGTTTCAACTCACCTGGTCGCCTTCGCGCAGGATCGAGGGGTCGATGCTCTGCTTGCCGGCCAACTCCTGGCACTGATGGGATTGCTTGGTTTCGTGGGTGTGATCACCGCCGGGGCCTGGAGCGACAGAGCCGGACCCATCGTCCCGACCCTGGCCAGCTTTCTGTTGCGCATCGCAGCATTCGCTTTGATCATGGTGGACCAATCACCGGCCACGATCGCTGGCTTTGCCCTCCTATTCGGCTTCACTTTCTTGATGACGGCGCCGCTGCTGGTGGTCTTTGCCCGACAGGCATTCGGCATGGTCAACCTTGGCGCCATCACGGGCCTGATCGTCATGATCCATCATCTGTGCGGCGGGATTGGCGCCTGGATCGGCGCTGCCCTATTCGACGCCAAGGCGGGATACGATGCGGCATTCGCGTTGATGTTTGTGTCATCGGTTTTCGCCTGCCTCCTGAGCGCGGCCCTGGCGCGCAAGTGAGAATCTTGGGTCGGCGGGAGGAGGCCGGGATCGGCTGCGGGTCTGCCTTCGAGCGGCCGGTGCTTGACGGCTACGTTCTGGTGCCATATTGGCGGCCCTTAGCTGTCCGCAGTTCCGGCCAGGGCTGCATCAATGCTTTCGCGCCCTGGAAAACTCGGCATCGCACCGATCGTCGTGCAGGCCAGGCTAGCCGCCGCCGCGGCACGGCGCATTGCCGTTGGCACGGTTACACCCCGCATGAGAGCAGAGGCTAGGACGCCGACAAAACAGTCGCCGGCACCTGTGGTGTCGATGGCCGTTACAGGCAGCGCGGCGACGCGGCATAGCATGTCACCCTGCGCACCAATAGCGCCCTCTGCGCCAAGCGTGATGATCACCGTATTGCCAAGCTCTCGCGCCAAGCCGGCGGCCAAATTTGCCGGTTCGGCATGTGGCAGTTGGAGCATTTTGCTCAGCATCGTTGCCTCATGCTCATTGAGAACCAGGATGTGGACCTGTTTCAGGACCGCGGACGAAAGAGGGAGCGCCGGCGCGAGATTGAGAATGATCTTGGCGTTCCTGCGTTGCGCATAAGCAATGGCAGCTTCAACCTCGCCGATGGGTGTCTCCATCTGCAGGACCAGGTAGCTCCCTGCCGAAATTGCTTGGCGGTGCAGCGCCTCGGCTTTGAGGGCTTCATTGGCGCCCGAGGCAACAGCGATTTGGTTGCGCCCCTCACCGTCGATCCACACCGCGGCAAGGCCGCTGCTTCCCGGCAGAGTTTGCAGTCCGTTGACGTCGATGCCAAGATCCAGCAAAGCCTGGCGCGCCCTCTCGCCGTAGCTGTCGGTGCCAACACAACCGACGAAGGCTACGCGAGCGCCATCGCGCGCGGCTGCCATCGCCTGATTGGCGCCCTTGCCCCCGACCGCCTGGGTCCAGGTGGATGTCAATACGGTCTCGCCGACCAAAGGCAGGTGCGGCAGGCGAAATGTCAGGTCAACATTGATTGAGCCGAACACCGTCAGCATCGGTTCAACATTATTTGCGAGTGCTTGCGGCGGCATTCGACGTCACCACATACAACGGTTCGCGCTCATACCTCGCATCGGCTTTGCTTTGAGCGAAGAGACGGCTGTGCCTTTCGATGCGCTCATGCCTGGAGGAGAAGGCATGCCGAGAGGATGTCTTGCCCCGCGCCTTCGTTCACCCGCGCCACGCCGGTTGCGACGATTACGAATCGCCTGGCACGAAGACGCAACGCGGTCGATATTCTCCTGTGAAGACACGGTAGAAGCACAGGTGGACGTGGCTGTCCTGGGAGGGCATGCGCTTGAAATGGCGCGGCACGAGGACCGTGATTGAACCAGCATGGAACAATTCACCACCATCGGGCAGAGCATCGATCTTGTCGACCATCATACAATCCTTGTTGTCGCAGCAGAGCGGCGGATACCACGAGTGGGCCTGAACGCCTGCCAAGTTCCCGATCGTGTTCGGCAACACCAGGGCGGCCAGAGTTAGCGCCAGAGTCAGCGCCAGGGTCAGCGCCAGAGTGACAGCTGCTTTCAGGCTCGTCACGGTGTTCCTCGTCGCCGACGATGCAGTTTTACACGCGCAGTTCAACTTGGCGAATGCGGGCTGACCTCGCGTGCGCCACATACTCGCCCGGCATGCCGGCTCGGTAAAGCGAGGAGCGCGGCGGGCTTGGTGGCTGCAGCGATGGCAATGATCACGCTCCGCCGGAGGTGAACTCGATGCTCAGCTTGAGCCGGCGATCGCTTCGCCCGAGCGTGCTGCCGTGTTGCAGTGCTGACGATGAGGATATCGCGCCCTGCGGGGCCGCCAACACGAAAACGCGCGCGGGCCGAGAGCTGTGCGCAAACAGCCGTCCTGCTTGGTTGGAATGCACACAGACCACAGCCGCTAGAGAGCGGCCACCGAGCCGGCGCGGGACCCCTGCCCGCATCGCAAAAGTGTCGCCAAGGAGGGCAGCGCCCGGCAGCGGATGCGACGTCTTTGCACAGTTCTGTGGATCACGCGTGGGCGGTATTGACGCTTGTCGCCTGCCAACACCAGCGATAGGCTTGCCGTCATTTGACGGTATATCGCGGCCGCTTGCGGTGGTCGCGGCTGGGGAGACCGGGCGTTGCCGATGCGGTTGCGTCAATCCTGTAGCTATGCGATCGGCCTGCTGCTGTCGTCGCTGTCCGCGGCTTGGGCACAGGATGCCGCGCAATCGTTGGCCTTGTTGGACGACCTGGAATTCCGCATCGAAATTGCCCAGCATGAGCGGCTGAACAAACGGCGGTCGACAGAGGGGGCGGCGCTCTCGGCGTTTCAAAGCGACGGCTGCAGCGGCAACCTCTCCACAGGCTGGGCGCTCGCCGCAGCGACGCTGCCGACTGTTGCGCGACATCACGGCGATCGACCCCCGTGGGAGGGTTGCTGTATTGCGCACGATCGAATTTACCACCAGGGCGGTGGCGCCAACCTCGACGCCAAGGCCAGTTTCGCGGCCCGCCGGGCGGCCGATGAGGCGTTGCGTCAGTGCGTCATCGGGACGGGAGAGGACAGGCTCGATGCACTGAGCGCTGACTATAAGCTCAGCCGCGACGAGGTCTCCCGACTTTACCGGACGATCGCAGACGTCATGTATCGAGCCGTCCGCTTTGGAGGTGGTCCCTGCAGCGGACTGTCCTGGCGTTGGGGTTTCGGCTGGCCGCAATGCGACTAGGGCGGATCGGCAACCGCGTGTCGGCGTGCGGAAGATGGCCCTGATGCCGAGCATTTGCGCGCCAGCCCCATGGACAAGGCCGATCCCCTACTGGGCATGCCAGCGTGACCGGCATCACCTGCGCGACGGAACGTCTGCCCGATCGCGGCGCCTGTGGCAGCAGGTGGGCCGCCTCCCCCAGGCTCGTCGAACCTCGAGTTGGTCTCAAAGGGCACCCACATAGGCATTGTGGTACAATCGTCGGCACGCCGCCGCATCGATCGGTAGAGGATTGCCCCCAGCTGTCGGGTCCGCTGGCGCCATCTCGCTCATGCGGTCGAACTGACGATCATCGACATTCAAACCTGCCAGCGTGTGCGGGATGCCGATCTCGGCCCTGAGCGCCAGCAGCCAGCCCAGGAAGGCGTCAAAACTCGGTTCCATCCCAAGGTAGGCGGCAAGCCGCGCGATCTTGCTGTCGATCGCGCTGCGATTGAATGCCAACACATACGGCATGAAGACAGCGTTGGTCAGGCCATGGTGGGTATCATAGAGCGCCCCAACGGGGTGCGACAGCGCGTGCATCGCCCCCAACGCCTTCTGGAAGGCCGTGGCTCCCATCACCGCCGCTGACATCATGTGCGCCCGTGCGGCCAAATCACTGCCGTCTCGGTGTGCTCGAATCAGGTTTTCCTTGATAAGTCGAATGCCCTCGACGGCGATGCCGTCCGCAAGCGGGTGGTAGAACGACCCGCAATAGGCCTCCAGACAGTGCGCCAGTGCGTCCATGCCTGTGCCGGCCGTGGTGGTCGGTGGCATGCCGACGGTCAGCTCCGGATCGCAGACGCTGGTCTTTGGCAGCATGAGCGGGTGAAAGATCACTGTCTTGCGGCGCGTTGCCTCGTCGGTGATAACGCCGGCGCGGCCGACCTCCGAGCCTGTGCCTGCGGTGGTTGGTACGGCGACTACCGGCAGAATTCCGGCCGGATCGGCGCGGGTCCACCAGTCATCGATGTCCTCGAAATCCCACATCGGCCTGCGCTGGCCAGCCATGAACGCGATCACCTTTCCAGCATCGAGGGACGAGCCACCGCCAAAGGCGATCACGCCGTCATGGCCGCCCGAGCGTAGGGCCTTGAGTCCGGCTTCGACGTTGGCCGCGACAGGGTTGGGTTGCACGTCGCTAAACATGCTCGCCGATATGCCGTCGCCGGCCAGCACGTCCATGGCCCGCTTGGCGATCGGCATGCTGGCCAGCCTTGCGTCCGTCACCAGCAGCGGCCGTACCATGCCGACGGCCTTGACGGTGGCACCCAGCTCACGGATGCGGCCGGCGCCAAAGCGTACGATGGTCGGATAGTTCCAGTTGCCGGCAAGGTTCATGGCACCTCCTGCCTTGCTGTCTTCTCAGCCGGCCAACGTGCAGCGGACCCCGCAACGCTGGCACACTCCTTGAGCGCTTCAGTAGCGCTCGAAACCGCGTAGGAGCTCCCAGTCGGTGATGCGGCGATCGTATTCGAACTGTTCCCAACGGGCGGTGTGTAGGTAGTGCTCGACCACGGCATCGCCGAACGATTGGCGCAGCAGGGAGGAGCCGGCAAGGCACTCGCTGGCTTCCCGCAAGGTCTTTGGTATCTCTGGCAGGGCCTTGCCCGCATAGGCATCGCCCGAAAATGGCGGCTCGAGGGCCAGCTTCTCCTCGATCCCTTGCATGCCGGCCGCGATCAAGGCCGCAAATGCCAGGTAGGGGTTGAGGTCGGCTCCGCCGATGCGACATTCGATACGGGTCGCCTTGCTCCCCTCGCCGCACAGGCGAAAGCCCGCCGTGCGATTGTCGCGGCTCCACACCGCCTTGGTCGGGGCAAAGGTGCCAACCTGGAAGCGCTTGTAGGAGTTGATATAGGGCGCGAGAAAATAGGTGATTTGCCGTGCATACTTGAGCTGGCCGGCCACGAAGGCGCGCATCAGGTCCGACATGCCATACTCCGCCTTCGGCGCATGAAATAGCGACTGCGTCCCCTCCTCATTCCACAGCGAGAGGTGGATGTGCGAGGAGGAGCCCGCCAGATCGTAGCGCCACTTCGACATGAAGGTGACCGCCTTGTGCTGGGCGTGCGCGATCTCCTTGATCGCATTTTTCATGATCACGTGGCGGTCGGCCATCTCCAACGCATCGGCATAGCGAATGTTGATCTCCTCTTGGCCGGGTCCCCATTCTCCCTTCGAGTTCTCAACGGCAATACCAGCGCCCTGTAGCCCAAGCCGGATGGCGCGCATGACGCCCTCCTCCTTACTCGTCTGCAGGATGTGATAGTCCTCGATGTAAGTACCGGCCGTCTGGAGGCCGCAATAGCGCTTGGCCGCTGCCGACGTGTAGCTTTCGTCGAAAAGGTAGAACTCGAGCTCGGAGGCACAGAACGCACGCATCTTCTTGGCCGCGAGCCGCTCCACTTGTCGTTTGAGCATCGCCCGCGGCGAATGCGCGACATCCCGATGCTCGTGGTCGAGCACGTCGGCCAATACCAGCGCCGTACCTTCGAGCCAGGGTAGTTTGCGTAAGGTGGAGAGGTCCGGTTTGAGCACGAAATCGCCGTAACCTTTCTCCCAACTCGCCGCCGCATAGCCCGGCACCGGCTCCATGTCGATGTCGTTGGCGAGCAGGTAGTCGCAGCCATGCGTCTCTGTGTGCGCGCTGTCGAGGAAGTATTCGGCCTGAAAGCGCTTGCCGATCAAGCGACCCTGCATATCGACCATGCATACCAGAACGGTGTCGATTGCTGCCGCCTTGACCGCGGCGATCAGCTCCTCAAAGTTGAGATTGCCGGCCATGCTCCCCCCTTGTTCCTTGTCGAGCCGTCGCATCATCGGTTGCCGAGGCGCCAAAGTCGAGCCATGCGTTGCTAGCCAAACCGGCCTTGGCCGTCTGTAGGCCGAAGGCAAGTGGGCAGCGACCTGCGCGCACAAGAGCGATATGACACTGCGGTCGGCATTGGCCGCCGGCTTTGGCACCATCTCGCGTTGGCGGCCTCGACAAGGGTCGCCAGCGGCGCCGCGATGCATGCTTTATTTCGGCGTTTGGCTCATCGCCGAACGCCAATCCTTGGCGTAAAGCGGCAGCGTTGCATTGTTGAAGGCGCGCGCGTCATAGGTGCGAAGATCGCGCTCGAAGGTAACGGTTGGCGGGCGTCGCTGCCAAAAACGAGCGAGCAATCCGTCGTCACTGAAGGCCTCTTCCAATCGCAGAGCAAAGCGGTAGGTGCCCGGTTCCTGGATCAGTTGCTCGGGCCGCTCCTGTTCGCCGCGTGTATAGAACAAGACTCTCTCTGTCCGGCTCGTGTGGCCAGCCAGCGAAATCGGCGCGAAGGGCTGATACGCACCGCTGCGGGTCCGCTCCATCGTCCAGCGCCCGAAGTCAGCACCGTAAAAGTGCTTGGTCTCGTTCGTGCGGGGATCGGTCACGGCCAGCTCCATCGAGAGCAGGGTGCCGGTCTGCGCACCTTCGTTGGCAACCGTGACGGGAATGGCGATCATCTCAAAGTTGGAGTTCTGGTAGGGTGCCGCGTACTGTATCACCGGCCGCCTGCTGGGGTGGGCGGCTCAATGTGTAAGGGGGGGTATCATGGGCCTGTTCCGCCGGCGGCACATAGACGTGGATGTCGGCCGGCCTCAGCGAGCTCTCCCAAAGGCTGTAAAGCGACAGAGCCAGCGCCGTCGCCGAAAAGATCGTGGCAAAGTGCCGACTGCCCGAGCCAGCGACGGCGCCATGGCGGACGATCTCCTCGCCCGGTTGCGCAAGGCCCCTGCGGCCCAATTTAGGCGGCGACCAATCCCAGGCAGCGGCATGGGACCGCGAGGGCGGCGCCACGCCGCTGCTGCGCTCGCGAAAAGCGATTGTTGCCGCCGGGGCAGGCACGTGTAGTCTTGGCGACAACATGCACGGGAGAAATCCATGAGTAAGGTCGACGGCGCCACCTTAATGGCAAAGAGCCTCAAGCAGCAGGGTGTCGAGTACATGTTCGGGATCGTTGGCTTTCCCGTGCAGCCGATCGCCGCCGCCGCGCAAAAGGTCGGCATCACTTATATCGGCATGCGCAACGAACAGGCCGCCTCTTACGCGGCGCAAGCGGCCGGCTACCTCACGGGACGGCCCGGTGCCTGCCTGACCGTCTCCGGGCCGGGCGTCGTGCATGGCCTCGCCGGTCTCGCCAACGCCCAGCAGAATTGCTGGCCGATGATCATGATTGGTGGTGCCTCTCCGACTTATCAGAACGCCATGGGCGGCTTCCAGGAAGAGCGCCAGGTGCAGATCGCGTCGCCGTTCTGCAAATTTGCGCATGCGGTTGAGCACACGCATCGGATTCCGTTCTACGTCGAGCTGGCCGTCCGGCAATCGATCTACGGACGCCCGGGTGCGAGCTATCTCGACATGCCGGACGATATCATCAGAGGTGAGGTCGACGACGAGAAGATCGCTGCTCCGTCGCGCTGCCCGGATCCCCCGCGCACCCAGGCGATGCCGGAGGACATCGATAAGGCGCTTAATGCCTTGCAATCCGCCGAGCGACCGCTTGTCATCGTCGGCAAGGGAATGGCGTGGTCGCGGGCGGAGGATGAGGTGCGCGCCTTTATCGAACGCACGCGCTTGCCCTTCCTGGCTTCACCTATGGGCAAAGGGGTGCTCGATGACAATCATCCGTTGTCTGTCGGTGCCGCCCGCAGCCATGCGCTGAAAGAGGCCGATGTCGTTTTTCTCATGGGTGCCCGCTTCAACTGGATCATGCATTACGGTCTGCCGCCGCGCTTCGCCAAGAAGGTGCGCGTCGTGCAACTCGACATCGCCCCGGAAGCTATCGGCAACAACGTGCCGACGGAGGTGGCCCTGGTCGGCGATGGCAAGGCGATCGTCGGCCAACTCAACAAGGCTCTCGAACATCGCCAATGGTTCTATCCGGCCGATACCGCCTGGCGCCTGGCGATTGCGCAGAAAACGGCCGATAATGCCAAATCAATCCAGCCCATGATCGACGACAATAGCAGCCCCACCAACTATTACCGTGCCCTCAAGGACATTCGCGCCTGGGCACCGGGGAACGCCGTCATTATTGGTGAAGGCGCCAACACCATGGATATCGGTCGCACCCAGCTCCCCAACGCCCAACCGCGGCTGCGGCTCGACGCCGGCACCTACGGCACCATGGGCATCGGCATGGGCTTTGCCATCGCAGCTGCCGTAGTGCACCCCGATCGGCCCATTATCTCGGTGTCGGGGAACTCGGCACTTGGCTTTTCCGGCATGGAAATCGAGACGGCCTGCCGTTATCGGCTGCCCGTCAAGGTGGTGGTGCTCAACAATGGCGGCATCGGTAGTGGCATCGAGGAACTGCCTAAGGACCGCTTCCAGAGCCCGCCGCGATCGCTGACCGTCGGTGCCCGCTACGACCGAATGATGGAGGCCTTCGGTGGCAAGGGCTGGTATGTCGAGGATCCCAAGCACCTGCGCGCTGCGCTCGACGAAGCCATGGACTTCAATGGCCCAGCGCTGGTCAACGTCAAACTCCACCACACGGCCGGCCGCAAGCCGCAGGAGTTTGGCTGGCTGACGACTTGAGCCGGGACCGGGCGGGACCGGTGGCGCAGCGCCTGAACGGCAGTGCCGGCAACGGCGAATCTGCCGGGTCTTTGTCGGCGAAGGCTCGGTCGCCGCGTGCTCGGGGGAGCCTGTGCTCAGATGACCGAGCAAAGCTCGCCCCTTTGTGCTGATTGCCGAATGTGGGAGGTCGCAAAGACAGATCACCGTGCTTCGATAGCAACAAGGCGGAGTGACCGAGGTATACTATGAACGTCGTCGTGGTCGGTGCCGGCATCCTTGGTGCCAGCGCCGCCTATCACTTGGCGCGCGAGGGCTGCAAGGTGACGCTGGTCGACCGCGCCGACGAGGGCCGGGCCACGGCCGCGGGCGCCGGCATCGTCTGCCCATGGGGTTCTGCGACCGAAGATGCGGCGAGCTATCAGCTGCTTGCCGCTGGCGCGCGCTACTATCACCACCTCATCGCCTTGCTCGGCGAGGATGGCGAGCATGATCTCGGCTACGCTCGCGTCGGCGGCCTCTACGTTCCCCCAGATGCGCGCGAACTCGACGCGGCCGAGCGACGGGCGCGGGCGCGCGCCGCCGATGCGCCGGAGGCGGGGCACATTGCACGCCTCTCCCCTGCGGAGGCTTGCGCACTATTTCCGCCGTTGCGACCAGATCAACCTGCCCTGTTCGTGTCGGGTGGCGCCCGCGTCGATGGTCGCCGGGTCACCGCTGCGCTCAAGCGCGCGGCGGTGAAGCGGCAGACGCGTTGGCTGTGCGGTTCGGCGGAGCTTGTCTGCCATGGGGATCGTGCCGTGGGCGTGCGTGTCGATGGCGAGCTGATCCAGGCCGATGGCGTGCTGGTGGCGGCCGGGGCCTGGGCGCCAAACATACTTGCGCGCATTGGCGTGCATCTTGCTGTGACACCGCAACGTGGCCAGATCGTCCACCTGCGGCTGCCCGGCACAGATACCGCTCGCTGGCCCGTGTTGCTGCCGCTCAGCAACTACTATTTGCTGGCCTTTGAGGATGCTCGCGTCGTCGTCGGCGCGAGCCGCGAGACCAATTCCGGTTTCGACTATCGCACGACGGCGCAAGGTGTTGCCGAGGTGCTGAACGCCGGGCTTGCCGTTGCACCGGGTCTTGCAGCCTGGACGCTGCACGAAATCCGCATCGGTTTTCGGCCCATCGCCCATGACAATCGTCCGAAGCTGGGACCGGTGCCGGGCGTAGACAACTTGTTTGTTGCCAATGGTCTGGGCCCCAGCGGACTAACCATGGGGCCCTATAGCGGAGCCCTCATCGCCGAGGCGATGCTGGGCAAGCCATGCAAACTCGCGCTCGCACCATTTGCGGTAATAAATCGTTATGCCGGCGAAGCCGAGGCGAGCTCGAAGAGAAGCGACGTCTCCGATGTCGGCCGAGCTCACTGATCGTTGTGGGAGGGAAAGCAATGCAAGATGAGGCCGCCAAACAAGAGACGACATCTAACAAAGTTCCGGCGCTGCAGGGCATCAAGGTTCTCGACCTCACGCAGTTCGAGGCGGGGCCATCCTGCACCGAAGCGCTGGCCTTCCTCGGCGCCGATGTCGTCAAGGTAGAAGAACCCAATCGTGGCGAGCCGGGGCGCTGGGGATTCAGCGATCGTGCCGATGCCGACTCCCACTATTTCATTTTTTACAATCTCAATAAGCGGAGCATCACCTGCAACCTCAAGACCGACGAAGGTAAGGCGCTGCTGACGCGGATGGTCGCCAAGGCGGACGTACTCGTGGAAAACATGGCACCGGGCACTTTTGCGCGACTGGGCTTCGACTACCCACGCCTCAGTGAGATCAATCCGCGCTTGATCTTCGCCCAGGTCAAGGGTTTCGCACCGGAAAGCCCGCACGCGAATTATCTGTCGTTCGACATGATTGCCCAGGCGATGGGCGGTACCATGGGCGTGAATGGCCATCCGGATGGTCCGCCTATCCGGCCGGGCGCGACCATCGGCGATACTGGAACCGGCATGTTGTGCGCCATGGGCATACTTGCCGCCCTCTATCAACGCGTGACGACCGGTCGCGGCCAGCACGTCCAGATCGCCATGCGTGACGCAATGCTGAATTACTGCCGCACGCCAATGAGCCGCCAAGCTGCCCGTGCTGACGTCCTGCCGCGCGGTGGCAACGGCGTCGTCGGCACCGCCCCGGGCGGCCTTTACAAGTGCGCGCCCGGCGGGCTTGACGATTGGTGTTACATTTTCGCTTCCAGGGGAAACGAGGAGCATTGGCGCCGTCTCACGCATGCCATTGGTCGGACAGACCTGCTGGCCGATCCGCGCATGAGCGACGGACCTACCCGTGCCAAGAACCAGGCAGCCGTTGATGCGGCGATTACGCAATGGACCTCGAAACACACGAAGCGGGAGGTGATGGCAACCATCGCCGGAGCGGGCGTCCCTTGCGGTGCTGTTCTCAACACCCTCGAGCTGTTGCACGATCCGGATCTGCATGCGCGCGGCATGATGCAGACCATCGAGCACCCGGTGCGCGGCTCCGTCACGGTGCCGGGCTGGCCCCTGCGGATGTCCGACACCAAGGTCGCGCTCCGATCCGCGCCAGTACACGGCGCCGATAGCGAGGCGATCTATCAAGAGTGGCTCGGCTGCTCGCCCGCCGAACTCAAGGAGCTGCGGCAACGCAAGGTAATTTGATGTCCCTGCAGCGCCGGCGACGATCGCCTAGCTTCCGCCATAGCCCAAACCCCACCCTCGGTTTGCTGGCCGTTTGCCTCTATCGGCCCGCCGAACGACAAGTTGGCTTTTGCGCAGCACCGCGTACACCGCCTCATGACGCTAGCTGCGTTCGCAACATCAGACGGCACGAGGCGGCGATCGAACAAAGGGAGCCAACATGGAGATCCGCAAGACCGTCACCCTCATCGAGGAGATCAACAGCGAGTACGGTGCCCGGGCCACTCCGCCCTTGCGGCGCGTGGCGATTGCCGCCGTCTTCAAAAACCCGCTGGCGGGTAAGGCTGCTGATGCCGACCTGAAACCTCTCATCGACTATTCACTGGAGTTCGGTGTCTCGCTCACCAAGACGGCGTTGGCCACGCTCGGCGCCGGCCCGGCGCAGCTGCGCTCCTATACCAAGGCGGCGTTGGTGGGGACCGGCGGCGATCTAGAGCACGGTGCGGCAATGATCCATCCGCGCCTCGGTATGGCCATGCGGCGCAGCATCAGGCGCGGCCGCGTGATCATACCCGGCCACGCCAAAGTCGGTCCGCCCGGCACCAGCGTCGATCTGCTCTACGGGCCGCTCGACGCCGGCTGGGACCTCGATGCGGTCGATTCCACGCCGGTGCTGATCCACGATGCACCGAGGCCGGATGAGATCGTATTGTGGATCGGCTACAGCACCGGCCCGCGCGTCAATGCGCGCAGCAAGGGGCCAGACCAGCAAGAGGTCGATGCCCTGATCGCATCGTTCCGCAACGATTAACTGACGCGCGGCGGCAAAAGCGACGCTTCGAAAAAGACTGTAGGTGCACAGACAACTTCTGCTGCGCCTCGGTCGAGGCATGCCGGCGACTAATCATCGCCTGACACAATCGCTGCATAGCTTGAGGCCGATACTATAAATGATTGCGCGGCTTCAACCACGCACGCTGCCTGTCACTTCGCCGCCGGCTCCGCGGCAGCGCTGGGGGTCCTGCTAAACGTTTGTCTCTTTCGCGCCATGGCGTTTCTGGGCGCCACCGTGGAGGGAACGTTGCCTATCTGCGCGTGGTTTCTGGCGCCCGGCTGCCTCTTGTGTTGTGGCGACGTCGCCATGGCGCAAAGGCCGCCGCCTGGGACGTCCGCCAAGCTTGAGGCAGCCGCCAAAGGACCGAGCCTGATCAACTGTTGCTCGGCCAAACCAAGAACGATGCCAATCTCGGCACCGTGACATTGATGACCCAGCGGCTGCTGGCCGGTCCACTGATGACAGCCGCACTCGATCTTTCTACGCGGCTCGACGAGGGTGAGCGCTTTGAGAAAATGCGTGTTTTTCTGTGCTGCCGGCTCTCGCAGCGATCGTGCCGATCGGCGCGCAGGGTTCCTCCGAGATCGTTGTTGATCTCGTCAGCCTAGAAGGAAACGTCGTCGCAGAGGCGAAAACGACGTTGGTGATCGCCACCAGCCAGCCGTCGTCAGCGCCTCGCGCGGCCGCACCGGCACGGCCCCGCCAAGACGGTGCGAATACTGCCGAACGCGAACAGGCGCTCCATCTCTACAGCAAGGGTTTGGAATTGGTCGAACGCGGCGACGTCGATGCCGCGCGCAGGTTCTTTGAAGGCGCCGCCGACATGGGACTGTCGCAAGGCGCCATGGCGTTGGCAACCACCTACGATCGCAACGAGCTTACCAAGCCCAAAGTCGTCGGCCTGCAGGCAAACGCTGCGGCCGCTCGCAAATGGTACGACCGCGCGGCCGAACTCGGCGCGGCGGAGGCCGGCGATCGCTTGCGCAGGCTTGGCGCGCGCTAGTGGCGGCTGGCTCTTGCGGCCGTAGCGAGGCTTGGTCGATGGTCGCACATCCGCGCAGCGTCGGCTGGCGACATGGCGTGGCACCGACCGGCCAACTCAACCCATGGTGCAGGTTTGCCGAACCCCGCCTCGTCTGGCGTGTGTCCTGTGGTCGCGGCCGGCCCGGGCCTTGCAGCGCTCGTTGGTGCCGTCATTGGCAGGCATCTTGCTCTGCCTGCCGATACCGCCCGGCCAAGATTGCGCGTGCTACTCGGCTGGCTTCACCAGTTCCCCCGTCTCGGCACCTGCAACCGCCTTGCCGGCACGCCGCGTGAGGAGGGCGACGAGCTCGCCGACGATGCCGCGCCGGAATAGCAGGACGGCGACGACGAAGATGGTGCCCTGAATGACCAACACCCACTCGCCGAAGCCCGCGAGGTAGTTTTGCATATAGATGATGATGGCCGCGCCGACGGCGGGACCAAAGACTGTACCCATGCCGCCCACTAAGGTCATCAACACCACCTCCCCTGACATTTGCCAGGTAACATCGGTCAAAGAGGCGAGTTGGAACACCATGGCCTTGGTGGCGCCAGCGAGACCCGCCAGCGCTGCGGAGATCACGAAGGCGATCAGCTTGAAGCGGCTGACGGCATAGCCTAGCGAAATGGCGCGCGTTTCGTTCTCGCGGATAGCCTTCAATACTTGCCCGAATGGCGAATGGATGGTGCGATAGATAATAAGGAAGCCGGCGCAGAAGATCGCCAACACGACATAGTAGAACGTGAGGTCATTGCCGACATCGACAAGACCCAAGATCGGCCGACGCGGGATGGCCTGGATGCCGTCTTCGCCGCCGGTGAATTTTGCCTGCACGCACAGAAAAAATAGCATCTGCGCCAGGGCCAAGGTGACCATTGCGAAGTAAATACCCTGGCGGCGAATGGCGATGGCGCCAACGATCAGACCGAGCAGGGCCGCAGTCAACGTGCCGCCGAGGATGGCGAGTTCCGGAGTGAGCGGTGGTATGGCGATGACAATCCATTTCCATCCGAGCAAGGGCAACCAGTAGGGCAAACTCACCGTTCCAACCTTGGCGAGATGCCCGGCCACATAAGCGGCGAAACCGAAGAACATCGCGTGGCCGAAAGAGAGCAACCCCACATAACCGATCAGCAAGTTGAAGGCACTGGCGAACAAGGCAAAGCACAGCACCTTCATCAGGAATAGGGGGTAGACGAGGAGTGGGGCGAACAAGCCTAGTGCAACGAGGGCGGCAAACACCCTCAAGTCCCAGCTTGGTGCGCGTTGCATTGTCACTACCGCGTCGTCACTTCTGAGTTCCGAATAGGCCCTGGGGTCGCAGCATGAGCACGATCGCCATGATG
Organism: uncultured Alphaproteobacteria bacterium; assembly: GCA_963820375.1. Taxonomy (GTDB): domain Bacteria; phylum Pseudomonadota; class Alphaproteobacteria; order Rhizobiales; family Hyphomicrobiaceae; genus AWTP1-13. The sequence goes on along the minus strand of CAWFZX010000030.1, from coordinate 9,493 downwards.
ATGAAGATGACCGTGTTGGAGGCTTCAGGATAGAAGACTTTTGTCAGGCCCTCGACGACGCCCAAGCCGAAGCCGGTGACGATTGAACCCATAATGGAGCCCATGCCGCCGATTACCACCACGGCGAAAACTACGATGATGAGATTGGCCCCCATCACGGGGTTGACCGAATAGATTGGCGCAGCCAGCACACCGGCAAGCGCGGCTAGTCCCACGCCGAAGCCGTAGGTCAAGGTAATCATGCGCGGGACGTTGATGCCGAACGCCTGCACGAGGTCCGGACGTTCGGTGGCGGCGCGCAGGTAGGCGCCAAGCTGCGTCTTCTCGATCAGAAACCAGGTGCCAAGACAGATGCTAAGCGAGAACAGGACGACCCAACCCCGATACCAGGGCAGGAACATAAAGCCCAGGTTGGTGCCGCCCGGAATCGGATTGGAGTAGGGTAGCCCGGAAATGCCGTACTCGCGACGGAACAAGCCCTCCACGATCAGCGCCAAGCCGAAGGTGAGAAGCAGGCCGTAGAGGTGGTCGAGGTGGTAGAGGCGCGAGATAAACAAGCGCTCGATCAGCACGCCGAACAGGCCGACGATAATGGGGGCCAGAACAAGAGCCCCCCAATACGGGATAGCGGCATAGGTGAGCAGCATCCAGGCACAGAAGGCGCCCATCATGTATTGCGCGCCGTGCGTGAAGTTGATGACATTCATCAGGCCAAAGATGACCGCAAGGCCGAGCGACAACAGGGCATAGAATGCGCCATTGATCAGGCCCAGCAGCAGCTGTCCGAATAAGGCCTGCGGCGGTACGCCGATGAGCTCGAACATGGCGCGGCGGTTCTCTTCTCTGCCGAAAAATGGTCCGAGCCGGCGCTGCGCCGACTCGGGGACCTTGAAGAGTTATTTTACCAGCGGGCACTCACCCTCATTGACCGGCCGAAACGCCTGATCGGCCGGGATCGTCGCACGGGTCTTGTAGTAGTCCCAGGGACCCTTGCTCTCCTCCGGCTTCTTCACTTCGAACAGGTACATGTCATGGATTTTGCGGCCATCCTGCCGGATCGTGCCCTTGCCGAACAGCTTGTCGTCGGTGGGCATGGATTTCATCTTGGCAACTACGGAGGCGCCGTCGGCATCGCTTTTTAGTTCGTGCACGGCCTTGAGGTAGTGCGTCACCGCCGAGTAGACCCCTGCCTGCACCATGGTCGGCATGTTGCCTTTGTTGGCGGCACCGAACTCCTTGGCGAACGCACGGTTGGCATCATTGGCATCCCAATACCAGGCCTCCGTGAAGATGAGGCCCTGCGCTGTCTTCAGCCCGAGCGCATGCACATCGGTAATGAAAACCAGGAGACCGGCCAGGTTTTGCCCGCCACTGACGATGCCAAATTCTGCCGCCTGCTTGATGGCGTTGGTGGTATCGGCACCGGCGTTGGCCAGGCCGATGATCTTGGCTTTCGATGCCTGCGCCTGCAGCAAGAAGGAGGAGAAGTCCTGCGCCGGAAAGGGGTGCCGTACCTTGCCCAGGACCTTGCCGCCATTCTTGACAACCACGGCTTCGGTATCGCGTTCGAGGGCGTGGCCAAAGGCATAGTCAGCGGTGAGAAAGAACCAACTGTCGCCGCCGGTCTTGACGATCGCTTGGCCCGTGCCGTTGGCTAGCGCCCATGTGTCATAGGTCCAGTGGATGGTGTTGGGGCTGCAGTCCTTGCCTGTCAAGTTGGAGGCGGCGGCGCCCGACACCAAAAACACCTTGTTCTTCTCCTTGGTAATGGTGTTGACAGCGAGTGCCACCGAGGAGGTTGGCACATCCACAACAGCATCGACCTTGTCGACGTCGAACCACTGCCGCACGATGTTGGAGCCAACGTCCGGCTTGTTCTGGTGGTCGGCGAACACCACCTCGATCTTGTCGTGACACTTGTTCGCCTTGCAAAAATCCTCGATCGCCTTCTTTGCCGCCCATACCGACCCTTGACCCGAAAGGTCTGAGTAGGTGCCGGACTGGTCGTTCATCACGCCGAGCTTGATGACGCCATCACTGTATTGCGCCTCGGCCGAGCCAGCCGCCATGCACAGGGCTGCTGCGGCCACCACTGCCTGCAAATTACGTCGCATTGGTTGCTCCTTCTTGCCTTAGACACCGAGATAGGTCTGTAGTTTTTCCTTGCTGGCCGCGAGGGCGGAGTTGGGGATCATGTCGATCACCCGCCCATGTTCGACCACGTAGTGACGGTCGGCGACAGTTGCGGCGAAGCGGAAGTTTTGTTCCACCAGCAGAATGGTGAAGCCTTGCCGGCGGAGCATGCTGATGGTGTTTCCGATCTGCTGCACAATGACGGGCGCCAGGCCCTCGGTGGGCTCGTCCAGTAATAAAAACTGGGCGCCGGTGCGCAGGATGCGGGCGATGGCCAGCATCTGCTGCTCGCCACCCGACAGCTTGGTTCCCTGGCTTGAGGAGCGGGTCTCAAGATTAGGAAAGAGCTTGTAGATTTCAGGAAGCGGGATGCCGCCGTTCTTTTTAATCCTCGGGGGCAACAACAGATTCTCCCAAACACTCAGACTGGAGAAAATGCCGCGCTCCTCGGGACAGTAGGCGATGCCATGTCGGGCAATGCGGTTCGACTTCAGGTGGATCAACTCCTCTCCCTGGAATTTGATCGAACCCTTGCGGTTCGCCAGCATCCCCATGATGGCGCGCATGGTGGTCGTCTTGCCGGCGCCGTTACGGCCGAGCAATGTGACGACCTCGCCAAGGTTTACATCAAAGCTCATGCCGTGGAGCACATGGCTTTCACCGTACCAACCGTGCAGGTCGCGGACGCTAAGCTGCGTCTCAGCCATCACCTGTCCCCATATAGGCTTCGATCACCTGCCGGTTCTTCGACACCTCTGCGTAGCTGCCCTCGGCTAGAATCTCGCCGCGCGCCAACACCGTGATCCATTGCGACAGATCCGCGACCACGGACAGGTTGTGCTCGACCATCAGCACGGTGCGGTCTTGCGCGACGCGCCGGATCAAGGCCGACGTGCGCTGGATATCCTCGGCGCCCATGCCGGCCATCGGCTCGTCCAGCAGCAGAACCTCAGGATCAAGCGCGAGCGTCGTGGCGATCTCAAGGGCGCGCTTGCGGCCATAGGGCAGCGCCACGGCGGGGAGATCTGCATAGGCCTTGACTCCCACCCAATCGAGCAGCTCGGCGGCACGACCATTGAGTACCTCGACCGAGCGCTCCGCCTTCCAAAAATGATACGACGTGCCGAGCGCGCGTTGCAGGGCGATGCGGACGTTCTCCAGCACCGAGAGGTGGGGGAACACGGCCGAGATCTGGAAGGAACGCACCAGGCCCATGCGGGCGACGGCGTGCGGTTGCGTATTGGTGATGTCATGGCCCCGGTAGAGGATGCGGCCGGCCGTGGGCTGCAAGAACTTGCTAATGAGGTTGAAGCAGGTGGTCTTGCCGGCACCGTTGGGGCCGATCAGGGCGTGGATGGTGCCGCGGCGCACCTTGAGGTCAACGTTTTTAACGGCGGTGAAACCCCTAAATTCCTTACTCAGGCCGCTTGTCTGAACGATGTAATCTCCGCTCATGAAGCCCGCGTGACGAAGTTGCTAGCCGACCGGATGCTATTTTGAGGATCGCCAGTACTCCATAGACTTAGGACTGCACACGGGCAAGCCGATCTCAGCATCGGCGCCTCCGGAAAGAAGGGGGTGCATCCCTCACGCGGACCCTTTTTGAGGGCGCGCGCTGCATCCATCAGCCCTGAAGGGGCGCCGTCCCGTCAGGGGGCCGGCTTAGCCCAGCCGGTGCCGCCGATCCCAATCCCGGGCTCGAATTGAATGCGCACGCCGGGCTCGCCGCAGTCCAATGCCGGTCGGCACCGGGAGTTTCCGTGCAAGGACGTTCGCGGGGGAGCTTTGCGCAGGCTCGAGCTCCTGGCGCGGGCTGCCTGCCAGCCTACCGAGCGCAGGCGCTGGCCTGGCCAGGGTCGGGAAGATTGCGACCCTTGGCCCCGCCGACGCACCAGGCTCGAGCCTCAGGGCGGCCGTTGGCCATCGCCAGCCGTGGTCCGACACGCTGCTCGAGCCAGCGCGGCTGATGTTAGGTGCGCAGAAATCCTTCCACCTCGGTTTCGGCCCACGCTAGCGTCTTTTCCATCGGCTCGCCCTGCAGATGGCGCACGGTCATCTTGGTCATGATGCCTTGCACATAGATCTGAACGGCGATCTTCGGTGGTGCTGGCGCGCCTGCGATCGATACGATCTGATGCTCGTGCCGGTTTGGATAGTGGTAGAGCGTTCCCTTGGGTGGTCCCTCCTCGGCCCAGGTCGGCAGCGTCGTCAGATTGGCAAATGCCGGGATATCGAAGCCTTGGCTCGCAGCCACCATCTTCTCGATTGCAGCGGGTTGCGATAGGTACGTCAGCAGGCTCTTGGCCGCCGACTTGTTCTTGCCGAACGACCAGATGCCCCAGAAATAAGGGATACACGGCGTGAAGCGGCCTTTTGGTCCGGCCGGCATGCCATGGGTCCATAACTGCTCGGCAATCTGGGGGGCGTCGCGTTTTGCCACCGCCCACGCGCTTGGCGGGTTCAGGATCAACGAGCCCTTGCCCGCAATCAGATACTTGTTGTTGGAGGCATCATCCCACGCCGGCGCGTCCGAGGGAAAGAAGCGCGCCAGTCGGGCGTAGTAGTCGAGTGCTTGGCGCACCGCGTCAGTCTTGACGGTAAGCGTGCCCCGCGCGTCAACCAGCTGGGCGCCAAAGGCGTCGAAGATCGCGCCGGCGCTGTCGACGGAATCCGTCGTGGTGCCGAGGCCGATACCAAATGGAAAGCCCGCCTTCTGGCACGCCTGGGCAGCCGCAAGGAACGTGTCCAGCGTCCAACCCTCAGCCTTCGGCTCGCCGCCGGCCGGATACATGGCCTGGACGTCGATGCCGGCATGTTTCTTCATCAGGTCGATGCGCGAGCACGGTCCCTTAACGTTGCTGCCCCTTGTCGCCGGTACCGCAACCCAGCGGCCTTCGGACTTGCCAAGATAGTGTGCGGTCGCGTTGGCGACACCATTCTGTTTGATGAGCGGTTCCATCACGTCGTCGAGCGGCTCGAGCAGCTTGGCATGATCGGCCGGTCCCCAACAGCGGAAGGTAAAGACGTCGTGGCCCGTTCTCGACTGGGCCTCGGCCTGCTCCGTCAGCAACAGCTTGTTGCCTTGCGTGGTGATGTAGTCGATCTGGACTTCGATCCTCTCCTTTGCCGCCCACTCCTCGATGAGGGCCGTGCTGACGGCGTTGGCCGTAGGGACCCAATGATCCCACAGACCCACCGAGAGCTTGCCCGCGGCATGTGCCCCGCGGACGTGGGGCATGGCAACCATGACACTGGAGGCTGCACTGGTGGCAAGAAAGCGGCGTCGCGTCGGGCTAGTCGTGCGCATCATGAGTTCTCCCTTCTAGACGGGAGCTCGGAACGCGCCGCTATCGTTGTTATGGGTCGGACGGTACGGTCTCATCCGCGTGCGCACTCGGCATCCCGTCGGCATCAATCCTAGGTCAAAAAGTCTCGCCCCGTTAGTGGCAATCGATGCTGCGATGCGGGACCCGCCAATGGCCGCCCGGTCCCGCCGCCATGCCCCCCAATTGCCCTCGGCCGCGACCGGCTGCCGTTCAGCAACTGGGAGTGCGTGGACTTCCCGCCCTTGCCGGCGCTGGCGTTAACGGCCAATCGGTTTGGGCATGGCATTGCGCGGGCGCTTGACGCATACTAACGCAAGCAAGGGTTGCGAGCGTTGGTCCGGCCCTCTGGCGCACAGAGCATGCGCGCTGAGGCCTTTCGCGGCAAAAAACCTCGGCAAAGAGCATGAGCGCTGACCCGTCATTGATCGAGCGAATTCGTCCCTTTCTCAGGAACAATACCTTTTTTGGCGGACTTCCCGACGCAGCGCTCGACGCCCTGATCCGCCGTGGCCACACCAAGAAGTTTGCCAAAGGCGATGTCATCTTTCGCCGTGGCGAGCCCGGTGACAGCGTGATGGTGCTGCTGGCGGGCCGGATCAAAGTCAGTAATGTCAATGTCGATGGTAAGGAAGTGGTGCTGAACTTCCTTGGAGTGGGTGACATCACTGGCGAAATTGGTGCGCTCGATGGCAATGAGCGCACCGCCGATGCCGGTGCTCTGGAGCCGTGCGAGGTGTTCGCGGTTCATGCGCGTGATCTGCTCCCCACCTTGACGGCACATCCGACTGCGCTCCTGGAGATCATCCAGATCCTGTGCGAGAAGCTGCGATCGGCGTCGGCGATTATCGAGGACAACACTCTGGAGATGCGAGCGCGTACCGCGCGGGGCCTATTGCGGCTTGCTCGCCAACACGGTCGCACCAGCAAGAGCGGTGTGCGTCTGCAGTTGACCATGTCGCAAACTGAGCTCGGCAACTATCTGAGTATTTCACGTGAGAATGTCAGCCGGCAGCTCGGTCGACTGCGGGACGCAAATGTCCTAGCGGTCAACGACCAGCAAATCGTCATCACGGACGAGGACGGCTTGGCCGAGATTGCGGCAAGCCCATCCAAGGACTGAGCTCAGCGCAGCCTACAGGATACCTGGCGGCAACGGCAGCCTCTGTTTGCAGGGTGCAGGCGCTGCGTTTTTGCCCTGCAAATGCTCTTCGATCTGGGCGATCGCTTGCTCGCTGGAGGCCGCGCCGGCCAGCGGCATGCGATGCCAACCAATTTCAACCTCCAAAGCCTGTCTCGCGCGCACGCGGCTCCAGGGCTTGGCATCATCGGTGCCTCTGCCCACAGCAACAAAGCCTGAAGCAAGATCCGGTCGGGAAGATCGATCGGACGCCCCGGGCAAGTCAAATGCCAGCTGCCGCAGGTGATGCACGCAGACGGCTACGGATTGCGGCGCCGGGGCGAGCCCAAGATCGCAGACAATGTCCGGCTCTCGCCCGCAAGCCAGTCCCCACGCCCGTGCCGGCGATCGATCCATCAGGCGGATCGTGGCTTGGCAGGTGTGGATGCGGCCGGCCTGGCGAGCGATCCGGGTGGGATGGCCAATGTGCACATGAATGCCGTGCTGGATAGCGCACGAGGATCCAATTGAGTTCCAGCTATGGACAACGACATCGCCACGCTCGGCCAGCTTGGCAATCTCGTTGCCGGTATGCCAGGCAAGCCGTCGTCGCTCGCCCAGCCATCGCGTGAATAGGGGGGACGAGCCGGCAATAAGGCGCCGAAATGCGCCTTGGTCGATTTGCATGCGCGCAGCGACAAGCTCCCCGAGCTGCTCCTCGGAGACGAGTTCGAGACCGAGGCCGGCCGCGATGCTCGCGGCAATCTCCCGCCCCTGCCAGCCGATGTCCTGTGTGACGAGGATAACCGTCATTGTCAGCTCCCGAGAATGGTTCGTAAGGGCCGGACTAGGCCAAGGGCTATGCGGCAGACGTCGCCTCGAGCCTGATTGCAATTGGCAATTGCCGCGTTACGCGGACCGGCTCGATTGCAACCCGAAAGTCAACGCGCGAGCGGCAGCGTGGGCCACCGTGCGCCAAACCGCGCCGCACCGGTTTTCCGCAACAGTCTGCCGATGGCGCCGTCTCCTGCTCGTTGGTGCCGGTGGTGTCGGAGTGCACTCGTTTGCTTGTGCACTCCAGCCCCCAAATAAGGCGTACCTGAGCAAGCCGCTTGCCCTGCGCAGGTTGCCCATCAGCGGGCCTTCACCGCGGCGAACAATCTCGCTCCTGTAACACGTCCGAGAAGGATGACCGGCCAGGCTGCCAAGCGCATCCGGCGCCGCCCCGTGTCGTGCCGATCGATCAGAAGCGATCGCGATCCACCTGGTCGTAAAAGGTCTTCGCATCGACGTTTGCAGCGGCCGTGCTGACCGAACCGGCCAGAGCCGAAAGCGCAATCAGCGCAGAGAGGATGGTCTTCATGGGGGACATCTCCATCTTTACAAGCGATGCAGTCGACACCATTGCCAGCCGTCATCACCGAGACTGATGCTGGGACGGTTTGGCGATGCGCGCAGTGATTTGAAACACAGGTCCGCCACGAAATTGCGCAGGCCCAGCAGGGAGGTTAGATCCCCGTCTTCACGCTGGATCGAGCACCCCATGCCTGCCACTAGCGATGGCTGCGGAGGGCCTCGCCGCCGGTCGGCACATGGCGGGGAGCGCCCGGCGGAGCCGCCGGGTCGAGGCCAGCGGCGGGGAGCTCAGCAAAGGCTCTATTGGAGCCTCCCGTTTGGCGGCCGAGCACCCCCGCCAGAGGGGAAAGTGGCGCGCGGCAGCCGAGCGCGGCGGGGCAACGGTGGGCGGTGGACCGTGCGCCCGGCGTTGCCCGTTTGGTCCGCGCAACCTTGTTGCTATCATTCGTTATCTTGGGCAGTCGGCAGCTCTGTCCCTCGCCCCTCAAGTTACGCCGGCGATGGTGCGCCACGACGGCGCGAAGAGGAGGTAGCTATGTAAAACCAACTCTGAGCAGCCTTGCTGCACAAGAGATGAGGGTGGGCCCCTCGGACTCGGATTGCAGGATCAGGGTCCAAACCACCGGAAGCTGCTCCGGCCCAATGGCCGGGGTGGTGAGCGTTCCGGAAAAGGCGGGACGTAACCCGTCAGGTATGTGCTGGGAAGACGAACGCGAGTGAACCGCTGATGACGTGTCGAAAGCGTAGGGACGTCATCGAAACCAGGCTCCAGTCGTTGGCCTGGGACGAAGCTCGGGAGGATGCCTGCTGACTGTCCGAGCGGTGACCGGCATGAAGGCGGCGTGAGCCCAGCACAGGCTCTTGTGCGGAACGTGGGAACCTGTCGCCTCGATGCCAAGGGAGACCTCCAAGTGGTGGACCCATGAGGAGCCGAGTACCGATGCGGGGCGCAGGGGCGGACGGGCTCGTAGTAGCGATGAAGCCTGGTAATGCGGGTGGAGCGAAGGGGCCCAACGGTCTCAGCCGAGGGATGGGTCAACCAGCAATGGGAGGAGCCGATGCCTGAGGCAAAGCCTTATGACATTCCGAAGCAACTCGTCTGGGAAGCGTACCAGCGGGTGAAGGCGAACCGAGGGGCCGCGGGCGTGGATGGCGAGTCGCTGGCGGCGTTCGAGAAGGACCTGAAGGGCAACCTCTACAAGGTCTGGAATCGCATGTCGTCGGGCTCGTACTTCCCGCCGCCGGTGCGGCTCGTCGAGATACCGAAGGACAGCGGCGGCACGCGGCCGCTGGGCATTCCGACGGTCGCCGATCGCGTGGCGCAGACGGTCGTGAAGATGGTGCTGGAGCCGGTGGTGGAGCCGGTCTTCCATCCCGACTCCTATGGCTATCGTCCCGGCAAGTCGGCGCTGGATGCGGTAGGAATGGCGCGGAAGCGATGCTGGGTCTCCGACTGGGTGATCGATCTGGACATCAAAGCTTTCTTTGATTCCATTCCGCATGACCTGATCGAGAAGGCCGTGGCGCATCACACTGATCTGGCCTGGTTCCGTCTGTACCC
>CAWFZX010000029.1:0-267929 GCA_963820375.1 uncultured Alphaproteobacteria bacterium | reverse complement strand
TGGAAGCACCTAAATAAGCTGGGCTTGCTAGGCGCGACGGCCTTGTGCAGCGTGCTGGCGACTGATGTCAACGCCCAGGACAAGATCCGTTGCAAGATGCAGAGCGCCTTCGCACTGGCTCACTCACCTTGGTCCTTCCGCCCTGCGCTTCTCCAAGAACATTGACCGCATGTCCGGCGGCAAGTTCGAAATGAAGTTCTATGAGCCAGGTGCCCTCATCCCACCGCTCGAGTGCTTCGAAGCCGTGTCCAAGGGCTCGATCGAGTTGCGCCGGACGACGCCCGGTTACCACACTGGCAAGTACCCGTCGCTGGCCTTCTTCACCACGGTGCCGTTCGGCTCCCCGTCGGGGGAGTTCCTGGCCTGGAAGTGGCACGGTGGTGGCAACAAGCTGCGGGACGAGATTTACGCCAAGCATGATCTCGTGGCGGTGGATGCCAGCTGCATCGGGCCAGAGACCTCCGGGCGGTTCCGCAAAGAAGTCAAGTCGATTGAGGAGCTAAGGGGCTTGAAGATGCGCTTCTTCGGCCTCGGCGCTCAGGTGATGCAGAAGCTTGGCGTGTCAACGCAGCTACTGGCGGCCGCTGACATCTATCCGGCGCTTGAGCGCGGCGTCATCGATGCCACAGAGTTCTCGATGCGAATGATGGACATCAAGCTCGGCTTCCCTCAGATCGCAAAGTTCAACTACTTCCCCGGCTGGCATCAACAGGTCTCGTGTGGAGAACTCTTGATGAACAAGAAGGCCTGGGACGCGCTACCTGAGGCCTACAAGGCGATGATCGAGACTGCAGGTGAAGCTCAGATAGCCTTCACTTATAGCGAGACCCAAGCCATGCAGTTCGATGCCATGGCGGAGATGCGCGCCAAGTACCAAGTGCAGGTCAAGCGCTGGAGCGACAAGGACCTGGCGGCATTCGAGAAGGCTTGGCTCGAGGTGCTCCAGGAGGAGTTGGCCAAGGACCCGATTTTTAAAAAGGTGGCCGATCACTACCTCGACTTCCGCAAGAAGTACGCCATCTGGGGCAAGGCCCAGGAGCTGAAGGCGAGCTACCTCGACTGAGAGGAGTTGGGACCCCGGGGCAGCCTCGGGCTGCCCCGGAGCAACGATCAGCCCGTCACGAGCGACGTTAGCGCAATTCGAACATACTCCCTTGGAAGACCAGCGGGCCTGGGCCTGAAGCTCGCGTGCTGGTGACATCCTGTGACCAAAGTAGCCAAGATCGGAGCGCTACGTGAGAGCCAACACGCCCTTTCCGGCGGCCTCTCCCAGTCAACCGCCGACATGGCCGGATACCCGCGATAAATGGTGGCGACTTGGGTCATTGACCCATGTGACATGGACCGTGACACGATCAACTCCCCCTTCGTCGGGATCAGATCTCTCCAACTTCAGCAAGGTGGCCCAATAGCCGACCAACGCGAGGTCCAACTACGAATTTTCTATCCAGTTGTGCCGTAGGTTGGAATTCCGTTCCGCCGCTCTTGGCGTTCCACCACCATCGGATATGCAATCCGTGGGTCGCGATGGTCCCACCACCGGGATACCAATTTTCTCAGAGAGAAGGCTCTGGCGTCTCGTCACCGCCGTGACTGATGATCACCTCGGGGACCGCGGCCTCATCAAATGGGGTCTTGGTACTTATGTCGTGTCCGAGAGGAGGTCCCCACAAGTGGATGTGACTTCCCGACCCACGCAAGCCGTTCAACACATCGACAAGCTTAGAAATCCCAAGGTCGTCGCAGTAAATCTGGATTGTGCGACCCGAATTCGCGATGCTGAAGCTGAGCATACTGGTTGTCTCACTTGGCTGACGAGGCTTTGGATCCTGGTCTCCCCTCGTTGCGTACGCTGGAACCGCGGCTGATGTGATGGGCATCAGAATGCCGCATGCTCAAATGATTGCTTCCTAACGTAGGTGAGGGCACTGCGGCCCGGAGAAGGACTAAGTTGGACCCAACAAATTACGCCTTGTTGAAGAACATCAAGCCATTCATGCGGATCTGGTTCTGGATAGCCGTTGCATGCTGCATTCTATGCGTGATCGCCACCGGGCTCGCTTTATATGTCCAATGGAAAAACCACTGTCGTCCGGAGTTGCTCGGCAAGCGTCCCCTCAACGATTTTTTTGCCACGCTCTTTTCGAGTGCTTTCATGATCTTTTTCTTCGTGCGAGCTGGTAGTAAGAGTGGCATTGCATCTGCTAGAGAGGCAGCGACGATAGCAGAATATCAGTTTCCCGTCCTCCACGACCGTTTGCCCCTAACAGGGGTTCACCTAATCATTCATCTGAACCTCATGTGCTTCTGTGCCCTTACGCTCGCGGGCCCCGGATATGCTTTTATATCTCTACGCTGGGTTTTCTTGACTTGCGGTCACCCTCAAACGTTCTCAATCATGTGAGTTAATCAGACAACGTTCTTCTGTGACGATCCGCCATCAGTTCAGAATGGTCCGCTCTGTGTTTAAGGTGATCGACAAAGTGACCCAAGCAAATCAACTACGCGCAATTGGCAACAGTGAAACGTTCTCGGCCGCGACCAAGTACATCGGGTCAAAGAAGGTGGAGGCAGTGTTCTCCGTTCGCCGCAACGCCAAGTCGCCTCGGTACGAGAAGAAGACCATGTTCGACTTCGGCGGCGTTTCAGACGAGCAGCTCCACTTGCTGGCGATGTACGGCGCCAAGGTAAAGCTGCAGGCAATCCTTCGAGCCCTCAGCCCAGATGTCATGCTGAACTCCCAGACGCTGGCTGTCGTCGATGTGCAGAAGGACCTGCTGGACGTCGAGAAGGCGTCAGGAGACCCGATCACCGCCGCGATCAGGTCCATCCAGAAGGCCACTGGCCTCGATGAGGCCGCCGCTCGAGCGATGCTGGAGCAAGCGAAGACCAAAGCAGCGGCAAACAAGTCGCAACCGAAGGTCAAAGCTGCAGCCTGAGAGCTGGCACAACACGGGATCAAGAGGGCTGGCCGGAAGACTGGCCCTTCTTGGTTCCAAGTCCCACGTCTTCCAGAAAGCCAATTTCCGTGTCAGCAATTTCGGTCTGGTTAGCACCGTAAAATCTCATAGGGAAAGATTACCCCGTCGGGGTGGGGTGGGGTGTACTTCGCTTCTGAGTTGGGTCCATGAGCGCTCCGGCGCGTGCTTAAATTTCTAAGTTTTCTCAGTGATTTGACGGATTGTCTGAATTGCGCAGACCATTTACAATCAGCTTCAGAAGGCGGGTACTGAGATGCCGCGGGGCAAACGGGTGCGCAGATCCTAGGGCAGGGTAAAAAGTGAAGTCGGTCGACCGCCCGGTTCCACCGTGACGGTCCGACCGCAGTTGATCTAAACCAGTCCTCGTCATTGCGCTTGTCGCGCCGCACTCTCTCCGTGGAGCGGGATCGCGGGTATGCATGGTGTGGTTGGGAATGCGGCTTCAGTAGCCCGCAACGCGACGTCATTTCGCTTATTGGTCGAAGGTGAGTCAGACCTCGAGAACGCGTCGTGGCACCAAATCGCCGGTGAGCTTGAGCGCATAGAAGCGGGCCACAGGTCGTTTGTGATCCTCGTACTCGATGATCAAAACTTTGTACAGACACTAGGCAACCGAGATGCCTTGGTGGTCGAGTGGCGGACTAAGTCGGAAGATATGATGTCGCACTATGTCCTTGGTCGGAAAGGATCGGGCAAGACGGAGCTGCAATGTATCGCAGGATCAAGTGGCAATTCGGAAGTCGTTCTTGCCCGCGAAGTCTTGGACCTGACTGATGCGTTGATCATCTTTCGCGCATTCCACGAGCATCAAAAGGTACCCGACGCGTATCACTTGCGGGACGTCACTAAGCGAAATGCTGCGCGAGCAATTGCGCATCTTTCGCCGTTCGGCCTGGCGCTCCTGTGGCAGGGGTGGCTTTCGCTAGACGCGCCCGCAGCAGAGGTATTGGAACGTCATCTCAGTCGCGAGTTTCCGTCATGGCGAGAGCTTCTGGCCTTTGAAGGCCCGCTAACGCGAGAGTTCGCACTCGCCTTGTTAGGGCTTTGCGAAAGCGCGAGCGCAGACGACGTGCGGCGCGCATATCGTGACAGGATGTTGCTCTACCATCCCGATAGCGGCGGTTCATCTGCGCTTGCAGCCAGGCTCAATGAGGCTGTGGCTATCCTGCGCAAGCAGAAAAGCCTGCTGGCGCCCGCTATCAGCTCTTAGGTTTCGTGCGTGTAGTACACGCCCACAACGAGGCAAGCAGGAAGCGGCCGGTTTGTGACTGTCACTGGAGTTTCATTGGCGGTTAAACCAACCCTCCGGGGGGCGGGTGGGGTGTACTTCGCCGCCGCGCTGGGGCCATGCACTCTCCGGCGCGTGCTTAAATTACTGAATTCAGTGTAGATGGATCCTGAACAAGACCGGCCAGCCCCAATCAGAGACCACATCGCGGGACACCAAAAGCGGCTCTGTTCCTGTCGTTCCGGCGTCCACATCACCGGTGTCAACGTCGATAAAACGGACACCGCGCAAGGCAAAGAAGGGGACACGGAGCAACGGCAGCAATGGGGGCGGTGGCGGGCAGTCCGGCAAGCCCCGACTCGGCTACGTGATCGACCTGTTGAAGGCAAAGGGCGGACGCATCGAGGGCGGACAGCGTGCCATCGCACGGACGTTGGGCCTCTCCAAGTCAAGAGCACATGAACTCCTGCACGAGCTGGCCGCGGCCGGCGCAGTGCGGCTTGCCACGTCGAGAGCCGGGACGATAGTTGCACTCGCTGTGTAGTCACTGGTCCTTTAACCTGCCGTGGGCCCGCTCATCGTGTGGTGGGCGGGCCCGGTCGCAGTTAGATCATGGTCGGCGTTTCTCCTGATCCTAATGGCGCTCGTTGAAGTCTTCTTCCTGGGTATCGCGCGAGTTATTCTTGGAATTCGTATGGCCGGACGACACGCGTTGGGCCGTAGAATTATTCGGTGCATCTGTGGACATTGAGCAACGAGAGCCTCACGAGGGGGACAAGTCATGAGGAACATTGGGGGAAAGTTACCGCCCTGGGCGAAGCTAACTGGCTGGGCCATCCTTGGGCTTGCTTTGGTTGCTATCAATCCTGTTTTCGGCGCCGGCCATTGGCGCGATGTACCCCTCGAGATCTGTCGAGATGCTGGGATAGCGGTGTTGGTCGGCACATTCTTGGCATTTACAATCGACCGCTGGTTTTCCGCGGAATTGCATGAGGATGTTTTTGAGGCAGTGTTAGGCTATATCCCTCCTCCAGAATTCGTCGATGAAATCCGGAGCCTCATTCGCTACCAGTTCGTCTGCCAGAGGCACGTTATGACCTTCCGCATCGAAGAACTCGAAAACAACTGTGTTCGGGTGACGACCGCCACGGAGAGAACTTTAAAGAACGTTACATCACGCTCGGCCAAACAGAACGCCCACCTGCACATGGACGAGTGGGGCTTTGAGTGTGAGCGATCCAAGATCTTGGAATGCTACATCGTCCTTGAGGACGGACGTCGCTTTGTTGCCAAAGAAGTGCCGCAGGACGACGCTACAATCCTAGCAATGACAGATGAGATCGCCATCGATCCGCAACAAACGGTTCGCGTCTATTTAAAGTGCTCAGAAGTGCGGCGGCAAAACGATGAAATTAATTTCCAGTTTGGTGCTCCCACGCTCAATTGCAGATAACCGTCCATGCGCCTTCGGGTTTCCGCACCATTCCCAGTTTCGGGCCATCTAATCCAAAAATCGAGAAGGAGGTCTACAGCAATACGTGCACTCTGCGGGGCGCATATTTCCCCGGTCAGAGGATGAGGCTGAGATGGTGGCGAGTTGAGGATCACAGGGCACTGCCTGCAACCTAGCGCGTGCGTGCTTGCTGACGCAAAGTACACTGATCGCTAAATATTTGTTGATTACCTGGCACCGTCTCAGGTGTTCGATGATGGTCATGCTAGACGTCGGCCATGGCGGACCCCAGATGGCTTGAGATCCTCAAAGCAAGCGGATGGCAGACGACCTTTGCCGCTTTGGGTTGCGCAATTTTTCTTCTGTTGGCCGAGCGAGGGGTTATTCCCGCCCAGAGCCTGCCATCGGTCATTCCGATCATGTGGTGCGCCTTCCTCCTGTCTAGCGCACTTGCACTTGCCAGTATCGCCCAATCCGCGGCGCGAGCTTTTCCCGTCGACCTTTGGGTACGGCGCTGGTTTCTCCGGCGCAAGGCGAAACGTGAAGTTGCCGACTACATCCCATTCATGAGCGATAAAGAACGTCAGATCATCGGCTACTTGCTCAAGTACCGCCGTAAGACGTTTGATAGCGCGGACGACGGTGGTTACGCCGCGCCTCTTATAGCCCGCGGTATCGTCGTTGTGGCTGGCGTCGGCGGGCAGCGTATAGATCTGGAGCGCGTGCCGATGGCGGTGCCAGACCACGTGTGGGAGGTGCTGGAGAAACATGCTGACGAATTTCCACATCGCCCGGATATGAACGGCAAGACAGAAATGCAGCCTTGGCGCGTGCCTTGGATGGTGCGGTGAATTAGGCGCCCAACAGTGTGCTAACCAACTCACATTGCAATTGGTCTCCCCCCGAGGCAAAATTCTCCACCTTCGGTGTGGGGGCACCAATCCAATGCTTGGTTCTATCAAAAGGCGTGCGGAATACCGCGACTATGCCAGGGCCATAGATGGTTGCTTAAAGCTGCTGTTCTACAATTTTCCGGAGGGCACGCTTGAACGTCTCCGGCCGACCTTGAACGTGGAGGACACCGCGTGGGAAACGTTCAGTCGCAAGGACAAGAACATCACCGCCAACGAATGCGGAGTGATGATCGCACGCACTTTGCTCGGGACCTACTTGAGGGCTTGTCGCAACCGCAAAAGCAAGCCCTCCGCGAGGCGTTCGATACACGTGATGGCTCTCATCTGCTGTATCGCGCCTTAGCTGAAATGGACAGCTCGGCACGGGAGCTCGTGGACGACATGCAGGCGGGCCTATTGCTCTACGAGGTAGCGGGAAAATTGAATGGGCTGTCGCGAGAAGAGATTGACTGTTTGTGGGCGCAGAACGCAACGAACTATTTCGTGGATGCCATTCGTGATAATCGCCCTCGGCTTGGCGGCGATGGGCCATTGGTTGGAGCATCGGCGAATGGAGGAGGAGACTGAGAAGCAACGAGAGCAAGGCCGCCTGAACAACCTGAAAACCCTTTGGGCAAAATTTGAACCGATCGTGCTGCAGGCAATTGATCTCGTGAACGCGAAGTTGGCTGAACATAGCGAGATGCATCTGATCAAGTCCGCGCCGGATTACTTCGGTCGAGATCGCGACGGTTTTGGGATTGAGTGCAAGTTGAATGTGCCGACAACTGGATATGAAGACCTGCCATTGGTCATCACGGAGGAAGGGTTGTACGTTGCAGGCTTACACCACTGGGGAGAGGGCAACAAAATCTCGCTTCATCAGGTGGCGGTTGAGACTTTGGCCAACGAGATCGCGGACGGCGTAAAGGCATTGATAGAAGGGTAACTTTGGGGAGGGGGATCAGTTCGTGCGTGATGAAAGCACCGACGCGCTTCTAGCACGATGGGCCGAGTTGTTGCGTTCCCGAGCCGGTATGCGTGAGATGAACGTGTCTGAGTTCAAGGTCGCCTACGGTGGCCCCAACTTCTCAGGGGAATACGTTTGCGCGTGGTACGAAACCGGTCTGTTGGACGATCTGGTTTCGGTCTTCCTGCGAGATGTTGACTACCGCCTTGACCAGATCGAGGCGGCGCTTCGCGAGAGAGAGATTACAGTCACGCGGCCTAAGTGGGCGCAACGAGCATGACGCCGAGCCAATCGTTCGGATTGGGAGCCCACCTGACAACTAAGGGGTAATAGTTAGTCCCTGAGCAAGCGCGAAATCTGCTTAGCCGCGCCTTCCTTTGCCACGCTTTCGCAGCGCATCCGCGATTGCAGCTGCACCTAGCTGCCTTAGCCGCTCAAGGATCAGCTCGCGAGCAATCTCACCGCGGCTTGAGCTGTAATAACCACTTCTTGCCAGTCGCAACATGTTCTCAATGGCTGCTTTGGGCAACGTAATGGAGAACTGAATTGTCTTCGGTGTGCCAGTCTTGCGCGGCATGGTGGGTAACATCTACAATGTCCTTGCAATGTAAAGACATTGTCATAGTCTAGCGCAAGGCGATTTGCGGGTTTGAACCGAGAAATCTGTTCCGCGTTTAGAGCGTGTGTGCGCGATGACACGAGGAGCAGGTAACATGGGAAGGATGCAGCTCGTGCTTGCCTACGCAGTACTCCTGGCGACTTGCGTAGCGGGAGTTTTTCACCTGACGTGGTGGTGGGCCTGCGTCGGTGGCTGTTCGTTGGCGCTAATTTCGCTGCTTAGCCTGAGGGCCGCGTCTGTCCCACAACTTCGAACTGTTGGGGAGCCAATCCTTGTGGCTTCAAGCTTCTTGAACGCGTCTGCTGCGGCATCTGCGGCCTTCATGTTCGGATACGCAGCGCGCTGGATCTGGGGACTGTAACCCCGGCGAGGTGCCAGCTATTGCAGCGGCCGAAGCTTACTGCTTTCCACATAGCCGGGCCGCTGCTTCCCTCTGGCTATCTCCGCCCAGCCATTTGCGTCGTTCAGCACCCCAACTCCCGCAAATTGGGGTAATTGCAGCGCGGGCGTTTCTATTCCGCCAGGCTCGCTAAAGACGTCGACGATTTCGATTGTCACATGCGTGATGGGACTTTCTGCCTCCTCCACTTCGTCCTCACCTTGCAACGCACGCTTGAGCAACTCTCGTAGCTTCTCAATCCTTGCCAGCCCTGCGGGTCCTTCGGGGTCAGGTGCCGTTGCGAAGTGTTTGGCGCCTTCGTCCAAATAGTCCTCCACCAGCGTGGGCGTGCCTCTCTTGAGATGAAGGCTCCCGAGTTGCTCATTTGTCAGCGCTAGCTCCAAAATTTTGTCCTCGTTCTGCTCGGGGGACGATTGATCAGCACCGTCGTTCTGGGCGCTGAGCAATCCGAGCGCGGTGTCCAACTTCATACGCGCCTCTTTGAGGGCGGCCTTGGTGCCGCGTTCCTCAAGTAGCTCAGCTTGATAGCGTAGCGCTCGAGCAAGTTTTACTGGGGCTTCGTTTGCTGCGGCCTCTGCCATTCTTTCCAGATGCCTTACCGCCTCTGCGTTGAGGTTTAGCAGCTTAGATTGCTTCGCAGCGGCTTCCAGTGCATCGAGGTCATGCAGATCTAGCGCAAGTGCCTTCCGAAATTCTTCCATCGCTGCTTCATTGCGTTCTAGCTGAAGGCCGCCAGGTTCCATCGAGCGTGCAGACGCTGCGAGCCTCAAGCCGTTCAAGAGATGGATAGTGACCCGCCGGGATTTGGTATCTCGCAAGCTTTCGTTCAGAACGCCGACATCCGCATCGACCGCCTCGGCTTTCTCAAGTGACCGATGAATAGCTCGAGCGCGGAAGAAGTTTGGGGTGAAGATACTTATAACTCGACTGACGTAGCCGCGGCTCACCGGGACAACATCCCCACGGAGATTGCGGGAGAAGTACGGGGCCAGTGCCACAGCGCGGTTGTAATGGTGACGCGCCCTCAGGTGCGTGAGGTACTCGGCTAGACGAAGCGGCAAGTTGAACGCCGCGTAGTACCATCCGGCCAAGAATGTCAGCGTTCCGATTATGACAGTGAATGCGAGCCCGATGCCTTTGATTGCCAGGTCAATCTGGTCCTTGCGTGCCTTGACGCTTTCGCTCAGATCACGGACGCCCGTTTGGCTCCGAATGTCTGTGCTGGTGCCCGTAACAGTTCTCGCCAGCCAATCGATGAAGCCCAGTTCAATGAGAAGAAGACTTCCGACAATTAAAACGACAATTCCAAACAACGCCCAAAACGCAAAGCGCACAGCAAGACTGAGAAACATGTGGCCCCCCGACCATCAATGCTCTCAACCATGCCGCATTGGCGGAGATCTGTACAGGCTTTTGCTGTGCCGGCTCCGCCACTCTCTGACGACATTCCAACCTTGGAAAGACATGACGAGACATTTTCTAAATGAGCACGATCACAGCGGCGACGATCCCGCCAAGCTGCCGGCCGACCGGATCGTCACAGCCCAGCAGCTCCGCCTGAAGCCAGGACAATTGATCCAAGACAGGGCGAAGGAACTAGGCTGCTCCCTTCCGACACTGAAGATTTGGACCGCGGAATGGCGTGGCAGCGGGTACGACCCTGACTACGTCATTCGTAGAGCAGGGCATTCAAACTGGCTGAAGAACAAGTGGAAAGAGAAGGACTGGTGCGAGTTGCTGAGGCGGCAGATCGCGAAACGGCAGCATAGGCACGTTGGAGATTTGTGTCTGGCGCTGGGCCTTCCCTCCGTGACCGTTCAAGCGTGGTCACAGACGCATGCCGAGTTCGAGAAGCTGATGTGGGCTGAACCTCACCCGAAAAAACATTGGCCGGCCTTTCTGAGCTACGTGCGCCACTCCACAATCGATGACTACCGGAAGCGCAAGGCCGAGCACATCGCAGGCGGTATGGACGAGACCGAAGCAATGCACTTGGCGGCCGATGAGGCGATCGATCAGTTGAAGCATGCGACCAGGCAGCGGCGACGGATCGAGCGGGACAAGTTGCTTGGCGTCGGCGGTCACGGGGAAACGCTCCGACGGTACCGCACAGGAGCTCGGGTGACCGATGCCCACTCACGTCGGGTCGCGAAGAAGCTGTTTGCCGTGAGCCGCTGGGTAGCAATGGAGCGCGCACTGAACGAGCGCGGCTACTCGGAAGCAGAGATCGAAGAAATGATGTCGGAGCTGATGGGCGCATTCAAGGAGGGGGAAACTGTCGGTCAAAAGAAGTGGGACGAGGTGCGCGATGCAGTGCTGAGCGCCGAACTGCTGCTGATGCGTTTGCAAAGGCCGAAGGAGTTGAGGCGAGCGTGATGCAGAAGTACGCGGAGCAGTTCGGGGGCGAGGACGTGAAGAAGTGGGCGAATGAGAAATACGGCTGGTGACATAGCGTTCCCCACAAAACGCCTTCTGTCCCTCAGGTGACAGACGATCCGCGGGGCTGCCGATACAGTACGTTGGGGATTTTGGTGCGGGTGTGCGTTATGACAGCCATATTCAAGCGGTGCGTAAGCTATTGTTTTTTTGGATTGAGCCTGAGTAGGCGGGTGCGGGCGCTGAGGTTGGGCGTAATTTTCCTGGGCTCGATCGCTAGTCCCAAATTGCTTCGGCTCAAGTAGAAAGTATGCCCAGTGGTCCATCTCTCATTTTGAGTAGTTTGACGGCGCAACTACTGGAAAACGCTGTCCACGGTGCGCAAAACGATCTCGTCAACCGAGAGGTATTGTGGAAGCAAAGAGTGGACGCGACCGGCCCTGGAATTTTCACGTCTGTTCGCGTGCGCCGGACTACGCAGGATGGCCTCGACGTTGCGAATGGTCACCAGTTCGCTGGCGGTGGTGTCCTGGCCGTAGTAGGTGAGGATGGATCGTCCGGAAAGACGTTCAAATCTCGCTCCGCCGAAGCATCTGGCCTATTTAACATCGTGTTCACGACACCTGACACATTTCTCGGCGGGCGATTGAGGATCGGTGCCTTCCTCGGGTCATCTCATCTGGGAGCCACCAAAACAATCCAGGCTTCTTCACTTTCAAGGCTACAGGTGACAACAACTCGTACATCTATGGCGGCACAGTGGTCTGGAACCTCAACCAAAGTTACGTGGTCGCTACAGTTGCCGGGTCAAATGGAAAGACGGCCATTTCTCAGACCGTAGCAAGCGAATTTGAACCGCCTTCGCAGGCAGACGGCTTGAGCTGCGATACCCGTGGTGCAACTGGCAACTTCGCCATAGGTCAGGTGTTCGATCTAACCGGAGGCCAGAATGGTGGCGGCGTGAAACTCGATCTGCGACCTGGCATCGGATTTACAAAGAGCGGCTGCGAGATGCCCGTGAGAGACGAGGGTGTTTTGAAGCCCAACTACTCGTCGGTAAATGCGAGCTTGTCCGCGATGGTGTTTTCAAATCTTCCGATGGCAAACGGTTTTTTGACGCCGTACCTGCAGTCAACGGTCAAGCATCAATTTGCCTACAAAAATGCAGTCGATAACATCGGCAGGCCCCAGTTCTTTGAAGGCATTCCGCTCGACACGAAAGAATTTACGACCTTCGAGCAAAGCCACTCGCACCTCGAAAGCGAGCTAGGTGTCAACTACACTAGTGGAAATATCTCTTTTGGAGCAGCCGCGTACTACAGTGTATCCAGCGACGAACAGACAGTTGGGGGAAGGCTCGGGCTCACGATCAGGACAAACTGACGTGGAGTGCACAAGCAACTTTTTTTGAGAGTTAATGCGCGGGATTTTTGAGAAATCGGGAGGCTCGGTTATCCCGTCTGGATTGCCTCTAGCAGCCCCGCAACAGCGTCGGCGATGTGCTCTGGCATCGAACCTAGATTGGGATCATTGGGCTTGCAAGCCACAGTGTGGATTGGCGGACACGCTTTGCTAGGGACGTCGAAACCGCGTGTCATACAAAATCCGCTACACGATATTCCGTGAGCGGCACAATTATCGCTTAACTTGTTGTGAGCGGCCCGAGACATGGGTGACAAAACGTACCGGACACATGGGTAACACTTTCCATCTGCGACGGCAGGCGGGAGGTGGCGATGCCCTGGAAGGAGTGTTCGGTCGTGGAGGAACGCCTACGTTTTGTTGCCAGGCTGCTCGACGGCGAGGCCATGACCGAGCTCTGCCGGGAGTTCGGCATTTCACGCAAAACCGGCTACAAAATCTTCGACCGCTACAAGGAGCATGGCCTCGAGGCCCTCACCGACCGCTCGCGCCGGCCCGTGCGCTACGCCAACCAGCTGCCCAGCCAGGTCGAGAGCCTGATCGTCAGCCTCAAGCGCGACAAGCCACACTGGGGCGCCCGTAAGATCAGGGAGCTCCTCCTGCGCCGGCTGCCCGGTGATCTACGCCTGCCCGCCAAGAGCACCATCCATGCCGTCCTCGATCGTCACGGCCTCGTTAAACGCATGGGAAAACGGCGCTCCCGCGCAACAGGCACGCCCTTGTCAAAGGCCGTGGCGCCCAATCAGCTGTGGTGCGCCGACTTCAAGGGGGAGTTCAAGCTCGGTAACGGCCGATACTGCTACCCGCTGACCGTAACCGACCAGGCCTCGCGCTTCCTGCTCATGTGCGAGGCCCTCGCGACCACGCGCGAGGAAATCGCCGTCACCGCTTTCGAGCGGCTCTTTGCCGATCGCGGACTGCCTCAAGCCATTCGTTCAGACAATGGGGTGCCTTTCGCCAGTCCAAATGCCCTCTTCAATCTGTCCAAGCTCGCGGTGTGGTGGCTGAGGCTAGGCATTGCCATCGAGCGCATCAAACCGGGCCATCCCCAGCAGAATGGCCGCCACGAGCGCATGCATCTGACCCTCAAAAAGGAGGCAACCCGACCTCCAGGCATGAACACCCTGCAGCAGCAGGCGCGCTTCGATGACTTCGTGCACGAGTTCAATGCCGAAAGGCCACACGAGGCCATCGCCATGAAGTGCCCCGTCGAGGTCTACACCCCCTCAGGCCGACCCTATCAGGGCCTGCCGGACCTCGATTATCCCTTCCACGACCGCGACGTCATCGTCACCGCCTGCGGCCGTATCTGCATCTACCGAAAGAAAATCAACGTCTCCACTGTCCTGGCCGGACAGCGGCTCGGTATCAAGGAGGTCGACGAGGGAATTTGGCTCGTCAGCTTCATCGACTATGATTTGGGATATATCGATCTGGAGCAGAGAACCTTGCAACCCGTCGACAACCCCTTTGGGCCGAGGTTGTCACCCATGTCTTAAGTACGTTTTGTTACCTATCTGTCCGGGTCGGACAGTTGAGTTCATTGGTGCCGCAGGAGGGATTTGAACCCCCGACCCACGCATTACGAATGCGTTGCTCTACCCCTGAGCTACTGCGGCTTTCCTGCACTTTTCCGCCGGACTTGCCCGAAACTGGCCCGACGACGACTAGCCTGATGAGCCCGTCAAGCGCCCCGACAGCCCCTGATAGATGGTCTGGGCTGTAGAACGCGTACCTCTCCGTCACGGCGTATTCTTTTCCTACACTATGCCCCAGTTGGGCCGCAACCTCCCATGGCGGCACCCCACTCTTGCGCATCCATCGCGCCGCCGTATGGCGAAATGAATATGGCGCGCACCGCTTCACTCCCGCTCGGTCACAAGCCCTCCACAGCCCGTTTTTGATGCTCTTGACCGGCTCGCCGCCGTAGACAAAGCCCAGCCCTCGAAGGTCTCGCACAGCGCGTCGGGCAGCCTCACCACCGGACGATATTTTTTCGCCACCTGTTCGCGCCCGGGTGGGCTTTAATATATGAGCCCATCCTCGGTGGCGGCAAAGGCAAAATGCGCAACGCCCGTATTGAAGTCGTGTCCTACTGGCCAGTCGAGCGACTCGCCACCGCCGAGGCCGTGAGTTGGCTCGACCAAGCAATCGTCACAGACAAGAAGCCGATCATCCACGAGAAGGGGTTCGGCGCGGACGTCGCGAAAGCCCTTATCGCCCGCGAGGAGTGGCTGATCGCCAACCTCCATGCGAGCGTCGAACAGCCTGGAACCCTCACGCCGAAGCCGGACATACTGCGGGAATTGAACATAGAGGCATCACCGCCCCCGTTGAAAAAATGTCCGCCCAGCTGGGAATGCCGCATCATCCAATGCGCATGACTGGCAAACACGTCGGCACGATCGACCTGCCAATGCAGCGTCTCACCGTGATCAAATGATCGCCAGGAGTTCACGCTTGTTCCGTGGCGGCCGGAGCTGCTGAAGATGCACGGCAAGGAGCAAAACATCAGCGTGCGCGACCGCAGAATAACGATGGCGCTTGCACGCGGACGAGTTCGGGACCTCGGGTTGTCGCGATAAGGGCGAACGGCTTGAGCAGAGACGCACTTTCGCAGCGCCAGCACGCTGACCACAACTCCCACGATGCCCCTGAAGCAAGCGCGCCGCCTTGAAACTGCGGAAGCCGAGGGGGAGTGGCCGAGTGTACACTCACTCGATATTGAGGGGCGTAATTGGGCGTTGGCCTTTCGAAGCCCGCCAACTTATCGGCGGCACATCCTATGGACGGAGGCCCTCCAGCACACCGACGGGCGCACAAGGGTCCGGCCATTGCGATGGCGCTATCCATCCTCACGAGTTGGCGGAAATCTCGTACCGAGACAGCTTCCGGTCACCCTGGGGAGGTTGGGTGAGGTTTGCGCCTGGGGCTCACGACCACTTATGGCTGCGTGCGAAGAGGCGGCCCGCACCGACCGCCCCCCCTCCGCCGCACTGCCCGGTCGCCTAACGGCGAGCCTGTGAAAATGCTCAAAGTCTCTTTGAAATCGTCTTTCAACCGCGACCCCGATCGAGTAGCCACCGAGCAACTACTTTCTAGAGCCACCGCTCCTCGCACCCAGCCCGCGTCGCGGCACCTTTCCGCGATGGGTCGGTCAGCGTCACCACCCCCGCTGATACCCGCTAGGTGAGCATAGAAGCCCGGTGCAAACGCCGGTTTGCCCGGACGTTGCGGCAACGTTAACTATCGACCTTAAGCTGCGGCGGCCGCGCGCCTAACTGCTGGCTGTGATCGCCAGGGGCAACACGGCATCATCGCTCAGATTGACGCGAAGGAGGGCGATGGCCTGCAGTGCAGCCTCTGCGGACTTCTCGGTCTCTATGAGCCGCTGTTCAAGTAGCGTCGAGTCTTCGAGACTGATTGACGACTCGAGCTCTTGGGCCGCCTGATGAAGTGCCCGCAAGCCAAAGAACACCGCCGACCCCGCCAGACGGTGCGCACTCCTCGAGGCATCTGCCACTTGGCAGGCGGCAAGAAATCTCCTGAGCGATCTCAGGCTTTCCTGGATTGACGCCTCGAGTTCGGCCAGAAGCTGGACCGAGCGCCCGGCTTCAAAGCTGTCGAGGATCAGGCCGATCTGCTGCCGGTCAAACAACTCCGGTATGTGCACGCGCGAACTGGAACTCGGCCGGCGACTGGTGACATGACCGCTGACAGCCTGTGAAAGCTTCGCGGGGTCGATCGGCTTTTCCACCACAGCCGTAAGGCCCGCCGCGTGGTAGGCCTCGACCTCTTTGGGCATTACGTTAGCGGTGAGGGCGATGATTGGCGGCGCAGCATCGCCCAGCCTCTTGTGCTGCCGGAGGCGGCGCGCAACCTCGAGCCCATCCAGATCCGGAAGACGCATATCGAGCAAGACCGCGTCGAAGCGACGGTGCTCTACAGCGGAAAGCGCAGCCTGGCCGCTGGCGACGACGGTCACCTCGTGACCATCGAACTCGAGGAGGCCCTTGGCCACCTGCTGATTGATCGGCTCATCCTCCACGAGGAGCAGCGACAGCGACGCCCTAGCGGGTTGCCGGTCACGGGAATGGTCGCGCGCGGGGCGGTCGAGTGACGTGGTCCCGCGGACGCGAATTTCGATCGTGAATGTGCTGCCCTTGCCAAGCTCGCTTTCGACGCGAAGATCGCCGCCCATTGCCGTTACAAGCCGTTTGGCTATGGCGAGTCCAAGACCGGTGCCACCGTGGCCCCCACGAGTGGTATTGGTGGCCTGGGTGAGCGGCTCAAAGACAAGCTGCAGCTCGTCGGACGGAATGCCAATGCCGGTATCGCGCACGGCAAACACCAGGTGGATTTGATCCTCGCCCGTGGAAGAAGCGCTTACATCGATGGCAATGGTGCCGCTCTGCGTGAACTTGACAGCGTTGCCGACAATGTTGAGCAGCACTTGCCGCACGTGTGCCTTGTCGCCAACGACCTCAGCAGGAACGGCCTCAGCTATAGTCCAATCGATTCTGGATTTCTGCTCCAATGCCAGCGGCCTGACGATCTCGACGATGTCCTCGACGAGAGCCGATACAGCAAATGGCTCCTGCTCCATTTTGAGCTGTCCAGCCTCAATGCGTGTGATATCCAGGACGTCGTCTATCAGCCTCTTCAGCACGTCGCCCGATCGCTCGATCGTCCGCAGCAGATGGGCAAGCTCGTCGGTCATCGAATGCTTGCTGACGGCGAGTTGGGCCATGCCGAGAATGCCGTTCATGGGCGTCCGCAACTCGTGGCTCATGGTGGCCAAGAACTCAGACTTTGCGTGGTTTGCCTGATCGGCCGCTTCCTTCGCTACACGAAGTGACTCCTGGCGGTCCCACAGCTGTCTCTGAGCCGCGAAATCACGTCGAACGTAAAGCTCCCGCACGTAACCCAGAAAGAGGCCGAGCGCATATATCGTTGCTATGTGATACGTGCTGTACAAGAATCTTGCGGTATCGAGATCTTTCGTTGCCACCATGACGCCGAGATAACCAATGGTCACGATCGCGCCCGTGGCCGCGCCGGCAAGAACTCGCAAGCCTATGATCAGGAAAGCAAAAATTATTACAAAGAAATAGTTAACAATACCTACCCACGTGGTGATAATCGGAGCGTGCGTTGCTGCTATTAGCTCGACACCATAAAGAAGGCCGATGCTCGCCATGGAGAACACTACACAAACATAAGTTTGAAAGTGCGCCCTCAGAAAACTTGTGAACGAGCCAGCTAGCAACACCAGAAGAATAGGTTCGACAAAGAAAAGACGAATTGCATTCCCGGGCAAGGCCTCCACAGGAGCCACAAAATTATCCACGAGCGCATCGATGAAGATCAGGACTATTCCCAAGATCATCGCTGCTCGAAATTGAACAATGAACTGAGAGTCAAAGAACTTCAAGAACTCGCGCTCAGTGTCAGTATCTGAGAAGCGCAGCCCAAGCCCGGTTAGCTCGGTTTTGGTACTCATAGAAGCCTCGTCGGCTGAGCTTGTTCGCGGTTACCGGTGACCTTCATTCGGCAGGGCATCAAGCTGGACGATGTGCGGGGACGATCACGGCTGTCATCATGAATGGGATGCTAATATCCCCTATAGCGCGCGTAGCCAACGAAGTGAGGACGCCTGGTGCGATTAGTGCCGGTGAACGGGCACGCCGATCCTGTATCCTACTCCGAGGACGGTGACGATGACTGTCGGTCGCCCGTCGCCGCTTTCAAGCTTTCGTCTGAGGCGACTGACAAGCACATCGATTGCTCGATCCGAGCCCTCCGGATTCTTCGGCCTGATCGCATCAAGCAACATCTCGCGCGTCACGGCGCGACCGCTGGCCAGTAGTAGCGCCTTAAGGACGTCGAACTCGGCGCGCGTCAGCGGCACGGTGTTGCCACCTCCGTCCCTCAGCGTGTACCGACCGAGATCGAAGACCCACTCACCGAAGCGGACGACATCCTCAGGGCCCTGCCGCGAACCGCTCCTATCGGCTCGGGCAAGGATATTGCGAACTCGCGCCGAAAGCTCTCGAGGGTTGAAGGGCTTTGTGACGTAGTCATCCGCACCCAGCTCCAAGCCGGCGATTTTGTCGGCGTCGCTGGCCCGCTGGGTAACAAAGACCAGCGGGATAGTCGAACTCGCTCGAATCCTGCGTGCCACCACGAGTTCGTCTTCATCGGGTAACCCGAGATCAAGCAGGATGAGATCAAACTCCTGCTTCTTGACCATGGCCTCAGCGCTGGCGGCCGTTGCCGCGCCCGCAACCTGATAGCCGTCCTTCTCGAGATATGCGACGAACAGCGAAAGGATGGCGGGGTCGTCCTCGACAACGAGCAAGCGAGGGCGGCGCGACATCAGGTCGTCTTTATACTCAAGCTGGCATCAACGCAGCAGCAGACAATGGAAAGCTGCTTTGCCCGTCCTCCTTGACTCACGGCCCGTCCTCCCTACCGAGGTGCCAACAAGTGTAGACGAGACGTAACAATCCTTCACGTATTTGTCTTGGCAGTTGCCCTTAAGCTAGCTGAGGCGACAATACCTGACGCTAGTAGCCCCTGAAGCAGCGGCACGCCAAGCTTTTGCGCCGCCTTGTGGGTCTGACACACCACTGGCCTCAAATGCGAGGGAAGCGTCGAACATCGTTCACTCCCACCGTCGATTTAGCCAGGGCGATTAGCCAATCTATGGAGTAAAAAAATTAGACATATGCTGCAGCCTTGTACAATATTTGTTGGTCACGTTCACGGCAGCTTCCCGCACCGCTGCCGTAACGGGTGAACCGGCCTCGCCCGCGGTTCATTCTGGAGTAAAAAAATTAGACATATGCTGCCGCCTTGTACAATATTTGTTGGTCACGTTCACGGCAGCTTCCCGCACCGCTGCCGTAACGGGTGAACCGGCCTCGCCCGCGGTGGGGCCGGTTCTCACTGTCCCTCCCGCTTAGCGAACTTCGGCGTCTTTCCAGCCTGTTCCGGCGCTGAGCGGCCGAGCCATAGGTTCGTGCCGAAGGTCCCATGTATTCAACGCGTAGTCTGTCGTGGTCTCCAAGATTATTCTGATCACTGACCGAAGCTGACCCAAGCTGAATCCCCCTGGCCGCCCGGAGATTACACTGTTTGAGCCGCCGCCTGGCCCGAGCCGCTACCAGGCGCCCTTGATTCACCGAGGAATTTTGATCGGCGGCCGCTTATGAAGGCGTTGCTCTAACCCTGAGCTACTGCGGCTTTATCAAGTATTCAACGAGCCTTACTAACAAAAGCTCTGTTCCTTCGTCCAGCTTGGCAGATCTCGCGTTCGCCGGTGCTGCAACCCCTCAGTAGACTGCCAAAGGAGCCAAGGGATGACAGATGCACTGTAAAGGTCCTAAGCGATGACCGCGGCGAGGGCAAGCGAGCGGCTCAGACTAGGCCAAGGAAACGGCGCTGGCCAACAGGCGACGGTCGCAAGCGCCAAGGCTTCGCGCAAGCCACCAGCGCAATAGAAAAGTATTGGCTGAACGTTCGCCCTGGGCCAGGCTGTTGCCGATAATGACCGTGCGTCAGATCCGATCGCAGGCGACCCATCAACTTGGTCGGACAGACAAGTCGGGAGCGCACACGGTTTGTCCTTGCGACAGACGTTCCACCGCAACCGTCACGCCGTAAACGTCGCGTAGACGTGTGGGCGTCAGCACGTCGTGCGGTCGCCCCTGCGCGACAAGCCGCCCACCGTCAAGCACCGCCACGCGATCACTGATGCTAAAGGCGTGATCGGGGTCATGCGTAGAGAGCAGCACTGCTAGGCCTTGCGCCGCCAGCCGCTTCACTTCTGCCAACACCACGACTTGGTTACCGAAATCGAGACTAGCCGTGGGCTCGTCCATGACAATGGCCGGAGCATCCTGAGCCAACGCGCGAGCAATGAGTGCAAGCTGCCTTTGGCCACCGCTGATGCGAGTGTATTCGGTATCCGCCAGCTTGCCGATGCCGAGCGTGAGCAGCGCGCCAAGTGCACGCCGTCGGTCCTCGGGCGATGGGGCGGAAAAAATACCCAGATGCGCCGTGCGACCCATCAACACCATATCGACGACGCGAAATGGAAAGTGGGCCGCGTGCGCCTGGGGTACGTAGGCGACGCGCCGGGCGATCTCGGGGCGCGTCAGCCGGTGCATGGGTACGCCGTCGACCATGACCTCACCCGACTGTGCCGGCAGCAGGCCGAGGATGGTCTTGAACAGCGTGGTCTTACCTGAGCCGTTGGGTCCGAGCAGACACACTACCTCGCCGGCTCGCACCTCGACGTCGACGTCACGGCCAACCGGCTTTGAGCCATAGCCGAAGGCCAATCCACGGGCGGCGAGTACCGGCAGGCTCACGACCAGCCCTCCCTTCCCCGCGCCAGCAGCCACAAAAAGAACGGGGCACCAATGACGGCCGTCAGGATGCCGATGGGCACTTCGATCCGCGCCATGGTGCGCGCCAGCGTGTCTACCAGCAACAGGTAGCCGCCGCCGAGCAACATGGCGGTCGGCAACAGTCGGTCGAAACTGGGGCCGACCAACATGCGAGCAACATGTGGGATGACGAGCCCCAGCCAGCCGATCACGCCGGAGATTGCGACCACGCTGGCGGTCATCAACGTAGCGGCCGCGATGACGAACAGACGCAGCCGGCCGGCTTCTACGCCCAGTGCTTTCGCCTCCTCGTCGCCGAGCGAGAGCACATTGATGCGCCAGCGCAGTAGAACGAGGGGGATTAGGGCCAGGAAAACCAGAGGTGTCGCGGCCCACATCTCGCTCTTGCGGATCGCCGACAGGCTGCCGAGCAGCCAGAAGACGATGGCGGGAAGCTGGTCGTAGGGATCGGCAAGAATCTTCAGGAGCGAAATGGCCGCGCCCGCCAGCGCCCCCAGCACCACGCCGGCCAGCACAAGCACAAGCAAAGGCTCGCGGCCATGGACGACTGAGGCGATACTGTAAACCAATCCAACCGTGGCCAGGCCCATGAGGAAGGCAGCGAGTTGGATACCGGCCACAGGAAGCGACAGGAAGATGCCGATGACGGCACCGAGGCCAGCGCCGGTCGAGACGCCAAGGATATCCGGAGACACCAGCGGATTGCGAAACAGGGTTTGGTAAGCAGCCCCGGCCGCCGCCAGTGCCGCGCCGACGATCACGGCGGCAAACACCCTCGGCAGGCGTACCTCGAAAAGCACAGTGTCGATCTGGCCTTGGGGTGGGGACCCGGCGAGCCGGCGACCAAGCGCCGCGGCAATGTCGGCCAGGGTGAGGGGATAGGCGCCAATCAGGGCAGCGGCGACGACGAGCAGGAGGAGCGCCCCGCCCAGGGTGCCGAGCACACCGATGCGGGTGCCCGCCAGGAAGGCCAGCCTATTGCGAATGATGTGGGTGCCTTGGACCATGCGATTGAGGATGTCGGCTTTGCCGTGTTTGGGCCACACAATGAAACAGACCATAGAGCGTCCGCCTCGTCGCGCGAAGCTCTGCAAGCAAGGCTCAAGACGGGCGAAGCGAAACCGGCCGGAAACCGTACACAGCCTGAGCCATACGATCCACTGTCTATCGCTCCAGGCGCCAGCCCAGATGCAAAGTGCGAGCCAGACGCCTGCCGCGCCAGGAACAGCCGCGTGCGGCGTTTTCCCGGGTGAGGATCGCTTCGAGCAAAGGAAATACCATCCCGTCGACCGTCGGCCTGCGCCCATTGCCGGTGCTTTCCGTGTGCAAGTCGAGGCTTTTTGCGCCATGACTTGTGAATGGGTCTGCCGTTGGCGCCGCCCTTGTCGATGCGCATCTTAAAGTGACAGCAAATGTGCTCGCCACTTGATCGCCGATTGCCCATCGCCGGGGCTAGGTGGTCAACCCAGGCCGTTTCGGGCCCCACATCCGCCACATCCGCCGCTGGCGGGCCCTCAATCAGCGACGGATCCTTCGATGCGCTCCATGTCCGCATCGGATAGGCCGAAGTGATGTCCGATCTCGTGCACCAAGACGTGGGTCACGAGATGGCCGAGGGTTTCGCTGCTGTCGGACCAGTAGTCGAGAAGTGCACGCCGATAGAGAAAGACCATGTCGGGTGCCTGTGCCACGTCCATCACGCTCTTCCGATCAAGGCTGACGCCCTGATAGAGGCCGAGCAGGTCGAAAGGGCTTTCGATGTTTAGGGCCGCTAGGACTTCTTCCGTCGCAAAATCTTCAACGCGAATGATGACACCGCCGCAGAGCGCACGGAATTCGGGCGGCAGGCGCTGCCAGGCAGCCGCGGCGAGTTCCTCGAATTCGACAATGCTCGGCGCGCGAGCACAGGCCCAGTCCTGAGGCGACCCCATGGTTATCTCTCTTCTGGCCAAGCGCCGTCCCAAAAGAAATAGGGCAGACCGGAGCTGACGGCCAGAGTGGGCCAGTGCGCGCGGGCGGCTCAGGCTTCGGGCTCAACCACCGCCATCACCTGGCGCACGCCGACGATGGCACGCAGCGCGTGCTCGACCAGCTCGGCCGTCCGCGGAGCAACTCCGGCGAGGCGGAGGTCGACGGTCAGTTCGCTGCCGTCACCGGCTTCGCGCGTGGCATGCACCCGCGACGGGACGGCGCCGAGCTTGGCGACCGGCTCGATCAGGCGCGGCAGCAAGCCGGGATCGGCGGGCGCGGTGATGAAAAAGTAGGCCCGGACGGTGCTTGCTGGCGCAAGCGGGCAAACGCCGCCAACGGCGGCCATGGCTGCAAAGGGCATGGGATTGGGTCCTTACATACGGATGGCGGCGAACAACAGCAACGTCCCGGCGCCCTCAGGCGACCGGGGGTGTAATTCGCGCAATCCGAATGGCTCGAGGCTGGACCATGCCGCACTGTATACGGCAACCAATTAATTTTTCAACCTGAACCGCACCGGAGCCGCCGGTTGAGCGGCGAGGTCGTCAGGCCCTACGAAATTGCATCACCCGAAGATCGGGTCATGCGAACCGCACCCGGCCCTCCTCGATGACGTCTGCGAAAGTTCGCAGGCCGGTGCGCTGGGCATTCACCAGCACCGCCATGTTGCCAGGCCGGTGCTCGTTCTTCCACATGCGGGTATGTGCCTTGGGGATTTGCGCCCAGGGAAAGACCTCGGACATCGCCGGGTCGACGCGACGTTCTATCACCAGCTTGTTTGCCTGTGCTGCCTGTAAAAGATTGGCGAAATGAGATCCCTGCACACGCTTCTGGTGCATCCACAGATAGCGCGCGTCCATAGTGAGATTGTAGCCGGTGGTGCCAGCACAAATGACCACCATGCCTCCTCGCTTCACCACCAGCACCGAGACGGGGAAGGTCGCCGCGCCGGGGTGCTCGAACACGAAGTCGACATTGTTGCCCTTGCCGGTGATCTCCCAGATGCCGGCCCCAAATTTGCGCGCTTCCTTGAACCAGGTATCGTATTCGGGGGTGCCAACTTTGGGCAACTCGCCCCAACAATTGAACTTTTTGCGGTTGATCACGCCGCGTGCACCAAGCTGCATGACAAAATCGCGCTTTTCCTCTTCGGATACCACGCCGATGGCGTTGGCGCCGGAAGTGGCGATGAGCTGTACGGCCATCGAGCCGAGCCCGCCCGAGGCTCCCCAAACGAGCACGTTATGCCCCGGCCGCAGGACATGCGGGCGATGTCCAAAAAGCATGCGGTAAGCGGTGGCGAGCACGAGCATGTAGGATGCGCTCTCCTCCCAGGTGAGATGTCGGGGCCGCTCCAGCAGCTGGCGATCCTGCACGCGGCAAAACTGGGCAAAGGAGCCATCGGGCGTTTCGTAACCCCAGATGCGCTGCGATGGCGAAAACATCGGATCGCCGCCATTGCATTCTTCGTCGTCGCCGTCGTCCTGATTGCAGTGGATGACGACCTCGTCGCCGACCTTCCACCGCTTCACCTTGGAACCAACAGCATAGACGATGCCGGACGCGTCGGAGCCGGCGATGTGGTAAGGCTGCTTGTGCACGTCGAGCGTCGAGATCGGCTTGCCGAGCGCCGCCCACACGCCGTTGTAGTTCACACCCGCCGCCATGACGAGCACGAGGACGTCATGGCTGTCGAGCTCCCAGGTGGGCAGGACTTCCACTTGCATCGCCGTCTCCGGCGGACCGTGGCGATCCTTGCGGATGGCCCAGGCGTACATCTGCTTTGGCACGTGTCCGAGCGGCGGGATCTCTCCCACCTCATACAGATCCTTGACGGCCGGAACGGCCGCGGCGGCCTCCACGCCATTGGCTGCCGCTGTTTGCGAGGCAGGATCGTCTCTGACGCGCGGAGGTTTGACACCGGGTTCGGCCTTCGAGTGCATAGCCATGACAGTCTCCTCGTCGACGGCAAGGACGGTCCACCCCACAGTGCCGGCTGATGTTGCACTGCCGAACGTGTGCCACTTTGGGCGTTCGCTCAAGCGAAATTTGTGCCGCCGGATGGATGCTAAACGCCCCTTAACGGCTGCGCGCTAGACTGGGCCAGTGCCTCAGTGCAGGCGCGCCGGCGGCCCTTAAGCGCGGAACACGACCATGGCCCTAATGGCTCATCATGTCTCGAATATCTTGGCGACAGACTACAAGACCATGGCAATCCTTTGCATCTTGTGCGGGCTTGCAGCCTATTTCATCAAAGAATACCTCGCCAATCCGCCCATGATTGTCTTCGTGTACCCTGTGTTGGTTGCCTGCTCGATTCTTGCTCAATACGCCTTCAACCTCTGCGAACTTTATCCAAACAACCGACTTGATCAGTGGCTGATGTGGACAATCATGGCCGCGATCTGCGGTACCATCACCGGGATCGGCCTGGTCACCGGGGCCGTCATCGCCAAGGAGAGGCTGGACCGCTAGCCGGCAAGCCGAGGGTGGGGAGCCAAGCCGCTTCCCAACATCTTGTATTGCACTGCAACGGAGGCGCGCTAGGCTGGCTGCTTGTTGCAATCGCCAACACGGGAGCGTCGCCATGAGGGGCCGGAAACCCGCCACAGCTGGCGCCCAACCCCCGCAGCATGACAAGCCCTGGCTGTTTCGCACCTACGCCGGGCACTCGACAGCAGCAAAATCCAACGAGCTTTACCGCTCGAACCTCGCCAAAGGTCAGACCGGTCTTTCCATCGCTTTCGATCTGCCGACCCAGACCGCCTACGATTCAGACCACGAGCTGGCTCGCGGCGAGGTTGGCAAGGTGGGTGTGCCGGTGTGCCACCTCGGCGATATGCGTATGCTGCTCACGGGCATTCCGCTCGGCCAAATGAATACGTCTATGACCATCAATGCGAGCGCCGCCTGGCTGCTCTCGCTCTACATCGCCATCGCCGATGAACAAGGTAGCGACCGCCAGGCACTCACCGGCACGATCCAGAACGATATCATCAAGGAGTATCTCTCGCGCGGCACGTATGTGTTCCCGCCCGAACCGTCGCTGCGGCTGATTAAGGATACGATTGTCTTTGCCTATCGCGCGCTGCCGAAATGGAACCCGACGAACGTATGCTCCTACCACCTGCAAGAGGCGGGAGCGACGCCAGTGCAGGAACTGGCTTTCGCCCTGGCGACTGCCAAGGCCGTGCTCGATGTGGTGCGGGCGTCCGGCGACGTGGCAGCGGCCGATTTTGCTGCCGTGGTTGGGCGCATTTCGTTCTTCGTCAACGCCGGCCTGCGGTTTGTGACCGAGATCTGCAAGATGCGGGCTTTCAGCGAGCTGTGGCATGAAATCACCGCCGAACGCTACGGTGTCACCGATCCCAAACATCGACTGTTTCGGTATGGCGTGCAGGTCAATTCTTTGGGCCTGACCGAACCGCAGCCCGAAAACAATGTCTACCGTATCTTGCTTGAGATGCTGGCGGTCACCCTCTCCAAGAACGCGCGCGCCCGTGCGGTGCAGCTGCCGACGTGGAACGAGGCTCTCGGTCTGCCGCGGCCTTGGGACCAGCAGTGGTCGATCCGCATGCAGCAGATCCTGGCCTACGAAACGGATTTGCTGGAGTACGCCGACATTTTCGAAGGTTCGAAGGTGATCGCCCGCAAGGTGGACGAGCTCAAAGTTGCGACCCGGGATGAACTCGCACGCATCGAGCAGATGGGCGGCGCGGTTGCCGCCATCGACTATATGAAAGGTTGCCTGGTGGCGAGCAACGGCGAACGCTTGCGGCGCATCGAAAGCGGCGAGCAGATCGTGGTCGGCGTCAATCGCTGGACGGAAACGGAACCATCCCCACTCGCCGCTGGCAGCGATGCCGTGCAAGTGATCGATCCGGCAATCGAGGCCGAGCAAATTGCGCGGCTGCAGGCCTGGCGCGCCGGTCGCAATGCCGCCGCGGCCAACAAGGCGCTGGCCGAACTGGAACGGGCCGCGAAGGATGGCCGCAACATCATGGAGCCATCGATCGCCTGCGCCAAGGCTGGCGTGACCACGGGGGAATGGGGACGCACGCTGCGCGGCGTTTTCGGGGAATATCGCGCCCCGACGGGTATTGGTCGAGCCGTCTCCACGGCCAGCGACGCCAATCTCGAGGACGTGCGCGGCGAGGTCGAGCGCGTATCGCGCCAGCTTGGCCGGCGCATCAAGCTGCTGGTCGGCAAACCCGGTCTCGACGGCCATTCCAACGGTGCCGAGCAGATCGCGGTGCGTGCCCGCGATTGCGGCATCGAGGTCGTGTATGAGGGCATCCGCCTGACGCCGCAGCAGATCGTGCGGGCAGCCATCGACGAAGCCGTGCACGTGATCGGTCTGTCAATCCTCTCGGGCAGCCATGTGCCGCTGGTGGCCGACGTCATGCAGCGCCTGCGCAAGGAAGGCTGCGAGATGCCCGTTGTGGTGGGCGGCATCATCCCGCCAAAGGATGTGGCAACGCTGCAGGGCTTCGGCGTAGTGGCGGTCTATACGCCAAAGCACTTTCAACTCAACAGCATCATGCGCGAGATCGTGCGCCTGCTCGACGACGCTGCCGAGGCGGCCTAAAGCTGCCCGGCCGGAGCCCGCCCGTCCCAGCCAGGACCAGGTGGCCGATCCTTGCATGGCAATGCCGTGCCGAATAGCATTGCCGGTCTGCAGTCCATAAGGCCAGGACGGAACGCTCCATTTTCCTCACGCTGCAAGCAGAAAGGTTGGGCAATGGCAACTTACGACATCCTGATGATGGGGGCGTCCTACGGGTCGCTGCTGGCCTCCAAGCTTCTGTTTGGCGGGCACAAGATCCATTTGGTGTGCCTTCCCGCCGAGGCCGAGCTCATCAACGCTGAAGGCTTCCAGGTCCGCCTGCCCGTGAGGGGGCGCACAGACCCCATCGTGATCGAGTCCCGCAAGCTGCCGGGTAGGGTCTCGGCAGGCCCGGCTACCGGCGTCAATCCACAGGACTTTGATCTCGTCGGGCTCGCCATGCAGGAGCCCCAATACCGATCCGCCGGGGTGCGCGAGCTGCTCGATGCGGTGGCCAAAGCGCGCGTGCCCTGTATGTCGATTATGAACATGCCGCCGTTGCCGTATGTGAAGCGAATTGCCGGCCTGAACTACGATGCTTTGAAACCTGCCTACACGGACCCGAGCGTGTGGGATTCGTTTGATATCGGCGCCATCACCCTGAACAGCCCCGATCCTCAGGCAATTCGCCCGCCAGGGGAAAAGGTAAACGTCTTGCAGGTCACCTTGCCCACCAACTTTAAGGTGGCACGCTTCGAGAACCCCAAGAGCACTGCCATCCTGCGCCAGCTCGCAGAGGAGATCGAGGCCATCCGCTACGAGACGCCCGAGGGCAAGATCGAGTTGCCGGTGAAGCTGCGCGTTCACGATTCCATCTTCGTGCCACTCGCCAAATGGGCGATGCTGCTGGCCGGCAACTATCGCTGCGTCACCAAGGACGGCATGCGTACCGCTCAGGAAGCCGTGCACAGCGACATCGAGACGTCGCGTTCGGTCTATAATTTCGTCAATGATCTTTGCGTCAAGCTCGGCGCCTCTGCAGAAGATCTTGTCCCATTTGAAAAATATGCCGCAGCGGCGCAAAGTTTGACGCGGCCGGCCTCCGCAGCGCGCGCTCTCAACAACGGCGTGCCTAACATCGAACGCGCCGACAAGCTGGTGCAGTTGATCGCCAAGCAGAAGGGCCTCAGCCACCCAACCATCGACGCCACGGTGGCGCTCGTGGATGCTCGGCTTGAAGCGAACCGCAAGAAGGCGGCATAAGAACGCGCCCGGGATGCAACCCGGACGCGTTGTCGAGAAAGTCTGTGGCGTTATTGGCTCTGGCCGCCCCGATTGTCGCGGTCAAGGTATGGCCAAATGCTGTCCTCGTAGGGGCCGGCGCTGGCGCTGGCGGCCAAGCCCGTCAACACCGACAAGGCGAGTAGGGCGGACGCAATCATCTTCATGATCGGCTCCTCTTTGGTTGGTATTGCCCGGGGAACGGAGGAACCGCGACCCCAGTTCCGCGCGCATTGGCTCCTCACGCACGCGTTATGCAGCGTGAAGGCCGACATCCCCGCGCGCGTCTCCCAGCCCACGTTGTGCTGGCGCGCTTGACCGGAGCCGCCAGCCCCCTGGCCGGCACTTTTTGAGCGGCTGTCACCGGTCGCCGTTGGCTGGCAAAGGTGAGGCAACGCTTGCCGTGTGGCTAGGGCCTGGCGAGGCGGCATGCTAGACGTGCTCGCGCCTCGAGGACGAAGTGGAAAGAACTGCGATGAGCGTGGAATTTGACTTCAATTTTGTCCCCGGCCTGCCGGTGCCGGTCGGTAAGTGGAGCGGGTTTCCCAAGTATAATTTCGTCGGCGGCCATAACGATGCCGAGCACGTGCCCGTCGATGCACTGATTGCGGCCGCGACCAGCGTGCTCAAGCGAGAGGGGTTTTCACTCGCAACCTACGGTTTGAACAGCGGTCCGCTCGGCTATCGGCCGCTGCGCGACTTTCTGGTGGGAAAGCTCAAGTCCCACGCCGGGATCGCCTGCGAGGCGGACGAAATCCTCATCACCTCGGGCTCCTTGCAAGGTCTTGATCTTGTCAACAGCCTGCTGCTGTCGCCGGGCGACACCGTCCTGGTCGAGCAGGATTGCTATGGCGGCTCGCTCAGCAGGCTCAGCCGCCGCGGTGCCAAGGTGGTCGGGATTCCCCTCGACTCCGGCGGGCTGCGGATTGATGTGGTTGCCAACGCGCTCGCCGATCTCAGCCGGCGGGGCATCCGACCCAAATACCTCTACACCATTCCAACCGTGCAAAACCCGACCGGGACCATCATGGGTGAGGAGCGTCGTGTCGAGCTGCTGCGCTTGTCGCGGGCGTACGGAGTGCCGATCTTCGAGGACGAATGCTATTCCGATCTGATTTGGGATGGGCAGCGTCCGCCAGCGCTTTATGCCATCAGTAACGGCGTGGGCGTCATCCATATCGGCTCGTTCTCCAAGTCGATTTCGCCGGCACTGCGCGTCGGCTACATCGTTGCAAGCTGGGATGTCCTTTCACGCATCCTGGCGCTCAAGATCGACGCGGGCTCGGGCGCGTTGGAACAGATGGTGCTGGCGGAATTCTGTAGCGCGCACTTCACCGAGCATGTGCTGAAGCTGAACCGAGTTCTGCGCGGCAAACTCGAGACACTGATCGCCGCGCTCGCCGAGCAGTTCGGCACGGCGGCGGAGTTCGAAGACCCCAAGGGCGGCATCTTCCTGTGGCTTAAGTTGCCGGACGGCGTTGACACGCAAAAGTTGGCGCAGGTCGCGCTCGCCGAGGGCCTTGCCATCAATCCTGGCCCCGAGTGGTCGACCGACAAGGTCCACGCCACGACCCGCCTGCGCCTCTGCTTTGCCAACCCCAGTAAGGAGGTGATCCGGCAAGGCGTCGCCAGGCTAGCGCAGATTTGTCACCGCGAATTCGGTGTGCCCACGCGTATTGCCAATATCAAGCGGGGTTAAGGGCTCCTTTAGCGGGCGTCGTGGAAGATGATGCCCAGCGTGTGACGGCGGCCGCTGCGCAGCCGGCTCACGCCGTGGCGCATGTTGACCCGGTAAACACCGCGGGTGCCTTGCACGGGTCGTTCGCGCACCGGGAAAATAACGCCGTCGCCCTGACGCAGCGGCGCTACCTCGGCGCGAGATTGCATGCGCGGGCGCTGTTCCGTGAGCACAAACTCGCCGCCGCTGAAATCGATGGACGGCTCGGACAGCAAGACCGCAACTTGCAGCGGAAATACGTGCTCGCCGTAGACGTCCTGATGCAGGCAGTTGTAGTCCCCGGCCGTGTACTGCAGCAATAAGGGGGTCGGCTTGGTCTGGCCGGCCGCGTGACAGCGGGCCAGGAACCCCGCGAGCTCCCCGGGAAAGCGCGCCTTGATGCGCATCTGGGCGTACCAGCGATTGGCGATGGCCGCGAGCGGCCGGTAGAGCTCCCGCCGGAGGGCGGCGACGTTGGCGGGCAGGGGATTGGCAAAGTATTTGTATTCGCCGCGACCGAAGCCGTGGCGGGCCATGATGATGTGGCTGCGAAAGTGCGCATCGACCGCATAGAGCGCAGCCAAGTCCCGACAGGCGTGCGGGTCCAGCAACGGACCGACGATGGCGCAACCGTGGCTGTTAAGCTCGGCGGCAATTCGGTCCCAGTCGAGGCCGTCGATGCGCAGAGAAGGCATCGCCGTCGCCGGCTTGGTCTTGCGGTTTTGAAGGGCAGTGGCCATTGCGGACCTCGGCGCGGTCTGGGAGCCGCCACACTGCCATTGGGAAAACGCCCGGGCGACCCGATTTTGGTGCCGGCCAGCGAGGTGCCTGGATCTAGCCGCAACGAGCCAGGCCATGGCGCTGCCCGCGCTTGCGAGCAGTTCACTTGTTCGCGCCAGCTGCCGGCGGCCAAGCGCGCCCA
Source organism: uncultured Alphaproteobacteria bacterium (assembly GCA_963820375.1). GTDB lineage: Bacteria > Pseudomonadota > Alphaproteobacteria > Rhizobiales > Hyphomicrobiaceae > AWTP1-13. Next base: position 236,733 of record CAWFZX010000029.1, on the reverse strand, counting down.
GTCACCCCGCCTTTGCCCGAACCCAGAACCGGCTTAGGAGCTCGGACCCGCGTCGAAGTTGACCTTGTCGACCAGCTCGGATGCCTTCTTGCGATACTTGGCAATATTCTCCAGAGGCAGCGAATCGGGCTTCAATTTGCCCCAGCTTTTGACAATCTCTGAGGGCTCGACAGCGGCATTGACGGGGTATTCGTTGTTGGCGGTCGCGTAAATCTTCTGCGCTTGCTCAGAGGCCAGATACTCCATCAGTTTAAGCGCATTGGCCTTGTTCGGTGCGTTCTTGGCCAGCGCCATACCCGAAATGTTGACGTGACTGCCGCGATCATTGGCGTTTGGAAACAGCGGCTTGATGGCCGCGCCCCACTGCTTCTGTTCCGGATTCTTCTCATTCGTTGCCATCAGCGCCATATAGTAGGTGTTGCCAACGGCAAGATCGCATTTGCCAGAATGAATATCGCGCGCCTGCTCGCGGTCGCCGCCGGCTGGCTTGTGCGCCAGGTTGGCCTTCAGGCCCTTCAGCCATTGCTCGGCATATGCCTCGCCCTTGTGCGCGATGATCGTGGCCGTTAGTGACGTGTTGTAGACGTGCTGGCCTGAGCGGATGCAGATCTTGCCTTTCCACTTGGGGTCGGCCAGCTCTTCATAGGTGATGGTGTCCTGCTTCACGCGATCCTTCGACGCGTAGACGATGCGCGAACGCATGGTCAGTCCGAACCAATGATTGCCGGGGTCGCGGAACTGGGCCGGTATCGTCTGCTGCAGCGAAGCGAGATCAACCGCCTGTGTGAGCCCGGCATCCTTGGCTTCCGACAAGCGCCCGGCGTCGACCGTGAACAACAGGTCGGCCGGGCTGTTTTGGCCCTCTGCGGCGAGGCGCTCGTTCAGTCCGGCGGAAGCATAAACAATGTTGGTTCGAATCCCGGTCTTGTCCGTGAAAGCCTTCAGCAGGGGATCGATCAGTTGCGGCTCGCGATAGGAGTAGATGTTGACTTCCCCCTGCGCCGACACGCCCGGCACAAACAGGACGCTTGTCGCAAAGCCCAGAGCGAGGGCCGCAATCGGCCGCGCAACAGCTGATCGGGAAATCCGAAAAGTAGCAGTCATTGGCGATCTCCTGTGCACCGGGTTCAAGGCCCGCCATGGGATCGTGGCGCCAGAGTGCCCTCGCGCCACCAAGACCACCTTAGTGTAAATGCTGAGTGCATTTGTCAAGAAAGACTAATGCGACGCCCCACAGAATGGAATTATTCCAATTAAAGACAGGACAGGAAGAGCCGGGCCGGATGATGCCCGGGCTGCCAGCTGGCCGGCGCCGGCGTCGAAGGCGAAAAGGGGGAGCCACCACGGCCCGCAAAGAGGCGCAGCGAGGGGGCACGCGCGCTCACTTTCCGTGGTGACATCCCGCAAGGAGATACGACGCAGCTCGCCCCGTCGGATCGCCATCGCGACATTAAATCGGGTTAACCCAAGACGCCCCGCTGCTGCAGCTCGGCGAGACCTGCCCCCCGGGCAAGGTTGCCCAGGATCTGCGACGCAGCTAAAAGAGCCGGCATGTCGCGATTATCCATCAAGCTGGCGGTTGTGCGAATGATCGGCCCGATCGCCTGAGGGCGGGCTTCTTTCGCGGCAAATCAATACCTTGAAGAACGGCATTTCCCCATGAATTCGAGCAAAACCGCCACGCGCGATTGGAGCGCGACACTGTTCCTGCCCAAGACCTCGTTTCCCATGAAGGCGGGTCTGCCCCAGCTTGAGCCCAAGCTGTTGCAGCGATGGGGCAGCCTGGGCCTCTACCAGCGTCTTCGCGAGGTCGCCAAGGGCCGCCCAAAATTCATCCTGCACGACGGGCCACCCTATGCCAACGGCAACATCCATATCGGCACGGCGCTCAACAAGATCCTAAAGGACATGGTCACCCGATCCCAGCAAATGCTGGGGTGCGATTCCAACTATGTGCCGGGCTGGGACTGTCACGGCCTGCCCATCGAGTGGAAGATTGAGGAGCAGTACCGCGCCAAGGGCCAGGACAAGGACATGGTGCCGGTCAACGAGTTTAGGCGCGAGTGCCGAGAATTCGCCGAGCACTGGATCGACGTACAACGCCAGGAATTCAAGCGCCTCGGCGTCGAGGGAGATTGGGAACACTACTACTCAACCATGGCTTACAAGGCCGAGGCGACCATCGCCGCCGAGCTGATGAAATTCGCCATGAACGGGGCCTTGTTCCGCGGGTCGAAGCCGGTCATGTGGTCGGTCGTGGAAAAAACCGCGCTGGCGGAGGCCGAAGTCGAGTACCACGACTACACCAGCGACACCGTTTGGGTAAAATTTCGCGTCAAGCATGCCGACGCGCCAGGCACCAAGGCCAGCGAACTCGCCGGCGCATCGGTGGTGATCTGGACCACCACCCCGTGGACGCTCCCGGGCAATCGAGCGATCAGCTACTCCTCGAAGATTGCCTACGGCCTTTATGAAGTTACGGCGGCCCCGGAGGGCAACTGGGCAAGGAAGTTCGATCGCTACATTCTTGCCGACAGGCTGGCTCCGGCGGTCTTTAAGGCTGCCAAGATCGAAGCCGACGGCTACAAACGCCTTGCAACCGTGCCTGCCGCGAGCCTTGCCCAGATTGAGTGCGAGCATCCGCTGCAGACGCTTGGCTACGATTTCAGGGTTCCCCTCCTCGCCGGTGATCACGTCACCGACGAGGACGGCACCGGTTTCGTCCATACGGCACCAGGCCATGGCCGCGAAGACTTCGACATCTGGATGCAGCAAGCGCCTGAGCTTGCCAAGCGCGGCATCGACACCACGATCCCGTTCACCGTTGACGGTGACGGGTGCTTCACCAGGGACGCACCCCGCTTCGAGGGCAAACGCGTCATCGATGACAAGGGCAACAAGGGCGATGCCAACGAGGCGGTCATCAAGGCGCTGGTCGAACACAATGCGCTGATTGCGCGCGGGCGACTGAAGCACCAGTATCCGCACTCGTGGCGCTCAAAGAAGCCGGTGATCTTCCGTAACACGCCGCAATGGTTCATCGCCATGGACAGGCCGCTGAACATGCCCGGCCACCGCGGCAACAGCAGCCTTCGCGAGGCTTCCCTCAAGGCGATCGAAGAGACGCAATTTGTGCCGGCCTCCGGGCGCAACCGACTGCGCGGCATGGTGCAGGCAAAACCCGACTGGGTGATCTCGCGGCAGCGCGCCTGGGGCGTGCCCATCACCGTGTTCCAGCACAAGGAGACGGGCGAGGTGATCCCGTCGGCCAAATTCGCCAAGTCGCCCGAGCTGATGGCTCGCATCCGCGCCGCCATGACCGAACAGGGCGCCGATGCCTGGTTTGAGAAGGGCGCACAACAACGCTTCCTCAAAGATCTGGTTGCCGATCCGGCCGACTGGGAACAGATCACCGACATCCTCGACGTCTGGTTCGACTCAGGTTCCACGCACGCGTTCACGCTGGAAGATCCCCAGGCCTTCCCGCAGCTCGCCGGCGTCAAGCGCCAGCTCGATGGCGGCCGCGACCGCGTCATGTACCTTGAGGGTTCCGACCAGCACCGCGGCTGGTTCCAATCCTCGCTCTTGCAAAGCTGCGGCACGCGCGGGCGCGCACCGTTCGACGTCGTGCTCACGCACGGCTTCATCCTCGACGAAAAAGGAGAGGAGAAGATGTCGAAATCGCGTGGCAATACGCTCTCACCGCAGGAATTGATGCAGACCTCAGGCGCCGACATCCTGCGCCTGTGGGTAGCCTCATCGGACTACACGAGCGACATCCGCTTCGGGCCCGGCATCCTGCAGGGGACAGCCGAGTCCTACCGCAAGCTCAGGAACACACTGCGCTGGATGCTGGGGAACCTCGCGCACCGCGATGCATCCGAAACGCTTGCCACGACCGCGATGCCCGAGCTGGAACGACTGATGCTGCATCGGCTGGCCGAGCTCTCCGAGGCGATCCGCAAGGCCTACGCCGAGTACGACTACAAGCGCGTGATCGCCGCGCTGTCGCACTTTATGAACACCGACCTGTCCGCCTTCTATTTCGATATCCGCAAGGACGCCCTCTATTGCGAGCCTTACTCGAGCGCCAAGCGCAAGGCGGCGCTGGTAACGATCGAGCATATTTTTCGCGCGCTCACCTTGTGGCTGGCCCCACTGCTCTGCTTCACGGCGGAGGAGGCCTGGCTGGCACGCTACCCCTCGGCTGAAGGATCGGTGCACCTGGAGACGTTTCCCGACATCCCGGCGGCATGGCGCGATGACAAACTTGCCGATAAGTGGGCCAAGATCCGCCGGGTGCGCGGCGCGGTCACCGGCGCGCTCGAGATCGAGCGGGCCAATAAAAGAATCGGCTCATCGTTGGAGGCAGCGCCGCAGGTCTTTATCGCCGACAGCGGATTGCTGGAGGCGCTGCAGGGCGTCGATCTGGCGGAAATCTGCATCACCTCGGATATCGCCATCCTCGCCGGCGCGGCGCCGACCGACGCCTTTGTGCTGCCGGAGGTGGCCGGTGTCGGGGTCGTGTCGAAACCGGCAGAGGGCAGAAAATGCGCACGTTCTTGGCGCATGACCAAGGATGTCGGCAGCGACCCCGCGTTTCCCACGCTGTCGGCGCGCGATGCCGCGGCGGTGCGCGAGTTCGATCTATTAAAGGGCGCAGCCTAGGTCAGCGATGACATCCACGCCGACGCTAAACACCAGACGGGACCGGCAGCCTTGGCTGTGGGGACCGTTCTCTGCCCTTGGGCTGACGACCGCCCTGCTCGTGCTCGTCAGCGATCAGGCGCACAAGTGGTGGATGCTGGGACCCTACGAGATTGCGACGCGCGGCCGGGTGGCGGTGCTGCCCTTCCTGGATCTGGTGTATGTAAAGAATTTGGGGGTCAGCTACGGTTTGTTCCTGCAGGAAGGAAAATGGGGACAATGGAGCCTGGCCGGCTTTGCCGCCGTGGCCGCTGGAGCCATGGTTGTCTGGCTGGCGCGCGGCGTTGCCAGTAAGCTGGTGGCGGCCAGCGTAGGCCTGATCATCGGCGGGGCCATCAGCAATGCCATCGACCGCGTGAGCATTGGCGGGGTCGCGGATTTCTTTTCCCTGCACGCCTTTGGCTTTTACTGGTACGTGTTCAATATTGCCGACGTGGCCATTGTTGCCGGGGTAATGGGGCTCCTATATGATTCCTTGCGCCCGAGTCGCAATAACGCCGCAAAGCCGACCTAACCGATTGAGCGAACAGGAGTGTCGGCAGCCGCGATCGAGATCGGGCCCGGGGGACGTGCACATGGTTGGCTCTGTCCAGCGCCTCAAGCAGATTGCCGGTGCCGTCGGCATCGCGGCGACCAGTGCCTTTACGGGCTGCGCCGATGGCGTCGAACTCAACGGCAAGGTCTTCGATTTACTGGGTGTCAGCCCGGCCGCGCTGGAAGCCTCCCGCAAGGAGCCGAAACTGGCCGAGCGCGCGCCTCTGGTCATGCCGCCCGATGCCAAGCGTCTGCCCGATCCAGCCTCCGCGGTGCCCGCCGGCGACCAGGCGAATTGGCCTACCGACCCCGAACAGCGCAAGCTGGCTGCCGCCCAGGAGCGCGAGCGGCTGCATCTGGCCTACTGCCGCGGCGACATCCAATGGAAAGAAAGAGCGCTCAATTCCAAGGATGGCAGCGGTACCAATCTGAGCCCTTATGGTCCCTGCCCCAGTATCTTCGGCGGCGTCGTCGGCGGCGTCAACAAGAACTGACCTGCGCGCGCGCCCCGTGGACCTTGCACCACCTGGCCATCGGCCAGCTGAAGGAACGCCGCGGCGATCATCAGGGCCCTGACCGGATGTTTGGGGCCTGCGCAACGTTAATCCACGGTCACATTAATGCCTTGTCATTTGACATCCCTGGCGGGAAGCCGAACAACAGCGGCCAACGCCGGACGGCGGCTCCCTCAGACATTCAGGACGACACCTTAAGCGCTTATTGTCGAAAGGATTCACGATGGCGAGACTTTGTCGTAGCCTCGCTGACAGGAAACTTCGCTCCATGTCGACTTGCAGTAACGGCTCCCGACGCCTCAGCGTCCTTCTGGCACTCACAATCATGATGTTCGCACAGAGCTTGGCTACTCTCACAGCTAGTCCGATCGCCAGCCGCGTCAGCGAATTTACGTTGTCCAACGGCCTGCGCGTCGTCGTCGTTCCGGATCACCGCGCACCCGTTGTCACGCACTACGTCTGGTACCTGGCGGGAGCGGCCGACGACCCGCCGGGGGTTTCGGGCATTGCCCACTTTCTCGAGCACCTGATGTTCAAGTCTACGGACAAGATTCCCTCGGGTGAGTTCTCCAAAATTGTTTCGCGCCTCGGCGGCCAGGACAATGCCTTCACGACCCACGACTACACCGGCTATTTCCAGCGCATTGCCAAGGAACGCCTTGGCACCGTGATGGAGATGGAGGCCGATCGTATGGCGAACCTGCAGCTCACAGAGAAGGATGTGCTGACCGAACGCGATGTCATCCTCGAGGAGCGGCGCTCGCGCACGGAGAACAACCCCTCCAACATCCTCTCCGAGCAGATGTCGGCGGCGCTCTACCGAAACCATCCCTACCGCACCCCCATCATCGGCTGGATGCACGAGATCGCCAAGCTGTCGCAAGCGGACGCGATCGCCTTCTATAAGCGTTTCTATGCCCCCAACAACGCCGTCATGGTTGTCACCGGCGACGTTACCGCCGACGAGGTCAAGCAGTTGGCGCAGGCAACCTACGGGAAAATCAAGGCCAACCCGCAGGTGCACGTCCGGGTGCGCCCGCAGGAGCCCCCGAACCGCACCCCGAGGCGGGTGGAACTCAAGGATGCACGCGCCGGCAACGCTTCGGTACGGCGCTTCTATTTTGCTCCGAGCCTTCCGAAGGCGGAGCCGGGCGAAGCCGAGGCACTTTATCTGCTCATGAAAATTGTTGGCCACAGCGCCACTAGCCGTCTCTATCAAAAGCTCGTCGTGGAGGAAAAGTTGGCCTCAAGTGCGGGTGGCTGGTACTCGGGGCTCGGCCTGGATAGCGGCTCCATTGGCGTCTACGCCGTCGCCGCCAAGGATGTTGGCCTCGACAAACTGGAAGCCGGCATCGATCGTGTGCTGCATGAGCTGCGCGATAATTCGGTCTCGGCCGATGAACTGGAGCGTGCCAAGAAGGCTTTCATCGCCGACTTCATCTATGAATCGGACAGCCAATCGGCGCTGGCGCGGCGCTATGGCGAGGGGCTAGTGCTCGGACTGACCATCAAGCAGATCAACGACTGGCCGGTGGCGATTGCCAGGGTGACGGCCGACGACATCAAGCGTGTCGCCGGCCAGTATTTGGACATCCGCAGCTCCGTCACTGGCACATTGTTGCCGGTGCCCGCCGAGCCCGAGAGCGATGCCGTCCGCCCCCCCGCCAGCGCCAACAAATCCTAACGGAGCGACCCCATGAAAGTAACGCCTCCGCATAGGTACGGCGCGTTTCTTGCAGCACACTTTGCGGCAACCATTGTTCTCGTCGCGATGGCCCTCGGCGCGCTAGTGTTTGTCTCCAGCAAGGCAGAGGCCATGAAGATCCAAGAGGTAAAAAGCCCGGGCGGCATTACGGCCTGGCTGGTGGAAGAGCATGGCATTCCGCTGATCGCCATGCGCTTTGCCTTCGAGGGTGGCAATGCTCAGGACCCAGACGGCAAAGAGGGCGTCGCTAATTTCATCGTCAGCATGATGGACGAAGGCGCCGGCGAGCTGACGAGCAAGCAATTTCAGGAGCGCATGGAGGCGATCGCCATGCGCATGAGTTTTGATGACTCGCGCGATGCGGTCTATGGCAGCTTTGAAACCCTCACCGAGAACCGGGATGCGGCCATCGAATTGCTGGCGCTTGCTGTCGGCAAGCCGCGTTTCGATGTCGACGCCGTCGAGCGTATCCGGGGACAGTTGCTAGCCAGCCTTGCCTACGCCGCCCGCGATCCCGACCGGGTCGCCTCCGAGCAATGGTCGGCGCTGGCTTTTGCCGGTCACCCTTACGGGCGGCCAGCTAATGGTACGCCGGCATCGGTGCAGAAGATCGGTCGTGATGACCTTGCCGATTTTTGGTCCAGCACCTTCGCCAGGGACAATTTGCGCGTCGTCGTCGTCGGCGACATCGATGCGGAGACGCTCAAGCCTCTGCTTGACAAGGTGTTTGGTGGCCTGCCCGCGAAAGCCAAACTCAAGCCGATTGCCCAGGTCATTCCCACAGCTACCGAAAGACTGAAGGTTGTCGAGATGGCCGTGCCGCAGTCAGTGGCGCGCTTCGGTCTGCCGGCGCTCCCGCGTAAGCACAAGGATTTTATTCCGGCCTTCGTGCTCAATACCATTGTTGGCGGCGGGGTGATGTCTTCGCGGCTGTGGGAAGAAGTGCGCGAGAAGCGCGGCTTGGCCTATTCCGTCTCCACGACCGTGCAGCCTTTCAAGCATACGTCGGTGTTTGCCGGCGGTGTGGCCACCAAGAACGAGGAGATCGCCCAGTCCCTCGATCTCATCCGCGCCGAGCTCAAGCGCATCGCCGCCGAAGGTCCAACCGACAAGGAATTGCAGAACGCCAAGAGCTATCTGACGGGCTCGTTCGCGCTGCGCTTCGACAGCAATGCCAAGATCGCCAATCAGCTATTGTGGTTCTGGCAGGAGGATCTGGGTCGCGAGTACGTGGACACGCGCAACGCCGAAATCGACGCGGTGACGATGGAGCAGGTGAGGCGCGTTGCCAAACAACTGTTTGAACGCGAAGAGCCGATCGTAACCATCGTCGGCAGGCCCAAGGGGCTGACCCAGGCTCCGCGCGGCTAAGCACACACGGCCGCCTGCACTTTGTGAAGCGGGCCGACGCCCTCGCCGACGATGACATGGTCAGTTGATGCGCTATAGTGCGCCAGCTGCCAAGTCAGCCTTGGCATCACCGCAGGAGGAAACGATGAGCGAGAAAACCTGGGATTTCGTGCACAACCTAGCGAGCGAGCAAACGTGGACGCCAGGCCTGCGTGAGATCTTCGAATATCGCGATCTTGGTATCAAGGCAGGTACCAAAGGTGATTTCGTCGCCCATCTCATTCGACACAACGGCAAGAAGACCAAGGACGAAGTGCAGCAGTGGCACGTGCATGATTGCACCTTCCAGTTTGTCTATGTGATGAACGGCTGGGCTACCTTCGAATATGAGGGGCAGGGCCAGCGTACCATCCGGAAGGGCGATTGCATCCTGCAGGTGCCCGGTATCAAGCACCGCGAGATCGCCTGCTCAGAGGATTTCGAGGTGCTCGAGATCGTCTCGCCCGCCGATTTTGCCACGCACATCGTCGAGGCCCCGCAGGCGAAGGCCGAAGCGGCCGAATAGATCGGCATCGGCTTTCCGCCTCCGCATCGGCCACCCTTGCCGGCAGCACCTGGGCCGCGTCGCTCTGGGCGCTGCCGCGGCAACCTAGACCTTTCGCTCGAGCGAGCGGCGCAGCAGGTGCTTTTGCACCTTGCCGGCGGCAGTGCGCGGAAAGTCAGCGACCACCGTCACGTACTTTGGCACCTTGTAGGCGGCGAGATGAGCGCGGGCGAAGGCACGTAGTTCAGTCTCGTCGAGCGCCTGTGCCGGCCGCAGGCGGATGGCGGCATGGCCGACTTCGCCCCAGCGTGCGTCCGCCACGCCGATCACCGCGGCTTCGAGGACGGCAGCATGATTGGTCAGCACCGCCTCGACTTCCGCCGGATACACGTTTTCGCCGCCGGAAATGTACATGTCCTTGATGCGATCGACGATGAAGTAGTAGCCGTCGCCATCGCGGCGGCCAATGTCGCCAGAGCGTAACCAACCCTCGGAGCTAATGGCGGCGGCGGTGGCCTCCGGATTATTGTAGTAACCAGGCGTAATGTTAGGCCCGCGGAACAAGATTTCGCCACACTCGCCATCGGCGACATCGCGACCATCGACGTCGACCAAACGGACCTCGGATAACAGTTGCGGCTTGCCCACCGAGCCAATCTTTTCCGCGGCCCGCTCCGGGTTCATCAGAAACACGGTTGGCCCGGTCTCGGTCATGCCCATGCCGTTGCAGACACGCACGTCCTTAGCGAGAAAAAGGCGGATCAGGTTCTCCGCCAGCGGCGCGCCGCCGCAGCCCCAATGTCGTACGCGCGACAGCTCCGCCACAGCGAAGCGCGGATGCAGGCTCAGCGCCTGATAGATGGTGGGTACAGCGAAGAATACCGTCAGGCGGTCGGCGGCAACTAGGTCGAGGAATGGCTCAATCTCGAATTTCGACAGGATGATGCTGCTGCCGCCGGCAATGAAAATGGGCAACGTGTGTAGGTTGATGCCGGCGGTGTGGAATAGCGGTAGGAAGTTGATGCTGCGATCGGTTGAGGTGAGAGCGGTGGCCTGCTGCACGTTGATGGCATTGGCCAATGCCATGCCGGCGGTCTGGATCACGGCCTTCGCTCGCCCGGTTGTGCCTGAGGTATAGAGCAAATACCAGATGCGGTCGCTGGGCCAGGCGCGGTCGCGGCGCGGAACCGGCGCCTCCTGGCCGACGAGGTGATCGTATTGGGCAAAAGACACGAGGTGCACGCCGGCGAAGGCAGCAAGGGATTGTGCGAGCGGGGCTGTCGCTGCGTCGTGCAGTAAGGTGCGCGCACCACAATCGGCCAGGATGGGAGCAAGTTCAGCTAGGGTCTGGCGCCAGTTCAGCGGCACCAGAATGGCACCGATCTTGCCGCAGGCAAATAACAACTCGAAGAAGGTCACGCTGTTGTGGCAGAGCACGGCAACCCGATCGCCCGCGGCCAGGCCGATCTGCTCAAGCAAGCTGGCGCCGCGTTCGGCGCGCCCATTGAACTCGGCAAAGGTATGTTTACGCCCGGTTTCGCCCTCCTCGAAGGCCAGCGCAGTGGGAGAGAGTTCCGCGCGTTTGGCGGCAAAGTCAAAAAGCGTTCTCATGGCTGCAAGCGCCGAGGCTCCGAAGTCGACATTCCTAAGCTTGCCCCAGGCTTCCCAGTGGTGTGGGGTGATCAGTGCGCCCACAGATTTCGTTAGGCACTCGACCAGCAGCGGGCAAGCGCGCCAGCGGCCCTCAAGCCATTGGCCGTGCCGGCTGCCAATCCGGCCCAGTGTCGTGGTCGGGGTGCTGGAAGCTGACGACGTCCGGTGCCGTGCTGGGGCCAAGGTTGGTCGGCGTCGTCTTGCCAGGTAGCGAGGACAGATCGGCGAGCCAGGCGAGCATCGATTCCGTGCCAACCGCGTAGGTCGGCGGCACACGGCTGGGTTGATCAAAAGCGCCCGTCAGCAGCTCAATAACCGGGCCACCCAGATGGCGATAGCTCAAAGGCGAGCCGCAGGCGGCGCAGAAGTCGCGCAGCGCGCGTGTGGAGGACTGGAACGTGCCCGGTGTGCCGCGTGTCCAGGAGAACTGCGCATGCGGCACCTCGGCCAGCACGGCGAACGGACCAGCCACCGCCTTCTGACACATGCGACAGTGACAGATGCCGATTCTGGTCGGGTCCGCGTAGACGGCGAAGCGCACGGCGCCACACTGGCAACCGCCGGTGTGGCGTACTGCTCGCTGCGGATCAGTGTTTGACATCCAGCACCTCGTGCAGGCGGCTCAGCGTGGCAACCGCATCACAGCCGGCGAACACAAACGTGTCGACGCCGGCAAGGCGCAGCGCGCTCTCCTGCGCCTTGGGCCGACCGGCAAGCAAAACTTGCTGTGCGCCTGCAGCCTTCAGCACGCCGGCCGTGGCTTCGGCGAGGTCGGCGTAAATTGCCTCCGACGAGCAGATGCAGGCCACCGTTGTGCCGCTGTTGGCGAAGGCGTTGCCGGCCTGGGCCGAATTGTGCAAATCGTCACTAGCGATGGCCTCGATGCCGCCAGCGGCGAGAAAGTTCTGCATCCAAGTCGTGCGCGCCGAGTGGACGGCCGCATCACCGAGCGAGGCTAAGAACACCCGCGGCCGCCGGCCGGCGCGAGCAACATGCGCATCGGCTGCATCGCGCAAGCGCTCGAACGGTTGAGCCAGCCGCCGTGGCGTTAAGGGCGCAACCGCTGTGCCGCCTTTGACAATAGGCGCTGCGGTAGGGTGGGGCTCGGCGCTAACACCGTCGGTAGCGAGCAGCGGAAATGCCGACACCCCGGTGAGGGCAAGCAGGCCGTGGGCGACGCGATTGTCTCGGGCCTCTGCAATCTTGCCGATCTCGTTTTGGAGGTAGCCCGACTCCAGCGCAGCAGTCATGCCGCCGGCGGCTTCGATCGCCTGGAATAGCATCCAGGCCTTTTGCGCCAAATCCGTCGTCAGTTTCTCGATAAACCAGGCCCCGTGCGCGGGATCTCTGACACGAGCCAGCGCACTCTCCTCCTGCAAAACCAATTGCGTGTTGCGGGCGATGCGGAGTGCGAAGCGATCGGGTTTGCCCAGCGCCCAGGTAAAGGGCAGCACGGTGATGGCGTCGGCGCCGCCGAAGGCCGCGCCGGCGCACGCCACCGCGGTCCGCAACATATTCACCCACGGATCGCGCCTGGCCATCATGCGTTCGGAGGTGGCTGCCGTCAGATGCATGCCGCCGGCGGCCTCCGCCGCGCCGCAGGCTTCCGCAACACGCGCGAGCAGGCTGCGAGCGGCACGCAGCTTGGCGATGCTGAGGAAAAGATCGGCATCGGTCGCCAAGGCGATGGCGATCTTGTCGAAGGCGGCTGGCGCGTCAAAGCCCTCGCTCTCGCAAGCGCGCAAATAGGCCACAAGCGTCGCCAACATTGCCGCCAGCTCTTGTGCCTCGCTGGCGCCGGCCTCGTGATAGGGCCGGCCATCCGCCACCAGGGCCTTGACCTTGGGCATTGCGCGGGCGTCAGCGGCAAATTTAGCGGCAATCGCGCATGCGCGATCAGCCGGATAGTAGAGGGTACCGGTCTTGGCCAGGACGCCGAGCGGGTCGTAGTTGAAGGCGGCGTGGCGCTGGCCTTCGTCGATGTCGTTCTCGCGCCAGATCTCGAGCAAGCTGCCGGCCACATCCATGGTGTTTTCGCGGCCATCGAGCGCGATGGTACAGGCCTTCAACGCAACCCCCTTGAGCGCGGCGGCAAGCGGCTCGGCGCCATACCCGAGGCCGGATTGGCCTGGGGCCTCGATCTGCAGGATGAGCGAAGTTACCCCTCCTTCCAGGTCATCCAGGATGGCCGCATTGCTGAGCTTGGGGTCGGGCTCGGCGTGGCGCTGACGGATATCCCAGCGATGGCCTGCCGCGGGCGGCCGGCTGACCGGGCAGGACAGAGCGTCAGTTGCTGGTCGTGTCGTCAGGGGGTCGATCGTCAAGCCATCGGCGGTCTTCGACACGAGCCGCGCAAACGAGCCGCCCTTCAGCACCTTATCGACGAGATCGAGCCAGGCCTCGCGTGAGGCTAATTGGAAATCGCCGCTGATTGGTTCGAGGTTGTCAGTCATGGGTGGCTCACGCTCCTGCCGAGCGCCGGCGGCACTGATCCTTGGCCATTGGTAGACCATTCCTGTCGCTTGCCAATGGCAAACTTTGCCTTGCAGGGCAATGCAGCAGTCGAGACCTGGAAATTGCAAGCTGCTATCGAGGGTGCGGCGAGCCGAGGGCGATTGCTGGGCGGCCAGCGCCCCCGGCTGTGGAGGGGCGCCTGGTGCGCTTGGCAACGGCGAGCGACCAGCAGACGCGTTGTTCGACCGCAGTGTCGTTTTTGTGAGCGAAGGCCGGTGAGGTGGCTGTTGCCTGCAACGCAAATCTCGGGGAGGATGCGGCGCTCACGAGCGGCGGATGTAAGGAGGAACAGGTGGCCATCACTGGCGGCTGTCACTGTGGTGCGATCCGCTATCAAGTGGGGGGTGAAGCACTTACCCACGCCCTCTGTCATTGCACGGATTGCCGGCGTCATGCTGGTGCGCCGATGGTTGCCTGGACCATGTATCCGCTCGACTTGGTCAAGGTGACCGCAGGCACTCCCAAAGTGTACGCCTCCTCGCAGCATGGTCGCCGGCATTTCTGCGCGGACTGTGGCACCGGCCTATTCTTCACCAACGCGCAGGTGCTGCCGGGGATTATCGATGTTCAAAGTGCGACCTATGACGATCCCAACGCTGTTCCGGCGCGGGCGCACATTCAAATCGCCGATCGCATTGGTTGGATGGAGCGGGCCCATGAACTGCCGGCGTTCGAGCGCTATCCTCCGCGCGCATAGCGCAATGGCCCGATGCGGCCAGGCATCGGCGAGCCGGCTTATTGCCCAGCCCGATCTTGTCGGCACGACGCCGACCTTGCCCAACGGGCCGAGCGTAGCAGGCACGGATTGGCTTGGCACATGCGGGGATCCGCAGCGCGTGCTGGCAATGACCCGGGCGTGCGTCACAAAAAGCGTGTGCGCTGGTTGGGGCAGTCGCAGCGGCCCAGGCCTATTCGCCGAAGTCCTTAGTGCGATTTGAACCCCATCGGGGGGCCGGTCTATGGCCTCGATGTGTGTCGTCGACCCGACCGGCGCCGTCGCCAAGCAAAGGTTGGGCTGGGTCCAACTAGGGAATTGCGGGCGCGAGGAAAAAGCCGGCCGACCTTTCTCATTGGAGCGTGCGGCGCGCCGCGCTGCCGACAGGGGCAACGCGGGCCCGCGCCGCAAGTCGAAACAACGTCGGGGAGCAAGATGCTGATGCCGAGCCCGCGTTTGTCAAGCCGACGCTGGCCTAGTCGTGCAGCCTTTGCAAACGCGCTGCCAGCGGTCGATAGGCATCGAGGTCGGGCGTGGCCAGACCTGCGACCTTTGCCTCATCGTCGATCATTCTTAAGGCCAACGCGGCAGCGCGATGCTCCAGCTTGTCGAAAGCGGCAATTTCCGTCGCCGACATGGGGCCACCCTGCAAGGTGAGCGATCGGCGCGAGTCCTGCGAAAGCTTGTCATAGTAGGCCGGGTTTACGGCACAGAGATAGCGTTTGGCAGCGACGTGCAGGCGAACCGGCTCGGAAACATCCTTGCCAAACAGTATCTCGAGAGCGTCCGCACTCGTCTCCTCGTGCAGGTCATCGACGCCGTGTTCCGCGAGATCGACGTCGTCACCGACCAGCAGATGGCCCAAATCGTGGAACAGCGCCGCGATCACCAAGCTGTCGCCGAGGCCACGTTTTGCCGCTAGGGCGGCCGACTGCAGCGCATGTTGCTTTTGCGTGACGGCCGACAGGCCATATCGCCCGGCGCCGCGACTGTCCAACAATTGGAATATTCGATCCGTGCTCAAGTCCATGGCACCTTCCCGCAGCCCGGGCCTTAGCGCGATCTATAAGATCTCCTTGTGTCAGGATCAATCGTCCTGCGCTCGCCAGCGGCCCTCCGCAGCGCCAGGCGAACGGCTCACCAGTGGGCCGCAGGTACCGGCCGCAATCTTGCCGGCTCTCGCATGGCCGCGCTGGAGATAATCTGGTGGCGCGCGCGCGCGCGCCCCGTGCAGCGGTAGCAGCCGGCGCGCGGCGAGCACGGCGATTTCCTTGCGCATGCGGTGGGGACAGCGTCGGTCAACGCCGCAACTGCGCGGGTAGTGTCAGCTGATTTTTTCGGCTAGGTTTTGCCGGCCAGGCGGGAAATCCAGCCAAAGGGCAATGCAATGAAACTTCTCAATTTTTGCTTTCGAAGCGGGGAGCGGCCAGGCTTGCCGTCGACCCCCAACCATGCATTGCCAAGGCGCTGCCGCTATGTATTGAGAACAGCTCTGCAGCCCAGCTGAGTCGCAGCGGCCATTCGAGGAGCAAGCCATGGTAGAGAGCCAATCCCTGCTGCAGGAGGGAAAGATATTGCTCGGCCGGAGCGTCGCACCCGAATACCTGGAGCTGAAGCTGGCCAACCGCCACGGTCTGGTGACCGGCGCAACCGGCACTGGCAAGACCGTAACCTTGCAAGTGCTGGCCGAGGGCTTCTCCAACGCCGGCGTGCCGGTGTTCGCGGCCGACATCAAAGGCGATCTGTCCGGTATTTCTGCCACCGGCGAAAACAGCCAAGGACTCGCCAAGCGTGCCAAGGAGATCGGCCTCGACGACTGGACCAATGCTGCCTTCCCGACCTTGTTCTGGGATTTGTTCGGCGAGCAAGGCCATCCTATCCGCGCCACCGTGCAGGATATGGGGCCGTTGCTGCTGGCGCGCCTGATGGAGCTCAATGAGACGCAGGAAGGCGTGCTCAACATCCTGTTCCGTGTGGCGGCGGACGAGAAGCTGCCCCTGCTCGACCTGAAAGACCTGCGCTCGATGGCCAACGATGTCGGCCAACGAGGCAAATCGCTGATCACCAAGTACGGCAATGTATCCACGGTTTCGGTCGGTGCCATCCAGCGGCGGCTGCTGGTGTTGGAGGAGCAGGGCGCCAATAACTTTTTCGGCGAGCCGGCGCTCGACATCAACGACTTCATGCGGACCGCGGCCGATGGGCGCGGCTTCGTCAATATTCTGGCCGCCGACCGGCTGATGAAAACGCCGCGGCTCTACGCAACCTTCCTGTTGTGGCTGCTGGCGCAGTTGTTCGACAAACTGCCCGAGGTGGGCGATCCGACAAAGCCCAAGCTGGTGTTCTTTTTTGATGAGGCGCACCTTTTATTTAGTGAGGCTCCCAAGGCCCTGCTCGAGCAGGTAGAACGCGTAACGCGGCTGATCCGCTCAAAAGGCGTTGGCGTCTACTATGTCACGCAAAATCCCCGCGATGTGCCCAACGCGGTATCGGCGCAGCTGGGCAATCGCGTCCAGCATGCGCTGCGGGCCTTTACGCCAGTGGAGCAGAAGGCCATCCGTGCGGCTGCCGAAACTTTTCGGCCCAACCCCAAGCTCGACACCGAGCGGGTGATCCAGGAATTGAAAGTGGGCGAGGCGCTGGTCTCGGTGCTGCACGGCAGTGGTGAGCCGTCGATGGTGCAGCGGACGCTGATTCGGCCGCCATCGGCTCGCCTCGGGCCGATCACTCCCCAGGAGCGCAAAAGCAAAATCGAGGCGAGTCCGGTGTATGGCAAGTACGAAGAGACCCTCGACCGCGACTCCGCCTACGAGATTTTGCAGCAGCGCACCGCGACAGCGGCTTCGGCGCAGGAAGCCGATGCCAACAGCTGGGGAAATATCCTAATGGGCGGCGGCACAGGGCGGCGCCAGGGTTACGGCGAGACTTTCACCAAATCGATCATGCGCTCGGTCGCCTCGAGCATTGGCAATGCGATCGTGCGGGCAGTGCTGGGAGGGCGGCGCTGAGTTGCCGCAAGGACATAGCGATGAGTAAACAACAGGACGAGAAAGAGCTCCGCGCCGATGCGCAGGACCAGATGCAGACCGCCTACGGTTCGCAAGCTCGGCGGCGCAGCGGCTATCAGCGCCAGAGCGTGGGTGAGGCGATAGCCAAGTCTTTCATCCGCTCGATTGCCTCGAGCTTGGGTCGTATCCTGGTGCGCGCCATCACCGGTCGCGGCCGCATACGCTAAGTCAGGCAGCTTGCCGCAATCGGCTGAATGCGCTCACGCCGCGCTGGTGCTCGATCGACAACAGGGCATCGAAGATCGCCCGGGCCGATAAACTTGGGTTACCGATCGCCAAGCAATTCTCGAATTTGACCCACAGCTCGTCCGTAGTCAGCGGCAATTGCGGTGAGCCCCGCTCGTCGGTGATGCGCGCGCTCTCCAGCCGCCGGCCATCGTTGGTCTCGACAACGACCAGGTCATAGGGAGCAGCACCCGAACGGTTGGGATCAGGCCGATCGTCGGGTGCAATCGTCACCTTGCGCTGCAGCGCCTGCACATCCTTGCGTTGCACGAAGCCGTCGGTCAACTCCGCCAGACCGACCCGGCCGGCGAGGATCGAGGCAGCCATGGCAAACTGCATGCTGAACTTGGCCTCCAGGCCGGTCTGCGGGTGCTGATTGCGCAGAATGGTGGCGTTGCGCCGACTGGTCGAGACCGTAATGGATTTCACATTCTCGCCGTGCACCTGCTGGGCGCGCAAGAGGTCGAGCATGCCGTCAATGGCGCGATGCGTGCAGTAGCACAGCGGATACTTTTTCACGCTGAGGCCTTGGCTCAGTATCTGCCAAGCGTGGCCGACTTGCGCTGCGCGCTCGCGATCGGCCGCGCCCTTGGGGGAAACGGCGGCGAGAAAACCCAGCGGGTGCTCGAGCGCGTCAGCGGAGGCGGTGAAGCCGGCTTCAGCTAGACGCGCCGAAATGACGCCGGCATGGGCCGCCTTACCGGCATGATAGGGCTTGGTCATCGTACCGAAGTTGGCGACCAGTCCGGAACTGTGCGAAGCGCCGAGGGCGATCGCCTGCGCGGCCTGTTCGGGTCCCAGTCGGCGCAGCGTTGCGCACGCAGCGGCGGCAGCAATGGCGCCAAAGATGCCCGTCGGGTGCCAGCCCTTCTGATGGTGCTGATCCGGATCGCGGCCGGCAAGTTCCGCCCAAACCTCGTAGCCCGCGACATAGGCGGTGGCCATCTCAGCACCGCTCGAGCCCAGCCCTTCCGCCTCCGCCAGGATGGCTGGAACCAGCACGGTACTGGGATGACCGCGCAGAGAAACGTCATCGTAGTCGAGCGCGTGCGCGGCCGTGCCATTGATCCAGGCGGCCTCAGGTACCGACACGCGTGGGCCGACCAGGTAAAGGGTGGCATCGCCAGGCGCGGGCGCGAGCGCTTTGTGCAAGAGGCGCGGTGGCTCTTCGATGCTGCCTGCGATCAGCGTGCCGACGCAGTCGACAAAACCGGTATGCACCACGCGCAAGGCCGCAGATGGTATGGCCTCAAGCTTGATGCTTGAGACGAAACTGCCAAGAGACTTGGTGAGCGGTTCGGACATCGGCGTTGCTCCCTGGCGCGCAATTTGCGCGCCATGCCACTTTCGCCCAACGGCAACGGGATGACAACCGCGGCCCGCTTGTGTCCCGCCCCTGCCGGCCGCCGCGTGTCAGTGCTGACCCGCGTAGCGAGCAGGCGACCGCAGTAGCCGTACTAGACGAGCTTGCCGCGGGCCGCCACGGGCAGGACCTCGACGATGCTGTCGCCACGCACCGCGATCATGCGGTCGAACATGTTGACGACCACGCAAACGTGGTTCGGCACCACGCGTATGACGTCGCCGACTTTCGGCCGGTGATTGCTGGCCGTCAGGTCGAGGAATCCATGTTCCTCGGCGAAGGCGTGCAGTTTCACCTGCGGGTACTCCAAGATCAAGCCGAAGCCGTCGTCGAGCGCGCCCGTGTCGGCGGTCAGGGTCTTGGAGCCGGCATCGACGATGCCACGGTTTGGCGCAGCTCGGCTCACGACCGTTGTGTAGACAGTGAGCGCGCAATCATCCAGGCTCGCCGAGCCGCACGCCAGCATCATGCGGTCGTTGAACACATAAGTACCGGCGCGGTGCTCGGTCGCGCCTGCAAGCTGCCCCATATTGACAAGGTTCGGCGTGCCGCCGGTCGAGACGATGCTGGGCTCGAGTCCTGCCGCGCGCACGCCGCGCAGCGCCGTATCGTAGAAGCGCTGCGTCTGCGGCCAGGACTGTTCGGTGGGATAAAACAGGAAGCCCGCAAATTTAAGGTCCGGATGCCTCTTGACGAGGCACGCAAGATCGACGGCCTGGCTGGGCTCTTCCACCCCAGCCCGCTTGCGTCCGGTATCGCATTCGATCACCACGGCAAGGGGACGGCCGGCGATCTTGCCGGCCTGCGTCAGGGCCTCGATGACGGTCGGGTTGTCCGCGGCAACCGTGACCGTTGCCCGTTTCAGCAGGGCGCCGAGCCGGCCGATCTTGGCCTCGCCCAGCAGATTGTAGCTGATGAGGATGTCGTCGATGCCGCCATCGGCCATCACCTCGGCTTCACCGAGCTTCTGGCAGGTGATGCCTTTGGCACCGGCGGCAATCTGCATTTTGGCAAGTACGGGACTTTTGTGGGTTTTGACGTGCGGTCGGTTGGCCATGCCTGCCCGATCGCACAGCTCCTGTACGCGGGCGATATTGCGCTCCACCCGGTCGAGATCGATAACAAGCGCCGGGGTGCCGAAGTCGTTGGCGATCTGCGACCTTAGCCTGTCAATTGTCATTGGCGCCTCATCTTGATGGCGCTGATAGCGCGCGCCGAACCGACGCGAGGCCACCTTCAGCGCAAAGGTTCACGGCAACGCCGCGCGGGCCGAGCGCTTCTCGGCTCGGCCCGCCTCGTCGTCAGCGCGCCGCCGTACGCTCGAACTGGCGCAACATGGTATTGCTACGGGCGACGGCCTCATCGAGCGCGGCCTTGGCTGACTTCTTGCCGGCGAGCGCGGCCTCGATCTCCTCGGCCCAAACGTCCCGCAACTGCACCATGTTGCCGAGGCGGAGGCCGCGCGAATTCTCCGTCGGTTCCTTGTTGGTGAGCTCAAGCAGCGGCGTTTCCAGGTAGGGATGCTCCTTGTAGAAGCCGGACGCCTTGGTCTTTTCATAGGCCGCCTTGGTAATCGGCAGATAGCCCGACTTCGTGTGCAGCTCGACCTGCCTGTCGGTCTCGGAAAGGAAACTGAAGAACTTGGCGATGCCTTTGTACTCGGCCGCGCTCTTGCCACCCATCACCCACAGCGATGCGCCGCCGATGATGGAGTTCTGCGGTGCTCCGGCGACGTCGGGATAATAGGGCATTGGTGCATTGGCAAAGTCGAACTTGGCATTGGCGCGGACGTTGCCAAAAAATGCCGAGGAGGTGAGAAAGATCGGGCACTCGCCGGAGGTAAACCGTCCCTCGCCGGTATTGGTGCGGCCGGAATAGTCGTAGGTCTTGTCTTTCTGAAGTTCGACCAGGTTTTCCAGATGCTTGATGTGTAGTGGAGAATTAAACCGCATCTCCGTGTCCCAGCCGTCCATGCCGTTCGCTTTGCTGGCCAGCGCAACGTTGTGCCAGGCGGAGAGCTGCTCGAGGTTCACCCAGGTGACCCAGGCATTGCCGAAACCACAATTGGCATAGCCGGCTGTCTTGAGCTTCTTGGCCGCGTCGAACACCTCAGGCCAAGTCTTGGGTGGCTTCTCCGCATCAAGGCCGGCCTTTTTGAAAGCGTCCCTGTTGTACCACATGACGGTACTGGACGAATTGAATGGGAACGACAGCATCTCGCCCTTGGTGGTCGAATAGTAACCGGTGATCGCCGGCAAATAGGCCTTGGGATCGAACGTCTCGTTCGCCTCCTTCATCAAGACGTGCACCGGCTTAACCGCCCCGGTCGCCGCCATCATGGTGGCGGTGCCGACCTCGAACACTTGGATGATGTGCGGCGCCTGGCCCGCACGGAAGGCCGCAATGCCGGCATTCATGGTGTCGGGATAGCTGCCTTTATAACTGGGAACGACCTTGTAGTCCTTCTGCGAGGCATTGAAATCGTTGCTTAGCTTGACGATGAGATCGTTGTTGGCGCCCGTCATGGCATGCCACCACTGAATCTCCGTCTGCGCCGAGGCACTCCCGGCGGCAACGCAAAGCACGCTCGCGGTCAGCCAGCTCCAGCCAAATTGCCTCTTCATTCCTGCTCCTCCTGATGCGACCTTCGCGCCTTTCTGCTTCCGGCGGGTTTGGTGGCTAGCGTTCCTAAATGACAAAGGCGCGACAATCGCGCCCCACCGCAAACTAGCCCAATGGCCCTGCGCATTGGAAGGCCGCCGGGCTGGTGAGCTGGTTGCCGGCGCCTCAGCGAGCGATCCGCGGCAAGACCGCTGCGTGGGGCCGACCGCAAAGCCTGTTCGGGCCGCCCCGGCGCGGCCGAGAGGGCGCAAAAGAAGGGACCCGCGCCGGGGGCGGCAGCCCTGCCCTCTCAGGGCGCGGCGGACGGCTCCCCGCTTGACAGGTCCGGGCATCTTGGTTATGTCCCCAGCAGCCGGTTGGCACTCAATCCTTTAAAGTGCTAACAGGCCTCAAGTGGTCCCTCCGCGCGACCCTAACCCACTGAAACGGAGAGAGTTTTTCGATGAAGTTTCGTCCTCTGCACGACCGTGTAGTTGTGCGCCGCGTCGACAGCGAAACCAAAACGGCCGGCGGAATCATCATTCCCGATACCGCTGCCGAGAAGCCGCAGCAGGGTGAGATCATTGCTGTCGGCCCCGGGGCACGCGATGAGAGCGGCAAGATCGTCCCGATCGATCTTAAGCCAAAGGACAAGGTGCTGTTCGGCAAATGGTCCGGCACAGAGGTGAAGATCGACGGCCAAGAGCTTTTGATCATGAAAGAGAGCGACATCATGGGGGTGCTCGAGAAGTAAGCCGCACGGCAAAAGATTGCGTGGGGGCGAGCGGGCTCCCCTACGGCGCCGCCGACTGCCAGTCCCGCGATCGAAAACTGCCGTTAGTTTCACGTTCCAGGAGTTAGCTCACAATGGCTGCCAAAGACGTCAAATTTTCTGCCGATGCTCGCGAGCGCATGTTGCGCGGCGTCGATATTCTCGCCAATGCCGTCAAGGTCACCCTCGGCCCCAAGGGCCGCAATGTCGTGCTCGAGAAGTCGTTCGGCGCGCCGCGGACCACCAAAGACGGCGTCACCGTCGCCAAGGAAATCGAGCTTGAGGACAAGTTCGAAAACATGGGCGCACAGATGGTGCGCGAGGCCGCCCAGAAGACCAACGACGTAGCCGGCGACGGCACCACGACGGCCTGCGTGTTGGCGCAAGCCATCGTGCGCGAGGGCATGAAGGCGGTGGCCGCGGGCATGAACCCCATGGACCTGCGCCGAGGCATCGACAAGGCGGTCAGCCAAGTCGTCGAAGACATCGAAAAGCGTGCCAAGAAGGTCAAGAATAGCCAGGAAGTCGCCCAGGTCGGCACCATTTCGGCCAACGGCGAGAAGGCCATCGGCGACATGATTGCCGAGGCCATGCAAAAGGTCGGCAACGAGGGCGTCATAACGGTCGAGGAGGCAAAGAGCCTTGAGAGCGAACTCGACGTGGTCGAGGGTATGCAGTTCGATCGCGGCTATCTCTCGCCCTACTTCATCACCAATGCCGACAAGATGATTGCCGAACTGGAGGAGCCCTATCTGCTCATCCACGAGAAGAAGCTCGCCACCCTGCAGCCGCTGCTGCCGGTGCTCGAGGCGGTGGTGCAGACCGGCAAACCGCTGCTAATCATCGCCGAGGAAGTCGAGGGCGAGGCGCTCGCCACGCTGGTCGTCAACAAGCTGCGCGGCGGGCTCAAGGTGGCCGCTGTCAAGGCCCCCGGTTTTGGTGATCGCCGCAAGGCCATGCTCGAGGACATTGCCGTTTTGACCAATGGTCAGGTGATCAGCGAGGACCTCGGTATCAAGCTTGAGAACGTGACGCTCGACATGCTGGGCAAAGCCAAGCGGGTCCGCGTCGAGAAAGAAAACACCACCGTTATCGACGGCTCCGGCAAGAAGAAGGAAATCGAGGGTCGCGTCGCCCAGATCAAGGCACAGATCGACGAAACCACTTCCGATTACGATCGCGAAAAGCTGCAGGAGCGTCTGGCCAAGCTGGCCGGCGGTGTGGCGGTGATCAAGGTCGGTGGTGCCACCGAGGTCGAGGTGAAGGAGCGCAAGGACCGCGTCGATGACGCGCTCAATGCGACCCGCGCCGCGGTCGAGGAGGGCGTCGTGGTCGGCGGCGGCGTGGCGCTGCTCAAGGCAGCCCAGGCCATCACCGCCAAGGGCGACAATGAGGACCAAGACGCAGGCATCAATATCATCAAGCGTGCGCTGCAGTCGCCGATCCGTCAGATCGCCGAGAACGCCGGCGTGGAAGGTTCGATCGTCGTCGGCAAGGTGTTGGACGGCCGTGGTGCCGCCTTCGGCTACGACGCGCAGAACGCCGAGTATGGCGACATGTTCGAGAAAGGCATCATCGACCCGGCAAAGGTCGTGCGCACGGCCCTGCAGGATGCAGCCTCGATTGCCGGTCTGCTCATCACCACCGAGGCCGGCGTCGCCGAAGCGCCCAAGAAGAAGGATGCGCATGCCGGACATGCGCATGGCGGCATGGGCGGCATGGACATGTAAGGCTCAGGACGCGAAACCGAGTGCGACTTTGCAAGGCCGCCCGCGAGATCGCCGGCGGCCTTGCTGTTGGGCGGCATGGCGTTTTGGCGCCCCCTCCGCCCTTGCCTTCCAGCCGACGGGTGCTCGGGTATGGTCGCGTCAACAGGGCAGCGCCCGGGCGCACGCTGCCGGCCAAGCCTGCCCTTTCATGGTCCCTTCCGCAGGCAATGGCGCGGCTTGGCAAGCCGGCGGCAGGATCGGCCACGCTGCCCTTGCGGTTTGCGCTGGCCTTGCCGGCGCCGAGTTCCCTCTTTAAGCAAGGCCAATCGGATACCGCCTGCGAGGAAGGTTGGCATGCCAAGCCGCCGCCGCATGATGCAACTGCTAGGGGCCGCTTCGGCGGCAGCAGCCGGCAGCTGGGCACTGCTGGCGCCGAGCCGCAGCAATGCCTACTACAGCGGCCCGGTTTCCGATCATTTCGACGGTACGCTGTTCTTTAATCCGGGCGGGCTCAAACCAAAGAACCAGCTGGCCATCCTCAAGTGGCAGCTGACCGATCGTGGGGTAGCCTGGCCGGACGCCTTCCCGAGCCCGTTCCCACCCAGTCGGCCGTTGTCCCGCTTTGCTGCCGAGGGCGCGCGCATCACCCACGTCGGCCACGCTTCGTTCTTGATCCAGACGCGGGGCCTGAACATTCTCATCGATCCGGTTTGGGCCGAGCGGGCGAGCCCCCTGTCATTCGTCGGGCCCAGGCGGGTGAATGCGCCCGGCATTGATTTGGCCGCGCTGCCGAACATTGACGTCGTGCTGATCACGCACAATCACTACGACCATATGGACGTGGCGACCCTCGGCGCCCTTTGGCAGAGATTTCGGCCACGTATCGTGGCTCCGCTCGGCAACGACACCATTCTGCGTCACAGCGTGCCTGGTCTCGAGGCGCAGGCCGTGGATTGGGATGCAACGCTCGATCTCGACAGCGGGGTCAGGCTGCATGTCGAGCCGACGCTGCACTGGTCGGCACGCGGCGCCAACGATCGGCGGCACGCCTTATGGGCGAGCTTCGTGCTGGAGAGCGCAGGGCAGAAAATCTATTGCGTGGGCGACAGCGGCTACGGCGATGGAGCCACCTTCCGCCGCGTGCGCCAGCGGCATTCGCGGCTGGCACTGGCGTTGCTGCCGATCGGCGCCTACGAGCCACGCTGGATCATGCGCAACAATCACATGAACCCGGAAGAAGCAGTGCAGGCATTCGACTTGTGTGGAGCGCAAAGAGCCCTAGGGCATCATTGGGGAACCTTTCGCCTCACCAACGAGGCGGTGGACGAGCCGCCGCAACGTCTTTCCCTCGCGCTCGCCAATCGCGGCTGGCCGGAGGACCGCTTTGCCGCGGTGCGGCCCGGGCAAGTGCTGACTTTAGCCTGACATCGGGCCCGGTAGCCCCTTGGTGCCGGCAAGTGCGAACCTGCGGTTTTTTATCTCAGTCTGCCTGGCCGAGAGTGCAGGCCCTAGACGACGGCCACTTGCAGATCGCCGATGCCGTCGATGTGGCCGTGCATGCGGTCGCCCTTGTTGATGGCGCCGACCCCGGCGGGCGTACCGGTGAAGATCAGATCCCCGGCCCGAAGTTCGAATAGCCCGGATAGAAAGGCGATCTGGTGTGGAATGTCCCAGATCATCTGGTTGAGGTTGCCGGTCTGCCGGCGCGCGCCATTGACGTCGAGCCAGATCGCACCCTTAATCGGTGTCTCCACGTGCTGCGCCACCACCAGCGGCGAGCAGGGGGCGGAATGTTCGAACGCCTTGCCGACTTCCCACGGGCGTTGCAGCTTCTTGGCCTCGGCCTGCAGATCGCGCCGCGTCATGTCGATGCCGACGGCGTAGCCGAACACGTGCTGCATGGCCTCGGCCGCCTTGATGTCCACGCCGCCGGATTTGAGTGCCACCACCAGCTCGATCTCGAAGTGCACGTCCGTGCTGGCGCTCGGATAGGGAAACCTGCCGTCGGTTGTGACGTTATCCGCGTTCTTTTGAAAAAAGAAGGGTGGCTCCTTGTTGGGATCATGCCCCATTTCGACGGCATGATCGGCGTAGTTGCGCCCGACACAATAAATTCGGTGGATAGGAAAAAGTTTGTCCGCGCCTTGAATAGGCAGCGTCGGTAGGGGAACGGGTGTGAAGGCATAAGTCATGATAGCGTACCGCTGGCAAGATGGGTTCGCGGGCGTTGGTAGGCCATGCCGGGCCGGCGCGCAAGCCTGAGCAAGGTGCGTGCCGGGATGTGACAGGGCCGGGCCGACGCCAACGGCGATTGTCCGCCTTGCCGGCCTGGGCTAGGTGCCGGCCGAGAGCAGCGAAGGAGCGAACATGTTTCCATTGTCGCACATGCTCAAGTCGTTCGTGCGCAAGGGGACGCTCAAGGTCATCGATGCCGACGGTAACGTGCACGTCTTCGCCGGTGGGCCTGGGCCGAGCGTTACCATGCGTCTCAGCGACAGAAGTCTTTATCGCAAACTCTTCTTCAATCCCGAACTGCATGCCGGCGAAGCCTACATGGATGGCCGCCTCAGTTTTGAAAATTCGACGCTACGCGATTTCCTCACCCTGTTTTCCGTGAATTGACTGGCGCTTGGCGCCTATCCGTTGCAGAGCATGCTGCGACGCATTTCGCGTGGGCTGCGACGCTTCCAACAGGCCAATCCGATCGGCACGGCGCAAAAGAACGTCGCCCACCACTACGATCTGGGCAATGATTTCTATCGGCTGTTCCTCGATCAGGGCATGCAGTACTCCTGCGCCTATTTCCTCAGTGACAACGACAGCCTCGAGCAGGCACAGCACAACAAATTGCGGCTGCTAGCCGCCAAGCTCAATCTCAAGCCTGGACTGAGGGTGCTCGACATCGGCAGCGGCTGGGGTGACCTTGCCCTCTACCTTGCGCGCCTGGAGGATGTCGACGTCACTGGCGTTACCCTGTCGAGAGAGCAGTACGTGCTCGCCAACGATAAGGCGCGGCAAGCCGGGCTCGGCGACAGGGTACGCTTCGAGTTGCGCGACTATCGTGAGCTGACCGAGCAATTCGATCGCATCGTGTCGGTTGGCATGTTCGAGCATGTCGGTGTGCTCCACTACCGCGAATTCTTTGCGCAGGTGCGTGCCCTATTGGATCCGGGCGGCGTCATGCTGTTGCACTCCATCGGCCATATGAGTCCGCCTGGCACCGCCAGTCCCTGGCTCCGGAAGTACATTTTCCCCGGGGCCTATTCGCCAGCGCTTTCCGAAGTCTTCACCGCCGTCGAGCAGGAAAGCCTGTGGGTGACGGACCTGGAATTCCTGCGGCTCCACTATGCCAAGACGCTCAATCATTGGTGCCGGCGCTTCGAGGCCAACCGTGCCAGGATCGCGCGGATGTACGACGAGCGCTTTTGCCGCATGTGGGAGTTCTATCTGATCAGCGCGGAGATGATGTTCCGCACCGGCAGCCAGCTCGTCTTTCACATGCAGCTTGCCCATAAGCGCGATGCCGTGCCGATCGTGCGCGATTATGTCACCGATCTGCAGCGCAGATATCGCGAGAGCGAAGCCTACGACCCGAGCCGCCGCGCGCAAAACGCCGAGGGCTGAAACGGCACTCGCCACGCTGCGGGCTGGCAAGGTGGCCGAGCTCGCACAAGCCTGGCACGACGGGCTCTCTCGCTTGCCGTGAAACGCCGTGGGCAGCGGCGGGTTGGCGCACGGCGGATGGTGCGCGTCATCGGCGGTGGTGGAAGCGGCAGCAAAGGCGCAGCAATCCTGCCCACCGCCTGTTCAACCGGGGCAGCCGCCGCGGCCCCTATTCAACGCGCAGCTTGAGTTCGGTGATCAGTTTGCCCCATTTCGCCCGCTCCGCGGCGACGTAGGTGCCAAAATCGGCAGCACCGCTCCCCACCGGCTCAGCGACCAGGGCAGCGAGCCGCTCCTTCAAAATCGGATCTTGGCAGATGATTTTGGTATCCGCTTCGATCTTATCGCAGATGGCCGCCGGCGTCCCCGCCCGCACCGCCACCCCGGTCCAGGAGGTGGTGTCGTAGCCCGGGACGGTGTCGGCGATCGGCGGATAGTCGGGTGCGAGGCTTGATCGCCTTGGCAAGGTAATGCCGAGCGGTTTGACCGCACCGGCACGCGCTTGCCCGATGATCGAGGTAATGTTGTCGAACATCAGATCGACGTTCTGGCCCACCAGATCATTGAGGGCAGGTGCGCTGCCGCGATAGGCAACATGCACCATGTCGACGCCAGCCATCCGTTTGAACAGCTCGGCAGACAGGTGGACGGTGGTGCCGATGCCCGAGGAGGCATAATTGAGCTTTCCGGGATTGGCCTTGGCATGGGCGATGAGCTCGCTCACGCTGTTGACCGGCAAATCCTTGCGAACGCAGAGCAGGTTCGGAACACTGGCGACGTGCCCAAGCAGGATAAAGTCTTTTTCGGGATCAAACGGCACCCGGGGA
Organism: uncultured Alphaproteobacteria bacterium; assembly: GCA_963820375.1. Lineage (GTDB taxonomy): Bacteria > Pseudomonadota > Alphaproteobacteria > Rhizobiales > Hyphomicrobiaceae > AWTP1-13. The sequence continues at coordinate 208,268 of CAWFZX010000029.1, read as the reverse complement.
TAGAGAAACTGGTTGGTGGCGATGCCCGGCGGCACAATGCAAATTTGGCTGCCGTCCGCCGGCCCTTTGGCCACCCGGTCCATGCCGAGATTGCCACCCGCGCCGGCAATGTTCTCGACCACCGTAGGCACCTTCCACATTTGCCCGAGCCGGTCGGCGATCACCCGGCCGACGATGTCCTGTGCACCTCCCGCCGGAAAACCCACGACGAACTTGACCGTCAACCCTGCTGGATAGCCTGACTGTGCACCAGCAGGCTGGGCCAGCGCCGAGGACGCGATTGCGGCGATGCCTTGCGAGAAGGTGCGCCGTGAAATGATGCCTGCCAAGTTCGCCTCGCCTGGAAAAAAAAGCCTCGAAATCTCCAACGTCCGCGGCCATGCGTTATCGGTGTTGCAGGCCGGCAGAACGGCTCAGAGCCTAGCACGTCTGTGCCGCCGTCAGCACCAGAATAACCGCCAGAAGGTCAGCCGGCGCGCTCAAGCAGGGTGTTGTTCCTGGTGACGGCGCAGACGCGATAGCCGCTGCTCTGGCACAGCGCCACACAGTCTATGGTCCAGCTCGCGCGATAGACATGTTCGATGATGATGGCATGCGGCCAGCGATGCTCCCCGACCTCTGCCAGGTAGGGCGGCAACACGCGATCTTCATAGCCTTCGACGTCGATTTTCATGACAGTGATCTTGCTGATCGCATGCTCATCGAGCAGACCAGCCAAGCGTCTGAGCTTCACGGGACGGCCGACGCCAGCCCGCAGCGACCGCGATCCCTCGTCCCCATGCGTTGCAAGCAACGCCTCGCCGTTGTGATCGCCGACGGCGACGCAGGCCGCGGCAACGGCGATGCTGGTGCGGTTTACGGCGGCAAGCCGCAGATTGAATTCGAAGCGCGACAGGATCGCCGCGTCGGGTTCGATCGCCAAGATGCGCCCACCTTCTCGCATGTGCAGCGCGGCGTAGAGGCTGTACAGGCCGGCATTGGCGCCCACGTCGACAAACACCGGCCGAGGTCGGCGCATCTGCGCGCGCAGAAAGGCAAGCTCGTGGCGATCCATCCGGTCGGGTCGCAGCAGCGCCTTGCGCTCGCAGACGTTGTTGTCGGGGAAGAGGCGGACCTTCTGGCCCCACAGCCACGCATCGACCGGTCCCGAGTGGAGCAGCGAGAACAGCTGCGCCAGCCGCTTGCGCAACAGACCGCGTCCCAGCAAGCTGTTGCGCGAGGCCTGTATCAGTGCGTGCGCCGGCAGGCTCGGCGGATACGCTCCCCAGGGCGGCGGCGCGGCCGTCTCGGCATCGAGCATTGGCCCGTCACCGCCCTGCTGGCAGGGCAAACGTTGCGCACTGATCACCGCAGTCGTGCATTGATAGCGTCTAGAGCGGTTGCGCCGGGGCAGAGCTGTGACATCGGCACTTGGTTGAGAGGCTGCTCGGTGGAGACAAGCACGTCGTGCATGTCCTGTTGGCTCTCATCGACATAGAGCAGCCCGGTGGCGATCCGGCCCTGTTTGTCATTGCGGCGGATCACCATGATGGCGCCGTCGGCGTCCCGAGGATCATGACCGGCATCGAGCTTGTGTAGCACCAGCCGCGAGCCGTCGTGCAGCGCGATGGCAGCCGAACTGCCCTCGGCATACTCCACGGTGATTTCCTGCTTGGGCTCGACATAGTCAAGCTGGTTTTCCGACGCCATGTTGTGGGCGCGCACATAATCGAAACTCTTGGTCGATGCCGGGTGATTGTTGAAGGTGACGCAGGGACTGACGACATCGAGGAAGGCGAAACCTTTATAGCTGATGGCAGCCTTGATCAGCGGGATCAGCTGGTTCTTGTCGCCCGAGAACGAGCGGGCGACGAAGCCGGCACCCAGCTGGATCGCCAGCTGACAAAGATCGATCGCCTCGAATGGATTGGCTTCCCCCTTCTTGGAAGGTGAGGTCTTGTCGTTAGTCGCCGAAAACTGCCCCTTGGTGAGGCCGTAGCAGCCATTGTTCATGACGATGTAGGCCATGTTCAAACGACGCCTGATGGCATGGCAGAATTGACCGAGACCGATCGAAGCCGTATCGCCGTCGCCGGAAACACCGATGTAGACAAGGTCACGATTGGCGATCGCGGCACCGGTCGTGATCGAAGGCATTCGTCCGTGTACAGAATTGAAACCGTGGCTGCGCGACAGGAAATAGGTTGGCGCCTTGGATGAGCAGCCGATGCCGGACACCTTGGCAATACGGTGCGCTGGCAGATCCATCTCGAAGCAGGCTTCGATTAGGGCCGCCGTGATCGAGTTGTGGCCGCAACCCGCACACAGCGTGGACATGGTGCCCTCGTAATCGCGCCGCGTAAGGCCAAGCGCGTTTTTTGGCAGGGCGGGATGGTGCGCAGAGGGTTTGACGATGTAGCTCATGCGTGTCCTTACTCCGCCGCCGCCTTGGCGGGCCGCAATTCCTTCAGTACGGCGCCGCGCACAAAGCTGGCCGTCATCGGCATTCCATCGTAGCTGAGCGTACGGATCAGCTTGCCACCCGGCACATCGATTTCCGTCATCAGCAGCGAGCGCATCTGCGCATCGCGGTTTTGCTCGACGACAAACAGCGTGTCATGCTCTGCGCAAAAGGCGGCGATCTCCTTGGTGAAGGGAAACGCCTTGATGCGCAGCGCGTTGATTTTGATGCCATCGCGTTCCAATAGGTCGAGCGCCTCGTGCACGGCCGGTCGGTTAGCACCGAAGTAGAGGATGCCCGATTTGGCGTTCTTGTCCCGAATGGTGATTTCCGGTTTCGGCACCAGCGTTGCCGCGGTATCAAACTTGCGGCGAATGCGATCCAGGATGCGAGCGTGGATGCGCCCATCCTCGGTATAGCGCGCATTCTCGTCATGCGACGTGCCGCGTGTGAAAAAGGCACCCTTGGTGGGATGGGTGCCGGGTAAGGTGCGGTACGGGATCGCATCACCGTCAACGTCCTGGTAGCGGCCCCAGTCGCGTCCTTTCAGGTCCTTGAAAGCATCGAGGGCGGCCGCGTCCAGCACCTTGCCGCGGTCGTGCACGTGCGTGTCGTCCCAGGCGAGCGGTTCCGTGACCCAGTCGTTCATGCCGATATCGAGGTCGGACATGACGATCACCGGCGTCTGCAGCCGCTCGGCGAGGTCGAAGGCCTCAGCGCCCATGGAGAAACATTCGCTTGGGTTGGCCGGGAACAATAGCACCTGCTTGGTGTCGCCGTGCGAGGCGTAGGCGCACGAGAGGATGTCGGATTGCTGCGTACGCGTCGGCATGCCGGTGGAAGGGCCGCCGCGCTGGATGTTGAACAGCACCACCGGCACCTCGGCAAAATAGGCGAGGCCCAAAAATTCGCTCATCAGCGAAATGCCGGGTCCGGAGGTGGCCGTGAAGGAGCGCGCGCCGTTCCAACCGCCGCCGATGGCGATGCCGATGGCGGCCAGTTCATCTTCGGCCTGCACGATGCCATAAAGGCGCTTACCCTCGTTGGTGACGCGCAGGCGCCGGGCATATTTTTCGTAGGCTTCGGCCAGCGACGTTGATGGTGTGATCGGGTACCAGGCGCACACGGTGGCGCCGGCGTAGACGGCACCGAGGCCCGCCGCGTCGTTGCCCGAGACCATGATCTTGCCCTTGGAGCATTCCGCGGCGCGCACGCGAATCGGCAGCGGACACTGAAAATTCTGGCCGGCAAAATCACGGCCGAGAGCGACCGCCTCCATGTTGGCTGTCACCAGCTTCTCTTTGCCCTTGAGCTGGTCGACCACAGCGGTCTTGAGCACGGCGATGTCGATATCCAGAAGTGCGGTCAGGGCACCGACGTAGACCATGTTCTTGAACAGCTGGCGTTGGCGCGGGTCGCTCCACTTCTGCGCGCACAATTCGGCGATGGGGATGCCGAGCACATTGATGTCATCGCGCGGCCAGACGCGAGGCAGGGTCGAATCATAAAACAGCCAGCCGCCAGGCACGACCTCGGCCAGATCTTCCTTGAAGGTCTGCGGATTCATGGCCACCATCAGGTCGATGCCGTCGCGCCGGGCGATGTAGCCCGCATCGGATATGCGTACCTCATACCAGGTCGGCAGTCCCTGGATATTGGACGGGAAGATGTTCTTCGGGCTCACCGCCAGGCCCATGCGGAACAGGGTCTTGGCGAAGATCGTGTTGGCGCTAGCCGATCCCGAACCGTTGACGGTGGCAAATTTCACCACAAAATCGTTGATGCCGCTCATCGCAGGTCGAGCTCTCCTTCAGCGCAGATAGGCATTGTGGTGTGTCAGACAAGACTGTGCTGCCTGCGCTTCGACGTACATGAACTTCTGCATGTCCCAGGCGCCCGTCGGACACCGCTCGGCGCACAGCCCGCAGTGCAGACAAACGTCCTCATCCTTGGCCATGATACGCCCGGTCTTGAGCGCAGTTGAAACGTAAAGATCTTGGGTCTTGTTGCGCGCCGGCACCCTCAGTTCGGCACGCAGCGTCGTTTCGTTGGCGTTGTCAGTGAAATTGATGCAATCGACCGGACAGATGTCCATGCAGGCGTCGCACTCGATGCACAACGGTGCGGAGAACACCGTCTGTACATCGCAGTTGAGGCAGCGCTCCGCTTCCCTGAAGGCCAACTGGTCGTCGAACCCGAGCTCGACCTCGACCTTCAGGTTGCGCAAGGCTTGCGCCTTGTCTGCGTGCGGCATGCCCACGCGCCGCTGCGCGGCATAGTCGTTTTTATACGACCACTCGTGAATGCCCATCTTTTGGCTAAAGAGGCTGGTGGCGGGCGCCGGACGCTCGTTGAGTGCCTTGCCGCGACAGAACAGGTCGATCGAGAGGGCGGCCTGGTGGCCGTGCGCGACGGCCCAGATGATGTTTTCCGGGCCCCATGCCGCATCGCCGCCGAGGAACACGCCGTCGCGGCTCGACATCATCGTCACTTTGTCGACCTTCGGCATGCCCCATTCATCAAACTGAAGACCGATGTCGCGCTCGATCCAGGGGAAGCTGTTCTCTTGACCAATGGCCATCAGCACGTCGTCGCAGGCAAACACCACTTCTTCACCCGAAGGCTCCAGCCTCGGGCGCCCGCGCGTATCAATGCCGAGTTCGCGCATGCGCTGGAAGCGAACGCCTACCAGCTTGCCATGCTCGACGACAAACTCCTTCGGTGCGTGGTTGTCGAAAATCGGGATGCCCTCGTGTTCGGCGTCCTCGATCTCCCACGGCGAGGCCTTCATGACCCGGCGCGGCGAGCGCACCGTGACTTTGACGTCCTCGCCGCCGAGGCGCAGCCCGGTGCGACAGCAATCCATGGCCGTATTGCCGCCGCCGATCACGACCACACGCTTGCCGATCCGGTCGACGTGCTCGAAGGCGACCGAGGTCAGCCAGTCGATGCCGATATGGATGTTGGCCGCGGCTTCCTTGCGCCCTGGAATGTCAAGGTCTTTGCCTTTGGGTGCGCCCGTGCCGATGAAGATGGCGTCGAAACCCTGGCCGAGCAGAGCCGCGAGCGACTTGATCTCGCTGCCGAAGCGGGCTTCCACGCCAAAGCCGAGGATGCGGTCGATCTCCTCGTCAAGGACGGTCTCGGGCAGTCGGAATGAGGGAATGTTGGTGCGCATTAAGCCGCCGCCTCGCGCATCCTTCTCGAACAGGACGCAGCGATAGCCGAGGGGCATGAGATCGCGCGCCACCGTCAAGGATGCCGGTCCGGCGCCGATCAAGGCGATGCGCTTGCCGTTCTTCTGGGCCGGGATGTCGGGCATGAAGGCATCGACCTCGCCCTTGTAATCGGCAGCCACGCGCTTCAGTCGGCAGATGGCGACGGGCTTTTCCTCGACACGACCGCGCCGGCACGCCGGCTCACAGGGCCGGTCGCAAACGCGGCCGAGAATGCCGGGAAAGACATTGCTCTCCCAGTTCAGCATGTAGGCCGCCGCGTAGCGCTTTTGTGCAATCAGACGGATGTACTCGGGAACGGGCGTGTGCGTCGGACACGCCCACTGGCAGTCGACAACCTTGTGAAAGTAATTCGGATTGGAGATGTTGGTCGGGGCCACATGGCCCCGGCTCGCTGCCGCGACTTCGCCCGGCTGCATTTGCGCTCCTGCCCCTACCATCGCTTCGCCCCAACCAAGTTTTCTACAAGATCAAGCCGTGCTGTCCTACCAGCAATGATAGGACCTGATCCGATTTTCAACCGGCAAACGGGTGAGTGCCGGGCATCTAGCATGCCCGTCTGGTTTGGTCATTGTGCAGTGCAAAAAACGGGCCGGTGCCGCACCATCGCGGGCCCCGGCCGCGGCGGTGTGGAACGGCATCCTCAGCGCAGCGTTCTCGCTCAGGGCGCAAAGCTGGGTGGCGCGAAGTTGTTGGTAACCCCTCTGCCGGCTCGGTCACCGCTTGCCTCGATGGAGGGTCGACGGCATAGGCGTCGCCGTGACCTTGGCCCTCAGCCATGACGCCCATGCCCCGACTTGCCCGCTCCTGGCAGCTGTTGCAACCGCACTACGATGCAGTGGTGGTCGGCTCTGGTTATGGCGGGGGCGTTGCGGCATCCAGGCTTGCGCGCGCCGGCAAGCAGGTGGCCCTCTTCGAGCGCGGACGCGAAATCGCTCCTGGTGAGTTCCCGCGTCGCTTCTCGGATCTGCGCAACGATATGCAGCTGTCGGGCAGGCACGCCCGCCTGGGCTCGGCGACGGGTCTTTACGACATCCGGCTCGGCGATGACATGCACGTCCTCGTCGGCTGCGGCCTGGGCGGCGGCTCGCTGATCAATGCCGGCGTGGCGCTGCGTCCCGATGTGCGCGTGTTTGAGGACGCTGTGTGGCCAAGCGAACTTGCCCAAGACCCGCTGCTCGACCAGGCCTTCCTGGAGGCGCGACGATGGCTGCGGCCCGCGCGCGATCCCGGCGCCAGCGAGCGCAGCAAGTATAAGGCGCTCAGCACCGCGAGCACAGCGCTGAAGCTGGAGCCCGTCGCTGCCCCTGTAACGGTAACCTTCAACGACACCGTCAATCCGGCCGGCATCATGCAGGCGGCCTGTACCTTGTGCGGCGACTGTTGCGGCGGTTGCAATGTTGGCGCCAAGAACACCGTGGCCGTCACCTACCTGCCGGATGCGGTGCGGCACGGTGCGCAAATCTTCACGTACGCCAAGGTCCGCTCGCTAGCGAAGGATCGCAGCGGCGGTTGGCAGGTCTACGTTCAGGTCCAGGATGGGGCCGACGGCGGCGGCATGGAGCGCTTGTGCACCGTCTCGGCCGACGTCGTCGTCCTCGCCGCCGGCACCTTGGGTTCGACCGAGATCCTGCTGCGCTCGCGCGAGCAGGGACTTGCCCTTTCCGATCGACTTGGTCAGGGGTTTTCGGCCAATGGCGACATCATTGCCTTCGGCTGGGGCGGCAGGCTGCCGGTCGGTGCGGTTGGCATCGGACACCCGCCGAAAATCAAAGACGTCACCGTTGGCGCTGCCGTCTCCGGACAGATCGAGATCGTCGATCGCACGCATCTCGCCCACAGCTTGACCATTCAGGAAGGCGCCCTGCCGTCGGCAATGGCCCCGATACTACCGGTCCTGTTTCTGCCGAACGGGCGTTTGCTCGGCGCCTTGCAGAGCCTCATCAGCGGCGTCTACAAGGGCCCGTTCGCGGGGTTGCAAACCTTCTTTGCCGTCTCCCACGACAGTGCCTCGGGCCAGCTTCGTCTGCAGGCTGACCGTCTCGAGCTGAGTTGGCCCGGTGCCAAGGACGAGCCCGTCTATCGTCGTGTGGATGCGGCGTTGGAGGCGTTGGTGCAACAGGCGGGCGGCAGCTACGTGAAGAACCCGCTGGCCGGCACGATGCTGGGGAGCCAGCCGGCCACCGCGCACCCGTTGGGTGGCTGCGGCATCGGGCACGATGGGCGCGACGGGGTCGTCAATCACAAGGCACAGGTGTTTACGGGTGCGACCAGCGACGTTCACGCCGGCCTATTTGTCATGGATGGATCCATCATGCCGCGCTCGCTCGGCGCCAATCCGCTTTTGACGATCACCGCCCTTGCCGAACGCGCCATGGTGCATATGGCTGCGGACTATGGCTTCACGTCCGGCCCGGCGCCGAAGTCGACCGCCAATTTGGACCTCATGCCTGCGCCGGGCGCCGGCTAGGCCGGCATCGCGCCGATCGGCTCAGCCGGCCATCATATAAAGATAGAGCACGGCACCGATGGCACCCGACAACACGAAGCCCGCCAGGAAACCGCCGATGTCCGGGCGTCGCGGCTCGGCCAGCAGAGCCGCTGCCGGCGTGGCCACGGATTGTGGGGTTTCGGTGGGCAGCGGCATTGGCAGGGCCGGTACGGCGGCTGCGACTGGCTCGGCCGGCCCCGACGATGGGCGGCCGACGGCCAGCTGCGCCTGCAACAGGCGTTTCAGGCTCTCGACCGCCTCGGCCGCCGCCGTCGCATCTGCGGCGAGCCTGGCGGCGGCGTCGATGCGTTCGACCAGCCGTGGTGCGGTGGGCAAGGGAGGCCGTGCGCTGACACCCGCCAATGCCGCCTTGAGGGAACTGATGCTGGCCGAATCGCGGCGCTCAGAGGCAATCATTTCCGCATCGCTCAGACGTACGGCCCTGATGTGATCCGGTAGCCGAGCAGCACTGTTATCGATGGCCAACGCAGGTAAACTCGACATTTTCACCTCTACGCCGCAAATACGCTGCAAACGCCACTTGCCCTTAACCGGTCTCCCGCTGGCCGGTTCTTGCCTCTTCCAAATCCACCGTGCGCCAAATCCCGCGAAAAAGGCGCCGACGTCGACCAGCTATTCTTTGGCCAGGCTGGTAATGCGATCCAGCAATCGCAGCCGGCGACGCTCCATAGGTATGTCGCCGGCTTTAGGCATTTCTGCGGCAGCCGCCGCTGGCGCTGGGACTGGGTCTGCCGGGATCGCGCCATTTGCAGGTGCAGCTTGATTGCTTTCGGCCACCGCCACCTCGGCCGCGCCGGCATTTTTGGCCTTTTCTCGCGCCAGGGCCGCCGTCGGGCGAACCTGCGCAACGCGCTCCGCCAGCGGGCGTCGATCGGCGCGGGTGGCGGAGGCCTGCGACTGTGCGGCAGCTGGGCTGCCCGTCCCTATCCGGCGCATCTCGTCCATGAAGTGCGCCGCCTGTCGGGCCAGCCGCTCATTGACGGCCGCAAGCTCCGCCCGCAGCCTGCCGATCATGGCCGATTGATGCTCGGCCTGCGCCTGCGCCGAACCCAATCGGGCCTTGAGCGCGACCCTGGTCTCCTTCAATCCCGCGTCCGCCCCGGCCTCGGCCTCGAACGCTGCGAGTGCCGCCTTGAGACGGGCAATCTCGCCGGCTTGGTCCTCGGCCTTGGCCCGCAGCTGGCGCAACTCCCTTTCGGGGGCGGTGCTGTGATCCGCCTCAGCGGCTCTGGTGCGCGCAGAATTTAGCGCGATTTCCGCCTCCGCGAGCAAGTCGCGCGTCCGATTTGCCGTTTCATCGCCTGGCCCCGGGCCCGTCGTTGCCGCTTTGCCCGCCGTGGTCGCGAACGGCGGGCCGCTGAGGCCGCGCTGCAACCGGTCGATCACGCCGGCCTGATCACGGGTCTTCGCGCGCAGCGCCTCAAGCTCGCTGCGCAGGGCGATCTCCGCTTCGTTGGCGCCTTCGCTTGCCTGCTTTGCCCGTCCGCCGCGCGCCGCCAGGGTGCTCGTCAGGCGCTCGATCTGCGCGGTTTGCTGGGCATTGATGGCCGCAGCCTCCTCAAGCGCAAGCTTGTGGCGCTTGCCACCCTCCTGCAGTTCTGCGATTTCGCGTTCACGATTGAACAGCAGCCGTTTGGCCTCGGCGAGCCGTGCCTCCACCTTGGGCAGCCGGTCGGCAATGGTTTGCTCCAGCACGTGCCGAGCATTCTGATGCTCTTCCAGCTCGGCCTTCAGTTGCCCGAGGCCGGTCTCCAGGGTCGAAATATTGGCATCGCGTCGATTGAGCTCGACGAGCTGGCGGGCACGGGCGAGCCTGGCCTGCTCCAGCTGGGTTTCAAGCTTGTGGACCTTGACGGCGTACTCGGCCCTCAGCCGATCGCGATCAGCCTGGATCTCCTGTTCGCTGACGGGCAAGGACTGTTTGATGCGCGCCGTCGTCAGTCGGACCGCCCGGCCCCAAAAGGCCGATGCCAGAAGCAGTCCAAGCAGACTGGCCACCAGGAAGCCCAAAGCCAAGAGCATGGCGGATTGGATGGAAATCAAGCACTCTTCCTTTGGAAGGCCGGTCTGCGGCGCCCAATAACTACACTACGCGCAACTCCCGCAACTGGATCCAACCTTCAGGCCTGCCAGGACGGACGGGGACTGCGCCCCGATACTAGGGGCCGAACGGCCCGCCGTCACGCCCAGCCTGCAGCAGCGCCCGCGGCGCCCGGCAGGGCTAGAACGGGTTCCAGGTTGGCCTGGGCGTGTATTTCAGGTAGCCAACGTTGGCGCCCAGCCTGAGGCCTACGCCCGAACGGATGGGAGCCACCACGATCTCGCCGCTCTTCTGGAAGGTGACACCGACACCGCCCACGAAGTAGGCCGAACCATCGACCCCACCGAACCGCTGATACATATCCCCGGGATCGCGCAGGTTGTAGACCAGCATCATTACTTTGGAACCCTCGGCGCCCGCGTCGTAACCAATTGAGGGGCCCTGCCAGTAAACGCGATGCGTGCCGGCGTCCCGCGTATAAAGGACGCCTTCGCCGTAGCGCAGGCCGGCAACGAACGCCCCGCTGGCCTCCTGGCCCAGAATGTAGCCGTTGGGTCGGCCTTGATTCTTAAAGGCATATTCCACCACGTTCGCCAGCCCCTTGCTGACAGAACCGAAAAAGGTATGCCCGGTGTGCATGATCTCGCGCGAGGAATAGGTATCGGGCGGACCATCATCGTAGCCGCCATAGCGGCGGTCGTAGGGGGCGGGAGACCCATAACCGCGGTCGGGGGAATCCTCATAGCCGGTGGGCCCTGGCGTATAGGGCTGTCCATAACCTGGCGCTGGCGTGCCTGCGTACGGCTGGCCATAGGCCGGCCCGGGCGGGCCCGCGTAGTTCGGAGCAGGCTGGCCGTAGGGGGGTGCACCGGCGGGTTGCCCGTAGGCGTTGCCGCCTTGGTAGGCCTCTGCCGGCCGCGCCGAGCCTTCCGCTCGCGGTGGCCGGTAGGCATCCCCGTCTGCGCCCGCCCTGGGTGCGCCGTAGCGCGGCGCATAGGCGTCGTTGGGTCGCGTCGGCGTGGGTACGCCGGGCTCTTCATAGCGCGGCTGAGCACGCGGATCGGTGCTGCGCGACCAGGGCAGCGTCTCCTGGCCCGAGCCGAACGTGGCCCAGAGCAGGACGGGGAGCCCCGACAGCGCCCCGGCAGCTAGGGCGAGCGCTCGAGGTCGTCTCGACAGGGATGATCGCATGGGGTCGCCTACCGCGAAAGAACCAAACGGCCCGATCGGCCAAAGCATAGTCCGCGCTAGCTTAAGGATTGTCGCAAAGTGTTACGAAAGTGTGGCCAACGACCGGGTCTGCATGGTCTTTTGCCCCCCAAGCTGTGCGCGGCGCTTTGCCCTAGCGCCGTGGGGGCAGCGGCCCCCGTCCCCAGGCCACGAAGTTTGTATTGATGAACCCGCTGTTGGCCTTGCCATAGAGCAGCGGGCGACCCTCCAGGGTCGTCACCGAGCCACCAGCCGCCGCTAGCACGGCGTGGCCGGCGGCCGTATCCCATTCGCTCGTCTCGCCCGTTCGCGGATAAAGATCGGCTTCGCCCTTTGCCAGCCAGCCGAACTTCAAGGAGGAGGCGATCGCCTTTTGCTCCATCACCTGGTAGCGGTTGAGAAAGGCTTCGGTGGCGCGATTGAGATGGGACTGGCTGGTAAGCGCAACCAGGGCGTTAAGGTCGGGCACGCGGCTGCGGATCGGCTGCAGATCCACCTCAAGCAGGGACCGGACCGTTGCCTGCGGCTCGAGCCGCGCATTGACGGCCTCATGGGGCCCCAATGTCAGGTAGAAATCCGCCAGCGCGGGCGCATAGACGATGCCAAAGGTGGGTTGCGTCTGCTCGACCAGCGCGATGTTGATGGTGAACTCGGGCCTGCCCTTGATGAACCCCTTGGTGCCGTCCAAGGGGTCGACCAAGAAGAAACGAGACGATGTCAGGGGAGGCAGGCCGCCCGTCACCGCTTCCTCGGCAATCACCGCTACGCCCGGGGCGAGGCGCTGCAAGCCGCGCAAGATAATGTCTTCGGCTGCACGGTCGGCAACCGTCACGGGGCTGCAATCGGCCTTCGTCTCGACGGCAAGCCCGCCGCCGAAGTGGGACATTTGCACCCGCGCCGCCGCCAGCACGACGCTGAGTAGGCCTTCCGCGAGAGATTTCGCGTCCTTGGCATCCATGCACGGTCTCGATTAGGGGGCGCCGTAGACCTCGCGACCGCAAGCGGTCCGCGGCCGCGGGCCAGCGCGCAGGTAGTGACGAAAAAACAATACCCGGGCCGCCTGCGTGTGACTGCCCTGGCAGGTGAGGCGCAAAGCATGTATCACAGCAACGCCTATGCGCAAGCGGTTCCCTTGGCCAGCGTATCGGTGTGCGTTCTGTGTGTCATTGGGCCGCCTCATCTGCAACGAGACCAGAGGTCCCTGCAAATGGCCCACGGTGCCGAACCGACTGATCTTGAGCTGGCGGCTCTGATTTCCAGCAAGATTTGCCATGATGTGATTGGTCCGGTCGGCGCCATATACAACGGCCTGGAGATCTTGGACGAAGATGATGATGTCGAGGCGAAAACCTACGCCATGGATGTCATTCGCAATGTCACCGAGCAGGCATCGGCCCGTTTGCAGTTCGCCCGCTTTGCGTTCGGTGCGGCGGGCTCTGCGGGAGCGCAGATCGATCTTGCAACCGCCGAACAGATCTCGCGTGGCCTCTTGAGCAAAGGCAAGCACAAGCTGACGTGGCGGGCCAAGGCCGGACAGATGGCCAAGGACAGGGTGAAGCTGCTGCTCAATCTAATCGCCAGCGCCGTCACGGCCCTGCCGCGCGGCGGCGACATCGAAGTCGTCATCCAGGGGACCATGGAGCAGCCAAGCTTCCAGTTGCGTTGCCGCGGCACGGGCGCGCGCCCGCCGCAGTATCTCGTCGACTATGTCGGTGGCGGCCAGTCACCCCAGCTCGATGCCATGTCGATTCAGGCCTACTACACCTGGCGGCTGGCGGCGTCCGCGCGCATGCGGCTCGCTATTGCCAGGGACGGCGGCGACATCCTGTTGGCGGCCAAGCCGGTCGGCTGAGCACAGGACTGGAGCAACGCAAAGTTAATCTCTTGGCCTCAGGTTCGGGCGCTGAACGGCCCTGGCACCCATTTGCAGCGCGCAGGCGGGCAGCACGGGACCGCTTGCCTGTCTGCGAGGTTCCGCATGAAGTCCTGCCTTGTGGTCGATGATTTTGACGTCGTCAGAAAGGTCGCCCGGCATATCTTCCAGAGCCTGAAGTTCGACATCCGCGAAGCCGACAGCGGCCAGGCCGCGCTGGCCGAGTGTCAGGCCGCGATGCCTGATACGATCCTGCTCGATTGGCACATGCCGGCCATGGGCAGCGTCGAATTTCTATCGACCCTGCGTGGCCTGTCGAATGGCGGCAAGCCGCTCGTCATCTATTGCGCGACGGAGAACAATTGCAGGGACATCGCCTTGGCGCTGAGCAGTGGGGCCGACGAATACCTGCTGAAGCCCTTCGACCGCGAGGCGATCCGCTCGAAGCTGGTCGCGGCCGGCCTGGCCTAGCCGCCCCAACCGCATCCCCCGCGGCGGTCATAAAAATTGCGCCGCTGGCCAGCATTGGCCGCGCGCCATGTTCGCGAGCATCCCAGCCCAGCCCGGCGCCATGGCCAGGCGCATTGACGCAGCGCGGCTCGACGAAGCGCGGCCTGGGTTCGCGCAAGAGCAAGCCATAGCCGCAATGGCCCTAGCGCGCGACACATGTCTCGATTAGCATTCCGGCCTTCGACAAGGCGACGCCGGACAGGCTGCCACCGCCTCTGCTCCGGTCCCGAACCACGCTGATTTGGGAGGTATGTGATGGGGAAGCGCAGGATTTCTCGTCGTCGATTTGTCAGCACCACGGCCGCCGCATCGACCGCGCTTCTCGCCGCGCCGTTCGTGCGTACGGCCGGTGCCGCAGGCAACCTCAGTCTTGCCCTCTGGGACCACTGGGTCCCCGGCGGCAATACCGCGATGACGGAAATCTGCCAGGCCTGGGCTGACAAGGAGAAGGTCAATCTCCAGATCGACTACCTGTCGACACAGGGCAACAAGCTCTACCTGACGATCGCCGCGGAAGCCCTGGCAAAGTCCGGCCACGACATTATGGACTTCTCTGCCTGGGAGCCGCCACACTACGAGACCTCGCTTGAGCCCGTCGATGACGTGATGCAGGAGGTGTTGACCCGCAACGGACCCGTTAGCCCGGCCATCGAGTACCTGGCCAAGCCGAAGGGCCGGTGGGTGGTGGTGCCCGGCATTCGCGGCACCTTGTGCCTGACGGCTTGCAGCCGCGTCGACCTCCTGCAGCAGCACGCAGGCATTGATCTGTTGGCGATGTTTCCCGCCGGCGGCGAGCCGACCAAGGCGGCCGAAGAATGGACCTGGGACAGCTTCCTGCTCGCCGCCGAGAAATGCCACAAGGCGGGCTATCCGTTCGGACTGCCGCTCGGCGTGACGACCGACAGCGTCGACTGGCTCGGTGCTTTCTTCCGTGCGTTCGGCGCCGAATTGGTCAATGAGAAGGGCGAAATTACCGCCAAGTCGGACGCAACGCGACAGGCGCTCGACTACCTGCACCGGCTGTCGGCGTTTCTGCCGCCCGATGTCAGTGCCTGGGACAACGCCTCTAACAACAAATGGCTCGTTTCCGGCAAGGGCAGCTTGATCTTCAATCCCCCCAGCGCCTGGGCGGTGGCCAAGCGAGATGCCCCGCAGGTGGCCGAAAAGCTCTGGACGCACGCTATGCCGAGAGGGCCCAAGGGCAGGTTCGTGTCCGTGCTGCCGCGCTTCCAGGGCATCTGGAACTTCTCCAAGAACAAATCGGCGGCCAAAGCGCTGCTGCAACATGTCTCGACGCGGGAGGCGGCAGCCAAGCTGGTCGAGGGTGGCCAGGGCTATGATCTACCGCCCTTCGTCAAATTCCATGATTTCAAGACCTGGGGCGAACAACTCCCGCCCAAGGGCACGCTGTCGCACTACCCCAACAAGGGCGATCAGGTTTCGATCGTCCCGTTTGCGCCGGCACCGCCAGGGGTCGCGCAGCAGATCTACACGCAAGCGTTGGCCTCGAAGATGGTGGTGCGCATGATGAAGGGCGAGGCCATGCCGAAAACGCTGGATTGGGCGGTTGCCGAACTGGAGGGTTTCAGCCGCAACTAAGGGCCGGGGAGGCGATCATTTGCGGCTGGTGGCGAAAGCCGACCAGCCGCCCAGCATCCGGCTGAGCCGGGTTTGGCGCTCGGTATCAACCCGTACGCTCGCGGTCATGCCAGCACGCAAGGGGGGTTCGCCAGCTTGCGGCAGCAGGCGCAGCCGCACCGGCAAACGCTGGACCACTTTCACCCAATTGCCCGAGGCGTTCTGGGGTGGCAACACGGCGAATTCGGCCCCCGTAGCCGGACTAATGCTTTCGATCTCGGCCTGCCAGACCACCTCGGGGTAAATGTCGAGGAGCACTTGGGCGGCCTGTCCTTTGCGGACGTAGGTCAACTCGGTTTCCTTGAAGTTGGCTTCCACCCAAGGCCGCGTATCGGCGACCAGGGCGAACAGCGGGGTGGCCGCCTTGATTTGCTCGCCGCGCTGCAGCCGAACGTTGACGGCCGTGCCGCCCAGCGGCGCGCGGATCACGGTGTGTGCCAAATCCAGCGCCGCCCGCTCGCGCTCGGCCCGCTTCTGCCGCACCATCGGATGTTCGTCCTCGGGGCGCGCAGGGTTGCCGCCGAGTTGCGCGGCCACACGTTCAAGCCTGCGACGCATGACCGCCACCCGATCCTCGGCCGCCGTCGCGTTGCTCTCGACTTCTTCGAACTTGCTCGAGGCCACGATCCCGCGTTCCGTTAAGGTCTTTTGCCGTGCAAGTTGGGCGGTCCAATAGGCGACCTTGCTTTCCGCCTCGCGCAGCTCGCTCTGCGCCTCGCGCCATGTCGCGGTCAGCATGTGGACCTGCTCACGCGTGGCATCCAGCTCGGCTTCGGCCTTGCTGAGCGCGACCCTGAAGGGTTCGTCGTCGAGGGTCAACAGCAGGTCGCCGGCCTTGACCTCGGCGTGATCGTCAACGTGCACCTCCAGCAGCCGACCGCTGACCTCCGAGGATATCTGGGCGATGTCGGCCTTGACGTAGGCGTTCTCGGTGCTGACATAGCGCCCGCCCCACAACCACAACAGCAGGGCAGCCAGCACCACCAAGCACGGCACTCCGGCGAGCAGAAGCGGCCTCAGCAGTCGACGATGTAAAAGCCCGCTCACAATGCCCGCATCTCCTCATCATCGGCATCGGCCGCCACGCCCTGGCGCATGCTTTGATCGCGCTCGGCCAGCACCTGTAGGGTCGTCTTCACGCGTGCCATGAGCGCAGACAGCCGTTGGCGTTCCGCCGCCGAAAGGTCATGCAAGGCTTCATCGACGGTGGCTTCCGCGATCGGCCAGATGGCGGCATGCAGCCGATTGGCCTTGTTCGTCAGGTAAAGGCGATTGACGCGCCTATCCTTGGCGTCGCTGCGCCGCTGCAGCCAGTTCTTGGCCTCCATGCGCTCGATCAAGCGTCCCGCCGGCGCCTTTTCGATCTCGAGCAGGTCGGCAATTTCGCTTTGGCTGAGGCCCGGGCGCCGATGCAGGCGGGCAATGATCAGCCATTGCGCCCGCGTCAGCCCAAAGGCGCGCACGCGCCGCTCGAACACCGTGCGCAGCAAGCGCCCCACATCGGTGATCGTGTAGCCGATGAAATGCTGATCGTCTGACGTCATCCGAGTTTAGCGCCAATTAGTAACCTAGGTTACTATATCAGCCATCGCATTTGTCAAGACGATGAGCGGATCGAGGATGAACGAGGATGCGGTCTACCGGCTGACCCTAGCGCAGCGCATTCTGATCCTTGTCACGGTAATGTTGAGCAATACGATCTATTCTGGATCGGTGCTCATCTCCTCGGCCTTGCTGCCGCAGTTGCAGGGCGCCCTGTCGGCAACCCAGGATGAAATCTCCTGGGTAATGACGTTCAACATCGTGGCCACGGCGGTCGCCACGCCCGCCACGGGCTGGCTCGCCGACCGCTTTGGCCAGCGCAGGGTCATGATTTGGAGCGCGCTGTCGTTCACCGTCGCCACCTTCATGTGTGGGGCCTCCAACTCGCTTGAGGAGCTGATCTTCTGGCGCATCGCCCAAGGTGCGGCGGGGGCGCCGCTCGTTCCGCTCGGGCAAACCGTGCTGTTCGACAGCTTCCCGCGCCGGCAGCACAGCACCGTGATTTCCGTCTACGGCATGGCCAACATGGTCGGGCCGTCGCTGGGTCCCATGTTTGCCGGCCAGATCGCCGAGACCTTCGGCTGGCGCTGGGGCTTCTGGATGATTCTGCCTGTCGCGGTTGCCGCTGTGATCGGCTGTTGGTCGACGCTGCCCCGGGAAGACCGCAAGCTTGCGGCGCATCTGGATTGGCTGGGTTTCATCAGTCTTTCCGCGGGAATTGCGGCCGCCCAACTCGTGTTCTCGCGTGGCCAGCGGCTCGACTGGTTCGACAGCGTCGAAATCGTCGTCGCCAGCATCGGCGCCGGCCTCATGCTTTACTTCTTTTGTGTGCACAGCCTGACCAGCGATCGACCGTTTGTCCGTCTGCGGCTGCTCGCCGACCGCAACTATGCGCTCGGCTTGGCGCTGGTCACGCTGTTTGGCATGCTCAACTTCGCCATCATCGTGTTGCTGCCGCCGCTGTTGCAACAGCATGCCGGCTATCCCGAATCCGCGATCGGGGAAATCATCGGCTGGCGCGGCCTTGGCTCGGCCGTCGGCTTTCTGATTGCCATGCCGATGGGCCGTCTCGATCCGCGCATCAGTCTTTCGATCGGCGCCTTGTTGCAAATGTCGACCGGCCTATGGCTCATGAGCTTTGACCTCAACGTCGGCATGACCCAACTTTTGTTGTGCAACACGCTGCAGGGTATTTCGATCGGCATTTCGTGGGTGCCGCTGACCGTCATTACCTTTTGGACGTTGTCGCCGAAGTACCGCGCCGAAGCCATGTCGATGTTTCATCTGCTGCGCAATTTCGGCTCGAGCCTGTTCATCTCGGTGGCGGTGGCCGAGATTGTGCGCTCGCAGTCGGCAAACTATGCGCGCATGGTGGAAGTCATCTCGCCCTATAATCGCGTGCTAGAGCTGCCATGGGTGATGGGCGCCTGGAGCGTGGATACCACGGCGGGACTGGCCAAGCTCTCAACCGAGATCGCGCGCCAGTCGATCATGATCGGCTATACCAACGCCTGGCTGCTCTACACGCTGGCGGCGGCAGCGTGGCTGCCGTTGTGCATGCTGGCGCGGCTGCCGAAATCGACATCGTCCGCTTAGGCGAGCAGTCGTCACCGCCGACCCGCGTCAAGCTGCTCGCCGCTGTCGAGGGTGGGCAACAGGCGTTAGACTTGATCGACTGGCACGGGCCAATCCATTGACGAGGAGCCACCATGGCACGCACGCTCAGAAGCCTTTGCGGGGACAGGACCTACAAGTTCGGCCATTTCGTCGTCGAGTTCGCGACGCCCGGCATAGGGCACATTCTCAAAGGCGCCGGCTGCGACTTCGTCCTGTTCGATACCGAGCACTCGGGCTTCTCGAGCGACGTTGTCAAGGCCTGCGTGCGCTACTTCGAGGCAGCGCAACTGCCGGCCATCTTCCGCGTACCATCGCAATCCTACGACCATCTTGCGCGCTACGCCGACATGGGGGCGCAGGCTATCATGGTGCCGCTTGTCAACAATGCCGACGAAGCCAGGACACTCGTGTCGCACGTCAAATACTTTCCCGACGGTAACCGGGGCGTAGGCGTCGGCCTGGCGCACGACAACTACACGGGCGGAGCCGTGCCGGACAAGCTGAGGCAGTTGAACGCGCGCAACTGCCTGTTCGTTCAGATCGAGACCGCGGCCGGGGTCGAGAACGTCGATGCCATCGCTGCCGTGCCCGGCGTCGACTGCCTATGGGTCGGCCATTTCGACCTGTCCTGCTCGCTGGGTATTCCCGGTGAGTTCACGCACCCGAAATTCACCTCAGCCATCGATCGAGTCACGGCGGCAGCGAACAAGCACGCCAAGTCGCTCGGGCGTCTCGTCACCGACCTCGATTCCGGGCTTGACTGCGCGGCGCGAGGTTTTGATTTTCTGGCCTGGCATGGCGACGTCTGGGCGCTGCAGGCGGCCGTTCGCGATGGCATCGAAAAACTCAAGGCCGGCATCGCCGAGCAACGGCTGGCAGTGGCAAAGTCCAACGTGCAAGCCCGGTAGCGCGGGCGCCAACACGGCTTGCTCACACCGTCACCGTGCGGCGATAGAGCTCGCGCAGCTGGCGATAGCCGACCCGGGCGATGCCAGCCTCAACCAGCCAGCGCTGCGGCTCGCCGCTGGCGAACAGGCGGTACTCGTCGGTGCGCCAGTGGGCGCGCGGCGGCACGATGCTCTCAATGTCGCCCGGAGTGTTGCAGTGGAGCGCAACAAAGGTGAAACCGGACGGCACGTTGGTCAGCAGCCTGCGATAGGCCTCTGTCGCCTCGCCGCTGGGCACGCCCGGCGTCATGCGAAACTGGTCCACGATCGGCACACCCGCCGCCTCCAAGGCCGCCACCGCCGTGGCATAGGGCGCCGGGTCGACGGCCCCCAAACGCAGCACGTCGAGGTAGCTCGGCAGGTTGCGCGGCAGCAACACCGGCACGCGGTAGTCCTGGCCAAGCCGAAGCAGAACGGCAAACAGCTCGGGCACCAGCGCCGCACCCATATGCGTGTCGAGGTGGGTCATATCGATGCCGGCCGCGAGCGCGCGCTCGATTTGCGCGCGCATTTCCGCTTCGGCCGCATCCGGCACGAGCCGTGCGCGCAGTTTCAGGCAATTGCGCGGCAAATAACCGTCGTCGTCGACCAGCCCGGAGGCGGGGCTCGTTGTCGAGATGGCGCGCCATCGGTAGCCGTCCCATTCGGACGTGAGCGTGAGATGGACGCCAAGATCGAGGGAACGGTCCTTGCGCGCCGCCTCGGCAATTTCCGGAAACCATGGGCACGGCACCATGACCGAGCCACTGTCGACCACACCGGCCCGGTACAAATCCAGAAATGCCGCATTGGCGCCATGGCACATGCCGACGTCATCGACATGCAACGTAACGATGCGCCTTCCGGCCGGCAGCCCAAGCGCCGCGCAGAGTTTGGTCATGGGCTCTGATCCCGCAAATGGCGTCCTCCCGCCAGCCAGGTGTTCCAGCCGAGTCGCGGCCCACGTGCTGGGCCGGGACGGCCTGCCGGCGCCCTCGACATAGGAAGACAAGGGGACGCGGCCAAGTGGCAGCGTTGGCCCTGCCGGGGTTTGGCAAGGCGCGGCCCCCTTGCCCCGTACCACTGTCGTGCGGCCGCAGGCCTTAGGCTGAGCGGCGAACGGCAACCGGCGCGCTGGCGCCAGTGGGCCAATCTTGCAGCAGCCTCCGGCTTTTCCGCAACGGTGGGGTCAGGGTAAGCTTGTCGGCGATCGGGCAGCGAGGGAGGCACGCATGGGCCAATACAGCAAAACCGAGATCGAAGGACATCTTTTTCTCGTCACCATCGATCGGCCCGAGGTCTACAACGCTTTGCATCCGATGGCGAACCAGGAGCTGGCGGACGCCTTCGATCGCTTCGCTGCCGATCCCGAGCTCTGGGTGGCAATCATTACCGGTGCCGGTGACAAGGCGTTCTCGGCCGGGAATGATCTCAAGTATCACGCCGAATTACGGGCCAAAACCGGGGGCCGACCGCACGCACCGGCCAAGGGCTTCGGTGGGCTTGCCAATCGACACGATCTCGACAAGCCAGTGATCGCTGCGGTCAACGGCGTTGCCATGGGCGGCGGCTTCGAGATCGCGCTTGCCTGCGACATCATCATTGCCTCGGATCGCGCCAAGTTCGCGTTGCCCGAACCGCGCGTTGGCCTGGCCGCCGGGGCCGGCGGCATGCAGCGTCTGTCGCGCCAGATTCCGCTCAAGAAAGCCATGGGCATGATGCTGACCGGCCGCCATGTCTCGGCACAGGAGGGTTATGAGCTGGGCTTCGTCACCGCCGTCGTGGCCCATGCCGAGCTGATGGCGGAGGCCCGCCGCTGGGCGGCTCAGATCCTCGAATGCTCGCCGATGAGCATCCGCGCCACCAAACAAGCGGTGCAGCGCTCACTCGATGTCCCGGCAATGGAACTGGCGATGCGCAACGCGCACTACCCCGCCTATCTCGCCATGGCCAACAGCGAGGATACCATCGAGGGTCCGAAGGCGTTCGCGGAAAAACGCAAACCCAACTGGAAAGGCCGCTGAGCCTGCTGGTCTGCTGCGGCTAGGCGCATGACTCTAGGGCTTGTCGCTATAATATCGCCGTGCAAAGGAGGGCTTGTCGCCGAACCGGCGATCTCGTCGGGCGACCCATCCTTGCAAAAGCTCCTGGCATTCCTGCGCTCGCCAACGGCAGCCTACGTGTTGTTGCCGGTTGCCGCGGCGTCCTGGGCCGGCAACCATATCGTCGCGCGCGCCATTGGCGGCTACGTTCCGGCCGCGAGCCTTTCCGTGGTGCGTTGGATCCTGGTTGCGTTGCTGATCGCCGTGTTCGCAGGACGGCAAGTCATCGCCGACTGGCCGGTGCTCAGGCAAGGGCTGCGTCAGATGCTGTTCCTCGCGCTGGTGGGCGGCAGCATTTTTGGTACCATGCAGTACGTGACGCTGCAGTACACGACCGCCCTTAACATGGGGGTGGTGGGATCGATTGCCCCGGTCTTCATCGTGGCCGCGAGCTGGCTCCTGTTTGGCGATCGCCTCGGAGCCTTGCAGCTGTTTGGCGTGTTCGTTTCGCTGCTGGGCGTGCTCGCCATCGTGTCGCAGCTCAAACTGCAGCGTCTCTTGGGTTTGAGCTTCAATTTCGGCGACCTGCTGATCATTCTCAACATGGCGTTCTGGGCCATCTATTGTGCCTGCCTCAGGTTGCGGCCGAAGGTGCACGCGATGAGCTTCCTGTTCGTGTTCGCGCTGTTCTCGGCCTTGTTCGTGATGCCGTTTGCTGCCTGGGAGTTCGTCAGCGGCTGGCGTCTCATGTTGGAACCCCTCACCGTCTTTGCCATCGTCTATGCGGCACTGGTCACGTCGCTGCTGGCTTACGTCGCCTGGAATCGCGGGGTGGAAGTGGTCGGCGCGCCACGCGCCAGCGCCTTCCTGCACACGATCCCGCTGTTTGCGGCGGTGTTCGCCACCAGTCTGCTTGGCGAACAGCTCTACCTATTTCATGTTGTCGGCTTCGTCTTGATCCTTGGCGGCGTTACTTTGGCGGCACGCGCGAACGCCAAGCTGGCCGGGGGCGGTTGATGGCATAGTCTGCTTGGTTCTGAGCTTAAGGTCGTTGGTCATGGCTGGGCCGGACACCATCGAGACGGGCTACGCGCCCATCAAGGCTTGGATCGACGGCGTCCCGGTTGAGGCGGCCGCGCGCCGCCAGCTTTTTAACATTGCGGCACTGCCGTTCATTCATCGCCATGTGGCGGCGATGCCGGACGTGCACTTCGGCAAGGGTGCCACCGTCGGATCGGTGATCGCCAGCCGGGCGGCGATCGTGCCAGCGGCTGTCGGCGTTGACATAGGCTGCGGCATGATGGCGGTGCGTTTGTCGCTGACGGCAGCCGAGCTGCCGGACAATCTGCAGCGCCTGCGGCTTGGCATCGAAGCGGCGGTGCCACACGGTGGTGCCGGACTAAAGGGCGGTTGGAAGGATGGAGTGCCCAGTTCGGTGGCGCACGTTTTTAGCGCCAGCGGGCTGGCTGAAGGCTTGCAGGACCTCGAAGCCAGGCACCCGGCCCTGCGCCAGGCTCAGAGCGTGACCCAGCTGGGCTCGCTTGGCGGCGGCAACCACTTCATCGAGGTCTGTCTCGATGAAGGCGATCGTGTTTGGGCCATGCTGCACTCGGGCTCACGCGGGATCGGCAACCGCATCGGCAGTTATTTCATCGCCAAGGCCCGCGAAGCGTTGGATCGACGCCAATTCGCTGGGCCGCTGCCGGACCGGGATCTTGCCTGGCTGGAGGAGGGCGAGCCGCTATTTGCAGACTACGTTGCCGCCGTCGCCTGGGCGCAGGAGTTTGCCCGCCACAATCGAGAAGTCATGATGGCCGCCGTCGTGCGGGTCATGCGCGAACAGCTGCCGCCGTTCCAGACGCAGCAGCGGGCCATCAACTGCCACCACAACTACGTCGAGCACGAACGCCATTTCGGGGAGGCCGTGTGGGTCACGCGCAAGGGGGCAGTGCGCGCCGGCGTCGGTGATCTCGGCATTATTCCAGGCTCCATGGGCGCCAAATCCTACATCGTGCGCGGCAAAGGCAATGCGGATAGCTTTCAGTCTTGCGCCCATGGCGCCGGCCGGCGCATGTCGCGCGCCGAGGCCAAGCGGCGGTTCACGCCGGCAGATCATGCCGCAGCCACCGCCGGCATCGAATGTCGCAAGGATGCCGGCGTCATCGATGAAACGCCGATGGCCTACAAGGACATCGACGCCGTCATGGCGGCGCAGACGGATTTGGTGGATGTCGTGCACACGTTAAGGCAGGTTCTCTGCGTCAAGGGTTGAGGCGGGGCCGGTCACCGGCTTCCCGCCCGGGCGGGAAGTCTAGCGCAGGCGCTCGACCGGCACGTCCCAAAAGGAACGCCCGAATTCGGCATGGACGTCCGAGCTATTGAGGCCGATATCCTTAAGCCCGGCGGTGCCGAGCTCCCGGAGCATGCGTCGCTCCTTGCGCACCTGTAGCGCCAACTCAAGTGTCTGAAACGCCCTCGAGGTCCAGCCGCCAAGACCGGTTGCTGAGGCGTTCGAGGCCGACAGCGGCAGTGCGATCCGTGCCATGGTTTTGCTCCATCCTGGCCACCGCCAAGCGGTGTCGAAGCGCAATCTAAGCTTTGCGCTTGCATAAATAAATTGAATGTTATTTATGTTCTGCATCAGGGTCTCTTATTTAAGGAGTTCGCATGCGCCGCGATATCGACATCGCCTTGCTGCGCGCCTTCGTGGCCGTGGTGGAGGCCGGCAGCGTGACCGGTGCGGCTGCCCTGCTCAACCTCACGCAGGCCGCTGTCAGCCAACAATTAAAGCGACTCGAGGAGCTGTTTGGCACCGAATTGTTCGAGCGCCAGCACAGGCGGTTGACGCTGCGGCCGGACGGCGAGCGCCTGATCGTGCACGCTCACCGGCTGATCGCTCACAACGACGAGGTTTGGGGTGCCATGAGCGCTCCCGCCTACGAAGGCGAGGTCACGCTCGGCGTGCCCACCGACATCGTCGGCGTCTTCATTCCGCCGATCCTCAAACGCTTCGACAAGGCCTGGCCGCGGGTGCGGGTTTCGCTCAAGTGCAGCACCACACCGCAACTGCTCGAGGGCTTGCGCAAGGCCGACATCGATCTCACCCTGACCACTGAGCAGACCTGCCGTCCGCACGGCGAAACCCTGCTGGAGGACGACTTGGTTTGGGCTGGCGCCAGCAACGGCGTTGCCCATCGTCGCGATCCGCTGCCCGTCTCGTTGGGGCGGGAAACCTGCGAGTTCCGTCCATCGGTGCTGAGGGCGCTGCGCGACGGCAAGCGCGACTGGCGGCCGGTATGCGAGAGCGGCATGGACGCGCTCAAGGCTTCGCTTGACGCCGATGTCGCCGTCGGGCCGTTTCTGCGCCGTACCATTCCGAACTACCTGCGCGTGGTGGAGGACCCGCGCCTGCCGCGACTGCCCAGGTTTCTGATCAACATGTACCTGCCGTCGGCACGTCAGAGCGAGATCGCCGTGGAGCTGGCGCGGCATGTCCGGGCAGAATTCGATTTACGCTTCCGCCGCTCGAATGCACCGGAACGACGCAAATCGATGCCCGTCACGGCACTCGCGAGCTGAGACGGGCGTGCCCGCGATGGGTCCGTTTGGCAACCTCATCGAGGCCTGGAGGCGCCGCCACTGGCGTGCCGACCCCCAGGCGCTGGCTGCCTACGAGGGGCTGCGGCCGTTCACCGTCATCACCGGCGGCTCGCAGGGTATTGGCTTGGCGCTCGCCCGACGCTTCGCTGCTGCCGGCAACGATCTATTGCTGGTGGCGCGACGGAATGACCTGCTCCGAGAGGCGGCAAGTCGGATCCGCGCCGAAAGTCACGTCGAGGTCGCAACCGCAGCCATCGATGTCACCGCAACCGACGCCATACCCGCCCTGGAAGCGGCGCTGGCAGCCCGCGGCGGCTATGCTGACGTCCTCGTCAACAGCGCTGGGATCGGTCTTGCCGGACGCTTCGGCGAGCAGTCGCCGGAGGCGCTGCTGCAATTGCTCGACGTCAACGTTCGGGCGCTGACGGCCCTCACCCGGCATTTCCTCACCGGCATGCGCGCGCGGGGTCGCGGCGGCGTGCTCAATTTGGCCTCGCTCGGGAGCTATGCCCCGGGTCCCCATCAGGCGGCCTACTACGCGAGCAAGGCCTATGTGCTATCCCTGTCCGAAGCGGTCGCCGCCGAAACGGCCGGAGAAGGGGTCCGGGTGTGCGCCTTGGCGCCGGGCCCGGTCGAGACCCGCTTCCACGACCGCATGGGGGCGCACGGCGCGCTCTATCGCAGCGCTGTACCGCTCGCCTCCGCAGAGGCGGTGGCCCGGGTGGGCTATCTTGGCTTCGTGCTTGGATGGCGGGTCACGGTTCCCGGGTTGATCAACCCCTTCTTGGCCCTGGCCATGCGTGTCATGCCGCATAGACTAGTGATTCCGATTATCGGATGGTTGTTGCAACCACGAGGACAGAACTCAGCCGATGCTTGATGCCAGCCCACCGGAACGGTCGCAGGAGCGCGCGATCGGTCAGATTCCGACCGCAGATCCGCAGCTCCCAGCCAAGCAGCCCGTTTGCATCGTCCTGCACCAGGAGAATTCCAATCCCGGCCATGTCGGGCAATGGTTCGTCCGCAACGGGCATCGCCTCGATATCCGCAAGCCACGGTTCGGCGATGCCTTGCCCGCGACGCTGGAGCACCACTGCGGCTGCGTCATCTTCGGCGGGCCGATGAGCGCCAACGACCAGGACGATTTCGTGCGCTCGGAGATCGACTGGATCAACGTGCCGCTGCGGGAGGCAAAGCCGTTTTTGGGTATCTGCCTCGGTGCGCAGATGTTGACGGTCAATCTCGGCGCCAAAGTGGGCTTTCATCCCGAGGAGCAGGTCGAGATCGGATACTACCCGCTCAGCACGACCGACGCGGGCAAACCGCTGGGCCAGTTCCCGGATCATGTTTACGAGTGGCACAAGGAAGGCTTCGAGCTGCCGCGCGGAGCGCAGCTGATTGCCACCTCGCCCGGCGCCTTTCCCAACCAGGCCTTCATTTATGGCCCGGCAGCCGTGGCTGTGCAGTTTCACCCCGAGATTACCTATGCCCAGGTGCATCGCTGGGCGGGCCACAATCCTCAACGCCTCAGCATGAAGGGCGCTTGTCCGCGCCAAGAGCACATCGACGGCCACATCAGGCACGCGCTCAAGGTGCAGGCCTGGCTCGATCGATTTCTCAGGCGCTGGGTGGTGGGGGATCTGGCCGTGGCGGCGCCGTTGGTTGCGCGATCCTGAGCTTGTGGTGCCGATCCGGCGGCGCGGCTGCGCGGGGTGGGCGCAATCCCGGCTCAGCCAGTTTGTGCGTTGAAGAGCCTGCTGACCAGCCGCCTGGCCAAAACCGCCGCGATCCGACGGCGATAATGCCCGGGCGTGAAGGTCGTCTTCATGGACATGACCTGGTCGCGCACGAGAAGCTCCAGGCCGCGGTAGACATCATCATCGAGCTTGCCGCCGCATAGGTTTGCCGTTCCCTCCAGCAGTACGGGTCGCGGATTGGTGCCGGTGATGGCGACAGCCAGGTCGGCGAGCCTAGCATCGTCCCGGCGCAGGGCGACGGCGACACCGGCGACCGGATATTCGATCGAGCGCCGAACGCGAAGCTTGTCGTAGCCGGAGCGCAGACCCGGCCTATTGCGCGCGCGCACGGCAACGACGATCTCGCCCGCCGCAAGCGCCAGATAGCGCTTGCCGTCGCCGGTGGCAGCGCCATCGTGGCGCGCATAGCCGATATAGAGCTGCGCAAGCGGCAAGGTTCGGGCCTTGCCATCAGGAGACAGGAGATCGACTTCAGCGTCCAGCACCGCCAGGGCAGGGGCCAAGTCCCCGCTGAAGGTGGCAAAGCACACGCCGCGGCTTTTCGGCGCCACATGGCAGATCTCGCCCGTGGTCTTGAGGCAGTGATTATTGGCCGCACGCCACCATTGGCTCTGGTTGTAGAAGATGCAACGGGTGTCGAGGCAAAGGTTGCCGCCCAGCGTGCCCATGTTGCGCTGGGTTGGACCGGCGACCGATCGGGCAGCTTCCGCTACCACAGGATAGTGCGCAACAATGCCGGGATGGTGCCCGATCGCCTCCAGCGTGACGGCGGCTCCCAGCTGCAAGTTGTCGGCGTCGGCCTCGATCTGGCGCAATTGCGGCACGCCATTGACGTCGATCATGACGCTGGGCGCAACGATCCCGCGCCTGATGTTGACGAGGAGATCGGTACCGCCGCCGAGAAGCTGGGAGTTGGGATGCGCTTTCAGCGCGGCAAGGACTTCGCTGAGCGTGGTCGGCGTTAGCAGAGCAAAGTCGGGCAGCGCCTCCATCATGCGCCTCCGGCCCGGCGCCTGGCGCCGCCGCTTTTCACCGTCGGTCTGGCGCGCCGCTCGATGGCGGCGAACACGCGATCGGGCGTCACCGGCAGATCGTTGAAACGCAGAGCCGTTGCGTCGGCGATGGCATTGGTCAGCGCCGGCAGGAAGGCCGCCAGCGAGCCCTCGCCCGCTTCCTTGGCGCCGAACGGTCCGTGCGGATCGTTGCTCTCGACGATGCCTACCGCGATCGGTGGTGAATCCTGGATGGTCGGCACGCGATAGTCGAGCATGTTGGCCGTCAGCAGCAGGCCATCGTGATAGCCGGCCTCCTCGCTCATCGCCTGACCCATGCCCATCCAAACTGAACCCTGGACCTGGCCTTCGACGCTCAGCCGGTTGAGCGCCTTGCCGCAGTCGTGCGCGACCCAGACCTTGTCGATGGCGACTTGTCCCGTCTCCTCATCGACGGTCACCTCGACCACCTGCGCCGAGTAGCTGTAACCCATCGTGCCGCCGATCGCCGCGCCCCGGTATTTCTTGCCGCCGTGCGATTCGGCAATGGTGGAATAGGTGCCCGTGACGGTGATGGTGCCGCTGTCCTTCAGCGCCTCGTTCACCACCTCCTCGAAGCTCAGGCCGCGGTCCTGTGCCCCGGCGCGGTAAAGCTCGCCCAGGCATTCGATGTCGCCAGGCTCGGCGTCGAGGCGCCGCGCCGCAGCCGCCAGCAGCAATGCCTTGAGCTTGTTGGCAGCATCGATCGCCGCATTGCCGACGATAAAGGTGACGCGCGACGAATAAGAGCCATTGTCCTTCGGCACCAGGTCGCTGTCGCCGGAGACAATGCGCAGGCGGGAAGTGTCGAGGCCCAATACTTCAGCCACGGTTTGCACCAGCACGGTCGACGAGCCCTGGCCGATGTCGGCGGCACCAGTCAGCACCACGATCGAACCGTCGAAGTCCAGTTTCAGCTTCACGGTGGCATGCGGCTCGCCGGTCCAGTTCACGGGCTTGGAGGCGCCGGAGATGTAGTGCGAGCAGGCAAAGCCAAGACCCTTGCCTTTGGCCAGCTTGCCCTTGCGTGCGCGCCAGCCGCTCTCGCGCTCCACCCAATCGACGCACTCGGGCAGGCCATAGCTGTTGACCATCAAATCGTTGTCGGTGAAGGTCGGCGCCCGCAGATAGTTGGCGCGACGCACCGCCATCGGGTCGAGGCCCAATTCGCCGGCCATCTGATCGAGCAGGCTTTCGAACGCGAACCGCACATCCACGGTACCGTGGCCGCGGAAAGCGCCGCACGGTGGCGTATTGGTCAATACGCGTCTGCCGTTGTAGCGGACGTTGTGCAGATCGTAGATGGCATACAACATCGAACCGGCATAGAGGATGGTGACGACGCCGTAGCCCGAGTGCGCACCGCCGCGCTGTATGCACTCGCAAGCAACGGCGGTGATGCTGCCGTCCTGGCGCAGGCCAATTTTCAGGTGAATGTCCGTCTCCGGCCGCCCGCGGTGGGTGATGAAGGTTTCCTCGCGGCTGATAACCGTGCGCACGGCACCGCCGGTCTTGCGAGCCAGCAGGGCGGTGATCAGCTCGACATTGAGGCACTCCGTGCGACAGCCGAAGCCGCCGCCGACGAAGGGTTTGAGCACCCGGATCTTCGACATCTCCATGTCGAGGACTTGCGCCAGCATGAGGTGCACGTAGTAGGGCACCTGGGTGCTCGCATGTACCGTCATGCGATCGCGCACCACGTCGTAGCGGGCAACCGCGGCGTGCATCTCCATCTGGTTCTGGCACACCTCGGCGCAGTTGTAGGTGCCCGAGCGCACGAGAGCCGCAGCGGCAAAACCGACCTCGACGCTGCCCAACTCGAAGTTGACGTCGCGTTCGATATTGCCCGGCTTGTTGTCGTGCAGGGCAACCGCGGCGGGCGCCAAGGCCGCGCTGGCCGTGAAGTAGGCCGGCAGCTCCCGCACGCGCATCCTGATCAGGCGAATGGCCCGCTCCGCCGTCGCCGCATCGACGGCAGCCACAGCCGCAACAGGCTCGCCTTTGTAGCGCACCTTATGCCGGGCCAACGGATGTTCGGTGCGTGCAATCGGCAGTACGCCAAAGGTGCGCGCGCAGTCGCTGCCCGTTAACACCGCCTTCACGCCGGCAAGCTTCTGGGCTTGCGAAATATCGACCTCGAGGATTTCAGCGTGCGCGTAGGGACTGCGATAAATTCGCCCCACCAGCGCGTCGGGCTCGATAAGGTCCGCAGTGTATTTGGCGCGGCCGGAAACCTTTTCTGGCCCATCCAGCAGGGGCAAGTGGCTGCCGATCGGGTGCGACGGTGCGATCTCGCTCATGGCCTGGCCACACCTTGCGACAACAGGCCGGAGGCGAATTCAACGGCCTCGATGATTTTGACGTAACCGGTACAGCGGCAGATGTTGCTGCCGAGCGCGGCGCGAATCTCCTCTTCGCTCGGTTGCGGATTGCGGCGCAGGAGGCCGGCGCAGGCCATGATGAAACCCGGCGTGCAGTAGCCGCACTGGGAGCCGAGCTTCTCGTGAAAGCCGCGCTGAACAGCCGACAGGGCGCCACCCTCGCCCAAAGCTTCGACCGTATCGACCCTCCGGCCGGAAACCGTCGCCGCCAAGGTCAGGCAGGAGAGGCGCGGGGTATCGTCGATCAGCACCGTGCAAGCCCCGCACTCCCCGCCATCGCAACCGGTTTTCGTTCCGGTCAAGCCGGCGCGCTCACGAAGGTAGTCCAACAGCAGCAAACTGTCGGCCACCGCATCGAGACGTTGGCGGCCGTTGAGGGTGAGCTCGATCACTCGTGCCATGGCTTCAGCCGAACTCCTGGCGTGCTGGCGCCAACACGGCATCGCTGGCCGGCAGGGCGGCGGTTGGCGACGGCGCAGGGGTCGAGCTTACCATCAAATCGATTGGGTACCAAACCAATTGCGGATCAGAAAGGCTCCAGCCACGGACGCACCTCCACCTCCCCACTCCAGGCGCTGCGCGGCTGCTTCAGCACGGCCATATAGGTTTGGGCGATGGCATCGGGCTCGAGCAGGCTGTCGGGTCGGTCAGGGTCGCCCGCTCGGCCCCGTTCCGCGTTCCGCACCCCGCCGTCGATGACAAAATGGGCGACATGAATACCCTTGGGCTGCAGCTCGCGTGCCATCGACTGGGCCAGGCCGCGAAGCGCAAACTTGCCCATCGCAAAGGCGGCAGACTGGGCGTAACCCTTGACGCTGGCCGAGGCGCCCGTGAAGAAGATCGCCCCTTCGCCCCGCACCAGCATGCGCTTGGCAGCCTGTTGCGCCACCAGGAAACCACCATAGGCCGAGACCGCGATCGACTTCTTCACTTCGCTGGGCTGCAAATCAATAAAAGCACCACGCGTGCGATAGCTGGCGTTGTAGAGCACCACATCGAGTTGGGCGAACCTGCGGTCCAGCTCGGCGAACAGCGCCGCAACGGAGCCGACATCGGCAGCGTCCGTGTCGACAAGGTCAGCGTCCGTTTGCCGGGCAAGGCCAGCGAGCTTGCCGGTATCCCGCGCGGCAAGCGCAAGGCGGTAGCCGTCCGCCTTGAGCGCGCGGGCGAACGCGGCGCTGATGCCCGAACCTGCGCCGACGATGAGTGCGAACTTGTCCATGTTAACTCCCGCAACCAGAAGGTCCAGTGCTCGTCATTCTAGCCGATCCGCCGGGACCGCTCGAGCCGGTCTGGTGGCGCAATGCCTGTCCCGGTGCGCCGTCAAGCGCGCGGATGCGCCTTCGTGTAGACGGCGAGCAGGCGGTCGCGATCGACCTCGGTATAGACCTGCGTCGTCGACAGACTGGCGTGGCCGAGCAGCTCCTGAATTTGCCGCAGATCGGCGCCGGCCGACAACAGATGGGTTGCGAAGGAATGCCGCAAGGCGTGCGGTGTTGCCGTTTCGGGAAGGCCCAAGCCGCTGCGCAAATTCTGCATCTTCAGTTGCAGGACGCGCGCCCTGAGCGGCCCGCCCTTGGCGCCAACGAACAGCGGCCTGTCATCCTCAAGCGGGTACGGACAGAGCTCGAGGTATTGCCGAACGGCCTGCTGCGCGATTGGCAACACCGGCACCATTCGCTCCTTGCCACCCTTACCGGTGATGCGCAACAGGTCGCGGCCGGGCAGGGGCGCGTCGCTAGCCGGCAAGGCGAGCGCTTCGGAGATACGCAAGCCGCAGCAGTAGAGCAGCAGCAAAACGGCCGTATCGCGCGCGGCAACCCAATCGAGTCCGGTGGCCGCCTCGGCCTTGACGACCTCGGCCGCCTTGGCGATGGTGAGCGGCCTTGGAATACCGTGCGGCACTTTGGGGAGCGCGATCTGTAGGATGGCGCGATTGTGGGTGACCTCCTCGGCCTCGAGCCAGCGGAAAAAGGCACGCAAAGCCGACATCGTCCGTGCCAGTGACCGGCTCGACAAACCTGCCCGACGGCGCGCGGCCATGAAGGCCCGCAGGCGCTTGGCATCGAGGCACGCCAAGTCGGCGGTGCACGGCGCCCGACCAAGGTCCGCCCGCAACCACAAAAGGAATTGCCGCAGGTCGCGTTCGTAGGCGGCCAAGGTGTGCGGGGAACTATCTCGTTCGCCCTGCAAATGTGCAAACCAGGCGCCAAGGCTCGCACGCAGGTCCTCTGCCAGCGACAGCGCGCCGTTGTTTTCAAGCGCCAGTTCGCGCGCAGCTTGCATGCCGTTCAAATCCGGGTTCGAACCGATTGGAGCATCGATCGGCAACGGTTAAGGCATTGTTAAGTGATGGCGATGACTGCTGAGCGCGGTGTCGGAAAGGACGGAGCTTTGCCATGGGGACCACCGGCTGGATTATTCTGGGGCTCATCGTCCTGCTCGGCCTGGGGTTGGTAGCAACCTACAACCGCTTGGTCTCGCTGCGACAGCGTTGCCGTCAGGCGTTCTCCGATATCGATGTGCAACTCAAGCAGCGCCATGACCTCGTGCCAAACCTGGTGGAGACCGTCAAAGGCTATGCAGCGCACGAACAGGGCACATTGCAGGCCGTCATTCGGGCACGCCAGGCGGCAATAACGGCCCAGGGTCCGGTCGAGCAGGCTATGGCCGAAGGTCAGCTGCAGGCGGCATTGCGCCAGCTCTTCGCCCTAGCCGAGGCTTATCCCGATCTCAAGGCCAACCAGAACTTCCAGCAGCTGCAGAGCGAGCTCGCCGACCTCGAAAACAAGATTGCCGCCGCCCGTCGCTTCTACAACAACACGGTGGCCGAGTATAACGCCACGCGCGAGAGCTTCCCAGCCGTACTCTTCGCCCAATCTATGGGGTTCAGTGCACAGGAGTTCTTCAATCTCGATGAGGCCGGGCGCAAGGTGGTGGAAGCCGCCCCGCAGGTAAAGTTCTGAACGTATCGTCCTTGACATCCCGGCGCTGGCCGCCGGGGTGCAGCCGCCGGCGGGCTCCTGCAAGCAGCGCACGCAAGGCCCGGGATGACCAGCAGATGCTCCAAGCCTACGGACTGTACGGACACATCCAGGCCAACCGGATCCGATCCCTGCTGCTGCTCGCCGCCTTCGTGCTGCTGCTGCAGGCCCTCTTGTTCTCGCTGCTGCTGCTGGGCAGTGCCTTCCTCGGCGGCAGCTTGCAAGAGATCCTGGCCGCAGCCATCGCTCAATTTGCCCGGTCCTGGCCGATCGCCATGTTGGCGGCCGCGGTCTGGTTCGTGATCGCTTACTTCTCGCATCAATGGCTGATCGGTCTGGCGACCGGCGCCCGCGGCGTGACGCGAGCCGAGGCACCCAAGCTTTACAATACGCTGGAGAACCTGTGTCTTTCGCGCGGGTTGTCGATGCCGACGCTAGCGATCATGCCGACCCCGGCGCTCAACGCCTATGCGTCGGGACTGCGTGAGGGCCACTATGTCGTGGCCGTGACGCGCGGACTGGTCGATAGCCTCGCCGACGATGAGCTCGAAGCCGTGCTGGCGCATGAACTCACCCACATCCGCAACCGCGATACGCAGCTGATGGTGATTGCCGTGATCTTTGCCGGCATTTTTGCTTTTTTCGGCGATCTCGTGATCCGCAGCTGGGATTTTCCCTACGGCTGGAGTCCCGTTCCACGCGGGCGGCGACCGAGGGACGCAGCCGGGCCGATGCCGGTCCCGGACGGCAGCTGGGATGACGGCGACGATGGCGGCCGTTCCGACGGACGCAGTGCGGCGGGGCCCGGAGCGGCCATCCTTGCCAGTGTCATCGCCGTGGGCATCATCCTGATCACGTGGGGCGTGTCGGTGCTGATCCGCCTGGCACTCTCCCGCACGCGCGAGTTTCTGGCCGACGCCGGCTCGGCGGAGCTGACCAAGAACCCCGACGCTCTGGTTCGTGCCCTGCGCAAGATCCACCGCAACGCCAGTTTTGACGTGCCGTCACGCATGGAGGCGTTCTTTATCGACAACCCCGTGTCCGAGCGGATCAGTGGCTTCTTTTCCACGCACCCCTCGGTGGAGGCCCGCATTGAGGCCTTGCAGCGCTATGCTGGAGCGGAAATCGCCACACCTGCCAGCCCGCAGGGTTAACAGGCGATGCGTCGGCGTTGATGGTCGCCAACCCGGTGCGCGTAGTCATACATGCTGACCAGCACTGCCGGGGAGGTGTCGAGCGCCACGGCTAAGGCTGCACCGGTCGCCAGCGCGCGCACGTTTTCTACCGATACCGTGCCGCTTTGGCTCGCACACGCACCAGCGCCGTTCTCGTTTCCCACCGACAGAGAGCGGCCAAAACTCAAGATCTTGCTGAACATTGTTGTAGTCTCCTTCGGCCGCTTGTTTTTTGCCCGCCGGCCGTTTGCTCGACCAGAGATCGCAACTAGATACGCAAGGAGACAACGAGCGGTGCCTTCACATTGCTACACGACTATGTGAACATCGTTCCTACAGGTGCTTGCGTTCCCTCGCCGGGAGGCGCGCCGGTCGGGCCTATCGGGCGCGGAAAATGGTAGGGAGAAGACCCATGGCGATGGCAGGCCCGATGGCGAAATCGGACAATCGGGACCGCATCAGCACGGCCATTGCCGTGCTGCGGCAGCGCTTTGGGGATCGCGTGCAGACCGGCGAGGCGATCCGGCGCCAGCATGCCAACACCCTCACCTGGATTCCCAACCAGCCGCCTGACGCGGTGATCTGGGCGGAGACGACCGATGAAGTGCGCGAGATCGTGCGCATCGCCGCCACGCACGGCACCCCGATCATTCCCTTCGGCGCAGGAACCTCGCTGGAGGGACACATAAACGCCCCGCGAGGCGGCCTATCGCTCGACTTCGGCCGCATGAACCGCATCCTGTCGGTCAACGAGCGTGATCTTGATTGCGTGGTGGAAGCCGGCGTTTCGCGCAAGCAGCTCAACGACTATTTGCGCGATCTGGGCCTGTTCTTCCCGGTCGATCCCGGTGCCGAGGAGGCGACTATCGGAGGTATGGCGTCCACGCGCGCTTCGGGCACGACCGCCGTGCGTTATGGCACCATGCGCGAGAACGTCCTCAACATCACGGCCGTGATGGCGGACGGCTCGATCGTCAAAACCGCACAGCGGGCGCGTAAGTCAGCGGCGGGTTATGATCTGACACGGCTTCTGGTTGGTTCGGAAGGCACGCTCGGGATCATTACCGAACTGACCGTGCGGCTCTACGGCATTCCCGAACGCATCTTAGCGGCCGTCTGTCCCTTCGAAACGCTGGAAGGGGCTTGCAATGCGGTGATCCAGTCCATCCAGCTCGGCCTGGGTGTTGCGCGCATGGAGTTGCTCGATCCACCGCAGATCCGCGCCGTCAACACCTATGCCAAGCTCGGCCTGGAGGAGAAGCCGACACTCTTTCTTGAGTTTCACGGTACCGAGGTTGGCGCCCACGATCAGGTGGAGACCTTCAAGCAGATCGCCGAGAGCGAGGGCGCAATTCGCTTCGATTGGGCGGAAAAGGAGGAGGATCGGCGCAAGCTCTGGAAGGCGCGGCACGATGTTTATTGGGCCATCAAGACCGTCTTCCCCGGCCGCGATGCCCTCGCAACGGACGTGTGCGTGCCGATCTCGCGGCTTGCCGAATGCGTCGTTGCAACGCAGAAGGACATCGAAGCATCGGGCTTGATCGCACCAATTGTCGGCCATGTCGGCGACGGCAACTTTCACACGACGCCGGTCTTCAATCGCAACGACCCCGTCGAGCTCGCCGCCGTGGAAGGCTTCCTTGAACGTCTGGTCGAGCGCGCCATCGCCATGGAAGGGACCTGCACGGGTGAGCACGGTGTGGGTCAAGGCAAGGCCAAGTACCTCAAGGCCGAACTCGGCGACGGCCTGGCCGTGATGCGCTCCATTAAGGCCGCGCTCGACCCACTGGACATCCTCAATCCGGGCAAGATCATCCCCTTCTGATCGGGTTCGGCCGCGGGCCGCGTTAACGCCACTTTAAACCTTCCTTTAGACGCCCATGCCAGGCTGCCGTCGCTCGGCATGCCATGGCTGAGTTTGATCAGCTCGGGGGCGGGCATGCAGATACCAAGTGCCAAAATGCTGCTCTTCAATGCGGCCGGGGTGGTCATCGGCGTCAGCGTGCTGTTGGCACTGATCCGGCCGCTGCTGGTGACGCCGAGCAGCATTGCCTGCAGCCAGCGCTACGAGCAGACGATGACGTTTGCACTCGCCCGTGCTGGGGTGCTGCTGACTGCAGCCGACTTGCAATCGAGCCTTGGCGGCAAAGATTCCGGCGTTATTGACAACTTGTCGATTACGTCTGAGGCGAGCGGTCCCGTCCCCGTCAGCATGAGCGTGAAGCTGTCGAAAGGGGCGGCATCCCCGTTGTCGGCGGCAGACCCGAAGGGTGGCATGAGCTTCCCCTGGGAGCCACGCTCCATCAGAAATAAGTCGGCCGCCTGCGTTACCTATGACGTGTGGTTGCCCGCCGATTTCGATTTTTCTCGGGGCGGTCGGCTGCCCGGCCTCATTGGCGCGGACGCCGCCGGCGCGGAAAGCTTCGCTGCGCGCATCGTTTGGCGCCCCGGCGGGACGGGCGCGGCAACCTTGCGCACGGTGAGCGGCGGTGAAGCTCGCCAACCGACCGTCGGCCTGGAGGGCTTCGCCCTGCCGCGCGGCCGCTGGTTCAGAATCGAGCAGGAAGTGGTGCTGAACACGCCCAAGCAGGCGAACGGCAAGCTCCGCGTCTGGGTTGATGGCGATTTGGCCGGCGAGCGCAGCGATCTTTTGTTTCGCAGCGGTGCGTCGGTTGCTTTGACCGGTGTGTCGGCCGACGTCTTTTACGGTGGCGACGATGCCACCGCCAGCGTGCCCAAGGATGCAATTGTGCGGCTGTCGCCCTTTGCCCTGCGCTGGCCCTAGTCCGCCTTCCCGGCCGCGCAACCGGAGCAGCGGCCGACCTCTTGGCGGGGCAACGTTAGGAGCGGAGCGTTGCCGCTCGCCAATCCGCCTCAAGCCCCGGCCATGCCGCGCCGTGCGTGGCAATCCCACGCCCAGGGTCTCGCCGGCGTGCGCTCAGCCGTCCGCGATCGCGCTGACCTGCGCCAGCAGCTGGGAGTCGACCGAGATGCCGTCCCGGGCTGCCTGCTGACGCAGGGCAATCCGCCGAGAGCCCGGCAGCCGGGCCTCGCCGTCAGCCTCGATGGCATCCACCAGGGCCGTGACCCGCTCCGCCAAAGCCTCCACGCCCCCGAGCGCGCCTGGATCGATGGCGATGATGAGCTGGCCAACGGCGGGCGGCGGTCCATCCGTCTCGAAGAACGAGCTGGCAGCGGCCGAAAGCGTCGCCCCGGTCAACCCCGCCGCCAGGATCTCGACCATCAGCGCAAGCGCTGCGCCCTTGGCTGCACCGATCGGCTGCAGCGACCCGCGCAAGGCGACGCTGGCATCGCGGGTTGGTCTGCCCTCCTCGTCGGTTGCCCAGGTCTCTGGTACCGGCTCACCCCTCTGGGCCGCGGTCAGGATCTTTCCGCGCGCAACCTGGCTCAAGGCCAGATCGATCACAAGCGGGGGATGGCCCTGCCGGGGCGCCGCAAAAGCGATGGGATTGGTGCCGTAGAGCTGGCGCCGCCCACCCCAAGGGGCGATGGCCTTTGGCGTATTGGCAAATGCCAGCGCGACCAAGCCGGTTTCGGCCAGGCGTTCGACGTGGCTGCCGACCACGCCGAAGTGGTGCGAGCGCACGAAACCGGCCGCAGCGATACCCATCTGCAGCGCCAGTGGAGACAGCAATCGAAGGGCAAGATCGACGGCTGGAAAGACGAAGCCATGCTTGACGTCGATCATCAGCGTGCCGGGCCGCACCGGCGCTGCGGCGGGCGTGGCCAAGCCATCGACTTTGCCCGCCCGGGCCTGCGCGGCATAGCTCGGCACGCGGCTGAGGCCGTGGCCCTTCTGGCCGTCGATTTCCGCCTGCGTCAGGGCGCGAGCCACCGCGCGTGCATTGTCCGGCGCCGTACGTGAGGCGAGCAGCGCCCGTCCGATCAGCGCTTCCAGGTCGTCGCTGGGCAGCTTCGTGGTCGTCATGGCTTGCCGTGATGGGTACTTTGGGTGCGGCCGACTTGGATGGTGGGGTGTGGCCTGCCCCTTCGGAAGGGCGGATCAGGCCAGCAGCACGCTCGAAATCAGCAACACCCCGTGTGGATCACCACATAGCAGAACAATTCTCGGGTGTCGCCGCTGGCATTGTCTCTTTGCCAATGCCAAGGGACATGAATGCCCCAATGGGGAGGGTCGGTGATGGCAGCCAAATACTTCCACGCCGATCGATCTCTGTGGCGCGTTGATGTCTCACGCCCCACTGGCAGCCAGGCCACGCTTCTCGCGCAAGGCCTTGGTGGTTGGCGGCCGGCCGCGGAAGGCCTTGTAGGCCTCTGCCGGATCACGCCGGCCGCCGGCAGAGTAGATGGTCTCGTACAGCCGGCGGGCTGTTTTGCCGTCGAACACGTCACCGGTCTCCTCGAATGCCTCGAAGGCGTCGGCATCCATCACCTCGGACCACAAGTAGCTGTAGTAGCCGGCGGCGTAGCCACCGATGATGTGTTGAAAGTGCGGGATGCGATGGCGCATCACGATCTCGTCCGGCATGCCGATGCGGGTGAGCGTCTGTTGCTCGAACCTGTCGACGTCCAGTCCCTTGGCATCCCTCAGGACGTGCAGATCGAGGTCGACGATTGCCGAGGCCAAGTACTCCACGGTCTGGAATCCCTGATTGAAATTGCGGGCCGCTTGCAGGCGTTTCACCAGCGATGGCGAAAGCGGCCTGCCGGTCTGGTAATGCCGTGCAAAGCGGCGCAGTACCTCGGGCTGCAACAGCCAGTGCTCGTAAAGTTGCGATGGCAGCTCCACGAAATCGCGCTCCACGCTGGTTCCGGAGAGTGTGGGATAAGTGACATTGGACAACAAACCGTGTAGCGCGTGCCCGAATTCGTGGAACAGCGTGCGGGCATCGTCGAAACTGAGCAAAGTAGGCTCACCGGGCGCGCCTTTGGCAAAGTTCATGACGTTGACGACCAGGGGGCGGACCTCAGCATCGAGCCGCTGCTGGTCGCGCCAGCTCGACATCCAGGCGCCCGAGCGCTTCGAAGGACGCGCATAGTAGTCGCCGACGAACAACCCGAGGTGGCGACCGGCGGCGTTCTTGATCTCGAACGCCCGGGCGTCGGGATGATACAGGGCCACGTCCTTGCGCTCAGTGGCGGTAATACCGAACAGCCGGCGAGCCACATCGAAGGCTGCAGCGATCATGTTCTCGAGCTGCAAATAGGGTTTGATCTCGGCAGCGTCGATCTCGAACTTGGCTTTGCGCACTTTTTCCGCGTAGTAGCGCCAATCCCATGCCGCCAGCTTGAAGTTGTCGCCAGCAGCGGTAATGGTCGTTTGCAAAGCATCGCGCTCCTCCAGTGCGCGCGCGCGCGCCGGGCGCCACACTTCCATCAGCAAGCCGCGCACCGCCTCGGGCGTTTTTGCCATCGAGAACTCGAGCGTCGCGTCAGCGGCGCTGGCGAACCCCAGCAATCGCGCGCGCTCGGCGCGCAGCGACAAGATTGCAGCCACCAGCTGGCGATTGTCGGTTTTGCCACCGTTGGCGCCGCGGCTGATCCAGGCGTGAAACGCCTTCTCGCGCAAATCGCGCCGGGCCGAGAACTGCAGAAACGGTTCTATGCTCGAACGCGACAGGGAGATCGCATACTTGCCCGGCAAACCGCGGGCGCTCGCCATCTGCGCTGCCGCGGCGCGCAAGGCATCCGGCAGGCCGGCAAGATCGCTGGCGTCGAGCACCAGCAAAAAGGTCTGCTCGTCGGCGAGCACGTTCTGGTTGAATTTGGTCGCAAGTTTGGCGAGCCGTTCGGCGATGGCGGCGAGCCTTTTTTTGGCGCCCACTTTCAGCTGTGCTCCCGATTTGAGGAAGGCACGGTGGTAGCGCTCGAGCACCCGCAGCTGCTCCTCGCTCAGATCCAAGCGAGCTCGCCTGTCCATCAGACGAGCAACTCGCTTGAACAGCCTGGCATCCTGGTAGATGCGCATGCTGTGCATGGCAAGCCGCGGCGCCATCTTGCGTTCGATCTCCTGGATCTCGGGCGAGGTGTCCGTACCCGACAAATTGAAGAACACCGACCCGACCCGATCCAGCAGGCGGCCGGAGCGCTCCAGTGCATCGACCGTGTTGCGAAATGTCGGAGCGGTGCGCTGCTTGGCGATCGTCGCAATCTCCTTCAGGTTATCGGCCAGAGCCTGTTCGAACGCCGGCAGGAAGTGCTCGCTGCGGATGCGATCGAAGGGTGGCGTCTCGAAGGGCGTGCGCCAGGGCTGCAGCAGGGGATTGGCGGCAGGGGCGGAGCGCACAGCCGCCTTGCGCTTCGATGCTGCCGTGGCAAAGCCGGGCTTGGCGCGCCGCGTGGCCGTCCGAACAGCCACCTTGGAACGTTGCGAGGTGGGTTTATGCGCCATGATCCGTTCCCATCGGAGGCCGATTGCGGGTTGGACCTATGGCCTGTCTCAACGGCAATGTCGAGACCCGGGCGGCGCGATCCCTCAGGTGTAGATCATCTTGCGCGTCATGCCGCCGTCGACGATCAACTCCGTTCCGGTCACGAATGTGGCGGCGTCCGACAGCAGATAGCACACCGCCGCGGCCACATCCTCGGGTCGGCCGACGCGGCCGGCGGGATGCTGCGCGTGATCGCTGGGCTTGAGGGCGCCATGGCGGCCGGTTTCGATCCAGCCCGGTGAAACACAATTGACGCGCACTTGCGGGGCCAGCGTGATCGCCAGCGCATGCATCAGCGCCACCAGGCCGCCTTTGCTGGCGGAGTAGGCGAGGGTATCCGGCTCGGACATGTGCGCCCGCGTCGAGGCGATCACGACGATGCTTCCACTCTTGCGCTGCAAATCAGCGGCCGCGATCTTGCTTAGTAGAAAAGTTGCCGTGAGATTGGTTGCCAGCACGCGGTTCCAGTCCGCAAGCGTCGTCTTGGACAGTGGCGCAAATCCGCCGATGCCGGCATTGGAGACGATGGCATCAATGCGGCCGAAGCGGCTGCGCACCAGCGCCACCAGGCGCTCGACGTCGAGTTCGTTGCCGACGTCGCATTGGATGGCTGCAGCAGCAATGCTGGCCGCCACGGTGGCGGCTCCATCGCCATCGATGTCGGCGCAGACGACCTGCCAGCCTTGGGCGGCAAGCGCGCGAGCGGTGGCGGCACCGATGCCGTGCCCTGCACCGGTAACGATGGCAACCTTGCCATTGCTATGCACTGACATGGCCCACACAGATCAGAAATCGTCGACCATGGCGAGAGGTAGGCCATCGTTGGGTAAAGAGCGGCTGGTTCACGCCGGCTTGGCGGCAGCAGCCAAGTAGTTCACGTCCGTGTCGAGGCCGAGCGACCACTCATCTTTGAGCGGGTTGTAGAGCAGACCTTTGCAAACCGGCTCGTCAAGTCCCGCCGCGCGCAGATGATGCGCCAACTCTTGCGGCGTGACGAACCTGTCCCAGCGATGCGTTCCAACCGGCAACCAGCCCAACACGTACTCCGCGCCGATGATGGCCAGCGCATAGGCCTTGAGCGTCCGATTGATCGTGGACAGCAACATCAGCCCGCCCGGGCGCAGCAACCGGGCGCAGGTCGAAAGAAAGGCTGCGACGTCGGGCACATGCTCGACCACCTCAAGGCAGATGACCGCATCGTAGAGAAGGCCTTTCGCGGCCAGGTCCTCGACACGCCCGGCCTGATAGTCGATGGCGAGACGCTGACCGGTCGCGTGCTGCCGTGCCGCCTCGACATTCTCAAGCGCCGGATCGAGGCCTGTCACGCAGGCTGCGAGCCGCGCCAGCGGCTCGCAAATCAGACCGCCGCCGCAGCCCACGTCGAGCACGCGCAAAGCCTCCAGAGGCCGCAAGCCGCCAGGCTTCCTGCCGAAGTGGCGCGTCAGCTCGTCACGCAGGAAGGTTAGCCGCGCCGGGCCGATCCGATGCAGTGCGGCGAACTTGCCGCGCGGATCCCACCATTCCGACGCCAATGCCGCAAACCGGTCGCGCTCGGCTGGATCGAGGGTGGCGGCCGGCAGCGGCGATGGCGTCTCCATGCTGGCATTGGTGCGCCGCCGGCGAATCGACGTCAAGATCACAACCGCTTCGGCTCGAGGCGGGCAAACAGCACCTGCGAATCGCCCCAGGTGCGCTGATCGATGGCCGTCACCTGCGGCGGCAGGGTGACGTGGGCCGTCTTGCCCTCCTCGATCACAACCACCGCCCCCGGTGCCAGCCAGCCACCCTGCAGCAGCGACAGCAAGGCGCCCTCGGCGAGACCTTTGCCGTAGGGCGGGTCCAGAAACGCCAGCCTGGCGCCGCCGTGAGCACCCGCGGGTCCCAAGTCCGTGGCATCGCGGCGGAAGATCTTGGTGACGCCGGTCAGACCCAACGCCTCCACGTTGCGCCGGATGCTGGCGCGCGCCGGCGCTGCTTCCTCGACGAACAGGCAGAAGGCGCTGCCGCGCGACAGCGCCTCGAGGCCGAGCGCGCCCGTGCCGGCGAACAGGTCGAGCA
Source organism: uncultured Alphaproteobacteria bacterium (assembly GCA_963820375.1). Taxonomy (GTDB): domain Bacteria; phylum Pseudomonadota; class Alphaproteobacteria; order Rhizobiales; family Hyphomicrobiaceae; genus AWTP1-13. The sequence goes on along the minus strand of CAWFZX010000029.1, from coordinate 165,283 downwards.
CCCTGATGCCTGCGAAGGCAAAGCCATCGATGCCGTGCGCAAGAATATTGAAGAGGGCTTCGCGTACCCGATCGGCGGTCGGGCGGACGGCGGCGCCCGACGGCGTCGCCAGCAGCCGCCCACCGAACCTGCCGGCGATAATACGCATCAGCGCTGCTTCTTGTCGGCAGGCCGCCGTCGCCGGCCGGACGAGGCTGGCTTCGGGTAGACCGCTGGCTCCTCGTCGGATAGGCCGAGTTCGCCTGCGACGTGGGGCCCAAGTTGATCAATCAACACGCGCCGTCGAACCGGTTCGACGGCGCCGGGCTCCAGCTCGAGCAACTGGAACGGGCCGAACGAGACGCGGATCAGTCGGTTCACCGTCAGGCCGAGGCTTTCCAGCACGCTGCGCACCTCTCGGTTCTTGCCCTCGCGCAGAGCCAGGCTGAGCCAGACATTGGCACCTTGCGTCTTATCGAGTATCGCTTCGATCGGGCCGTAGCGCACGCCGGCAATCTCGCTGCCGTCCCGCAAAGCGTCGAGCGCCGCCTGCGTCACGCTGCCGTGGGCGCGCACCCGATAGCGCCGCAGCCAGCCGGTGGAGGGCAGCTCAAGGTGCCGCGCCAAGGCGCCGGCATTGGTGAGCAGCAGCAGTCCTTCCGTGTTGAAGTCGAGACGACCCACGGAAATGACGCGCGGCAAATGCTCAGGCAAAGCCGCAAATACGGTGGGACGCCCGTCGGGATCGCGGTGCGTCGTCACCAGCCCCCTGGGCTTGTGATACCGCCACAGGCGTGGCGGTTCGGCGGGGGGCAGCGGGGTGTCATCGACCGTAATACGGTCACGCTCGGAGACATCGCGCGCTGGGCTTTTCAGCAAGCTGCCATTGACACTGACGCGGCCCTGTTCGATCCATCGCTCGGCCTCGCGTCGCGAGCATAGGCCCGCGCGCGCCATCGCCTTGGCAACGCGCATCGGGAAGCCGGCGGCGATGCCCAGCGCTGTGCGACGTTGACCTGGCGGCGATTTGTGCATGCAATCTTGTCGCTGGGTTGCCTTAGGAGGCTATCCTTATGACATCTCATCCCAGGCAGAGCTACATGCGCGCGGCGCTCGCCGAAGCCGAGGCGGCGGCAGCGCGCGGTGAAGTCCCGGTTGGTGCCCTCTTGGTGGGAGCCGATGGCCGGGTGCTTGGGCGCGCCGGCAACCGCACACGCGAATTGGCCGACCCCACGGCGCATGCCGAAATTCTGGTGATCCGGCAGGCCTGCGCCGCCGTCGGTTCGGATCGGCTCGATCAGGCCGACCTGTACGTGACCTTGGAGCCCTGCGCCATGTGTGCGGCCGCCATGGCCTTTGCCCGCATCAGGCGCCTTTATTTCGCCGCCGCCGACCCGAAGGGCGGCGCCGTCGAAAATGGCCCCCGCTTCTTCAATTCGCCGACCTGTCACCACGCACCGCAGGTGTACGGCGGGATCGAGGAGGTTGCGGCCGCGGCACTGCTGCGGGCGTTTTTTTGCGCCCGCCGTTGAGCAGGCGCGGCCCGACGCGCACGCTCTTTTGCCGCAGTTCGTCGGCACGCTGAATTGGCAGCAGGCCGTGGCGTTCGTAAAGTTCGGCCAACAGGTCCCAGTCCTTCAGCACCGTTTTGTAGATCCAGCGGTAGGTCGCCTGGGCATCCGCGCAGGCAAATGCGCGGGCCCGGCCAATGCACGTGGAGGTGGCGGCGATTTCGAGCCAGTTCACTACCAGGTGCAGATAGGTCGATTTGTAGTTGCGCGCCCCGTCCGGCAGGCCGATGGGTGCCTCAGGATAGCGCCGCACCAACTCGTCGAAGAACGGCGCCACCGGGTCGTGCTCCGGCGTGCCCAGCAACCACAAATACCAATGCATCTGTTCGTGCAGGTAGGTCGAAAGCAGCAGGTCCTCGCTGTCGGCAAAGCGATTGCCGAGCGTCAGAATCGGATGGGCGAAGGTATCGCTGCCCGGAACGATCCGCACGACGTGCGTGTACTCGTAGCGCGCAAGATCGTGGCGGCGGCGTAGGGCCTCCAGCAGACTGCGCACGCGCTCCGCCTCGCGCTGAGCGTGCTCAAGGTCGACGTCGATGCGAAAACCTTCGTTCTGCTGCAGGCGGCGCAACGGTGGGCCCTTCCGAGACTGGCGACGGCGAGGCTAGCGCCGCGCGGCCCTGTAAGACCGGCAAATCGACCAAAGCGAGGCAAAAAGGTGTGCGGCTGTGGCAATTGTGCAGTTCGCAACTTAGGTGTCTGTCGCAACATCCTGGAAAAGCTCGACTATATTGCGGAAGACTGCATCCCGGGCGGCCTCAGGTTCGGCGCCCCGGTGCCAGGCGTTTCAGCCTCGGGAGCCGCTTGCTGCCCGTTGCCCGGGCCGGCTCTGGCAGCGGGTTGGCGGGCAGGGTCTCGGCAGTTTGGCTGGCCAACACCCGCAGCAGCTGGCGCCGCAATTTCTCCTTCGCCGGCATTGCTGCCTCGAGAACGGCCTTGAAGCGATAAAATTGCAGGACGTGAAATTCATCGACCTCGACGTCGATATAAATGTCGGGCTGTTCGGCCTTGAGCTTCTCGCGCACGATCGAGCGCTGCAGGATCTGAGAGGACGACATCAGTGCCGAGAACGCCGACGGCTGCGGGTGCTTGCCGGGGCCGGTGGAGGCGCCGCTGACATCGATGGCAACCGTGATATCCGCCTCGTCGCGAATGACGTCAAACGGTAGCGGGTTGACGAGCCCGCCGTCCATCAACGTGCGTCCCTCGCTGACGACGGGGGTGAAGATGGCCGGTAGCGCCATGCTCGCCGCTACCGCCGTTCGCAGCCGCCCCTGCGACAAGACCAGCTGTTCCTGGGCGTAAAAGTCGGTCGCCACCACCCGCAACGGGATCTGCAGGGCGGCAAAATCTCGCGCCACGCGGGATGGCAGGAGCGACTCGAGCAGTGGCTCGGGTTGCAGCAGGGCAAAGCGCACGGGCAACACATTGAGAAACTTCATGATCGGCTCGGCGCGCGCTGCCAACAGCAGCCGGGCGATGTCGAGGCGCTGGCTCAAGATCTGCTCGGCGTGGGCCCGGATCGACCCGGCCGAAAGCCCGGAGGCGTAGGCGGCGCCGAACACCGCGCCGATCGAGGTGCCGGCAATAATCTTGGGTTTGAGACCCAGTTCGTCGAACACCTCCAGCATCAGAATATGGGCAAGCCCACGCGCACCGCCGCCGCCAAGCGCCAAAGCGATGCTCGGGCGCAGCGCGAGCGGGCCGGGCTTGCGGACCTGCAGCGCCTTGCCGGTGGCTGGCGCGCTCATGCGGCGCCCCCATGGGCGATTATGAACGGTAGCAGGGCGGCGAGTGTCGCCGCCGGGTTCTCCTCGGCCAGGAAATGGCCAGAGTCGATCTGTGCTCCGCCCACAGTGCTGCACCAGGCAGCCCAGGCCTCCAAGGGGTGGTTGGCTCGCTTGCCCAAGTAATCGCTACCCCAGGCAACCAAGGTCGGACAGACAATCTTTCGCCCGGCCTGCAGGTCGGCTTCATCGAGACGGCGATCGATTGTGGCCCCTGCCCGGTAGTCCTCGCAGACCGCATGTACGCGGGCTGGATCTTGCAACAAGCTTCGGTAGTGGCCCAGCGCCGCGGCCGAGAACGGCGACAGATCGCGCGGCTTACACCAACTCTTCAGGGTATGCTCAAGGTAGAAGACGGGATCCTTGCCGATCAGCCTCTCTGGCAGCGGCGCCGGTTGGGCCAGGAAGCCCCAGTGATAGGATCCGATCGCGCTCTCGGCGGTTACCTGCCGCCAGACTTCGGCCGTAGGCAGAATATCGATCGGCAGCAAGGCAACCACAGCCTCAGGATGGTCGAGCGCCAGGCGATAGGCCACGCGCCCGCCGCGATCATGTCCGCCAACCATGAAGCGCTGATGACCGAGTGAGCGCATCACCGCGAGGCAATCGTCGGCCATGGTCCGCTTCGCGTAGCTCATATGCCCGCCGCTGTCGGGTGGAACGGAGCTGGCGCCGTAGCCGCGCAAATCGGCAAGCACCAGCGTGCAGTGACGTGCCAGCTCGGCGGCGATCTTGTGCCAGCACACGTGCGTTTGCGGATAGCCGTGCAGCAGCAGGAGCGGTGGGCCCGACCCAGCGGTGCGCAGGTATATCTCGGCACCGTCCGTCTTGATGCGCCGCTCGGCCCAGCCGGGGAACAGATCGACAGCCGGCCTCATGCTCCACGTTGCTCCCGCTGCATCTCCCGCCAGCCGATGTCGGTGCGGTAAAAACCAGCGGGCCAGTCGATCTTCGCCACCGCCGCATAGGCGCGCCGGTGAGCCTCGCTCACCGTCTTGGCGCGAGCCGTCACGCCCAGCACGCGTCCGCCGGTGGCGATCAGCCGCGCGCCCTCGCGTGCGGTGCCGGCATGGAACACCTCAACGCCTTGAACCGCCTCCGCCTGCTCAAGCCCACGGATTTCCGTGCCTTGGGGATAAGCGCCGGGATAACCGCGGGAGGCCATGACGACGGTCAGTGCCGCATCCTCATGCCAGCGCAGGTCGAAGGTCTTGAGGACGCCATCGACGGTGGCCAGCAGCGCTGCCAGCAGATCCGATTTCAGCCGCAGCATCAGCGCCTGGCACTCCGGGTCACCGAAGCGCACGTTGTACTCAATGAGCTTGGGCCCCTCCTGGGTGATCATCAGCCCGGCAAACAGCACGCCCTTGAAGGGAGTGCCGCGCTTTGCCATACCGGCCACCGTCGGCCGAATGATCGCGTCCATGGTGCGGTCAATCAGCTGCGGCGTCATGACCGCAGCCGGCGAGTAGGCTCCCATGCCGCCGGTATTGGGCCCGCTATCGCCGTCGAAGGCGCGCTTGTGATCCTGTGCCGTTGCCAACGGCAGGGCGTGCGTGCCGTCGACCAGAGCAAAGAAGCTTGCCTCCTCGCCCACCAGGCATTCCTCGATCACCACTTCGGCACCGCCGTCGAAGCAGTCCTCGACCGCAGTCCTGGCAGCCTCGCGCGTCTCTGCCACGGTGACGCCTTTGCCTGCGGCTAGCCCATCGACCTTGATGACAACCGGAAGGGGATGGGCCTCGACATAGGCCAGGGCTGCGGCGCGTTCGGCGAAGCGACGATAGGCGGCGGTCGGAATGGCAAATTCGCTGCACAGATCCTTGGTGAAGCCCTTCGAGCCTTCCAGCCGTGCCGCCGCCTTCGAGGGTCCAAACACCTTAATGCGGGCAGCCGCCAGATCGTCGGCGAGCCCGGCGACCAATGGCGCTTCCGGGCCGACCACCACCAGGGAGATGCGCTTCTCGCCACAAAAGCGCACGATCGCGGCATGATCGCCGATATCGAGCCCAGGGCACTCCGCCAAGGCAGCGATTCCGGCGTTGCCTGGCGCACAATAAAGCTTGGTCAGGAGCGGACTTGCGGAAATGGCCCAGGCCAGCGCATGCTCACGGCCGCCCGAGCCGATCAGGAGAACGTTCATCGCCCAAGACCCCAGCAAAGCTCGCAAGGGTTTGCCACGAGGCAGCCCCCAGAACTTGCAACCTCATGTATCATTTGCAGCCTTGCAGCACAAAGCCAGAGGTCATTTGTGGCCGAGCTAGCCCGTGCCACCCGTCAGGGCGGCAACATTGCCGAGTTCACGGTCTCCGAGCTGTCCAACGCCATCAGGCGGACCCTCGAAGGAACGTACGGCTATGTGCGCCTGCGTGGAGAGATTTCCGGCTTCCGCGGTATCCACGGGTCCGGCCACTGCTACTTCACGCTCAAGGACGACAAGGCCAGGATCGACGCGGTGATTTGGCGCAACACACTGCCGGCTCTGCGGATCCGGCCAGCCGAGGGTCTCGAGGTCATCGCCATCGGCCGTGTTACCAGCTACCCCGGCAAGTCGACCTATCAGATCGTTGTCGATGCCTTGGAACCGGCTGGCATCGGCGCCTTGATGGCTCTCCTGGAGGAACGCAAAAAGAAGCTGGCAGCCGAAGGCCTGTTCGACGCCGGGCGCAAGAAGGCCCTGCCGTTCCTGCCACGCGTCATCGGCATCGTCACGTCTCCGACCGGGGCCGTGATTCGCGACATGCTGCACGGCTTCAGCGAGCGCTTCCCGGTGCGTGTGCTGCTTTGGCCGGTGCGCGTGCAAGGCAGCAGCAGCGCCGCGGAAGTCGCGGCAGCCATCAGGGGCTTCAATGCGCTGGCCCCTGGCGGCCCGCTGCCGCGGCCCGATCTTTTGATCGTGGCGCGCGGCGGCGGCAGCCTCGAGGATTTGTGGAGCTTCAGCGAAGAAATCGTGGTCCGTGCCGCGGCCGAGAGCGGCATCCCGCTGATCTCGGCGGTGGGACACGAGACGGACACCACCTTGATCGATCTTGCCGCCGACGCCCGCGCGCCGACGCCGACCAAGGCTGCGGAATGGGCGGTGCCCAGGTATGCCGAACTCAGGCAACAGACCGGCGACCTGACGCGGCGGTTGCAGACCGGCGCACATCGCCGGCTGGAGGATCTGCGCACCCATCTGCGAGCGGCGGCACGCGGCCTCCCCAAACGCCACGACCTGCTGGCCTTGCCGCGCCAACGCTTCGACGGCGTGGAAGCTCGGCTGGCACGCGCCCTGCTGGCCAATACCCGTGCCCACGCCATGCACCTAACCCGGACCGCAGCGAGACTAAGGCTGCGGCTCCTCGAAACTCGCCTGCTGCGTGCGCGCGACCGGCTCGATGCTCTGGGACGTCGCACGCTGTCTGCGCTGGTGCGCGGCAGCGGGCCCAAGCGCGCACGGCTCGAACGCATCGTCGGCCGCCTGTCGCCCAAGCCGTTGCTGGGCAGGCTCGTGCATTGCGCGGAGCGCGTGGAGGTGCTGCAGGGACGGCTGCGGCGCGCGACGCGCGCCAGTCTCGATACCAAGCGCAACCAGCTTGACGGCTGCGCCAAGCTCCTCCAGTCGCTCAGCTATCAGGGCGCTCTGCAGCGCGGCTTTGCCCTCCTGCGCGACAGCGCTGGCCGCAGCCTCCGCTCGGCAAGCGACGTCACGCTCGGCCAGCGTTTGGATATCGAGCTTGCCGACGGGCACATTGGGGCGAGGGCCGAACAGCTCCCAAGGCGGGATGCTTCACCGCTGCCCCGATCGGGCAAGAAGCCGAAGGCGCGCGTCAAGTCGCCCGGTGGGGGGGCGCAGGGTTCGCTGTTTTGACAGCGTCGACCTTGTCCCTTCAACCTCAGGATAAACACCTGCAAGCGCATGTGGAAATTGCGGCAGCCATGCTATCACGCTGGCCTACTCCTGCCGCGACCTGTATGCTCGCATGAGGCTTATGCTCCGGAATATCTGGGAAATTTCCACAGCAATGAATCGTTTCGAAAAACTGCTCGGACTGAAGGGCGAGGCAAAGCTGCGCTACCTAGACGGTGAATTCCAGGTCTTGGCTCCCGGCGACTTCGTGCGCTGTGCGGTGACCGGGGAACCCATCATGCTCCCGGACCTGCGCTACTGGAGCGTGGAGTTGCAGGAAGCCTACGCCAATGCCGAAATTTCTTTCGAGCGCTTCCGGGCCCTGCGGGCCGGCAACCGGAAATGAAATTTCACAGGCGTGGCAACGGGGTGTGAGAAAACGATCGGTCCAGCCTTGCAGCTGCGGAAGATTTCGTTGCGCCAGCGGTTGCCCTTGTTGCCCCCACCCAAGCCGATGAGCCGCCCATGAGAGCCAAGCTCCAATCCACTGTGCGAGGTATCAGATGCGTCCGCTAGAAGGGCTCCGCGTCGTTGATCTCACCCGCGTCCTCTCCGGGCCCTATTGCACCATGCAGCTTGGCGATCTCGGCGCCCAGGTGATCAAAGTCGAGCAGCCCGGCAAGGGCGATGATACGCGCGCGTTCGCGCCGCCCTACCAGGGAGAGGAGGCGGCCTACTTCCTTTCCGTCAATCGCAACAAGAAGAGCATCACCCTCGACATGAAAAGCGAGGCTGGCAAGGAGGTGCTGCGGCGGCTGATCGGCGTCTCCGACGTGTTGGTCGAGAATTTCCGACCCGGTGCCATGGATCGCCTCGGCTTCGGTTTTAGCGCGGTACACGCCGAGCGCCCAGCGCTGGTCTACTGCTCGATCTCCGGATTTGGCGACACCGGGCCGCAACGGGACCGGCCCGGCTACGACGTCATCGTCCAGGGTGAGGCCGGTGTGATGGACCTGACAGGGCCCGCCGATGGTGCGCCCTACAAGGTCGGCACGGCCATCGGCGATCTGGTGTCGGGACTGACCGCCGCCAACGGCATCATGGCCGCGCTCTATGCGGCCAAGGCTACGGGCAAAGGTCAGCACGTCAGCATTTCGATGTATGAAGTCGTGGCGGCTCTCTTGACCTTCAACGCCAGCATCTATTTCGCCACCGGGCAGTCACCGCGCCGGCGCGGCAATGAGCATCCCACCATCGTGCCCTACGAAACCTTCCAGGCCAGCGACGGCTGGATCAACCTGGGCGTGGCCAACGACGATCTGTGGCAACGCTTCTGCAAGGGAGCGGGGCGGCGGGACCTGGCCGAGGATCCGCGCTTTGCCAAGGCCTCCGACCGGGTGCGCAACCGTGACACGCTGGTGCCGCTGATCAAAGCCCTCGTCAAGGAACGCAGCCGCGATGATTGGCTGGCACGCATGGACAAAGCCGGCGTGCCGAGCGGCGCCATCCGCAGCGTTGGTGAGGTCTGTGATGGTGAGCTCTTGAAGGCGCGCGGCATGCTGGCTGAGATGCCGCACCCCACCGCTGGCAGCGTCAAAGCCGTCAAGAATGCCATGCATTTGAGCGCGACGCCGCTCGATGGCTACGAAGCACCGCCAACGCTGGGCCAGCATACGCACGAGGTGTTGACGGGATTGCTGGGCTACGCTGCCGCCGACGTCGAGAAACTCGCGCGCGACAAGGTCATCTGAGCAGGAAAAGCGACACCATGCCTCTCGACCCGCAAAAGATCCTGAATTGGCAGTTCCCCGACATCGAGCACACCTACAGCGAAAAGGACACGATGCTGTATGCGCTCGGGCTCGGCTGCGGATCCGATCCCGGCGAGCCGGGCGATCTCAAGTACGTCTACGAGCGCGGGCTGGTGGCGCTACCGACCATGGCGGTGGTGCTCGCGTATCCGGGCAACTGGCTGGAGAGCGAGAAATCGACCGCCGACTACAGCAAGGTGCTGCATGGCGAGCAGTATCTCACCGTGCATCGGCCGATTCCGCCAGCCGCGACCGTGGTCGGCCGCAGTCGCGTTAAGGGTCTGTTGGATAAGGGCAAGGAGAAGGGCGCCGTTCTCTTTGTCGAGCGCCAGATCCTCGACAAGGCGCGGGGCGAACCGATTGCGACCATGACATCGGCAGCTATGCTGCGCGGTGACGGCGGCTTCGGTGGCAAGCCGGGGCCGCAACCCGCACCGCACGCCCTCCCGGACAGCCCGCCGGCCTGCAGCTGCGATATCAAGGTTGCCGCCAATGCTGCCCTGATCTATCGTCTCTCCGGCGACCGCAACCCGCTCCACGCCGATCCGCTCGCTGCGGCCAAGGGCGGTTTCAAGCTACCGATCCTGCACGGTCTGTGCACCTATGGGGTCGCCGGGCGCGCCATTGTCAAAGTCTGCTGCGACGACGACCCATCCCGCCTTCGGGGCTTGCAGGTGCGGTTCTCCTCGCCGGTTTTTCCGGGCGAGACGATTCGCACCGAAATGTGGCCTGATGGCTCGCGCGTCTCGTTCCGCGCTCGCGTCGTCGAACGCGATGTGATCGTGCTCAATAACGGACTGGCAACGCTCGCCTAGCAACTGGCGGGCGCCTGCGAAAATGCTGTTGGCGCCGGCGGGGATACTGCCCTGGCTGCGCAACCTCCGGCCTGCCTGCCGACCGGGGCCGCACCCTCATGCTCGCGGTAACGTTTCCAGGCTGCCGTCTGGATCCAAGGCGGCCTGCAACCGCATCGCTGCCGTTCGCGCCAGCGTGAGGATCAAGGTCCGCCTTCTGGTGGCAGGGAGCTTGTGCTCGGGCGCAGGGCGCAGGATGTCGCCGCCGTAGCGATCCGCCACAATCAGACCGGTGTCTGGAGGCAACACGTCGCGTGGAAAAGCCGGGCCGACGGCAAAGAAGAACCGGTCGCAGAATTCGCGGTACTGTGGCCACTTTTGGTCGAGGCGGAAATCTTCAAGGCCAGACTTGATTTCGACGATCCAGATTTCAGCGGCTGCCGATACGGCCATGACGTCGGCGCGACGCCCATTGCCCAGGACGACTTCGCTCAGCGGAGCATAAGCGTAAGCCTGCAAAAGGCGCCCGACACCGCGGCAGATGTCGCGCGCCAACGGCGACTGTCGCCCGTCGGTTGGGGCATCCCAATGGGCCGGAAGGGTTTTCATGACTTCGGGACCTCATTTGCTAGGTTGCAGCGGTGCCCGAAACTCTGCAGGCATTTGTTGCCGTGCCGCACCAGCGATCTTTTCTTGCGGCCCACTGGCGCCTATGGTGCCGCCCGGCGCCGTCGAGCGGTGGGTTAACATGTTTTTCAAGCGTCCGCAGCAGGACACTCCGGGAGCCAAGAGCAGTGGAGAGGTGACGACCGCCGCTGCGCGGCCGCAGCCGTTGCAAGCTCCGGAGTTGCGACGGGTGGTCGATCCCGGCAAGCTCGGCTTCAAGACGACCGCTGAGTTGAACCCAATCAGCGGCCTGATCGGCCAAGAGCGCGCCCTCAAGGCCATCCAGTTCGGCACCAGCATCAAAAGTCACGACTTCAATATTTTCGTGCTCGGCCCGCCCGCATCGGGCAAGACCACCGCCGTCAGATCGCATCTGGGGCCGAAGGCCGCCAAGTCCCCAACACCGCCCGATTGGGCCTATGTCTATAACTTCGACAACCCTAACAGTCCCAAGGCGTTGCAACTGCCGCCCGGGCGCGTGCGCGCGTTTGCCAAGGGCATGCTGGCGGCCCTCGATGAGCTGCGCGTCGTGCTACCGGCTTTGTTTGAAGGCGAGGACTATCAAGTCCGCCGGCGTGCCATCGACGAACAGTTCAGGTCGGGACATGAAGAGGCGTTCGAAGCCCTCAGCGCGAAGGCGCAGGCACAGAACATAGCGCTGTTGCGCACACCGACCGGTTTCACGATGGCGCCGATGCATGAAGGCAAGGTCGTCAAGCCGGAAGTGTTCGGCGCGCTGCCGGAGGGCATGCGCAAAGATATCGAAGTCAAGATCGAAGGCCTGCAGAAGGAGTTGCAAGCCATCCTGGAGCGGATGCCCAAGGCTGACAAGACGCGCAGAGCGCAATTGAGTGAACTCAACGAGGAGGTAGCCAAGCACGCGGTGCGAGAGGCCCTCGATGATCTGGCGGCCGCCTTCGGCGATGTCAACGAAGCCATCGACTTTCTGGAGGCGGCAGGACGAGACTTGATTCGCAACGTCGGGCTTTTCCTAACCTCGGCGGAGGAGGACAATGCGATCGTGAAGCAGCCGGTGGACGTGGCGCGCGATGCGCGCTTCCGGCGCTATCAGGTCAACGTCATGGTCTCGAGCGACAACGGCATCGAGAGCGGGGCCCCCGTCATCGAGGAGCTCAACCCGACCTACGGCAACCTGATCGGCCGCGTCGAGCACATCGCTCAGATGGGGACACTGATCACGGACTTCCTGCTGATCAAGCCGGGCGCTCTGCATCGGGCCAACGGCGGCTATTTGCTGTTGGACGCCCGCAAGCTTCTGCTATCGCCTTTTGCCTGGGAAGCTTTGAAGCGCGCTATCAAGGCGCGCGAGGCGCGCATCGAGCAGCCGATGGAGGCATCGGGCCTCATATCCACCCAGTCGCTCAGTCCCGAGCCCATTCCACTCGATGTCAGGGTGGTGCTGTTCGGCGATCGCGAGCTCTACTATCTGTTGGCCGCGCATGATCCCGATTTCTCCAGGCTGTTCAAGGTGCAGGCCGATTTCGATGACGCCATCACGCGTTCGAGCGAGAACGACCAAGCCTACGCCCGACTAATCGCCTCGATCGTCAAGCAGCACGGCCTGAAGCCGGTCGATGCCGCAGGCGTTGCGCGCTTGATGGACGAAGGTGCGCGGCTTGCCGACCACCGCGAGAAGCTCTCGATCGAGATCGGGCGCATTGCCGACATCGTGCGGGAGGCAGACTACTGGTCGGATCAGGCCAAGCGTAAGGTAACGAGCAAACAGGATATGGCGCGTGCCATCGCCGAGCAAATCCAGCGTGCCGATCGATTGCGTGATCGGGCCCAGGAGGTCATCAATCGCGGCATCGTGCTGGTGGACACCGATGGCTCGCAAGTCGGCCAGGTCAACGGCCTGTCCGTCCTGCAGCTCGGCTCCTTTGCGTTTGGTCGGCCGAGCCGCATCACCGCGCGCACCCGCCTCGGCTCGGGCCGGGTCACCGACATCGAGCGCGAGGCCAAACTGGGCGGTCCCCTGCACACCAAGGGCGTCATGATCCTTTGGGGCTTCCTTGCGGGCCGCTATGCGCTCGACATGCCGCTGGCTTTGGCCGCGACTTTGGTGTTCGAGCAATCCTATGCCGGGGTCGATGGCGACAGTGCTTCCTCCGCCGAGCTTTATGCGCTGTTGTCGGCGCTGTCAGAAGTGCCGATCCGGCAGTCCCTTGCGGTCACTGGTTCGGTCAACCAATGGGGAGAGGTGCAGGCGATTGGTGGCGTGAACGAAAAGATCGAGGGCTTTTTTGATGTCTGCCATGCCCGCGGACTCAACGACACACACGGTGTCCTGATCCCGCGCTCCAACGTGCAGCATCTCATGCTGCGCGAAGATGTGGTGGAGGCGGTGCGACACGGGCAGTTCGCGGTCTATCCGGTGGCCAGCATTGATGAAGGCATCGAGATTCTCACCGGTGTCAAATCGGGCGAGCGCGGCACCGACGGCCGCTTCCCCGCCGGAACGCTAAATCGCCTCGTCGAAGACAAGCTCAGGTCGTTCGCCGAACGCGGTCGCAGCTTTTCGAAAGGTGGCGCAGGATCGGCGGAGGACGGAAAGGCGCCCCTATGATCGCGCACGTGGCTTCCAGCGGTGAGGATAGCGGCCGAGTAGTGCTGCAGCTCGGTTCCCGTACACCGAGTACGGTGGCATTGAGTGCTGCGATCAGAATCGCGCGAGCCTTTCAATCGGAGATCGAAAGCCTGTTCGTCGAGAATGAACAGCTGCTCGACTGCACTTCCTTCAGCTTCGTGCGCGAGGTCTCCCTCACCGGTCGTTGGCTGCGAACGGTTTCCCGTGAGGAAATGGCGTTTGGGCTACGCCTGGCCGCCAACGACGCGCGGCGGCAGGTCGAAAGGCTGGCGCGTCAGGCCGATGTGCCGTTGCGCTCGCGCGTGGTCCGGGATGAGCCCTTGCGCGCCATCTCGGTTGCCTGCGCAGAGACTGGTCCGTGGAACGTGGTCGTTCTCGCGGAGCCAATATCGCCCGGCGACGGCGGCTTCCTGAAGCAGCTTATGCTTGAGATTGATGGCACCACAGGGCTCGGCGTGGTCGGGCCGAAGGCGCAGCGCTGCAGCGGTCCGGCTATTGTCGCGGTTGAAGACACCGAGCGACTGCCCGGTATGCTGACGACCGCCGAGCGCGTGGCGGCCTTGGACAGCGGCTCGATTGTCCTGCTACTGGTGGCGACCCGAGAGGACCAGCTGGCACAAATGGAGGGCGAAGCACGCCTCGTCGTGGGCGGTCGCGAGGACGTGCGCATCGCCTTGGCTGAGATTGACCGCGGTGAGGCGGCCGTCATGGCCGAAACTTTGCGCCGGCTGCGCGGTGGCTTCGTCATTGGTCAATATGGAGGCCTTTTGGTGCCCGACGAAGGCGATCTACGACCGCTGTTGGCGGCACTCGAGTGTCCGCTATTGCTCGTTCGCTAGGTCATCGGCGAGCGCGCGCCGACGCCCGAGCGACCCGCATAGGGCCAAGCCCGACATGAAACGTGGCGCTTTCAGGCTTGCAGTTGCGCCAGTGACCGCAGACCGCAAAGTGGTGTCTTGAGAACCGGCCGCGCTAATGGGCTGACCGCCACCGCGTTCAAGCAAACAGCTGGACGGGGCGGGCCTGCCTTGTCGCGCAGCGGGCTCAAACGCCTCGCACTCAGGCGGCAACCCGCGCAACCGACACGGTGCGAGCGCGCCAGGCCGGCAAGTGGCGTTGCAGCGCCGGGACCAAGAGCGTTTTGCTGTGAAGCGACAATGGCGGGCGCGCTTGTCCCGCGGTGATGAACCCCTGCTCGGGCCGCGGCAGAGCCTCGATCTCACCCTTTCTGGTGATCCCCCGCTGGCCGGCCAGCCCCTACCTGATGCCCGTGCGGCAATCAGGAATTACGAGATGGATCCTTTCAGCTTCCTTGTTCTGCTCGTCATGGCGACCTTCAGCCTGTTGGGCGCCGGCATCCTGGTGAGTTTCCTCGTCATGGAGCGGAACCCTGGTCGCGCACGTTCCAAGGTGCGGCGCCCGGCTTCGCGCCGTCGCGGTCGCAACGGCAAGCGCCTCAGCTGAGGCTCGCCTGGCCAACAACGCCGATTGAGATTGAGGGAAGCCTACCTGGGGGCCGGCGAGCGCTTCGCCGGCCCCCTTTGCTGTTGGGAAAAGCCAGCTGGCTTGGGGCCTGTGCGCAAAAATCGGTGCTCGATCAGGTTGCCCAAGAGCCGGGCAGCTCCTCGCGCTGCTGGCGCGGTCAGCTGCCGCATAGGGCGACTTCGAGCGGGCCAAGCGCCCTGGCTCGGCTGCGCCATGGCTTGGATGGTGGCGAAAAAATCGCGTCCGGCAGGGCCCGGCCACAGACCCGCGGATAACCTAGACGAGTTCTCTACGACCGTCGCCGCCCTCGATGAGGGCCAGCAAGCCTCTGAGCAACGCGGTCGGGTTGGGCGGACAACCAGTAATTTTGAGATCGACCGGAAGGACCGAAGCAACGGCGCCCACGCAGGCATAACTGCCGTTAAAGACGCCGCAGCCGACGGCGCAATCCCCGGCCGCGACAACCCATTTTGGGTTCGGCGTGGCGGCATAGGTGCGCTCCAGCGCCTCGCGCATGTTCTTCGTGACCGGTCCCGTCACCAGCAACACATCGGCATGGCGCGGCGAGGCAACGAAACGCAGTCCGAAGCGCTCGAGGTCGTAAAAGGCGTTGTTGAGCGCATGGATCTCAAGCTCGCAACCGTTGCACGAGCCGGCGTCCACTTCGCGGATAGAAAGAGAGCGTCCGAGACGCCGGCGCGCGGCCGTGCCCAAGCTTTGCGCCAACTCGGCGAGGTGTACATCGTCGGCTGTTGGCGCCGACTCGGTCAGCGGCAACCGCAGTAGGCTTTGTAAAAGCAGCTTGCGCATGTGGCTGTTAGAGGTCGTGCCCCGAATAGGAGCAGTTGAAGGATTTGTTGCAGAGGGGGAAGTCGGCGACGATGTTGCCGGCGATGGCGGCCTCGAGCAGGGGCCACTGCAACCACGACGGATCGCGCAAATGGCAGCGTGCGATCGTGTCAGCAGGGGTAAGGCGGAGCCAAGCCAGGATGTCGCCGCGGAAGCCCTCGACCAGAGCCCAGCCCTCGCCGCCGGCGCGCTGATTTTTTTGCAGCGATGCCACTCGCAGCGTACCCTCGGGCAGACCCTCCAGAATCTGCTCGATAAGCGAAACCGACTGGTGCACCTCCTCGATGCGTACCCAGATGCGCGCGTCAACATCGCCCGCCTGCCGGATGGGCACATCGAATCGCAGCTCGGGATAGGGCGAGTAGCTCGGCACCTTGCGCGCATCGAAGGCCCGGCCAGACGCTCGTCCGACAAAACCGCCCGCCCCGTACTGTTTGGCAAGGTCGCGGCTGAGGATCCCTGTCGTGACCGTGCGGTCTTGCAATGACGCGGTGCGGTCGTAAAGTTCGATCAACTCAGGAAAGCGTTGCCGGATCGTCGCGATCAGCGAGCGCAGGGTCGTGGTGCCGTCCGGGCGAAGTTCGGCCGTCACGCCGCCCGGGACCACGCGATCCATCATGAGGCGATGCCCGAAACAGCTGTCGGCGGCGCGCAGCACGTGCTCGCGCAGGATGCCGCAGTGGGCATGCAGCAGGGAAAACGATGCGTCGTTGCAAATGGCGCCGATGTCGCCGAAATGGTTGGCGATCCGTTCCAGCTCGGCCATCAGTGCGCGCAACCAGACAGCGCGTCGGGGCGGCTCCAGTTGAAGCGCCGCCTCGACGGCGCGCGCGAAGGCCAACGCATATGCCACCGTGCTGTCGCCGGAAACGCGCCCGGCCAACCGTGCAGCTTGTTCGAGCGTTGCGTCTGTCATGAGAGAGTTGATGCCCTTGTGCACATAGCCCAGCCGTTCCTCCAGACGGACGACTGTCTCGCCATTGGCGATGAAGCGGAAGTGGCCGGGCTCAATGATCCCGGCATGCACCGGACCCACCGGGATTTGATGCATCGGCGGACCTTCAGCAGCATGGAAGGCGTAGGCATCGTCGCTGACGCGCGTCGCCTCGTTGCTCCCGAGCGGATAACGCACGCCCCAACGCCCGTGATCTAGCCAGCGTCGCCTATCGGGCGCAGCTTCGGGCTCAAGCCCATAAAGATCACGGATGGCGCGCTCCAGGCGCATGGCGGGTGGATGCTTACTGCCGATCGAGGGAAATCGTCCGCTGGGGCAGGCAAGGGTGAGGATGCCGACCTGGCCGTCCTGCAGGACGGCCAGATGAACGCGATCGGCCTCGCCCCACAGGCCCAGCAGGGTGCCCGCGCCCGACGCCAATTGTTCACCGCCGCGCACCCAAGCCGCCGCGTCGACAATGACGCGGGGCTGGCCCGCGTTCGCCGGCCGGCCTTGCTGCAGCGTTTGTTGAAGCCATCCCATGTCTTGCCTCACCCGAGCAGCCGCGCCACGCTTTGAAACCAGGCGACCAGCGGCGCCGGCAGGTAGATGCCGGCCGCTAGCACCAGCGCCAGGTGGGCATAAAGGGGCACGTAGGACGCCCTGACGGTGGCGGTTTTGCCGGTAGGCGTCCCGAATGCCATCTCGTTGAGACGCAGCATCAGCGCACCGAGCGCCACCAAGAGGCCGAGCACGAGCACAATGGCGAGCAAGGGAGCGCGCGCGAAGGTGGAGCTCACGATCAGGAATTCGCTCATGAAAATCCCGAGCGGCGGCAGGCCGGCGATAGCGACCACGCCCACCACCAGGCCCCAGCCGAGCACCGGGTGGCTCTCCGTCAGGCCGCGAATCTCAGCCAGCCGTTGCGTGCCCTTGCCCTGGGCGATGTGGCCTACGGCGAAGAAAATCGCCGACTTAGTCAGCGAGTGCATGGTCATGTGCAGTAGGCCGGCGAAATTGGCGAGTGCGTCTCCAATGCCGAAGGCAAAGGTGATGATGCCCATGTGCTCGATTGAAGAGTAGGCGAACAGGCGTTTGATATCGCGCCGGCGGAACAGCATGAAGGCTGCGAAGACGACCGAGACGAGGCCCATTGTCACCATCAGCGGGCCGGGCGAGATGGCGGCGGGGACGGTGGCCAGCAGCATCTTGAAGCGCAGCACGGCATAGAGGGCCACGTTGAGCAGCAAACCTGAGAGCACGGCGGAAATCGGCGTGGGCCCCTCCGCATGCGCATCGGGCAGCCAGGCGTGCAAGGGGGCCAAGCCCACCTTCGTGCCGTAGCCGAGCATCAGGAAGACGAAGGCGACGTTTAAGAGCTCCGGACTGAAGCCGGCGGCCTTCTCTATCAGTACCGTCCACACCATCGCATCCTGTCCCTCGCCAATCACCGGGCGTGCGGCCATGTAAACGAGGATGGTGCCGAACAGCGCCAGGGCGATGCCCACGCTGCCGAGAATGAAATATTTCCAGGCGGCCTCCAGCGCCGCGTGCGTGCGATAGATGCCGACCATTGCCACCGTCGTCAGCGTCGCCAGTTCGATGGCCACCCACATGAGACCGATATTGTTGGCGACTAGCGCCAGGTTCATGGCGAACATCAGCGTTTGGTACATGGCGTGATAGAAGCGCAGGTAGCGCGTCGTCAGCCGTCCCGTCTCCAGCTCGTGCGCGATGTAGCTGGCACTGAAGGCACTGGTGGTGAAGCCCACGAAAGTCGCCAGCACCACGAACACCACATTGAGATCGTCGACAAACAGGTAACCGTTGGGTGCGGGCCGCTCGCCCAGCAAGCTGAGCGCAGACAGGAATGTCGCCAGTGCCGCCGCCACGTTGAGGCGTGCGGCGAGCCAATAAGCGGGCAGCAGCGCGAGGAGCACGGCCGACAGCAAGGGAATCACCAGGATGGCGTTGACCGGCTCGAGCGTAACGGCGTGCCACAGACCGCTCATCGGCGTTCGCCCCGGAAGCTGTCGAGCGCCTGCACGTCGACCGTGTCAAAGCGCTCGCGGATGCGGAACAGAAAGACGCCGATGACGATGAACGCCACCAGAACCGAGAAGGCGATGCTGATTTCGACCACCAGCGGCATGCCTTTGGCGCCGGTTGCGGCCAGGATCAGGCCGTTCTCCATCGACATGAAGCCGACAACCTGACTGACGGCATTGCGGCGCATGACCATCATCAGCAGACCCAGCAGCACGACGGCCAGCGCAAATGCCAGGTCTTCGCGCGCCAGCGGGTCGACGGAGGAGCCGGTGGCCTTCAGCATCACCACCATAGACAGGCCGACAAGACCGATACCGGCGAGCATCGTTGGACCGATGCCGACCACGTTCTCGATAGCACGATGAATGCCGAGCCGAATCACGACATGGCGCAGCGCCACCGGAATGATCACGGCCTTGAGCGTCAAGGCGATCGCCGCCGGCACGTAAAGATGCCCCGCGCCCTGGATGTAGGCCTGCCAGGCCACCGAGCAGGAAAGTATGACGGCGTGTAGGGCAAACACGTTGAGTAAGGCGAACATGCGGTCCTGGTAGAGCAACATGAAACTCACCAGCACCAACCCGCCGGCCAGCATGTGCGCCACATCGAAGTAGTGCCCGTTCATCTAGAAGCTCCGCGACACGAACAGTAGCAGCGTGCCGAGCAGGCCGAGCATGAGCGCTACGCCGAGGAACTGCGGCACGCGGAAGACGCGCATCTTGGCGATTGAAGTCTCGAACAGCACCAACAGGAAGCCGCCAATCAGCAGCTTGCCAAGCCAGACCGCGGCGCCGACCGCATAGGCGGCCGGTCCGCCGCCTGCCGGGGCCAGTCCCCAGGGCACGAAGATGCAGGCAACCAGCGAGACATAGAGCAGGAGTTTAACGGCGGATGCCAACTCGATCATCGCCAGGTGCCGGCCGGAGTATTCGAGCACCATGGCCTCGTGCACCATGGTCAGCTCAAGATGCGTGGCCGGGTTGTCGACCGGGATGCGCGCGTTCTCAGCAACAGCAACAATGGCGAGCGCGACGGCCGCCAACCCGAGCGACACGCGCAGGCTGGCGTTGTCCTGCATGAAGGCGGCGACGAAAGACAGCTGGGTCGAGCCGGCAACCAGGGCCACGGTGAATACGATCATGATCATGGCCGGCTCGGCTAGCGAGGCAAACAGCATCTCCCGGCTGGAGCCAATGCCGCCGAAGCTGGTGCCGATGTCCATGCCGGCCAGCGCCAGGAAGAAGCGGGCCGAGCCCATTAGCGCGATGATGGCGAGCATGTCACCCACCCAACTGAAGATTAGGCCGGTGGCAAACGTCGGCACCAGGGCCGCTGCCACCCAGGTTGCTGCGAAAATCAAGTAGGGAGCGCTACGGAACAGCCAGGAGGCGTTCTGTGCCAGTACCGCCTCCTTGCGTATCAGCTTCAGCAGGTCGCGGTAGGGTTGTAGTACCGGCGGTCCGCGCCGACGCATGAGGCGTGCTTTGACTTTGCGCGTGAATCCCAGCAGCAACGGCGCCAAAGCCAGCACCGCCAGCATCTGCACTGCCTGCAGAAGGAGGGCGCTGATCAGGTCCATATCGATACCAGCAGCAGCAGGCTGATCAGGGCGACGAACACCAGGCTCAGGTACTGCCTGATGGTCAGGAATTGCAGATGGTTGAGGCGCTCTGCGGCGAAGCCGATGCCGGCAGCGAGCGGCGCATAAATGCTGTCCCAGAGAGGATCGCGCAGCGTTACGGCAAGACGCGCGGGCCGAGCCGATCCAGGTGGCGGCATGTCGACATGTTCGCGGGCCGCAAACACCACCGTGCCGAACACGCGCCGGATCGGCTGGGCGAAACTGTCGGCCGTGTACTGGGTGCTGGGGCTCGCCAGCGGAAAGCCGCAGTCCCATGCCGGCGCGCGACGCACGGCGCGCGACGCCACGCCGTGAATGACGCCGACGGTGAGCAGCGTGGAGGCCGCAATAAAGACGAAGACGAGCAGGCCGTTGTAGGAGCTGCGGCTCTCGCTGACGGGCACGATCGATAGAAATCCGAACGCGCTCTGCTGCGGCATGCGCGCACCGGTTAAGCCTTGTACCGCTGGCGCCAAAAAATCGATAAAGAGGCCCGGCAGCACACCGGCCACGAGGCACAGTAACGCGAAGGCGAGCATGGCGGCGAGCGAGACCCGGTCGGTCTCGACCGCCAGCTCGGCCGCCGGCGTGCGCGGCCGGCCGAGGAAGGTCACGCCAAACGCTTTGACGAAGCAGGCGGCGGCAAGCGCTGCGGACAGGGCGAGCATGGCACCGACGGCTGGGACGATGAGCTTCAACGCCCACGACGGCAGGATGGGACTGATCAGGATGGCCTGGAAAGTCAACCACTCGGAGACGAAGCCGTTGAGCGGCGGCAGCGCCGAGATCGCCAGGCACCCGGTTAGGAAGGCGAACGCGGTTAGGGGCATGCGCTGGATCAGGCCGCCAAGGCGTTCCAGATCGCGCTCGCCCGTGGCGCTGAGCACGGCGCCGGAGCCGAAGAACAGCAGGCTCTTGAACAGGCAGTGATTGAGGACGTGGAACAGGGCGGCGGTCAGCGCCAGCGCCGCCGGGGCCGGCAAGCCATGCGAAGAGAATGCCAGCGCCAGGCCGAGGCCCAGGAAGATGATGCCGATGTTCTCAACGGTGTGATAGGCAAGCAGACGCTTCAGATCGTGCTGCATCAGGGCGCTGAGCACACCCAGCACGCAGGTGATGCCGGCGATCACGATCACCGGCACGCTCCACCACCAGGCGGGCGGACCGTTGAGGTCAAAGGCGATACGAATGAAGCCATAGATGGCAACCTTGGTCATCACCCCGCTCATCAATGCTGAGACGTGGCTGGGGGCGGCCGGGTGCGCGAGCGGCAGCCACACGTGTAGCGGCACCAGCCCGGCCTTGGAGCCGGCGCCCAGCAGGGCCAGCAGCAGGACGACAGCCGGCAGCGCGCCGGGGCCGCTGCGGATCTCGGCAAAGGTATAGCCGCCGGTTCCCCCCGCCAGCAGCCCGAAGGCCAACAGCAGCGCGAAGGTGCCGAAGCTTGCCATTAGGATGTAGATGTAGCCCGCCCGCCTATTGTGCGGATCGTGATGGTGGGCCAGCACGAGCAGCCATGACGACAGCGACATGAATTCCCAAGCAGCGAGAAAGCTGAAGGCGTCGTCGGCGAGCACGACGAGGTTCATAGCCGCGACAAACAGCGGATAGAAAGGAAGGACGCGTCCCGGCGCTGGCTCGTGCCGACCGTAACCGATGGCGAAGAGGCTGGCACCCGCGCCACCCAGATTGACCACCGCAAGGAAGAATGCGGCCAACGCGTCCAGGCGAAAATGTGCACCGCTCCAGGGCAAGCCGACCGGCAAGCGGAGGGTTTGCGGCATACCTGCTTCGATTGCGAGGTGCTGACAGCTTGCGGCCAGCATCGCCAAGCAGGCGAAGAGGCAAATGCCGTAGGTCAAAAGGCAGGCTGTGCGCGTTCTCTGAAATAGCGCCCCGATCACGGCCGTACCTAGCAGGACGGCCACGCCCCCCAGTGCGATCCCAATCTGCATTCGCCCCCGTTCCCGCCGCCGGACAGCGGCGTCGCTTCCTCAATTCCAGG
This sequence comes from uncultured Alphaproteobacteria bacterium, assembly GCA_963820375.1. Classification (GTDB taxonomy): domain Bacteria; phylum Pseudomonadota; class Alphaproteobacteria; order Rhizobiales; family Hyphomicrobiaceae; genus AWTP1-13. The sequence goes on along the minus strand of CAWFZX010000029.1, from coordinate 143,295 downwards.
GTCTTGGTCTACTTCACGCGGACCATCGTGCGCCCTTTCTTGGCGCGCGACGGAGATACGGCGCGGCGGCGATCAGCGATCGCTGAGGGCTCCCGGAAACGAACACCGCGCCCGCCGCCATCGCTCTTGGCATTCTCTCCGAGCAATTCGATTCCTGCCGCGTTCAAGGCCTCGACCACCTTGGTGAGCGTATCGACGACGCCACGCACGTTTCCCTGGCTCGCTTCCATCCGTTGGATTGTTGGCAGGGACACACCCGAAAGGTCGGCCAACGTCTGTTGGTCGATGCCGAGCAGCGCCCGGGCGGCTCGCAATTGTGCAGCAATGATCATGCCTGCCTGGAGGTATCAACGATGATAATTACTATACGAGTTATCAGGAATTATGTGCAAGCTATCAACTCTCAAGCCCTTGGCCGGTGTCCTTGCGCAGCGGCGCTGTGCTCGAGCCGGGCGCCACGGGTGGTCGGCCGACAAGGCGGCCTGCTGCGGAGAGCTGGCTGGAGCACGCGTCGGGCTCACCGCTGTGCTGGGCCGTTGCGCCGTCACGCTCTCGCCGCAACGTTGCCTTCCCAGCATCTTGCTTTCGGCGATCAAGAAGCGCGCCGGATTCCCTTGCAGGACCGTCCGGGCCAACGCCGGCGACCTCGCGGGCTCGCTGAACGCGGCCCCGCACTGACTTCATCCCTGGCGCGACCACAAGTCGAGACCGCGCCTAGCGAGGTCGCAAAGTGAACCGAGGAAAGGGTCAACGTGCTATCTGAGCAGCTTGGGCAGCCAGAGCACAACCTGCGGCCAGGCCAGCAGGGTGACCAGGCAGAGGATCTGGATCACCATGTAGTCCGCCATGCCTCGGTAGATAGTGGACAGGCTCCATTGTGGTACGACATTCTTGAGGTAGTAGGCCGACATGGCGACGGGCGGACTGAGGAAGGCGGTCTGCAGATTGACCGCCACCAGCGCTCCGAACCAGATCAGCAAGTCTAGCTTGGACAGGCCGAGCTGCAGCTGCTCCACGACCGGTAGGAAGATTGGCAGAAACACCAGCACGATTGCCGGCCATTCGAACGGCCAACCCAGCACGAAGATGAGCAACATGATCAGTCCCAGCTTCCAGATGTCGGGAAGCGGCATGTTGACCAGGGTATTGGTAATGACGCTGGCGGTGCCAAGCTTGGTGAAGACGGCGCCGAACACGTTCGAGGACACGGCGAGTAGCAACACCATGCTCGAGGTTACCATGGTTGCCACTGCCGCGTTGGCGAGCCCCTTGCGTGTGAGCCGGCGATAGAGCAACGCAAGCACAGTGGCACCGAAGGCGCCGCAGGAGGCCGCTTCGGTGGGTGTGGCGAGGCCGCCGAGAATCGTCCCCAGCGTGAAGCCAATCAATGCCACCAGCGGCAACACGCCGATCAGGACCTCTTTGATGACCAGCCAGGCATCGCCGACCCGCTCTTGCTTCGGCACCGGCGGGCCGAGTGCCGGGTTCCAGAAGCTGCGTGTCATTGTGTAGGCGATGTAGAGGCCCGCCAACAAAAAGCCCGGTCCGAAGGCGGCGGAATACAGCAGGTTGACCGGCACGCCCAAGGTTGGACCCATCACCACCAGCATGACGCTGGGGGGGATCAAGATCCCGAGGGTGCCGCCTGCTGCTATTGCGCCTGCCGACAGCCTGGCATCATAGCCGGTCTTGATCATGATCGGTCCGGCCATAATGCCGAGCACCGTGACCGCGGCGCCGACAATGCCCGTCGCCATGGCGAAGATGGTTGCCGTCAAGATCACCGCCAGGTAGAGGGAGCCGCGCACGGGTGCGAGCAGGTGGCGCAGCGCCTTGAACAGCCGCTCCATCAGGCCCGCCTGCTCCGTCATGTAGCCCATGAAGATGAAGAGCGGGACGGCGGGCAGGATGTCGTCCTTCATCGTGCCCCAGATCTGCAAGTAGGCCAGATTGAAAGTCTGGTCCGGGCCGATGCCGATCGAGCCAAAGACGAAGGCAAGGAACAGCAGGGTGAAGGAGATCGGGAAGCCGATAAAAATGACGCTGATCATGCCGACCAGCATGACGATGCCCAGGATTTCATTGAAGCTCATCGACGGCTCACACTTCGACCTTCTCGTGGTGAACCAGAACCTCGCCGGTGCGGGCGGCCCACATGCTCTTCATCAACTCGGAGATGCCTTGCAGGAACAGCAGCGCGGCGGCTAACGGGATCACCGCTCTGAGCGGCCAGATCACCGGTTGCCAGATCCCCGACGTGGACTTCTCGTTGATCGAGAGCGAGTAAAAGAAGTCGTCGATCGAGATGCCGAACAGGACCACCATCGATGGCAGGAAGAACAGCAAGTAGGTGACGCTGTCGATGATGCCCTTCTTGCGATCGGAAAATTTCTCCCACAGCATGTCGGTGCGCACGTGCGCGCCTTTCAGCAGCGCATAAGCGGCGCCCAGCATAAACAGGGCGCCGTACGACATGGTCGTCACGTCGAGCGCCCATGAGGTGGGTGCATTCATGACGTAGCGCATGAACACCTCGGCGACGTTGGCGACAATCAGCGGGGCGACGAGCAGCGTAAAGAAATAGCCGGTCCACCGCGTGAGGGCATCGATGGCGCGGATGACGGCAAGATATTGCGGCGGCGGTTTGCGTGAGGGCTCACCTGCAGGTGCGCTTTGCATGATGCCAAGCCTTCGTTTGCCGGCCAAGACAAGGGACCGCGGCGGGCGCGGTCCCTTTACAACACAACGGCCGGATCAGTTTTTTTCCGGCCAATAGTAGTTGGCCCCGGCCTCGTATGGCGGGATCACGAACCGCCTTGCCGGTACGATCTGCGAGGCGTAGGCGCGCTGGGACTCGTGCACCTTTTTGAAGAACGGGTTCTTCTCGGCCTCGTCCTTGGCGATTTGGTCCCAGGCCTCGAGGGTCTTGCGCAGAATATCGTCGGGCGTACGCTCGATCTTCACGCCGTGCTTTTCGCGCAGTTCCTTCAGCGCCTCGGCATTCAGCTTGTTGGTGATGGTTTGCGAGCGGAAGGTGGCCTCCCAGGTGGCCGTTTTGATGATCTCTTGCAGATCAGGCTTCAGACCCTTCCACACCTCGGCGTTGATGAGGAGCTCCAACACGGTGGCGGGCTCGTGCGTGGACGGCATGTAATAGTGTTTCCACACCGTTTGGAAGCCGATCTTCATGTCCTCGGCCGGCCCCACCCACTCGCCACATTCGATCACGCCGCGCTCACCGGCAGGGACGATCTCGCCTCCTGGCATATTGACGGGCGACATGCCGGACTTGCTGAATACCTCGGCGGTGATGCCCGTCTCGCGGCACTTGCGGCCCTTGAGGTCCTCCCAACTGCTGACCGGCCGCTTGAACCAGCCCAAAACCTGGTTGGCGACCGACGTCAGCGGCAGGGGGACAACGTCGCGCTTCAGTTGGTCTTGGTACAGCTCGCGATAAAGCTCAAGACCGCCGCCGTCGTGCAGCCAGCCCATATAGTCGACCATATCCATCCCAAACGGCCCGCCGGGAGCCGGACCGAACAGCGTTGCGGCGCGCTGCTTGCCGACCCAGTAGGCGGCGGCCGTATGGCCGCCGTCGATGACCTTCTTGTGCACGGCGTCGAGCACCTCGAAGGCAGGTACAATGGTGCCGGCCGGTGCCACCTCGATTTCGAGGCGGCCTCCCGACATCGCCTTCACCCGCTCGGCCCAGAACTTGAGGTTGTCGAAAATCATGCTGGATGAGGGGAAGCTCGCCTGAAAGCGCAGCTTCTGCGGGGTCTGAGCGTCGGCTCGCGGACCTTGTGCAAGAAGTGTGGCGGCCAGGACGGCCGCCACAGCGAAACGAGGTAGGCGCATTGGCGTTTCTCCCAGATTATTCTCTCTTTCGGCAGGCTATTATTGCGCTGGCGCCCGGCAACAAGCAATTGCATCCTAACCGCTCTTTTTCGCACCGCGGCGGCAAGCGGCCCAGATGGCCACAAAGCGGGTGGTGAGGGAGAAGTTGACCGTGCGCCACTTCGCTGTGTTGAGCGACACCAAATGCCTCCCTTCTCGCCCTCGCCCCAGCGCACAGCACGAGCAGGGCCAGCGCCGGCTCGGCAGCTTGAAGTGGCCAAGGCGATGGCGCCGGTTGCGAGGCCAGGTCAACCTCGAGGCCAGCCGCACATCATCGCCAGATCGTCAGATTACCAGCGCAACCAGAGCGTCCAGCGGGCGGCAGGGAGGAAAACGTCGCTGCCTGCCAATGCGAACCTGCAGCGCGCTTTCTGCGTTCGCCATCGGTTTGGCAACGGTCGTCAGCAGGTGCGCCAAAAATGTCCAGACGATCTGCGACTTCCGTAGTTCTTTGGCCGCGTAGGCTCGCCATCACGGCGCCTCGAGGAATCCATTGCCGGCAGAAAAACACATCGCAACGACGGGGACTGCCGGCGCGCGCCAGGAGCGGCAAGCATCCGTGTGGCAGGGAAGGAGCAAGGCCGGCTCAGTTCTGCCGGTCCGTCAGCCTGCAGCATAGCTTTAGCTGATTGTTCTTTAGCAAAACGCTTGCGGGATACGATCCGCCCTGCGGTTTGGCCGCCTATTGTCTGTCTCTCGCTCCGAGGGGGCGCTAACATCAACGGCAACGGTATTTCCCGGTGAAACAGATGGTGCTTGAGGTCGACCAAGGCCCAACGTCCCTGCTGGCGCTTGACGCGATCGTCATCGATACGGAAACCACGTCTCTTGACGCAGCCAAGGCACGTATCGTGCAGGTCGCCGCTGTGCGCGTTTGCAATGGCGGTGTGGAGCCAAGGTCCCTGTTTGAGAGCCTCGTCAATCCCGGTGAACCTATTCCACTGTCCGCGTCGATCATTCACGGCATCACGGATGCTATGGTGGCCGGCGCTCCGACTTTCACGGACATCGCAGGTCCCTTACATGAGCTCACGCGGCATCAGATTGTCATCGGCCATGGATTGGCCTACGACTTCTTTGTTCTGCGACGCGAGTACGCTCTGGCCGGTAGCAAGCAGCCGCAATGGCGCGCGCTGGACACATTGGACCTCGCGAGATTGGCGTGCCCGTCACTTCCCGATCGCAGCCTCGATGGCGTCTGCAAATGGTTGGGCGTGCACGTCCATGGCCGCCACACCGCGCTCGGTGACGCGGTTGCTACCGGCGAGGTGTTTCTGCGGCTCGTCCCGCTACTGCGCCGCAGAAATATCCGCACGCTCGCCGAAGCCGAAGCCAGCTTACGTTCAGCTACCGAACAGGAGTTGCACCGCCAGGGCCAACTTTACGCAAACGAGGCAGGCGTTCTGGATAGGGGCATCCGCATCGACAGTTTTCCCTATCGATACCGCGTCAGTGACGTCATGCGTACGCCAGCAATATTCTCCGACCCGGGTGCCACTGTCATGCAGGCGGCGCAGACGATGGTCGCTGAGGGCGTTAGCAGTGTGTTTGTTCGAAGTCATTCGGGCGCAATCGGCATCGTCACCGAGCGCGACATTCTGCGCGCCCTAGCAGCTGAGGGTGGGGCGAGCGCGTCGCTCACCCTCGACAGGGTGATGAAAATGCCGCTGCAAACCATCGGCGAGAACACCTACGTCTATCGCGCTATCGGTCGCCTGCAGCGCCTGGGGTACCGGCACCTTGGGGTTACTGACACTGAAGGCGCCGTGGTGGGTGCCGTTACGACCCGCAACCTGCTGCGCGACCGCACAACGCCAGCCGTCATTCTTGGCGATGAAATCGACAACGCGAACTCTGCCGTTGACCTGGCGTCCGCGTGGGCAAAGCTCACCTCTGTGGTCGGTAGTCTCCTGGCGGATGAGGTCGAGCCACGCACGGTTTCGGCGATCATAGGCGCTGAGATTTGCCACATGACAAAGCGCGCCGCACAGTTGGGCGAGCAGCAACTGCTTGCCGAAGGACTTCGTCCCCCCGTACCATACGCCGTTCTTGTGCTGGGTTCTGCCGCGCGCGGAGAGAGCCAGTTAGCCGCCGACCAGGACAACGCCATTGTCTACGCCGCGGGCGTCGCGGCAGGGTCGGAGGACAAATACTTCGCGAGATTGGGCAGTCTGATCAATGAAACGCTCGACGCGGCAGGTATTCCCCTCTGCAAAGGCGGCGTAATGGCCCGCAATGCGGCTTGGCGCAAGAGTTGAGCCGATTGGCGCGCGACCATCGATGGTTGGGTGCAACAACAACGGCCCGAAGATCTCCTCAACGTCGACATTTTTTTCGACGCCACTGCGGTGTGGGGTGAGGCGTCTGTGGCCAATGACGTCTGGAGCTATGCCTATGAACGCGGTTACCATGCGCACGATTTCCAGAATCTACTGATCGAAGTCACGCGCCATCACGAAAGCGCCTTCACGCTGTTCGGTCGATTGCGGGTAGACGGCAGCAACCGCATCGACCTGAAGAAGCTGGGGTTGATGCCCATCTTCAGCGCTGCCAGGGTGTTGTCGATTCGCCATAAGCTGCATTCTCGTTCGACTTTTGACCGCTTGACGCAAGCACGACTGGCTGGCCTGGCGCCGCCAGATGTCGTTGTGCGCGTGCTCGATGCACATGCCGTGCTGCTCGGCATACTGCTTGCGCAGCAACTGAAGGATGCTCGAGCTGGCGTGCCTGTCTCGAAGCGCGTCGAGCTCCGTCGATTCGACGCCAGCACGCGTCGCCGCTTGAAACAGGCGCTCCGATCCGCCGACGAAGCCGTTGATCTTGTCGCTGAAGGCCGGATTTGAGCAGTGCAGCGACGGTGCGCGCCGCTGGGCAGCCACGCGCTTTTGTGCAGCAAGGTCGATGCCTATTTCGACCTCCAGCCATGGCAAGGACGATAGCCGGCCAGCTTGTTCACCATGGGCAGGCTCAAGCCAGTGCGATCGATCGTTTCGGGCGCTAGCTATTGCGCAAGCGTCACGGCCATGCTGGGCGACCGGCAACGGAGCCCGATGCCGACGGGCTCACAGGGATTGTCGACGCCGCGCTCAATGAGGCAGCTCAAGAAGCGGCCGCCTGCATGATCGGGCTGGTGGCAACCGTCAATGCGAGAGCAGGGTGGGTAAAGTCATGTGTCGGGCGATCTGCCGCGTTGTTCCACCAAACACCAACTCGCGAAAGCGTGAGTGGCCATAAGCACCCATTACGAGCAGGTCGGCTTCGAGGTCGGCGGCACGGGACAAGATCTCATCGCCGACGCTTATGTCGGCGGCGACCGACGTGCGCACTTCCGGCTTGATGCCATGGCGACCCAGTGCCGCTGCAATTGAAGTGTCGGGTGCGAGCGAGGAGCTGGCATCGCCGCGGTCCTTGATTTCAAGGATGTGAACGCTGTCGGCGCCTTGCAACAGCGGCAGTGCATCAAAGGTCGCCCGAGCCGACTCCCGCCCTGCGTTCCAGGCAATGACCACGCGACGGCCAATGCTGGCGTAGTGCCCAGCGTAGGGGATGATGAGAACAGGGCGACCACTTTCCAGGGCAAGGCGCTCCGGGAAGTCCATCAATGGTGAAAGGTCCCAGTCAGGATCGGTTTGCGCTGCCACAATCAGGTCCGCCGCCCGTCCGCGCTCCATCACAACGCGCGCCAGATCAACGTGCGGTACTTTCTGCAACTGCCACTCGGCGACAAATTGCTTGTTGCGAGTCAGACGCTGAAAGGTGTCAGCGATGGCTTCGCTATTCTTGCGCTCGGCCGCGACGATTGAGCCCAGCGCCGCGGAAGTCATCGGTATCGGCGGAGCCGGAACCGCCGCATAGACGTGTAGGCCAATGAGATGAGAATTGAAGCGTGTGGCCAGTTGTGTGGCGGGCTCCAGCACGGCTTCTGCGCGGCGGCTGTCATTGAGGTGCACCAATATCGTCTGGTAGGTCATTGTTGTTCCTCCTAGCGCCACCGGTTCCACCCTTGCCCAAGCAGGCCAGTACCTTATTGACCCTGGTCAAAAGTGCTGCTCCAAGCCATCCTGCAATGTTACTCGCGTGGGCTGTTCCCGAGCGTGCGCGGGCCGGCGGTCGCGGCCAGAAGGCTAATACCTCGACCGGCGCAGACCTGACGCGTTGCTGCGGTACTCACGCCGACGCCAGGCGCGATGCGCCCGCATTCGGCTCTAGTGCCGCGGTGATGGCATCATCGACCGTTTCCAGCCACACGAACGACATGTTGTGGCGCACCTCGTCGGGTATGTCTCCGAAATCCTTGCGATTGCGTGCGGGCAGCATGACACGGCTGATTCCCGCCCGCGCGGCCGCGACCACCTTCTCCTTGATGCCGCCAACCGGTAGGACCAGGCCACGCAGGCTGATTTCGCCAGTCATGGCTAGATCGTTGCCAATGGTGCGTTCCGTCATCAGCGACACCAGCGCCATGAACATCGCCACCCCCGCGCTCGGACCGTCCTTGGGAATGGCCCCAGCCGGAACATGCACGTGAATGTCGCTCTTTTCAAAACGATCGGCAGCGATGCCGAAGTCCAGGGCGCGATTCTTAACCACGCTGAGGGCCGCCTGCGCGCTCTCCCGCATCACCTCACCGAGCTGGCCCGTCAAAATCAGCTTGCCGCTACCCGGTGTGCGTGTCGCCTCGATGAAAAGGATGTCACCGCCGACCGGCGTCCAGGCGAGGCCAGTTGCAACGCCCGGAACGCTGGTGCGCATCGCCACGTCGCTTTCGAATTGCGCTGGCCCAAGAATGTCGGTCAGATCCTGCTCAGCAATTCTGATTGCCCCGCTGTGGCCTTCGGCGATACGCACAGCTGCGTGGCGCAACGCTTTGCCTATCTCCCGCTCCAGGTTGCGTACTCCCGCTTCACGCGTGTAGTTCTGGATGATGTCCCGCACAGCCGTGTCGTCTATCTCGACTTGGCGCTGCCGCAGGCCATTGGCCTCCAATTGCCGTGGCACCAGGTATCGCCGGGCGATCTGCAATTTCTCGTTTGCCGTGTACCCCGATAGCGCGATCACCTCCATGCGGTCCCGCAAGGGACCGGGAATGTTATCCATCACGTTCGCGGTCGCGATGAACAAGACGCGGCTTAGATCGAAGGCAACCGCCAGGTAGTTGTCTCTGAAGGTGCTATTCTGCTCGGGATCCAGCACCTCCAGCAAAGCGGCATTCGGATCGCCATGCACCCCTATGCCGAGTTTATCGATCTCGTCGAGCATCATCACGCAATTGCGCGAACCTGCCTTGCGGATCGCCTGTATAATATTGCCAGGCAAGGCGCCAATGTAAGTTCGCCGATGACCACGAATTTCCGCTTCGTCGTGCACACCCCCAAGGCTGACTCGGACAAATTTGCGCTGCATAGCCCGCGCAACCGATTGACCTAGGGAGGTCTTGCCTACCCCGGGCGGGCCAACCAGACACAGGATGGGTGCTTTGCCCTGCGGCGCGAGCTTGCGCACCGCCAGGTATTCGATGATCCGCTGTTTGATCTTGTTCAGTCCATAATGGTCCTCATCAAGAATGCGACGGGCTGCGGCAATGTCGATCGGTTCCTCCGTCGGCAAACTCCATGGCAGCTCGATGAGCCAGTCGAGATAGCTGCGAACCATGCCGTGCTCGGCCGACGTCTCCGGCATTCGCTCCAGTCGGCGCAATTCCTTGCGTGCCTGGTCTTCGACTTCTTTCGGCATGCCCGCTTTGCTGATGGCGTCAGCCAGCTCGGCAATCTCGGCCTTGCCTTCCTCACCCTCGCCCAGTTGCCGCCGGATGGTGGCCAGCTGCTCCCGCAGCAACACCTCCCTTTGTCGCTCGTCAATCGCTGCCTTAGTTTGCCGTCCGATTTCCTGGGACAGGCGCAAAACCTCGATGCGTTGCGCCAGCAGGGCCGAGACCTTCTGCATGCGCGAGCTGATGTCGATGGTTTCCAGGATCTCCTGTTTTTCCTCAGGCCCAATATCCATGTAGGCGGCAGCGAGATCGGCGAGCTGTGCTGGCGATGTCATTGCCTGCATGGCCGCGACCAAGTCGGGTGGTGCCTGCGGCAGCAGCTGTAGCGCCTCCACCGCCTGGCGTTGCAGGTTGAGAAAGCGTGCTTCGATCTCTGCGCCTTGCGACGTCGGTTCGGGAATGCGCGCCACGCGAGCCGCTAAAAAAGGCCACCCGTCCAGAAACTCCAGCACCTGAAAGCGCTGATCACCCTGGCATACGAGATGGTGTCCACCGTCGGGCGCGGTAACGTAGCGAGCAATGTTGGCGACGGTGCCCACTCGATGCAGGTCTGCGGCAAGTGGCTCGGGCGCGTCTGGGTTGCGCTGCATCAGGATGCCGAGCTGACGTTGCTCTCGCACCGCTTGCTGGGCCGCTGCGACCGACCCGGGCCGTCCGATACTGATCGGCAGCACCAACCCGGGGAACAGCACGGCGCTGCGCACAGGAAGAATGATCAGGGCATCCGATGGCAACGAAGCAGCGCTGTTCGTCGCTTTCTGCTCTTGCTCGCGGGCGCTTTCGCTGTCAGCCAAGTTGAGCCTCCACCTTGTCGAGCGTGACCAAGAGGCAGCCCGCGCCCATCGCCTGACGGACATTCCGGTAGCGCCCGCCCGGTAGTCGCACGCGTCGCTCAAAGCGTCCTTGCGGCAATTCCAGACGATGGATAATCGCCGTGCTCCACTCGGGCGGCAGCTCGCGCATGCCAGCAACAATGAGATCATTGCCTTCTATGGATGCAGTTACTGCGTCGAGTGTCACGCCCGGCAAGGCCACCAGAGCTAGCACCTGCTGTGCAGTCTCGAGGATGTCGATCGGGGGTTCCCAGGCGGGATTGTGCGATGCTGAAGCGCGGGGACGAAATATTTCTCGATGCAGGCGCTCCGCCCGCGCCAGCATGTCGAATGCCTGAGACCACATCCAGTCATTGGGAAAATCCCTACTCATGGATCACCTTAGTTTTGCGGGGCGCGCGCGCGCGCGGCAGCGCCAATTGAGCAACCCCACGGTATAACGTCTTGTGGAGTCCCGTCACCAGCACTGCGGGATCGGCGACGGCCAAGCTACCAAGTCCTCGTTCGCATCTGGCCATCTTTTGCATCCCTTCGTTGGCTCTGTCATTGCCGTCAAAGCTAGGCGGCCGGTTGCGAGAACGAGCTTTTTCCAGTGCCGCAGGCGTCCTCTTGCTGGTTCGCCGAGGGTTCGTCGACCGGGTCAAACTAGGGGTTGCAAGCTGCATCAAAGCCATAGTTACCCTTACCCGCCAGGCTCGGCGATCACCAGCTGTCGCGACGCTTGCAAGGCTCGCGCGGTCGAGCCGGTTTTGCTTTGCAAGAATGCGGGTCGAGTGTGGTGAGGGGAACCATCTCGCATTTCCGCAGCGACGTTGCCCCTCGGCCTTCGAGGCACCGGCGCAGCAGGTGCGAATTTTTGGCGCCAACTCAGGATGCACGAACTGCGGTTCAAGCATCTGCCCTTGGTGCCAACCATCTGCTGCGTACCTCGCCACAGTCGCGTGCGGCAGTTGACCATTAAGCGCTTGAAACTCATCGGCTATCGGGTGCTGGAAGCCAGCGACGGGCCTGCCGCGCTCGAAATCCTCAAGCGCGGCGATGATGTGGATCTCGTCTTCACCGACCTGATCATGCCGGGAGGGCTATCTGGTCGCGAGGTTGCCATCGGCGCCCGCCAACTGAAGCCTGGGGTAAAGGTTCCTCTTACTTCCGGATACGCGGAAGAACTCGTGCATGGTGATGAGCTGCAACGCGAACAATTAAGGGTTCTGCGCAAGCCCTATCAGCAGGCTGACCTCGCAGCCGCGCTGCGCGCCGTTCTCGGCGACGGCACTGCCAATGCTGACCCGGACAATATTGCCGCCAGCACGCGAACGCTCAGAGCGCCGACCGGCAAACGGTGAAGAAGCCGCCCCTTTGACCGCTTGTCCCGGCTCACGCTTGGGCAGGCCGCTCAAAGAGTGAGCGTGTGCCGTTGCGGCCTGTGAGGGCACTTGAGGAGAAAGGTCAACCCGCTCGGCAGCTAGGCTGCATGCCCAACAGGCCAGATCGGCTGGGCCAGTGCTTTCTGCCCGCTCCGGGTCAGCGCGCGGTACATCCCAGGCGACGTGATCCCCAGAGGCGAGCGGCTTTCGCGTTGATCAATTAAATGGGAAACGAGCCAACCAAGGGCGGAGGTCGAGTAGGTGCGTCAGCCTCTAAAAACTCCTGCCGGTGGGAGGGTGCAGGCCACCGCAGTCTGCTCGCTACATGATCTTCTCGAGGGTCAGCCAACCCCCGCCTTGCGCGCGATTGGCCTCGGACAGCGTCGCTTCCGAACCCATGACTACAACTTGGCCATGGTCCCGCACACCATCCATCACGTCTGCGAAGTCACGGAAGTCCGCGGGCATGGTGGCGAACAGCTCATCACGCAGTTGTTGCCGATCGACCTCGGTTTGGTCGATCAGGTAGCGCTGCAGCGACGTGAAACCCCTGGCGCCTGGAAGCTGATAGGGGTCGACCCCGTTCAGAGCCCCGATGATGCTCCGCGCGAGATCGCTATCGCTGAGCTGGAGGGCACGCAGGAAGGCTCCGGTAGAGTCGTACGTTGCGAGGGTCTCGAGGAGATTCGGATCGCGGTAGGATGTCAGTGCCAGGTAGCCGGAGCGTCGCTCGAAATCCAGCGACGCGCCGTAGGCTCCTCCCTGCTCGCGAATCTTTGGGACCAGCCAAGCGAGGCTCAGCCAACGACAAACTGCCAGCGCTGCCCCATCCGGTCGCGCGGCAAAATCGAGAATACCGGTGCCTTTGGCGACATAATTTACCTGGGTCGGCACGACAAGTCCCTCGTTGCGCGGCCTCGTCAAGGGCTGCCACGCCAGCGGCGTATAGCTGCCCGTTGGAAGGCTTCCAAGCAGTCTGTCGATCTGGGCTAGCAACGAAGCCCCAGCATTGGTATCGACCGTCACGCTAGCGATTGCCGACGAGCGCATGATCAACTTTGAGCGAATGGCGGTCAGACGCGCGAGCGCCGCCGCCCAGTCGGTCTCCGTCTCGGCGGCAAGTCGGCGCAAGAAAGCGAGCTGGCTCACACCGTACAGCTGTTCATTGGCGAAACCCAATTCGTTCGCCCCAGCCTTGAGGCGCAAACCGCAATAATAACTCCCCATCGGTACGAGATTCGCCTCCAGCCGTGCTTTTTCCTCCAGCACGAGGCGGCGCAGCCGCTCGCGTTGGTCGAGACGTGCGGAGAGCAGCAGATCGCGAAATATGGCGATCAACTCAGCGGCCTTTGCCACCGTAGCTTTCCCGCGCAATACCAGCCAAGCGGCAGTGCTCTTGGCATCTGTCTTGGTGAGCGAAAATGCGCGCGGCTCGATACCGCCCGTGTGCCCGGCAATCCGACGGGCAAAGGTGACCTCGTCCTCATTGTCGGTGCCGAGCTCGGTGAGCGCTCTTGCCAGCACCGGCACGTAGGCCAACTCGTCGCCCGATAATGTCTGCAGATCAAAGCCGATATCGATGTAGGCAATGCCATTGGTGGAGAGGCCATGCATAAGCACCGGCCTTCCCTCCAGCGTCATTACCTCGCGCGGGATCACGGTGTTTTTGCGGTCCAGGTCGCCAAGACGCAGCATAGGCAGCTTGGCGAGTGCTTCCGGTGAGTTCGGTGTCTCTTGCCGGTGCTTTAGCTCCAGTGATTTGGCGGTGATGCGCTGGAGTTCCTCGTCACCGAGGCCGCTGCGGATCTTTGCCAGACGTGCCTTCTCGTCGGCCTCCTGGCGTGTCAGCAGCTCGGCATCGGGCGCGTGCCAAATCGTCGAGCGATGTGGGTTGGTGAGAAGGTACTGCTCGATCATTTTCTCAAAGTAACGTCGACTTTCCCCGCGACCAGCTTGCACGGCGGCGAGTGGCTGCTCGAAGGCCAGCGCGGCTATGGGATCACCGTCGTAGAGCCATGTCTCGAACGAACGCAGAATTGTGCCGATGCCGCGGGCCCAGGTCCCGTTCTCGCGTAGGGCGAACTCGATGGTATTGACCGCGGCGTCTGCAGCCGCCTGATCAATCCCCGAGCGGACCAGATTTTCCAGGGTGTCAAGCACCAGTGGCTCAATGCGATCGCGATTTGCCTCGCTCACACCCTTTAGGCCTGTGACAAATACCGGCTGGCGCATCTCGTCCCAGCCCGCGCCGCCAATCAAGTCCTCGCCGAGCCCCGAATCCAGCAGTGCTTTGCGCAAGGGCGATGCCGGCGAGCCGACGAGGATTTCCTTCAGCACACGTATGCCAATGCGCTGTTCTGGTGTGTGCTCTCCATCCGAAAGGAGCCATCCGATGCTGACGGCTCCCTTGCCATCCTGGGCGTCGACCGCAGCCGCCGGAACCCGACCGCTGGAGCGGACGGGTGCGGTGAAACGGGGTTGCAGCGCGATCGTCCCGGACACAGGCTGAACATCAAAGGGCGTGAGCGCCTCATTGACGATGCGCAAACGCGTTTCTTCCGGATCATCGCCCCAAAAACAAATGCGCGCGTTGGAAGGATGGTAAAAGCGATGGTGGAATTCTCGCCAACCAGCGTGGTTCAATGCCGGAATGTGGCGTGGATCGCCGCCCGAGCTATTGGCGTAAATGGTGTTCGGCAACAGCGCCCGCATGATCTGCTCACCGATGTGAGTATCCTGCAATGAGTAGACGCCCTTCATCTCGTTGAAGACGACGCCCTTGTAACTCAGCGGCGCATCGGCGCGCTCGAGTTCGAAGTGCCAGCCTTCCTGGTCGAGGGTGTGAGATTCGAGAAGTGGGTTGAGCACGACATCGAAGTAGACGTCGACTAGATTATAGAAGTCCTGGAGGTTCGTGCTGGCAACTGGATAGCAGGTCTTGTCCGGATAGGTCATGGCGTTGATGAAGGTCGCGCACGATCCCTTGACGAGCTCCATGAACAGCTCCTTCACCGGGTATTTGCGTGAGCCGCTGAGTACGGAATGCTCGAGGATGTGGGCAACTCCGGTATCGTCAAAAGGCAACGTCCGGAACGTAACGGCGAAGCTCTTGTTTTCATCGCGGTTGCTGAGCGATAACACCTCTGCTCGGGTTCGGCGGTGGCGAAAGAGGCGTGCGGCCGTATCCAGTTCCGGGATAGATTGCTCGCGCACCAGTTCGAAGCCTGCATAAGCGTCTGACATCGTCAATCTCCTTGCGGCGCCAAGCGAAAGCAGGCCCCCGCAAAGCTAAAGCCGCGGCGGCTCGGGGCCGTGATTTTGCATCGCATGTTGGTCGACGGCAAATGTTCACTTTTTTTGGTGTCGCGTGTGCCGCTGATCGGCATGTAAGCAACAGGCATGCAAAAGGGCGAACGGATGAGTGTGATGGCAGCTCCACTGGCTCGCCGGTTCGGAGGCAAGACCGCTGCGCCCCATTGCATTGCAGCGCGCCTTGCTTGAGCCAAATCCGGGCCTCACGTTGGGGGCTGGCGGTATCTGGAGACCATACGATGCGGCGCGCTATGCTCTTGGTCGGCCTGATTGCGGCGCTTGCGATCGGCAGTGGCGGCAAAGCAAGTGCTCAACAGCAGGATATTGCCACGCTCACGCGTCAGATTGAGCAGATGGTGACAGAGGGCCGGGTGACCGAAGCGCTGCCTATTGCGCGCCGTGCCATCGACCTGATGGAGCGCGAACGCGGGCCCAACGACCTTGAGCTCGCCAATGCCATGAATGCGCTGGCCCTTCTGCATATGCAGCTCGGCCAATACGCAGACGCCGAGCCGCTTTACAAGCGGGCGCTTTCCATCCGCGAGAAGGTGCTTGGAAACGAGCACACCGCGGTTGGTGCAACGCTGCACTCACTCGCGGCGCTTTACGTCTATCAGGGCCATTACATGGACGCGGAGGCACTCTACCAGCGCGCGCTCGGCATCAAAGAAAAGGCGTTAGGACCCGACCACAGCCAAGTCGCCACCACGCTGCACAATCTGGCGGTGCTGCTCGCCATGCAAGGCCGCTATGGGGAAGCTGAGCCGATTTACATGCGCGCGCTCGCCATCAAAGAGAAAACGTTGGGGCCCGAGCATACCGACGTCGGTAGCTCGCTTTATGCAGTGGCTGAACTGTATGTGCGGCAAGGCCGGTTTCTGGAGGCGGAACCGCTTTATAAGCGGACGCTCGCCATCAAAGAGAACGCATTGGGCCTGAACCACAGCGAGGTCGGCACCACCCTTTATGGGCTGGCCGCGCTCTATGTCTACCTCGGCCGCTATGAAGAAGCCGAACCTCTGTATCGGCGGACCCTCGCCATAAAGGAGACTTTACTCGGGCCGGAGCATAGCGAAGTCGGAAGCACCTTGCACAACCTTGCGGTTTTGCTCGCCTTGCAAGGGCGAACATCAGAGGCCGAGCAGCTTTACAGGCGGGTGATTGCCATCAAGGAGAACGCGTTGAGCCCCGATCATACCGAGGTAGGGAGCGCGCTCTATGGCCTGGCCGAACTTTACGGGCAGCAGGGACGTCATGCCGAGGCTGAACCGCTTTACCGGCGTGCTCTTGCCATCAAGGAGAAAACACTGGGCCCCGACCATACTGAGGTCGGCACGACGCTTTTTGGTCTAGCCGCGCTTTACGCCGCACAAGGTCGTGCGGCGGAGGCGGAACCGCTCTACCTGCGCACGCTTGCCATTAAGCAGAAGGCATTGGGGGCGGATCATCCGGAGGTGAGTACCACCCTTACAGATCTTGCTCTGCTGCATTGGCAGCAAGGACACTTGACGCAAGCCGTGGAGGAATGGCGCCGGAGCGCTGCCGCGATCATTCGCCGGAGCAAGCGGGAAACGGAGGCTTCTGCGCCCGCTCTCACGGCAAAAGGCCAGACCGAGGCGAGACGCAAAGCCCATCTGTTGGCAGGTTTCATCAAGGCCGCGCGCCGCCTGGCCGAGTTGGAACCGGCGCAAGCGCCGCAACTCGCCCACGAAACGTTCATAATGGCGCAATGGGCGCAGTCGTCGGAAGCCGCCCACTCGCTGTCGCAGATGGCCGTGCGGCAAGCAAAAGGCGACGGTGTACTGGCCGGCTTGGTGCGCGAACGCCAAGACCTCTTGGCGGAATGGCAGGCCAGAGACCAGACCCTGGTCGCAACGCGCGCACAGCCACCTGAGCTTCGGGACGCCATAGCGGAAGCCGCACTGTCGACGCGGCTTGCCACCATCGACACCCGTATCAGCGAAGTCGACAGGCAGCTCGCCCGCGATTTCCCGGAGTTTGCCAGCTTGGCGTCGCCCGAGCCGCTCGATATCGCCCAGGTGCAGAAGCTGCTTGGCGCGAACGAAACGCTGCTGCTGGTGCTCGACACGCGAGCCTGGGCGCCCTCGCCGGAGGAGACCTTGATATGGGCCGTTACCAAGACCGATGCACGCTGGGTGACCACCGATCTCGGCACGAGTGCGCTCAATCAGCATGTGGCAGCGCTACGTTGCGGTCTCGACCAGGCGGCATGGGCCGATGCGGCAGTACAGTGCGCGCACTGGTTCGGGAGTACCGCCAGCAACACTCATCACGGAATGCTGCCATTCGATCTCGGCCGCGCGTATGACGTCTATCAGTCGTTGTTTGGACAAGTTGCTGATCTCATCGCCAGCCGAGAGCTGTTGATCGTCGCCTCGGGTGCACTTACTGCCCTTCCGTTCCAGGTGCTGGTAACGGACAAGCCCGCAGTGGCTCTGCCGACGGACGGCCCGGGATACGCAGGCGCCGCTTGGCTCGCCAAAACGCATGCCATTAGCGTGCTGCCTTCTGTCGGCAGCCTGAATGCGCTGCGTCAGTTCGCCAAAGCCAGCCGGGCAAGGCAGCCGTTTCTGGGCTTTGGCAACCCTTTGCTGTTGGGTCCGACGGGTAGCGACCGGCACGCCTGGGAGCGGCAAACCTGCGATGGGTCTGCCGTCGTACAGGTCGCCCAGCGGGGGGTGCGCGGCTCCATCGCGCCCTTCTATCGCGGCGGCTTGGCGGATGTGGCGATTGTGCGCGCGCAGGTGCCGCTACCGGAGACAGCGGACGAATTGTGTGCCGTTGCCAAATCAATGGCAGCTGCCGAGAGCAACGTCTACCTGGGCGCCAAGGCCACCGAGCAAACCGTCAAGAACCTTTCGGCGGATGGGACCCTCGCACATGCTCGCGTGATCCATTTCGCGACACATGGCTTACTTGCCGGCGAGACAGAGATGCTCACCTCCTCGCGCGTAGAGCCCGCGCTGTTGCTGACGCCGCCGGATCAGGCGACGGAGACGGATGACGGGTTGTTGACCGCCTCCGAGATTTCGCAGCTCAAGCTCGACGCCGATTGGGTGGTCCTTTCTGCGTGCAATACGGCGGCTGGGGAGAGCGACAAGCCCGGCTCAGAGTCGCTGTCAGGGCTCGCGCGCGCGTTTTTCTATGCCGGAGCGCGCGCCTTGTTGGTCTCGCACTGGGCTGTCAATTCCCATGCGACTGTTCGGCTGATCACCGGGGCGTTCCAGGCAACGGCTCAGGGCCGAGTCGGACGCGCTGAAGCAACACGCCGGTCCATGCTGACCTTGATCGGAAGCGGCGGCACCAACGCGCATCCCTCCTCGTGGGCGCCGTTCGTGCTGGTCGGAGACGGGGCTCTCTAGACCGAGAAATTCGCTGTGGTGGCGATGAGATGCCGCAGCTTCACGCCTCGGGGTCTGCAGGCTGTCACCGCAAGTGGGAGCTGTCGGTCGGTCAAATTTCACGTCGTTGCGTGGTGCTAGCAGCGCGCCCGGAGATACCGGGCGTGCCCGGCTGACAAACGTGCCAGTGATCGCAAAGAAGCCGAACCGATTGCCGCCGGCGATCAGGATGCTGGGCCTTGTGCCGCCCGTTCCAGGCCGGCAATATCGAACTTGGTCATCTTCAGCATCGCCTCAGCGACCCGTTTTGCCTTTTGGCGGTCGGGATCGCGCATCAGCTCGCCCAGTCGCTTCGGCGTGATCTGCCAGCACAGGCCCCAACGATCGCGGAGCCAGCCGCACTGCTCGACATTGCCGCCCTCCTTCAGTGCGTCCCATAGCCGATCGATCTCGGGCTGGTCATCACATTCGACAATGATCGAAAAGCTGTGGTTGAACGCATCGAGCGGACCCGCCTCGATCGCCATGTAGCGCTGATCGCCGATCGTGAATGCCGCTATCTTCACGCTGCCCGCAGGACCGCTGGGCGTATCGGCTGGAATGGTCGCGATCCACTGCATTGAGGAACCGGGAATGATGGTGGTGTAGCATCGGACCGCCGATTCCATCTCTTTTTCGAACCAAAGGTGCTGGGTAACCTTCGCCATCGTCATCCTCCCTAATGGCTTGCGTGCGCCGACACGGCCGACCATATGCTTGCAGGTCGCCCGCTCGGGGGTCTTGTTGGGTGTGGACATCCTCAACCCCGAAAAGAGACGGGCCCGCCGCGGTGGCGACCCGCCATGCATGGTGACAACCAATTCCTTTGCCCCTGCTTCTTCTTGGTCCCTCTCGATAGTTTGAGTCGAACCGAGCCGGCGCTCCCTCGGCTTGTCTCGGCCTGACATATGAGTTGATATCAACGTAAATGCGGCATGTCAAAGCGGGTCGCCTTCGAGGCCTCCAGTAAGGTGCGAGAGACCTGCTTGTGCCCTGGCATCCAGCGCATGGGGCTACTGGTGCGCACCGGCACGTTGCTGGAACGAGCTAGAGC
The DNA here is from genome assembly GCA_963820375.1 of uncultured Alphaproteobacteria bacterium. Lineage (GTDB taxonomy): Bacteria > Pseudomonadota > Alphaproteobacteria > Rhizobiales > Hyphomicrobiaceae > AWTP1-13. Next base: position 123,664 of record CAWFZX010000029.1, on the reverse strand, counting down.
TTAGTGCCCGCAAGGTGCAGCGATTGGCCTCGGCTGCCAGATATTCGATGCAGCGCCGGCCCAAACCTGCGCCCTGATGTGTGCCTTCGATGCCAACATTGTCGAACGCTGGAGTGCACTCACTTTTTGTGTCGACTTTCGAGTCATGCACTGCAGCAAGGTGTGCAGCTCGTATGATCCCCGCGATCCCATCTTGAAGCGGATAGGTTCCGCGCCCAAAATACAACGTCTGGGCTGGGCAGCCGTGGTTACCGACCGGCGAAGGGGTGCGGGGGCCATTGTGGCCACCCGCTTCTATCTTGGCCTACTTCGCTGCTTCCAACCCGGCCTTGGCGCACTGCTCGTCTTGGTCTCCGGTCACGCCACTCACCCCGACCGCCCCGATAACTTTGCCGTCGACCGTAATGGGCAACCCACCAGGAGAGGCAAAGACGCCGGGCAGGGTCGCGGTTGCCGGGCCGCCCTTGTTGATCACATCGGCGAAGGCGCGCGTCGGGCGCCGGTAAGTGGCGGCAGCCTTTGACTTGCCGATGGCGATGTCAATGCTTGCATACTGCGTGTTCTCCATGCGCTCGAAGTACACAAGGTAGCCGTGTGTGTCGGTCACCGCGACAGCAACATTCCAGTTGTTTTTGTCGCATTCGGCGAGCGTTGCTGCGGCGACCTTTTTCGCGGCCGCGATGTTAACGGACGGACCGTAGTCGGGACGCCGATCCTGCGCCACCGCCGCAGTGCCGACGCCGAACAACAAGGCGACCACAATCGGAACGAACGTTCTCCTAGACATGACTCCTCCCTGCAGTGGGTTTCCATGCGTGGGCCGGTGCCGGAAAGGACCTACCCGAGCTCAGGCTATCACCAGACTGGCGTACCGGCATACGGAAAGCGCAAGTATTGCTCGCCTTAACCCGGTTGTCGGCAGACGCGCGACAAGCTGGACGTTGATGGGCGGTGGCAATTGGCACGTCTGGTGCGGATCAAAGTTTGGTGTGTCCCGCACGAGCTTTGCGTGTCTAAAGAACTCCCGATCGCTGCCCATTTTTCACCGCACAGGCCCACTCAACGTTGGCGCCAGCCACCAGACATGCTTCCCCATTGCGCGGTTCACAGGTTGCAATTTCGACCGCTCACGCTGGCAACCCACGCGCGACGGCTGCCGCGGCATCAAGGTTCTTCAGGGCGTCGTCACGTCGGGTTGACGGCAGCATGAAGATTGCGCGATCGACACCGGCATCGCGATAGCGCTTCAGTCGCTCACCATCTTGAGAAGCGGCAAAGACGCTCATTGGCAACTCATCGGGATTGCGGCCCGCTTCGGCAGCCAGCTGCCTGAAGCGCGGCAGGATATCCAATGCATCAAGCCCGCGACCGCCGATAGGCATCCAGCCGTTGCCATACGCGATCGCGCGTCTTGCTCCGTGCGGGAATTCTCCGCCGACGAGGATCGGCGGGTGGGGTTTCTGCACAGGCTTCGGCCATGCCCACAGCGGATCGAAATTGACGTGCTGGCCATGATACTCAGCGACGTCATTCGCCCAGATTAGCTTCATCGCTTCGATGCGCTCGCGCATCAACGCAAAGCGCGTCTTGAAGTCTGTCCCATGGTGGGCCATTTCTTCGGCATTCCATCCGCCGCCAATGCCGAACAGGAAGCGGCCGCCGCTAATATAGTCCAAGGTTGCGACGTTCTTTGCCAAGTGGATTGGATCGCGCTCCACGACGAGGCAAATGCCAGTCGCAAGCTTAATGCGCTTGGTCGCGACCGCGGCCGCTGTCAACGCCATGAACGGATCGAGCGTCTGCTTGTAGACGTCGGGTAAGTTGGGTCCACCGGGCCAGGGCGACTTACGGTTAGTCGGAATATGCGTGTGCTCAGGGAACCAGAGGGACTCGAACCCACGTTCTTCGACTGCTTGGCCGAGGTCGCTCGGCGAGATGCTGTAGTCGGTCGGGAACATCGCGATGCCGAACTTCATAGCCGGATCCTCCGGAGAAATCGCTGCTCCATACTCCACTCTCCCCTCGGTCCCCTGTCAATCATGCGTACCCTCGGCGCATACTGCCATGCGCGTGGGTGCCAGCGGCACCCGGCTTTCTTGCCCGAGCTTTGCCGGTTGAATTAGCTGCATTTTTCTAAACGCACCTGCTTGGCAGCCGTGGGCGATGCAGATTGCTGCCTCCAAACAGTGTTCTGCTGCAAAATCTCTCGAATGGGAACTTGCTATCGCGGCCAGCGTTTTCCGGGGCGTTATCTGACTGAAGCGCGGAACCGCGCCATTCGTCGATGAGCAGATGCATGGATGAATTCGAACGCTGGTTCCTCGTCGTGTATACGACCTACATCGTTGGCTCCATCGCGGGCCTCTTGTGGGTCGGAGACGATGTTGGCGACCGCAAGCGACGGTCAACAGCACGGCGGGTTTTCTGGCAGCGAAGTGGAGATCGACAGTGACGATTGGAGCGAGGTTCATCAGTGCCCTAGCTTTGACGGCTATCATGGGCTTTTTATATTGGATGGTACCTAATTTTGAGCCCGCGACGATCGGCGCGACGACGCCGGATCGGGTCGCCTTGTTCTTTACCGGCCTATTCGCCCTGTTTTGGGCCTACCTGGTGGTACAGGGCTATCCGATTTCGCATGGACAGATCGGTACCTCCAGCACGCACAATCTCGATAACATCATCTCCGGTATACCCGCGATCGCCGCGCTATTTGGCATTTTCCTCCACTTCGTGGGCTTTTGGCACGTATCGTTCCTGAACCTGATGCTCGCCGCAATGACCATGGCGGTCGTGATTTACGATTTGTGGATCATCGGCGGGGCCGCCTCCAAAATCAATCGGTTGACAGACGAATTCAAGGCCGAGCGGTAGGGAGTGACCCTCACAGGAATGTGCCGAGGCCGCGGCTGGCTAGGCGGGGCTCGGAAAGTGCGCGCGGCGCGAAACGGTCGCTGTTTCTGCAGTATACCCGGGGAGGGCCACAAGCGGCCCCGAGGTAAGACGGACACGATTTTGCGCAAGTCTCATTGCCCCGTGATCGACTGAGGCCGTGGCTTGCCGGCTCCACGCCTCGACACCTGGCACAATCAGGCGAAGGAAACGGCTGAGCCAAAGTCCCGGTTAGATGGCCTCGACATACCACTTGTAGAATTTCCTAACGCCTCCTCGGCAACGTTCAAATCCAGTCCCTAGCACTCGATGGAGGCGACCGTGTTCTCGGTCATTGATGACCGGGCGCATGCCGGTGGGCGAAGAATCACTCGACTGGCGGCCAACGCATTTTCACGGTGTCGCAGGGGTACCCCTCGTGCACCATGCTCGAGGGCGAAAGCGTTCTCTTCTCGTTCTCGGCTTGCATTGTGCAACAGAAGCTTTGCATCTGCTGCGAACGTCGAGGTAACGTTTGAGATTAGCCGTTCCAGGGCCATCATGGGGCACGCGGCAGATGCGTATCGCAGTGCTAGGTGGCGGACCGGGAGGATTGTATTTCGCCTCGACCTGGAAGCACCGTCACCCCCAAGATGAGGTCGAACTTTTCGAGCAGAACCCGGCGCATGCCACGTGGGGCTTTGGCGTTGTCTTCTCTGACCGGGCGCTGGAATTCCTGCGCGAGGATGACCCGGGCACGGTCGATTTGATCTCGCCCCATATGCAACGTTGGCGCGACATCACTATCCTGCACGGGGGCGAAAGGGTCACCATCGATGGTGTTGGATTCTCAGCGATCGGCCGGCTTGCGCTATTGCAACTCCTGCAAGACCAAGCGCGCAAATTCGGTGTCACGTGCAGATTCGAAAAGCCGGTCCTAGTCATCGACGAGCTTGCCGGTTTTGACCTCATCGTCGCGGCGGATGGGGTGAACTCCCTCGTGCGCAGGACGTTTGAGGGGGATTTCGGGTTTTCGCTCTCCTATCTTAGCAACAAGTTCGTTTGGTACGGGACGACGTGTCCGTTTGACACTCTGACACAGACCTTTGTTGCGACTGACGCGGGTACCTTTAACGCCCACCACTATCGCTACGGGCCGACGATGAGCACCTTTCTCGTGGAGTGTGATCTCGCCACCTGGTCGCGCGTCGGGTTCGACAACATGTCCGACCAGCAAACGCGGCGCTACTGTGAAGCAGTCTTTGCCCGGACCCTACAGGGACACTCGCTTCTTTCCAATCGCTCAACCTGGCGCAACTTTCCCTGGATCTGGAACGACAGGTGGTCTTTCCGCAACATGGTCCTTGTGGGCGATGCGCTGCACACCGCACACTACTCGATTGGTTCTGGCACTCGCCTGGCACTTGAGGACGCCTTGGCCCTCGTCAAGGCGCTGGAAGAGAGACCGCACGATGTGCGGTCAGCGCTTGCTCAATATGAGAGCAAGCGGCGGCCAGTTGTCGAAAAACTTGTTGCCGCATCTCGCCGATCAGCCCTGTGGTATGAGAAATTCGCCGATCATATGCGGCTTGCACCACTCGACCTGGCGATGAGCTACATCACGCGTTCGCAACGAATTGACGAGAACCGCCTGCGAGCCATGTCGCCCAAATTCATGGCGCATTACGCGGATTTCGACGCCTCTCCTGCGCAATCTGCGGTTCGGCAAGCAGGGCAGGACAATGCACGATAGCGGCTTGCCGGCACCCATAGTCGACCTCGTGCCCACCGATGCTTGGGGCGGCCGGGAGATCGGCTTCTCCGTTCCCGTCCGCTACAATGCGAGCGCGATCCTGTTCGACAACCTAATGCGTGCGGGCCATCGCTGTGCCGTGACCGGTCCGCTGGGCTCACGCACTTATGCCGAACTCGCCGCTGATGCGTGCGGCTTTGGCGCCGGTCTGCTGTCGCTGGGGCTTCATCGCGGCGACCGTGTGCTGCTGTTTCTCGACGATACCCCCGCCTATCCTGCCGCCATTTTCGGTGCCATTCGTGCGGGCCTCGTGCCGTTGCTCATCAACACGCTCACGCCGCCAGACCTTCTGCAATTCTATCTTGCAGACTCGGGAGCGACAGTCGCAATCTGCGACGCGGCCTTCATCGAGCGCTTCAATGCCGAGGCCTGTCGCAACACGAAGCTCCAGGCCGTCGTCGTCACCAATGGCGAGGCTCCGCCGCTCGGTCCCGTGCACATGATAACCAGTGCCCAGTGGCTGGCGCCGGCGCCGGACATGCTTGCTGCGGCCGATACCAACCGTGATGAAATGGCGTTCTGGATGTATTCATCCGGGTCGACCGGCAGGCCGAAGGGGATCGTCCACCTTCAGCACGATATGCTTTACACGCATCTTTCCTACGCCAAGCACCTGCTGAGGCTCACCAACAACGACGTCTGTTTCTCGGTGCCGAAGATCTTTTTCGCCTACGGCTTCGGCAATTCGCTTACTTTTCCGTTTGCGGTTGGGGCATCGAGCGTGCTGCTGCCCGGCCAGCCCAAGCCGGACGCGATTTTCGAGACCATAGCGCGCTATCGCCCGACGGTATTTTTCGGATTGCCGACGTTATACACGGCGTTGAGCAAGGCTCCGGAAGCGAAGACGGCTGATTATTCGAGCCTGCGGCTATGTGTGTCAGCTGCGGAAATACTCGCAACTGAGGTGTTCAACGGCTGGAAGCAACTTTCGGGCCTGGAAATCCTGGAAGGCTTGGGCTCGAGCGAGGTTCTGCACATCTACCTGTCAAACACGGCCGAGGCCAAGCGGCTCGGGTCAGCGGGCAAGCGCGTGCCGGGGTATGAAATTGGCCTTCGTGACAGTGGCGGGCGCGAGGTGTCCGACGGCGAGGAAGGAATTTTGTGGGTGCGCGGGGACTCCAACGCTCCCTGCTATTGGAGCCGTCCGGACAAGACCGGGGAGACCATGCGTGAGGGCGGCTGGATCTACACCGGCGACCGTTTCGTGCGCGATGCCGACGGGTTTCATTTCTTCCGAGGCCGCGCCGATGATCTCGTCAAGATCAGCGGTCAATGGGTCTATCCCCTTGAGGTCGAGCTTTGCATGGCGGACCATCCAATGGTGCGTGAATGCGCGGTGCTGGCGATGGAGGGTGCTGACCAGCTCACTACGCTCAAAGCATTTGTCGTTCTCAATGACGGCTCGAGCGGGTGTGAAGAGACCACGCGAACGCTTCAGGACTACGTGAAAAGCCGCCTGCTTCCCTACAAATATCCACGGATCGTGGCCTATTTGCACGAGCTGCCAAAGACCGGCAGCGGCAAGATTGATCGCCAGTCATTGCTGGGTCGGGTGCGGTAGCCCTACCCAGAGCTTGTGTCCTCGTGTGATGCCCCTTAAGGCCGCGCAGCGCCGCTGCGCCATGCATGTTGCCGTACCGATGGGCTTGATAGCGCATTCAGCGCGGCCGACATTCTGATGGTGCATGTGCTGCGCAGGTTGGAAAGTTCGCGTTGCTCAAGCCCGATCCCAAAGCATGTACGATCCGATGCCAAGTACTGCTCGACGGGTTGTCGTGTGCTCTTTCACTGGCGGGCTGGCCGATTTGCCACGCTGGGGTGGCAAAGGCGGCTCTGCGGGCGGTGGAGGTCCACGCCCGTTTTGCCGGCGGCGCCCGGATCGCTTACTGTGCGCTCGCTTGGCAGCGTCACCGGCTACCAAGTCAGGCACAATCGCGAGGGGGGTGTCCCTTGAGGGCTCTGTTTGCCGCGCTTGCATTGCTGACAGGCCTTGCCCATGCGGCTGACGCGCTGGCCCAGAACACCTATGCGCCGAGAGGCCTCGAGTTCCGGGGCGGCGTTCTGGCCCATGACGTGCCGGGCTTGTGGAGCGGCTTCCGCCTGGAAAGCGGTGTCGACATCAATGCCGAGCTGCTGTTCGGCTCGGGCTTCCCCATCCTCGGCGGCACCATCCGGCCGGCCATTGGCGCCACCGTCAACACGGCGGGCGACACCAACAAGGCCTATGTCGACGCGCGCTGGGAGATCGAGGGACCGAGCGGCATCTTCCTCGGGCTGGGCCTGGGCGCGGCGGTGCACGACGGGCTGCTCGACCCCACCGATCCCGACCGCAAGGCGCTCGGCTCGCGCGTCCTTTTCCACATCCCCATCGAGATCGGATGGCGCTTCGATGAACGCAACAGCATCTCGGTCTATTTCGAGCACATCTCGAACGGCTTCCTCGCCGACAGCAACGAGGGCCTCGACAGCATCGGCGTGCGCTACGGCTACCGGTTCTGAAGGGGTCAGCCGAGCAGGGGGGGCAGACCCCTCGCGCAGACCAATCACTTTGCCGTCGACGTTGGATGCGCAGCTCTGATCGCCTCTTCGATAACGGGCGGCAGGCAGCACGCCAGCTTACCCCCCAGTCGCCACACCGCTCAGAGGACCCCATTTAGTGTGTTTCACTGGCTGAAAGACCATGACCACGAAGCCACCGAACGACCTGGATGGCACCCACTCTTGCAAGGTTATGGCTTCCCTCGGCCCCTGGCGCGGTCGAGCATCACCCACAGGCGGGCGAGCACCCGGATAGCCAGGCCGTGCCTCGCGGCCTGCGGCGGCCGGTAGTTGCGGCGGGCGTCATATTCAACGAATCCGCCGAGAGCGGCGCAGCCGATGCCGACCGCTGCGGCCACCCACCCCGGCCCCTTGATGAGCTCGGGCAACAACGTGGCCGCCGCAGCCAACCCGAAGCCGACACTCATCAATATCAGGCTCCGCCAGGGTCCTAAGTGTGCGCCTGCGTTCCGGTATTCGGCGAGCATGTGATTGTCCCCTGTGTTTGTTTTGGTCGTGTGCTCAGCTTGCCTGTCAGCGGCTCGCCATCCCAGCCGCGTCTTGGATGCGGGCGCCGAGGTCATCGCAAAACGCAGGGGTTGCCTGGAAGTCTGCGAAGGTCATCGTCGCCGCCCCACCACCGCGAGGTTTCTGACGGCGGCGACAAGGGCGAAGATCAAGGCAAGCCCCATGGCGCCGCCGATCAGTTGGCCGATCTGACCCGCGATATAACCCGCGTACGTCAATGCTGTGGAAGCTTGCGGCGCCACGATCAAACTGATCGCGCTGTAAGTGGCACCAAGCACCGTGCCCCATGCTGCGGCGCGGTGTTCGCTCCAGCGCTTAGGCATCGTGGTTGTGGGCCGCCCGTCGATGGCTTCACCCAGCTTATCGGTATTGTCGGTCATCGTCGCTCTTAGCGTATGGTTTTGCTACGATTGGCCGCTGTGTCTATCTCAGGGGACGGGTCCGTGACACCACGCCAAATCCACCGGATGAATAAACCAAAGATGAGCGCGGCAGCCGGCACCAGTACGCCAGTCAGCAATAGACCAAGCCAGAATAGTGGCTGAGCGCTCCCCGACGCCTCTGGGTTAATGAGGTGAACGACGGCACCGACAAACCAACCCAAGAACCAAAGCCCACCCAACCCGAGCCAAAGCCTAAAAAACCCCCGCGACCAGTTCATTGCTTCCCCCTAGGCCAGCCTCCGCGCTCTGACGCGCCATTGGGAAAAGTTTGCTCTTCGCGCAAGAACGGCACCCGCGATTTGCGGCACAGCCGACGGAGATCGCGCTTGCTGCAATATTATCACGCGCTTGGCTTAATCCTTCATTCATATCTTGAAAAGGAGGCAAGGCGCGGCCTTTATGACCTGGGTAATGCGAGCGTGATCGGGGCATGTGGTGGTCCCGAGCCAACCGTCGAGTATAAGGATGGCAACCAGCATGAAAATCGCACTAGCATTGCTGGCGCTGTCGGTCTGTGCGGGCTGCGCGCCGTACTACCACGATCGCTATGGTGAGGGCTATTACTCGGGGCCTCGCCGCTACTACGCGGTTTCCGAGCGGTACAAGCCTCGCTACTACGACGACGATCGGCGCGACCGTCGCCGCTACGACGACGATCGGCGCGACCGTCGCCGCTACGACGACGATCGGCGCGACCGTCGTCTATCCGAGCGCTACGACAACAGGGACTGCCACGAAGCCCGGGATGGTCGGGTTAAGTGCTACGACGAATGATAGCAGGTTAGCCGGCGGGCTGTTTGCCGTTGCGACGTTGTCCTCTGGGTCACGCTGGGTGTCCTCCACGTCGCCCACTATGCCTGGGGCGGCGGTCGGTGAAAGCCAACCAGCGGGAATAGACGTGCGGATTGCGCCGTGTCGATCAGACACAGTTCGCCATCGAGGATCGCCGCTGATGTCGGAAGCTTGGCGAAGGCCTCGACCATGCCCGGCAGACGGTCGGTGTATTCGGCCCCGTGGCGCGAATAGAACCGAACCCGGCTGCCATCCGTGACGATTTGAAAGCGGAAGCCATCCCATTTCGGCTCGTGCAGCCAATCCTCGCCCTTGGGTGGACGGACGGCTGCGGAGGGGGATAGGGGACGCGTGACAAAGCCCAAATGAGTGGGGGGAAAATGCTGCGAAAATCAACAGGTCGAGCGGTGTTGCACGACCGTTGCTGCATTGCCTTTCCCAAAGCGGTAAAGCTGAGTCCGCTCCTTGCACTGCGACCAATGAGGGGAAAGTCATGATCCGGAGATTGGCAGTCAGCCTCGCTGTGATGCTGGCCCTCGCACTATCGCAAGCCGTGGCGGCAGAGAAAACGAAAGCTCCGAAAACGCAGCTAAAGGCGAAGACAGGCCAAGAAAAATTGGGGCCGCAAATCCAAATCCAGACTAGTGACCTCACAAACGCCGACGCCCGTTCACAGAAAAAGAAAACCAAGCGCGTCAAATCAAAATAGGGCCGTGGGTCGCATCACGGCCCAAGCGGCACGAGACCAATCCCAGACGCACTGCCGTCATGGTCTCTGCGGTTTCCCTACTTCGTCTTCTTCCTAGCCAGCAGTTGTTGGCGCCTGATCGGCGTGATCACACTCCGGCCGCCGCACTGGTCGCAGGGAGCCGTTGCAAAAATAACGTCTTTCCGAATCCAAACCACCAAGGTCCACGCGTTATCCCCAATCTACGGAGGTCGAGCGCACTGAGCGCGAGGACCCATTGCTGTACAAGAGCATCGAGGCTGACGCCCAATCGGGTGGCTCGACGGGGGCTAAAATGGCGGACATCGAATTTATTCCGGCGCTCTGGTATCGAGGCTGGCTTGGTGCGCGGATCAATCACTGGCGCCGACGCATTTGGGACGACGCGCGCCCCAAAATCGGAGATGCAGTGGAGGGTTAACCCCGGAATCGCCGGTCAGCAAACCTCTGTCGATGCTACCGGCTGCCGAGGCCATCATGACACCGCTGCTGACTATGGGCGAAACGTTGTCGGTGAATGCGGTCCTCTATCCCGACAAGATCGGCGCCCGGGACCTGCACAGGTCCATGTCGTTTCGTCTCTGGAACCAGCGCTGTTGTCGCCTGGCAAACGCCCTCCTAGGTCTCGGCCTCGTGAAAGGCGATCGCGTTGCCGTGCTTGCCTACAATTGCGTCGAATGGATCGCCGACGCCGAGATGCCGCGGACCGCAACCGGCAAGATACTGCATCGCCTGCTCAAGGGGCGTATGTAGTGGGGCAGCTGGTGTCCCAGCGAATGCCCAGCATGGTCGAAGGAATACCCAACAGGGCTCGTCTGTAGACCAAAACCGGCACCATCGTGCGGATCAGCCTGGAGCGCCCGCGGCGCGGCAATGCCGTCAGCTACGACCGGGCGCTCCCCGAGCTCAGAATCGTTGACTGGGGCCGCCAGCAATATCAAACCGATCGAGCTCGAAAGAGTGAGATACCACGAGCACGGGCAGTCTGGGTACGCCCGGCTGGCTTCGGCAAGGCCACTGCCTTTGACTTGTGGAACCTCTTCATACTTGGCCCAACCTGCTCGCTTAGCGTCATGCCGCTTAGATCCGATGGCGGGCTCCTACATTGCAGCATCCCGTACCGGGCGAGAGGGCATCGCGTTGACGTCGAACGTTCTGTGCAGTTGCTCCGCCGCTAAAATCATCGCGCGCTCCGCAAGGGCCGTAATCGTCAAGAGCGGGCTGACGCCGATCGCCGAGGGGACGGCCGCCCCGTCGCACACGTAGAGCCCATCGTGAACGCCTGTCGGCCCCTTTGTTGCATCGAACACGCGCCCGTCCGGCGCCACTACACCTTTCTCCACCGTTTCACCCATCGCGCATCCGCCGAGTGGATGGGCAATGATCCGGTTGCCGCCGAACGCGCTCATGGCGAAAGGATTGGTGTTGAACACACCACCCATGCTCTCGATCATCGCCTTGACCTTCTGCTCTGCTCTCACGCGCTCCGGTGCGTCGCTGTAGCTCGGCCAGTCGACCATGATGTGGTCATTTTGAAGCCGCAGGCGGCCACTCGCATCATCATGCGCCACGACGTAGAGCATTTGCGACCGACTGAGCTGGTCGCCGTAGATACCCTCTTTCAATTGCCGGAGGGCTTCCCCGAGTTTCAGTCGCAGCAATTCCCTGAGGGGAGCGAGCGCAGCCATCAGGGTCAGCATCGTGCCGTCGTGTACCCACAGTGGACCATGCTCGTCGCCGAGGTCGATCAGCGCCATACTGTGGGGCCCGACCGGCGCGGACCCCCGTGGCGCCTGAGGCGGGAAGCCCGTGGCAACGGCATTGACCGGCTCTTCGAGATTGCTCGCGAATACAAGGTCGTCACCGTTGGCTGAGAATTTCTCACCCAGCTTGGCCGAGAGCTCCAGACCACGTTGCTGTGCCCGCAAAAGCAACTCCGTAGTTCCCAATGTGCCGGCGGCCAGGATGACTATCGGCGCTTCGATACGACGGCTTGCGCGCGGCTTCGACAGATCTTGCACCTCGATCTGCCACCCGCTCCCGATCTTGGAGATCGACTGGGCCCGGCTTTCACAGAGTATCGTTGCGCCATGATCGACCGCATCGGCGATGTATGTGATCCCTACGGTGTTCTTTGCGCCCACATTGCAACCCGACCAGCAGTCCCCGCAATACCGGCAGGCGTACTGCATCACGCCCGCCAAGTTCGGTCCGGGACTATGGGAAATCGTCATCGACGGCAACTGCAACGAACGCCCCGATGCTTCTGCCGCCCTGCGCATACCGGCGAACTTGGCAAAGCGCTCCGGACCTGGCACCGGCGCGACACCGAGCATTGCCTCCGCCCGCGCGAGTCCCTTTAGCAGAAGTCCATCGCTGACCACCGGCTCCGGCCAACCGGCCTTGCGCAATCTGCCAAGATCGGGCCGCAGCGCGACACCGGCGTTGATCAGCGACCCGCCGCCGAGGCCGGATGCGCCGAACACTGTCAGCCCCTTGCCGACCGACAGGTAGTAAAGCCCGGCAGGATCGCCCAGCTTTGGCGCACGCCCCGTTAACCGTGTTGCCTTGCGCCGTGCCTTGGCCGTAATCGGAAAATCACCCGGCCGCCAAAGCCGCCCCTGCTCGAGGACCGCCAAGCGCAAACCCATGCGGGCGAGGCGGGATGCTGCGACACCGCCGCCGTAACCAGAACCGATGACGACCGCATCGTAGACCGGCATCGCTTCGCCGACGGTGTTTGTTGCAAAAACCATGAAACGCTCGATTTGCCTGGAAAGCTCTCACTCGCCGTTGGCAACGAGTAGTTCACGGAGACGCGAATGCCCACCTGGTCTAGAGAATTTGCCTAACGGCTTCGGCTCGGGCGCGCGCTGCCAAGGCAATGCGTATCAACGTCCACTGTCGCGTGCGCGGCCCTTCCGCGGCGCTGTCGAACAGCCGGCACACGACGGGGGTCTTCGGCGCTGCAGCGAGTGAGGCTGTTGACGGAGGTCTTGGACTCGTAGCAATGCCGTTTTGAGCCCCCCTGCGTGAAAACGTCGAGTTGGTTATGGGTGTCCCCGTGATTTGGCGAGGCCACCGAAGGAGCAGTTTATTGAAGAGGCCAATCGCCGTCAGGCAACGCTGTTCTCCAAATGCCTCGATGACTGGATCGACGAGAGCAATCAGTTCGCGCGGTCGATCTGTTCGTCGATGAGCTGCACTGGCCGAGCTCGGCTTCGCTCAGCGATGCCCGCTTTGCTCCCGGCATCAGAGCAAGAGCAACGCAATGAATTCCAGATCGCAAAGGCAGCGCAACATGGCCGTCCCATCGTAAGGCGCACCGATCATTAAGGTCCGCGATGCATCGCCAGATCGCTTGCGGTTCCTCGGCAACCTTCTGCGGGGGCGCATCGACGCAACGCCATGACAAAGGATGTCAGGCCCGAGCTGCGTAGCGGGACGTAAAGTTTGCCAAGATTCCGCGTCACACGCTTCACAACGGCGACGGCATTGTGGCTGACGCAGTCGACAGGAAAGTACACAAGGTCAGCGCGGGCAACATGCGAAGTGAGCTGACCGCTGCGGTCGTCTATGCCACCATCATGGTGAAGAAACACGGCGCCGCGCTCCTCTGCCAGGATGCGAAGCTGCGCGATGTTACGCGTCCGGCCGCCGACGTACAGGAGCGTGATACCAGCAAGGCTGGTTGATCGCTCAGAATTGGACCCACTTTCCGGCACTTGCCCGGTTAGCGAGAGCTCGGCGGCGTCAAGCTCATCCTGAAGCTCTTGCTGCCGTTTCTCCAGGACTTGGCGCTGTTTTCTCTCCTGGTCGAGCTCAGCTGCCAGCCTTTTCAGTTGGCGCTCGATCCTTTCGTAGTTGGCCGATTCCGATGCAAGACGCCTTCTCAGGTCGCCGACCAGGCGGACCATTGTCTCGCGCTCCGAGCTGTCAGACGTCGCGGGAAACCTTGGACCATGTTGCGTCGAGGCAATGGCTGTGGATAGCAAGTCGCTCAGGTTGGCGATGGTTGCCTCGCGCGACACTACGGCGTCGCGCAGCTGCTTCTGCTGACGCGCGACCTTGTCCTGCAGCGCCACGTTCTCGCTTTCCAGCTCCCGCAAGCGGCGAATGTCGGCGCGGTTGGCGGCGCCAACGAGATGGGAGAGCATGTGCACTTCAGCAAAGACGTGCCGGACTAGGTCCTCGGTTGCCCCTGGGTGGGTCAGCACGGCCCAGTAGGCGCCAGGGATCTCGGCGCGTTGCACCGCCGCCCCCCATTGCTTGCGCAGCTCCTCCGCGTTGCGTGTCTTGCTGAACTGTCCAATCGCTGACCGGTGGCGGCGATCTAAAGCCTTCTGCAGCAACTTGGACGCCGCATCCCTTCTGCCAGCCAACAGCACGGCCCGGCCATGCAGCTCATGATCGGTTTCCTGGTGAATCCCTGGAGCAATCTTGGCCAGGACTTGCCGCAGCTCACTCGTCGTCAAGCAGGTGCCGATGATGGAACAGTGAAAACTGGTGCTCAGCTCCCAGATGCGCCGGCGCTTTGGCTCTGGGAACGGCTGGTGGGGAGGAAACTTGTCAAAGCTGCGCGCGGGAGCCTCGCCGGCCTTGGGTGTCAGTGTCGACAAGTGCTCCTGCAAATTCCGAAGCTTGGCAGTCATACTTCGCTATATTGATCAGAATATACCGTGTGTCCAGAAAAAAGAGAGTGGTAAGGCTCGACTGCGCCCCTCTGGTGTTCAAGTTAAGGGCGCCTTTGCGCTATGTTGGAGCAAGCATATCGAAACGCTCGTTCGGTCGTCGACATCCTCTCAGGCGCCTTGGAGGAAGCGCCAGCCTCCTTCATGCTGCCAGCCGGGTTCGACTGTGAGAAGCAGCTGGGCGTCCGTCAGTATCTCCTAGCGAGCATCACAAGCGGTACTGGTGTGAGCACGGCTGTTCCGCAAGCCAAGCAAGGGAGCGCAATGCTATCGGCGATGACGACGAGCAAGGGCGATCGTTCTCCCGGAGGACTGCGATCGGGTGCAACGGGGAGATCCGGGGGAATTCGTACCGCTTAAGGCACTTCTAGGGTGAAGTTAAGATCGCGAGGCACTCAGTACGCTGAAGCCCTGGGCCTCGAATAGCGGCTTGGCCTTGGCGGACCCCACGTACTCCAAAAATGCCGACGCATCGGGGTGGGTGGCGTTGGCGGTGAGGGCGATGGGGTAGATGATCGGTGGATGCGTGTCTTCCGGGAACGTGCCAATGATGGCCACATTCGGATCGGCCGCAGCGTCGGTTTGATAGACGATGCCGACAGGAGCCTCGCCCCGCGAGACTAGAAGCAGCGCGGCGCGCACGTTCTCAGCTTGCGCGATTTTACCGGACACGCTTTCCCATACGCCGAGCTTCTCCAGCGCGGCCTTGCCGTACTTGCCCGCCGGAACGGAATCCACGTTCGCCATCGACAGGCGACCATCACCCAGGATTTTCGCTAGATCAAATGCGGTCTTGATTTCCACCGGCCGGGCCTTGTCCTTCTGAGTTATCAAGACAATGCGATTGCCGAGGAGATTTGATCGGGTCTCTGGCTTGATCAGGTTCTTGCCAGCAAGGTAGTCCATCCAATCAAGATCAGCGGAGATAAATAGCTGAGCCGGCGCACCCTGTTCGATCTGCTTGGCAAGCGCGGAGCTGGCCGCATAGGAGATGGTCGCCTTTTTGCCTGTCTCCTTCTGCCACTGTGCGTTGATGGCATCGAGCGCGTTCTTAAGGCTCGCAGCCGCAAAGACAAGGACATCTCCCCCTTGCGCGACAGCCGGCCTTTTTGCTGGACCCCACACCACCAAGATTGCTGCCGCCAGGCCTACAACCTGGCCAAACCATATGCGTCTTGACATCGTCATGAGGTGCTCCTCGCGGCTGTGCAGCTTCGCTGGATTATTCGATACAGCAGCACAAACTCCGGCTATATTCGACCAAATATCACGACGGTTGTCCAGGGAACATGAGCGCAACGTTGCCATGAGCAGTGACGTGTCTCGAAGGCTTGGCGTAATCCTGGTGCTCTCCTTGGTCTGCGTGTCGACTGCGGCATTCGCGCAGGAAGCGGCACAAATTGTGACTGACTCGGCGGGTCGCCGCGTTGAATTTCCGCAAAAGATATCCCGAGTAACTGCCGCTGGTCCTCCCGCATCAATCCTCCTCTACACGCTCGCTGCCGAAAAGATGATCGGCTGGGTGCGCACACCGAGCCCGGCCGAGAAGGATTTCCTGGTCGAGAGCGTACGCGAGCTGCCAGAGTATGGGCGGTTAACGGGGCGCGGGGGTACAGCTAACCTTGAGAATGTGCTGAAGTTCAAACCGGAACTCATACTTGATAGCGGCAGCACCGGAGCAACCTACATCTCGCTCGCCAACAACGTGCAGGAACTGACCAAGATCCCCTATGTCCTGCTCGACGGCAGGTTCGAGGACACGCCTCGGATCTATCGGTTGTTGGGCGAAATCCTCGGTGCGAAGGATCGTGCGGAGTTGCTCGCACAGTATGCCGATGAGACCGTCAACGGCCTTCGCGCACGCATTGCCGCCATCCCCGAAAGCGAGCGGCCACGCGTGTACTATGGCCGTGGCGTCAACGGACTTGAAACCGGCCTGGCGGGCTCGATCAACCTGGAGGTGCTGGAGCGGGTTGGCGCTGTCAACGCAGCCGCTGCGGCGGGTGCTGGGGGGCCTGATCAAGGTTTCGATCGAGCAAATTCTAACCGTGGAACCCGCATGTAATCTTGGCGCTGGGTCCAGCGTTCTATCGCTCGGTCGTGGCCGATCCGCTATGGAGATCCGTGAAGGCCGTGCGCGACCGGCGTATCTACCTCGCTCCAAACCTGCCCTACGGCTGGTTCGATGCGCCGCCTGGTGTCAATGGTCTAATCGGTGTCCGTTGGCTTGCCTCCATTCTTTATCCAAAGCAGTTCCCGGAGACACCACGCGCACGTTCTACAAACTGTTCTATAGCGTTGAGCTAACCGACGAGCTAATCGACACACTATTGTCGCCAGCAACCTCACCCAAACGGGAGCAATGACATGAAAGTCAGCGCGCGCAATATGCTCAAAGGCAAGATTGTGGATGTCACCAAGGGTACCACCACAGCGCATGTCAAAATCGATGTCGGCGGCATCGTCGTCACTGCATCCATCACAAACGCCGCCGTGGACGACTTGAAGCTGGCCAAGGGAAAAGATGCATACGCGGTCATCAAGGCTTCCGACGTGATGATCGGCGTCGACTGACGACACTTCAGACGATGTACCATCCTGCTCCGTCGAGTTACAAAGCCTCGGACGGAGCCGCCTACGAATGCTTCCTGGGTCGGTGGACTGAGCGCCTGGCCACGGTATTCGTGGATTTTGTGGGCGTACCCGCCGACGGGCCGGTACTCGACGTCGGTTGCGGTACCGGTGTCCTCGCAGCGGAGGTTGCGCGTCGCAATCGCGGTCGCCGTGTCATCGGCATCGACTTGTCGGAACCGATCTTGCGGTTTGCACGCACGCAACGTGGAACAGCAGCGAACGTTGCCTTCGAACGCGCCGACGTATCGGCGTTACCCTTCCCCGATGGTATGTTTACGGCCTCGCTGGCGCAGTTGGTCCTTAACTTCGTCCCCGACCCCTTGGTGGCGATTGACGAAATGGTCCGAGTGACCCAGTCGCGCGGCGTCATCGCCGGTGCCGTGTGGGATTTCTGCGGCGGGCTCGTATATCAGAGGCTCTTCTGGGATACGGCCTGCGCAATCGACCCATCGGCCGCGGTCGCACGCGACCGCTTATTCTCGCATCCGCTGGCGCAGCCGGATGGACTGACGCACCTGTGGTCCGCGGCAGGTATTGGTCATTGCGAGATCGGCTCGCTCACCATCCGCATGGACTTCGAGAGCTTTGCCGACTATTGGGACCCGCTGCTTGGGGGCCAGGGTCCGGTCGGCGTTGGCGTCGCAGGCCTGGATGAAGAAATGCGAGCCGCTCGCGCGTCAACTTAGCTTTGATTGCGGGCCGCCCAGACGGACCCCGCTCGCTCACGGCAACGGCTTGGGCGGGATCGTAGCGTGGCAGGTAGGCCGGTCGTCTGCAATGCAGAGTTGAGACCGAACTGTCAGCGGACAACTTCCGTTGACGCCCGGCTTTGCATTGTTGGCGCGTTCAAGTGCCACGTCTTCTCGAGCCTCGGCTGCCATCGTCAAATCCACCCTCCTTCTGGAAACGGACGAACGCACTGGGGCGCTTTTGGCTCAACGCGGACGTTAAGCTTTGCGTTTGGCGAGCGCGGCCGCGTCAATGAAGCGCCGCCAGACGCAAGCGAGCCACATTCGGTCAATATCGCAAGCAGATCTAGCGGCGACTGCGGCGGCCCTCACCTGCGGCGGCAGCAATGGGCCTTGCGTGGCACCTGACGGTCTCAAAGCGCCATTGAGGACGAAAAATGCAAGGCCAAGAAACGGTTTTGGTGACCGGCGGATCTGGGTTCATTGGCGGCTGGTGTGTCATCAGACTGCTTCAGCAAGGCTACGCCGTGCGTACGACGCTACGGAGCCTCGCCCAGGAGCATTCGGTTCGCGCCGCACTCGGCAAGCTGATCGATGCGCAGGACCGCCTCAGCTTCCACGCTGCCGAGCTCACCTCGGACGCCGGCTGGGAGGCGGCCACGAGCGGCTGCGATTTCGTGCTCCACGTAGCCTCCCCGGTTGTGCTTTCCCAACCGAGGAATGCCAATGAGCTTATTGCTCCAGCCCGCGACGGCACCCGGCGCGTTGTTGATGCCGCCATCAAGTCGGGTGTGCGGCGCGTCGTCTTGACGTCGTCGGTGGCGGCTGCAAGCAGAAATGCCAAGACGGTGGAAACAGTCAGCGACGAAACCGTTTGGACGGACCTCAGTGATGCCAAGGTTAGCGCTTACGCGAGATCCAAGACTTTGGCCGAGTGTATGGCGTGGCAGCTGATCGCTTCGTCGGGTGGCGCGACCACGCTGGTTACGGTCAATCCATCTGTGGTGCTTGGACCCGTCCTCAGCGGCGACTATTCTGCGTCTGTTCAGGTTGTGGAACGCCTGCTGTCCGGCAAGATACCTGGCATTCCGAGGCTTGGATTCAATATTGTCGACGTGCGCGATGTCGCCGACTTGCATATCCGCGCGATGACTGCACCGGAGGCTGCTGGGCAGAGATTTATCGCGGCTGGGACCTTCGGCTGGATGGCGGATCTCGCGATCCTGCTGCGCGCCCGCCTCGGCGATGCGGCCGACAAGGTTCCGACGCGTCGGGTTCCGGACCTTGTTGTTCGGCTGGCGGCCCTCTTCAACAAGGAGCTGCGAACAGCGATACCGCGCCTTGGCCAGAAGCGCGATTTCACGTCGGCGAAGGCGCAAGGCATGCTCGGCTGGCGACCGCGTCCGTTGGAGGAAACCGTGCTCGACTGCGCCAGGAGCCTGATCGCGATCGGCGCGCTGCGATGATCAGGGTGATCAGGACGTCGATTGCTGGCGGCGCTTCCAGACGAGAAGACCGAAGCCTACAACGCCACCGAGCAGCAGCGACCAGTCCTCGGGGACGCGGAGCAGGAACACCGCGGCGCTGCCACCGGCCAGCGACCACAGAAGGGGGATCACTGCAAGATAGAGTGGCACGCGACCCTCCAGCATCATGAGCACGCCGAACGTGAAGATCGCGGTCGGCGCCGGCGCCACCCCGAATACCGCCGCCCGCGGCCAGCCATGGCCCGCAATCCAGCCGAGCAACGGATAGCCAACCAGCGCAAACAGACAAAAGAGCACACCGCTCCAGCCTATGAGATCCGGCTGGAAGCGGAAGTCGCGACGGCCGCCGATCGCCATCGCGGCGAACAGCACGCCCTGGAGCGCGAACAGCACAGCGAACCCGAGGGCAGCAAAATTGATCTGAAAGAAGTACATCAGGTGGTAGGCAATGCCGTTCCACAGCCAAAAGGCGGATAGCATGGCAAGCACGATCCGGGCACCCGCCGCCAGCGGCCGCACAGCCAGGACCAGCGCGACGATGCCGAGGCCATAAGCGACGAGCTGCGCCGGCCAGATGGCGCTGTTGTAGGTCTCAAAAAGGGAGAAATAGACGTCCGCCGTAAAGGGAAACGACCGCATGCGCTACACGGTCTCGGCGTAGCGCGCCATGCGCCCGCGCATTTTCGCATCGGGCAGCCGACCGCGCAGCGCTCCCATATTCTCCTCCATATGATCTACCCGCCTGGTGGCGGGAATCACACAAGTGACGGCCGGGTGCGAAACGATGAACTTCAGGAGGAACTGCGCCCAGTTCGCGCAATCGATCTCGCCTGCCCATGTCGGCAGCGGATGGCGCATCATGCGCTCGATCAGCACGCCTTCCTGAAACGGCCGGTTGACGATGACCGCGATCCCGCGCTCGGCCGCGAGCGGCAGAAGGCGCTCCTCCACTTCGCGATCGATCACGTTGTAGCTGAATGCCACGAAGTCGATGGGCTGGGTCCGCATAATCTGCTCGAGGCCGTCATGGCGCCAACCCTGGGAGGTGGTAATGCCGATGTAGCGTACACGTCCCTGCGCCTTCATCTCCTTCAGCGTCACGATATGAGTGCTCCAGTCAAGCAGGTTGTGGATTTGCATAAGATCGAACCGCTCGACGCCCCAGTATTTGCGGGAGGCCTCCATCTGGCTCACGCCGACCGCCTTGAGTAGGGTCCACACCTTGCCGGCTGAGAACAGCGCACCCTTGTTTCTGATGCGGGCGAGGCCGTAGCCGATCACCGCTTCGGAAGAGCCATACATTGGCGAAGAGTCGATCAAGCTCCCGCCACGATCAAAGAAGGTTTGCATCACTTGGGCGCGCGCGGCGCGCAGCTTTTCGTTGCCGCCGACATTAAAGGTGATCCAGGTCCCCAGGCCGATGACCGGAATTTGTTCACCCGTGGACGGGATCGCCTTTTTTAAGATGGGCCCAGAGGCAAGGCCTTGGCCGAGCGCGGGAAGTGTCGTCGTCGCCCCGAGACTAGCGACCGAGCCGACGAATGTACGGCGCGTCAGATCACTCATGGCTATCACATGACATGTCTAATAGTTGCTGCCAATGGGCGCCTATCGTTGCTGCGGCCTGATCGCCTGCGCCCGTCGCGTCCACGTACTACCTCGGCCGCTTGTGGCGCAGGGGCCGTTTCGGCCGCCATCTGGCCCTTCGGCTTGGCGTAGACCGCCGGGGGCGCGATGCGCGGGCCATGACCGAGCCGGTGAAGCGTGCGACTGACGAAGTGGCGGCGGTCATTCGGCCTTCAGACCGAGCTCAATCGCCGCGGCCCTAATCTTGCCTGATGCTGCCGAGTCGTCCTTAAAGACCTCAAGCGCCTTGCGGAATGCAGTTGCCGCGACCTCTCTCTCACCCAGCACAACTCGAGAGCGCATGAGGCGAGTCCAGCCCTCGACGTCTCGCGGAGAACTCTCTAGGCGACCTGCTAGGCCATCGACCATCGATCGGATTTCAGCGCTATGCTCGCGCGGAGGCATCGCTTCAGATTTGGTATTTTTCTCGACGCTTGGTCCGTTACCACTCTTGCCGACGGTCTCGGTTCGCAAAGACGAGGCTGTCTCTAAATTGTCCCTTTCGGAGGCCTTCGCCTTGGCTTCCTCATACGAGAGCTTGAGCTCGGCGGAATTCGGATCGAGCTCTACCGCCCTCGCAAAGGCGGCCGCTGCCTCCTTAAAGCGCGCCATGTGGAAGTAGGACCAACCGAGCATCCGCCAGCCTTTGAGGTCCTCTGGCGTTTTCTCGAGCCGCGCCGCTAGCCGTTCGGTCATCGTGTCCACATCAGGCAGCAGTTTGCCAGCTGGCGGCATAGACGCCGGTTCTTCGGTTGCAATAGAACGCGTGTAGTCCTTGAGGCGCGCGAGCATTTCGCCATCCGACCCCGCACCTGAGAGCGACGATGAGATCTTTTCCCCGGCGCCGGTCGCCTTCCGAGACTCCCCCAAATAAGAAGCAGCTGCGCCAATACCTGCAATCAGCAAGCAAGCGATCGGAATAGATGCGAATAAATTCCGACTCCTCATGAGATTACCTCGCCTAATTCCCCGCCCAAGACCGGAACCGCCATCCGCGCCCGGTCAAAACTTCCTGCGGACCTCGGCGCGGACGCCGAAGTTGTTTTCGCCGCCCTCGAGGATCTGATAGGTCGCATCGGCGCGGAACAGCCAGGCCCGGTCGATCGGGATCTGATAGCGAACACCGAAGCCGTACTGCGGGCTGGCGACGCCGATGCCGGGGATCGGATCGCCGAAGGGCTGAACCGTTGCCACCTCGAAGACGAGCTGCTGATCCAGATTGAAGAGATACTGCAAGCCTATCGCACCGCCATAGGCGTTGGAGCCGGTGTCGTTGAGTTTCGGGTAGCCGGTCAGGGCGTCGGTCTCGAAGTTGATGCCGACGTTCTTCAGGATGCCCGCGCCATTGCCATCGACCAGGGGTTGAGGGTTGCGGAAGCCGACGAAGAAGTTGGCGTAGGGGAGCAGCGTGCTCGGCAAGCCCGAGATCAGGCTGTTCTCGGAAATGATGGCAACGCCTTCGTCATTTATGCCGTTCCCGAAGTTTCCGAACACGCGGGTTGAGTTCGACAGGACGTTGCCATAGCGCCGGGTATAGGAGGCGGTCACGAAGTGCGTCAGTTGGCCTTCCACCTGGTCCTCGCGGCCCTGTACTAGGCCGTAGCCCGTTTCGATATAGCCGCGGAAGGCGTCGATGAAGGCAGTTACGCCGTAGAGGTTGGCCTTGCGGTTGTCGTCCTCGTTCGCTCCGATGATGCCTTTGTTGTCGACATTGTCGTATGCGGCGAAGAAGGTGATGTCGTAGTTGGAAAGGCCCAACCTCTTCGAGTTCTTCGCGGTCAAGCTGACCGCGCCGCCCAGGACCGCGTCGTTCGCCCAGATCCCGTTCTGCAGGAACAGCGGGAAAAGACCGACAGTGAACGGCAAGTCGAAACTGGCTTCCCGACCGGAGAAACCGGAATAGATGGAGCCGAAGTCACCCTCGAAAAACAGCGTCTGTGGGTTGGGGTCGAACTCATCGGTGAACTTCTTATTGCCGTCGCCGCCGCCGAACTCGTAGCGGGTGAATGCATTGCCCTTCTGAATCGGCGTGAAGAAGGCGTGGATTCGCTCGGTGCCGGTGATCTTGAAGTCGATGTCGATGTTTAGCCGGGTCGCGATTTGCGCAATATCCTTGCCGTTGTTGCTATTGTAGGCGACCGCCGTCCGCCAGTCGCCGTAGATGGCGAGGCCCGGTAGCAGCGGATTCAATGTACCCAGGAGGGTGCTGCTCTCGTCGTATATGCCGGAGGTGTACTGCTGGCGACCTAGCTCAAGCGGGCGCGGCGGCTCGACCACGCTCTTGGCACCGTAGACGTCGACCTGCGACTTGGCGTCGTAGTTCTTATCATACTGCGGACCGGGGCGGAAAAGATCTTCCTTGCCGTCCACGTTGCTGCGTGTGCTTGCCGCTGGCTCTGCCGTGTTGTCGGCGGCCTTCTGTTTGGACACCGCGCCCACGTACTGCGGATCGGCTTGGCTGTCAGCGGGCTCGGCGCGCGAGGCGCCAGGCAACACTTGAGTGAACCAGCCTCCTTTGCGGACCTCGCTGCTGCCTTCGCCTGCTGCGGGTTGTGCTGTCGCGCCGGAGATCACAAGGTAGAAACCGGCTACCAGGGCGATAGTGGCGGTCATTATCCTGGTAGGGTAACGAAGGTAGCCTTTTGCGTTACAAGTCACGTGTACGCTCCACATCGTGGCTCAAACCTGCCGGGTAGGGCTGGGGATCCGAAACCCTCGGCTCTAGGGCTTCACTTCGAGCTCAGCCGTGTAGGCTTTGAAATTCAACATCCGCTCGTTCATGCGCCGCTCCATTTCCTTGGCGGCACCGACGAAGCGCATGAAGTAGATCGGCTCGGCACGGCTCCGTAGGCGGAAGGCGAGGCGGTACTTGCCGGGCTTCTTGATCAGGTTACCTGGCACTTGATACTTGGCCTGCTTCTCACCCAGTGGCGGCAGCGAGTGATTCTCCATGCGCACCAGCGGCGGATGGTTGAGAACGGTGGTCGGGATCTGTGGCGGACGCAGATGCGGCAGCGGGTCGATGTCGAAGTTGACTGGCAGGTACATTTCCCGGTCCGTGCCCTTGACGTTGGTGGTCAGGAACTTGGTCTGGAAATTCACCAGCTGTTGGTCCGTCTTGATCCTGCCAGCCGCGACCTCCAGGCTGTGCAGATCGGCTAGGTCGCCATTACTGTCGACGTAGCCCGACTCCCAGACGTTCTTGCCCTCGGGATCGACGAGGGCGACGTTCACCCAGAGCTGCGGCTGTGCACCCAGAGAGCCAGACGGCAGATTGTGCCCCGAATTGACGTTCTTGATGTTGTAGGAGAACGCCAGAGTATTGCCGACCTTCGGGTCGCTCTCGATGAAGGGACCGTCGACTTGGGCGCCGTTCTCCATAACCTGCTTTCTGATCTTGTCGCGCACGTCGAGTTTCGCGAGATTCTCATCGAGGATCTGGCGAGCGTCTTCACGGTCGAGCGCATCGGCCCAGCGCTTGGGAAAGGCGACCTTGGCCTTGCCGACGGCGACCTTGTCCTCGAACTCGGGGGTACCCCAGCCGGCGCGCCAGTCGAACTCCAGCCAGTCCTTCATGGTAATGGTCTGGGCCTTCACGTTGTGGGGGAAGATGCCGGGGTGGGCGATCGAATAGCCCGGGCCGATGAAACGGTGATCGGCATGCTTGCGTCCCGGGTTGATCTCCTTGCCGCCGACCACGGCGGAGGGTGCGGTCGCATAGCCCTCCGGCTTGCCGGGGACCTTGCCCATGTGGCAGTCCTGGCAGCTGACGCCTGCTTTGCGTGCCGGGCTGTCGCGATACTGATCCCACACGATCTCGAGCTTGATGCCCAGGTTGACGGCAACCTGATGACAGCTGACGCAGAACTCCGACTTGGACAGTTGAGGGTTCGTCATCATGCCGTTGTGGATGTCCAGGCCCCGGCCGTCTTTGCTGGTCTTGACGGAGTAGGTTTCCTTGTCGGCGATGATGTCCTTGATGACGCTCTTTTCGCCCGTGCCGTAGACCGGATCGAAGATCTTGCCCGGTTCCACCCGGCGCTCGCCATTGACCTTGTTGTACTGCTCCTTGACCCGGTGGCAGGTGATGCAGCTCACGCCCTCGCGCGAGATCTGGCTCATCGCCCAAAGCGGCTTTTCGCGATTCTCACCAAGCTGGGTGCCAACCTGCTGGTGGCAGCGCACGCAGAAGGTGCCGACCGTCCCTTTGGTCAGCTCCTGGAACTTCTGCTCGAATGCGTGGAACATCGGCGAGATCGACGCATAGGCATGCTGCGAGGAAGACCATTCGTCGTAGATTTGCTTATGGCATTCGCCACATTGTGCTGCGGTGGGATAGAGGGAGAGGGTCTCGTTGTCGACCGCGGGGATGGGAGCCTCTTTGCCCTTCTCGGCTTTTGCTGCGGCGGCGAGTGCAGACATCTGCCCATAGCCGTCCGCTTCCGCGTCCGCAGACACCTTCTGCCCGTCGCCGCTCGCGGTACCGGTTTTTCCGGCCGCTCCTGTATTCTGGGCAAGTCTCAAGCTGGGCTGTGCTTGTGCGCTGTGGGTCTTCTCAGCCTCGTCGGACCCGGCGACAGCATGGCTAAGGAATACGGTGTGACTGAGTATGGCGCTCGCAAAAGCGCAGGAAATCATCGCAGTACGCATTACCCTCTTCCCCCCATCAACTACTTCAGGGCGGCATTCGCTAGGTGTCGCCTACGCAAAAACGGCGCTCGCCTGCCGGGCTGGATCCGGCGGCAGGGCGCGTGTCGCCGACCACCACGTCATCGTTAAGACGGGGCCGGCCTCTATGCTTGCCTCCATGTCAGTGGCCATGCCCGAACAAATCGAGAAATCCCATAGCTCCCCCTTTTCAGCCGAGCAGCACAACTCAGCCGTCTCTCATTCAGAGCGTAGAATTTCAGCGTTGGGAGCAGCGGTTCTGGAGCACCGCAATTTCCCCCGATGCCCTCCCCGACCGTCATTAAATCACCACACGATAACGATCAAAGTTGGGCGATTGAGTGGAATCTTTCTAGCGGCAGTGTTCGTTCTGAGCCTAATCGGCGCGATCCCGTAGCGTCTGAAAGCGCCACTAAGGCTCGGTTCTGTGTGCAGTTTTGTGCACTTCAACCTTGATTGCCTGCCGCCTTTTCGGTTTTCGGCTGTCCCATCGAAGCCAGAGTCGTATTGCTCGCCTGGACCAGAACACCTCGCTCGACCAGTTCTCGCCGCATTGAGATACGATGCAGCAGGCACTTCTGGCCCAAGCCGCTCCTCCTCTCGACCCCCGGCTCAAACGAGCGCTCGTGCGCTCGAGCCCCCTCTCTCAGATTGCCTCACTCTTTCCGCCTGATTGTCATGGTATGACCACACATGTTTGGGACCGATCCTTGCAAGACCCATTCTTGGCTCTGCGGCGCAAGCCCGCCGCAACACAAGGCCGGACCCATGACCGCAATCGATCGGGAACCAAAATCGCCGCCAGAGCCTGCAAACCCAGGGCCTCCGAGGCTGGGCGTTTCAGATCCAGAACGCTTAATCAGCTGAGCATCCCAGGAAGCGCAGCGACGGCGGGTCACGCGCGCACCAGCCGTAGATGGGGAATTTGAAGCCTTCCGGGATCAGACAATGGCAAGAAGTCACCAAATTACGATCGACGGCAACAGCTTTCTGGCGCGCCGCGGCGCGTTGCTGCTGGACGCTGCTCTGAGTAACGGCATCGACCTGCCCTTTGATTGCCGTGCCGGCCACTGCGGCACGTGCTGCGTGCGGCTGGTATCCGGCCAAGTGCGCGGCGGCAAAGGCTCCGAGCCGGGCATTGTTCATGCCTGTCAGTGCCGGATCGTGGGCGATGTGGTGATCGAGAGGGAGCAGGCCTCGGGTGTTCGCACCGTCAAAGGTGTGCTGAGCTCATTGCGCCCATTGTCGCCCGAGGTGATGGAAGTCGGCATTAGGACGGACCGCGCGCTGCCCTATCATGCGGGGCAATATGCGCAGGTGCGGTTCTCGGGCTATCCGAGCCGTCCCTTTAGCATCACCCATCCCTTGAGCGGCAATCCGAACAGCCGCTCGGTCTGGTTCCATGTTCGGCGCATGCAGGGCGGTCGCGTCACCTCCTCGCTCGGCAAGCGCATCAGGCCGGGCCATCGGGTGAAGCTGACCGGGCCCTATGGCTCGGCGCATTTCCGGCCCAATTTGGACAGCCGGCTGATTCTCGTGGGCACCAACACCGGCTTTGCGCCGATTTGGTCGATCGCCGTCGCTGCGCTGCGCGAGAATCCGGAGCGCCTGATGATGATCATCGCGGGCGGCCGCACCATCGAGTCGCTTTATATGGGGCCCGCTCTCGCGCAGCTGGCCCGCTTCCCCAATGTCCACGT
Source organism: uncultured Alphaproteobacteria bacterium (assembly GCA_963820375.1). GTDB lineage: Bacteria > Pseudomonadota > Alphaproteobacteria > Rhizobiales > Hyphomicrobiaceae > AWTP1-13. The sequence goes on along the minus strand of CAWFZX010000029.1, from coordinate 96,457 downwards.
CGTGCCGGTTTGCAGCACACCGCAGACCCTGACCAATGCGGTGAAGCTGGGCCGGCCAAACGAATTTCTGCCGCGCCTGCTACCGACCGATGTGCTCTACGCCTGCGGCGCGCCGGGGATGGTCGATTCGATCAAATCGATCGCGGCGCGCATCGGCGCGGTCTGCTATGCGGATCCGTTCCTGCCGACCACAGACAACACGGTCGAGGAAAGCGTTTTGACCCGCGCGATGGGGTGGCTCGCGGTGCCCTCCAGCGTGCAGAGAGGCCAGCTCGCTCTCGCTCGCCCCCGCAACCGACGGGACCAGCCGATGCAAGCGCATAGGATGGCTGAAGCAAGGGTGAGAAGTCATTATCGATTTTAGAGCGCATAGTCTTCGCTCGATCGGGTTTGGGCCCATGGCAGCTATCCGGTCTTGCGTGCTTTGTCTCTGCGGCTCGCTGATATTCTTCGGCTTTGCCGCGGACGGCACAGTTGCGTCCGATCCGGTCAAGGTCGTCGGTCCGAATGCCTGTGCCGAATGTCACAAGCAGGAGACCGAGGCCTGGAAGGGCACGCATCATTTCAAGACCTTTCGCGAGATGCCGCGTCGCAAGGAAGCCAACGAAATTGCAGAAAAAATGGGCGTTCAGCGCATCAGATCGGAGAGTGTGTGCCTGAACTGCCATTACACCGTGCAGGAGAAAGACAACAAAAAGCAGCCGATTGCCGGCATCTCCTGCGAGTCTTGCCACAGCGCCGGTGAGGACTGGATCAAGGTTCACAGCCAGTTCAGCGGCAAGACCGAGAAGACCGAGAGCAAGGCCGAGGCGGAGGCGCGCATGAAGCTCGCCGAGTCCAAGGGGATGATCCGGCCGTCCTCGCTCTATCGGCTGGCGAAGAATTGCTATAGCTGCCATGTCGTACCGCAAGAGGACCTCGTGAATAAAGGCGGTCATCCTGCCGGCAGCGCCTTCGAGCTGGTAACCTGGTCGCAGGGCGAGGTGCGGCATAATACCTGGCACTCCAAGGGCAAGGAAAACGTGCCGGCCAGCGCGGCGCGCAAGCGCATGCTTTACCTCGTCGGCCTTGGTGTCGAACTTGAGACCGGGATCCGCGCGGTCAGCCGTGCGACCGTGAGAAAGCGCTACGCCTTCGAAATGGCTAAGCGCGTCGACCGTGCGCGCAAGCAGCTCGCGGCCGCCGCGAAAGCGGTGCCGAACGTGCCGGAAATCGGCAAGATGGTCGAGCATGCCTATTCGGCCGGGCTGAAGCTGAACAATGAACGCTTCCTGACCGCTGCCGCTGACGGCGTCTCCAAGCTGCTTGCGAGCATCACCGAGAAGTATGACGGCAGCACGATGTCCGGGCTCGACAGCCTGATTCCTGCGCCGGACAAGGTCAAGGGCACGGCGAGAGAAGCCAGCGCGGTCAATTGATCCCGGCCGGCGGGCAACGACAACAACCTGAAGGGGCTTGATGGGGAAAGAACCACCGTGATGGGTGATTTGGGGGGGCGGCCGTGAGATCGGCGGGGCAGCGCACGTCTAACGCCGCGATCGGCCGACGCGGCTCGGGCCTGGTGAAATACCTCATCAGGCAGTCAGGCCAGGGCTTTGCGATCGCGGCGATTTCCGGCGGCCTGTTCTGGCTCGTCTGGATCTATGGCAACGGCCTGCGCGACCCGCGCTATCTCGACGGCTGGGTGCTGGCCGGGGGCATGAGCTTGCAGCTCTCTTTCCACATCGCCATCAAAACGGCCAGCCTGTCGCCGAAATCCGCCGCGCGCTGGCGGAAGTTCCATATTTTTGTTGGCTATCTGCTGATCGCTGCCTTCATCTCGCATTCGGATTTTTCTCTGCCGGACACCGCCTTCGAATGGGCCCTGTCGGCGGCCTTCGTGCTGGTGACGCTGAGCGGCATTTTCGGCACCTATCTCGCCTGGTCGCTGCGGGTCAAGCACGGGATCGACGAGCGCGTCGGCTATGATCGCATCCCCACCCGCCGCGCCGAGCTGGCGCGGGATGTCCACGCCACCGTCGCCAGGACCGATCTGGCCGCCGCCGCGATCGCCTTACCGGCGCCGCCCTATGACGCTTGGATCACGGACCTCTACACCACCCAGCTGCGGGACTTTTTTCAGGGGCAGCGCAATTTTGCCGCCCATCTCATCGGCTCGCAACGCCCGCGCAAGCGGCTGACCGATGAGATCGACAACCTGTCACGTTATGTCGACCAGCGCAGTCAGGAGAAGCTTGCCGCCATCAAGAACCTGGTGGTCGAGAAGGACCGGCTCGATTTTGCGCGTGTCTACCTCGGGCTCACCAAGGGCTGGCTGTTCGTGCATGTGCCCATTACCTATGCGCTGATGATATTGACAGTGCTGCACGTCCTCGTCGTCTATGCCTTTTCACAGAGGGCCTGGTGATGCGGCGAGGGGTACGGGCCAAGTCGGTTCGACCGCCGCAGGCCGAGTGGCCGGCAGCCACCGGCTCTCCGGCGCGACCGTCTGGCGGTGCTGCTGGCGCTCATCACCGTCGTCTGCCTGGGCGCGGCCTTCTTTCTCGCCAAGGATACGCAGTTCCTGCAGTTCCTGATGCCGGGGCCGCTGGCGAGCGCTCACGGCGGGATCGAGAATTGCAGCGCCTGCCACACCAAGAGCGGTAGCGACAAAGTGAGCTGGTTGCATGGCCTCTCCGCCCGCGATCCGCTCGCCGATAGCAAGGCTTGTCTCACCTGCCACAAAATGCCGGACACGGCCTTCAACGCGCACAGCGCTTCGGCTAAGGTGCTGGAGCAGAGCACCGAGCGGCTGATCAAACTCGCTGCCGGGAGGCGCGAGCCGCAATCGGCCCGCGTGCAGAGCATCGCCTTCCCGACCGACGACATGGTCGCAGAAGGTCTCTACTGCGCGACCTGCCACCAGGAGCATCAAGGCGTCAATTTTAATCTGAACAAGATCTCCAACGAGCAATGCCGCTCCTGCCACGTGGTGAAGTTCGACAGCTTCGACGGCCGTCACCCGAAATTCGAGAACTATCCATTCAAGCGGCGCACACGGATCATCTACGACCATGCCGGCCATTTCGGCAAGCACTTCCCGGAAGTGGCGCAGAAGGATGCAACAAGGCGCATTCCCGCTACCTGCTCGAGTTGCCACAACAGCGGCGAAGATAGACGGTTAATGGCCGTGGCGCCGTTCGAGCAGACCTGCACCGCCTGCCATCTCGACCAGATCGTCGGCAAGGAGCGGGTCAGCGGCCCGAAAGGCATTGCCTTTCTGAGCCTGCCTGGCCTCGACCTGCAAACGCTGAAGAAGAAGAAGGCCTCGATCGGCGAATGGCCGGACGCGTCGGAAGCCCCGCTCACACCGTTCATGAAGGTGATAATCAGCCGGAATGAGCGGGGCCGTGCTCTGATCAAGACCGTGGACAGCCTAAACCTTCAGGATCTGAGCCGTGCAAACAACGTCCAGATCAAGGCGGTGACGAATCTGGCCTGGGAGATCAAGCGGCTGTTCTATGCGCTGATCAAAGGAAAAGCCTCTGACGTGCTGGCCGATCTCGGCGTTAGCGGCGGCGGCAGGGCGAAGCTGAGTGCCAATCTCGTTGCCGATCTGACCGCGAGCATCCCGCGCGATGTGGTCATCAGTGCGCAGCAGCAGTGGCTACCCAATCTCGGCACGGAAATGGCTACGATGACGGAATTGAGATCGGATAGCGAAGCGGCCAGCGGAGCCAAGCCGAGCCAGCTTCCTCCGGCAAATCAGCAGACACTGCCCAAGAGTGCCCCAGGTGCAGTTGCCAAGGTCCCAGCGGCCCAGCCTGAAGGAGCCCGAAAAGCCGATACCGCGAACGCCAAGCCCGGCCCGAAAACGCACTCGGCCGACGAACCACCGCAGGCCAAGGCGGCGGACCAAACCGACGATCTACTTAACCCCACGGAGGAAGAGCTTCGCGGGAGCGCGGCTCCTAGCAAGGACGCCCAGAAAGCAGCCCAGCCTGAAGCGGCGGCCCGCAAACCCGACGCCGCAATAAGCAAGCTCGGCAGAACCGATGCTGCAATCAGCAAGCTCGGCAAGAAACCGCCCTCCGACGATGAACCGACGCAGGCCAAGGCGGCGGACCAAACCGACGATCTGCTTAACCCTACGGAGGAAGAGCTTCGCGGGATCCCAGCTCCTAGCAAGGGCGCCCAGAAAGCAGCCCAGCCTGACGCAGCGGCGCGTAAAACCGATGCCGCAAACGCCAAGCCAGAGAGCGCCGGATCTGCGGATGCTGTCTCCAAGGCGGACGCCAATGCGCCAGCCGGCGCCCCGGCGGACTCACCTCCTGGGGTGGCTACGCCGCAAACAAGAGCTGCGCCCGTGATCAGCATCGAAAGCGACGTGGATCCGGAAAGCTGGGCTGAATATGGTGGCTGGTACCGGCAAGACTACGCGATTTTCTACCGTCCCACAGGCCACAAAGACAAATTCATCCATGCTTGGCTCTTGCTGACCGGCCCGCAGGCGCCGAAAGGCAATAAAAGTCCGGCGGCGGCCGTCTTCGATCTCCTCACCGACAAGGACGCTCAGGGCTCATGCACGAAATGTCACAGCGTCGACGACCTGGCGGGCAAGGGGCGTCTCGTCAATTTCGCCCCGCCTTCGGTCGAGACCAAACAGGGACGTTTCACGAATTTCATCCATGAGCCGCATTTCGGCATGCTGGAGAATCGCGGGTGTCTGACCTGCCATAACCTTGAAAAAGGCCGCCCCTATCTGAAGAGCTACGAGCAGGGCAATCCGCAAAATTTCGTGTCCAATTTCGGTGCGGTGAAAAAGGATCTATGCCAGACCTGTCACACCAGCAGCATGGCGCGTCAAGACTGTCTACTGTGCCACAAGTATCATGTGAATGGCGTAATCACGCCCATCATGAGCACGAAGAACCCCAGTGAATAGCGGTTGCGGCCATCGCTCTGCAGGATGCGAGCGGCGTTGTCCTCAAGAGTGTCGCAAATGCGAAGGGGTTGCGCTATTGCCGGCCTAATCATTTTGCGGGGCGGCGAACGATATCCAGCATGGAGAAAACTGCCGGTGGGAGCACAAACGGCCTTCCATCGCTGGGAGTTCGGTTCGTCAAGACCTTGCAGCCGTAGGCAGCAGACAGGAGGTCGTCCTTCAATATATTTGCAGGAGCACCAACCGCTTTGATCTGGCCTCCCGCCAACAAGACGATGTCGTCAGCAAGCGCCGCGGCTAGGTTTAGATCGTGGAAGACTGTAACAACCGCTGTGCCCAGGCGCGCCTGTGCGCGGATTGACGTGAGCACGCTTGCCTGATGTGCCAAATCAAGGCTCGAGGTCGGCTCGTCCAGCAGGAAGCAGCGCGTTTCATCGCGGCTACCGGTAGATGCCATAAGCTGGCATAAGGCGCGCGCAATATGGACGCGTTGACGCTCGCCACCCGAAAGATGTGGGTAAGGCCGGCTTGCCAGATCATGCAGTCCGACCGTTTGCAAGGCGTCCCAAGCGATCGTTGTCGCCCGCTCGCGTCCTATCTCGAAGCCAGGCACGCTGACGCCCAGCATGGCCACTTCTAGGACAGTGAAGGGAAATGCAAGGCTACTGGCCTGGGGCACAACGGAACGCCGACTTGCGAGGAGTGCCGCGGAGAAGGATTGCAGGTCGCGGCTATCCAGAAGCACTTTGCCTGATGTGGCCCGAAGCTCGCCTGCCAGAATGCGCAATAACGTGGATTTGCCAGCGCCGTTCGGTCCGATCAAGGCCGCAATGCGTCCAGGCTTTATTGCCAAGCTGACAGAGTCGACCAAGATCGTGCCCTGCACTTTGTAGGTGACGTCGCGGGCTTCCAGCACGGCTCAGCCCCTTGCCATCCCGCGCCGCACCACCATGTGGAGGAATATGGGAGCGCCAAGGAGGGCCATCACTATGCCAAGAGGTAGCTCCGCTGGACGCACGAGCATGCGAGCAAAAATGTCGGCTGCCAGAACGAGCGTTGCGCCCATCAGAGCGCTTGCTGGCAGCACGATGCGGTGGTCTGGACCCGCCAACAGTCGGATCACGTGGGGTACAACGATACCGATGAACGCCAGCACACCCGAGACGGCAACGGCCGCGCCCACCGCAGCCGAAGTAATCAGCACGATCATGAGCTTGGCTCGTTCCACTTCGATGCCAAGATGGAACGCCTCCGCTTCGCCAAGCAGTAAGCCGTTTAGGCTTCGGATCAGTCGCGGTAGCACGGTGACCATGAGCACGGCGAAAGGTGCGATGGCAATTACCTTCGGCCAACTCGCGCCCGAAAGACTGCCCAGCGTCCCCGCCCCTTGGGAAGCCAATATAACGCTCGCCCCGACCGAGATGACACCTTCACTGGAAAGAGCGCGCATATAACCAACGCTCTGCTTTTTTTGCAACGCCTCGGCGGGAAACTGGCTCGTCGTATCTACGCCGACGATGCGTGCACCGGCGCCGAGCGCATACAGAATTTCCGTGACGTCACCGCCGATCGACAGGATGCGTGATGTGTCCGTTATCTGCACACTGCGGCCACTGCCGTCGATCACGATCACTTCAGCGGCGGCAGCTGGTGCTTCCGGGAGAGCGATGGTTGTTAGCAGAAATGCGCTTGCCAATGCGGCGACGGCGCTGCGGGCTTGCATGTTGCCAACCCTTAACTTGGTCAAGATCAGTTTGCTGCTGCTGCTGATGCGCAGCCGGTAATCCTGCTGCGCGTGCTCAAAGCCGGCGTCGGCTTCTCCGACGGGCTGTTCTTTGACCCTGAGCCACCACAGCTTGGCAATGCAGATGCTTCCGTGTTTCAGCTTTACGCGGCTTTCAATGACTGACATTAGAACTGATCTCATTTCAAGATGTTGCGCGAACGCTTCGCCAGCTCTGCGAGCTCAACGTTTCCTGACTGCATAAGTCAACAAATACTATTGGCGCAAGCCCTCTCAAACCTGAGAAGGGGGGATATCGGGCGCCGCATGCCCGATCACACAGCAAGCCCGCCAAGCGACGCATCCGCGCCTCTCAGCCAGCTAGGCGATAAAGCAAGGCAGGAGAGGCGTTGGGAATGTAGGCGTTCAAGAGTGGTATGCTCGGCGTGAGGCAACAGTTGGCGTTGGGTCGCGCGCCGTCAAGAAAAGTCTGCGGCTCTGCGGATGCTGGGCAGTGTCGCTGACGCTTGCCTCGAGGCGCTGGCGCAGGGCACGACCGTTCCGCCCGTGACCGTGGAAAGCTAGGCTTTGAAGGTACCCAAGAAATCGGCGACAAAGTCAGCACCACAATCGGTGCCGCAAGCGCCAGCTGCAGGGCCGGCACCGCAAGCGCAAATGTCGGCCCGCCCGGGCTCGCTTCCTATGCGGGTCCGTTCATGCCGGACTGCACGCTGGTCGATCTGTTCACCAGCTACAGGTTCGACAGCGGTTTTGAGATTGGGGCAACCGTGGTCAATTTGTTCGACGCGGACTACACGCCAGCCTTAACCACGCCGATTGTTCCGTTTGGTCCCGCGACACCGACATACTGCCTTGGCAGCGATCTTCCAAACTGCAGCGACTATGGTCGGGGCCGGACGTTCCTGTTGACCGCCAAGGCACAATTCTAGCCGATAGATTGCAAGCAGCTGGTATCATAACATGCAAAATTGGAGACAAAGAGTCGACAAATGTAGCCGTCAGCCCCATGACTCCCGGAGCCAATAGTGGGGCGGCAGGGCCGAGCGTGTTATAGGCAGTCCCGCGGTCGGCAGCGCCGCCCCATGCTAGCCGAAACCGGCGCGACGGTTCGACGACCTAAGTCTAAGGAGAAATGAGAATGTTCATCGCCATGAACCGGTTCAAGGTTCTGAAAGATTGCACTAAGGACTTCGAGAACGTCTGGTTCAGTCGCAACACCTATCTGCACGAATTGCCGGGTTTCATCGCCTTCCATCTGCTGCGCGGCCCAGAGCGTGAGGATCACGTGCTCTATTCCTCGCACACGATGTGGCGCAGCTACGCTGACTTCGAGGCCTGGACCAAGTCGGAGGCTTTCCGCAAAGCGCACGCGCGCGCCGGCGACCAGAAGCCGACCACCCTGGGACACCCCGAGTTCGAGGGCTTCCACGTGCTGCAAGAGGTTACAGCCGACGGCGCCGTACGGCGCGTCGCGGCTGAATAGGCGGGATCATGAGCGATTCTGCCGCCGCGTGCCGCGACGCCAGCGCGGCCGCAGGCGCCGGGCGATGTGTCCGATCGCTGGTGGGCGCCTGCACTCAGCCGCGTGGGCTGACCGCGTCGCTTGCCTGTTAGGCATAGCAACGAGACGCGGTCACAGAGGCTGCTGGCCTGACCGGAGAGTTAACTCGCCATGGTGGTTGAGCAACGGCGAGCGCTAGGTCGGGCGCCCCCTTCAGCCCGCTTCGGCGAGTGCCTTGCCGTTGACCAGCGTCTCGCCCTTCAGATTGTCGACCGTGACGTGGGTGTCGTACCACGTGAGCCTGGGTCGAACGCCAAAGCGCTTCGTCAACTCAACCATGCGATCCTCAGTGAACCACGCCTCGGCGCACGCGCGGCTCTCCCAGAGGTAGACGCCGCCGGTGCCGCTGTCGCCGTTGAGGTAGTCTTTTCGGATCAAACCCTTCGTAGCAAGGCCGCGATAGATCAGGGCTGTCGAGGTCCCACCCTTCACGGCTTGCTCCTCGGTTCGTTTCGGCAGGTCGAACTGGACGACGACGATGCAGTTGCCCATGAACGGTGCTCCACTCGAATTCGACGATGCGCAAACATCCTATGTCCGACAGGGGATGGTCAACGACTTCCTTGTGGGATCGAGCCGCCCCGCGTTGGCAAGGCGCTCGATGATGCCGCTGAGTACGGGCCGCAGGCTCCCCATCCGATCCTGCCACGCCGCCGCCCCGTCAGCATCGCTTGCGGAGGCCGCCTCGATGGCGCGAGCGACGGGCAGGATGGCAGAGACGTGACGGAACCAGAGCCGCGTGAAGCGGCCAAAACCTGACTCCGTATGCGCCTCCTCCGCGGCCGCCAGCATCCGGCCGACAGTCGCGCTGGTTCGATCTCGATGCCGCACCATTTCGATCAATGGGCCTGCCCGGCTGCCGAAATGCAGATAGACCGACCGACGGGTGACATCAGCGGTAGCGCGGACACTTCCGCCTTGTACCAAGAAGTGAGGGTCAGGCACATCGGCGACCACTCAGACGACATCGCCGGCAAGCCGAGCGCTCCTCCACCATACGCCATTGGCTCCTTGAGTTTTGCAAACTCTGCAGGACTTCGGGTCGAGCGACGATGCTCGAAAAGCTCAGGCTTTTCGCATCTAGGATGCGCAGTCCTTGACAACCTCCCCGGCGTTGCGCCGTCATGATGCGAGGCAGAACCCCGAGGCGAATCGCCATGCTCACGCGCCGCGACACTCTGCTTGCACTGGGAGGTGGATTGGCGTCGCTGCCGGGCGCGGCATCCGCTCAACACGGCCGCAATGTCCGCCTTGTCGTTCCCGCTGCGCCCGGCGGCGCCATCGATGCCATCGGCCGGCTCTACGCGGACCGCCTCAAGGACACGCTTGGCCAGACCTGGGTAGTTGAAAACCGCGCTGGCGCCAACAACACGTTGGGCGCCGCCGAAGTGGCCCGCGCCGCACCCGATGGCACGACGCTTCTGACCAATGCCGACATCCATCTCATGGCGAGGCACGTCATGAGGCAGGTGCCTTACGACCCCGTCGCGGACTTCTCGCCGATTTCGCGGCTGGCCACGTCCCCTATGGTGTTCGTCGGCCACCCCGGTAAGACCCCCGCCGACCTCCGGGCTCTCGCCGCCGAGATGAAGGCCGCCCCCAACAAGCACACCTACTCGAATTCCGGACTTGGTGCGATGGGGCACCTCGCCAGCGTGAGCTTCAACAACCGTATTGGCGTCAAGGCGGTCGTCGTCACCTACCGCGGCACGGCGCCTGCCCTCACGGACGTCATCGGCGGACAGACAACGCTGATGGTCGCCCCCCTTGGCAGCGCTTTGCAGCAGGTTCAGGCAGGCAGTCTGCGCGCCTTCGCACTCATGTCCGAACGGCGCGCGCCGCAGTTGCCGTCCGTGCCGACTGTCTCCGAGGCAGGGTTCCCAGGACTCAACTTCATGCTCTGGTACGCTCTGTGGGCCCCGAAGGGTATGCCGCCCGACCTTGTGTCTCAACTCAATGCCGCCGTGCAAACAGCCTCAAAGCATCCCGAACTCGTCCGGAGACTGACGGCGCTCGGCGCCGACCCTGTGACCGAGACGCCCGCCGCCTTCGCAAACTTCCTCGCCGCGGAAGCGATCCGCAGCGCCGACATCGCCAAAGTCGCCGGTATTACGCCACCAGAACATTGAGAACCCTCTATGACCGCCAACCCTGACCTGATCCGCGATCTCGTTGTGGCCAATCATATCCTTTACGACCACGGCGTTGTGGACGCATTTGGCCATGTCAGTGTCCGCCACGACAAGCAGCCCGACCGTTTCCTATTGGCGCGCAACATGGCGCCCGGCAGCGTGACGGTCAGCGACATCCTCGAATTCCAAATTGATGGCTCGCCAGTAGATCCGCAGGGGCCGCGCCCCTACCTGGAGCGGTTCATTCACGGCGAGATCTACGCTGCGCGGTCCGATGTGATGGCCGTCGTGCACAGTCATTCGCATTCGATCGTTCCGCTTTCCATCTCGGTGCAGCATCGCCTGCGCGCGGTCATACATATGGCCGGGTTCATCGGTCCCGAAGCTCCTCTTTTCGAGATCCGTGATACCGGTGGTGCTGCGACAGACCTGCTGATCCGCTCGCCGGAACTCGGTCGCGCCCTAGCCAAGTCGCTGGCCGAAAAGAATATTGTCGTTATGCGAGGGCACGGCTCAACCGTGACGGCCCCGTCGCTGCCCCTTGTCGTCTACCGTGCCGTCTATGCCGAACTGAATGCGCGCTACCAATCCGAGGCAATGCGCCATGGTCCGATAACTGCTCTCACCGCCGAGGAGGCTGCCGCCTGCGTGGCCTCGATTGAGGCTCAGGTTCATCGGCCGTGGGAGCTGTGGACGCGTGAAGCCGCCGAGCGCCGCCGTGTGCGCGGTGAGCCGCACGGCTGAGAAGCACCCCGCGGAGGGCATTATTGTATCCACGGTCAGTCTTCGCCGAAAAGCAAACGTTCTGAGCGGCGTCTTCGAACGGTGGCAGTTGTGTCCCATGTCTGGGTGTCAATTCCCAACTTCCTGCCAGCTTGCGGGACAGGTGGCCTGCCGTCTGACGCAATGTGCGTCAGGCTTCGGACCACTTCTTCCAGCTCATGGACCTGCGCGATCCAAAATGACAATACGCAAAAGCATCTCATTGTCGGGTGCCGTCTGCGCAGCGCCGGACTGGCGGCTCGCTCCTTGACAGCCCGTAGCGCGCCTCGCAGATTGACCGGCCCATCGGGGGCCCGCAAGCTGCTGGCTCTGAGAACACACCCGTTGAACCTGCCTGGTTCATGCCAGAGAAGGCAGTGTTTCGGGCGGGTCTTATAGCTCGCATTGTCACCGCTGAGACCAATCCGAAAACTCACTCAGGTCTTCCCATGCGATTTGGATTGTTCGGCGGCGCCGCAGCGCCGCGGCTGCCCGACGTGACGGCGAGCGCCCAAGGGTTCTTCGATTTCGTCGAAACCAACGTCGAGGCCGAAGCACTCGGTTTCTATTCGAGCTTCGTGACCGAGCATCACTTTACTGGCATCGGCCAGGTCTCGGCGACTCTCACCCTCCTGACCTTTATCGCGGCTCGTACGACACGCCTTCGCCTGGGCACGGCGATTCTTGTGCTGCCATGGCATAACCCGGTGCTGCTTGCGGAGCAGGTTGCGACCTTGGATCTTCTCTCGCACGGCAGGCTTGATCTGGGAGTGGGCAAAGGCTACCGCCACAATGAGTTTGCGGGCTTCGCGATGCCGCCCGATGAGGCCGAGCCGCGCTTCGAGGAGGTACTCGATGTGCTCGTGCGTGCGCTCGCCTCGGACGTGCCCTTTTCGCACCACGGCCGTTTCTTCCGCTTCGACACGGTAATTGTCGAACCACCGCCGCACCAGCGGCCACACCCGCCACTGTGGCTAGCTGCCGGCAGCGAAGCCTCTATCTCGGCCTGCGCACGCCGCGGCTTCAATCTCTTGCTCGACCAGTTCGCGTCGCCTCAGCAGGTCGGCGAGCGCATCGCGATCTACCGCCGCGAGCTCGAGGCGGCAGGCCACGTGTTCGAGCCTATGCGCGTTGCCGTTGCCCGCAATATCTTTGTGGCGCGCGACGCCACGGAGAAACATGCGGCCGTCAGGCGGCAAAGCCAGATACACGAGAGACTGTTATCGCTTTCGCGCGGCTCGGAGAGCCGGCCGGGGGCCCACATCCTCGGGTACGCCGACACGCCTGAGGCGCACTCGCTGATCGGTACGGCTGGAGAGGTCGAGGCGGGGCTGGCCGCGCTCAAGGAGGTGGGGGTCGCCTATGTCCTGTTGTTCGGCCAGGGCTCGCGCGACAATCTGCGGCGGTTTGCCGAGAGGGTGATGCCAAAGTTCTCTTGTCCTTCCGCTCGGGTTCTTTCACCTTCACCCATCTCAGGATAATTGGTACCGATCGTGCTTGCGACGGGAGCAGGAGCGAATAGTCCTCCCGACCGATTGTTTCTTTACAGGCAGGCTTGCAGGACGGAATGCAATTTCCAACGCTGTTGGTCATAGCCATCTTTCTATCAGTCTACGTGGGAATGGCGCTGGGGCGCTGGCCAGGTTTGAAGGTCGACCGCACAGGTATCGCCCTTGTCGGCGCGATCGTGCTGTACTCTACGGGCCTCGTCACCAACGCGATGGTACTGCAGGCAATCGATTTCCCAACGTTAATTGTACTGTTTGGCCTGATGGTTTTTTCTGCCCAATTTGCCGTTTGCGGCTTCTACGACTGGTGCTCCGCTCGAATTGCGGCGACGCACGCCTCACCAGTTGCAATTCTGGCCCTCACGGTGTTGGTCGCCGGAACCCTGTCAGCGCTGCTTGCGAACGACGTCGTCGTCTTTGCGATGACACCCTTGCTGGTTCAGGGCCTAACCCGGCGGGGGCTTGATCCGCGTCCATACTTGATCGCGCTCGCCAGCGCGCGAATGCCGGCTCGGCCGCTAACGTCATTGGCAATCCACAGAACATTCTGATCGGGCAAGTCGGACGGCTTGATTTCTGGAGTTTTACGGCGGCGTGTGGACCACCCGCTGCCCTGGCGCTCGCGACCGTCTTTGGCGGCATCTGGCTAGTCTGGCGGCGCAAACTGTCCGAGCGTGCTTGATAGCGAGATTGAAATTCCGCGGATGGATGGCTTCGGCGTCGGTAAGGGCGTAGCCGCTGCAGCAGTGCTTCTGGCCCTTAACTGATTGCGCACGTTGCTGACGTGCTTCTGGTGACAGGCGTGCTCCTGATCAGTAGACGTTTGGCGACGCGGGACGTTCTCGGTCTGGTGGACTGGCACCTGCTAGTGCTTTTCGGTGCTCTGTTCATCGTGACGGCGGCACTGGCCGAAACCTCGCTGCCGAGGGATGCGTTGGCTGCAATCAACGCCTTCGGGATCGATCCGAAGGACCTCCCGGCAATGCTCTTTCTTACGGTTTTCGGAAGTAACACGATCGGCAATGTCCCAACGGTCGTTTTGCTGACGACGGTGCTAAAAGACCTGCCAAACGAAAGCCTCTATGCAATGGCAACATTATCCACCCTTGCCGGAAATCTGCTGATCGTAGGCAGTTTGGCTAACATCATTGTGGTTGAACGCGCCAAGCAAGCTGGCGTCGAACTCGGCCTCGTGGAGCATGCCCGATGCGGGGTGCCGATAACCCTTGTCTCGCTCGCGCTGACAATCATTTGGTTTGCTGCCAGATAGCGTAGCGGAACCTGTCGAGCTGAAGCTCGGGCGTCGCGGAAGGCCGCAGACAGCAATCTGTCGATGCCGATCTCCACCGCTCCACCGGGCAGTGAGAACGGCGTGGTTGTCGGCGACGCACACCGGGCACCCACAAACTCCGCATTGAGAGGTCACGGCGCATTGTGGTGCAGGTCCGCGGTGACGCGCTCACAACTATAGCTTCTCGATCACCGGCACCGCCACCTGCCACTTGAGTGTCTCGCGCGCCTTGACCTCAGTATCGAATGGTCCGTCCGTCCACTGCAGAGCCGTGTCGCCTGACTTCATGATAACGGCATCGACGTAGTACTTGCCGTCTTCTGCGAGGACGATATCGATCGCGATTTTGATTTCGTGTACGATCGTGCCAGCGGTAGTCATCCGATCCACCGTCTGAAAGGTGCCAATGGTTTCCCGCGACCTCACCAATAGCCTCCTTGAGGAGGTGCGCCATGAATTTTGGCGGGCTTGGTTGAAAAAGGGTCAAGGGGCAGGAAGCCATCAAGTGGTTCAAAGCCGGGGGTAGAGCTGCCGAGCCATCGCCAAGGCCTATCGCCTCCACCATGCAACTATCGCTAGGTGCGGCGACTTGGATGCGCGCGGGTTCCCATGCTGATCCGGAGCACAAGCTCCGCTCAGAGACCTGACATTGATGCAACTCTCACGTTCGAACTTCTTGCGCAAGACCACGTTGCCAGAGATGTCGAAGCCGATGATGTGGAAGACATCTTTGCCGATATCGTTGCCGATGGGCGCGAAGGTTTGCCTGGGTTGCTCTATCGTCATGGGCTGCTTCACCCGCTTGAGGGGGTGAGCCCTGCAGGCTAACCCGCCGCCCTGGTGAAGCAGCCGGTCCAGCGGACATCAAGGTGGTCGAGTCCGGACCCGTCGGACTCCTGATCGGAGGTCCGCATTTCTGAGTAACCGCTGTCGCACCCGTGGGGCCAAGGCCGAGCCGCCGCGCTCTGCCCATCTCCATCAGATGTCGAGCACTGCTCGCTCCCTCGGCATCGAGGTCGATGACGCCACATCGATTGTCTACGAGCGCTGCACTCACCGTATCCGGGAATAGCTGCCGTCAGGCCGGCAGGTCGCTGCGCTCGGCGATCAGTGCGTCGTACTCGGCATCAGTCTTGGGTCCGTACGTCTCGAACGTCGGATCGGCAGCCGCACGGTAGGTGGCCTTGCGCGTTCCGATTGGATCGGCGTCCGTCTTCCGCCGCCGTTGCGGCACATCGACACCGTAGACCCGGGCGCCATTGAGGCCGAACACCTTCTGCTTGAGCACCGGCGTGAGCTCAGGGTAGCGGTGCGCCTCAGCCAGCGCCGGGTTAATGTGGAAGCTGCGGAAGGCCTGGATCTGGTCCTGCGGGGAACCATACCAGATCGAGTTGGTGCCCCAGAGCACATTGTCCTCGCCGATGTGCTTCAAGAGCTTGCCCAGGAGGTGCGCGGCGGTGGTCGGATCGCGCATGACAAAACGCCAGGTCGAGCCGAGTTCGGCGTAGACGTTGGCGTTGCGGCCGATGCCATTGTCCTCGACCGACTTGATCAAGGTGTCGACGCCGCGCGTGGCATGCGCGGGATCATAGGCACCCTCAGTGGTGCCCGCCTCGTAGCCCGAGTGGTAAATGATGAAGTTCATGTCGGGGTAGAGCCGGGCGGCGCGGCCGACGTCGGCGCACCGTCCCAATTCCTCAGGAAAGCCCGAGAACAGCAGGCCCTTATGGATGCAGATGTTGCGCACCCCGAGCTCGCGCGCCCGTTCGATGAACGGGATGCCAATGTCGGGACTGTCGAGCGCAAAGCCACGGCCGTTCGGGCCCCATTGCGTGTAACACTTCCAGGCCGCGATCGGGTAACGATCCACCGCATCTTTCATGAGCTGGAGCGGCGCGATGTCGGGGCCGGCATTCGGCACGACCATGGCGTGGAGAAAAAGGCGCTGGGCGCCAGCCATACGGTCAACCAGGGTGCGGACCCGGTTGGCCTCCTCGAGCGACAGTGGGTTATTCTCAGGCAATTCTGGCACGAACGAGAGCACCGCAAGGTCGGTGTCGCTGTCCATGAACACGTGCTTGATGAACTGCTCTGCAGAAAAGCAGGCGACGGGGTCGTCGGCGCCGCAGGACCCCTGCGGGAAGCTGGCGAGAATGCGCTCCCAGTACTTGCCGGCGGAGCTGCGCCAGGCGCCGGCCGGGTCGACCATGTGGGTCTGGACGTCGAAGATGAACTCGTCGCCGGCGATCGCCTCGGCCGCCGCCGCGGGCTCGAATGCGCCCTCTTGGGGTACGCGGAATTGCCCGCCGATGTTGCCGAGCGCCGCGAAGGCTTCGTTTAACGTCAGGAAGGTGGTCGCCGCGCCGCACAGCGATTGCAGGAAGGCCCGCCGTTCAAGCCCGACGCGCCTGGCGTGCACGCCGATGCGCCGTTCGGCTTCGGCGTTGGCGCGCGCCACGGGCTCGGCCAGTGGCACCGGGCGAAACTCGCCATTGGATGTCGGGTCGACCTTGACCGGCAGCGGCCCGTGCAAGTCACTGGCCATGGGACATGCCTCCCTTGTCGCAGACAACAAGCATAGCCGACTTTCGAGCCGCGCGCGACCGCGGGGCTTCACGTCCGCCCGACCGATGACGCGTGAATTTCTAGTGGCGGGCGGATGAGCATTCCAATCCCAAGCAGATAAGCCGAAACGAACGGACGTATTGCTCGGTCGTCGATATTGGAAAGAACGCAAGCCCCAGCCCCAGGACGCCTCCGAGCACGCCGGCCATGCCCAGCGTGAGGAACAAGTCTCCGGTTGATATTCTGGTGGAACAGCTGTGCCAGCCCGGTCACGCGGATGAAGCGGTCATTTGCGACGTGGGGCACGGAAGCATCGTGCCTCCTTCGGACCTCATGCAGCGCAGCAAGATACGTAGACATGGGTGGTGTGAGTGCAGCCTGCCCCCGACGCATCAACACGATGAAGCGTCTCGGTTGGCAGATATCGCAATCGCATTTGGGATTTGATTTGGCATTCATTTAGGAGTGAACGGGTTCTTCCATCCGCCACGCTCCACTCGCTCGGGGAACGCGCTTGCAAGATAGTCGAGGATCTTCTTGCGATCCTCGCCTTGCACATCGGGCATGTTGTGGCGCTCAACCATCCAGCCCAGGCTCTCGTCCCAGCGCTCGCGCGACATGCGTTGCGCCGCGACTATCTTGAAGCTGTGGCAGGCGGTGCAGAAGTAGAAGGCGTCGTCGCGGTTGGGATGTGCAGGGTACTGCTCCGGTCCCTCTTCCGTCGGCCTGACGCGCTTGGTCTGGGCATCGCCTTCCGTCGCCGGCAAGGGGCCGAATGCCACGACGACGGTGGCGAGGGCAAGAGCACCCGCCAGCAACACCTGACGAAGCACCTGCAGCATGATTACCCGACGAGAACGGCTATTCGATGCATGGGATTGCCACCGTAACCTTGCGGGTTCCAGTTGCCCGCGATGTGTGGTTGAAGCATGCCGCGTGAGTCCGTTGCCCTTACCCATACCTCGTAGTAACCGTCGCTCGGCAACTTCAATTTGGCTGTCCAGCGCTGCCAGTCATAGCGGTTCTTAGGCTGGCCGAGCTTGGCACGTTGCCAGCTGGTCCCGAAGTCCGTCGAGATATCGACGGCTTTGACCGTGTAGTCACCGGCCCAGGCCGCGCCACGTAATTTCAGTTCTCGGACCCCTGCCGCAAGCTTGCTGCCATTGGCCGGGCTGGTGATAATCGACCGGACCGGCATCGATTTAAGGATCTTGAGATTGGAGTCATCAGCCTTGCTGCCGGGGACCATCGGCTTGATCGCCACCCGATAGGACGCGCCCAGCATCCCCTGCCCATCGTGCACTTTGTCGCGCAAGGTGATTTTCGATAGCCACTTGTGCGAGGTCGAGCCCGGCCAGCCGGGATGGATGAGCCGCAGCGGTCCGCCGTGGATGTTCTCCAATGGCTTTCCGTTCATCGCCCAGACGAGCAAGCTGTGCTGGTCCATCGCCTTCTTGATTGGCACGCCGCGCGATAGCGT
This sequence comes from uncultured Alphaproteobacteria bacterium, assembly GCA_963820375.1. Classification (GTDB taxonomy): domain Bacteria; phylum Pseudomonadota; class Alphaproteobacteria; order Rhizobiales; family Hyphomicrobiaceae; genus AWTP1-13. Next base: position 78,490 of record CAWFZX010000029.1, on the reverse strand, counting down.
TTCCTTCGTGGGGTCGCCGGAGAGGTGGAGATCAGCGCCGTAGTTGGCTGTGTAGACAGCGGTAGGCTTTACGCCGGCAGCTCTGAGCACGCTGGCTAAAGTCACGCCCGTCCATTCGGCACAACCGGCGCCACCATTGCTCCACTGGTTACCGCGTGCCTGCGGCGTGAAGAATGATCGGCCATTGCCGCCGCATTCGAGCAACATACGATAGGTCTTGATCTCGAAGCGCTTCTTGAGGTCATCCAGCGTGATCACGAGCGGCTTGCTGACCTCCCCATCAATGGAAAGCTTCCAGCCATCCGCGTCCTTGGCGGCGTCAGGGATCTGTCCGTTGTTGCGGATGAAGAATTTCGACGTCGGCGTCGTCTCATCATCGAGTAGATGCTCAGGTGTCTCTGCCACGAGAGGCTTGTCGCCGAGTAGCACCAGGTTGCCGTCCTTGCCAGGGAATTGCAGAAGCTGCGGGCCTTTGGCCGCCGGGGCGTCTTTCTTGGCCTCTTGTGCAAAGGCGGCCGGGACCAATCCACCTGGCATCCTGTCAGCGAATACGATCCGCCCCCCCACAGCGGCGCCCATTGCTGCCAGTCCCGCACCTCCGAGGAACCCGCGCCGTGACAAGTCTGTTCGCCGACCGAATACGACAGCGTCGGCGCGCTCCGGATCGTCCTGGTAAAGCTCCTCGATACTTCGCGCGCGGTTACCCCTCATGGTGTATTCTCCCTGCTTTGGAGCTCAATCCTCGCATGCTCGCGTTGGTTGACCCGGTAACGTTGAGGATGACGGCGACTACTTCTGTTGTCTACCGTTCGTGCCGAACACCTCGAGATAGCGATAAGTCGCTGATGCCGTTTACGTCTAAGGCGTGCTTCATAGCAGCAAAGCACTTCCCGCATCTAAATGACCGCAAACGATGAGGGCGTGCGTCGCATTCCGTACCTTGCTGCAAGCGCTTAGGTCTCAAAGTGGAACCTTTCCCTAGATCTGGCCCATGATGGCTTCGTTGAACGCCCCAAGATCTTCAGCAGGAAGCCAGCGCTCCCGATGATCTTGGTCCCTCCCGCCCCTTGGACCCGATAAGGATCGTCTTGCTGACGAGGAAACGCCGCGTAACGTATCCCTTGCCACTCGTTGGCCGGTGAAGGCGACGTGCCAATTGCAAAACACCCTTGCATGGTCTGCCTCCTTCGTTGAGAGACAAAGCAGCATGCGCACACGTGGCAAGCCCGAGCGTCTTTTTTGACGTCAGATTCTATGGGGCGAGCGGCGATGAAATCGCATCCATCGGGAGACTATTAACCGAGCGATGGCATCCATCGGCGCTGTTGAAAGCCAACCGATGGAGCCACCCCCCAATGGGCAAGCCGAAGCAGCACGAGAGGCTTTTGGACCAATTCTTCCGGAAGATGGTTGCCGCTCTACGCGTCTGACCCGAATGCCTCTTGTTCGGCTCCGGGATGCCGGGATCCGAGCTCGCGGCAGGCGCCGGCACCCTCCGCGATGACCATTGTGGGCTTTTTCTGCGTATTCGCTGGTGGGGCACTTGCATGTTATAGCGTTGAAAACGTATCGATTTCGCATGCTGTCGCACTCCTTTTAGCCCGGGGATTCACCATCATGTTGCTGCATCGGCACTGCCTCGTGATCTCAACCGCTGCATTTTTTCTGTGTCAGATTCACCTTGCCCTTGCACAAGAGACAAAGGTGACCCCGCTCGCGGCGAAACCACTTCCAGGGTTTTCAGGCGGCGAGAAGGAAGGTGCAATGTTTCTCGTTGAGTATCCACCAGGTGCATCTTCGGCGGAGCACCGTCACGATGCGCACGTTTTCGTCTACGTGATCCAAGGTTCTGTCGTCATGCAGGTCAAAGGCGGACCAGAACTCACCTTGAAGGCCGGAGAAACTTTCTATGAGAATCCGGATGACGTTCACGTTGTCTCCAGGAACGCCAGCGCGACGGAACCGGCGAAGTTCATCGCTTTCTTTGTCAAGACCAAGGGGGCACCTGTGCTTACGCCGGTAAAGTGACAAAGAAATGCTACGTCGATCCCCGCCCTAGCCCCTGTGAGATTGGTCTGTCCCTGCTTTGCTCCAGTAGCAGACCAAGATGCTTGGGGGGAGCTATGACCCAAGCAGAAATGGGGGCCGCAGTGCCCTGCGTTCGCTGGTGCGGCAGGTGCTGTACGATCGCCTACCCGAAGATTGACGCGGGTCTTGCCATCGCCTCCATCATTGAAGAAGAGCTTGTGGGCGAGATCACACGCTTGTGGAATATCAACGTGCCGTGTGCGCTGAGCTCAATATCGCAAGAGCGCAGGATCTGGTCGTCGCCGGCGGACCAGTGGTTCGCGCGCAAGAAATTGCTGCGCTGCATCGGCCCGTTGGGGGCACGTCTTATCTGACGCCCGATGGCCGGTTTCGGATCCCTCCGACCGTCGGGATAGGGGCGAGCTAACCGCAAAGCGCCTCAAGCCGGCTCGCAAGTCGTTTGGTGCGCTCCGGCTTGAAGCGGAACAACTGGGGCCCGGTCCGCGATCTCCTGCTCCAGCCCTGAAACGATTCACGCTCAGGGAGTATCAATGGCTCAGGCAAGCACCAGATTTGTTCACAGATGGACTTTACGCGCTGCAAACGCAACTGGTCGGCATCTTTCAACCAACTGGTCGGCACCTTTCGACAGAGATCAGCGGAGATCGAAGCGGTCGAGTTCCATCACCTTTGTCCACGCCGCCACGAAGTCATTCACGAACTTCTCCTTCGCGTCCGCGCCCGCATAGACTTCCGCGAACGCGCGAAGCTGCGAGTGCGATCCAAAGATCAGGTCGACGCGGCTGCCGGTCCACTTGACCGCCTTCGTCCTGCGGTCGCGGCCCTCATACACGCCGTCGGCATTCGGGGGCTGCCACTCCGTGCTCATGTCGAGCAAGTTCACGAAGAAGTCGTTCGTGAGCTTCTCGGGCTGGTTGGTGAAGACGCCGTGCTTGGCGCCGCCGGTGTTCACGCCGAGGACGCGCAGGCCGCCGACGAGGACGGTCATCTCTGGCCCCGTCAGCGTCAGCAGTTGTGCACGATCGACCAATGCCTCCTCGGGCTGCATGAACTGCCGTTTGCCGCTGATATAGTTGCGGAAGCCATCGGCGCGCGGCTCGAGTGGCGCGAAGGAGTCGACGTCGGTCTGCTCCTGCGAAGCATCCATGCGTCCCGGCGTGAAGCGAACCTTCACGTCGACACCGGCGTCCTTTGCCGCCTTCTCCACCGCCGCGCAGCCGCCGAGGACGATCAGGTCGGCGAGCGAGACCTTCTTGCCGAACTCCTTCTGGATCGCTTCGAGCTTCGCAAGCGTCGTCTGAAGCTGAGCCGGCTGGTTGACCTCCCAATCCTTCTGTGGGCTGAGGCGAATGCGCGCGCCGTTCGCGCCGCCGCGCTTGTCGGAGCGACGGAACGTCGAGGCCGACGCCCAGGCGGTCGAGACGAGTTGCGACACGGAGAGGCCGGAAGCGAGAATCTTCGCCTTCAGCGCAGTGGCATCGTTTGCGTCGATCAGCGGATGATTCACCACCGGGACCGGGTCCTGCCAAATCAGTGTTTCCTTCGGCACCAGCGCGCCGAGGTAACGCTGGATCGGCCCCATGTCGCGGTGCGTGAGCTTGAACCAGGCACGAGCAAACGCGTCCGCAAACTGGTCCGGATGCTCGTAGAAGCGCCGCGAGATCTTCTCGTAGGCAGGGTCCATCCGCAGCGACAGATCCGTGGTCAGCATGGTCGGCACATGCGTCTTCGACTTGTCGAAGGCATCTGGGATCGTGGCGGCAGCGCCCTTCGCCTTCCACTGCTGCGCACCGGCCGGACTCTTCGTCAGCTCCCATTCGTTTTCGAACAGGTTCTTGAAGAAGTGATTGCTCCACTTCGTCGGAGTCTGGGTCCACGTGACCTCCGGGCCGCCGGTTATGCTGTCGCATCCGACCCCCGTGCCGTGCTTGCTCTTCCAACCGAGGCCTTGATCCTCAAGAGCGCCGCTTTCCGGCTCCGGTCCGACCAGTGACGGATCGCCAGCGCCGTGGGTTTTGCCGAAGCTGTGGCCGCCGGCAATGAGGGCGACGGTCTCCTCGTCGTTCATTGCCATCCGAAAGAACGTTTCGCGGATGTCCTTGGCCGCAGCGACCGGGTCGGGCTTGCCGTTCGGCCCTTCCGGATTGACGTAAATAAGGCCCATCTGCACCGCGCCGAGCGGTTCGGCAAGCTGACGTTCGCCGCTGTAGCGTTCGTCACCCAGCCACGATCCCTCGGGACCCCAGTAGAGCTCTTCGGGCTCCCAGACGTCGGCGCGGCCGCCGGCGAAGCCGAAGGTTTTGAAGCCCATTGACTCGAGGGCTACGTTGCCGGCGAGGATCATGAGATCGGCCCAGGAAATCTTCCGGCCGTACTTCTGCTTGATCGGCCACAGCAGCCGGCGCGCCTTGTCGAGGTTTGCGTTGTCCGGCCAGGAGTTGAGCGGCGCGAAGCGCTGCTGACCAGCGCCGGCGCCGCCGCGGCCATCTGTGATGCGGTAGGTGCCGGCGCTGTGCCAGGCCATGCGAATCATCAGCCCGCCGTAGTGTCCGAAGTCGGCCGGCCACCACTCCTGCGAATCCGTCATCAAGGCATGCAGGTCTTTGATCACGGCCTCGAGGTCAAGCGTCTTGAACTCCCTGGCATAGTCGAAATCCTTGCCCATCGGATCGGACAGGGCGGAGTTCCGATGCAGCATCTCGATGTCCAGTGCATCCGGCCACCAGTGGCGGTTCGTGCGTCCGCGGGAGCCGCCCGTGAACGGGCATTTGCCCGCGCTCTTGTCGTCGGTTTTCGCGTCCATCTTCACACCTCACTGTGTGTCTCTCTCTTGAGAACCACTCTAGATTGACACTCGCCATCACCTCCAATCGGTTTACATCGTCTCTTCGATAAGCTTTATTGATCGCCGATGGTCTCTCTCAAGCAGCTTCGGTATTTCACGACAGTGGTCCGCACCGGCCACTTCGGCGCCGCCGCCGAGCAATGCGCTATCACCCAGCCGGCGCTCTCCATGCAAATTCAGGAGCTGGAAAAGGAGCTCGGCCTGCCGTTGCTGGAGCGCGGGCGCAAGGGTGTGGGGTTGACGGCGGGTGGACGGGAAATTGCCGTTCGCGCGGCGCGCGTGCTCGCCGACGTGCGCGACTTGGTGGACAGCGCCCGGCTCCTCTCGGACAGCTTCTCCGGGCCGTTCTGGCTTGGCACCATTCCCTCGATCGCCCCCTACCTGCTCCCGCGTCTACTCCCCCTGATCCGCGCGCGCCATCCCGATCTCGATCTGCATCTGCGCGAGACGCAGACGCAGCGATTGCTCGAGGAACTGGTCGACGGCGATCTCGATCTCGTGTTGTTGGCTCTGCCTGTGGAACATCCCGGCGTCGAGACGTTGTCGCTGTTTGAAGATCGCTTTCTGCTGGCCGTACCCGCGTCACGCTCCATCGCCAAGAAGGTGCGCGCCACGCCCGCTCTACTGCGCGATAATCGTCTCCTTCTTCTCGAAGAGGGTCACTGCCTCAGGGACCAGGCGCTCGCTTTCTGCCATCTGCGTCAGGTCGAGAACATCGACACTTTTGGCGCCTCTAGCCTCTCGACCATCGTGCAAATGGTATCGAACGGCCTCGGAATTACGCTGCTCCCTGAACTCAGTGTCGAGCTGGAAGCAAAGCGTGCCGACATCCGTCTCATGCGCTTCACGAAACCCGAACCGCAGCGCATCATCGGCCTCGCCTGGCGCAAGACCTCACCGCGCAAGCGAGATTTCGCTAACCTGGCCGACTTGATCGTGGAGGCGGCAGGCGCAAGCGCCGACCTTGCACACGGCCCTGGCACCGCCCTCCACACGCAGAGCAAAAAACACCGGGCTCCATGAGCCCGATACCTATCAGCGACTGCCAAAGCCATCACGGCGGCTCTCATTGCGACGCAGCCGGTCCATACCAGGTGTATAGGCTTTAAGATCGCGGAGAGGATCGACATCTGAAGCGCATCGGCACGCGATATTGCTGGCCACGTCCCCGGCGCCGCGTTGGCAGGGGGCTCCTCCCACTCGTGCGCCCGGGGGCTTGCTTTGGTGCCGTAGCGTCAATGAGGCTCGGGCCGAAGCCGCGATCGACCGTCCAAGCCGGCGCGGTTAACCCGATTGGGAGAGGCCTGGTGCCGGCCGCGAGCACCCGGCGGTTGTTAATGTCGATGAGCTCGTCATGGCGCCGTCGCATCCTCCCGAAGCAAGGAACAGGCGCCCAGTAGAATAGGTGCACCTAGCAGCACCACGGGTGATGCGCACTGCCGCGTGGACCGTGGGGCTGCCATGCTTGATCGACGCGGGATTTGCATTGAGTCCCAGTTTCCAGTCAGGTCCGGTTCGAAAAATGTGCCGAGTGTGATGTCGTTGCCATTGCCTTCCGTCTGCGAAAGTACGATGCATGACCGCATGCGGCGGATGTCTGCAGGATTGCGAGCCTTTATGCTACTCGCGGTCGCCATCGCGGTGGCCGCGCACCCATTTTTACGTTCTTTCTCGCTACCCCACCTCTCAGCCGATCTTGCCCCCACTGAGTTGCAGGTCATTATCTGCACCGCACATGGATCAGTTGTCATTGACGACCCGCTGGGGGCTCCGCCACCGGCCAAACAGAACCCCTCTTGTCCATGGTGCGCCATAGCAGGCGGCGCTACGGCAAAGCTGCCTGCACTGACGTCCATAGAACTTGGTATCCTGGAGCCACGCGAGCTTCTGGGGCATCGGATAGCCTTAGCCCACTCGATCTTGCCTCCTGGGCTTGCCGATTGGCCGGCACACGCGCCTCGCGGACCGCCTTTTGCAGTCAGCGTCTAGGCGTCTGAAACCATCGCTTTCGCGTTCTCGTTGTGAGTTTGGGCACCGTCCAAGCTTTCACTTTCACGACATCCGGGGCAAACCCTTATGCTTACCAGGTTCATCATAATGACGGCTGGCGCAGCGTTCCTGCTTGTTCAGCCTGCTTTCGCTCATCACCCGTCCGGCGTGGGCTCGACCGGCGGCGCTGGCCCGATCAACACCATCAGCGCTTCCCCGCTCGATAAGGGGGAAACCGCAGCCTCGATCGCGTTCGAGTGGATCAAATTTGATCCTCTGAGCAATGCCTTCCTGGCCAACTTCGGGGCCACGCATGGCCACGATGTGCATGTGCATAGCCTGTCCTCCATCATGGCGCCCGCCATTTCCTTTGGCTACGGCCTGACGGCCGATTTCACGATCAGTGCTCGGCTGCCAGTGGTTGTGCGCACCGACATCCGTGAGGCGGCGCACGAGCACGGCGGCGGAACCACAACAGGTACAGTGGAGGTCCTTGGAGATTCGTCCGGCATCGGCGACCTTACGCTGCTTGGCCAGTACCGGTTCTACAATAACCGCGCTTCGCGAACAGAATTGGCGCTCCTGTTGGGCGTGAAGGCGCCGACCGGTGTTACGGACCGTTACGCCGATAATGGTGAACTGTTCGCTGCCGAGTTTCAGCCCGGTAGCGGCGCTTGGGATGGGATGTTCGGCCTTGCCGCCACCAAGCGCATCGGGCCGTGGTCCTTCGACGCGAACGTTCTTTATATCCTGGCGACGGAAGGCACCCAGAACACCGATCTCGGTGATCGCTTTCTCTACAACGCGGCCGTCTCCTACCGCCTGATGCGCGGAACATCGGAAGCGCTGGCACCGATGAAGCTGGGGGCGCTCCCGGAGCCGATGTGGCACGGAGGTCCCGGCACCCATCGACACAACCACGCCCACCGGGAAGCGCCCGCAGGACCGGCCTTGGATCTCGTCCTCGAACTCAATGGCGAGTGGCATGACAACCAGGTCGAAAGTGGCGTCAAGGACCCGAACTCGGGGGGCAATACGCTCTACCTCGCCCCGGGGTTGCGCTTTTCCAAAGACAACTGGTCGAGCTTCGTGTCTGTGGGCATTCCCATCATCAACGACCAAAACGGTATCCAAGCGGAGCCTGAGATACGCGTTGTGACGGGCGTGGCCATTACATTCTAAGCGCGGCACCAGGCGCAATAGAGTTCAGGAAATGATGAAGATCATGCTGGTTCTCCTCGCCGCAGGTTGCGCCGTCGGAATGACGACGCAGGCGGTCGCCCACGGCGATTCACCGCATCGGAAATGCAAGAAGGGCTACGAGCTGAACGACGCGCGCAAGTGCGTCAAAGCCGCGAAGCAGTAGAACGAAAGTGCAGTCGTCCGCAGATGCTGGAACCTCCGGCATCTGCGCGGGCAGAAGGGTTCACCGTGGTCAGAGGCAGAGCTATCGCTTCGGTCGTCGCCGTGTTCATTGGCTTGATCCACAGCGCGGCGATGGCCCACTCGCATTTGAAAAAATCCGTCCCGGCGGCCGGCGCCACCGTTGCGGCCGGTCCACGCGAGATCCGGCTGCAGTTCAATGAGGTAATTGAACCGCGCTTTTCCAAGATCAGTATCGAGCTGAAGGGAGGCTGGCCCGTGGCATCGGAGCCTGCGACGTCGGACCCTGCCGACAAGACAACCCTGATCGCGAAGTTCGCTCAACCCCTGCAGGCGGGCACCTATAACGTGAACTGGCAAGCCGTTTCAGCCGATTCCCACAAGGTCAAAGGCAGCTTCACTTTCCAGGTTCGCCCCTAGTTGGCATGGACTTCTTCTGGCCTCTTGTCGCCATGCGATGGATGCACCTTGGATCGCTTTGTGATCTGTTCGATGCAGCGGAAATCAAGACGAAAGTGGATTTGCCAGCTGGATGCTCGCGTTCCTTGATTTTCACGCCAAGCGGTCGAAATGGCGGCTTGTCAAGGCAGGAGCGCTGCATTCTGCTGCCCCTTTCTCATAAGCGGCAAAACTAGCGCACTCGAATGTGTTGATGTGCGTGTGACGGGCGTTCGCCATGGCTGTGACGCGCACTTTCAAACTCGGCCGGAATAGTGACTATGCGCCCGTGACGTACGCCGCGCTCGGCGATGATGCGCTCGGCAAGCCGCTGCACTTCCGCAGCCTTGCCCTTCAGCACGGCAACCTCCATGCAAGTATTATGATCAAGCGCAACACGAAGAGTTGCGACCGATAGATCATGATGCTCCTGGTAGGCGTGGGCGAGACGCTTCGGCAGCTCGCGCGTGCCCTGGTCGTAGACGTAGACCACGCTGGCCATGCACTCAGTAGCCCGATGCGCATTGTGTTGCGTCCCAAGGATGCCGGCACGCACCAAGTCGCGCACCGTCTCCGATCGGTTCTGGTAACCGCGCGACTGCGCGAGCTTGTCAATTTCGGCCGCAAGCTCGTCATCGATTGTGATGGTGATCCGTTGCATGGGGGCCTCAACATCAAACTTTCGATCTCGTATGCATTTTCCCATTAGACATCTTACTTGGGCTCTTCTAGCCTAGCTTAGGGAAATTGTTTCGCGTACCCGAAGGTGTGTCCATGCGTTTGGCGCTGGCCAGCTTGCTGGCTGCAGCGGTCGGCGGCGTCATGCCGGCATCTGCCCAGGCTCCCCAGGCCCTTCCCGGTATCACCGTCACAGCTCCGCGACCAAAGCCGGCGCCAGTAGCTTCGCCGTCCCCCGGCCCGCCCGCTGCTGTGGACCCAAGCATCACCTCTGGACCCCAGCCCACGGACACGTCGGATTTCGGGGCCGTGCAATCACTTGACCCGCGCGCCGCCGACGTCGGTGTTGCGCAATCCTCGAGCCAGGGCGTGGTCCAACCAGCCCAATTGTTGGCGCAGCCGGTCTACCGCACCGGCGAGCTGCTCGAAGCGATGCCGGGACTGATCGTGACCCAGCACAGTGGCGAAGGCAAAGCCAATCAATACTTTCTTCGCGGCTTCAACCTCGACCACGGCACGGACCTCGCCATCACCATCGATGGTATGCCGGTCAACATGCGCACCCACGGTCATGGCCAGGGCTATGCCGATACCAACTTCATGATCCCCGAGATCATGCGCGGGCTTGCCTATCGCAAAGGGCCCTACTTCGCTGCCGACGGTGATTTTGCCTCGGCCGGTGCAATCTACCTCGACGTCGCGGACAAGTTGGAAAAGAACTTCGCCCAAATCGAAGTCGGCAGTTTCGGGCATCGCCGCGCCGTGGCCGGCATGTCGGCTCCCGTCGGCTTGGCTGGCACCGTGCTGGTTGCAGGCGAGATCGTCAACTTCGATGGACCCTGGGATCGCCCCGACGACGTGCGCCGGCTCAACGGCGTCATGCGGTATTCCAACGGCAGCTACGACAACGGCTTTGCCGTGACCGCCATGGCCTATAGCGGCCACTGGTTTTCCACCGATCAAATCCCATTACGGGCCGTCGAGAGCGGGCTGATCGGCCGCTTCGGCAACATTGACCCGACCGATGGTGGCTTTGCCCACCGCTATTCACTCTCGGGGCGCTGGCACGAGACCACGGCCGAGGCGGCGACCCGCATCAATGCCTATGTGGTCAAGAGCGACCTCTCGCTGTTCAACAACTTCACATACTTTCTAAATGACCCGGTCAACGGCGACCAGTTCCGGCAGAAAGATGATCGTCTCATGTTTGGCGGCAGCGCCAGCAAGACCTACTTCGGCACCGTCTTGGGCGGGACCAAGAGCGAGACCACAATTGGCGTGCAGAGCCGTTACGACGCGATCAATGTTGGGCTCTTCAACACCAAGCAGCGCGTCACGCTTTCGACCGTTCGCGAAGATGAGGTCAAGGAAGGCAGCGTCGGCGTGTTCGGCGAGAACACAGTGCACTGGTCGAACTGGGTCCGCAGCACGGTCGGCCTCAGGGCCGATGCCTACTGGGCCGATATCGCCAGTGATCGCGCCGCCAACTCGGGCAGCGACTTCGATACGATGCTGAGCCCGAAGTTCGGTATCGTGCTTGGTCCTTGGGCCAAGACCGAGCTCTATCTCAACGCCGCTACCGGCTTCCACAGCAACGACGCGCGGGGCACCGTCACCACCATCGATCCGGTGACCCTCACGCCGGTCTCTCCGGTCCCGTTCCTGGTCCGCTCTAAGGGCGCCGAGGCGGGTATCCGCACCCAGCCCAACAAGGATTTGCTCAGCACCTTTTCGGTGTTCGTGCTCGACTTTGACTCCGAGATCGTGTTCGTCGGAGACGCCGGCACCACCGAAGCCAGCCGACCCAGCCGCCGCGTCGGCGCTGAATATACATTACACGCCAAGTTGCTGCCCTGGCTGACCCTTGACCTCGACGCCGCCTATACCCAGGCGCGTTTTCTCGAAGACGATCCTGCGGCGCCTGGCCGTCGCATTCCCGGCGCCATTGAGGGTGTTGTCAGCGCGGGTCTCTCCTTCGACAACCTGTGGGGCGGCTGGTTTGGCGGCGCCAAAATACGTTATTTTGGCCCCCGGCCGCTGATCGAAGACAACAGCGTCCGCTCGAAGGCCTCCTATCCCGTATCCGGCCGGCTCGGCTACAAGTTCGAGGATGGCCTCATCGTGCGCGTTGATGGTTTCAACCTGTTGAACCAGGAGGCCAGTCAGATCGACTACTTCTACGGCTCGCGCCTCGCTTCCGAACCCGGCGAGGTCGAGGATATCCACTTTCACCCGCTGGAGCCCAGATCATTCCGGTTGTCGCTAACCAAGCAGTGGTAGCGCCCATTGGGTGAGCGCAGCTCACCCGGAAGTCACCCAACATGTATGCAGTTTGGTATAATTTAGCCTACGCCAGACGTTTTAACCCCAGCCAGGTTCGACAATTGCAATCGGAAGGCCAACCATGAAGCATTTCACAACAGCCGTTTGCTTCACCTGCTTTCCGACTTCAGCAGTTGCTCATGTCGGCGCCGGCGACAGTAGCGGCTTTGTTCATGGATTTCTGCATCCGTTCGGAGGCATTGACCACGTCCTGGTCATGCTGAGCGTGGGATTGTTAGCAGCTCTGCTCGGTGGTCGTGCACTCTGGCTTGTCCCCCCTGCTTTCATTTCGGCCATGACCATTGCCGGCGTCATGGGCGCTGCGGGACTGCGAACGCCATACGTAGAGGTCGGGATCGCGCTATCGGTGGTCTTTCTTGGCCTGGCGATTGCACTGGGTTTGAGCGTATCGGTCTTCACCGCCATGGCGCTTGTCGGTGCCTTTGCCCTGTTCCACGGCTACGCTCATGGCGCCGAGATGGCAGATGGGCTACATTCTGGGCATGTCTATGTGATCGGCTTTTGTGCGCGACTGCCATCCTCCATGCGCTGGGGGTTGTGCTTCGGGCTGGCTATGCGGCACCGTGGCGCAGCAGGCCGATCGGCGCAATGCAAGGCGTATTCGAACCCTTGGGCGGCGGCGCCATCGCGGTTGCCAGCAAGTGGCTGCTTCTATCAGTTTCAATCACGGCAGATACAGGTAACCCTCTTTTCCGATGGGCCGCTTCCGCTCGGCGATCCGTCCGGCAGGTTCCTCGGTACAACCAAGGAAGACGTCGCACAGATGCTCGCCGACAGCTTCCTCAATCCCACAACGCCGTGCTTGAACAGAACACGGGCGGGCCGCCTAAGGCGGAGTTAAGCGAACCTCACGCGCGGTGAAGCCTCGCGCAATCGAATGCATGCGGTCCACATTACTCGTCTTTTTGCTCGCCAAGCGCTTTCGGGCCAAGCAGGAGCGGCATTTCGCAACAGCTTACTTTGGCCATGAAGTCCTTGCTTCAATAGTTGTTTCTCACTGTCAGGTGCTGGCGTAGCGGAGGGGTTCGCAGAGAGCATGGGGCGCAGGAGCGTCATCGCAGCCTTTATCGCCACGGCGCTTTTGCCTTTTGCGCCAGTCGCCGGCCGCGTCCACGCATTTGAGATCACCTATCTCGCGCCGCCTGGCGAACCGGCGCGCTCGTTTCCCAAGCCGCAACGCCCCGTTGCGGAGATCGTAAGCCCAAGCCGCGCCACGGAGCGGCAACGCGATGCTTTTGATGAATCCGGCCAGCTCGCGAGGCTTCTTGCAATAGGGCCAGGCATGACCGTAGCCGACATCGGCGCTGGCAGCGGCTACCATACGGTGCGCCTCTCGCGTTTACTCGGCCGCGGTGGGCGTGTAATCGCCCAGGACGTCACCAAGGACTATCTGAACCAACTCGCCGAGCGCATCAAACGGCTAAAGTTGTCCAATGTCGGTTTAGCGCTCGGCGAACCGCACGATCCGCGCCTGCCTGCCGCTTCGCTCGACGTAGCTATCCTCGTACACATGTACCACGAGGTGGCACAGCCCTACGCGTTTCTCTACAACCTCGCCCCGGCCCTGAAATCCGGCGCTCGGGTTGGGATTGTTGACCTCGACCGCCCCACCTCCCAACATGGCACGCCGCTTGAACTATTGCGCTGCGAGCTTGCAGCGGTTGGGTATCGGCAAATAGCACTCCACCAGCTCGCGGGCGATGCCGGCTATCTCGCTGTGTTCTCACCACCCGCCCAAGCCGATCGCAAGCCGCCGCAACGCATCGTCGCTTGCAAAACTGCGGACCGTTAAGTTAGCGTCAGCTAACGGGCGGAAGGCTGGAAGCGGTTCCCATCATGTCGAAGTTGGCAATCATCGGAACAATTGAGGTCATGCCAGGTCGCAGAGAGGAAGTATTGCCATTGCTAATGGCGCATAAAGCCCGTTGCTTAAAAGATGAACCTGGCACTCTGCAGTTTGAAGTCTTGGTGCCGAACGACGACACTACGAAGATCTTGCTTTACGAGCTCTATCGAGATGCGGCAGCGTTCGACGCGCATTGGAACGGGCCGTCTACTGCCCGTGTACGCGAAGAAGCCGGCAGCATGGTCGTGAAGATCCACGGCACGAGGTGCGCGCTCTCAGAGTAGGGCTTTGGAGCCGGACCCATACCAGTTGGGAAGTGTGCAGCAAGCCATCGCGCGGGAGTTTGCACCCAGAGCTAGAGCGCCGACGGCAGCGCCAAAGCGCGTCGTAGGTGCGTGCACCCGCGACACGCACGTGTGCTTTTCGTGGGGTCAAACTCACCGCACAGCGATCAGCTCGGCCCTTCCGTTCAGCAGCTGCTACTTTGTCGTCCATGGCCTGTCTCCTTGGTTGAGAGGCAGAGCATCTTGCGTTCCGATTGCCCACGCGTTTACGTCAGGTTTGGCATCCCGGTTCGTCGGGTCCACGTTGCGGCCTGATGGCAGTCATCTGTTGAGGACGTAACACTGCAATGATAGGGCCATCAGACGTCACGAGGGCACTCAGCGGCTTTATCTGCGGTGCGCGATGGGAACACCTCCCGGAGACGGTGCGGCACGAAGGCAAACGCTCGATCCTGAACTTTGTCGCCACCGCGCTGGCTGGCTGCCGGGAGGATGCGATTGAGCATATTCTCACCTCGCTCATGATGTTCTCGAAAGGCGGGCAAGCGACTGTCATCGGCCGAGCCGAACGGGTCGATGCGTTAAGCGCCACCTTTGTCAATGCCGCAAGCGGCAACGTCTTTGATTTCGACGACACCCACTTGTGTACGGTCATTCATCCGACCGCGCCCGTTGCCCCTGCGTTGTTCGCTCTTGCCGAAATGCGTCTCGTCACGGGGCGTGACCTGCTGCTTGCCTTTGCTCTCGGTGTGGAGATCGAGTGCCGCCTCGGCAGTGCCATCTCTCCCGAACACTACGCACGCGGATGGCACATCACGTCAACGTGCGGCACGCTTGGTGCAGCGGCAGCGAGTGGCAAGCTGCTATCGCTCGACGTAGAACGCATGATATGGGCGATCGGCGCGGCGGCAACGCAGACCGGCGGTCTCGTCGAATGCCTGGGCACTCCGACAAAGAGCCTGAGTGTCGGTAATGCAGCGAGGAGCGGGTTGTGGTCAGCATTGCTTGCCGAACGCGGCTTCAGCGGCCCGCCCGCACCTATCGAGGGTCGGCAGGGGTATTTGAGCGCGCTCGCACCGTCGACAATCGATTGGCTGGCGCTGACAAGCGGTCTAGGAGACACATGGGAGCTAGCAAAGAACACCTATAAGCCCTATCCGGGTGGCATCGTCGTCCACCCGGTTATCGACGCGGCGCTTGCGCTGCGCCAGGAGCCCGGGTTCGCGCTCGAATCCATTGAAGGCATCGTGGTGCGCGGCCATCCTCTCCTTGCCGCACGCGCTGACCGCCCGAATGTGACGACCGGCCGCGAGGCACAGGTGAGCGTCCAGCATAGCGTGGCGGCAGCGTTGCAGTTCGGCGAGGCGAGCCTCGCGCAATACACTGACGCCTGTGTCCGTGATCCTGCCGTTCTGGCACTGCGCGCCAAGGTCCGTGTCGAGCGGGATGAAACAATCGACGTCGCCGCCGCTTCACTGCAGATGCGGACCAAGAACGGAGCGAGCCGCGTTATCAACGTATCAGCGGCGCGCGGCAGTCTCGCGCGCCCGCTTAGCGACCGAGAGATCGAGGACAAGCTGCGCGCGCTCGCCGCGAGCTGGTGCGCCGCGCACAATGTCCAACCTCTGATCGATGCCGTCTGGGCGTTGGATCGTGCTGACGACGCCAGCTTGCCGATGCGTCTGGCGGTGCCGGCACAAGCCTAGAGTCGGCATCACATTTCTGAAATCGAGTAGTTGCAGACATCGAAGGATGCTGCGCCGATCCCGACGGGCGCTCCGCATCGCGTGTCCGCTCTTGAAGGTACTTGCCGTGCTTGCGGCCTGAATGCGTATCATCTCGACTAAGCGCATCGTTGGGGGCCAGGCCGAGCTGCCACTCACTCCGGCCGTTGGCAGCGCGTGGCTGGCTAGCGCCCGATCCAGCTAAGCAAAGCTGGACGGGAGCGTTCTGCACGCTCGTGGGGCCGCGCGCGAGGTCTGGGAGGTGTGCTCGGTGGTGGCGCGGAAGGAGCGACTACGACCGCCTAACCCAGTTCATAACCAAAGTAGGGACAACCGCTCAAAGCCGCCAAGCGCAACGTGGTCTGCAAAATCACCACCATGCGAATGCGGTTTGCAGGTGCGCGACGAGCCGTGAGTCCGACAATACTAGCGAAACTGGAGGGCAGACGAGGTGTGTGCAGCTCTTCAATGCCCAGCGAGGATGGCATCACCGATTTTTTCGGCGGCCATGATGGTTGGGAAATTGGTGTTGGCGCAGGGGACAACGGGAAAGATGGAGGCATCCACGACACGCAATCCGCCGATACCATGGACGCGGCCTGCGGGGTTAGTAACCGCCATGGGATCGTCGCGCGCGCCCATTCGGCAGGTACACGAGGCATGCCAGACGCCGACGGCGGCCTTTCGAATGAATTCCTCGGCCTCCTCTTCATCGTTGCGCACGCCGTCGATCGTATATCCCTCCATGATCACCTTCTGAATGAGCAGCCGTCGTAGAAAACCCGGGCCGTCGAGCAGCTTCGCCATCATGGAGGTTAGGATACGGTTCTTGGCGTTCATCTCGCCGACCTGCCGCACCTTGTCGGAATAGCTCGCGGGGAAGGGATCGCTTGTCGCGTCCTGCATTGCTGGATCGTTGTAGAGTGGTGCGAGACGCTTGATGCCATCGGCGATGCGCTCCAGATCGCGCCGATCCGATAACAAGTTGAACTGCACCTCCGGCTCGTCCGCCCAGTTGGTTGAACGCAACTTGACTTGGCCAGTCTCCGAGAACGTCTTGTTGACGAATAGGATGAATGTCCCGATCTGCTCACCAACCGCATGCCAAGATGTCTTTGTGGCACCGACGACGAACATGTCGCCGGGGGGTGCACCGCCCATGCGCGACGAATAACGCATGCCGAGAAACAGGTGACGGCGCGTTTCCTTGTTGGTCACCCGCGCTCCAGGCTTGAGGAACGAGGCGAGTGCGATGGAAGGGTGATCCATCAAGCGCTGACCGACGCCGAACAACGCCTGCCGCACCGGAATACCGAGATCACGAAGGTGGCCCGTGGGTCCGACGCCGGCGCGTAGAAGCTGCGTCGGCGAGTGGATGGCGCCGGCCGAGAGAATGATCTCGCGGCCGCGCAACTCCGTCGGTTGGCCCTTCACCAGCGCTTTGACGCCGACGCAGTTGAGATCCTCGAACAGGAGCTCGGTGACCTGCGTGCGCGTCGAGATCGTAAGGTTTTGCCGTTTGCGTACATCGGCGTCGAGGTAGCCGGTCGAGGCAGAGACGCGCTGCTCGTTTGCGTTCGAGATGGTTACTGGAAAATAGCCGTCCTCGAAGAACCCGTTCTGATCCGGGAGATACTTGTAGCCTGCGCGCTTGAACGCCTCGGCCAGTGCCTTGGCGTGCCCGGGCCAATACTTTTCCGGCACGCGCCGAACGGGAATCGGGCCGTCCTGCCCATGCCATTCGTCGTTGAAATCGAGGTCACGCTCGAGCTTCTTAAAGTAAGGAAGCACGTGCTCCCACTTCCAACCCGTGGCCCCGCGAGCCTGCCACTCGTCATAGTCGGTCGGCGCACCTCGATTCGCCATCTGGCCGTTGATGGACGAACCGCCGCCGAGCACGCGTGCTTGCTCATACTTCCTGAGGCGCGGCTGCGGCGCGCTCGGATCGGCGTTGTGCGAGACAACCTCGGTCGAAACCTTCAAATCCTGCCAGAGGAAGCGGTTGTTGAGGTAGGCGGTGCCGGAATAGGAATCGAAAATCTCCTTCGGCTCAGCGCCCGGCGGCGTGTCCTCGCCGGCCTCGCAGACGAGCACCTTGCTGGCCCCCCGTGCGGAAAGACGGTTGGCCAGAACGGAGCCCGCCGAACCGCCGCCGATGATGATGTAGTCGAACTGCATAGCTTCCCCCGCAAGGCGCTATTCTCCCGCGCGCAGGATGCCTCTGGTTCAGCGCTGGTTCAATCGCGCATGGAGACTGGGCCCTGACTGCCGGGAGTGCTGCAATTTCCTGTACCGCGTCGAGTTGGCTTCGTATCTTCCCGGCAGCTCAACACCAGAGGGGCGGCAAATGGGAAAGTTGAATGGCATGGTCGCTGCCGTGACCGGCGGGGCATCGGGTATCGGGGAGGCCACCGTGCGGCGCTTTATCGCCGAGGGGGCCGAGGTGGCGTTTGCTGACCGCGATGCGACGCGGGGTCGCCGCGTGGCGGCAGAAATTGCCGCGGGCGGCGGCAAAGCGCTTTTTGTCGAGGCCGATGTCGGCCATGAGTCCGCCTGCCTTTCGTTTATTCAGCAGACTCTGGAGCGACTTGGCCGATTGAATGTTTTGGTTAACAACGCCGGCATCCGCATGTATCAGACGGTCGTCGAGGCCACGGCCGAGAGCTGGGATGAGATCCTGAGCGTCAATCTGAAGAGCTATGCCTATTGCGCTAAAGGGGCCATCCCAGCCATGCAGAAGGTGGGCGGCGGCAGCATTGTCAACGTGGCATCGGTTCGCTCGATCGTCGCAGGAGGCAACAACATCCAGTATGACACCGCGAAACATGCCGTGGCGGGCTTGACGCGCGGCTTGGCGATGGATCACGGAGCGGAAGGCATCCGCGTCAACGCGGTGTGCCCGGGTCCCATTTTCACTCCATTCCATGCTCGCCGGCTGCAAACGGCCGGCAAGACCGTTGCTCAATACAATGAGGATGCAGCTGGTCGGACCATGCTGAAGCGTCCCGGTACGGCCGAAGAGGTTGCAGCCTGCATCCTCTTTCTGGCGTCGAGCGACGCGTCTTATGTCACCGGCTCGTTGCTGTTCGTCGATGGCGGAATGACGGCGATGTGAATGTTCGCGATGTGCCGGTACCGGGCGACGGCACGCCCGTCATGTTGCCAACCGCTGGCATCATGGATTGCACTGGGAGCTCAATTTCCCAGAGGCGTTCGTATTTGGGCGTAAGGAGCTTGACCTTGGCTTCTTCTATCGCAATTGGGGCGGCAGGCCTGTGCCATATCGGCGGAAGCGCAGCAGGAATATTCTCAGAACCTACCGACTGCCGGGCGCGATGCGGGCGGGTTTCAATCTCTACCGGACGACGCCGCAGGACGTCGCCGACAACGAGGCGTTCCTGCGCGAAGGCGGCAAGCTCGCCATGCCGGTCCTTTGCTTTGCTGGCTCGCGGCCGCGGACGAGGCATGGCTGCGATCGTGTCATGGCGGTGAGTTGTTAACGACGTTCGCGGCGGTATCGCTGAAGGTTGCGGCCATTGGATTCCCGAGGAGCGTCCGCAATGGGTGTTGGAGCAGCTGCTGGCCTTCTTCAGCGAGAGCCGAGTTTTTTAGTGTTTAGACACAGGGCGCGCCTCCCCAACTCTCGGCAGCCCTTGCAGTGGGGAAGAATTGGCAAATGCGTCGCCATATCAAGGATGTACCTGTGACGATTTCGGTATCTTTTGGTCGGTGGATTTTGGACAATCCATTGATTGAGGAAGAGACAACCCGTCTCGAGTGTACGATCCGGACGGCCGCCAAATGAAGATGCTGCTCGATAACAGAGGAGCGTCTGCGCGCGCGATCGAGATCGCGGACAGGGTCGAGGCTTTCGTGCGCGGCACCGTCGTGCCGTACGAGAAGGATGCCCGCCTCGGTGCGCACGGTCCACCCGACGACATGGTTCGAGAACTCCGCGAGCTTGCTCGGGCTGCCGGCGTGCTCACCCCTCATATTCTTTCGGACGGCAGCCACCTCACTCATCGGGAAACGGCCGCCGTTCTGATCCGTACCGGTCTTTCTCCCCTCGGCCCTGTGGCTTGCAATACTGCCGCGCCTGACGAGGGCAATATGTACCTTCTCGGCAAGGTGGCGAGCCCGGAACTGCAGCAGCGCTTTCTCGAACCGCTGGTTGCGGGCCGTGTCCGCTCAGCCTTCTTTATGACCGAACCGGCCGAGGACGGCGGCGCGGGCTCCGATCCGATGATGATGTTGACAACCTGCCGCCCGGACGGCAACCACTGGCTGGTCAACGGGCGCAAGACCTACATCACCGGCGCCGACGGCGCCGGGATCGGGATCGTGATGGCCAAGTCCGACAATGGCGCATGCATGTTCCTCGTCGATCTTCCCGATCCGGCCATCCAGATCGAGCGCATCATGAATACGATCGACAGCTCTATGCCGGGTGGTCACGCGGTCGTACGCATCAAAAATCTCCGTGTTCCCGCCGACCAAATGCTGGGGCAGAGCGGCGAGGGTTTCCGGTATGCCCAGGTGCGTCTCGCGCCGGCGCGATTGACGCATTGCATGCGGTGGTTGGGAGGCTGCCTGCGCGCGAACGAAATCGCCACCAACTACGCGAACCGCCGCATGGCCTTCGGCAAGCCATTGGTGGACCACGAGGGCGTCGGCTTCATGCTTGCCGAGAACCGGATCGATCTCAAGCAGGCCGAACTGATGACCTATTGGTGCGCGGACGTTTTGGATTCCGGCGCGCAGGGCACAACGGAGAGCTCCATGACGAAGGTCGCGGTCTCGGAGGCGCTGATGCGCATCGCCGACCGCTGCGTCCAATGCATGGGTGGTCAAGGCGTAACAGCCGATACAATCGTGGAGCAGATATTCCGAGAGGTGCGCGCTTTCCGTATCTATGACGGACCGACCGAAGTGCACAAGTGGAGCCTTGCCAAGACGATCAAGCGCGACTGGCAGCGACAGCAGGGTTCATGACGAGGTGGTGCGCCGAGGTGGCGCGCCAAGAGTAGGTTGCGGCGCTGAAGCGGTAAAAAAATGTTCGTTTCCACGCACCGTCCGAACGATCAGTACGAATGTCGGGCTATGCACACGGCCGGTCATAACCTATTGAATGGAAAAAAAGATTTGGCCGCGTGGGGACGGTCGGCCGCAGCTCAATGCATTGGCTGCGATAGCAGCGGCGCAGCGGTTGGGTTGAGCGAGCGGTGATCCTCTGATTTCATCCTGGCATGATTCCGAAGCGGCCATTCTACTTCCTCCGACACGGCGCAACAGACTGGAACCTTGAAGGCCGTTATCAGGGGCAATCGGATATCCCGCTCAATGCGACGGGGATCGCTCAAGCCGATGCGGCGGCGGACCGCCTCGCTAGGGTCCCGATCGACCGCATCGTCTCAAGCCCGCTGATCCGAGCGCTCGCGACGGCAGCCATAGTTGCAGAGAAGCTGCACAAGCCGATCCATCTGGATCGCGGACTCGTGGAGAGGAACTTCGGAAGCTTCAACGGGCACGTAATTCGGGAGGTAAAAGCCCGGCACGGCTTGAGGCCGGACCAATCCTCCCGTGCCATCCTTCCGCCCGACGCTGATCCTTGGCATGAGATCTTTGCGCGCGTCCCACCGGTGGTAGGGAAGTGGATGACCGCGCATCCGACGGAGCTGCTCTTATTCGTCGGCCACAGCGGAGTATTCGACGCACTGCACGAGCACTTGCTCGGGCCGCGCCCAGGGCGTGAGTCAAGCCACGCGGTCCCCTATCTTGCCAATCCAGCCCTCGCTGGATGGGAACTGACCCCGTTTTGATCTCTGTTTCCCGTAGGCGAGGCAGTCGTCCCACCAGAAGTGACTGCTGGCCGCTCGGTATTCAAAATCCGATGGAGCTTCACGTCTTTTTTCTGGCCGTCCTCGGGGCGGTGCTGATGGCATGCCGGCTGGAACGCCGCCGTGAAGGGCGGGACCGATCCGTTCATGCCTCGTCGCAGCGCTCCGCGAGACGAGCGTCCTTTCGGGCCGCTCATCGCCATCGCGTCCTGAAGGAGGTAATGACGGGTTGGCGTCGGCGTGTGCTCCTCGGCATGGTGCTGCTGAAGATGGCGTAAAGGCTAATTCACAGGACGGGCGCGGCGCCGCGATGCAATCGAGCGCACTCGCGATGTGGGGTTCGAAGGCTACGACGGCTTGCGAACGCATTGGTCGGCCAATGGCCGGTGGGGGAGCGATGTCCATGTGCGCTACTTCATCGTGATCTGGGCGATGACGCAGGCGCCGATCGCCCGTTGGCACAGTAGGATGGACTAAAGTCCTCGAGCCGCAAAATACGAACAACCCTGAAGCAGGGTAAGCGCAATCACGCAGCGATTGCCTTTGTTGCATTTGCTCACAGCCGTAGTGGGTATGCCTTGTCCGAGGACAGTCCCAGCTGATAGAGCCGCACGGTCATGCCCCGGCCAGCATCGAACAGATCCGAAGATCAATCAGCTACATCCGTGTCGGACGGGCGACACCATGGCCAGCAATGCTGACTTATCGGCTCGGAGCCTTGGGCAGTTCCAGGAGCTCGATGCGGACCTCATCTGGCGCGCTGAGAAAGGCAAATCGCACACCGTTACGCGCCAGAATTGGCCCTTCCTGAAGCTGTGCGCCCAGCTTCTCGAGACGCGCAATCTCAGCTTTGATATCGTCGGTTTCGATGGCGAAGTGCTCCAGCCCCAAGTGAGCGGCCGCGTTGCCCGGACCCAGGGTTTCGCCAGTGCGGGCATTGGAAATGCTCAAGAGCAGCCCACCCTGTCCAGTGTCGCAGCGGACGAAGCGATCGCCGAACTCGCGTGTCTCATCACTGACGATCTTGTAGTCGAACGCATTAGCCCACCATTCGGCCGCTTTGCGCGGGTCGACGGCCTTAATGTGAATATGGTTGATGCGATGCGGCATCTTTTTGCCCCTTCCTGTCGGCGCGACTATAGTGGGGCGGAAGGGGCTGAGGCAACCTTCAGTCCAGGCAGTTCCGCCTCCAAAACTGGACGTCTGGTTCACGCACTATTTGAGCCTGAGCGTCCGTCGGGACAGTAGCTTAGCGCGCTGCAGCAGTGGTGCGGCCAATGCGGGTGGGAGCTATTTTTCGCTGATCCGCGCGATGTAGCGCGCAACCGATGCCGCGACCACCTGCTTGCCATTTGCGTCTATCTGCCCCCGGCCCGAAAATGCACCATAGACCGCATCGAATGCGAATGGTTCCAGGATCTCTGCCATGCGCTGAACCTTGGCGGCAGACAGCGGGATTAGGTTCGGATAGGACCACATAAAGCTGACGTGCCCGCTCGGGACCACCTGGAGGATGTCGCCCGAGAGCAGTACGCCGCGACCTTCGCTCCAGTCCGCCCAGTGCAGGACGGTGCCGCCGTCGAAGTGTCCCCCCAGCCGAACCAGCGTGAGGCCCGGCGCGATTGTCTTAGTATCTCCCTCCCAGAACTGCACCGCGGGGTCCGCCCGCATCACCCACTGACGATCAGCCGCGTGCAGATGGATCGGCGCTCCCCCGAGGGCGCGGCTCCACTCCACCATCGTGGTATAGTAGTGCGGGTGGGAGATTGCGATCGCCGCGACGCCACCCAGGGCCTTCAGTAGATCGACTGTGGCGTCGTCAATCAGGGCGAGGCAGTCCCACAGCACGTTGCCGGCCGGCGTGCGCGCAAGGATCGCGCGCTGTGCGATGCCGAACGCTGGGGTGGTCTCGATGGTCGTAAGCCCCACCGCGAGCCGGCGGAACTTATTGCTGTGCGCCTTCCGTAGCCCCTCCAGCGTGGTCCAGGACTGGCCCGCCGCTGGGACGAACTGCCGCTCGTCGGTGCAGATCCGACAGCTACCGGGTGGAGCCTCGGACGGGACATACTGTGTACCGCACGCCGAGCAGAGGAATGATGGCATGATCACACCGTTGGTCTGTAGAAGAGATCGCACTGCGTACTATACCTACGGCGGTGCGAAGAAAAAAATACATAAGAGGCGCATCCGTATAAGCTCAAGTTATGAAGCTGGAAGCACGTCTCCGCGCGTTTGCCGCGTTTGCTCGGCAAAGGTCGTTCTCCGTGGCCGCCGCTGAGCTGCGCATCAGCCAGCCGGCGATCTCAAAGCACATCGCCCAGTTGGAGGACGCATTGGGACTCAAACTGGTTGAGCGGGCACGGCGAGACGGCGCGCTCACGAGTGCTGGTGATTTCGTCGCCAACTGCGTACTTCGGGCCGAGGCCCTGCTGGTGCAGGCTGGCCTCGGCGCCGCCCAGCGGAATGCGCCGAGTGGATGCGCCAGGCCGGTTTCAGGACAACGCGCGCAGAACACCTCGCGGGCCCAGAGAGCATGGTCGTTGCACGAACTCACCGTGCGGGCCGGCCGAGGCCTATGCAAACAATATCACATTCACCGTGCCGCGGCGGTTGCTGGAGCGGAGCAAGTTGACCCGAAGCCGCGTCCTCCAGTAGCTCGGCTTAGAAGACCTGGCTCGACATAGTGCTGATCGATCGGGGGCAACTTGCCTAGTGGGGGGTTGCGGCCAGCGCCGGTTTTTCGCGTCGCCAAAGGTGGGACACGACGTGGAATAAAGTAGCTGGTGTGGACCGCCTGGTCGCTCAAGCAGTGCCTTCGCCAGCATGTCCATCGCCGGCTTCCACGACAGTAGCCGGAGCCGGTGAGGAGCCCGTGGCGCATATCCCACCGGCATCTGTGAACTTGTGGCGTTGCCGACCAGTTGAGCACCTGGACGCGTCAGATGTGGCCGGCCCTAGCGGGACGGCCCACGGCGTCGCCTGATCGCGTGACGACGACCGTTTCGGTAGCCTGCAGCACGCGCCCGTCTTGCGACTTGAGCTCCAGTCTCCGCACTGGCTTGCGCAGCTTCCTGTCCACTAAGCGCACGTGGCCCGCGCCCGGCTCGAAGAAGTAGTCCTCACCCCACTGCCGCAAGGCAACGAGCACGTGAAAGAGCCCGCGTCCCTTCTCGGTCAACACGTACTCGTAATAAGCGCTGCCTTCTGACACCGGCATTGTTTCCAGGATGCCGTGCTCGACGAGATTGCGCAGCCGCGCCGACAGTATGTTCTTGGCAAGACCGAGACTCTCCCGGAACTCGCCGAAGCGCCGCAGACCATCGAATGCATCGCGGATAATCAACAGCGACCACCAGTCGCCGATGGCATCCAATGGCCGCGCCACCGGGCAGCTGGCCGATTTGTGACTGGTGCGCTTGACCATTCGGCGTGCCCTTTCATCCGGCCAGTGATCGTGTCTCACAAGAATGTGGTTGCAATATAAAACCAAATCCTGTTACACGACAAGTGGTTGCATTTTGCAACCATAATGGCGGTACACTAAGTGCACGGATCTCGACAACCACCGAGCTGTCGCCGTCGCGATCACCAGCAGATCGCGAGGCCGGCTCGCCGGACTCCAGGGGCTTGGCCCACCGCGGACGGTCCCAGCTTCAATCGCCACCGGCGATGGGCCCATCAACACGTACACACCCGCAGGAGATACTCATGACGCACTACCGCAATACGGACATCGATGGCCTCAAGGTTTTCTATCGGGAGGCCGGCGCCGCGAGCTCGCCGTCGCTGCTTCTCCTGCACGGCTTTCCGGCCTCGTCCTTCATGTTTCGAGAGCTGATCGAGCGGCTTTCTGATCGGTTCCACATAGTGGCACCTGACTATCCGGGCTTCGGCTATAGCGACGCGCCCTCTCCCGAGGCTTTCAGCTACACATTCGACCGCCTCGCTGATGTGATGATGAAATTCACTGACAAACTCGGCCTTAGCCGATTTGGACTCTACATGCAGGATTTCGGCGGCCCGGTCGGCTTCCGGCTCGCCAGCAGCAGGCCGGAGCGTGTCACGTTCCTAGTCGTGCAGAACGCCAATGCCTATGAGGAGGGGCTGCCGGACAGCTTCTGGGCCCTGGCTCGCGACCTCTGGCGCGATCCCTCGAAGGCAAACTTCGAGAGGATCAGAGAGGCTGCCATCTCGCGCGCGGCGATCGAATGGAACTACACACACGGCGTCGGCGACGTGACCAGGATCAGTCCCGACAGCTGGGTCATCCAGAACGCCTTGTTGGAGCGGCCAGGCAACAAGGACATCATGCTGGCGTTGCTTTATGACTACCGCACCAATCCC
Organism: uncultured Alphaproteobacteria bacterium; assembly: GCA_963820375.1. Classification (GTDB taxonomy): domain Bacteria; phylum Pseudomonadota; class Alphaproteobacteria; order Rhizobiales; family Hyphomicrobiaceae; genus AWTP1-13. The sequence goes on along the minus strand of CAWFZX010000029.1, from coordinate 52,730 downwards.
GACCTCTATCCGGTGTGGCACGCCTACTTCCGCAAGAGCCAACCGCCCACGCTCATTGTCTGGGGCAAGAACGACGTCGTTTTCCCAGAGTCGGGCGCCCACCCTTTCCTGAGAGACCTGCAGACCGTGGACTTCAATCTCCTCGATACCGGGCATTTCGCACTCGAGGACCATGGCGAGGCCATCGCCGATCACATCCGGCGCTTCGCTCAATCGGTCGTACTGAAATCCGCCGCTTGAGGCGGCGGTCCACCAGAACCCTCTTGGCTGCACCGGAGCACTCGGCGTTCATGTGCCGCGTGCACAAGCCGCGCCTCGAAAGCGTTGGTTCCGGGATGGAAAGGATGCCAATGACCATCAAGGCACGGGAGCAGCCCGTCGACAGTGAGAGGCAAAGAGTCTCTGTAGCCACGGCTGACGCGGCGCTACCACGCCCGGTGCTGCTCCTGTGTGCCATCGCGTGCGGGTTGGCCGTCGCCGGCATCACCTATGCCCAACCGATGCTCGACATGATTGCGGACGAGTTTCGGATCGATCACGCTTCGGCCGGCGTCATCGTCACGGTGGCGCAGGTTGGCTATGCCCTCGGGCTGATCTTCGTCGTTCCGCTCGGTGATCTCCTGAACCGCCGCCGCCTGATCCTCGGCCAATCGGTGCTCGCCGCGCTTGCCCTCCTGGCTGTCGCCCTCGCGCCATCACCAACCGTACTGCTCGCCGGCATGGCGGGCGTGGGTTCGCTCGCTGTCGTGATCCAGGTTATAGTCGCGTACGCCGCGATCCGGGCGCCCCCTGCCGAGCGTGGCCGCGTCGTGGGTCTTGTCACCAGTGGTGTCGTCGGCGGCATTCTACTGGCCCGTACCGGAACCGGAATGCTGGCTGATCTCGCTGGCTGGCGCACCGTCTATATGGCGTCCGCCACGGCGACGCTTATTGTTGCTGCGCTGCTGTTCTGCGCATTGCCCCGCGAGGAGCGGCAGCACAAGTCAACGCCGTACGCCGGCCTGGTCAGCTCGCTGCTTCACTTGATTAAGTCCGAGTCGATTTTGCGCGACAGGGCAGTCTTGGCGCTACTCGTCTTCGCGGCCTATACGTCGCTCGTGACCCCGCTCGTTCTGCCCCTCTCAGCTCCACCACACTCCCTCTCGCACGCTGCGATCGGCCTCTTCGGGTTGTCGGGTCTGGCCGGGATGCTGGGAGCGACGATTGCAGGTCAACGGTCAGATCGAGGCGATGGCCGAAGGGTCACTGCGCAAAGCCTTTCCATCATGCTGGCTGCATGGCTCCCCATTGCGTTTCTGCCGGTCTCGTTTTGGAGCCTGGTGCTCGGAATTCTGGCGATGGACTTCGGGCTCCAGTCCGTGCATGTCAGCAATCAAAGCGTCATCTACCGCCTCCGTCCCGAGGCACAGAGCCGTATCGCTGCCGCCTACATGCTGTTCTATTCCATCGGCTGCGGCAGCGGAGCGGTTGCGTCGACCTTCACGTATGCGCGCGCCGGCTGGCTGGGGGTCTGTCTTCTCGGTGCGACCTTCAGCACGTGCGCCATTGCCTACTGGGTGATGATCAGACCCGCAAGACGCGGACCGATCGCCTGATCCGAGTGCAACGATGTCGGTCCTCGATCGGAGGGCGCGTAAGCGCTATTTTCGAGCGAGCTGACGGCTGCTCTCTCCTCGATTTTGCTCTCCTCGATTTTGCTCGCTGTGCTGCATGGCAATGGACGTCGTTCGTCCACGCCCGTTGGGTGCAACGGTGGTCAAGCTCGACGTCAGCCACCGCAAGCCTGTCCTTACGGGCGCGAGCCCGATGGCAGCACGGCCAGCGCCGGGACGCAACGTCGCTCATCTGTTGTGGCTGCCTCCCAATTCTGGGCAGAGAGGCTCCGTGCTGCGGCGGAGCCCATAGGTATTACTTTGCCGTGATCGAACAACTTGTGGGTATGCACCGAACATCGACCGTCTAGAAAGGAGCTTGAGGCTGCGCGCCTAAACGATCCCAAACCTACGCTCTCGAAGGGGGCAATCCGCAGGCCGGGACGAAGGAACGGCGGCTCAGACCAAACAGAGGAACAGGGTTGATGCGTACTCTGGCTTCGACCAGAAATCGTTATGCCCGGGGCTGCGGATTTGGACCGTGAGCTCTGGAGGATCGTTGGCATCGGCCGAGCGACCATAACCCGAGAATGGGTCGAGACCCGCGGCTTCCGGCCAGGCGGGGCTCGGTCGCGCGGCCAATGTTCGCCGCCAGTACGGCGGGGGACGGCCCAAAGCTCTGACGAAGGCAATTCGAGAACGACACCTCTCTGAAACACTCCGGAAACTTCATGCTTATGCCTCGTCTTTCCGAGCGTAACCCGCAAACGGACTCTATGAGCGGACCGACGGCTCGCCGGGCATTTCACCGGTGACTGAATGGCGTTTCTTCGGGTGCCTCGCGGCAGCAGGCGTCGGTGCGGAGCCTGCCGTAAGCCGTGAACAATTTCGGTCCAGCGTCTCCGGTACGCTCCATGTACGCTTCGAGAAGGGGGGAACTGCAGGCTCGCCAAGCCGCGACATCATCGGCCGAGAGCTCGACGATCTTCATGCCCTTCTGCACGGCAAACGCGTACGCTTCAGCCTTGGTCGCCGCAAAGCGCTCCCACATGCGACTTTGCGCGTCTTGTGCCAGCTCGTGCAAGATTTTCTGATTTTCGGGTGCGAGGCTTTGCCACGCTTTCTCGTTGATGGCGACCACAAATAGACTTGGAGCATGCCGCAGGTTGGTAATCGTGTCCGCGACCAGCCATAGAGCGCGCTCCTTGACATTCATGATGTCAGTCGCGGCCGTATCGAATGTTCCTTTCTGCAGTTCATCGAAAAGGCCAGACGGCGAAACCAGATATGGATTACCGCCGCAGATTCTTATCAATTCTTTCATCTGGTCGTCTGGGGTACCCACAGCGCGAGCGGCGATCGCCGTCGGATTGGTGACCGGTGTTTTCCTCGAAAAGATGACGCCCGAACCGTAGGGCTGCCACCACAGAATGCGGGCGTTGGTCCAATAGAGGATTTCCTCCTCGATTAGCGCTCGGATCTCGCTGTCGTCGCTTGGTTGCGGCTTGAACCAGCGCGTCGAAGTTGAACATGAAGGGTTGCAGGAAGGCTCCAGCGAGCGGAACGTCGTAGGCGAATTGATTGAGCTGGGTGGCACCCATCTCAATCGCCCCCGACGCAACCGCCGACACAACCTCGTTCTCTTCATAGTTCCGAACCTTGTCCTGAAACTCTATCTTAACCGCACCTCGCGTTCGCGCTTCAACCTCGCGCGCAAAATCGCGGACGTTTTGACCGATTGGACTGTCGGTCGAAATCGGCAAGCTCAGGCGTAATGTCGAGGTTTGCGTGCGCGCTGGAGGCGCACCAGCCAAGCAGAGCACCACAAGAAGGAGGCAGAAAGCGCCGGAGCGTGGCCGCATGGTTGTCTCCCATCAGCTCGGTGATGCATGCCACAAGATCGGCCTCCGGTATCGAGATCAAAACCCCAGTGCGCGCGGGAGGCCCGTCACGAGCGGCGGCCAGAATATACACAGGAAAAGCAGGCCATAACCGAAGACAATGAAGGGCCAGACATGGCGCATGATCTGGCCCATGGTGATGTTGGCGATGCCGCATACAACGAACAGAACGACGCCAACCGGCGGTGTCAGCATGCCGAGGACGAGATTGAAGACGAACAGGAACCCGAAGTGCAGCGGATCGAGGCCGTAGGCCATGGCGATGGGGTGGAGCAGCGGCACCAGCATAATGTAGGCTGCGTTGCTTTCGAGGGCCGTGCCGACCACGAACAGCATCGCCGCGACAAGCAGGTTGAAGACGAGGGGGTCGGAGGTGTAGGCGCGGATTGCAGAGGCAAGGCGCGCAGGTAGCAAATCGACCGTCATAAGGAATGTGACGGTCGAGGCAAAGGCAATGAGAGCGCCAACCGTTGCCGTGGTAATGGCTGCCTTTAACAGGCACTCCGGCAGGTCCCGGAGTTTGAGCTTGCGGGTGATGAAGAAACCTATGAGCAGCGCGTAGACAACTGCAATCGCAGCTCCTTCGGTGGCTGTGAACGCGCCGACCACTATGCCGCCGATGACGACCACCGGCATCAGCAAGATCACCCACGAGCGTCGCATCTCCTTCCAGATGCTGGCACGCGTTGCCGGCTCACCAGCGAGCGGATATCTGCGGCGCTTGGCGATGACGTAGACCATCACCATCATGCCGATCGTGAGCAGGATGCCGGGCACCACACCGGCCATGAAGAGCCCGGCCACTGATACCGAGCTGCCCGCCATGTAGGCGTAGACAATCATGGCGTTGGACGGCGGGATGATAGGGCCGAGAAGGGCGGCTGCCGCCGCAATGATCGCCGCCGCAAAGCCGACACCGTAGACCTTCGTCAGCTCGCGCATCAGCAGCGTCCCGAGCGCGCTCGCGTCAGCGACCGCGGCGCCCGAGACCGCCGACAAGCCGGCGCCGGCCAGTATCGTGACTTGCGCCAATCCACCCGCGACGCGGCCTATGAAGGCATTGGCGAGTTCGACCATGCGCTCGGCAAGACCGCCGCGGAGCATGAGTTCCCCCGCCAGCATGAACAGCGGAATCGCCATCAGTGGGAATGCATTGATGGAATGCATCATGCGTTGCGGCAGCATGTTCAAATCGACCCCGCCGAGCGGCAGAGCCAAGAGCGCGCTGAATCCGAGTGCAAAAGCAAGCGGCATGCCGAGCAGGCAAAAGAGCAGAAAAGCAACTGTTGCCGCGATGCTCATTCGATCCCTAGTGGCGCCTCGACTGGCACGCCATCAATGGCGCCAACGAGCAAATGGAGCAGGGAATGAGTGGCCCCGATCAGGAGCGGCAGCATGAAAAGTCCGACACTGATGTCGAGCGTGCTCATGGGTTCATCCCACTGGTCGCGCGCGAGAACGCCCGCCTGCCATGCGACCACCGCCATAAGTGCCATGGCGAACCCGTTCATAGCGCGGAACAATCTGGTGCGGAGGCTTGGCGGCAACCGCTCCGTGAGCAGCACGACGCTCAGATGCGAACCTCGTTTAATGCCGAGTGGAATGGCAAGGAAAATCGACCACACGAACAAAAGCCGTGAGATTTCCTCCGCCCAGTCGAGCGACAGGTTCATCACATAACGCAGAAAGACCTGCGCTGAAACGACCACAACCATGCCGGCCATGATCACGATGACAAGCAGGGTCGCGACCGAGTTGATCGCATCCAACACTCGCCGCAGAAAGCCTGCCCGGCCGGCGGGCTTGGCAGCGCTCATCGTTTGACCGCCTCGGCCATAACCTTGTCGACCAGCTCTGCACCGACCCGCTTCTTTACGTCGTCGATGATGCCGGCGCTTGCTCTCCGCAGTGAAGCGCGGGTATCCAGCGATATGGAATCGAACTGCATGCCCTTGGCCCTGAGTTCTGCAAGGGTCGCCACCTCGGCCTCGGCCGCCATTCGCCGCTGTTGAGCTACGGCGGCTTGAGCCGCCTCCCTCACCGCTTTCTTCTGTTCGGCGTTGAAACCCTCAAAGATCCGTTTGTTGGCGATGAGTATAATGAAGTCGAAGAAATGCCCCGTATCGGAAAGGTATTTCTGGACCTCGAAATACCGATTGGCATGGATGACTGGATAAGGATTCTCTTGGCCATCGACGACGCCCTGTTGGAGCGCCGAATAGAGCTCTTTGACATCCATCGCGACGGGATTGGCACCGAGCGCGCGGAAGGTAGCCAGATGCGTCTCGTTCGGCTGCATTCGAATCTTGAGACCCTTGAAGTCATCTAGGGTCTTCAGGGGCCTTTTCGAGTTGGTTACATGGCGCGATCCCAGTTCCATCCAGCCCAGCGCCGTAAAGCCCTTTGCCGCGAGCTTCTCCTCAATGAGGTCTCCCACCGGACCGTCAATCGCTCGCATGGCCTGCGCGCGGCCCTCGAAGACGAATGGCAAGCTCACTGCTTCCACCTCCGGGACGAGCCGGGAAACGAAGGCGACGCCGACCCACGTTGCGAAGATGGTTCCGGCACGGACGGCGTCGATATTTTCCTTGGCGCCCCCGAGCTGCATGCCTGAAAAAAGATCGGCGGATAGATTGCCATTCGACCGCGCAGCCAGCTCAGTCTTGAACGTCTCCATCGCTTTGCTCGAGGTGTGCTCGGCGGCGAAGTTGCCTGCAATACGGAGTGTACTTTGCTGCGCTGCAACCGGTTGCAAAGCCGCAAGTAGGATGCCTGCGGCCACGGCACCGGCCAGAATCCAGCTGGACTTCATGAGAGGCCCCATCGTTGTGACGCAATAATCTTTCGTCAGGTCAATAATGCCCGCCACTGCGCGGTGAGTATGATCGCCGGTAGCTGTGAGTTTGGCAATTGCGGTGCGACGACCGGCTGTCGGCGATCGGTGACGCCAAGTGTATCGGCTCACGCCGTTTTCGCAAGGCCCGTCCCAAGCGCCGTCGAAATGAGTGTGTCAAACGTATGGATGTTCGTCCGTGACATTGCACCGATGACCTTGCCGCAGCGGGCCGCAAGATCGCGGCGCCCCGGCACCACGCTCGTTTCCCCGACCACGCCGCGCGGCATGCCCATATCTGGAGTCGAGCCGAGGCTCAGATCGGCGGTGCGATCGCGCTCGAGATGCTTGCCGACCACCATCACAAGACCGATGCCGACGAAAGCTTTCGGATTGCTCCGATCGTCGACAAGGCCTTGCACCTCACACCCTAATGGATGCCCACGCATTGACCCGGCTATACATTGGTGACATTAGCCTGAGCGCAAACTCCGACCGGAACTTCGCGTCATCGCTCGCGTCCGCTGTGTGGTGTACTGCGAACCAGGTGACAGTGTCAGGTTTTGAGTTCGGCGCGCGCAATATCGCGTCCTGCCACCATCGCCTCGAGCTTTGCCAATGCCACTGCGCGCGGTAGGTATTTCATGCCGCAGTCGGGCGCAATGACGAGCCGTTGGGGTGTGACGTGCCGGAGTGCGCCTCGTATACGCTGGGCCACAATCTCCGGCGTCTCCACCCTGTGGTCCTTCAGATCGAGCACGCCGTACATCACGACCTTGTCGGGCAGCATATTAAGTGTTCGCGGATCGAGGTTCGGCTGTGCCGCCTCGATCGAGATCTGCTGCGCGGCACAAGCATTCAAGGGCGCGAGGAAGCTGTACGTATTGGGCTTGTCCACTTTGACGTAGTGCCCATAGCCGAAGCACAGGTGCACAACGGTGGTTTCGGTGATGCCTTCGATCGAGCGGTTGATGCCATCAACCGCAAATTCACTGGCTTCACCGACGAAAAACTCCATGAACGGTTCATCGAGCTGGACGATGTCGGCACCTGCCTTCTTGTAGTCGTGGACCTCCTCGTTCACGACCTTTGCATAGGCCATCAGCAGTGCGCGCTTGTCACCATAGAACTCATCCTTGGCGAGCCGCATCATGGTGAACGGACCGGGCACCGTGATCTTGATCGGTTTGCTGGTCAGCGCCCGCAGGACTTCGACGTCGCGCACCTGCACCGGATGTGGGCGGCGGATTTCTCCAACCACGCGCGGCACGATCTGGCGCGTCCCGTGACGCCCTTCGACCTCGGCTGGATTATCGATATCGATGCCGCCGAGTGCGTTGGCGAAGCGATTGAAGTAACTCTCGCGCCGAATTTCACCGTCGGTAATGATGTCGATGCCCGCGGCCTCCTGCATGCGCACCGCCTGCGCCGTCGCATCGTCCTGAGCTTCCTCGAGATAAGGCTCCTCGACGCGCCAGATCGTTTTCAACCGGACGCGCGGCGGTGCACTGGTGAGCATGACGTCTTTCCTCACCAGCCAGTCCGGCTGCGGCAGGCTGCCGACGACCGTCGTCGGCATCAGCACGTTCATCGCCGTTCCTTTCACGAGGCCTCCATGCCGTCCAGGGGTATGCTCGAGCTGGGCTTCATTTTTCAAGCCAGACGACATCGTAACGGTTGACGTCGTAGAGTCCGAAATATTCCTGCGGTTTCAGGCCCTTCACGTAGTTGTACCAAGCGTCGTTGGCCTTCTCCCAGGCCATTGGCAACAGGGGCGGATCGTCCTCCATGAGCTTCTCGGCCGCGCGGATGTGGCCGAGCCGCTTCGTGGCATTCACTTCGCGGTCGATTTTCAGGAGCGTCTCGTCGAACGTCGGGTTGTTCCAGAAGGCGTGGTTTTGCGGGCCGTCAGCGCTGTACCAGGCCCGGAAATAGTCCGACGGGTCGAGCAGGGACGAGAGGATGACGCCGATCAGCATGTCGAAGTTGCCCGACTTGGCGTCGTCGAACCAGACCGACTCCGGCGCGACGCGCAGCTTCGTCTCGATGTTAAGCGCCTGCTGAAGCATACCCTGCACCGCCTGCGACCACAGTTTCGTGTTCGGCAGGTCGCGGACGAGGAAATCGAGGCCCCCGAACCCCTGGCCGGCGCCGGCCGCCTGCAGCAGCGCGCGCGCCTCCTTGATCGAGGCCGCCGGGTCGGGCTTATAGCCCGCGCGCTTCTCGAGCTCGTCCTGCGGGGTTGCGAACTCCGAAAAAGGGTAGATGAAGCCGCCGACCATGGTCGGGGCCAGGTCCTTCACGGCCTCGACCAGCACGGGTCGGTCGAGCACCAGGTGCATTGCCCGGCGCACGCGAGGATCGTCGAATGGCTTCTTCTTGTTGTTGGGCCACACCGCGTGGATGAAGCTCTGGTAGTACTGGGTGCCGCTCATCCCCGGCGTCTGTGCCACCCGCTTCATGGTGGCTGGATCGGTGACCCGTACATAGTCAACGCGGTTGGAGAGTAGTGCCGAGGCCATCTCGGATGAGAATGGCAGCGCGTGGTAGACCTCGAGGCCGTCGAGCAGAGGCAGGTCCTGGTTCCAGTAGTTCTTATTGCGCTCGAAGGTCCACACCTCGTTCTCGACGCGCTTCAGCGAGACGAATGGGCCGGTGCCGGACAGCGTGTTGACGCGACGCAGATTGTAGTTGTTGTCCTCGAGCACCTTTTTGCGCACGATGACGTTCCAGCCGGAGGCGATGGCCGACATGATGAAGTTGATGGGTCGGGCCTCCGCGAGCTTGAACTCGACCGTGTATTTGTCGCGGGCGCGGATCTCCTCGACCGCCCTGAACAGACTAGACCGTGGGATGGCAATCCCGGACGGCGGCTTGGCGATGCGGTCGAAGGTGGCTTTGACGTCATCGGCGGTGAGTTCGGCGCCGTCGTGGAATTGCACGCCCCGACGCAGGAAGAACGTATAGCTGGTGCCATCGGGCTTGATTTCCCAGCTGTGTGCGAGATCGGGAATAATCGACTTCCCGCTGTCGCGCGGATCACGGCGGATCAGATTGTCGAACAGGCACGCTTGCGTCGAGATGTTGGAGAAGGTGCCCGACTGGTGCACGTCAAAGTGGGGCTGGCGCGAGAGCACGCAGATCCGGAGCACGCCGCCGCGCTTGGCATTGGCCTCGGCCGGTTTCAGCATGAACTGCGAGCCGTCGAACAGCAGCGGTACGCCTTGGGCAAGGCCTTGGGTTGGCGCGACGCCATAGGCAGCGGCCACGCCCCAAGCTGCACTCGATTTCAGGAAGTCTCGGCGCGCGACGAGCCATTTCTTATCGTGCTCGGCATTCATACGGGCTTCCTCCTGTGCATCTCCGGCCGTTTACGGGCCTCGCGGGTTTGCTCGAGGCTGATGCTAAACGGGACCAAGGCGCGGGTCATCCAGTCGGTGAGGGGGAACGGCCGAGGCCAAGACCCGAAGCCGGTATGTCAGGCGTCTGCAAACCTAGCAAATCGAAGACGACGCGATGCAGATCAGCGACATATTCGCTGCCAACGCTACTTGCGCCATGGGCGATTTCGCCTGCTCCGTAGCTGCCTTACATTGTCGGTAGGGGAAAAGTGCATCGCTTAGCCGAGAGGCTTGAGATCACCGAGCATGGTGGGCAGCAGCTCCGACACAGTCGGGTGGATGTGGACGGCGCGCTGCATCACCGTGTAGGGGGCTTTAGCGTACATGAGGTCGAGGATCGCATGAACCACCTCGTCACCACCGACCCCGAGGATCGACGCGCCGAGTAACCTCTTGGTCTCGGCATCGACCAAAATCTTCATGAAGCCCTGGGTCTCGCCCTTTTCGAAGGCGCGGCTCACATCCTCCATGGCCATCTTGGCCAATAAGACCGGCCGGTTTGATTTGCGCACCTCCGCCTCGGTGAGACCGACCCTACCGAGTGGCGGGTCGGTGTATAGGTTGTAGGCCGGGATACGGTCGCTGAGACGGCGTGGATCGTTGTCGAGGAGGTTGGCAACGACTATCTCGAAGTCGTTGTAGGCCGTGTGCGTGAAGGCGCCGCGGCCGTTGCAGTCACCAAGCGCCCAGATGCCCGCCACGTTTGTGCGCAGCTGATCGTCGATGTCAATGAAACCGCGCTTGTCGACGGCGACGCCGGCCATGTCGAGGCCGAGATCGTCGGTATTGGGGCGACGGCCGACCGCGATCAGCAGATGTGAGCCGGTCACCTCCTTGCGGCCACCGGCATCGAAGCTCGCGACGATGTCCTTGCCACGCTTGGCAAGCTTGAGGTCGCTGGCGCCGAAGTGGAGCGCAATCCCTTCTGCGTTAAGGATGCCGGCGACCGCGGCGGAGACGTCCTCGTCCTCGCGTGGGATCAGGCGCGGCGCCATCTCGACTACTGTCACCTCGCTGCCGAACCGGCGGTAAATCTGGGCGAACTCAAGTCCGACATAGCTGCCGCCAACAATGATCAGATGCGGTGGCAGGAAGTCGATGTCGAGTAGGCTGCTATTGGTGAAGTACTCGACCTCGTCGAGCCCCGGGATGTCCGGCACGGCCGCACGGCCGCCGACGTTGATGAAAATCCTGGGCGCACTCAGGGTCTCGCCGCCGACCGCCACCCACTGCGGCGCTGTAAAGCGTGCGTGCCCCTGATAGATGGTGATCATGGGATTGCTTCGCAGCGCCCGCTCGACGCCGCGGTTGGAGAAGCCCAGCACGTAGTCCTTGCGCGCCCTGACCTTCTTCATGTCGACGCTGATGGGGCCTGGGATCGAAACGCCGTAATCTCCGGCGCGGCGGGCGAGATGCGCTGCATAGGCACACGCCACCAGCGTCTTGGTCGGCGTGCAGCCGGTGTTGACGCAGGTGCCGCCGAAGTGGTGACGCTCGATGACCGCCACACGCTGGCCCGCAGCTGCCAAGCGATGTGCGAGCGACGGGCCGGCCTGGCCGGTGCCGATGATGATGGCGTCGAATTGGGGCATGCCTCTCTCCTCAACTCGTCAAGTTCGGACCTGCCGAGAACCATAGCCGATAGCGACGGCATCGTGGCGCCTACGTCGCCATCTGTCCTCTGGCTATGGGAACTTGGCCCGCAGCCCTCACGTGCGCGGCGGGCACTACCTTCAGGTCGATCCTTTCCGAGTGCCCGTTCATGGCAAGTCTCCGTTGGTCTGAACGTCACTGGCCGAGCAGCCGAACGCGAAGGCGAAGACCTCCAGGCCAGGGCCGAAAAACTCGATCTCGAACTGGCGGTCCGCGATCGGGGCCAGCTGCCGGATCAGCGTGTACATCCGCTGTTCGGTCACCATGCCAAAGCCTTGCTCGTCGACGTCGACGCCGCCGGACTATACGGTTTAAACTGAAATGAAGTGTGGGAACGTGGGGCACCCGCGCTCACGCGCTCCCCATGTTCGCTCGCACAAGCGGTCTAGTGTCCGCTATAATGTGCAACCCCCGATCCGGTTCTTTCCTCTGCGTTTTCCGGGAGGAACATTGCATGGAGAACTCCACAATCCGGCGGAAAGCTTTCGTGACGGCGACAGTGTTCGGTGTCATTCCGTGTATATTGGGCGTCGGCATCGCCCAATATTTGCGCTGGAACGGGACTGTTTGGCTGACAAGCGCCGGGGCGTTCTGGCCGCTGGTCTGCTTTGTGACCTCGGTTGCAATACTCATCACGCTAGCCGTTTCTTCGTCAACAGACCGAACCGCACGGTTTTGGGGATGGCTCATACTCACCTGGACGTGGCTGTATTTGCCACTTTGGCTAACCGCCCGACAGATACCGCAATCGTCGGCCGTCGTATCCAGAGATGGGCGCGTCTTTATTGCGAGCGAATGGGCTCGACTGCCTGCGGACAAGGTGTGGCTGCTTACGGGTCGCGCCGGTGATAAAGTTGTGCTCAATGTAGTGGGAACAGCCACGGTCAAAGCCGCTGACGTTCAGTATCGCTACTCAGAACCGTACATTTCTCGGCGAAGTAATGAAGAAGACCTTTCAACACCCGTCATAAGCGCCGCCACTGCCATACTGACGGAAGAGATCGGCAAATCCCGGTCATGGCGCATCGCGCTATTTGACAAGTCCGAAGTGCATGAACAATTGCTTAGTAAGCTCTGCCGCAGCATCGTGCCAAACGAAGCCAGATGTCCCCTGAAGCTAAGCCTATCGCCTCAAGCTGAGGCGACAATACCCGGTGCAGTTTGGAGTAAGTCCTTTACGGAGAAGGAAGCCATCGATGAGATGCACCTGCCCACCCTGGTGCAGTTGCTGACCGAAGATAATTCGCGTCTCATCGATCGAGATCGCGCCTTTGCGCTGTTCATGGATCTCGCAAGTACGCCCGAAATGCTTTCCACTGTGGCTCGAAAGTCAAGCATGCTTAATGCATCGCAATTTGACGAATTGATCAAACGAATTCTCGCCTCTCCCGGATGTGGCAACGAAGCAGTAGCCGTCCTCTCCAAAGTGAATCGCTTGACGGAAGAGCACCGTCGAGAACTCCGCAGCAAGGTGTTCAGTGAGGCAAGCCTGGCAACCGTTGCCAACAACACTGCGACGTTGCGGATCACAGATTCGGAGGTTGCGCAGCTCGCACCACGCATCCGCAGCACGTTGGGGCTAACTCCTGAAGCGGCCGCCCTGGTGTTAGAGAAATTCGGCGAGAGATTGCCGGTTGAGGCCCAACATGAAGCCATTGCGTCGATCGTTAAGGCTGACGCCTCGCATGCTCTGGCTGCGCTTAGGCATGTGAATTTCTCCAGCAACTTGCGCGAAAAGCTGCTGGGCAAGATCGTTTCCGATGCTAGCTATGAGAACTTCGAGGCTCTACATTTGTCACGAGAAGCTTTGGAAGATTTGCTGACACCGGCCGAGATGCGTGTCCTGATCGCGACCTTGATAAGAAGAAGCGAAACGTCAACAAAATGGCTTAACTTTGCTGTCCGGGTACTTCCCGTGCGCGCCATGACGCCTCTTGAGCGCAAAACGCTTCTCATCGGCCTCTTATTTGAAAGCACCAAATCTGCACTCGAGTTTGCCAGCGAACAAAGACATTATTTAGAGGTGACGGATGTCAATGATGTCACCTACGATTACACAAAGACTATAACGCCCGACTTCTGCCTGCACTTGTCGCACCGGAATAAGAACCGTAAGACCGATTACTTTAGCGAAGCCCAGCTCCAGATTTTTCGCGACTGCGCTCAGTCCAAATAGCATTTCCTCGTTCGCGGTTGATCACTGCTGCGCAACGGATTGAACCGGCGCGAAGGGCCTGTGCGGGCCGGATCCTTGACGCCGGATGACAGCGTCACCTTTTCTGAACTGTCGGCCGTCGCCGCTACCACATTTGATCCGTATCGACATCGATGCCAGCGCTGAACTGCGTCGCTCCAATTGCTCAATCCTGCTTCTGCACCTCAATGATCGCCCTTCGATGGGTGCCCTCGCCGACCTTCTTGTCCTCATCGTGCGTCTCGACCTTGAAGCGAAGCTTGCGGCCATCGATCTCCAGGAGCTCGGCCCTGACCGTAACCTTCTGGCCTTTTGGCGTGGCGCCGAAGTGCTTAACGTTGACCTCGAAGCCGACCGTTGTGTGTCCCTCGGGAAGATGGGATTGCACGGCCTGAATGGCCGCGCGTTCCATCAGCCCGATCATCGACGGAGTTGATAGCACGCCATCCCCACCCATATGCTTGACCACCAGCTTCTCGTCGACCACCGTCTCGATCCTTGCCGTGAGGCCGGGGGTAAGCTGCTCCCTCGCCATGGTGAGTTCTCTCCTCTCCTTCTCGCAGTCCACCTAAGCAGAGTTTAGAGATCCCGCCAACGCTAGCCGCAGATGGTGATGGTGGCCCGGAATTGGCCCCAATGAATTCAGTGCCTCGCCGGGAGGAGAGCCAACTTTTCGTGCCAACACCGTTCGCCTGAAGGCCACCGCGATGGCATCCGCGACCACGGTAAAGACCTCCGCCTAACCCCGTCCGATGCCGTACTGCGCTACGGCTGTGCCACGGTTGCTGCCGAGCAGCGCATTGGCTTTGTCAGGAAACCCTACCCGGCCCTCGGGACTAACCCTGATTTACTACGGCAGCCTTGCCTAGATGATGGTAGCAGGTCCGGTTTGTAGGTGGCTTTCCATGGTCCTTGGCCGCCCATTGCGCTCGACTCGGTTGCAGCGTGGGATTGCGTTGATGCGCCGGCTTATCGACGTTATGGCGTTGGGTGCGTTTGCACTGGCCCTATTGATTGTTTCCCCCACGGCGTCTGCCGAGAAGCGCGTTGCGCTCGTGGTTGGCAATGGCGCCTATCAGCACGCGGCGCCGCTCCCTAATCCGACGCGCGACGCGAAGGCTATTACCCAGATGTTCCAGACAGCCGGTTTCGACACCGTCCTGCTGCGCAATGACGTTGGCAACCTGGACTTCAAGCGCGCACTACGCGATTTTTTCGCGGTCGCCAAGGGCGCCGATATTGCCGTGGTGTTCTTCGCCGGCCACGGCATTCAGATCGCCGACCAGAACTACTTGATCCCGGTGGATGCCAGGCTCGCGCAAGATTACGACGCCACGGACGAAGCCATCTCGCTCGAACGCATTATCGAGGCGATCGAGCCCGCGGCGCGTCTGCGTCTCGTCGTTCTCGATGCGTGCCGCGACAACCCGTTCCTCGTGAAGATGCAGCGTCGGGGAGCCACGCGACAGATCGTTTCGCGCGGTCTCTCCAAGGTGGAACCGATGCTTAACAATACGCTGATCGCGTACGCAGCCAAGGCCGGATCGACGGCAGAGGACGGTGCTGGCGAACACAGTCCGTTCACGACGGCATTGATCAAGCACATCGCCGAGCCGGGCCTCGATATCCGCCTCGCCTTGGGTCGGGTTCGCGACGAGGTGCTGAGGAACACCCGCAACGACCAGGAACCGTTCGTTTACGGCTCGCTCGGCGGAGGTAGCGTCTCGCTCGTTCCGCCAGTTGCGGTAGCGAAGCCCGCCGCGCCGGCCGAAGTGAGGGCCGACTACGAACTGGTCGAACGCATCAACACAAGAAAGGCTTGGGAGCTCTTCATCAACCAGCACAAGTCAGGCATGTACGTCGATCTCGCGCGCGAGCGGCTTCGGATGCTGGAAAGGGAGGAAGTTGCGGCCCCATTGGCACGGATGCAGGGGGAGAACAGCGCGTGGGACCGGATAAAGGACTCGGAGGATCCGGCTGCAATCCGCCGCTTCATTGAACGCAACAAATCCTCGCCGCACGCGATCGCAGCGCAAAGTCTTTTGGACAGCCTTGAGAGGGTGGCCCGAGAGAAAGAGGAAAAAGCGGCCGCGGAGGAAGCCAAAAAGCAGGCCGAGGCCAAGAAACTGACTGAGGAGAAAGCTGCGGCCGAAGCCAAGAAGCTTGCGGAGGAGAAGGCGGCGGCCGAAGCAGAGCGTCTACGAAAAGCCGAGGAAGTCGGGAAGCAGGCGGAGGCAGAAAGACTGGCTGAGGAAAAAGCTGCCGCCGAAGCCAAGAGACTTGCGGAGGAGAAGGCGGCGGTCGAAGCAGAGCGTTTACGGAAAGCCGAGGAAGTCAGGAAGCAGGTCGAGGCAAAAAGGCTGGCTGAGGAGAAAGCTGCCGCCGAAGCCAAGAGACTTGCGGAGGAGAAGGCGGCGGTCGAAGCAGAGCGTTTACGGAAAGCCGAGGAAGTCAGAAAGCAGGCCGAGGCAAAAAGGCTGGCTGAGGAAAAAGCTGCCGCCGAAGCCAAGAGACTTGCGGAGGAGAAGGCGGCGGCCGAAGCAGAGCGTTTACGGAAAGCCGAGGAAGTCAGGAAGCAGGCCGAGGCAAAAAGGCTGGCCGAGGAAAAAGCTGCCGCCGAAGCCAAGAGACTTGCGGAGGAGAAGGCGGCGACCGAAGCAGAGCGTTTGCAGAAAGCCGAAGAAGAAGGGAAACAGGCTGAGGCCAAGAGGTTCGCTGAGGAAAACTCCGCGACAGCCAAGCCTGGCATCGCACTGCCTGTCCCGCCGCCCGAGACACGGTCGAGTAGGAAAGAGCAGATGGCATATATGGCACCGCTGCCGACTGTCGATCGGAAGGGGCAGGTATTCCAGGATTGCGCTGATTGTCCTGTCGTGGTGCGCATCCCGGGAGGATCGTTCACGATGGGACAAGCCAAGGGCGATGCAAGCGCTGCGCCTCAGCACACCGTCACGGTCCGCGCTTTTGTCATCGGCCAATACCCGGTCACAGTGGGTGAGTGGAAGGCATGTGTGGAGGGTGGAGGTTGTAGTTTCACGCCTCGCATGACAAATGCCGACTATCGCACGCCAGTGCACAACGTTAGCTGGGATGACGCGCAGCAATACACCCTTTGGCTGTCGCGGTCGACGGGGGAAAAGTACCGTCTACCGACTGAGGCTGAATGGGAGTATGCAGCTCGTGCTCATACATCCACGCGCTATTGGTGGGGCGACACCGTGGGCACCATGCTGGCGAACTGTTCGGATTGCGGTGGCAGGCAGGACGCCAGGACACCTCTGCCGGTGGGGTCGTTCAAGTCGAATTCGTTTGGGCTACATGACATGCACGGTGGCGTTGCCCAGTGGGTTGCTGATTGCTGGTTCCCGAACTATCAGGGCGCGCCCACAGATGCTAGCGCGCGCGACCAGAAAAATTGCCAGAAGCGGGTGCTGCGTGGCGGCTCGTTCCGCACCGATCGCGAGACCATCACCGCTTCAGCGCGCGGCAACTACGATTCCTCGGTGCGCTACATCGCCCACGGTTTCCGTGTCGCGCGGGATTTGAACTAAGCGGTTTTTGGGCAGGCCCGTGCCGTCCTAGCGGACGTGGATTGTTATTTTCTTCGAAGCGACCGGTGGATCGTGCGGCACATGCTCGGCGTCGCCCATAAGAAGTTGCAGTGTATAGGTGCCTGGGGTCAGGTCGATAAAGGCTTCCGTCTGGCCGGCGCCGAAGTGCAAGTGATTCTTGGTATTCGGAATAGGCTCATCGAGCGGCGGGATGGGCACATTGATGAGCAGGTGGTGGTGTCCGGTGTTCGCGAAGGTCACGCCGGCCGGTGCCACGCCGATGTTGCGCGCCCCGAACCATATTTTGATGCGGCCTGCGCTCAAGGTCTGGCCCTCGCTTGGCCAGCCGATATACACGTAGGCGTCCTGCGGCGCTGGCGTGCGCGGCCCGACCGCGGCCGGCGCTGCCGGCGGTGCGGCATGGCTATGCTGCTGTGCGCTTGCCATTGCTCCAAACGACAAGAAGGCAACGAAGGGAACCAGCGCACGAGCGGCCCGCGGGATTAATCGCATCAAAGTTCCCCTAAGGTGTCACAACGACGGTAATCTTGCTGGAGTAGAGCGGCGGCTGGTGCGGAACGTGGTTCGCGTCGCCGAATAGCAGTTGCAGGGTATGCCGACCCGGCGGCAATTCGATCCGAGCTTCGGTCTGGCCGCGACCGAAATGCAGGTGGTGCTTGTCGTTTGGAATTTCGCGGTCGAGCGCTGGCAACTCCGTGTTGATGAGGACGTGATGGTGGCCGGTGTTGGGCTTGTCGACCCCGGCAGGGGCCACTCCGGCCCCCGATAGTCCCATGCGGAGCCAGAATTTCCCGCGACGAATGACTTGCCCGTCACCAGGCCAAATGATGTAGACCTTGGCACCTTCCGGCGGCGGTTGGGGTTGGGCATTTACGTGCATCGCAAGCAGTAACGTGCTCACGAGTGCAAAAGCGCCGTAACAGACGCGTTTCATCATCCCTGCTGAGCCTCAAAGGTCGGCGACAAGAACCCCGATACTAACTAGCCCTGGCATGGCCCCGGCATGTCGAACAAGGGAGAATGATACAATTACTATGACATTGACCGAGCAATCAGGTGTTACCCCTAATCCAATCGACAGACGCTGCTGAACCTGAACGGGAAGTTTACGCTGCCATCTGGCCGCAAGGTAGTTCGTCGTCTGAAGGTTTTGCTGGCGGGATGCGGCTCGGCTCTCCTGCATGAGGCGCTGCCCGGCCCGGGCAACTCTCGTTCTTACATCGAAGGGGGTCGCCTCATTTGCGGGGGGAAATGCGGTCTAACGGAGTTTAGACCCCTCGGCTTGCTGGCGGCAGGCGGGCGGCGGCGCCCCTGAGAATCGCGCTCCCTTCGCGCCGATACCTCCGTTTCCTGGGACATCACTCGCTCCTTCCCGCGCGGCCGGCCACGGGGCAGCGACGCGCTCGATGCGCGGCGGTCTTGTGCCGCGTTTCGATCGATGCATGTGAGCCTCGTCCCTGAGTTGGGCCATCGTGGGCGGGGCCTAAGGAAGGTTAGTCCACGCAAAAGCATTGCCGCGGAAGCTTACGGGGATCGGCGTCAGCGACGTCGGTTCCGACTTGCGGGATGTTAAAGCCGAAAAAACACCAAAGCTGACCTCATGAACGGGGGCCTATTCCTTATAAATGGGCCCTATTCAAAGCTCGCAGCAAAGGCTGCCTGGTCCCGTTTGCCCTGTGGGTCGTCACCGACCAAAGTCAATTGACCGAAACTGGGGTATCTGCAAGTCTCATCCCCAGCCTCTCGGGATACGAAAAAGAATACTTACGGCTCTGCGAGGCTGCGTGCGGGATTTTGCAAAATGAAATTACCGATTGCCATGCTGGTATACTGTTGCGCCGTGATCGGTTTTGCACGGGTCGCCGCCGCACAAGCGCCTGTCGCCATTGTTGAGGAGATTGAAAGCAAGACTGCCAGACTTGAATTCATGGATTATCTGAGAACGGGCCAATTCATTCGATTGGGCGAAGGCGACCGGTTGGTGATCGGCTATTTCAACTCGTGTTGGCGCGAGGTCATCGTCGGCGGCACTGTACTTGTCGGCAAAGAGGAAAGCGAGGTTAACAGCGGCAGCGTCGAACGGCAGAAGGTACGTTGCGACACGGGAAAGAAAGGCGCAACAACTAAAGAGACGACCAGCAGCGGCGCCATGGTCTTCCGCAAAACCCCCAACCCCGCTCAGTCATACCCCACGGTCTATGCCCTATCCCCGATTTTTGTAGGCTCAGGCGCGGACAGTCTCGCCATCGAGCGGCTCGATAGGACAGAAGCCCGCATCACCATACCGGTCCCCCAAGCAAATGCATCGTGTGGAGGGTTTGTCGATCTTGCCAAAAGCAACGTCGTTTTGAGCGCCGGGGGCCTTTATCGCGCCAGAGTGGGTGCACGCGAAATGACATTTAAAGTTGATCAATCGGCAGAGGCTGGCTCGCTCTCTATCCTCAGCCGGCTCGTGCGGCTGTCTTCCCCTCCCTAAACCAGGCGCAGGTGGACTTGGCCCGTTTGCATCGACGCCAAATCTTGGCTCTTCTGCTGATCGCCTCGCTTGCGAGCGGAGTGGTCGCCCTTCCAGCTGCGCAATGGCTGAACGGTCTTTCGATCGATGTGTTGACTTGGCTCCGGTGGGTAACGCTGGGACCGCGCCGGGACGCGGCACAATCGCCCGTGGTGATCGTCGTGTTCGACGAGGACACCTATCGCAGCAAGCCGTTCGCGGGGACGCCGAGCGTCGCTTGGACGCGAGAAATTGGCCGCGTCATTACGGCCATCGTTGACGGCGGTGCGCGCGTGATCGGCTTCGATGTCGTCTTTCCAAGCACGATCGAGCAATCCGAGATCCCGTTTGGCGCGGAGACGCTGGGTGCCCGGCTGCGGGGCTTCGACCGTGATTTTCTGAGGGCGGTGGCAAGCGCGGCGGGACAAGGCAAGCTGGTGTTGGGCGAAGTCCAAGCGCAAGAGCGGCCGTTGGGGCCATCCGACGCACAACGCTTGGCCGTTGCAAATCAAGAAAATATCCGCCCGCTGAACCTCTATACGGACCCCGACGGCATCGTGCGCCGCATACCGTTGACAATGACGATCGACGGCCGCGCCGTTCCCTCCATGGACGTCGAACTGGCGGCGCGAATGCAGGGCCTTTCCGTCACATATGAGCAAGGTCTTCAGATTGGCAGCTATCGCGTGCCAGAGATCGTGCCGAACACCATGACCTTGAATTTTGACGGTGGTGACCAAGATGTACCGACCTATGCGTTCGTGGATTTGTGGCGATGTTGGGAGAACGGGGATGCTGCCTATTTTCGACGCCACTTCGCGGGCCGAGTCGTACTGGTTGGAGTGTGGCTTGACCTCGAAGATCGGGTCCTGACATCAAAGCGCTTTGCAACGGGCAGCGAGCAGGTCGGCGGCGAACGCTGCGTGGGAACTTCCCCACCCGCGACACCCAAGTTTGTTAGACCCTCGATCCCGGGCGTCTATGTACACGCGACGGCGGTCAGGAACCTATTGCAGCACGCGGGGTTGAGCGACCTCGGCACGTTTGCAAACTGGGCCGTTAGCTTTCTCCTGTCCGGCTTCGCCGTCGCTGCCGTCTTTATGTTCAGCTTCCCCGTGGTGGTTCTTGTGGCGGTACTGGGCCTGCTCGTCGGGCTCGCCATCGCCGTCGTGCTATTTGCCAAGGCCTTGGTGTTGCCGATCGTCACCATCGAGACGTCGGTAGTCTCGGCCCTGGTCGCGGCCGTGGCCTACAGGTTCATGGTAACTGACAAGGACAAGCGCCTCCTAAGGCGCAACTTTGCATTCTATGTTGCTCCCGCGCTCATCGAGAGAATGATGCGTTCGCAGACAATGCCAACCCTCGGCGGCGAAATCCGTACCGTCAGTCTATATCGATCGGACCTCGCCGGCTTTTCCAGCATATCCGAACAAACCGGCCCTGCTGAACTCGTTGCACTCATGAACGAATATCTCTCGGCCATGACGGACATCATTGGCGAGCACGGTGGTTTTGTCGACAAATACGTGGGAGATGGCATTGATGGGGTGTTCGGCGCTCCGGTGGAGGATCCCCAGCATGCTCTGAACGCGGTCAAGGCGGCGCTCGCCGGGAAAACGCGACTGCACGAATTGAATTGCGCGACGCCGTCGCTGTTCCAGGGGCACCGCTTGCAACAACGCATTGGTTTGCACACCGGAGCAGCGCTGGTTGGCAATATCGGCTCGCGCCAACGCTTCAACTACACCGTCATGGGTGACGCCGCCAACCTCGCCTCGCGGCTCGAAAGCGCCAACAAATTCTACGGCACCTCGATCGTCGCTTCGGCCGAGACGGTGAAGATGGCGGGGCCGGCCATCGTTTGGCGCGAACTCGACACCATCCGCGTCGTGGGTCGGCAGGAACCGGTCGTGATCTTCGAGCCATTGGCCCTTCGCGATCAGGAAACAGCCTGGCAGAGTGAATGCGCCGCGCATTATGCCATGGGCTTGAGGCGCTGGCGTGCGGCTGACTTTGCAGGCGCGATCGAGGCATTTGCTATTTTCGCGCGCGAAGATCCTCCAGCCGCGCGCTTTTTGGAGCGTGCACAACGCCAACTGCAATCCGGTCAAGCCCACAACTGGACACCCGTGCATAATCTTGCCGGCAAGTAACGGGGTGCATAATGATCAAGCGCAACGATCCCGGCCTTGGATACACCGTGCACGGCGATGCGATCCTTCTTGAACCGCACGCCGTGCAGTCATCTCAGCCCGGCGACAGCCTCGTTCGCTGCCGCCCACCGCGTCATAATTTGCTGATCCACGACAGAGTTCGAAAGGCCCCGCGAGCCAAAACTGTCAATGACAAATGCGGCAACGCCGGCGCGAGCCAGTTCTTCCGCATAGTAGATTTCACGTTCGAAACGGATGCCAGCGCTTGACGGCGTGATGACCACGGATGGAATCGTCAGGATCGGCGCCTCGGGCAGGAACAGCCGCGCCTCCAGCACGATCGCTCCACCGTTGACGGAATTGGGCACGATGTTCGTGACGAACTTCGCGGTCTCGATGGGTGCTTGGCCGCTGCCGCACCGGTAAAATTTAAAACCTGTGCCACCAACCCCAGCAGTACCGCGAACGCACGAACCTGCTGGCTGCCAGCGGCACAAAAATAAGGTTCTGAGCAACGACATTGCGCTTCGATGCAGCTTGCGAAAATGAGCTCTCGGTAACGGCGACAGTGTCGGGGATTGCGGCTCCTCGCCGCGGAAGAGCGCAAACGCCTCGCGGATCGGGGGCGAGATCACCCATCCCAGGCAACGGTATGCCTACTTCTGAGTGATTGCTTGGCGATCTCGACCAGGCACGGTAGTCTCTTGTTGCTAAACGCCTTTCTTGTGCGGGAGTATTCGGGCGTGTCCAACGCGTGCGTTTCCAGCAAGGGCGTGCTGGGCGCCCTTTGTGCTGGGTTGTTGCTTATGGGCGGCATACCCGAGGCGATCGCCCAGCGCGCTCAATTTGTAGCGCCGCCGCGCACGATCGCGGACATCACGGCAATTCTCGATCAGGAAAAGCCGGATCCCGCGAAGCGGGCAAAGATGGAGGCCGATGCGGCCGCTGAGCCGCCGGTGCACGCCGACGCCGGAAAGCTCAAGGACTTCTACTTCCGACGGGCGCAAGCTCGCGCATCGGTTGGGCGTTTGCACGACGCGATCGCGGATTGCGAGAAGGCCGTCACAAAGGCCTCCGACTACGGGGGCGAGGGAAGCCGTATCGAGCTTTTTCAAGAATCCCAAATGCGACTGAACGGAAAACACAGGGAAGCCATCGCACTGCTCGAAAGAATGGCGCAAAGATTGAACGTCGCCGAGCCGCCCAATAAGGGGCGCGCATTCAGCATCAATACGCGTACCGCCAGCAATCTTCTCCAACTCGGGCAAATCAACGTGGCCGAGAGTTACGTCAAGCGCAACGTGGCGCTCCTGGCGGAAGCGCGCGCGTGGCCGAATGCCCAGCCATATCTCTCGAGCTTCGAAGCAAGCACGGAGGATGGCAGAGGCCGCTTGTTTCTCGCACGGGGCCAATACATGGAGGCAGAGGTCGCCTACACCAGGGCCGAAGCAAGGTATCGGGACGCCCTCGTGAAATCTCGATCTTGGAGCAATTCTGTACCGGCGGCCACGTTCGAAATCGCAATTGATTACGCGGCTCTATTTGCCGGTCGAGCTAAGGCAATGCAGGGCAGGCATGCCGAGGCCGAAATTGATATGCGTCGAGCGCTGCTCAGTCGTTTGAAGTCGGCTGGCAAGTATCACGCTGACACGGCCAACATGCTTGTCTTTCTGTCTGAGCTGCTGTTCGAACAGTCGCGCCTGAAGGAATTGGAGGCTCTGGCGCGGGCATCCATCGAAGTCCTCGACGCGATCGGCTATGGTAGAGATAGCGGTGCCTACGTCAATGCCCTCGGCCGGCTTGCTACGGCTGTCTTTCCTCAGCGGCGGTATGATGAGGCCAAGGAAATCTTCGTCCTCATTGATGCCTCGACAAGAGCCTGGCCCGCAGAGCGCAGCGCTTTTGCCCGCTCGAGTTGGACGCGGATTTACGCACACTACTTCACGCGTGAAATCGACAAGGGTATCGAGTATGCACGCCAAGCCCTCGACCGCCACAAGACCGTGAAGGGAGAGAAGCACTACGACACGGCCTTGACCCGGGCCGTTCTCGCGACGGGTCTGACGTTTGCCAGGCGTGACGCAGAGGCGATGCGGGAATTCACGTTGGCGATTCCTGTCCTTTTGGGCACGACTAATCAGGCGGACGACGAAGATGCGACGGTGACGGTATCGGCCGACCGCCGCCTCCAGACTGTGCTCGAGGCCTATATCACGTTGCTTGCCCGCTCGAATCTTCCAACCCGGGCCGAAGAGGGTTTGCGGTTGTCAGAGGCTATTCGGGGCCGTTCGGTGCAGAACGCTCTTGCGTCGTCCGCGGCCCGTGCCGCCGCCCGTACCCCGGAGATGGGCGAGGTCGTGCGCAAGGAGCAGGATTTGCACAAGCAGGCGGTGGCGCAAGCAGCTCTCCTCAGCAATGTTCTCGCCCAACCTCCCGAGGAACGGAATCCCAACGCGGTCAAGGATCTGCAAGAGGCACTGGCGAGGCTTCGGAAGGACAGGCAGGGAGCAAGGCGCGAAATTCAGCGCCGCTTCCCCGAATACGCCAGCCTCATTAGGCCGGCCGCTACAACCGTTGACGATATCCGCGCATCCTTGCGCGCCGATGAAGCCCTGCTGTCGTTCTATTTCGGCAGCCGAGAAAGCTTTGTATGGGCCATACCTAAGGATGGTCCAATCGCTTTTGCGCAATTGGCGTTGAATGCCACGCAGCTGCAGAGCAAAGTGACGGTGCTACGGGCCGCGCTTGATCCGCCGGTTTTGGAGAGGGTCACCGACATCCCGAACTTCGACGTGGAGGGTGCGCATGAATTGTACAAGTTCTTGATGGAACCCGTCGCACAGGGCTGGCGAGATGCCAAGACCCTGATCGTGGTGACAAACGGCGCCCTCGGGTTGCTCCCTTTGAGCCTCCTTCCCACCGAACCCGCCAAGGTCGCAGCAAAAATCGAAGGAGTGCCCTACTTCGCCGGTTATCGCGACGTGCAGTGGTTGGCGCGAACGCACGCGGTTGTGGCTTTGCCCTCGGCAGCGGCCCTGCGCACTTTGCGCAATGTCGCGGTCCCCTCAATGAAGCGTGAGCAAATCGTCGGTTTCGGCGATCCGTACTTCAACGTCGAGCAGGCGAAAGAGGCCATAGCTGACCCCACGCGAACTGCGGCAGATACTCTGCGCAGTGCCAGGGTCAATCGCCGCGCTTCAATTGGCACCGAGCAGCTACCCAGTACCACTCTCGGCGCTCTGCCACGTCTCGAGGACACAGGTGATGAATTGAGAGCCATCGCCTCTGCATTGCAAGCTGATCCGAGCAAGGTGCTCTATCTCGGCAAAGACGCGAACGAAAAGATTGTGAAGAGCATCGATCTTACTCGTTACCGAGTTGTGGTGTTCGCTACACACGGCCTGGTTCCCGGTGACCTTGATGGCTTGACACAACCCGCGCTTGCTCTCACCGCGCCCGAGGTTGCTGACATCGACGGAGATGGGCTGCTCACGGTGGATGAGATCCTGGCGCTCAGGCTCAATGCCGATTGGGTGGTACTGTCGGCCTGCAATACGGCCGCGGGTGCAGGTCAAGGCGCAGAAGCGCTCTCGGGCCTCGGTCGGGCGTTTTTTTACGCTGGCAGCCGAGCTCTGCTCGTCACCAACTGGCCCGTGGACTCGGCATCTGCCCGAGAGCTTGTCGCAGGGGTGTTTCGCCGCCAAGCGGAAAACTCACAGCTTAGCCGGGCCGAATTGCTGCGCCAGTCGATGATGGCCGTGCTGGAGAGCTCGGAACGCAAGAACGAAACGGGCGAAACACTCTACACACACGCGCATCCACTTTTTTGGGCGCCCTATACGATCATGGGGGACGGAGGTTAAGGTTGCCTCGGGCCGCCGTTGTGCCTTTAGCAAAGCAAGGCTAGCGCGCCGGAAACACGGGCCGATGCACCCGAACGAGCACACCGCGCTGCGGATCGCACGATCAAAGTGCGCGTGAGAATAGTGGAGCGTCGCGCGCAAAAGCTCGCGACGCCTCGACGGGGGACTGACTGAGGTAGTGACCGCCTGGCGCCTTGCATCGCGTGCGGCCGTGCCATGGCGAGCAAAATTGCCTCCCCTTGTTCCCTCCGTAACAGCGCTGCCAACCGGCTTATGAGAGAACAGTCTCCTCCGCCCTACAGCGGGTCGTGCAGACGAGTTGATTAGGTCCAACTTTGGAGCCTGATGAGAGGAGATAACCATGAAGACGACCATGTCCGCCCTTGTTGCTCTGCTGGTCATCGCCAGTGCCGCCGGCACCGCCAGCGCGTTCGACGCTAAGACCTTTTACGAACAGGTCGACCGCAATCACAACTAACGATGGTTGCATGCGCTTGGCGGCTTGCCAGTGCCCACGGATCGAAACATCACTCAGCATCAGGAGAGGTGCAATGAAGACGCTTGTTGCTGCCCTTGTGGCGCTTTCGGTACTGTCAGGCTACGCGGCCTCAGCCGTCGCCGACAAGGTCCCGCAATCGATTTGGGAGCAGCTCGACCGTGATGGTCGCGGCGGTCATCCCACCTAAGCTGGCATGAATTAATGCGAGGAGGCCCGGCGGCTTGCGGGGCTTCCTTGCTTTTGCGCCTGCAGGAGCGGGTTAATCGGTATGCCAAGGATGGCGCCCACCGATGACCTGTTGGGGTCGCAAACGTCGAAGCGAAGAAGGGCGTTGGTCCTAAGCCATAAGCTCGCGGCCGGTTCATGGAGTATCCTGGACACGCACTATTGTCACCGGGATCCGGCGCTGAACTTGCCGGGTACTCGTCGTACGAGAAACCAAAGCCCTTCACCTAAATGGGGGCGCGCCGCCTCGATCGGCCGTGCCATGAATTTGTCGCTCGTTTGTTGCACCTCGAAACGCCTCTTGCGTCAGAGTGGGGCAAGAGCCTGGCAGAAAATCTTGAAAATCATTGTGATTATTTGTTGCTACATGGCGCCCCGTGGGGACGGTGATACCTGAGGGATGTCATAAGTTTGGGAGTCCCAAAGGGGCTGAAGTTCCCTTGTGTTTTCGGAGTATTCCACGCTCATTCCAAACTCCTTTTGCACCCTTAGGTCGTGTTTGCGGCATTGAAGGGTTCTCTTCAGACGTCGCCTGGACATAGGGGCGTCAGATGCGCGTTCCGACATTGATTTGAGCTTGACGGGGTCCTGAGCGATGCAGCCTTGCTGCAAAGTTCCTGGGCTCAAAGCGTACCCCCACTCAGCCATGTCGGACTTGATATTCATCTTGGTTCAAATCGGCTTGCAAAGCCGGTTGCCCGAGGACCAGGGCTCGAGCCAAGCAAGACTAAGCTCCTTCGTGCCGACGAGCCGCATGTCCGGCCGAACTACGCTGCCAACAACTCGCGGCCGTCAAGGGCAGGCCTACCGTTGCCGCTGACCACCCTTGACGGCCGCTGCGTCCCGATGGCGTTGGTGATCCGAAGGCCGGGACGGAGGCATGGCGCTCAGACCAAACAGAGGAACTCGAGGACTAAATTGGTTACTGCTTTCGACCAGAAATCGTTATGCCCGGGCTGCGGATTTGGATCGGAGCCCTGAGGATCGTTGCCATCGGCCGAACGACCATAACCCGAAGGGGCCGAGCCCGCGGCTCCGGCCAGGCGGGGCTCGGTCGCGCGGCCAATGTTCGCCGCGCGATGGGGCGCGACCCCTGCCAGTTTGGCGGGGGACGGCCCAAAGGTCCAGTTGCCGCTAGCTCGTGTGCAATTTGGCGGCCTTTACCCGCCAACCAGAGCTGGGAGCAGGTAGACCTCGCTACCCTCTGGAATTGGCGCGAGGAAGGCGCCACGGTAAATAGTGCCGTCGACCGCGACGGTGACGCCGCGGTCGAGAACAGGCCTCAGCTGCGGATAAAGTTCGCCGAGCCTTGCGAGCAGGTCACGGATGGTCGCGGCCTCGACCTCGAACTCCGTCATGCCACCAACCTGTGACATGAGTGGACCTCCGAGCCTCACACGCACCATGCCGCAAGCCTCGCTGCTTTCTTACATCGCCTGGCCTGACCGCTCTCGCCCACTAGGTCGGCTTTCTCGGCTTCGTCTGCTCGAGGATGGCTTGAAGCACGCGTGGCGGCGACATCGGCACGTGGTTCAGCCGTGCCCCAGTCGCTGCTGCAATGGCGTTGGCGACAGCCGCGAGCGGCGGCACGATCGGCGTCTCGCCGACGCCGCGCACACCATACGGATGGCCGGGGTTCGGCGTCTCGACTATCACTGCATCGATCATCGGCACGTCGGACGCGACGGGGATTCGGTAGTCGAGAAACCCCGGGTTCTGGAGCCGGCCATCCGCGCCGTAGACATACTCTTCGTTGAGCGCCCATCCGATGCCCTGCACGGCGCCACCCTGCATTTGGCCCTCGACGTAGCTTGGATGCACCGCTTTGCCCGCGTCCTGCACCACCGTATAGCGCATGATCTTGACCGCACCCGTCTCGGGATCGACCTCGGCGTCGCAGATGTGGGTGCCGAAACTCACGCCGGCACCGTCGGCGTTGTACTCGAAATGGCCGGCGATCGGCCCGCCGGTGCTCGAGAACTGCGCCGCGATCTCCTTGAGCGAGAGTGGCTCGAACTTGCCTGCGTTGGGTCCGGCGGGCTTCGCCGCTCCGTTTTCCCAGACGACAGCGTCGGTTGGAATGCCCCAGATCGCCGCCGCACGGGCGCAGAGCACCTTGATAGCATTGCGCGCGGAGTTGATTACGCCGATGCCGGCGGAGAAGGTCACCCGGCTGCCGTCGGTGACGTCGTTGTGGCCGAGGGAGGAGGTATCGGCAATGATGGCGCGCACGCTATCATAGGGGATGCCCAGCTCTTCGGCCACCATCATGCACATTGAGGCGCGTGAGCCGCCGATGTCCGGGTTGCCATAGGAGACGGCGACGGTGCCGTCGGCATTGATGCTAAGCGACGTCGACGTGTTGCCGCCGAAGTTGAACCAGAAGCCCGAGGCCACACCGCGCCCTTGGTTCTTGGTCAGTTTCGCCTTGTAGTGAGGGTGCTGCCGCGCTGCCTCGATCGTCTCAACGAGGCCAATGCGCTGGTAGGTAGGGCCGTAGGACGACTTCGTGCCCTCTTTGGCGGCGTTCTTGAGGCGCAGCTCGAGCGGGTCCATGCCAATGCGCCCCGCGAGCTCGTCCATCACGCTCTCAACCGCGAATGCTGCGATCGGTGCGCTCGGTGCCCGGTAAGGGGCGAGCTTCGGTCGATTGCACACGACGTCGTAGCCGACAACACGCACGTTCTCGAGCTCGTAACACGCGAAAGCAGCCATGGCGCCCATGTCGACGAGCGAGCCTGGAAAGGCGCCACCCTGAAACTTCAGTTCGGCATCGCCGGCGGTGAGACGCCCGTCCTTCTTGACACCGATCTTGACGCGCATGGCGCTCGACGCGGTCGGGCCGCTGGCCCGCAGCACCTCCTCGCGACTCATCACCATCTTCACCGGCTTGCCGGCCTTGCGCGACAGGGCGAGCGCCAGCGGTTCCAGGAATACCACGGTCTTGCCGCCGAAACCGCCGCCGATCTCGGAGGCCGTCACCCGCAGGCGCGAGACGTCGAGGCCGAGCAGGGAGGCGCACATCGTGCGCACCATGTAATGCCCTTGCGTGCAGCACCAGATGTCGCCAGAGCCGTCAGCCTTGAGGTCAGCGAGGCAGGCGTGCGGCTCGATGTAGCCCTGATGGGCCGCCTCGGTGCGGAACGTGCGCTCGATGACCACGTCCGCAGCCTTGAAACCTTTGTCGAGATCGCCATGGCCGAACTGATGCCGGCACGCGACGTTTGATGGCCTCTCCGCCTTCGGCTGCACACCCTCAGTGAAGATGTGTTCGTGCAGAATTGGGGCGTCGGGCGCCATCGCCGCCTCGACATCGGTAACATGAGGAAGCACCTCGTAGTCGACCTTGATCATTTTCAGCGCCTGTCGGGCGATCGCCGGACTAACCGCGGCAACAGCTGCGACGGGATGGCCGTCGTAAAGCGCCTTGCTGCGCGCCATGACGTTCTCGAGAGCATCGCGTAAACCCTGATCGCCGTTCGCATGGTCAGGGAGGTCCGAGGACGTTAATACCGCCTTGACGCCGTCAAGGGCGAGCGCGCTAGCCGCGTCGATGCGTTTGATGCGGGCATGTGCGTGGGGGCTTCTGAGAACGAAGCCGTACAGCATGCCGGGCATGTACATATCGGCGCCGAAACGCGCCTTCCCGGTCACCTTGTCGATGCCGTCGGGACGTAGCGGTCGCGTGCCGACGATCTTGAATTGTCGAGGCGACCTAGTGGTGGCGCCATCCTGTGGCATATCGGGCCTCCTCCTCTGGCGCGCCTGGCGCCAACTCCTGCCGCGTCTGTCGGCCATGGTAACGCAACTCGCCGCATCAGCGCGAGATCATGCGCCGATATTGTGCCCCGGCGCCCAACTTCGCCTCCGGCCCAACTATACTAATGCGAGCCAACCTTCCAGCTTCGTCGGAACTCTATCTCACTGGACATCGCCGAGTGAACGCGGAACGTCATCGGGCGTCCATAGATAGCGCCTTTGGCTGCCATCGCCAGCGCCTATACCGTTAGCGGTCCTCGACCAATCGGAATCGGCGAAGTTTGGCCGTCGTGGGGCTGAACACCAGTGCGTTAATTGACCTTAGCTCGGCAGGTTCGTCGACGATCGAGCGCATAGCCATTGGGTGCAATGTCAATTGACGTGGACGGCGACAACATCACAGTCACGCAACTTGCTGTCGATCGCCAGGTTGAATAGCGCAAGATCTCGTTTGAGGCCCTCCATCTGCAGTTTGGTTCTGATCGACCAAACGTGGCTCGGTCGGAGAGGCGGTTTCGCGTCGATCAGCTTTCCAGCGCAAGCTGAGGCGGAACTGCGCCACGCCCGGCACGCCGAGCATTGACGCAGCTTCGCTTGCGAGCGTGATTTAACCTCCCAATACGCGTCAGAAGAGTGCGCTCGGGTTATAGAGCTGCTTGGCGTTCTCCGGGTTGACCACCTGCACCGGCGGGGACGAGTCCTGCTGCGCGGGCTTCTTGCCCGCCAGCAGGTCCATCATGGTCCTGAAGCCGGCCTTCGCGATCTCGTCGGCCGAGTTGACTCCGGTGGCGACGAAGTTGGAGCCCTTCATGATCTGCTCGATAGCCGCCTTCTGGCCGTCGAAGCCGAAGATCTGGATCTGTGTGGAGCGCCCGGCGTCGGCGATCGCCTTCTGCGCGCCCAGGCACATCACGTCACCCTCGCAGAACACCGCGTTGATGTCCTTGTGCTTGGCGAGCATGTCTTCCATTACGCGGATGCCGCCGTCCTCAGTCCACTTGCCGAACTCCGGCGCGAAGGTGACCTTGATGCCGGTATCCTTCACCTTTGACAGGACGCCGTCGCGGCGGGCGTTGCCGGTGCTGTTGTCCTCCGGCCCACCGCGGATCATCAGCAGGTTGCCCTTGCCGTCCATTCGCTTGGCAATGACCTCGCCGACGCCCGCTGCGGTGTTGAAGTTGTCCACGCCGATCCAGGCGTCGTACTCGCCTCCCTTGAGCTTCCGATTCACCAGCACGAGCGGCTTCCCGGCCTTCTTGATCGCGGCCATGCCGCCGGGCAGCGCTTCGAGCGGGCTGATGTTCATGATCAGGCCGTCAACTCCCTTCGCCAGCAGGTCCTCGATGTCTGAGTTGACCTTGGCGACGTCGCCGTTGCCGTCGGCGACGAACGTGCGCACATTGTGTGCACGGCCTTCGGCCTCCAGCGCCCGGACCATGGCGATGAAGTACGGCGCCTTCATTTGCAGAGTGACGATGCCGATCCGCGTCTCCTTTTGCGCAGCAGCGGGCGTTGCGAGTCCCAGGAGGCCGCAAAGGCCAACGATCATTGCTGTCCAGCATTTCATTGTCATTCTCCTCCCATTGAGTGGATGAACCTTCATTTTCTTTCTCTTTTTATCGCAACCAGCAGCACGGCGAGGATGATCACCGCGCCCTTCACGATGTCCTGGTAGAAGGATTTCACGCCCACCAGGTTGAGCAGGTTGTTGATCACGCCGAGCATGAGCACGCCGAACAACGTGCCGCCTACGCTGCCGGCGCCGCCGCCGAGCGCTGCGCCTCCGATCACGCAAGCCGCGATCGCGTCGAGCTCGTAGGCGATGCCCAGGCTCGGCTGCGCAATGC
Source organism: uncultured Alphaproteobacteria bacterium (assembly GCA_963820375.1). GTDB lineage: Bacteria > Pseudomonadota > Alphaproteobacteria > Rhizobiales > Hyphomicrobiaceae > AWTP1-13. The sequence goes on along the minus strand of CAWFZX010000029.1, from coordinate 20,744 downwards.
CCAAGCGCGAGACGAGGATCACGCCTGAGAGCGCGGATAGCGCGCCCGAGAGCATGTAAGCGCCCACCACGGTGCGCTGGACGTTGACGCCCGCGAGGCGCACCGTCTCCTCGTTGCCGCCGATCGCTACAGTGGCGCGGCCGGCCGGCGTGCGGTTGAGGTAGCACCAGACGAGTGCGTAGCAGCCGAGCATGATGATCATGCTAAACGGCACCACCCCGACCAGGGTCGCGCCGAGGTCGCGAAAGCCGGGATGCGACGGTGAGAGCGGGATCTCGGTATAGAGGTAGACGCAGCCGCGCACGATACCCATCGTCGCGAGGGTGATGATGAAGGACTGCAGCTTGAAGCGCGCGATGATTATGCCGTTCACCAAGCCAGCGGCGGCGCCGCAGGCGATCGCGATTGCGAGCGCGGCGCCGATGCCGAGCTGGTCGGCGATGCCCGCGAACAGCACCCCGCCGAGCGCTACCACCGAGCCGACGCTGAGGTCGATGCCGCCGGTGAGGATCACGAGCAGCATGCCGAGGCTGATCAGGCCATTGGCGACCACCTGGCGCATCAGGTTGCTCATGTTGCGCTCGGTGAAAAAGGCCTCGGCGAACCAGGCGCCCGCCAGCAGCAACGCGACGAAGCCTAAGATGAGGCCGAAGTCGAGCGCGCTCAGGCGCGGCTCACCGCCGGCGAACCACCATCTTCCGAAGCGCGCCGCGCTGCCCTCAGCCCGCATGCGACGCCTCCACGCCGCCCGCGGCGCAGGTCAGGATCTTCTCCTCGGTCGCCTCTGCGCGCGTGAACTCGCCGACCAAGCGGCCTTCGCGCATGACCAGGGTGCGGTCGCACATGCCGAGGATCTCCGGCAGCTCCGAGGAGATCAACAGGATTCCCATGCCGCGCGCCGCGAGATCCGCGATAGTGGCGTAGATCTCTTTCTTCGCCGCAATGTCAACCCCGCGCGTCGGCTCGTCGAGCAGGAGCACTCGCGCGTTCGTGAGGAGCCATTTCGCGAGCACCACTTTCTGCTGGTTGCCGCCGCTCAGCTTGCCCACCAGCCGCTCGATGTCGGGGGGGCGCACGTCGAGCTCGCGCACCTTCGCCTGCACGAGCGCGCTCTGCCGGCGCCGATCGAGTATTCCCCGCCGACTCATAGCGGAGAAGCTCGCGAGGCTGACGTTGTCGCGGATCGGCAGGCCCAGAACAAGGCCGTCGCCGATCCGGTCCTCGGTAAGCATGGCGATCCCGACACGCAACGCATCGCGCGGCGACCGCGGGCGCAATGCGCGGCTCATCATGCGGATCTCGCCCATCGACCGATCTGCGCCGAAGACGCAGCGTGCGACCTCGGTGCGGCCGCTGCCCACGAGACCGTACAACCCGACGATCTCGCCTTCGGCCACAGTGAACGAGACATCCTTGAAGCTGCCGGCACGGCCGAGACCGCGCAGTGACAGCAGCTCGCGACCAGAATTCGGATCCCGGCGGGGAAAGATGTCCTGCAGCGGGCGGCCGACCATGAGGCGGATCAGCTCGTCGCGTTGGGTGCGGCGCGGATCCACGGTGCCAACGAGCGCGCCGTCCTTGAGCACCGTGACGCGGTCGGCGATCGCGTAAAGCTCGTCGAGGCGATGCGAGATATAGAAGATCAGCACGTTTTCATCGCGCAGGCGCCGGATGAGCGCGAAGAGCTTCGTCAGGTCTTCCTGCGCGAGCACAGCCGAGGGCTCGTCCATGATCAGGATCCTCGGCTTCACCGCTACGGCCTTGGCGATCTCCACGACCTGGCGCTGCGCGGCGCTGAGGCGCGCGACGCGCCGCCGCACTTCGATTCCCCGGAAGCCGATGCGCTCCAGAACCTGCTGTACCCTGCGGTGGGCGACCGCCCAGTCGATCCACCAGCCGAAGCGGCCTGTCGGCATGGCGCCGAGCAGGACGTTTTCCGTGACGCTGAGGTTGGGCACTAGGTTGGCGTGCTGGGCCACCATGCGGATGCCGAGCTGCTGACCACGCAAAGGGCTTGTGATCGCCTGCGGCTCACCGCCGAGGCGGATTTGGCCCGCATCGCACTGTACGGCGCCGGCCAGGATGCGCGAAAGCGTGCTCTTTCCCGCGCCGTTCTCGCCGACGATAGCGTGCACCTCGCCACTCTCGGCGGTCAAATCGACCGAGCGCAGCGCTTGCGTGCCACCGAAGCGCTTGCTTATACCGCCCATTTGTAGAAACGGGGTCACGCCGGGAACACCCGGCACATCAGCAGCGACTTCTGCTCGGTCATGTCAAGCAGGGTCTCGTGCAGGCCTCCTCGAGCGTTACCACTCATCTTGGTGTCGCCGTCAATCAGCTCGCCGGTCGCCTTGTCTCGGATCTCGTCCACGCGGCCGTCAGCCTGGACCCATTCAGCGTCAATCAGCATCCGCATGGAGCTGGCCCCCTGTTCGCACAAATAAAACAACATATGAACTAATAGTGCAACACTTGCTGCGGCGCTTCGATTCGTACAAATATTGTACGATGCAAACCCATCGCGAAGCCATCGACCCAAATAAGAGCGCTACCGCGCTGCGTGCGCTGAAGGTTCTTGAAGCGCTTGCGCAGTCGCGTGACGCTCTTTCCGCGGCCGAGGTGGCGGGCATCATCGGTGCCGAGCGCACCACCGCGTACCGCATGCTCATGACGCTGATGGAGGCTGGCTATGTCGTGCGCGATCAGCGCGCGCACGCCTACCGCCTCGGATACAAAGTTCTGACACTCAGTCGGGCGCTGCTGAGCGGCAATGAAAAGACCGAACTGGTCGCCGCGTGCCTACGTGCGATCTCCGCACACACCGGAGAAGCCGCGCACTACTCGGTGCTGGAGCGGGATTGCGCAGTGTTGGTGCAACGCGCCATGGGCACCCAGCTTGTGACCATCGACTTCCAGATCGGCGACCGTGCGCCTCTTCACTGCACTTCGATCGGCAAGGTACTACTCGCCTACCAAGATACGGCCGCGATCGAGGCGGCGATCGTTCGGGGCCTGCCCCGGTTCGCGCGCAACACGATTACCGACCCCACGCGCCTGCGCGCCGAGCTGCGCAAAGTGCGAACACAGCGTTATGCGTACGATGATATGGAGTTTGCAGACGATATGCGCTGCGTTGCCGTGCCCGTGATCGAGAAGGATGGTCACGTGACCAGTGGCATCAGCCTCTCCGGCCCAGCCTCGCGCTATAGCCGGCAAAAGTTGCGCGAACTGCGCGACTGTGCGATGGCCGCAGCGCACGAATTATCCCTTAACCTCGGCGCTACGGTGGCCGCTGGAGAGGTGATGCCGCGCTCAAGGGAATCCCACAGCCGCTCATGATGTGGCCGGCCGATTGTCATAGGAAAACGATCGGGCGTGCGTCGCTGGCGCCGCGAAGTTCTCGCAGGGTGGAAAGGAGCGCCGCGATGCCCACCCGCCCGTGACCTGCCGAGGACTCGTACTTTTCCGCTCGCATCGTGCCGTTGCACCCAGAGCTAGCCGAGGTGCTAGCTGCCTGGCCCAGATCCCATCCTCACCGATCGAGCCCGCGTGTCGCAGCCAGCGGTCTCCAAGCATCCCGGGGTTCTGAAGATTGCCGGCTTGGTGCGCGACCGGCGCGAGGGGCGCCAGACCTACTACCGGGTCGAGCCCAAAGGCTTGAGGTCGCTCGTCAACTGGATCGGCGTCTACAAGCGCCTTCAGGCGCGACCGGTTCGATGATCTGGAAACTCTGTTGAAGAGGATGGCTCAATGAGCAACAACCCGGCCACACGCTCCCTTGTGATCGAACGGGAGATGGTGCATCCCCCGGAGAAGATCTGGCGCGCCCTGACACAGAGCGAGCTGGTCGCAGAATGGTTTGAAGAACGACTTCCAACGGGTGGACGGCCACAGCTTCACCTTTCGTGCGACGCCCATGCCGCAATGGAACGGCGTGACCGACTGCAAGGTGCTGGTGGTCGAGCCAAACCGGATGCTCTCCTACAGTTGGAGCTCATCGGGCGAAGAAGCGGTCAACGGGTTGAAGACCGTGGGTCACCTGGACGCTGACACCGACGCCGACTGGCACGCTTGTGCGCATGGAGCAGGCAGGTTTCCGGTCCGAGGACGAGAACTTCGGCCCAAAGGGTCTGACGAACTCATTTTGGGAACGTCACCTCTCTGAGCACTCCGGAAACATTATGCTCATGGCCCGTCTTTCGTAAGCGGTTCGCCGCTCACACTTGACAGTACTCGCGTACGCGATGCAGCACGTGAGGTGGAGCTGTTCGGGCCTCTTAAGCACCATCCACACCCGTCCGAAATCCTTGACCAAACCAGCGTTGCTCAGTTATCTGACGATACTGACTTAGGCTGCAGTTTGGGAGATGTGGCAATGCGTACCACTTTTAAAGTAGGTTTTGCAGTGTTGCTCGCCACTGTGTTCCTCGCCTTTGAACCAGCACAGAAGGGACAGGCTTACACGTGTACCAGCAAACAATGCTCCTGTAACGGCTCAAAGACTGCAATTCCATGACAAGCAAAGCATGCAGCGGTGGTGTGACGTGCTCGTCGGGCAGCATCCGATGCACGTGCTCCGTGAAGGGCAAGGGGCCAACCCTGAAGTCCAAGTGACCGTGCCCGCCATCGCACCTGCCCAACTGCGCTGATTGCTCAGCGGAAATCTGTCGCAGCCTTGTGTTCGACGTTGCGTTTAAACGCCAGACACGAGCGCAGCCCCCCGCGCTCAGTGCAAAATACTGCGGGCTCTTCGCGGAAGTCTTGTACTGCGTCAGTGTACGCAACGAAGAGCCCGCTTCTCTCTGCCGGAACCCTGACACTACTTTGACTTCAAAGCCTTGCCTCGCTTGCCGGTGCGCTCGGCCTCAGTTGGACCTTCATCGCTTAAGAAACGGGCGCCCTGTGAACCACCACGCGCCGCCCTGTTGCTGGCTGGACCTTGCCTTGATGTTTTTCGTCTTCTGCTTCGCCTTGACCGGCACGCCGTCAATGGCCGCAATGTCCAACCCACGTCCAAAGTGATGCTTCTGAACCTGACCCTTCTGCGCTTTCTGTGCGGCCTCCACCGTCAGCGATCCCTGCGCCAGCAGCGCGATGGCCAGAGCCGCAGTCAGCCCGATTCCCATCATCCGCATCATGGTCGCTTCCTCGCGCGCATTTCAAGACGCTTTCCTTTTCGCGCGTCCGTGCGGCCGCCTGACTCGGCGAGGGCAATGGCGGTCATGGTGGCCGCTTGGTCTGGAGCGGCGCCGCCCTTTTTCGCAAGCTTGCCCTTGTCCGCGGCCTCGGCACTTGGAGAAATCGCAATGGCTAGTGCTAACGCGATAGTAGCTGCGAACACTCGGGTCATGACGTGCTCCATCCGTTTGGTAGCGCAACCTCAACGCAATCACTTTATCTTCTTAACCATCCCCTTCTTCGTCTCGTCCTGCTTCTGCGCCACGCCGGATTGAATTGTCCGCGCCTGCGAGCGCTGACCCATCTTCTCTTGCATGTTGAAATTCAGGTGCTGGGAATCGTCACCGACCGTCTGCCGCTTCGCAATCAATTTTCTCGACTTGCCAGCCGTTGATCCGACGCGCATTTGGAAAAAGCCCACCGAATCTCTGTCCCCGCTTGCGGCGGGAACACTGTTCAGGATCGGCATCGTCACCGCGCAGACTGTCAAGAGCACCACTCGCATCATCACGATGTCCTCCCCTGCGCCATTCCTCGCGCGACCACGGTCCCAAGCCTAGCACTCTCCGGCCGCCCGGTCTCGGACGTGAGCGACAAGTATTGTCCGTAAACGACAAACCGAACTCTCCCGACTGCAAGACCGCACCGCGGCAACACTTTCAACCCAGCAACACCCCTAAACAAAAGCCCCGCAGCCGCCGGCAACGATAGCGTAGCCGGCTGTGCAGTAGCGGCGAGAACCGGACAAGACGTGCGGGAGTGATGCCGGGGCGTCGCTCATGAGGTGTCGATCCTGTTCCCTGCCTCCCCATTCGGATTCTATTCGTTATGCCGATCCTATCTGTTTGCGCCAATCGATGCTTCGGTCATCTCCGAAGCTTTCCAGCTTGGCGCCTGTCACTCTCCCCCCTGACCAACGCACCGGGAGGATCGTGATGGCAGCTCCGGCGACACAGGCGCAAGCCTCGACTTTTTATGGATGGTGGGTGGTTTGGGCCGCCTTCGTGTTGGCGATCTTCGGCTGGGGACTGGGCTTTTATGGCCCGCCCGTATTTCTGAAGGTCCTCCACGAGGAGCGGGGCTGGCCGATTGCTTTGATCTCCACAGCGGTCACGGTGCACTTTCTCGCGGGCGCCTTTTCCGGCGCCAAAATGCCGGCCTTGCACCGCGAATATCGCGCGGCGCCTGTCACCCGGGCCTGCGCCATCGCCATGGCTTTCGGCCTGGTACTCTGGGCGTCTGCACGAGAGCCATGGCAGATGTTCGTAGCGGCTCTGCTCAGCGGCGCCGGGTGGGGCGGCATGAGTGCCGCCGCTCTCAATGCTATCGTTTCGCCGTGGTTCGTTCGCAGGCGCCCCGCAGCTCTCGGCATGGCCTACAACGGCGGCAGTATCGGCGGCGTAATCTTCTCACCGCTTTGGGTCGCCGCCATCGCTACCCTAGGGTTCGCCAACGCCGCGGTGGCGATCGCGACGATCATGCTCGCAACCCTCTGGTGGCTGTCGGGCCGCTGTTTCGCCCGAACGCCAGAGCAGATGGCGCTTGCATCCGATGGCGATGCGCCGGGGGGTCCACCAATCGCCGTGACGTCGCCGCACGCGAAGCCCTTGCCGGGCGGCCTCCTATGGCGCGATTGGCGCTTCGTGACCTTGTCGGCCGCCATGGCAATCGGGTTGTTCGCCCAGATCGGCTTGATCGCGCATCTCTATTCCCTGCTGGCGCCCGCGCTCGGGTCTCAGCGGGCGGGCTTTGCGATGGCTCTGATCACCGGAATGGCGATTGTCGGGCGAACCTTGCTCGGTTGGATCATGCCGATCGGGGCTGATCGCCGCCTCATTGCTTGCGTGGGCTATGCCGCTCAGTTGATCGGTTCGATCGTGTTCTACTTCGCAGCTGGACAATCGATCTCGCTGCTGCTCACAGGTGTCGTCCTGTTCGGACTTGGCTTCGGTAATGCGACCTCGCTGCCGCCACTTATTGCCCAAGTCGAGTTCGTCGAGGATGATGTCATCCGTGCTGTGGCCCTTATCGTCGGGATGGCGCAGGCGGCCTATGCATTCGCGCCGGCGACGTTCGGTTTGATCCGCGCACTCGGGCCGAAACTTGTCGATGCGCCGTCGGGGGCACCCAGCGTGTTCCTCACGGCTGCCCTACTTCAGGGGCTTGCCATCGTGGCTTTTCTAGTCGGTCGGAGAGGAGGGCACCCACCATGACTGACCTTATCGACAGTAGACCGGGAGCCTCGGCCTGGGCAGACTACGAGTGACATCGATCAAGCTCAAACACGTCGACAGCTTCCGAGATCGCTACGGCCAGCGCCGGTATTACTTTCGGCGCGGTCACGGTCGGCGGGTCTCACTGCCGGGTGTGCCAGGATCCGTTACGTTCATGAAGGCCTATCAGTCCGCGTTGGCGGGTGAGCCCGAGAGCGGCAAACCGCCGCGCATGCGCGGCAATCCTGGAACCTTCGATCGTTTGACGCAAGAGTGCGCAATCGATGAGGCCGAAGCCTAGCCAACCCGGGCCCAGGTATCATCGACGATAACTACGTCGGCCGTGAAACCTGCAAACGCAGAGACCGACGGAGATAAGCGACCGCAGCGCTGCAGCGAAGGCCGTAGCGCCGCGTCGTTTACCAACCAGCTTTCAGACACCGGGCCGTCCTCGCTGATCGCTGCGACCGCGCACTACTTGCGGAGATTGAAAAGCCGCTCCGCGTTTCCCCCCAGCACTGCATCCTTTTCGCCCGCCGTCAGGAACAGGCAGTGCTTGCGGACATAGTCGACGCATTGCCGATAGGTGCAGAAACGCTCGAGGTTCGGCATGTCGGAGCCCCACAGCAGCTTGTCGGCGCCAAAAAGGTTGCGCATGCCGAGGATGAGTTCTTGCGCCTCCGGGTACGGATACTCCCAAACGCCGCCCCACGTTATGGGGAACATGATCTCGATCAGGAGATTGTCGCGCTTGTAGGCCGCGAGCACCTCGGGCGGAAAATCCCATCGCCCCGCGCCGCCGAAATGCGCGACCGGCGGCCCCATGACCAGCACGAAGCGCAGCGTCGAATGACGCTGCATAATCCGGTCGAGTGCCATCAGGTTGGCGATGTAACTTGGCTTGTCATAGTTTGGCGTGGCCGAAAGCTCAACAAAGGCTGGAAGCTTGAACGCTGCAATCTTGTCCCAAAATGGCCGGAATGCATCGTCGTCCAGGTTGCGGACGTATCCGTGACGCGAGAAGTCGTGCGAGTAGTAAAGTCCATTGAGGCCGAGCGTCCGATGCGCCCGATCGACTTCCGCCAGAACGTCCTCACGATCAGCAACAGCTTCGTCGATGTGCAGCAAGCTGGTGAACATCCCAGGGTATTGGCTCTGCGCGAACGCATTGTAATCGTTCATCGCGCCGTAGCCGCCGCCTGCTTGCAGGATGCAGTGATCAACGCCCGCATAGAGCATTTGCGCGATCATGAATTCAGGCGGTGACTGGATCGTCTGCATGCCGACAGGCATGTACTGAATGGCGTGTTCCTCGCCCTCATGCATAAACTCGAGCCGGCCGTAGCGGCCCAGGCGAAAGCCGACATCGTTCAGCCCGGCCCAGGTGTTGTCGCCGGATCTAAAAAGCATCGCCGTGTTGACGCGCTTGCCGTCGCGCACCCTGAAGGCTTCGGCAGCCGGGCGCGTGAGGTTCTTCTGGATGTATTTGAGGTGGACGTCTACGGAAGGATGTCCACAAGCGCCGTGCCAATTCTGGAACACGTGGGCATGGCAATCAATGATCATTCCGGTAGCTCGCCTGCGGACGGGCCTTGATGGAGCAGCAACGCACCGTGTGTCAAGCCGCGCTGCTTGCGACAGTACGTCGACCAGGACTGAAGAGAACAGTTGCGTCGGATGCAGGAGCTCTGCCTTCCGCCCCTTGGAGACGAGACGTTTCGCAAGCCGATCCGCGAATGACGGCTAATCGGGTCAAAGCACGCCTCATGACGCGTCCGTCACCACATCTGCTGCTCCGATCCCACAAGGAGGGAAGTAGAGTTGGCCGTGGCGCCCCTCTACACTCCCCGTCGCTGCGGCCCCTGCCCATGGTAGGTGATGGTCGGCTGAACCTTACCCAATCGTAGGTTCTGCTGGCCCCGCAGCAGGTTCCGGACCATTTGGTGTTCTCTGCGCCTTAGACGAGACTTCTGCGATGGCGGCTTTTCCCTCGTCGCGTGTTGCGTGCATAGTGGACGGGGCGCGTCACCGACAACTGCGTGATGGCGCGCGAGCGCTTTGCCGTTGACGCGAGCTAATCGCGCCCGTCAAGTCGGACGTGGCCGCGAGTATTGATGTTTCACTCCAGCCATTCGGTCACGAATTTGTTGCTGGCGTGAATGTCGATGGTTTCCAGGAGCTCCGGCCCGAGGTTACAGAATTTATGCGGCGTGAACGCAGGTACGAACAGGATTTGGCCAGCTCGCGCCTCGATCACTTCATCTGCAACCGTGAACAGCGCCCTTCCGGCGCGGATAATGAATGTTTCGGGATAGGAATGCTGATGCAGGCGGGGGCCAGCACCGATCTGCGACTTGCTGAAGAAAATCACAGAAATCTCCGCTCCGAATCTCGCGCCCTCGAACTCACCGTGCCAGCGACCGGGCACCTTGGCCCACTCCTCGGGATTGATCACGCCTCTCATGGGTACTCCTGATCTTTGGATTGCGAGCAACTGGGGCGAGTTCGCCCTATTTGAAGGTAGAGATTAGCTTGGCGGCGTCGATCCGGGTGCCCCAAGTGCTCGTGGATTCCAAGCTGTTGGCGTCGAGGCCTTTGACCCTCAAGGGTCGTCGCGATCGGCTCAGCCTGAAGGGGCGGCAAGAGGGCAGAATGGCGCATGGAATCATGATGCGGGTGCCTTCCTGTCAAAGCGTACGCGGGTCCGGGCGAGCGGCAAGGCAAAATCGGATGTCGGTCGTGCGTCGACGCGGTGCCCGTTGGGAGAATAGCGAAAACAGCAAGAATCCGCCGAGCGATAGTCGAGAATAAAAGGTAAGCTGAATGGTCGGTTACGAGGCGGCCAAATGATATCTCAACTTTGGCAGGAGATTGGAATGTTCTGCCCGTAGTGAGGATCTTGGATTGGGCCTGCTAAGCAAACTTGCGTGAGCTGCCACACAACCGGCGGCTTCCTTGGAGTTGCCGGCCCAGCGTCGGCTTCGCCATAGCCACGATGTCTCCCTCTCGTGGCGGCTGCGCCCTACCGATGATCAAACGATGCGATTGGCAAGGAGCTCCCTCCGAGGATGTACTTTCAGGGTCTTCATGCACGCAGGCCCAGGATCGGCAGGGACCACAGACTGCGCGAACCCTTGAGCAGGGTTGCCGCGCCAGCTTTCACGGAGCTTTGGCTTTGCCGTGAAGCCCCGATCGCAACGGCGAGATTGCCGCAATAACGCGTGCATCAGAGCAAAACAGCTAAAGCCATCCCGGGACCGAAGTGCCTGCTTGGCCGCTAGCGATTTAGAGTGGGCGCAAGGAGCAAGCACATGCCCACGCGGAGCAGGTCGATACTGTGGTCGTCAGCTGCGGACAGGGACCCAAGTTGCGTCCTTGCGAAAGTCCGCGAGGCCATCCTCGCGCAACGACGTGGCACCTGTCTACCGTGCGGTTGTCTCGGCGACGGGCGCAGGTGCTGCGCCTTGTCCCAGGAGTTTGCATTGCGAGGTTCGCCCACTGATGGCTAGTCGCATCGAGGACTACGCCCTGATCGGCGATTGCGAGACGGCCGCGCTCGTGTCGCGGGACGGTTCGATTGACTGGCTCTGCTGGCCTCGCTTTGACTCTGGGGCGTGCTTCGCGGCCCTGCTGGGCGACGCGAATAATGGGCGCTGGCAGATCGCACCGGTTGTGGTGTCGACGGGAGCGACGAACGTGCGCGTCGAGCGCCGGTATGTCGACGACACGCTAATCCTCGAAACCGAGTTCGTTACCGCCGACGGCAGCGCGGTGGTCCTGGTCGACTTTATGCCGCTGCGCGAAGGCAAACTCTCCTCACATCTCATTCGCCTGGTGGTCGGCAAGCGCGGCACCGTGCCAATGCGCACTGAGTTGATCATTCGGTTCGGTTACGGCGGCTGGATGCCTTGGGTGACACAGAGCGACGCCGGCGAGCTTCTGGCAATCGCCGGCCCCGACCTAATAGTGCTGCGTACGCCGGTCGAGCTGCGAGGCGAGGGGTTCACCACGGTGGGCGATTTCTCGGTCTCAGCGGGGCAGCAGGTGCCATTCGTTCTGAGCTATGGGCAGTCCCATCTTGCGCTTCCCGAGCCGGTGGACGCCGTGGCGGCGCTGCGGTCCACCAGACTGTTCTGGCAGTCGTGGGCAAGCAGGCGGCGCAGCACCGAGCAGACCGATCGGATCGTGACGCGCTCACTGATCACATTAAAGGCTCTGACGTATGCCCCCACGGGTGGCATTGTCGCGGCACCGACGACGTCGCTGCCCGAAGAGCTCGGCGGGCAGCGCAATTGGGACTATCGGTTCTGCTGGCTGCGTGACGCCACACTGAGCCTGCTCGCGCTCATGAACGCTGGGTACTACGACGAAGCACGGGCGTGGCGCGACTGGCTGCTCCGCGCCGCTGCCGGAAGCCCCGCCGACGTGCAGATTCTGTATGGAGTGGCGGGCGAGCGGTCTCTAGCCGAACGCGAGGTCCCATGGCTCCGCGGCTACGAAAGCTCGAGACCCGTGCGCATCGGCAATGCCGCTGCCCACCAGCTTCAGCTCGATGTCTACGGCGAGGTGGCCGATGCTCTGCACCATGCGCGGCTCGGCGGCATTCAGCATCTCGCGGCATGGTGGGAGTTCGGACGTGCAGTGCTCTCGCATCTGGAGACGGTGTGGCGAAAACCTGACGAAGGCATCTGGGAGGTGCGCGGAGGGCGTCGACACTTCACCTACTCCAAGGTGATGGCGTGGGTGGCCTTCGACCGCGGCATCAAAGGTATCGAGATGTTCGGGCTGCCTGGACCTGTAGACCAATGGCGCCGGGTCCGCGCAGAGATCCATGAGGAGGTGTGCCGCAGAGGCTTCAATCCGGTTCTTGGCGCGTTCGCTCAGGCATACGAGAGCGACCAGACGGACGCGAGCGCGCTGCTGATCCCCCAGGTCGGCTTCCTGCCACCCGACGATGCGCGCGTGCTGGGCACCATCCGGGCTGTTGAGCAGAAGTTGCTGCGCGGCGGGTTCTTGCTCAGATATGACACGGACGCAATTAACGACGGTCTGCCGTCCGGAGAGGGCGCCTTCATCCCTTGCAGTTTCTGGCTTGCTGACGCCTACGTCCTCACCGGGCGCCTAGCGGATGCGCAGCACCTGTTCGGCCGGCTGGTCGGCTTGTGCAATGACGTGGGTCTGCTGGCGGAGGAGTACGATTGGCGTGCGCAGCGCGCAGTCGGCAACTTCCCCCAAGCTTTCTCTCACGTCGCCTTGGTGAATACAGCCTACAACATTGCATCGACGAGCAAGCCGTGCGAGCAGCGTTCCGGCAACCCGCGCGCCACGGGGTCAGCCAGTGCCGAGGATGAGGAGGTCCTTGAGGACCTCATCGAGGAAAGGAGCGCGAGTGCTCGCGTGGCGCGCGGATAACCGGGCTTCGCTAACATGTGTCGGGCCGCGTTGAGATGGACGGTGCAGCCGGAACGCCGAGCGCACTACTTGGAAAGCGGTTCCAAGCGGGAAACAGCACTGCCGTATCTGGGTTTATCGTCACCCATAACGCCCCTTTGGTCGGTTTCTTGAGTATTGCGGGTGTCGGACTGTTGGCCGTGGCCATCCTTTGGATGCTCATGCCAGAGACGTAGGCGCACGGAGCGCGAGCGGGGCCGGAGCCGATTGAGCTTTAACCGCCTACCTTCCAGAGGCGACGGGGTGGGTGGAGTTTGAGGCAAGATTGCGCAAATTCTAGCAAGAGAGGAAGAGCGTTTCCGGGCGCGTGCGGCTTACTTGCAAGCATCTGCGTGAGCATCCGTAACTACACGCCCCGAAAAGGCAAATCCGAAGGCGCCGCTTCGCGGGCTCGAAGGCTCGGGGCGAGCGGAGCTGGAAATCGCAAATGACGCTGCGCCATCCGATGGTCTTTCTCATCGACGTTGATAACACGCTGATCGACAACGACGCGATTCAACAGGACCTTAAAGAGCACCTCGAGCAGGTCTACGGCTCCGCCTCGCGCGTGCGCTACTGGAAGATACTCGAGGACCTGTTCGACGAGCTAGGTTACCGCGACTACATCGGAGCTCTGCAGCGCTACCGGCTCGAGCATCCGCTCGAGGTCGAACTGCTAGCAATGTCATCCTTCCTCGTGGACTACCCTTTCGCGGACCGGCTGTTTCCTGGCGCACTCGCGGTGTTGAAGCGCCTCGGCAGCTTCGGCCTAACGGTCATTCTCTCAGATGGCGACGTCGTCTTTCAACCGCGCAAGGTAGAGCGCGCGGGTTTGTCCGCTGCCGTAGACGGACGGGTGCTGATTTATATCCACAAGGAAGAGGCGCTGGACGACGTTGAGCGGCGGTACCCCGCCAATCACTACGTTCTGGTGGACGACAAGCAGCGGATATTGACAGCGGTCAAACAAGCTTGGGGCTCGCGGGTCACGACTGTGTTCGCGCAGCAGGGAAGCTATGCCCACGATAGCAAGACCATTGCTACCTTGCCCAGGCCGGACACAACGATCGAGCATATCGCCGATTTACTCCGTTGCGACTTGCCGTGGTTGGGCATGGTGGCGCGGCAGGCAGACTCCAGTTTACAGGCAATTCGATGAAGCCCACCCGCACTCTCCAGGATTTTGGCCAGAGCATTTGGCTCGACAATATCACGCGCGCGCTGCTGAACAGCGGCACGCTGCAGCGCTATATCGACGAGCTTTCAGTCACGGGGCTCACGTCAAATCCAACGATTTTCGACCACGCCATCAAGTACAGCTCGGACTACGATGACGATATTGCCCGAAAAGCGCACTCGACGAAGTCGCCAGAGAGCCTTTTCTTTGACCTGGCGCTAGCGGATCTCGCCAGGGCCGCCGAGTTGTTCCGTCCGACCTATCAGCGCACGGATAGGGTGGATGGATGGGTCTCGCTCGAGGTCTCGCCACTTCTGGCCCACGATACCGCCAGGACCGTGGCGGCCGCACGCGATCTCCACAGCCGAGGCGACGTACCTAACTTCTTCATCAAGATTCCTGGCACCAAAGAGGGCCTGCCCGCCATCGAGGCGGCGATCTTTGACGGCATCCCCATCAATGTCACGCTGCTCTTCTCGCGCGACCAATACCTCGCAGCTGCCGAAGCCTACCTGCGTGCCGTCGAGCGGCGCATCGAGGCCGGACTGAACCCTGCCGTTGCTTCCGTCGCCTCGGTGTTTATCAGTCGCTGGGATGTGGCCGTCAACGGCAGGACCCCGAGCGAGCTTAGCAATCGCCTTGGCATCGCGGTGGGTCAGCGCACCTACGAGGCCTACCGCGAGCTTCTCGCATCGCGACGTTTCCAGCGCGCTGCCAACGCCGGCGCCCGTGCCCAGAGGCTGCTGTGGGCCAGCACCGGCACCAAGGACCCGAACGTCTCCGATACGCTCTATGTCGACACTCTTGCCGCGCCTTTCACGGTCAACACCATGCCGGAGGGCACCCTGAAGGCCTTGGCAGATCACGGCAAGCCTCACGCAGTACTCGCCAACTATGCGGGAGACAGCGACAGGGTTCTGGCCAGCTTCGCCAAGGCCGGAATCGACATCGACGCCCTGGCCGGTCGGCTGCAAGACGACGGTGCTGCTTCTTTCGTGAAATCTTGGAATGACCTGATGTCCTGCATCGAATTCAAGAGCACCACGATCCGAAAGGCGAATTGAGACAGATGGCTGTAGGCCAGCGCAAGCGCGCACCAGGTTCCGCCAGGGAGCAATCGTTGAGGGCCCCAACAATGCGGACGCTCTCGGCGTGGGGCGCGCTCGAGAGGCACTACGAGCTGGTGAAGACCCTCCACTTGCGCCAGCTTTTCGCCGAGGATCCAGAGCGCGGCGAGCGGTTGGCTCTGGAAGCTGCTGGGGTCTATCTCGATTTTTCCAAGAACCGCATCACCGATGAAACCGTCCGCCTGCTTATCCAACTCGCCCAGGAATCGGGGCTGCGCGATCGCATCGAGGCCATGTTTCGCGGCGATAACATCAACGTCACGGAAAACCGTGCCGTGCTGCATGTGGCCTTGCGCTCGCCGCGCGCCGCTACGATCATGCACGATGGAAAAAACGTCGTGCCGGAGGTTCATGCCGTTCTCGACAAGATGGCCGATTTCGCTCTGCGGGTCCGCAGCGGCAGCTGGCAGGGTCACACCGGCAAGCGTATTCGCAACGTCATCAATATTGGCATCGGCGGATCGGATCTGGGACCGGTAATGGCCTACGAGGCTCTGCTGCACTACAGTGATCGAGCCTTAAATTTTCGGTTTGTCTCCAACGTGGATGGGACGGATCTCGCCGAGGCGGTGCGCGCTCTCGACCCGGCGGAGACGCTGTTCATCGTCTCCTCCAAGACGTTCAGCACGCTGGAGACCATGACCAACGCGCGGAGCGCGCGAAGCTGGCTGCTGGCCGGCATGAAGCTCGACGAGCGCTCAATAGCCAAGCATTTCGTCGCCGTCTCGACCAGCGCCGAGGAGGTGGCGAAGTTCGGCATCGATACCGCCAACATGTTCGGCTTCTGGGACTGGGTCGGCGGGCGCTACTCCATGGATTCGGCCATCGGCCTCTCGACGATGCTGGCCATAGGCCCGGACAATTTCCGCGCCATGCTGGGCGGCTTCCATGACATGGACGAGCACTTCCGCTCGGCGCCGTTCGAGGGCAATTTGCCAGTCCTGCTGGGCCTGCTGGCGCTCTGGTACAACAACTTCTTTGGCGCACAGACGGTGGCCGTGCTGCCCTACGAGCAGTATCTGAAGCGCTTTCCAGCCTACCTCCAACAGCTGACCATGGAGAGTAACGGCAAGCACGTCACGCTCGACGGCGCCCGCGTGAATTATGATACGGGCCCGATTTACTGGGGTGAGCCGGGGACCAACGGCCAGCACTCCTTCTATCAGCTAATCCACCAGGGAACCCGGCTCATCCCTTGCGATTTCATCGCCTTCGCCCGGACCCTAAACCCGCTGGGCCGGCAGCACGATATGCTGCTTGCCAACGTCTTCGCCCAGGCCGAGGCGCTGGCCTTCGGCAAGACCTCCCATCAAGTCAAGGCGGAGGGGACCCCGGACCGCCTCGTGCCGCATCGGCTCTTCGAGGGCAATCGTCCGTCGAATACCCTCCTGCTGGAGGCCCTGACGCCCGCCGCGCTCGGGAAGCTGGTCGCGCTCTACGAACACAGCGTCTTCAGCCAAGGTACGATCTGGCGCATCAACTCGTTCGACCAGTGGGGGGTGGAGTTGGGCAAGGCGCTCGCCCAGCGCATCATCCCTGAGCTCGAGAGCGCCACGGAGCCTGAGCTCGACCACGACAGCTCCACTAACGCGCTGATCCGGCGCTATCGCAACCTCAAGGCGCCGGCCTGATGCACCGGGTCTCGGTGCAAGATCGGCAGGAGGCTAACCGATGCAACTGGGAATGATCGGTCTCGGCCGCATGGGAGCCAATATGGTGCGCCGTCTTCTCAAGGGCGGCCAGCAATGCACGGTGTTCGACAGGGCCGCGGATGCGGTGCGAGAGATGGTTGAGGCCAAGGCCGTCGGCGCGACCTCGCTGGCAGACCTCGCCGGCAAGCTGAAAAAGCCGCGCGCGGTCTGGCTGATGGTGCCGGTGGGCGTGGTGGACGAGACCATCGCCGATCTCCTGCCCCATCTAGACCGCGGCGACATTCTCATCGATGGCGGCAACTCCTACTACATCGACGACATCCGGCGGGCGAAGGAGCTGCGTCCCAAGGGCATCCACTATGTCGATGTCGGCACCAGCGGCGGTGTCTGGGGCCTGGAGCGCGGCTACTGCATGATGATCGGCGGCGAGGTGAATGCGGTGACGCACCTCGATACGATCTTCGCGACCCTGGCACCGGGCCAGGGCGACATCCCGCGCACGCCGGGACGCGAGCGGGCCGGCGGGACGTCCGAGCTTGGTTACCTACACTGTGGGCCGAGCGGCGCCGGCCATTTCGTAAAGATGGTGCACAACGGCATTGAGTATGGCGTGATGGCTGCCTACGCTGAGGGATTGGCGGTTCTGCAAGCCGCCAATGTCGGCAAGACAAGAGAAGTGGTCGACGCCGAGACCACCCCTCTGCGCGATCGCGCGCACTACGAGTATGATTTCAACCTACCGGACATCGCCGAGGTGTGGCGGCGCGGCAGCGTGATCACGTCTTGGCTTCTCGATCTCACTGCGGCCACCTTGATCCGGGATCCTCAATTGTCGCAATTCGCAGGGCGCGTGTCCGACTCCGGCGAAGGCCGCTGGACCATCAAGGCGGCAATCGACGAGGGTGTGCCTGTGCATGTGCTGTCCTCTGCGCTCTACGAGCGGTTCAGCTCGCGCGGCGAAGCGGACTTTGCCGACAAGCTGCTCTCAGCCATGCGCTACGGGTTTGGGGGACACCTCGAGAAACACGCCGGATCCTAGCACCTCGAGAACCGGGCATCGGAAGTGAACGGGGGTGGACGGAGGTGAGACGGCATGACCAGTGAAGAGCTCGACCAGCTGGCAATCAACACGATCCGCACCCTCTCCATCGACGCGGTGCAGAAGGCGAACTCGGGCCATCCCGGCACGCCCATGGCGCTGGCCCCTCTGGTCTACACGCTTTGGAACCGGGTCATGCGCTTCGATCCGAAGGACCCGATCTGGCCCAATCGCGACCGCTTCGTTTTATCCAACGGCCATGCCTCGATGCTGTTGTGGTCGGTCCTCTACCTGACGGGCACCCGCGCGGTAAACGCCGAATACGAGCGCCTGGGAGAGCCCTCGGTCACGCTCGACGACATCCGGCGCTTCCGCCAGCTCGACAGCAAGGCGCCGGGGCATCCGGAATATCACTGGGTGTCGGGGGTCGAGACGACGACCGGTCCGCTGGGCCAGGGGATTGCCACGAGTGTCGGCATGGCGATCGCCCGCAAGTGGCTTGCCAACCGCTATAACCAGCCCGGTTTCGAGGTTTTCGACTACAACATCTACGCCGTCTGCGGCGACGGCTGCTTGATGGAGGGCGTCGGCTCGGAAGCCGCTTCGCTGGCGGGCCACCTCCGGCTCGACAACCTGTGCTGGATCTACGACAACAACCACATCACCATTGAAGGCAAGACGCGCATCACCTTCAGCGAGGATGTCGCCGCGCGCTTCCGCAGCTACGGGTGGAATGTGCTGCATGTCGGCGATGCCAACGATCGGGTCGAGATCGAGACTGCACTCGCGACCTTCAGGGAGGCGAAGGGCAGGCCGACGCTGATCGTTGTGGATAGCCACATCGGCTACGGCTCGCCGCACAAGATCGACACTGCCGCCGCCCACGGCGAGCCGTTGGGCGAGGAGGAGGTACGGCTGGTCAAGCGCGCCTATGGTTGGCCGGAAGGTGCCAAGTTCCTTGTGCCCGACGGCGTCCGCGAGCACTTCGATGCTGGCATCGGCCGGCGCGGAGCCACCGCGCGCGAGCGATGGGAGCGGCAGTTCGCCGCCTATAAAATGAAGATCCCCGAGCTCGCTAGCGAGATCGATCAGATGCAGCGGCGCCAGCTGCCCGCGACCTGGGACCGCAACCTGCCGAGCTTCCCGCCGGACCTCAAGGGCATCGCCGGTCGCGACGCCTCGGGTAAGGTCTTGAACGTGCTCGCCCAGAACATCCCCTGGTTCCTGGGCGGCTCGGCGGACCTTGCGCCGTCCACCAAGACGCTGCTCAAATTCGAGGGCGCCGGCGACTTGGAAGCCGAGACACCCGGAGATCGGAACCTCCATTTCGGCATTCGAGAGCATGCCATGGCAGCGATCATCAACGGTCTATCCCTCTCCAAGCTGCGCGCCTTCGGAGCCACCTTCCTCGTTTTCAGCGACTACGCTCGGCCGGCCATTCGGCTCTCCGCCATCATGGAACTTCCGACCATTTTCGTCTTCAGCCACGATGCCATGGGTGATGGCGAGGACGGGCCTACGCATCAACCGGTCGAGCATCTCGTCTCCCTGCGTGCCATCCCCGGCCTTACCGTGCTCAGGCCCGCGGATGCCAACGAGGTCGTCGAGGCCTATCGCTACGTCATGCGGTTGAGCCACCGGCCAGCGGTGATCGCCCTCTCGCGCCAGGCGCTGCCGACTTTCGATCGGCGCAAATATGCCCCCGCCAGCGGCGTGGCGCGCGGCGCCTATGCCATGGCGGATTCCCCGGATGGTGCGCCGCAGATCATCCTCATCGCCTCCGGCAGCGAGGTAGCGCTCGCCGTCGACGCATACGAAGCGCTGACATCGCAGGGGGTTCGCGCCCGCCTCGTCTCCATGCCTTCGTGGGACATCTTCGAGAGCCAGCCGCAGTCCTATCGCGAGGAGGTGCTGCCGCCCAAGGTCAAGGCCCGTCTCGCCATCGAGCAGGGATCGGTACTGGGATGGGACCGGTACGTCGGCCCCGAAGGCCGGGTTATCGGCATGAAGACCTTCGGCGCTTCGGCGCCCCTCAAGGAACTGCAGCGCAAGTTTGGCTTCGAGCCCGAACGCGTCGTCTCGGTCGCCAAGGAGCTACTCGGGCGTTAGTCATGCAGCCGATTCTCGTGGCGCCATCGGTGCTGTCGGCGGACTTCACGAGGCTGGGCGAGGAGGTGCGTCCGGTCGATGCCGCGGGCGCCGATTGGATCCACGTCGATGTCATGGACGGCCGTTTCGTGCCCAACATCACGCTGGGGCCAGTCGTCCTGCGGGCAATCCGCCGCTCGACGGTAAAGCCGCTCAATGTGCATCTCATGATCGTCGAGCCGGAGCGCTACCTCAGGAGCTTTGCGGAGGCCGGCGCCGACCATCTGCTGGTGCAGGCGGAGCCGGGATCGACCATCCACCTGCATCGGGTGCTCAGCAGACCCGGGCGCTGGGGAAGAAAGCGGGCGTTGTGCTTGACCCGGCGAGCCCGCTCGAGCTTGTTGAGTACGATCTGCACCTCTTGATATCGTGCTGGTGATGACCGTGGATCCAGGTTTCGGCGGCCAGCGCTTTCTTCCCGAGATGCTGCCCAAGATTCGCCATCTGCGTGCCGACTCCGTCGCGCGCGATCTCCATCCGGTCATCGAGGTAGATGGAGGAGAAAACGCGGCGACGGTTGCGCAGGCCACAGCCGCTGGAGCCAACACTATGGTCAGCGGGCTCAGCGATCTTCGAGGCCGCGGACTACCGGAAGGCCATTGCAAGCATCCGGGCAAGCGCCGCGGCGGCGGCCAAGTCATGAGCCGGGTGGCGATCGGGCTCGGCGCGGAGCGGCGACGCTGCATATTCGTCTTGCCCCTCACGCGGGCACCGGCCCCTTGGGTGTTGGAGGCGCGGCTTGTTCCCTCTGGCGCTCTGTCGGCGCGGCAGGCTGGGGGT
>CAWFZX010000028.1:0-140722 GCA_963820375.1 uncultured Alphaproteobacteria bacterium | reverse complement strand
TGGTGGGTGCGAGCTGGGAGGGCTTCGTGATCGAGACCCCGTATCAGCGGTCGATGGACACCCTACTTTTATCGGATCGAGGATGGCGCCGAGATCGACCCGCTGCTCAGGCGCGCTGGGCAGCCGAATATCGCCATCGCGGTAAAGCGAGCGCATCAGGAAAAATTGATCGCTTCGTCGGCGGGAATTTCGATCTCGGCGAAACGGGAACTCTGCGTCCGGTGAGGCGTACCTCATGGGCACCTGCAAAGAACAGGCAAAGCCCGACCAAAAAGGCATCCTGTCCCACGTCTTAGCGCAATGCCGAACGACTGCGCAGGCCATGCAGCTGCACACCTTGGCGAAAAAGCGATGCTGCGTCGTGCCGTGAAGAGCCTAAGAATTTCATTGGGTGGCACAAGCTACAACAAATTTTCACCACGGAAAGGTAGATCCATGCCCAAGCGGACGGCTGCAAGTAGATCAGATTATCGCGCCGGCTAGCGTCGCACGGTCTGCCTAGGCGAGAGATTTCATGGGACAACTGTTCAAGATATTGAAGTCATCGGTTTGGCTGCTCTTATGCGGGGGCCTGGCGATCCAAACTGCCAACGCTCAAAGCGGACGCTATCCCCCTGCCGATGAAGCGTGGGACGGAACCTCCTACCGGGCCCTGGTGCAGCGGGTTGAGACCGAGGGTTTGCCGCTGCCAACGTTAGCGAATCCAGGGACCAAGCCGGTCTTCGAGCGGATGGTCAACGTCGATAACATCCCACTGCGTATGGGACTAAATCGGGATCTCTCCACTACCATGCGCTTTCAGAGGTTGGACAGCGCTCTGCAACCGATTCGCAAGCTTGTAATCCTTTATTCGAATGAGACGCAAAAGGGGAAACCATATGCCCAGGAGCTGGCTAGGCTGATGATTTATGAATCCAAGATCTCCGCGGCGTTATTGGACCTCGGTGAGCCATATCTCTCAACCCTGCCAAAGGACAAGAGATATCAGGTCCATGTCGCTTACCTTGATCAGGTGAAAAGTGACGCCCGCCAGAATTATGCCGGTCTGGTGCAGGGCATGACTGAAACGCGCCTTTACTCCAAGTCTGACATTCTTAAGATGATCCGGGCGGCTCTCGACGGACTGACGTCCCATCAACCAATCTTCACGAACCAGGATAGGTTGGATCTCGTTCAGAAGCTTACGCGGCAGATCTCGCTTACGACTGATCAAGATCTCAAAACAGCGCTTACCCAACTGCGCGATGCGATCGAATATCGACGGAATCGAACGCAAGACGAGCAAGCAATCAAACGCAGGTCGTAAGAGCGGGGCATTGCATTCGGGCCAAGTTGAGCGCATCGATGGAGACATCGCGCCCTGGTTGAGCAGCTCGCCGCTCCTGCACCGGCGCGAGCAGCGCCGGCGGCAGATTGAGTGCTTGTTTGAGTTTCGCATTTGGCCGCAGTGCTGACGAGCACGCCCTACAGGTGGCGGCAATTCTTGCTGCGGACATTGCTGGATCCAGCGCCCTCATGGGCGCGGATGACGCCGGCGCACCGGCGCACCCCTATCAATCCGCCAACGGGTTTTTAACGCAAACCCGATTTTCCTACCTCAAAGTGATTGCCCGGAGTTGGAGAAGGTGGACAGCTTTCTCAATGGGCGCACCTCCCCTGTGGGTCTCCGTGAAACGTGGCGGCACCGGCGTGTCATGCAGCAAAGTCGCTATCTGCGCACTGTGAACGCGATCCGATTGATGCTGGCGCCGGTCATGTTGCCGTTCACGCTCATGAGCAACGACACGGTGTAGTCTCCAGGCGGCAGCCGGTCGGCTAGACCGATTTGGAAGCTTGCTTCGGCGTCGAGCACGGCGGCCCCAGCGAGCACCACTCGCCGATCTGCATCCGTCACGAGATAGCGGCATTCGGGCGCCGCGCGCCGCAGGACATCGGCGGGCACAGACTGCAACGGAGATCTTACCAACCGGTAGCTGCGCTGAAACTTTTCCATCACCTCGATGTCGCCGGAGACGACGAGGCGGTCGCCCTTCCATTCGGTGCTGGTGACGAACCCGCGCCGCGGAACCGCATAGCTATCATAGGAGCCGACTCCCAGAGGATAGGTCAGATCGCGGAACGCCTCCAGCGACACGCTGTCCGCCGACCATGCCTTGAGCTTGTAAGGCCCGTTCGTCACCAGGAAATGGCCGTGGGCTTTGTGGAATGCCAAGAGCGCGCCCCATCGCTTGCGTGCCTCCTCCTGGCTCACTTGGCCGCGTAGCGCTTCCGGGCGATAGCCATCCCGTTCGAACCCGGTGGCGAGAGTGACCAGCCTGGCGCCGAGTTCCTTGGAGCGAACGAGATCGAGCCATTCGACGTCGCGCCGACGCGCTTCTGCGGCCGAGAACGCTGCCCAGTCCCGCCCAACCGCCTCCTCCATCAGCACCAGTACGGTCCAAGGTAGCGTGCTCCACGGTGGGGCAAGGCTGGCGCTCCATTCGGCCGCCTCCGGAGCGCTCCTTAGGTAGACCTCGACAGTGAGGATCTCGCGCACGAAATCGACGTCACCAACGCGGAACGACTTTGAGGCGGTATCGACCCCAGCGATGCGCACACCCAATAGATGCCGGCGTAGAGACACCGTGGCGGTATCGATATCAGGATCATAGCGGCCGTCATTGGCCCCACCGCGCACGCCCCAGCGGTAGGCAACGGCATAGGCGTAGAGAATGTCGGCGGCCGTTGTCTTGGTGCCGTCATGGAAGGCCGAGGCCAGCACTTTGTAGGTGAGCTTCGTCCGCGCGGTGTTGTCAGGCCCCACTGGCAGCAGCCGGCCAGTTTGCGCTTCGGGCAGCACCGCGCCCGCGGGGATCGCCACCGCTGCGCTCACGGCAGCAGGGGTTGCCGCTTGCCGGCTTTCGACGATGGGTTCGGCGGTGATGGAGAGGCCGATGAAGGTGTAGACCACCATCAGCGCGGTCAGCGGCACCTGCGTGGCGAGCGCGACGCGGGGCGGCGAGAAGACCGCCATCGCCCGCCGATGCGCCAGATAGACGGCGAATACGTGGCCCGTGATGATGGCGGCTAGCGCCGTGTACCAGGCGAAACGCGCTCCCGCGACAGCAATGTCGACGCGATAGCCGGCCGTGCCGAAAAGGTCCCAGCCGCGGCCGAGCGGGTCGGACAGGAGTGGGATGATGTACTGTCCCTGGACCAGCAGAAACACCAGATAGTGTGCGACGTGATAGCCGATGGCGATGGGCACCAGTGTGAGGGCAAATCTGCGCGCGACCTCGAGCGGGCCGGGCACACCGGACGCCACCCAGGCCATGACGGCTGAGATGCCGAGATAGCCACCGAGGAATAGCAGCCAGATGGCGACCAAACCGGCGCTTCTCAACGCCAGGTCACTCAGTCCCGGAACTCTGTCGCGCAGGGTGTCTTCCAGCAGAGCCCATTCGCCGGTGCCGATCAGCCCATCGTAGAGCACGGTGGCGAGCAGCAGCAGGATGAACGCCATCATCGACACCGTCACCGGGCGGCTGGCGAGCAACCCGCTGCCGAAGGGCCGCAGCAACAGCCGGCCCTCCTGCGCTTCGGTCGGGGCAAAGCGGGCAAGCGTTCCGAAAACGAGCGAGAACACCTCGCCGTGTCGTAGCCACACATCACGGCCGAACGCCAGCATGCCCGCCCAGGTGACGACCGAATAGGCGATCATCAGCCAGGCGATGTGCGCCGGCAAGGCCGCGTTGGGATAGACGAGTTCGGTCCAGGAGAAGGCGAGCAGCAGCAGGCACGCGGGCCAGGCGCCCAGGGGCTGCGGATAGGCCAAGCGGAAGCCGAGCTCTGTGCGTGTGCCTAACCACCAAAGCCTTTGCGCAGCGTCGAAGGCAGTGCGCCATGGATTGATGAGGACCCAGACGTCGCCGATGAAAGCCGCGACATAGGCGAGCCCCACCCAAAAGATGATCCACACCAGCGTGGGCGCGATGTTGCGGTAGGGGTTTTGATCGCCGAATAGCCCGGCCAGCACGGTGACGATGAACAAAGCCAGCGCGGCGAGCCGCACGGCCAGGGCGAGAGCCGGGTGGCCAATGATGCTTCCGACCGGCGTGGTCGCAAGCAGGTCCACGGGCGCGGCCAGGCGTGGCGCCGGCACCCCGCGCACGAACAGGCCGAACACCCCGAACGACAACGCCACCGCCGTGGCGGCGCCAAAGAGGTAAAGTGAGAGCGGCAGCGGCAGCTCGTAGCGTTGGCCGAAGCCATGGGCGAGTGCGGGGGTGGCCGCCGACAACGCCGCCGCGCAAGCCAAAGCCCACACACCGGCCCGGCTAGCGCGGATAGACCTCGATGCGGACAAGTGGCGCCTCAGCATGCGAATGTCCGCCCTTGGCATTCGGCCTGTGCTCCTCGATGGGGAACCGCCCAGTAGCGCGTGCCGTGAAGGCCATTTCCGCTGACCGCACCCGGCTCGACCTTGGCTTCGATGTCATAACCGTGCAGGTGCAGGATGATCGCTCGATCCGTCGTCCAACGCAGCTTCACAGCATCGCCCTGGCGCACGCGGATCAGTCGCATGTTCGCAGCCACGCGGCCCCTCTCGATACTGAGATCGAAGGCAACCTGTGCCGTCTGCGCGACGGCCATGCTGGCGAGGGTTAGCATCGCTAGTGTGACAACGGCGAATAACACGCTGCCGATGCCGCGTGGACGATTTCCCTTGCCTGGGCGGCGAGGGCTGAGGGCTGGGGTGCGCCGCAGCCGAGCGCTAAGGTCAACCTTGGCCCCCACTCCCGACCGCTCCCCGCAAGGGGCAAGAGAGTTCTGGTCGCGACGGGGAGGCGTGCCGATCCGGGGTCGCTTTTTTTGCCGAGCCATTATCATCGCGGTGGCGAGGCCTCGACGTCGGAGAAGCGGTTGAGGATCCAAACCTGATCGTAGGGCATGGGTATCAGCGCCGGGTCGGCCACAGCGAACCACATGAGGCGGCCGAACGGGTCGGTGAAGCCGCCGACGGGGTTCCAGGCGGCGCTCGGGGGCGGCTGGAGCCCGAGCTGCAGCCACCCGTTCCAGGGAAAGTCCTTGAGCTTCACGGTGCGCAGAAACATGGGCGAGTTAAATCCCTCCAGCGCATCGAAGCTGATGTTTTCGATGCCGGCCGAGAACGAGGCGTTGAATTGTTCACGCTTCACGGTGTAGCCAGCCACTAGGGCACGGCAGCCGGAGAGCAGGGCGTGCAAGAGCTCTCGTTCGAGGTTGATCCGCTCCACGGCACCGGTATAGGCAACCTCTTGCAGACGCGCGGCATTTGCCGCGACGAGTGACGCCCGCGTTGCGTCGGTGATTAAGGGGCCGAGCAGCCGATAGGCGTGGAACCAGCCCGATCGGACCCAGCGCGGTCCCAGCCAGCCGTTGAGCATGGTCGTCTCACGAGCCACAAGCTCCGCGGCGCTCACCTCTTCCACGGCGGCATCCCATGGCTCGCCCTCGCTCAGCCATTCCGGACGTGTGAGATCTCGCGCGCGTGCGCCGATCGCCCGCACCTTGAGATCACCCGGGCCCAAGGTTGCATCGCTCGCCAGCAGCTGCTGCCGCGCCGCCTCGGCGAGGTCGGCGTGATCGAAATAGTCGCCGTGCCAGGGCGTCACGGGATAGGGGTGGACCACAAACCCGTTACCCCTCTGGGCCATGTCGCGCACCAGGGCTGCCGCAGTGGCGCAGGCTGTTGGCTCGTCGCCAGCGCGCGGCGAGTTTGCATTGAGGCGGACGACGAGGAAGGCCCCAAGCGACTCTACGGTTGCGGCGCCATCGCCGGCCGCCAAGGGCGGCACATCACCAAGGTATGCGTGCAGCTTTCCCGCGCGCAAAAGTTCAGCCGCCGGCCCCGGCGCCAGCGCTTTAACTTCGATCTCGTGGGGATAATAGGAGGGATAGACCGATTGCTCGTGGCCGCTGCGCGCCACCGCCGCCATCGACAAGACGGTCGCTGCCACAATGAGCGCCCGACGCAGCTTCATCGCCAACTCCGATACGGCGGCCGCCGACCCTTAGCCACGCAAGGCCTTCATCACCCGCTCGTCGGCCAGAGCGTCCTTCGGGGCACCCTGGAAGATGATCTCGCCTCGATCGATGGCATAGAGCCGATCGCCGATCCGGGTCGCCGCCGCCAGATGCGATTCGGCCATCAGGATCGACACGCCCAGCGCCTTGATCTTCATGACGGCTTCCGTGAAGCGATTGACCACCACTGGCGCCAGACCCTCGAATGCCTCATCGAGCAGCAGCAGCGAGGGCGACAGCATCATGGCACGCGCCACTGCCACCATCTTGCGCTGCCCGCCCGAGAGGTGCAGACCCTGGCGTGCGAGCAGGTCCTTGACCTCCGGGAACACCCCGAATGCCTGCTCCTGCGGATCGACATACGCGCCTGCGCGCTCGCGGACGATTTCCTCGCCGAGCCAGCGGCCGATCATTAAGTTCTCACCCACGGACAGCTCGGGAAACACGCCGCAGTCCTCCGGCGAATAGCCAATCCCCCGCCGCGCCCGCTGATGCGGCGGCAGCCGGTTGAGGTTCTCACCGGCAAAGATGATCTCGCCGGCGCGCAGGGGCAGGAAACCCATAATGCTCTCGATGGTCGTGGTCTTGCCAGCGCCGTTGCGCCCCACCAGGCAGACGACCTCCTGCGCGCCGACGCTGAGCGACACGCCGTGTAAAATGTGGGCCGGGCCACGAAAAGTATCGATTGCCTTGACATCAAGCACCTGACTCAATCCTTTCGTGTGAACGAGTCGGGGCCTGACGACCCCAGCAGCACCATGGCGACCTGCTCGTTCTTGCGGATCTGGTCGGGAGTGCCCTGGGCGAGGATGGCGCCTTGGGCCATGACGACGATGCGGTCGGAATACTTGAACACGACATCCATGTCGTGCTCCACGATTACCGCCGTGATGCCTTCGCCGCGCACGACCGAAGCGATGGTGTCCATGATCTGAGCCTTGTCGCGGGTCGACACTCCGCTGGTCGGCTCGTCCAGGAACAGCAGCTTTGGCTTTAGGGCATAGGCGAGCGCGACATCGAGCAGCTTGCGTTCGCCTTGGGCGAGGTCGCGGGCATTGTCGCTGCGCTTCACTGCCAGGCCGAATTGGTTGAGGATCCTATCGGCCTCATCGGCGACGGCATGATCGAGGTGAGCGAGCGTACCCAGATGCGCGGTCTTGCCCTCGCGCGAGAAGATCGCCAGCGCCACGTTATCGAAGGTGGTGAGATCGTCGAAGACGTTGACAAGCTGGAAGCTGCGGGCAATTCCGGCCTTGACGCGTTCGGTCACGGAGAGACGCGTGATGTCCTCACCCTTGAAGATAATCTTGCCAGACTCGGCCTGAAGCAGTGCGCTGATCACATTGATGAGCGAGGTCTTGCCGGCGCCGTTAGGTCCCACCAGCGAGACGAACTCACGCTCCTCGATGGAGAGGTTGACGTTGTCGACGGCCCGCGTCTCGCCGAAATAGCGCTTGAGGTCGATGGTCTGCAGGAGAGCCACTTCAACCCCTCCTGAGCTTAGCGGCCAGCCGCGCCAGGGTGCCGACGATGCCGGTCGGCAGCAGCATCACCAGGACGACCAACACGCAACCGAGCACCATCTGCCAGTATTGCGAGCTCGCCACCGCATACACCTTCAGATAGTTGAAGGCTATGGCGCCAACGATCGGGCCGGCGAAGGTGCGAAAGCCACCGAGCACGGTCATGAAGACGATCTCGCCGGAGAATGGCCAATACAGAATTTCGGGCGTGGTGAGGCCGTTGAGCGGCACCCACAGCACGCCGGCAAGACCAGTGAAGCAACCCGAGATGACGAAGGCCAGCCAGCGATAGCGGCGTACGCGGATACCAACGAAGGAGGCACGGATCTCGTTGTCGCGGATGGCCTGCAGCGCCTTACCGAACGGTGAGTGCACGATCACCCACATGATCGCCGTCGCCAGCACGAACAGTCCAAGGACGTAGTAATAGTAGGCATAGACGAATTTTTGGTAGGAGCCAGAGCCCTTGAAGTCGATCAGTCCACCGAGCAGGGTGACGCCAGTGCGCGCCACGCGGATGCCATCGGTACCGCCGGTCACCCAGAAGAACTTGAAGGCAAGGCTCCACAGCACCTGGCTCAGGGCAAGCGTCAGGATGCCGAAGAAAATGCGGGTGTGCCGGACGCAGACGTAGCCGAACGCCGCCGAGATGACGAGCGTGCTCAGGAGTCCGCCTAGGATACACAACTCCATTGACTGCACGTGCAGGTCGCGCACGATGAACGCGACCGTGTAAGCACCCGTGCCGAAGTAGGCGGAATGCCCAAATGACAATAGGCCCGTGTAGCCAAGCAGCAGATTGAAGCCGAGCCCAGCGATAGCGAAGGTAAGCCCGTAAATAAGCAGCTCGGTCTGATAAAGATCGACCAGCCGCGGCAGCACTGCCAGCGCCGCGATCACGGGCACCGCAACGACCAGCAGCATAAGCAGAGAGGGACCAGTGCGGGCGGGTGGCATGTCTCACGCCTTCCCGAACAGGCCGGTCGGGCGCACCAGCAGCACCGCTACCGCGATCAAGTAGAGCACGGCGAGTTCGATCTCGGCAAAAAACTGAATACCCGCCGTGCGCACGAAGCCAACAATCAGGGCGCCCACCAAAGCGCCCTCCAGGCTCCCGAGGCCGCCGATCACGATGACCACAAATGCCAAGATGAGCGCATCGACGCCCATACCGAGGACGGCGGCCTGAGCCGGCACGATGACGGCGCCGCCCAGCCCCGCCATGAAGCAGCCGATGGCAAAGGCCTGCACGTAGACGCGTCCGACGTTGAGTCCGAGGGCGGAGGCCATGCGCCGGTCTTGCGATGTGGCACGCAGGATGATGCCGAACCGGGTGCGGTAGATAAACCACCAGAGGCCGATCGCAGCCATGATGCCGACAGCGATCACCACCAGGTTATAGGAGGGGTAGAGCAGCGAACCGATGCGGACGCTGCCCATGCTGTCCATGATCGAGCCGGCGCTGAGCGGTGTGCCACCGAACAGCAGCTTCATGACGTCCTCGAGAATCATCAACAGGCCGAAGGTGATGAGCAGGACGTACTCCTCGGGTCGCCGATAGAGTGGGCGCAGCAGCGTCGGCTCGATGACCGCACCCACCGCCGCGATCGCAAGTGCACCCAGTGGCAACAGCAGCAGCTGCCCGGCCAGAACCAAGTTGCCGGCCGCCGTGGCGCCGAACACGGTGCCGACAGCCCAGGCGGAGACGTAGGCCCCGAGCGCATAAAGCGTGCCATGCGCCAGATTGACGATGCGCATGACGCCGTAAATTAGGCTCAGGCCAGCGGCGATGAGGAACAGAACGGCCGCGTAAAAAACGGAGTTCAAAGTTTGAATGACTAAGGTGTCCATTTCCAACCGTCTATTGGGCTCACCACCAACACGTTGCGCTTAACCTGGGGCACCCGCCGCTCCGACGCGGACGCGGAGCACCTTGGCCGACGGCTCAAGCGCATTGCCGTCCAAAAAAATACCGAGGATCACCGTATACTGGCCCGGTGTCAGGCTGTCGGGAAGTTTGATGACAAATTGCCCGTCCTCTTTCCATTGCATCTTGTCGACTTTCACCACCTTGCCATCGGGTCCGATCAGAAGATAGCGCGACACAACGAGTAGTCCCTGGACCCCGCGCGTCGTCTGCTGCCGTAGCGGTTCCTTTTCGAGCCGGTATGTCCGCCCCGCTTTCAGGAGCATTTCGGCATCAGCGCGGACCCTGATCTCGTCGGCCTCTCGCGCCACCGCTGCGATCACCGCCCGCGGCGGATTGAC
The DNA here is from genome assembly GCA_963820375.1 of uncultured Alphaproteobacteria bacterium. Classification (GTDB taxonomy): domain Bacteria; phylum Pseudomonadota; class Alphaproteobacteria; order Rhizobiales; family Hyphomicrobiaceae; genus AWTP1-13. Next base: position 130,886 of record CAWFZX010000028.1, on the reverse strand, counting down.
GAAGCGATCGAAGGTGCCGAAGCCCAATGGATAGGTCATCTCACGAACGGCCTCGAGAACGACCGTCTGCGGCGTCCACTCCTTCAGCCGGTAGGGACCGTTGGTGACCAGCAGATGCCGGTTCGTTTCCGCGAAGGTCCTGAGTGCGCGCCAGCGCGCCTGGGCCTCATCGGCGGTCACGAAATTCTTGAGCGGCTGGGGGCAATAGCTTTCGCGCTCGAAGTTGGCGATCAGCGCCAGCAACCTCGCGCGCAGGTCTCGATCGCGCACAAGATCCATCCACGCAACCCGGCGCCTTGCCGCCTCCTCCCTGGAAAAGGCCGCATAACCCCGCGCTACCGCTTCCTCCATCACGACCAGCAGGTGCCAGGGTACCGTGCTCCAGGGTGGCGCCAGCGCCGCCACCTGCCGTTCGTCGCCGGGGGCGTCCTTGAGAAAAATCTCGAGCACCGGCGTCTTCGCCTCGATGCTCAGGCCCTCGGCAATGGCGTGGGTCGTCTTGTCGGTACGCACATGCTTGAGCCCGACCAACCGCTCCTCAATCGTTGCCGCTAGCGCCGCCAGGTGCGGCTCGTGCGGGTCTGTGCCGGCCTTTAAGCCCCAGCGGCGGGCGAAGACATACGGATAGAGCAAATCGGCCACGGCCATTTCGCTGCCGTCCTCGAAGGGTGAGGCGACAACGTCATAAACCACCTTTGCGGAGGCGAACGCGCGCTCGCCGACAGGCTGCAGAAAAGCGTTGCCAGTCCCCTGCGGGTATAAGGCGTCGGCCGGCACTTTCATGCCGCCGGACTGGCCCACCACCCTGGTGACGTCTGCCTGCACACGGTTGGGCATCCAGCTCGCGTTGAACGGAAACGGGATCATGGCTGGATCGCCGATCGCGGACCAAATCAGTCGACCGGTCGCGTCGGTGAAACCGGCAACTGGGTTCCAGGCGTCCTCCGCCCGGTCACGCACACCCAGGCGCAGCTTGCCGTTCCAGGGGTAGTCCTTCAACTTTACCGTGCGAATGAAGACGGCGGAGTTCAGTCCGCTCAGCGCGTCGTAGGCGATGTTTTCGACACCCTCGGGATACTTGTCCTCGAAGTATTCGTCCCTTACCGCATACCCGACCACCAGGTGGCGGCAAGGCTTGGTAAGTGCGCTCACGAGCTGCCGCTCGAGCTCGGTGTGTTCTGCAAAGCTGCGCGCTTCACCGCGGACCAGTTGCGCGTAGGCCCGATCGACCGTCTCGCGCTCGCCGGCATCCAAGGCGGACGCCAGCAGCCGGTGGGCATGGAACCAGCCTTCCCGTACCCAGGGCGGGGGCGGCCAACCGTCAGTCTGGGCGCCCGCGCCGGCCATCACAGCCTCGACCGGCACTGCCTCGAGCATCACATCGCCGCCGTTAGCGCCAGCCGCAGTCTGGACCACCGCCTCGGCGAGCTTGTCCCTGGCGCCAACCTCAACCGCTTTGCGCTCGCCACCGCCGACGGCAGCGTTCGCCGCTTCAAGCAGATCCAAGTGGTGCAGGTAATCGGCGTGATAGGGTGTCACCGGATAGGGATGGAAAACGAAATTGGCCGCCGTCTTCTTGCTGAGATCTGCCAGGACACCCGCGGCGGCGGCGCAGCGAGCGGCGGCGGAAGCGTAATGCGGCGAGGTCGTGTTGAACGACAGGACGAGAAACGAGCCCAGCGATTTCACCGACTTCACGTGCTCGGGCGGCGGACCGGTGAAGGCCGGGGCGGCTCCGACATAGGCGTGGAGCGTCTCGTCGCTGAGGCCCTTGGCGGCGGCCGCGGGATCGATGACGTCAATGCGGATCTCGTCGGGGTAGTAGGAGGGATAGTGGCCGACCTGGTGGCCGGCGACACCCTGGCCACCGGCAATCAGGAGAACGCCGACCAAGGTCAGGCCGGCGACGCGCTTGCCAAGCTCGCGACTGCAAGGGTCGCGGGCAGCAGATCGACCGGGCGTCCCGGCCGGCGCATCACGACCCCGGCACATGCATCCGTCCGTAGTCAAGGAGCGGACCGTGCCGGCAAAAGGCACGGCCGCTCTTTCGATCAGGTTGCGTTCAGGCCAACCAGGTGGTCTTCAGCCAATTGGCTGCCGCCGTCGAGTCATTGTGCGACGTGCCCGGCTTGGGCCAGTTAGGTGGTGCCGTGATGTCCCGGATCGGGATGGTGATGATCGAATTCGGTTCCCAGACGGGGAACTCATACTTGGGATCGTTCTTGGTCATCCCGATCACGGCATCCTTGTAGCCCTGGTGGTTGTCGGGCCTGATATAGGTGTAGCCGGACGGAGCATCGATACCCATGCCCTCGAGCAAGGCGATGATGGCGTCGTCCTCCGGCCAACCGCCGGCGAGCAAGTTGGCCTTCTCGATGGCGGCCTTTAGCAAGTAAAGCGAGGTATAGGCGCCGTCCGCCTCGAAGCTTGGATATTCGTTCCAGCGCTTGAAGTAGCGTTCGACAAACGCGTCGTTGATCGGCCAGCGCCCCTTGGCCGGGAACGTGAAGAAGTAATTGGCATGGCAGCCCGCGAGCACACCCTCTGGATGGTCCTTGCCGATGGCGTGCGGCTGTCCGCCGAAAGCCAGCGTGGTCGCAACTTTCATCTTCTCGAACAGGCCGTAGCGTAGGGCCTGCTTGTAGAAGGCCACGTAGTCGCCACCCCACACGCCGCAGATCAGCAGGTCGGGCTTGTCGGAAATCAGCTTGGTGATATGCGCGGTGAAATCGGTGGTGCCCAGCTTCGGCCACGCCTCGGAGACGGCTGTCGCCCCGGGGACAAGCTTCTGGTAGGCGAGCATGAAGTGTTCATGCACGTTGCGGCCGTAGCTGTAGTCCGGCTGAATGGACGCGACGCGCTTGGCCTCGGGCCAGGCCTTGGCTGCGCCGACCGCCGAGGTGACGCCGTCCGCCGACTGAATGTTGGTGACGCGGAACACATACTTCGGCTTGGGCACCGCCTTGTCGAACAGAAAGTCGGTGCAACCATCGTTGAACATGGTGAGCACGCCGAGTTCCTCGGCGACGGGGCCCAGCGCCGGCGTGTTGCCGCTGGAAATGACGCCCGTGAAGAGATCGATCTTCTCGGAGAGCTTCATACGGCGAAGCTCTTTGACGTTAGCGTCGGTGCCAGCCGCTTCATCGGCAAAGATGGTCTCAATCTTGCGCTTGCCGAGAAAACCACCTTCGGCGTTGATCTCCTCAGCCGCCAGCAAATGCCCCTTGCGACCGGGCTCACCCAGCAAATTTGCTGGGCCAGTCAGGAACGTGATGTGACCGGTCTTGAAGGGCGTATCGGGGACGTTGCCTTTGACCTTGGGGGCCGCGTTTGCCGGCCGCGGTCCGGCGACGTAGGTGGCCGACGCGGTGGCCGCGACCCCGCCAGCGACGGAATTCAGGAACGCTCTACGGTCCATGGGCCGTTGCATCGCAATACCTCCCTTGCTGGATTCGATGGATACGGAGCTCGTTGCGGCTCCCTGAGATCGCTGCAGGGTATCACTCCCATGCGAGCTGCGCCACATGCTGCAGTGCTGAAACGGCGCACGTGAACGGCGCGCGCCGAAGAGCGTTCAACGGACAACCGCTTTCTGCCTGGCAAAGACATGGGGGGCAAGGCGCACGGGTGGTTTGGGTCGGCTGCTGCCTGGGCCCAGAGTTGGTCACCGCAATGAAGCCGAAGCTGTCGCCGCAACGACCCGGTTTGACGTCTTTGCGCCGGTCGTTGATCGCCAAGGGTCAACGCGGCGCGGTGCCTCTGTCCAATAGCCTAACGTTGTCATGGGTCGAGCCGGCAACGGCGGCGCCTGCAAGGGCAAGGCCCGAACGGGGCAATTCATCGAAGGCAGGGCATCGAAGGTGCCGCGTTGTTCCGTCTCACCAACGTTGCCACTCCAGGTCCGCAGCAAGCAAAAGTCGCCCAGTGGCGCTAGGGTGTGAAAACCTCGTTGGCCGCCGAGTAGGAGCCGCCGGGCGTCGGGCCGCCAGAAATGACGTACAGGCGCCCGGCGTGGACCGCGGCGCCCAGGCCGTGACGCGGCGTCGGCATGCGGGTGTGGCTCGTCCAACGATCGCTTGTGGGGTCGTAGCCCTCGACCTGGTGGAAGGTGCCGGTCGTTGCTTCGCCGCCGACCACGAAGATGCGTCCTTGCAGCACCGCCGCTGCGATGCCGCTGCGCGCTGTGGGAATGGGCGCTAGCCGCTGCCAGCGGTCGTTTTGCGGATCGTAGGCCTCGTTAACATCGAGATTGCGCGCATAATTTCCGTTGATGCGGCCGCCAATGGCATAAAGGCGCCCGCCGACCGCGGCGACGGCCAGATGATCGCGCGGGGTTGGAAGCGCCGCCTGCGCGCTCCAGCGGTCGGCGGCGGGATCATAGACCTCGTGCGCACCCGTGTTGCGATCGCGCCAGCTGTTGCCACCCACCGCATGGATTTTGCCAGCGATCACGGCCGCCGCGAGCGCGCCGCGCGGGGTAGGCATGCGCGCCCGCGCACGCCAGGCGTTAGTGGCAGGGTCGTACTCGTGAAGCTCATCGGTCGGCATCCAGCCGTCGACATAACCGCCGATCAGATAAATCTTGTTGTTCAGTCCAACGGCGGCGGCGTGGTGCACGGCGCGGGAGATGGCGGCCCCGCGACTCCAGCGGTCGGCAGCAGGGTCATAGATTTCTAGTTCAAGCTCGCCGCGGAAGCCGCCGAGCACGTAAATCTTGTCGCCCATCTCGGCGACTGCCACCTCGGTGCGCTCCGAGGGCATGGGGGCGCCCGTCGTCCAGCGGCCGCTGCCCTGCGCCACGGCGGTCGCGGCGAGCAGCGCTGAAATGATGAGGCTGGCCGAGAATAATGAGCTGGAGGTAAACATGACACCCCCTCGTGCGAACCGTGCGAGCAGCCAGCGCATCCATGCTGGCGACTATAGGGGCTTTGCTGGAGATTTCCACCCCTTAGAGATTTGCGGAAAGACACGGAGCACCGGGCAAAGTGCAACGTGCCGGCACGCATCACCGGGACCGCCATCGGAATGTCGCCATGGCCAGTGATCATCATGGCGACGTGCCGGCTGCCGATGGTGTTGAGGTGGCGCAGCAGCTCGATCCCACGCATGCCGGCCGCACGTCGAGCAACACACCAGCGGGTTTTATTGTGCTGCGGCCCGATAGCAGCGAGCCGCGGCTTGCAAGAGCCAACCAATTACGTGCTCCACCTCAGGCCTTGCTTGCCCACGCGCCCGCGAGACAGTGGACAGTCAATCTGACGCCTTCTAGAGGTTGGAAGTCGCCTTTTAAGCCAGGACAAGGAGGGGTGCGCAGGGCAGCCATGGAGGAGGGGAAGCGATGGCGACATTTGTCTTGGTCCACGGCGCTAATCTAGGCGGGTGGTGCTACCAGCGGGTGAGTAGGTTGCTTCGACGGGCCGGCCACGAAGTCCACACTCCGACGCTCACTGGTCTTGGCGAGCGGGCCCATCTCGTCAACCCGTCCATCGCGCTCGATACTCACATTGACGACGTGCTGGGTCTGATCCGTTGGGAAGAACTTTCTGACATCGTGCTCTGCGGCCATTCCTATGGTGGCATGGTCATATCGGGTGTCACCGAGAAGGTCGTTGATAAGATTCGGTCTCTTGTCTTCGTGGATGCCTTCGTCCCGGAGGATGGTCAGTGCCACATGGACTTGTTCCCACCCGAATACGTTCAGCTGATGCGCCAAGATGCGCAGCAGAATGGGGAGGGCTACAAAATCACGCCGCCAGCAGCCGAACGCGTTAACCTCAATGCCGCGGACGTCGAGTGGGCTAGGGCAAAGTTAGTCAAGCATCCGCTCGCCAGCTTTGAGCAGAAACTAAGCTTGACTGGTGCTCGGGAAGGGGTGCCACGCAGGACCTACATCCTGGCAACTGGATGGTGCTCGCCGTTTGAAAAATTTGCGCGGCTGTACGAGCAAAATCCGGCGTGGGTGGTCAAGCGTATCGACTGCGGACACATCGTCATGTTGGATCGCCCCGAGGAACTTGCTGACATGCTCATTGCAGCTGCGTAGCCAGTCGACCACATCAAGATTAAGAGTACCAGGAAGAGAGGCAGCCAAGCGCAGTGAAAAGTACTGTAGTGGGGACCTATGGGAGCGCGCCTTGTACCAGAATTGATCTGCTCCAATCTGGACCAAAGCCTACAATTCTACGTTGGCCTTCTTGGTTTCGGAGTTCTCTACGCCCGCCCGGAGGATCGATTTGCTTTCCTCGAACGAGAGGGAGCGGAACTTATGCTGGAGCAGCCCAAAACGCATGATCGTCTGTGGCCGAATGCCGAACTAGCCAAACCATTTGGGCGTGGCGTCAATTTCGAGATCAAAGTTTGCAACGTCGATCAACTGCACTTAGCCATCGTTGCTGCGGGAAAGGACTGCTTCCTGCCGATAGAGGAGCGATGGTATCGACGCAGCATGGTGCGTCGAATCCTTGGTGCTCGTCAATTCGCGGTCGAGGTTCCGGATGGCTACCTTATGCGCCTGTCACAAAGCATTGGCAATCGGCCAGCCAAACGTTGAAGCCGTTACGAAGAGGCATGCCGCCGGCAAGCTCGGCTCGTCACCGCGCCGACGGCAGCTGGACCTACCCGGCCGGACCGAACCCGCTGCCGGGTCATCAATGGGAGTTTCGTGCCACAAGCCACCTCATGCCGTGCAGCGAGCTCCGTCACAGGGCTCATTCCTGGGCTGGCGATGCGATGATTATCGGGCCCGTCCCCTCTCCTGAGCTTTGACCTCTTCGAATCTGGCCTGTGCGCGTTCGAATTTTTCGTTGAACAGCCACATCGCATCGAGGATCTCGCGAAAGGTCGCGGAGGATCTTGCGCGGTCGGCAGTGCCAAAAGTGAAAATGCTGTTGTTGCGCAGGAATGCCATGATCCTCGGCTCTGAAATGCGATAGGCCGCGAAGTTGCCCGACGCAAGCGCGGCGCGCGTTGGCGTAGGGATGATCTGGATCAGCTCAAACAGCTTCATCTGATCGATCCGATCGGGAAGCAGCTTCACGATGGCGGGGATCTGCGGGAACAAATCGGCATGGGCGTGCATCAGCCCGTTGCGTACCGCCGTCCAATGGTTGAACCGCTGGTCGCCATGGCCGACGCGCGCCACCTCCTTGTCATCGCGGGCGGCCACCACGGGATCGAGCGCCGCGACCTTCGGCTTGATCGCGGCCCACGCCCTGCTCCCGCTTCGATCTTCCGTCGGGCCGGTCTGCAAGCTACCCTTGTACTTGTTGGAGCGAGCATTGCCGATGTTCTGATTGCCGTTCGTCTCCGCAAAGAAAAGCCCGAGGCTGATGCGGCCCGCCGCGTCGGCGGTCGCGGCATCGAGGCCCTTCGCGCGCGCAATCGCCGTGCCGAGATCAACGACGTCCTTGAAGGGTGTGCTGGAGGCCTGCGCGTCTGCCGGCGGCGCCTGCATGATGCGAAAGAGCGCGGCGTATTCCTCGATCAGCGGCTCGATGTCGACCGCGAAGTAGGCCGGCGGAACGCCGAACCTGTTGGGCCGCCCGATGCGCGATGGCAGCGCGTCGGTGAGGTCCTTGTAAGTGCTCATAACCTTGAGGCGGGCGAGGTAGACGGCCTGCCCCGGAAGGTTCGGTAAGGCTTGCCTGGCATCGATCTGCGCGCGCCGCTTGGCGAGGATCTCTTTGAACTCGTGCAAGGCCTTGTCATATGCCGCGCCTGCCGCCGCCTGCGCTTGAGTGAGCGCACCTGCCTGGGCCAGGGCGGGCGTCGCCAAGCCACGACCGCCGGCGCCGGCCGCAACAAGAACCACGGCGACCGCGCCCGCCAACGCCAGCAAGATGCGCGTTGCAACGCCACTCCGGCACGAGCGGGACACGAGAGCTGCTGTCTCAGCGAAATTCAAAAACCAGCAGCTTGCGGATTTGCTTGCCAGTGCCAATCTTCAGCGCCCGTGCATACAGCGGTGCACACAACGACGTCACCAACCCCGCGCAAAATGCCACCTGCCGCACTCGATCGCCTCATAGAAGCGCTACGAAAAGGATATCAGTTTTCCGCGCGCGGCGCTGAGGGAAATCCTACGTCGGGCAAATCGAGCGGGCTTGCGCGATGGCGCCGCACACGGCCTTTGTTATGGGCCCTGCGGGCAGGCGCACCGCGCTCGCCGACTTTGGCGGGCGCGGCCGCTGATGGGCTGACCGGGGGCTGGCAGCGACCCTTTATGCCACCCATTACGTCGACGGTGGCAGCCCACGCTAAATCGGCACGGCCGAAGGCTGCGCGGTCAACAGCCGCGCCCCGCTGAGCCCCCGCAGGCGTGGCGGAGCAGGGCAACCTGTTGCCCGCCTTGTCGGCACGCCGGCATGCGGCCGCCGCTGCAAGCACCACCCTGTGGCTTGACACAGCTCCAGCTGCCCCGGCTTCGGCGCGAAATTTAAGGCCAAGAGCGCTGCCGGCGCGCTTGGTGCTGGCAAGGCTCGCGGTCGCAGCGCCAAAGCGCCTATCCCATGAAATAGCGCGGCAACCAAAGCGCGATGTCGGGAGCCGCCATCAGCAGTGCGATCAGCGCGAGCATGGCGATAACGAACGGGAGTGAACCGCGGATGACTTCGTTGATCGAGCCACGCCCGCGCATACCCTGCACCACGTAGAGGTTGAGCCCCACCGGCGGCGTAATCAAAGCCACCTCGATCAGGATGGTCAGAACGACACCCCACCAGATCGGATCCCAACCAAGCTTGACGACAATTGGAAAGATGAACGGCGTCGTCAGGATCATCATGGAGATGGTTTCCATGAAGCAGCCGAGGATCACGTAGAAGATCACGATCAAGATCATCGTGCCGATCTTGCCGAGGCCGAGCGCCTCTATCGCCTTGCCGATGCCGTCGGTCACGCCAATGGCCGCCAGCACGAAATTGAGGAACTGCGCGGCCATAATGATCAGCATGATCATGGCGGTCGTGCGCATGGTGCCTTCGCCAACCGCGCGCAGCATCGTCAACGAAACGCGCCGCTCCCAGGCGGCCAACGCGAGGGCTGCAATCACGCCAAGCGAGGCGGCCTCGGTCGGCGTAGCAAGGCCGGCGTAGATGGATCCGACGACGACGAGGAAGATGAATAGGGGCGGGATCAGGCTAGGCAGAACGCGAAAGCGGCTGACCCAGCTGGTCTCGATCGGTATCCCACCTTTGCTGCGGTTAATGCTACAGGCCAGGAACACGATCAACATGAACAAGGCCGCCAGCAAAAAGCCGGGCATGAAGCCTGCAAGGTAGAGGCGCGGGACCGAGCTGTTGGTCAGCAGTCCGTACAGAATGAAATTGATCGAGGGCGGGATCAGAATGCCGAGCGTCCCGCCGGCCGCGATGGTCCCGAGAAAAAGGGGCTCATCGTACTTGCGCTTCTGGATCTGGGGAAGCGCGACCGTTCCGATCGTTGCGGCGGTGGCGACGCTTGAGCCAGAGGTCGCCGCGAACATGGCGCAGGCGCCAATGTTGGCGTGCATCAGGCCGCCCGGCAGCCAGGACAGCCATTGTGCGATCGCATTATAGACCCTCTCGGCAATACCCGCCCGCAACAGGATCTCGCCCAGCATCACGAACAAGGGAATAGCGATGAGAATATACTCGCTGGAGGCATTCCAGATGATCTCGCCCATCGCCCGATGCAGCGGCATTGAGGCGTAAAACTGATTGAGGGCCAGGCCGAGCACACCCATCACCGCCGCCACCGGTACGCTCAGCGCCAGCAGCACGATGAGGAGAAAGAGTGTGGTGGCGAGCATTGCTAGTTCCCCGCCCGCGCCTTTTCCTTGTGGAGTCCAAGCCCCACGAGCTCACTCTCGATTTCTTCGTCCTGCGTGATTGCACCGGATATCTCGGCGGCTGCGGCATAGTCGCCGCGCAGGAGGCTCGAGAGCGTGCGCAAGATGGCCAGCAGCAGAGCAACCGCAAACAGGGCAATGCCGCCAAACCAGGGCAGCTGCGACCAAGCCAGCGGCAGTCGAAGCGGTGTGTTGGAGCGAATACCCTCGGAGTAGCTGGTGGAGGCGACGTCCCAGGTACGCTCCAGCAGCACCGCCACGAAGATGGCGAGAACAATCAGGGCAAAAAGATCAAGCAGGGTTCGCGCGCGCGGTCCGAAAGCGCCATAGAGGACATCGATGCGGACGTGCCCCCGGGTGACCAGAACATGCGCCATCGACCAGCTGGTGCCGACCGCAAACAGATACCCGGAGATTTCGTCCGAACCCGAGAATACGAAATTGGAGCCGAAAAGGGCGCCAAGGCCCTTGCGTAGCAGGACCTCGGCCGTGACAATTGCTGCCGCTGCAAACAACATCGCGCCGCCAAACCAGATGGCGACGCGCGCCAGAGCGGCTACGGCTCTCCAGGCCAGATCCATCACCGTCCCAATGACCCCCCGATCCAGATGGACAGCCGAGCCTCTGACGTCGTCAGTTTGCCTTGGCGGTGAGATTGTATTTCTTGCCAACGAGCTCGTTCCATTTCGCGGCGCAGGCATCGCCGCAGCGCTTGGCCCAACGGCTGAGCACGACTTCATTGAGTGCCTTCTCGCGCGCCTTCAGGTCAGCGTCGGAGGGCTTGACGAGCTTGAGCTTGCCGGCCGGTCCGACCGAGCAGGGACCAGCGCCGGTGTTGCAAGCCACACCTTCCTCTGTCTCGTCCTCGATCACTTTCCAGGACTTGTCCTCGTGTGCCTGCATCTGTTTCTCGATAAACGCCTGGGTGTCCTTCGATAGCTTGTTCCACACGTTCAGGTTCACAACCCAAATGCCGATGGTGTAGCCGACCGGCAGACGGAAGAGGGTATTCGTTACCTCGGTCCACTTCGCCTTGTAACCGGGCATGGTACCGGTGATACCGCAGTCAACCACTCCCTTTTCAAGCGCCGGAACGACCTCGCCGAACGGTATCGTGACCGCCGAGGCGCCGACGGCGGCGGCGAAATCACCCTGCGACGTGCCCTGGACACGGATCTTCTTGCCCTTGAGATCCTCGATGCTCTTGATGTCGCCCCTGCAGTAGAACACCTGCTCCGGGAACGGGAAGGTCGCCAGGATTGTCGCGCCATGCCGTTCCTTCATCACCGTCTGCATCTCGGGCAACCAGGCTGCAGCGATCTCGCGGCCCATCTTGAAGTCCTTGGCAACGCCAGCGATGTCGGAAGCCTCAATCACGGCACCGCCATCTTCAACGTAGATCGGCAGGGCCGCAGCCATGTCAAAAACGCCTTGCTTGAGCAGGCGCAGGAGCTCCGTACCCTTGAGATTGACCTCGGTAATGGACTTGATGTTGCCCTTGATATTTCCGCCGGAGGCCGCCGGCATGTCGGTGACCCAGAGGGGCTGCTCCAGCTTCTGCCAGTTGGTCAGGAAATTCCACGTGCCGACGATATTGAACTCCTTCTTGTCCAGCTGCTGTGCGTAAGCGCTGCCAGCCAAGGCAACGGTCCCAACACACACGGCGGCGGCGATGGTAGAACGCATTCAACTCCTCCCGTTTTTCATCCAACTGGACAACTAGCATCTTCTACCAACGGGAACTCTGCAATAGTGCTGCCGTTGGCGGCAGCGAGTTGTCCTGTTTGTGCAATCTCTGGTCGCTGTAAGCCTTGCCGGCTGGGCTTCAATCTGCATCCTGGCGACCCCATCCACCCCCGCCCGGTGTCTCGACCCCGATCGTTTCTCCCGATCGCAAGGTGAGAGAAACTTTGCCCGGCAGTTGCCGCACCTTGCCATGCTGGTCACGTGTCCAGTTGCAGCCGGGCATGCCGTCGCCGCCCCCGCCCAATCCATAAGGGGCAAATCGACGCCGGTCCGACTGCAAGGAGACCCTTGCCTGGTGATCGATGATCGTCAGGGAACGAACCACGCCGTTTCCACCGCGATGCCGTCCCTGGCCCCCCGACCCCTCGCGGATCTCGTAGCGCTCGACGCGAAGGGGATAGGAGATTTCTAACGCCTCAACAGGGGTATTCATCGTGTTCGTCATATTGCACTGGACGGCGTCCATGCCGTCGCCGGCGGGGCGACCACCCTGGCCGCCGGCAATGGTCTCGATATAGGTGTAGGGTCGGCCGCTGCGTGGGTCGACGCCACCGACGCCAATCAGGTTCATTGTGCCCTGGCTGGCTGCTGGTATGCGCTCCGGCGCGAACTGCGCGAACGCCTTCAAAACCGTATCGGCGATTCGTTGCGTCGTCTCGGTGTTGCCGGCGCAGACGGCCGCAGGGAGCTGGGCATCGAGAAATGAGCCCTTGGGGATTTTGATCTCGACCGGCCGCAGAATGCCGGCATTGGCCGGAATGGTCGGGTCGGTGAGAATTTTGATCGCAAAGAAAACCGCGGAGTGCGTCATAGGGGCGACGGCATTGATGTTGCCGCGTCGCTGCGGGGCGGAGCCAGCAAAGTCCAGGGTCAGCTTGTCCGGCGCAATATCCACACGAAGATTGACCAGGACCGGTTCATCAGAACTGCCGTCATCGTCGAGACTGTCTTGCGCCAGATAGGTGCCTGGAGGCAGCTCGGCGATGCGATTGCGCATGCGCCGCTCGGCATAGTCGAGAATGGCAGCGAAGCCGTCGGCAAGTCCGCCAATGCCGTAGCGCTGAGCTAGCTCGCCAAGTCGGCGCTTGCCGATATTGATCGCTGCCACCTGCGCGTTGAGGTCACCACGCCGTTCGGCAGCCGTGCGAACGTTGGCGAGGATGAGGCGCATCACATCGGCCTGCAGCTCTCCTCGCAGATAGAGCCGTATCGGCGGAATAATAATGCCTTCCTGGTAGATCTCCGTCGACTGCCCCGGCATCGAGCCTGGTTCCATGCCGCCCACGTCGGAGTGATGGGCTCGTGTCGCCACATATCCGATCAGGTTCGTTTGCGAGTGGACGGCGGCGATCAGGGTGATGTCGGGCAGGTGTGCACCGCCAATGAAAGGATCGTTGACGATGACGATATCGTCCGCATCCATTCTGCCGACAGCGGCGATGGTGGGTGCCACGGCTTTGAGCATAGAGCCGAGGTGGATCGGCACGTGTTCTGCTTGGGCGACGAGCTGGCCTTTGGCATCGAAGATCGCGCAGGACGCGTCCATTCGCTCCTTGATGTTGGGCGAGAATGAGGTCAACTTGAGAACTGCTCCCATCTCCTGCGCTGTTGCTTCGAGCGCATTGCGCAGCACCTCCAGCGTGATCGGATCGAACGCCCGGTTAGGTTGCTTCACGGCGCGCACTCCACCAGCAACGTGCCGCTGGCATGGACCTTGGCGCGATCGCCGGGATAGAGGACCGTGGTTGCGGAGAGCTCTTCGATCACCGCCGGTCCCACGATCTCGTTGCCAGCCAGCAGCTTGCTGCGCTCAAACACTGTAGCGGGCGTCCAATCGCCCGTCTCGCCTGCGGCATTGCCCTCAATAAATATCTCCCGCGCGGTGCGGCGCGCCTCGCCTGGGGGCGTCGCGCTGCCGCTGGCAAGGGTCGGCAATTCCGGTGAATCCACTCTGCCGATGGCCGTGGCCGCAAATCCGACGATCTCGATCGGCGCGCTGGCATCGGCGTGACCAAATCTCTGCCGATGGGCGGCGTGGAAATCAGCGTCCAATCGAAACCACGCCGTCGGGTCATGACAGTCGAAAGCAATCGGCAGCTCGTAACTCTGGCCCTTGTAGCGGGCCTCGATGCGCACACTGACCGCGCGCCTGTCTGCCGGTACCTGGTCGGTAGCCAGCAGCTGAGCGGCTTCCTCGCGCAGCCGCAGTGCTATTGTCCGCGCGCGGGCCGCGTTGTCGGGTGCATACGGGAAAATATGGGTCTCGATCAGGTCATGGCGCAGATCGGCAAGGAGCTGGCCAAAGGCGCAGAGAATGCCCGGCGATGGCGGGATGATTAGTCTACTGATCTGCAGCTCGCGCGCGACCGGCGTGCCGTGCATGGGCCCCGCGCCGCCGAACGGCACCAGCGCGTATTCGCGAGGGTCGTGGCCGTGCTCAACCGAGACGACGCGGATACCGCGGACGATGTTGGCATGCGCGACACGGAGAATACCTGCTGCGGCAGCCACCACATCGATGCCGAGCGGGTTGGCAATATGGTTTTCTACGGCTTTTTGCGCAGCGCCGAGATTGAGCTTTAGGCTGCCGCCAAGCCGCGTTGCGCTACCGAGTCTACCGAGCACCAGGTTCGCGTCGGAGATCGTTGGCCGAGTGCCGCCGTGGCCATAGCAGGCGGGGCCGGGCAAGGCCTCGGCGCTAATAGGACCAACTCGCAAGGCTCCGCCATCGTCGATCCAAGCGATTGACCCGCCGCCGGCGCCGATGGCGTTGATGCCGATTGTCGGAAAGCGAATGGGGACTTGACCAATCCTTGCTTGCCTGGTCGTCTCCGGCTGCCCGTTGCGGATCAGGCTGATGTCGGTGCTGGTGCCACCGATGTCCATGCTAATGACATTCCTGGCCCCCACCAGCCCGGCGAAATGCGCACCGGCGACCACGCCCCCGGCCGGACCCGACAGTACGGTATGGACTGGCTTGGCGAGCGCCGTCCCAATCGTCATCAGCCCACCGGCGGCCTCCATCACCATGATCGGCGTGTCGCGGCCAATGCCCAATCCGGTTTCAAGATCGTGCAAGCGTTGCGAAAACGATCCAAGATAGCTTGCCATCAGTGGGCTGAGAAAGGCGTTCAAGACGACCGTGCTGGCGCGCTCGAACTCGCGGAACTCGCAGAGGATCTCCGAGGAGATACAAATCCTGACATCGGGCAGATGCCGTTCGAGCACCGCTTTGGCGATGCGCTCGTGCTGTGGGTTCGCGTAGGCGTGCAAAAACACGACCGCGACCGCCTCGACCCCTTGGCGGCGCATATCGGTGGCCGCTAGCTCCAGTTCCGGTTGCGCCAGTGGGCAAATCTCTTGACCGCTGGCGTCAATGCGTCCGCTGATGCCGTAGCATAATTCGCGCGGCACCAGAGGCGGGGCTCGCACGACGTCGATGGCATACAGGCTTGGGCGGTCCTGCCGCCCGATCAAGAGCAGGTCCGCAAAACCACGGTTGGTGACGAAAGCGGTCTTGGCACCGTTGCGTTGAATGACGGCGTTCGTCGCGGTGGTCATACCGTGGCCCACGTAGGCCACCGCGCCGCCCGTGCTTCCCAACTCCTGCAGTGTGCGTCGCAGGCCTTCGATGGTGCCTACTTCGCGAGCGTTCGGCGTCGTCGACACCTTCGATACGGCAATGCGGTTGGAGACCGGATCGTAGGCGATGCTATCCGTGAAAGTGCCACCGACGTCAGAGGCGATTCGGACCATTATGGTGTTCCAGCGCCATCGTTCGACAGCCCAATCGCTAACTGCGCCGACATCTGTGAGGTCGGCTGCAGGAATTGCAAGCCAAGGTGCGCACGCGCCTGGGGTCGACAGCTCAGCATCGAGGAAAGCCCTTCGCACTTGGCGCGCAAGGACAAATGAACACACGACGAACAAGCACATTAGCTCGGTGGCGTGGTTGGATCCAGCAACCGATCGCGCCCGGCCACAACGTCATGCCAGCTTGATTGGCTTCCCTCTAGTCATGGGCGGGGCGCCGGATGGTCGAGGGCAAGACCTGAGACGGATCGAGGTTCGTGCTAGCAACGTTGCACCGACTTCCACTTCCGGCTGAATGTCGGCTAGTGGCGCGGGCGATAGAGTTCGACACGACGGTCAAGCTGAAACGCATCTTCCCTTGGAAGCGACCGACGGTCAATGCCGGTGTAGGGTTCGCTCTTACCCTTCGGGATCAATTCAAGCTTTCCCGCGAAACCACTATCCCGCAAGTAGTCTGCAACGACCAATAAGCGTCGTCGAGAAAGCTCAATGTTGTAGACGTCCGTACCACGCTCATCCGCATGCCCGCTCAGTGACACCGCAGCAGGCTGTTGCGATAGCAAATGTTTTGCTAGCAACTCCGCGGCCCGCCGGCCGTCTGTGGTAAATGCTGTGTCATTGTACACGAAGGTAATTGGAGCAGGACTCGATTGCGGCGATCTAGCATGCGGCTCCGGGGTGGAGGTGACACCGGCAACCGGTGGCGCGACGACGATTTGTACTGTTTCACCTGCCGTGACGGCACCTTGCATAGACACCGCGCCAAGGGAGATCTCATGCTCCCCGGGGGTAATTTTGCGGTCAGTGACGATGGCCCATGCACCCGTTTCATCGGCCGCGGCCGTTGCTAGCGCTCGACCGTTGGCGAGAATGCTGACGCTGGAGTTTGGCGGCGCCTGTCCAGCAAAGACGGACGAACCCTGAGGGTCAATCCTCACCACATCGAAGGTCAATCTCGGTTCGTCGATCTTTTCTGCGTTGCTGGTTGTCGACCTGGGCAACTGCCCGTTCGGTGACAGCGGTGTCTTCTGCACGCTGCCGCTCGGCGCATCGATAGGGTCCAA
Source organism: uncultured Alphaproteobacteria bacterium (assembly GCA_963820375.1). GTDB lineage: Bacteria > Pseudomonadota > Alphaproteobacteria > Rhizobiales > Hyphomicrobiaceae > AWTP1-13. The sequence goes on along the minus strand of CAWFZX010000028.1, from coordinate 114,437 downwards.
GTTTACAAGATTTGGACGGACAACGGCCGCCGTGGTCAGAGCCAATAGGGCGCCTACAATGATTCCTGCTCGGTACATGACGCGTGGCTCTCGCAGCGAAATAAAGACCGCATCGCCGCAAAGGCACAGCGCCCACTCTTCGCTAACAACAACCGAACGGCGATGCGCCCGAATTTGAAGTGTATCGCCCGTGATCAGCAACGATATGAGGGTAACGTGGTAAAAAAGGCCGGGTGGAGTACGTACAAACCTTCAAGATGTCGGTTGAAACGCGACGAACGTCGCAAGCTTGCCATCTCGCCCTCCACGCTACCAGGCGTTCCGCCAGTTTGCGGCCTCGATGACGATCGAGCCGGTGTATTTGGCCAAAGAGGCAGGCGTCAGATTAGGGCCTTGCGGATGCGGGCGCTGACGAGATCGATCAGCATCACCGTCGCCACCACGATGATGACGATCGCTGCGGTCTCGGAATAGTGGAAGCTGCGGATGTTCTCGTAGAGCGAATGGCCGATGCCGCCGGCGCCGACGATGCCGAGCACGGTGGCAGAGCGCACGTTGGTCTCAAAGCGATAGAGTGTGTAGGAGCTCCACAGCGGCATGACCTGCGGGACGACGCCGAAGATGACCTCCTGCAACCGCGTTGCTCCTGTCGCCCGGATGCCTTCGACGGGCCGCGGGTCGATGGCCTCGACGGCCTCCGAGAACAGCTTGGCGATGATGCCGATGTTGTGCACGGCAACCGCCAGCACGCCGGCCAGTGGCCCGAGCCCGACGGCAACCACGAACAGCAGCGCGAACACGATCTCGTTGATTGCCCGGCATGCGTCCATCAAGCGTCGGACAGGCTGCACGACCCACTGCGGGCAGACGTTGGCCGAGCTCAGAATGGCGAAGGGAATGCCAAAGAACACCGCCAGCGCCGTGCCCCAGATGGCGATCTGCACGGTCTCCACCATCTCCGCCGCATAGGCCGTCCAGTCGCCGAAATCGGGGCGCAGGAAGCCCGAGGCGAACTCGGCCATGTTGCGCCAGTCCGTGAACAGCGAGCCGATCTTGCGCATCTCCGTCGGCCCCCAGCTCCAAGCGAGCAGGGCGGCGACCGTGAACCACAGCAGCCAAGTGCGCGCACGTCTGGTGAGCGGAGGCTGCGGCACCACGATGCGGGCCGATCCATCGTCGGGACGATCGGCGGGAACGGTGATGGTCAAGGCTGGTCTCCGGTCGGTCGCCGCCAGGGAACCGGGACCGGTCTCCTGGCAGCCGATCGAAATCAAGATGGCCCGGCTATTTCTTGCGGGCCTCGATCTGGTGGCCGATGTCGGCGAACTGCTTTTCGAGCTCGGCGAGTTTCGCCGTCTTATCGTTGGCGGCGACCTTCTCGTCGCCCTTGAGCTTCATGATCTCCCGGTTGAGCTCCATCTGCCGGATCGGCAGCAGCTGGTTGTTGTCGGACTTCTTGAAGGGTGCCCACTGCAGGTCGGCCAGGACCTTCTTCTCGGCATCGGCCTTGCCGTAGGCGAACAGCCAGTCGCCGATCTTCTTCTTGAGGCTGGCGTCAAGGTCCTTGCGCCACACGAGGGGGTCGGAGGGGATCAGCGGTGAGGTCCAGACGACGCGGATCTCCTTGGCCTTCTCCGGCGCGGTCTTGGCAATGCGCTCCAGATTCTCGCTGTTGTTGGTGGCCGCGTGCACGAGCTTATTGGCAACTGCGAGCGCGTTCGCCTCATGGTTGGCGTTGCGCACGGTCTTGAAACACTGTTTGGGATCGATGCTCTTGGCCGAGAAGATGAACGTGGTGGGCACCAGGAAGCCCGAGGTCGAGTTGGGATCACCGATGCCGAAGTCGAGGGTCTTGTCGCACTTGAGCACGTCGTCCAGGGTCTTGAACGCACTGTCCTTGTGGACAATGATATGGGAGTAGTAGCCGTCCTGGCCGCTGGCGGCGACGGTCTGGGCGAACACCTCGCCTTCGGCGCGATCGACCGCCTCCATGGCCGACTTGTTGCCGAACCAGGCGATCTGGACCTTCTTGAAGCGCATGCCTTCGATCACGCCGGCGTAGTCGGAGGCGAAGAAGGCGTTGATCTTGACGCCGGTGCCCTTCTCCATATCGGCTAGGAAGGGATCCCAGATCTTCTTGAGGTTGGAGCTGGCCTCAGTCGAGATGATGCCGAAGTTGATTTCCTCGGCGGCCCGCGCCGGGGCGACCGCCAAGGTCACGGCGACGGACGCCGCCATCAATGCTCGAAACATGTTTGGACTCCTTGCCTCATTGTTTGGTCTCTCGGTCAGTGCCTACCGGAGTGGTCCCCGGGAGAGTGTGGAAGGATGGAAAGCGGCTCAGGCCTGCGCCGCTGCAGCGGCGTGGGCGGGGTGCCAGACGGGCGGCCGCGACTCGCTAGGGGTCGCACTACCGTTGCTGAGGGCAGGTGCGGTATCGACAGCACTTGCAGGCAGCACCAGCTCCTCGCTTTCCGCGCCGTACAGGTCGCTGAGAAACGCGCGGTTAAGCGCGCTGGAGGGCCCGTCGTAGACGATGCGACCGTCGCGCAAGGCGATGGTGCGCGGGCAGTAGGACAGGGCGTACTCGACCTGGTGCAGGGATACGAGCACGGTGATTTTGTCCTGCCGATTGAGTTCGGCAAGGATGTCCATGACGCGGCGTGCGGCCTTGGGATCGAGCGAGGCGATGGGCTCGTCGGCGATCAGCACGCTGGCGCCCTGCACGAGCGTGCGGGCGATGGCGGCGCGCTGCTGCTGGCCACCGGAGAGCACGCAGCCGCGTTTCAGTGCATGCTCAGCGATGCCAACGCGCGCGAGCGCCTGCATGGCGCGGCGCTTCTCCTCCGCGCTGAAGCGCGCGAACGTGCCGCGCCAGCCGGGAATCTGCCCCAGCAGGCCCAGGCACACGTTGGTGAGCACGGAGAGCCGCGGCACGAGATTGAACTGCTGGAAGATGACACCGATTCGTGCGCGCAGGCGTGCGGCCGACGCGGTGATGCGTCCGTCCTCCTGCATCGGCTGGCTCAGGATGGTGATGCGGCCACTCCGCCGATTGTCGGCGCGACGATCCGGTCGGTCGATGTTGATGAGGCCGGCGATGGCGCGGATGAGTGTGGATTTCCCGGATCCGGAGGCGCCGATCAACGCCACCATCTCGCCGGGCGCTACACTGACGTTGATGTCCTGCAAAACCGGAGCCCCGGCAAGGAAGGATTTCGCAACGCCGACGACCTCGATGGCTGCGGTGCTCAAACCTGGCGTCCCCTCGCTTGCGTCGCCTGTCGTCGCGGACACCTAGCGGCAAGTCGTGACAAGCAAGCCAAGGATTGATGACAGTAATGTAACAGGCCCCAAGCGAACCGGCGGACTGCGGGCCTGTCACAAAAGCATTAATCAGGTCGACTAAGACCGAGAGATGAGCATGGCGAGGGGGAGCAGCAGCGACGCCGGTGCCAACGTCGGGGCACGTCAAACCTTAATGCGGACGTGTGCGCAGGCCACCGAAGCCGAGCTCGAAGCAGGTCTGGCGGCTCTCGGCGAGCTGCCGGCATCCGAGGAGCTGCGGCCGGTCGAGACCGGGCTCGTCATGCTGCGCGGGCGTATGGGCGGCAGCGGGCCGCCCTTCAACGTTGGCGAGGCGAGCGTGACGCGCGCGGTCGTGCGGCTCAATACCGGCGCGGTCGGCTTTTCTTATCTGCTCGGGCGGTCGCATCGGCGCGCCAGGCTGGCGGCCATCGTCGATGCGCTGGGGCAGGACCCGAATTGGCGGGCGAGGCTGCAAACGAGCCTCGTTGCTCCAGTCGAGGCGCGGCAAGCGGCCGCGGATGCGCGCGTGCGCGCAGACACCGCCGCCACCAGGGTCGAGTTCTTCACGCTCGTGCGCGGCGAGGACTGAGCGATGCCCGCGCTGCCGACACTCGAGCCCGCCTTTGGCGATCCGGTACGCCAATCGCAGTCAGTCTTCCGTCTCGCCATGGAGGCGATGGCCTCCCCGGGCCGGATCGTGGCGCTGCGCTCGGGCCTTGCGCCCCCGGCGCCGCTGAACGGGCCCGCTGCGGCGCTGCTGCTCACGCTCTGCGACTATCAGACGCCGGTGTGGCTGGACCGCGCGTTGGCGGAGAGCACGGACGTGGCAACGTTCCTTCGCTTCCATACCGGGGCCGGCCTTGTCGGCGCACCGTCCGATGCGACCTTTGCCGCAATCGCCGACGCGATGGCGATGCTGCCCCTGTCGGCGTTCGCTCAGGGCACCCCCGCCTATCCCGATCGGTCAACGACCCTGATCGTGCAGGTCGAGACGTTCGCCGACGACGGCTGGAGGCTGGAAGGGCCAGGCATCCTCGGCTCGACTTGCTTTGGCGCGTCGCCGCTGCCGGCCGATTTCGTCGACCGTCTGCGAGCCAATCGTGCCGCGTTCCCCTGCGGCATCGACATCTTCCTTGCCTCCGCAAACGCCATTGCCGCCCTGCCCCGCAGCGTACGCGTGACGGAGGCGGCCTGACATGTACGTGGCGGCCAAAGGTGGCGAGGCGGCGATCTTGGCGGCGCACGAGTTGCTCGCCAGGGAGCGGCGCGGCGCTACGAGTGTGCCCGAGATAACCCCCGAGCAGATCAGCGAGCAGCTCACCCTCGCGGTCAACCGCACCATGTGTGAGGGCTCGCTTTACGATCCGCAGCTCGCCGCGCTTGCCGTGAAGCAGGCGCGGGGTGATCTCATCGAGGCTATCTTCCTGTTGCGCGCCTACCGCACGACGCTGCCGCGCCTCGGCAATGCCGAGCCGGTCGATACTGCGGCCATGCGTATCCGGCGCCGGATCTCCGCCACCTACAAGGATCTGCCAGGTGGCCAGCTCCTGGGGCCCACCTTCGACTACACGCATCGGCTGCTCGAAACGGCTCCAGCCGCGGCGTGCGCCGCAGCCGGCTCTGCCGCCGAGGCCTCGACGTCAGAGCCGGTGCCGCGCGTGACGCAGCTGCTCGATCGCGAGGGCCTAATCGAGCCCAATGCGGCACCGGCAGAGAGCGCACCGCTCGGCGATATCACCCGCGATCCCGTGACGTTTCCTGCCGGCCGCGACATCCGCCTGCAGGCGTTGGCGCGCGGCGATGAGGGCTTCCTGCTGGCGCTCGGCTACTCCACGCAGCGCGGATATGGTCGCACGCATCCCTTCGTCGGCGAGATCCGCATGGGTGAGGTCGAGATCCAGCTGGTGCCGGAGGAGCTGGGTTTTGCCGTGCCGCTCGGCCGCATCACGCTGACCGAATGCGAGATGGTCAATCAGTTCAAGGGTTCGGCGCATGCACCGCCGCAGTTCACCCGCGGCTACGGGCTGGTGTTCGGCCACAGCGAGCGCAAGGCGATGGCCATGGCGCTAGTAGATCGCGCCTTGCGAGCCGATGAGCTGGGGCAGGAGGCGACGACGCCGGCGCAGGACCAGGAGTTCGTGCTCGCGCACGCCGACAACGTACAGGCAACAGGCTTTGTCGAGCACCTGAAGCTGCCGCACTACGTCGACTTCCAGGCTGAGCTCGCCCTGCTGCGCCAGCTGCGCAGCGAGTGGCACGCGACTAGCGCGGATCGCCCGGTCGCGGACAGCTGCGCGGAGGCTCAAGCCGGCAGGGAGGCAGCGGAATGACCACGACGCTGCCGGCCTACAATTTCGCCTACCTCGATGAGCAGACGAAGCGCATGATACGGCGCGCAATCCTGAAGGCGATCGCCATTCCGGGCTACCAGGTGCCGTTCGCCAGCCGCGAGATGCCGATGCCCTATGGGTGGGGCACGGGCGGCGTGCAGGTGACGGCGTCAATCCTGGGGCCTAGCGACGTCCTCAAGGTTATCGACCAGGGCGCCGACGACACCACCAACGCGGTCTCCATCCGCCGCTTCTTTGCGCGGACCGCTGGCGTCGCTACCACCACGCACACCGGCGAGGCGACCATCATTCAGACCCGGCACCGCATTCCCGAGACGCCGCTGCAAGGGGGCCAGATCCTCGTCTATCAGGTTCCGATCCCCGAGCCCCTGCGCTTCCTGGAGCCGCGCGAAACCGAGACACGCCAGATGCACGCGCTCGAGGAGTACGGGCTGATGCACGTCAAGCTCTACGAGGACATCGCGCGCCACGGTCACATCGCCACGACCTACGCCTATCCCGTCAAGGTCGAGGGGCGCTATCTGATGGACCCCTCGCCGACGCCGAAGTTCGACAACCCGAAGATGGACATGTCTCCGGCGCTGCAGCTGTTCGGTGCGGGCCGCGAGCAGCGCATCTATGCGCTACCTCCCTACACGCGCGTCGTCAGCCTCGACTTCGAGGATCACCCTTTCGAGCGCACGCGCTTCGAGCGGCCCTGTGCCTTGTGCGGTGCCACCGCTGCTTACCTCGACGAGATCGTCACCGACGACGCAGGCGGGCGCATGTTCGTCTGCTCCGATACCGATCACTGCGAGGGGAGGCGAGAACCGCAAGCGCAGGAGGCCCCGCAGTGACCGCAGCCGAGACGCCACTGCTCGCTGCCGAGGGCCTCACCAGGCTCTACGGGCCGCGCGTGGGCTGCGTCGACGTGGCGCTCGAGGTGCACGAGGGCGAGGTGCTGGCCGTGGTCGGCGAGTCGGGATCGGGCAAGTCGACCCTGTTGGCGATGCTCTCGAGCCAGCTGGCGCCGACACGCGGCAGCGTGCGCTATCGCATGCGCGACGGCGGCGTGCGCGACCTGTTCGCGTTGGGCGAGGCCGAGAGGCGGTTCCTGCTGCGCACCGACTGGGGCTTTGTGCACCAGGACGCGCGCCTCGGCCTGCGCATGGGCGTAACAGCGGGTGGCAACGTCGGCGAGCGCCTGATGGCGGTCGGCTGGCGCAACTACGACCGCATCCGCAGCGAGGCGCGCGATTGGCTAGTCCGCGTCGAGATCGAGGTCGACCGCATCGACGATACGCCCGCGACGTTCTCCGGCGGCATGCGCCAGCGTCTGCAGATCGCCAAAAACATGGTGACGTCGCCGCGGCTCGTGTTCATGGACGAGCCCACTGGTGGCCTCGACGTGTCGGTGCAGGCGCGGTTGCTCGACCTCTTGCGCAATCTCGTGGCCGACTACGGGCTCGCTGCGGTCATCGTCACCCACGACCTTGCCGTGGCGCGGCTGCTGTCACATCGGCTGGTGGTAATGCGACGCGGCCGGGTGATCGAGACCGGGCTCACGGACCAGGTGCTCGACGATCCGCGCGAGCCCTACACGCAGCTCCTCGTAGCCTCCGACCTGCGCGGGTGATCCTCATGCACGGCACCGGCGAAGTGATGGTGAGGCTCGAGGGGGTGGCCAAAACCTTCGTCATGCACCTGCGCGGCGGCGCGACCCTCCCGGTTCTCAGCGACGTGGCTTTCGAGGCACGGGCCGGAGAGTGCACCGTGCTGGATGGTCCCTCAGGATCGGGCAAGTCCTCAGTTCTCAAGATGATCTTCGGCAACTATCGGGTCGACGCCGGCTGCATCGAGGTGCGCGATGGTCGCCAATGGGTGGATCTGGCGAGCGCCCCGCCGCGACGCATTCTGCGCCTGCGGCAGTCGACCATCGGCTACGTCAGCCAGTTTCTGCGCACCATTCCGCGCGTCGGCGCGCTCGACATCGTCGCCGCGGCAGCGCGCGAGACGGGCCTCGAGGCCGAGCAAGCCAGAGTGCGTGGCGCGGAGCTGCTCGACCGGCTGCACATCCCCGAGCGGCTCTGGCAACTGCCGCCGTCGACGTTCTCGGGCGGCGAGCAGCAGCGCATCAACATTGCTCGCGGCTTTGCCGCGGCGCGCCCGATCCTTCTGCTCGACGAGCCGACCGCATCCCTCGATCGTGAGAACAGGGCGACCGTGATCGGCTTCATCCGCGAGCGCAAGCGGGCCGGCGCGGCTCTGATCGGTATTTTCCACGACGAGGACGTCAAACAGCAGGTCGGCGACGGCATCGTCGACGTCTCGCGCTTTCGAGCTTGAGGTTCGGCCGTGGCCCACATGCTCCTGTTCGAAAACGTCAAGGTCGTGCTACCCGATGCCATCGTCGAGGGGTGGGTGGCGGTGACGGGCGAGCGCATCGTCGAGGTGGGAGAGGGACGGGCGCCCGAGCGCGGCATCGACCTCGGCGGCGACTTCTTGGCACCTGGGCTGATCGAGTTGCATACCGACCACCTGGAGAACCATCTCAAGCCTCGACCAAAGGTGTCCTGGCCGACCATGGCGGCCGTCGTTGCCTACGATGCGCAGATTGCCGCCTCCGGCATCACAACGGTGTTCGACTCGCTGCGCGTCGGCGACGACGCCGACCGAGGCTCGCTGGACGATGAGCTCGAGTGCATCCTGGCAGCGATCGAGACCGCGCGAGCGCAGGATCTGCTGCGCGCCGACCATCGTCTGCACCTGCGCTGCGAGATCTGCGCCGACGACGTGGTCGAGCAAACCCAGCGCTTGCTCGACCGGCATGCCGTGGGCCTTATGTCGCTGATGGACCACACGCCCGGCGCCCGCCAGTTCGTTGACCTTGGCGCCTGGCGCACCTACTACGGCGGCAAATCCGGGCTGCCCGAGACCGCGCTCGACGGCTTCATGCAGCGGAAGCGGGCACAGTTCGCGGCCAACTATGCGAGCAATCGAGCGGAGCTCGTAACGCTTGCGAGGTTGCGGTCGGTTGTCATGGCGAGCCACGATGACGCCACGCCCGCGCACGTGCAGGAATTGATCGCGGACGGTGCATCGGTCGCCGAGTTCCCGACCACGCTCGAAGCTGCAGCGGCCTCGCATGCCGCCGGTATTGCCGTGCTGATGGGGGCGCCCAACATGGTCCGGGGCGGCTCGCATTCCGGCAACATCGCCGCCGAGACACTGGCGCGTGAGGGCGTGCTCGACATCCTCTCCTCCGACTACGTACCCGCGAGCCTGCTGATGGGCGGCTTTGAGCTGGCGCGCCGGATCGAGGGTTATGGGCTGAACGCCGCACTCAACACCGTTACGCTGCATCCCGCGCGTGCAACGGGGCTCGACGACCGGGGCAGGATCGCCGCCGGGCTGCGTGCCGACCTCGTGCGCATCCGCCTGTCGAGCGATCTTCCTGTCGTCCGCGAGGTCTACCGTGCCGGCCGACGCGTGCTCTAGGCGCGACCTCTTCCTGCCTTCCGCGGCTATTGGCCCAGGCCTCGTCGTGCTCGTCGTGGGGCCGAGCGGCGCGGGTAAGGACGCCGTCCTGCGTGTGGCGCGCGAGCGGCTGGCAGGCGATCGGCGCTTCGTGTTCCCGTCGCGCGTTGTGACGCGCGAGGTTAACGCGGCCGAGGACCATGTCGCCGTCACGCCGCAGGAGTTCGACGAGCTGGTGCGTTGCGGCGCCCTGGCCGTGCATTGGCAGGCGCACGGCCTGCACTACGGCATTGCCCGCGAAATCGAGCAATTTCTCGGGGCAGGACGCTGCGTCGTCTTCAACGCCTCGCGAAACGTCGTGCCCTTGGTACGGGCGCGGCATGTGAAAGCCGCTACCGTCCTCATCGATGCCCCGTTGCCACTCAGGGCCCAGCGGCTGGCTATGCGCGATCGCGAATCTGCGCAAGGCATCGGCGCCCGTCTCGCGCGCTTCGTCTCTGGCACCGATGCGCTCGAGCCCGACCTCGTCATATGCAACGACGGCCCGTTGGAGTGCGCGGGAGAAGCCCTAACGCGATGGCTCCAGGCCCGCTTCGAGGGCTGACCCGCAGTCATCAACTAGCGCCAGCGCCAGCCGAACAGTGCGCGCTGCGCCCTCGGCCAGGAACCCCACCATGCCAGCATAGGAATGGCCGCAGAGCACGAGGTCAGAAAGTCCTTTGCAACGGATGAGACCCAGCGCGTCGTCAATGTGAGTATCGAGCGCGGACGGGTTGACGAGATAGGCCCGCTCGCCAAGACCCCCTAGCTTGCGAACGCAAAAAGATAAAAATATCAGGCAACTTCAAGTGAGTGAGCGCAAGTAGGCTAAATCTTGACAGCATCGGTCGGACCACGTGACTTGATAACGAGCTTAAACATTGGTTCGTCAGCTTCTCAGAGGACCACCGACGCAGCGATGGCGGGCGCTCGCATCTAGGTGCCAGTAACGATCCTGAGCATGAGCAACAAACGTCCCGTTATAACAAGCAAGCCTTATGAACGGGGCGTACGCCAAATGGGAATTGGCCTGTGCGGCGACGAAGCAGCAACGCATCGAAATTGCGAAACGTTCTTGAGATTACTCGACTAATCGCTCTGTTAGCAGGAGCGTCGTCTCAGTTCGCCTGCCGGAGCTGAGGCCGCGGCCAGGACCGGGGGTGAAGGATGGTTGCCAGCGACAGTTTTGCCGAGTTTCTGCGCGAGCAGCTCGCCTCGCTCGGCCACGTCACAATGCGCCGCATGTTTGGCAAGACGGGCGTATTCTGTGACGGGCTCATGTTCGCAATGGTGACGGACGACACGCTCTATTTCAGGGTTGATGAGCACAACCGAGCAGCCTTCAAGGAAGCAGCGTCCTTTCCGCCCCTCAACTACCAGAAGAAGGGCTCCAGCATAGACCTCTCTTTTTGGCGGGCCCCGGAGCGGTTACTCGACGAGCCCGATGAGTTTGTCACGTGGGCGCGCACAGCGCTGGCGGCAGCGCGTCGAGTTGCGGCGAAGAGAGAGCCGACAGCGCCAGGGCGAAAATCAAAGCCAAAACCAACGTGAAAGGGGGAATGGACGAGCCAGCTATCGACGCCAACGGCCCTTGGCCGCTCGCCGGTTGGTCAGCGGCCGGTGGCTGGAGCAGCCGGTCTGCCAAATGGGTCATGATGCGTTGTCGAGCTTGTCGATGCGGATTGGAGCGCCTCTTTGCATGCCATCTGTCGAAGGCCAAGGAGCTCCCATTAGTCGGCTGCTCATTGGCAACGACAGTCCGATCCGGAGCGTGTCGCCCCAGACCGATAACGCCATGGGGTTCAATTGCCCGGCAACAACGCCGTCTGTCACCCGAAGGGACTGAATGAGAAAGGGTCTACGCTTCGCCTGATTGCCCCATGCATTGTCGAGTTGCGGGCGGCACTGAGCGAGACGATCTGAGGGCTTTTGCAGGACCGGTGATGTCTCAACTTAATCTCACAACATTACGCCTATTGGTCGGCTAACCATAGCCTGTTCCCGAGGATTGACCGGCGGCGCTTCGGACCCGCCCTCCGGTCCGCGGCAGCTTCGATCTTTGGAAATTGCCGCTGCGAGCGCTCGACGCTTTACGTCTCACGCGCCAGCATGTTGCGAGCCGTCGCAAGCTCTTTGCGTGCGCCCGCACGAGGTTTCGGGAAACTCAGGTCCAGCTTCTCCAGGGCATCGACCATCGCTGCGGCGACGACCATGCGCGTGAACCACTTGTTGTCGGCGGGCACAACGTACCAGGGGGCGCACTGCGTGCTCGTGTTGACGATCATGTCTTCGTACGCCGCCATGTAGTCGTCCCAGGACTGTCGTTCTTTGAGGTCGCCCATCGAAAATTTCCAGTTTTTGGCCGGATTATCCAGGCGTTCGAGAAAGCGACGCCGCTGCTCGCCCTTCGACAGGTGAAGGTAGAACTTCAAGACCACGATCCCGTTGCGGCTGAGATAGCGCTCGTAGGCGCGTATGTCCTTGAACCGATCGTGCCACACCGTCTTGCCCAGCAGCTGTTTTGGCAGCTTCTCGCGCGTCAATCCATCTTTGTGCACACGCACAACAAGCACTTCTTCGTAGTAGGAACGATTGAAGATGCCGATGCGCCCGCGCTCGGGCAGACGAACCGAGCAGCGCCAGAGAAAATCATGATCATTCTCCTCCTCGCTCGGCTGCTTGAAGGAATGCACCTCGCAGCCCTGCGGATTGACCCCCGACATTACATGCTTGATGGCGCCGTCCTTGCCAGCTGTATCCATGGCCTGGAAGATGGCGAGTACCGCCCAGCGGTCCTGGGCATAGAGCCGCTCCTGAAAGTCCGACAACCGCTCGATGCCGCGCGCCAGGAACGCCTTGGCATCATCCTTGTCGATGTCGAGACCGCAGGTGTCGCTCGGATCGCATTTTGCCAGCTTGAATTTGCCGGGATTGTCGACACGGTAGCGGCTTAGCAGTTTCTTGGCCTTCATGTATGCCCTCCGCCTGTGTGCAGCTCGTCCACTCTAACGTGCGACAGGTCGCCAGCCGTGGGAGGGAAGAACGTGCGGGAGATCGGTTGGGTTGAGCTGCGCCGGCAAGGGCCTAGCTGGGCCGGCGCGTGTGCTCCGCCGGCGCAGGCGCCGCCGGGCCGCCGCGAGGCGGTGCAGCAAATCGCGGGCCGACCAGGCATCGGTGGCGCTCTGCCGCGAGAACAATTGTCTCTCGAGGGCCGCCACTTGCGCGGCGAGCCCGGCGTCGTTTGCCGTTGCCGTTAGCGTGGCAACGTTATGCACCGGTGCAAGCGGCTCGAGCCGTCGAACCCAGTCCAACAGCGCGGTATAGACCTCTCGCGGGTTGTTGTGACGTGCAGCAGCGCGCAGTTTCCTAAACGACCAAGCTTCCGAGGCCAAATAGGCATCGCGCTGTTGCCGCAGCCAATTCGTTGCGGTCCGGGCCGCACTGGGCGCGATGGCGGCGAGCCCGAGCAACCCCAGCAGCACAACGGCCGACAGCGCCTTGTTTTCCCGAATGAGGGTGATGACCGTCCACGCGCGCGGCGGCGTTTTGGTGCTTGGGGCTGGCGCAGAGGCCGCCCCGGCAACAACCCGAAGCGGAACCGCCCCGACGCTCGACCGCGCGATGCGTCCGTTGCGGACGTCCCACCAGCCGACTTCGATTGCCGGCAGCATGTAGGCGCCGGGCTTGATCGCCATGAAAGTCGCCTGGTCTACCCGTATGGCCGAGAGCTGGTCCGTGCGCGGGTCGAAATTGCTTTGCAGGGAAGGCTCCGCCGCATAGGTGCTAAGGCCGTCGACAGGCCGGAAGGCTATTGGCGGCAGCAACATGGCCGGGACGCCGGTTCCTTTGGCGGTGACGATGCGTGTGATGGCATCGCCAGGCTTGAGCTCTTCGCTCGATGGCCGGACAGTCTGCTCGAGCTGAAGGCTCTCGGCGGCAAGGAACGGCTCAAGATCGGCTGCCGCATCGGGAATAAACGCCTCCAGCGCGATTGCCGGCAGCGGCAGAGCGGTCGTGCGCGTAGCCGGCGGCGCCGCTGCGTAGGTGACCGTGACGCTCTTGCCAGCGAGTGCAAAGGAGCCGGGCTCGAGTGGGTAGATCGCAAACTCGAAGACGACGCCCGCCAAGGTGGTGGCGCCATCCTGCTCGGATTGGTTGCGCGTGCCGAGCGGAAAGGTGGCGGCGTTGCGCATCTGGAAATCCGGCACCAGCGGTGGTGACGTCATATAGTTGGGGGCGAGGACCTCAAGCCGCAGGGTTGCGGGCTGGCCGACCACCACACGCTGCGGCGCAATCGAAAGGCGAACGGCAGGTTCGGGAACCGCCGGTGCCTGCGCGCGCAGGCCGGCCGGAAAGCCCATGAGGGCGACCAGCAATAGGCCGAGGCTGTGCGCCGAAAGCCTCACCGCCTGACCTCCGAGGGCGATCGGGCGCCGGTGGCCTGGATGGCGAATTTCAGCTTCAAGAAGTCGGCGGGCGATGTCTGCACCTCGCGCATCCAGGCCTCCGCCGCGCTGGCTGTCGTGACATCCTGTGGCGTGACCTGCACACGCTTGCCCGCGCGCTGGTTGGGGTCGACGCGCACCTCGTCGGGGGAAAGGTCGGGGGGGGCCTGCCCCTGTTCCTTCTGCTCGCGTTGCCGCTCCTGCTTTTGCAGAGCAGCTTGCACGATGGCCTTGTTGATCTTCGCGGCGGCGTGGTCGGGCTGCGCCTTCAGCACCTCGTCGTAGGCCTTGATCGCTTTCGCAAAGGCATGGTTGTGGGCCTGGGCGTTAGCGAGCGCAAACTGGCCTTCGGGGGTGGTCACGTGTTCGAAGGCTGCCGCGGCCGCTAGGAAATCGTAGGCCCGGTAGGCTGAGATGCCTCGCCAGAATGGATCGGCAAACAGTTTGGCCGCCGCGGCGTAGTCACCGCGATCGAAAGCTATGCGGCCCTGCTGATCCGGCGTCAGCCAAAGATCGCGAAAACGCTGCGGTTCTTGCGCCTCCGCCGGCGGGACATGCAGAGATAGGAACAGAATGACCGCCCAGTTGACCGTGATGCCGCGGCGGAACCAGAACAGCGACAGCATGGCCAGCGGATACAGCAGCCAATATCCCTCATCGCGCCAGCGTGCGCCAACCTTGTCGGCCTGCGCCGCCTGGAAACGCGTCTCGATCCGACGCTCCAGCGCGCGGACATCGCCGTCGTCGACGCTCACGCGCACCGTGCTCTCGCGAAGGGGCGGAGGCATCGTCGCGGACGTCGGCTCGATGCTCAGCATCAGGAAGCCATTGGCACCCGCAGCCGCGCGCAGCGCGGAGAGGTCCACCCCTTGCAGGCCGTCTGCGACCACAAGAATGGTCCCTGCACTTTGATCCGCGGCGAGCGTGCTGGCCGCGAGAGCCACGGCGGCGACTACGTTGTGTCCGTCCGCCGGCATCATGGTTGGGCTCAAAGCCGCGAGGAAGGGCCTGATGACACCGCTGTCGTCGGTCATGGGCATCACGAGGTGCGCGCTGCCGGCATAGGCGATGAGCCCGGTGCGTGCTCCGGTTCGCGCCGCCATGAGATCGCTAATCTTCTGCTTGGCGCGCTCGAGCCGGGAGGGCGCGACATCCGGCGTTGCCATCGAGGTAGCGACGGCGAGGGCGATCATCAGGGGCGCCTTGTCCTCGACGAATGGCGGCATCTCGCGCCTCCAGGTCGGGCCCGCCAGCGCCACGCTGGCAAGCGCCAGACCGGCGGCAACCAGGTAGGCAGGGTTAGGCATCCATCTCCTGGGCGCGACGATCAGGTAAGCCAGCAAGTGCGGAGCGATCACGTTACCCCAGCGTTTGCGCGTGCCTTGGCGATGCAGGAGCAAGGCCAGGACGACTGCCACGGGCACCAGCGCGAGCAGCCACAGCGGCCGCAGGAAATGGAAATATGCCGCCCCTGCTTCAGGCATGGCGTTGCGAACTCCTTTGCCGTAGCGCGCTGCTAATCGTGAGGGCGAGCCATAGCGAGAACGTCAACACGAATGCAGCCCCCAGCGGCCACTGGAACAACGGGATCTTTGGCCGCCAAGACTGGGTTGCGACCTGGCTCGGCGCGAGCTTGTCGATGTCGGCGTAGATTGCTGCGAGCCCTTCGGCATCCTCCGCCCGGAAGAAGCGGCCATTCGTGGTCGCGGCAACGTCGCGCAGCACGGTGAGATCGACACGATTTTCGCCGCTGGCCGCCGGATCGCCGACGCCGATGGTGTAGACGACGATGCCCTTTCCGCGCGCAACGTCGGCAGCCTGGGCTGGCGGCAAGCGGCTAGCAGTATCGTTGCCGTCGGTCAGCAGCACGACGAGCTTCTGCGGCGCCTTGCTGGCTTCGAACACCTTGATGGCGAGGCCGATGCTATCGCCGATCGCGGTCTGCTGTCCGGCCATGCCGACCTCGGTCTGATCGAGGAGTGTCCGGGCCGTCTGCAAGTCCTGCGTGAACGGCACCTGCACATAGGCTCTCGTGCCGAATAAGACGAGGGCGACGCGGTCGCCATGGCGACGGGCGATGAAATCACCGACGACGGCCTTGACACCATCCAGTCGCTTGAGCGGGGCGCCGTCCTGGCGCCGGAAATCACTCTGCTCCATCGAGCCGGAGATATCGACGGCAAGGAGCAGGTCGCGGGCGGCAAGCTCGCGCGTCACCGCATCGCCGACCCATTGCGGCCGCGCTAAGGCGAGGACGGCCAAGAGCCAGGCCAGGGCTGCTATGGCCATCTGAATTGCGAGCCGGCGCCGCACGACGGCTCCAGGCTCGGGCGTCTGCCGCGTCGCCTCCGCGAGCTTGCCAAAGAACGGAACCTGAATGGACGCCTCCTGGGTCCGATAGGGCGGTGCCAGCCACCACACCAGCAGCGGCAGCGGCAGCGCCAGCAATGCCAAGGGCCACGCCAACTCAAACATGATGCGTGCGGATCCAGCGACGGATGAGATCGGTCAGCGCGCCGAGCTGCGCCGGGGGTGGGTGATGCTGGCTATAGACAGTCGAGCCGAGAACCTGGCCGGGGCCACTAGCAAAGCCAGTGCCTCCGTAGCTGGTGTCGAGGAAGCGGAGCCATGCGTCTCCCTCCAAGGGCGCGATTGTCGAGCGTGCAAAGACGCCAAGCGCCGTGCGTCGCACCAGCAGGGCCAAGGCCTCCACGGCCTCACCGGGCGTTGTTGCCGAGCGCTGCGCGATGGCGTCGAGCTCGACAAGGGCGGCACGACGGTAGCGGTTGGCGTGCCAGCGGCGCAGCAATAGCCAGATGCCGGCGACGAGGCCCGCCGTGGCGACGGCAATTGCCAGCCTTAATTCCCACGTCTGCGGCCATAGGCTAACCGGCTGCGGCAGGGGAATGTCGATGAGGCCCGCAACAGGGTCTTCGCTAGCAAGGTGCGTCGTCGGCTCAGCCATGCACTGGGCCCCATGCCTGGCCGCGACCCGCGTGCCGCCCTGCCAACGGCAGCTGGCCGAGAAGCCGATGCACCTGGTCCACCGGCTCTTCAGCCGCGCTCAGCGGCAGCACGGGCACACCAAGCTCGCGCGTCCAGGCAAAAACTCCCTGCAGTCTGGCATGGCTCATCTCAAGAATGCTGCGGCGCATCTTGGTGTCGCCCGCATCGAGCGAGATCTGCAGCTCACCGTCGGTGACGGTCATCTGCCCCGACACGGGAAGCTCGCTCTGCAAGGGATCGTGCACCGCAATGGCGACAACGTCGTTGTGTGGGGCCATCGAGGCTATGGCTTGCCGGGTAGCCGCATCGGCGCCATCGAAATCGCTGAGCACGATGACGGTGGTGTCATGCGCAGCGATCCGACGCGCTTGTTCCAAGGCACGATTGAGCATGGCCGGCGCACTTGTGATGCCGCGCCCGATGCCGAGGGCGGCATTCTTCTCGGCGAGGATATGCAGGAGCCGCAACACCGTGCTGCGGCTGCGCCTTGGCCGTAGCGCTGTGCAGTCGCGGTCATCGAAGACGATGCCCCCGATCCTGTCCCCGGCGGCCAGGATGCGCCAGGCTATCAGCGCTGCGGTCTCGGCAGCGGCAACGGACTTCATGGCCCGACGACTTCCGAAGAACATGGAGAGGCGCTGGTCGACGACGAGCAAGCCTTGCCGGTCGCGCTCCTCGTTGAAGACGCGCACATGCGGTTTCAGCAGCCGCGCGGTGACCTTCCAGTCGATCGACCGCACATCGTCGCCTGCGCGGTAGTCCCGGATCTCCTCGAAGTTGAGACCGCGCCCCCGTAGCCGAGAGGCGAAGCGGCCCGACAGCAGACTGTTCACCGGCTGGCGCGGGGACAAGGAGACCTTGCGGCCCTTTGCCTCGAAAGCAATGAGGTGATCTAGGTCGACATAGACGCCAGCGGTGGCAGCGGCGGGAGGCATCGGCAGCCCTCACGCAGCAGCTACGAGCGAGGCGATCTTTTCCAGCGCGGCATCGGCGGTCACACCCTGCGCCAGCGCCTCATAGCTCAGGATCAGACGATGGCGCAGGCAGTCGTGCAGCACCGCGCGCACGTGCTCGGGTGTGACGAACGTATCGCCATCAAGCCAAGCCCGCGTGCGCGCGCAACGGTCGAGAGCGAGGCTGCCGCGTGGGCTGGCGCCGATCTGGATCCAGTTGCTGAGCGGTTCGCCGTATCGAGCGGGAAACCGGGTCGCAAAGACCAGATCGACCATGTACTTCTGGGCGAGATCGGAAACGAACACGCTGTCGATGGCCGCCCGCGCGTCGAGGATCGCCTGTTGCGAGACGGCTGCCGCGGCTGCCCCACCGCTGTTGGCGGCGCTTGCATGTTCCTCACGATTGATGCGTATGATCGCTGCTTCCGTCGCTTCGCTCGGATAGCTGATGACCACGTGCATCAGGAAGCGGTCGAGCTGGGCTTCGGGAAGCGGATAAGTGCCTTCCTGTTCGATCGGGTTCTGAGTAGCGAGCACCATAAACAAGGCCGGCATCCGGTAGGTCTTGCCCGCGACTGTGACCTGGCGCTCTTCCATTGCCTCCAGCAGTGCCGACTGCACCTTCGCGGGCGCCCTGTTGATCTCGTCCGCGAGCACGAGGTTGGCGAAGATTGGCCCGCGCTGGAACTGGAACTGGCCGCCCTTCTCGGTCTGCAGATAGATCTCCGCGCCGGTGATGTCCGACGGCAGCAGGTCCGGCGTGAATTGAATCCGCGACAGCTCGGCGGCAAGATTCTTGGCTAGTGATTTCACGGCGCGGGTCTTGGCCAGGCCCGGCAAGCTCTCGATCAGTAGATTGCCGTCGGCAAGCAAGCCGATGAGCATGCTCTCGACGAGATGCTCCTGGCCGAGCACAGCTTGCCCGATGCGCGCTTTGAGCTCTTTCACCGCGTCGCGGGCCCGCGGATCAACGTCGGCCCGTGGGCCGCCGTTGGATCTGGGAGTCGCTTGCTCCAAGGTCACCTGGGCTTTCTCTAGAAGCGGGCGCGCGCTTCACTTGCTGGCTATTGAAGGGCCCTGCCGCCGGCTCCCTTGCGCGCGTTTTCCTTGATCTTGGCTTCGACATCGCGGGCGATCTGGTCGATCGAGAAGCTGGCCTGCTCTTGGCTCGGCGGGTACTCGACGAACGTATTCAAGAGAGCGGCGGCATGGCTTGTTATCTGGAACAGCTTGAAGTCGTTGCGTACTACCCAGTCGAAGTACTGGTCGGACACGATGTCGGCGCGTTCGAAAGGATCCATGCGCAGATGGAAGAGCTTCGGCACACGTAGTGGCGTGAAAGGCTCCTGCCAGACTTGGAACCCGCCCGGATGCTTCATCTCCACAAACACGGCCTTCCAATCGTCAAGCCGGTACGCGACCAAAACACCATCGTCATTGAAATAGGCGAATTCCTTGCGTGCGCTGTTGGGCTGCTGTCCGGTCAGGAGTGGCAGCTGATTGTAACCGTCGATATGAACCTTGAAGGTCTTGCCGCCAATATCAGTACCCTTGAGCAGCCGCTGCTTGATGTCGGTGTCGCCGGCAGCGGCCAGCAGCGTGGGAAACCAGTCGAGCCCAGAGAACATTTCCCTGGTCACTTTGCCGGCGGGGATCTTGCCGGGCCAGCGAACCATCGCCGGCACGCGGAACGCGCCTTCCCAGTTGGAATCCTTTTCGTTGCGGAATGGGGACGTCGCGGCGTCGGGCCAGGTAAAGCGGTTGGGTCCGTTGTCCGTCGTGTAGACGACGATGGTGTTATTGCCGATGCCAAGATCGTCAACCGCCTTCAGCAGCTTTCCAACGTGGCCGTCGTGCTCGATCATGCCGTCGGCGTAGTAGTTGCCTGGCATCTTGCTCTGCCCGACCATCGACGGACGCACGTGCGTAAACAAGTGCATGCGGGTGGTATTCATCCAGCAGAAGAACGGACGATTGGCGCGAACTTGCCGCTGCATGAAGTCGACGGCGGCGTCGGTCGTCTCATCGTCGATGGTCTCCATCCGCTTCTTGGTGAGCGGACCGGTATCTTCTATTTTGCCGTCGGCCGATGCCTTGAGCACACCGCGTGGGGAGGCGGCTCGGGTGAAAGCCAGGTCATCCTTCGGCCAAGTGGGGTTTTCTGGTTCTTCCTCGGCGTTGAGGTGGTAAAGGTTGCCGAAGAATTCGTCGAAGCCGTGCTTCGTCGGCAGATACTCATCACGGTCTCCGAGATGGTTCTTGCCGAATTGACCGGTCGCATAGCCTAACGGCTTTAGCGCCTGCGCTATTGTGATATCGCGATCCTGCAAGCCGACGGTGGCACCGGGAACGCCAACCTTGGAAAGTCCGGTGCGCTTGGGCGTCTGCCCGGTAATGAAGGATGATCGCCCGGCGGTACAGCTGTTCTCGGCGTAGTAGTCGGTGAACATCATTCCTTCTTTGGCGATGCGATCAATGTTGGGTGTCTCAAAGCCCAGCAAGCCGAACGAATAGGCGCTGATATTCGTTTGGCCGATGTCGTCGCCGAAGATCACAAGGATGTTCGGCCGGCCACCACCGGCGGCGGGGGCTGCTGGCCCCGGCTGCGCCTCGGCGATCCGCCCGTGTGTAGCCACAGCCGATGCGGCGAGGAGTGAAGTGGCGGAGAGCAGCAGGTTGCGGCGGTTTAGATGTTGCGGGGGATTGCGTTGGTCGCCGGAAGCCATACGGTGCTCCTTGTGTTCTTGTGATCGCGCTGGGCAACACACCAACCAGAGCCAGGCGCCAGCAATGCTGGCAGGTGTCGACCCCGGTCATGCTCGCTGCTCGGCATGGCCTCGGCCATCGGCAGTTACCCGTAAGTCCCACTAGGGTCATTGCGGAAACGCCGCGCTCAGTGATCTTGAAAATCTCGCAGGACTGTTCAGTGTGGATGTCACTGGAGCGCACCGCCTCTCACCTCAACCTTTGGGAAGAGGCCGCGGTCGTCACCGCGTTGTCGCGTTTTGCGGCAATCGCGCTTGCCAGCGCTGGTCCAGCTTACCACAACGGGATGTGCACGCGTGAGCCCACTCCGCTGCGCATCGGTGTGGTGCAGCAGTCCGCCTGCCACTTTAATTAATTTCACGCGCAAGGCGGGAGACCGCTGGTGCGCCCAGCGCAAGCGCCACCCCACAACGCATGCGTCGCTCGAGCCATACGGCGCCGGCAACCGCCGCAGAGCGATTTATCCGCGCTATCGACGTCCTTCTGCCGCGCATCCGCCAAGTCTGGTTGGCGCTTCCTTGCCCTGGTCGCCTCTTTAGTTGGTCCCCTTGGGAGAACCGGGCGCTTCCGATGCGCCCTTTTGATTGTCAGGGAGATTGGCCGTTGGCCCCGTGTGCACAGTCTCGGTGTTTGGCCAGAAGGAGAAAGCCAGGGTCGCTAGGACAAGGATTGCAAGTGCGCCGACGATTGCAATGACGGGGTTGGTAACCTCGGTCCTTTGACCGATGGGCGTGCGAGGCGTCGACATCTTCGCTCTCCTCCGGCAAGAAAGTGCCTGGTACACCACCAACTGCAGCTCTGGCCGTTGGTTCCAAGGCCTGACGCGCGGCCGCAGCTATCAAGGAGGGCTTGTTGAGGCAACGGGGAATTTGATGGCCACGGCCGACCTCAAAAGGGTGAACATTGACCGTAAGCCCGTCGCCCTGCGGCGTTGACCGGCAACTGCGCCGAACTGAGCCCAGCTGTGGCAGCGCGCCTGGCGACGGCTTGGCCAAGGCCTTGCCGTGGCAAGCGGTGGCGGCGCGCCTGTGAGGTCAAATCAACGACATTTCGCCTCAAAGGCTGGGGAACCAAACACGGCGGGGCGCTCGAGGCCCAGCCCTCACCATCGTTTTTGCCGGCACGATTTGAGCCAATCGGTGTTGGTCTAATCGCCTGCGATTGCACCTTTATTTTCGCCAGGCGCCAGCATCGACATCGTGACTCAATCCTCCGTGTTCGTCACTTAAGTTCAAGCTTATGCATCAATGGATTGTATTACGACGTGATTGAGACTTTCGACTTCGAATCCGCTCGTCTTTCGTGGTGAGGTGTTCATCAATCCGCTGACGGGCGCCGTACTACCTGGTGCCAACAATGATGTACCGAGGTGGTTTATACCATCAGGAACGGTCAGACGTGGCTGCTGGCGGATGTGAACGACGACGGCCTGCTCGATGGTCGGGACCTTGCCGTCAGGTTCTCTGGACGTCACGAGTTTACGGAGGCGGATTTTGTCAGCGCCGACTTCGTAATTGCTGGCACGGACGGCAACGACGAGATCAACGGTACTGCCAATGACGACGTAATGTTCGGTCTTGCCGGCAACGACCTTATGCGCGGTCGTGGAGGCAACGAGCTGAACGGCGGAGCTGGCAGGGATACCCTGGACGGCGGATCCGGCTTTAATACGCTCAGCGGCGATGCTGGCGCCGACGTCCTAACGCTGGCTAACAGCGATAACGGGGGCACCGCGTCTGGCGGTGCCGGCAACGACCTGCTGATTGGAAGCAATACGTCAGCGTTACGCAACTGGACGGCGGGCTCGGCAACGATACGCTTATTGCCGGAGACGGTGGAGGCAGCCTCACTGATTTCGAAGGCGGCGACGACCGGCTCGAGGGCGGCATCGGCGATGATCAGTTCTTCGGCGGCATAGGCATGGATCAATTCGTGTTCGGCCCGCAGTGGACTTCGGACGGTTCCAGGACAGGATCTTTGATCTTGAAGTCGGGGTCGAAAGGATCGACCTCAGTGGCAGTGGCTTGGAGTTCGGCGATCTCACGATCGACAATTCTGGGTTCTCGGCCATCATCACCTCTGCCGCGGGGCAGATCGAAGTCGATGGCTTTGGCGAGCAAGGGCCCTCCGGACCGCTGAGCCAGGATGATTTTCTGTTCTGAGGCGGCCTCAGAGCCGAGGTGCCCGATTGGGGTTCCTCGGCAGGCGATCCGTGGTGGCGACTACGGCATGGGCGGCCAGGATTTCAGGGCAGGCGCAGATAAATTGGATCTGTGACGCGGCTCGTGTCGTAGAGCGCTTTAAGCTTCTGCAGCCGATGCAGATGACGCTGCATTTTCTGCAGTCGGGCCTCTTCGCTGGCAACCTCATCGTTGTGGGAGTGCTGCTTAAGCCCAGCGATGTGGAGGCTTAGCTGCTCGGCCTGCATCGCCAGACGAGCGATGATGGCGGCGATTTCGTCGATAAAAAGTTCTTCAGCTTCCATGGGCAACCCACCGAGTGGCAGTAGCCCCGCAACAGGAAGAACGCGGCACTCGGTCGGTTGTTCCCGCCAAGGTGGGTCTCACCTGGTCGAGCATCCTTCATCAATGGGCATATCAATCTTGATGTCGATGGTTATTTTTGCCTGACCCGAGGCGACAGTGAGCTCTCGAACGTGGCCTCATGGCAGCCTAGTTATTGGCTAAGAAACACCAGCCAAACCGTTCTCCAGTGCCATTTCTCCCCTGTGTAGACCGTGACTGGCGGCTGCGCCCAGCCGAGCGCGAGGCCAGCTGGGGCTTGGTCTCTCCCATTTCGGTTGTCGCGGCGAGACGCTGGCGCATTTTCCCTTGGGCCAGCGTTCTGCAAGAGCTGCCGAGGCTTGTGCAGACGACCGGTCGGGCGAGGGCAGAGTCGGGCAAGCGGCAGTGATAAAGCAACGCTCATATCACGGATCATTCCGCCGCCAGCCGGTCACCGATGCAGGAACGTCCCGGTCCGTGCCGAGTTATCTGGGCAGTCGATGGCAATAAAAGGAATGAGATATGCTGAAGTTCATGCTTCCTGTCGCACTCATCCTGGGCTTCGCCGTTCCGGCATCCGCAGCTGAGTACTACGTGGTTCGTGGCCCCGATAAGAAGTGCAAGGTTGTGGAGACGAAGCCCACCGACAAAACCATCGTTGTGATGGGCGATAGGGCGTTCGTCAGTCGCGAAGAAGCCGATCGGCAACTGACGGTCGTCTGCAAAGAAAAGTAGGCCTCAAAGAGGCTGCAAAGGGCGTGCTCCACATGGAGCGCGCCCTTTCTCTTTGCGTAGAGCCAGTCCATAGGCAAGTTCGTTTCCTGTTGGCCCTTGCGTCGGCTATCTAGGCCCAGCCGAGCAGTGAAAGGTCGCCTTGCGGGCTACCGCGAGCGCAATCGGAATGGCGATGCAAAAACACCTCTCTGCAGCAGCCCTGGCGCTGGTCGTGGTTACCTCCTCCATGCCCGCCGGCGCACAGACAGCCGATCCGGGACCTGAATTGGCATTCATGCCGCGCACCATGTCGGTGACGCTGCTTAATGAGGGCGGCAAATACGTGGTTATCGATCTCAAGCATATACCCATGGGCGGCACTTGCCGCATGGATAAGGAGGCGACGATCCTGCGTGTCGGCCCCGGGGCAAGTGCGGGAACGACCCGCGTTCGCTACGCGGCTCCTCAACTAAGCTCGGGGGGATGTCCGTTCTTGACGGAATTCGACCTTCCGACTTCCGATTATAGCGCTGCTCGAGCCGATTTCCTGCAAAAGGAAGAGGAAGCCACCAAAAAGGTGGAGCAGCTAAAAAGGGATCTCGGTGAGAAGTGGGACGAAGTCACGGGCAAGAAGAGCGGAGGTTAGGGGACCGATAGCTTGCCCCTGTAAGACGGTGTGTCTGCTCTGGTGGCGTGACTGACCCGCCGCACCGCCGTGCGCACACCCACCCCCGGGCAGTTGTCGCTCACCGTGGCGGACCCTGGCGTGAGAGCAGCCCTGGGCCTATGGCGTCAGGCCACTTCGGTGCGTGCCTTGTCGGTCGTGAGTTCGCCGTTGCTGTGGTGGCGATCCTGTAGCCGCTCGTACTCGGCAATGACTTGGGCACCAAGCAACAAAAAAATGCTGGCTATCTCGAGGCTCAACAGCCCGATGACGGTGGTCGCCAAAGACCCATACACCACGCCCACCACCGACAGTGTTGAAAAGTACCAGACGAGGACATGACGGGTCGCCTCCCACAGCACAGCCACCGAGATCCCACCCACGAGCGCATGTTTCGGCGTGATCCGGCCCCTTGGAGGCATGACCAAGTAAATGGAGGTGAGCACCAGCACTAAGCCAAAAAAACCGGCAAGGTAGAGGAGCACCACCGACAACCGATCCAAGGAGATACCCCGACCCAGGACAAACACCTGATCATCGCTCATCGATTGTAGCAGGCTCGCGATTGTCGTCATGACCAGAAAGCCGATCCCCAGCAGCAGGATATAGACATAAGGTAGCAGCAAGGAGACCCACAGCGGCCGTCGCTTGGTTCGTACTCGATGTACGAAAATGATGGACATGGCGCTTTCGAGCACGCTGAACGCCAGCGAACTGAAGAACAGCATGGCGGCGAGCACCACCCAACCCGCGACCTCCCGGTGTTCGAGCACGTTTCGCACTTGCTCAAGCACAGCAGTGGAGTTGCCGGGGATGATGAGGCCGATGTAGCGACGCAAGGTTGTCATCAGCGCGGCCGCATCGACCACGTGAGACAGCATGAGGAGCAGGAAGGTGAAAAGGGGAATAACCGAAAGTAGAACGTAATAGGCCAGCGCGCCTGACAGCAACAGCCCCTGGTTTTTCTGAAACGCGCTCAACACCTGCAAGGTGAACCGCCGGGGCTGGTTTGCAATCTTGCGCCATGTCGGTTGCGGGCGTGGCATGCACAATCCTCCCGTTCAGAAACGATTGGGAGGGGATTGGGTTCGGTGCGGCTCAGTGCTCCGTCACCCGGGCCGGGTCGTCGTCCCAAACCGGGCGCAGTCGCGGCTCAGCCGACGGCGGGCAGCCGATCCAGAAGCTTGTCCAACGTGATCGGATAGTCGCGCACACGCACGCCGGTGGCGTTGTAAATTGCATTGGCGACCGCTGCAGCGCTGCCGCAGATGCCAAGCTCGCCAACGCCCATGGCCTTCATCGGTGATGACAACGGATCGGGTGTGTCGAGGAAGATCACATCCTGGTGGGGGATATCGGCATGGACGGGTACCTCGTAGCTGGCCAGGTCGTGGTTGACGAAGAAGCCGTGACGTTTGTCGACCGCGTGCTCCTCCATAAGTGCTGCGCCGACGCCCATGGTCATCGCGCCGATCACCTGGCTGCGTGCCGACTTCGGATTGAGGATTTGCCCCGACGCGCAAACTGCAAGCATGCGCCGCACCCGCGTCTCACCCGTGGCAAAGTCGACGCCCACTTCCGCGAAATGTGCGCCAAACGTCATCTGCTGGTAGTTTTTGCGAAAGTCGCCGAACTCGATGGTGTCCTCCGCAACGAGCTCGCTCGCGCCCGCCGCCTGCGCCAGCGATGCGCTGCGATTGCCGGAACGGACCTGGGCGTCCGAGAACACCACGTCGGAAGAGTTGAAGCCTAGCCTTTGTGCCACGGCTTCCCGAAGTTTAACGCACGCGGCATAGACGCCGGAGGTTGAACTGTTCGCACCCCATTGGCCACCTGAACCTGCCGAGACAGGCAAGCGCGAGTCGCCTAGACGCACGACAACCTTCTCAAGCGGCAGGCCCATCATCTCAGCCGCCGTTTGGGCAATGATCGTGTAGCTGCCGGTGCCGATATCCGTCATGTCGGTTTCGACCGTAACGATGCCTCGATTATCGAGCCGCACGCGCGCGGCCGATTTCATAACAGGGTTATCGCGGTATGCGGCAGCGACGCCCAGGCCGAGCAGCCAACGCCCCTCCTGTTGCTTGCCAGGGAGCGTACTGCGCCCGCTCCAGCCGAAGCGCTCGGCGCCCATGCGCAGGCACTCGATCAGTTGACGCTGCGAGAAAGTCCTTTCGGGCTGCTCAGGATCAACCTGGGTGTCGTTGCGAATGCGAAATTCAATAGGGTCGAGGCCGAGCTTCTCCGCCATTTCGTCTATGGCTATCTCCATCGCCATAGATCCTGGCGCGTCGCCGGGAGCCCGCATGGCATTGCCTTCGGGCAGATCGAGGGAGGC
Source organism: uncultured Alphaproteobacteria bacterium (assembly GCA_963820375.1). Lineage (GTDB taxonomy): Bacteria > Pseudomonadota > Alphaproteobacteria > Rhizobiales > Hyphomicrobiaceae > AWTP1-13. The sequence goes on along the minus strand of CAWFZX010000028.1, from coordinate 87,892 downwards.
TAGTCGCGACGTCGTCATGCGGTTGGCGCCGGCATAAACCACGCGCGTCGACCTAACCGTAGCCTCAGGCTTACCGCCGGGCAGATCGCCGGACCAGCTTTCGTGACCGATCGCGGTGATCTTGCCATCTTGGGTCGCACCAATGCGGATGCGTTGGATCGTGGCGGGCCGGTGCACGGTGTTGTTGAACATCAAAGGCCGGGGCAGCGCCACCTTTACCGGCCGGCCGGTGGCACGCGCGCCGAGCGCCGCCAGCACGGCGTCGGCCCGCACAAACAGTTTTCCGCCGAAGCCGCCGCCGATGTAGGGCGAGATCAGGCGGACATTTTCTTTCGCAACCCCGAGCGTTTTGGCCACGTCGGCCGCGCCCCAGTCGATCATCTGGTTGGAGGTCCACACGGTCAGCTTGTCCCCGTTCCATGCGGCGATGGAGGCGTGGGGTTCCATCATCGCATGGGCCTGATCGGGCGTGCTGTAGGTGGCATCCAGCTGGACCGGTGCCGATGCGAAAGCGCCAGCAAAATCCCCGACTGCGGTATCGGCCGGACCGCCCGTTATGCGCTCGGGCTGCCGCGCGGAATCCTTTGCCGCGGCGAGATCGTATTTGCCCTCGACCCGCGCATAATCGACGCTGATCAGTTGTGCCGCAGCCCGTGCCTGCTCGAAGGTCTCGGCCACGACAACGGCAATGGCCTGGTGATAGTGAGAAATCTCGGGACCGCCAAGAAGCTTGGCGGTGTTGTAGTTGCCTTTGCCGAGCGTGCCGGCGTTTTCCGCGGTGATGACGGCGAGCACCCCGATTGCGGCCTTGGCACGGGTCACGTCCATCGCGGCGATCCGGCCTTTGGCGATGGCCGAGCCGATGACGTAACCATAAGCCGGTTTGGCACCGACGTCGTGCCACTCGTAGGCATACGTCGCCGTACCAGTGGTCTTGAACGGACCATCGATCCGGTCGGTGGGCTTGCCTACGACCTTGAGCTGGTCGATGGGATTGGTCGTGGCGGGCGCGTCGAACTTCATGATGTCAAACCTTCGCTTCGTGCAAAACCGCAGCGAGTGTGCGTTCGACGAGAGGCAACTTGAACGCGTTCTCATGCGTGGTCTTGGCGCCGGCAAGTAGCCGAGCCGTGACAGCTTTTGCGCCGCGCGGCATTTCGCTTTCGGCCGCTTCAACGCGCCATGGCTGGTGCGCCACGCCGCCCAGTGCCACGCGCCCGGTTCCGTCGCGGTGGACGATAGCTCCGACCGAGACGAGCGCGAACGCATAGGAGGCCCGGTCTCGCACCTTGCGGTAGATCTGCGTACCGCCCACGGGTTTCGGCAAAACCACGGCGGTGATCAGCTCACCTTGTTCGAGCACAGTCTCTAGGTGTGGCGTATCCCCAGGCAGCCGATAGAAATCGGCGATCGACATGGTCCGCGCTGAGCTGTCCGCTCGCATAGTCTCTATCGTTGCGTCGAGCAGGCGCAATGCCACGGCCATGTCGCTCGGGTGGGTTGCGATGCAGGCGTCGCTGACCCCCAAGATGGCGTGCTGGCGACTAAAGCCGCCGATCGCCGCGCAACCGCTGCCCGGCTGGCGCTTGTTGCAGGGCTGGTTGGTGTCATAAAAATACGGACAACGTGTGCGCTGGAGCAGATTGCCCGCCGTCGTCGCTCGATTGCGTAACTGGCCCGAGGCACCTGCCAGCAGCGCACGCGCGAGCACGCCATAGTCGCGCCGCACACGCGGATCGGCGGCGAGGTCGGTGTTGCGCACCAGCGCGCCGATCCGCAAACCTCCTGCCGGTGTCGATTCGATCTTGTCGAGGGCGAGGCCATTCACGTCGATCAGATGCGCCGGCGTTTCGATTTGCAGCTTCATCAGGTCAAGCAGATTGGTGCCGCCGGCAATGAATTTGGCAGCCGGGGTGTGGGCAGCGGCGGCTATGGCTTCGGCCGGCGATTTGGCGCGTTGATAGCTGAAGGGCTTCATGTCTGTCTCCCCGCAACTTCGCTGATGGCATCGACGATGTTGGAATAGGCGCCGCAGCGACAGATGTTGCCGCTCATGCGCTCGCGCAGCTCGCCGGCCGTCATAACCGGAGGGGCCGTCAAGTCGGCGCTGACATGGCTCGGAATGCCGGCTTTTATCTCGTCGAGAACCGCGACGGCGGAGCAGATCTGCCCGGGCGTGCAATAGCCGCATTGATAGCCATCGTGCTTCACGAACGCGGCCTGCAGCGGGTGCAGGTCGCGAGGCGTACCCAGCCCCTCGATGGTGGTGATGCTCTCGCCCTCGTGCATGACCGCCAGCGTCAGGCAAGAATTGATCCGCCGGCCGCCAACGATCACGGTGCAGGCACCGCACTGGCCGTGGTCGCACCCTTTCTTGGTGCCGGGCAGCTGCAAGCGCTCGCGCAGCGCATCGAGCAGCGTGGTCCGCGTGTCGAGCTCAAGCTCGCGCGCCATGCCGTTGACGGAAAATGCCACCTTCGCCACCGAGGGCGCCTCGATGGCGGCAGCTTGCACATTTGTCACCGCTGTTTGGGCGCTGCCGACCGGAGGCGTGGCAGTTACGGCCGCCGAAGCCGCTGCTCCGATCAATAGTTTGCGCCGGGAGAGCGCGAGGTCACTGGGTCTTTGCATAGGCTGTTCTCATCCTATCAACCGATTGAAGGCCCTCACCGACCCTTGACCCGATAGCCTGCTCATCGATTGAACGTCGTCGACCGCGATTGGGTTGCTGAAGGTTGCGTGTGACCTCGGATTTGAATTTTTCGAGTTGCCGCTCGAGCCGCCTTACACACCACGCCAACGACATGTTCAAGACACGCCCTGGCAGGCCAGCCTCTGCGGACGCGTGCGAACTTCCGGCAGTTTTCCGCACAATCCTCGGGCGCACGCTCAACTCTCCATCGTTGCCTGCGGGGCTGAAGGGGCTTTCAGCCCCCTGCTGACAACTAGGAACCGTGCCAGCAGGTGATTAGCTGCCAAAAACCGCATGTGGCTATAAGTCGGGCTCATGAATGCCCCGACCAACCGGCAATGACGTGCGTTCGCGTTCCTTGGGCGTTGCGGGGGGAGGCAGCTTCACAAAAGCGGCGGCTAAGCTTGGCGTGTCGCAAGCGCGCATTGAGCCACACCAGGCGTGGGCTCGAGGAACGGATCGGCCTGCGCTGGCTGACCCGCAGGACGTGCAAGGCTTCGGCGACGGCCGCAGGTGAGCGCCTGCTGCTCACTGGGTGGGCGGTTCGCTGAGCGGAGGCATCGACCAACAAAAGTGAAGGCCGGCCTGGCCTGACGCCGGCTCGGTCATCGAGGTGTCAGCTTGAAAGCGGCGGACACCAGTCCTCAAGTCGCGCGAATGAGCCGCGCGTTCGTCTCAGCGTGTTATCGATGCGCCCAATCGAATCCGAGCCGGCCGAGGGCAGGAGCGTGCCATCGGGCGAGAATGCCACCGCGGTAGCCGCCAGGCGGTGCCCCTCCCAGCTGAGGATCAGCTTCCCGCTCGCGGCGTCCCACAGCTTGAGGGCGCTGTCGCGGCTACTCGAGAGGAGGCGCCGGCCGTCAGGCGAGAACGCCACCGCCGTGATCGCCTGCGCGTGCCCCACGAAGGTGCGCAGCAGGCGGCCGGTCGCTACCTCCCAGAGCTTGATGCTGGTATCGCAACTGCCTGAGAGCAGCAGGTCCGCGCCGTCAGGCGACACCGCCAGCGACGTGACGCCAAGCGCGTGCGGGATGTTGGGCACGATTTCAACCTTGGGATGCTCTTGCGCATTGCCTACCGCGCTTGGCAACACGAGCCCGAGCAGCGCCAATGCGAGTGCCGGCGCGCGCAGCATTGAGGTTGAGTATGTCAACATCGTCGCTCTCGTTTGTGCAGACGCCAAACCAGCCGCGGGTAGAGCCAAGCGGAGACTATCGGGTTGGTGGGATGCCACGGCGCTGTGGCGTTTCAGCGGCGCGCTGCGTGAGACGAGACCAACCTGCGAGCGAGATCGCGGACAACCTCGAATGCCAGGTCGACATCCCCCTCGGTTGTCGTCATCGCGCCGATCTGGAAACGCAGCGCAATGCGACCCTCGACACGGGTCTGGGTCAGGTAGAGGCGTCCATCGTCGTTGATTGCGGTGACAAGGGCGAGGTTGTGGGCATCGAGATCCCGTCCGTCGCCCGGGTCGTGACGGAACGAGAACAATGACAGGACTGGCTGCGTCACCAGCGAGAAGCCCGGCTCAGCCGCGAACCGGCGTGCCAGCGCGTGCGACCAGCGCACATGCTCGCGGATCATACTGCGCAAGCCCTCGAGCCCATGGCCGCGCAGCAAAAACCACAGCTTGAGAGCCCGAAAGCGTCGACCGAGCGGGATTGACCATTCACTATAGTTGACGAGGCCTTCGCGGCCGTGGGTTTTCAGAAATTCCGGCTGAATGGCCAGCGTGCGGACCAAAGTGTCAGGTTCGCGCACGAAATGCGCCGAGCAGTCGAATTGTGCACCGAGCCATTTGTGCGGATTGAGCACCAGGCTGTCGACCGACTCGACCCCGGCCCACAAGGTGCGGAATTCCGGGCAAATCATGGCTGCCCCCGCCCAGGCGGCGTCGACATGGACATAGAGGCCGTGACGCTTGGCAACCACGGCGATGCCCGTCAGGTTATCGATCGCACCCGTGCTGGTGCCGCCGACGCAGGCGACGATGCCGGCCGGCAACAGGCCCAACGACCGATCAGCGCTGATGCTGGCCTCCAGTGCATCGACGTCCATGGCGTGGACCGGTCCAGTACTCGGGACCTTGACGAGATTGTCCTGGCCGATGCCAGCGATCCAAACGGCCTTGTCGATTGAGGAATGGGTCTGATCCGAGGCGTAGATTCTGACCTTAGGGTGTGCGGCGAGACCATGCTTGTTGCCGGCGAAACCTAAGGCTCGTTCGCGCATGACCAAGACAGCGGCCAGCGTTGCCGAGGAAGCGGAATCTTGGATGACGCCGCTAAATCCCTCCGGCAAACCGAGCGCCTGCCGTAACCACTGCAGCATCACCGTCTCGAGCTCGGTCGCCGCCGGAGATGTCTGCCAGAGCATGCACTGGGCAGCCATGGCGGAGACTAGGATTTCCGCAATAACCGAGAGGGGGCTGGCATTGGCGGGGAAATAGGCGAAAAAGCGCGGGTGCTGCCAGTGCGTCATGCCCGGCAGGATGATGCGCTCAAAGTCCGCGAAGATCGCCGGCATTGCCTCCGGCAGCTCCGGCGCTTGCCCCGGAAGCTGAGCGGCGATCGCGCCAGGTGGCATCTGGGCGCGAACGGGCTTGTCGGACAACGTGGCGCGATAGTCCGAGGCCCATTGCGCGGCGGCCACCGCCCACTCGCGGAACGATTGATTGTCCATGGCGTTGGTTTCCGGTTGTTTGTTCTCATAGAGGCGCGAGGCATAAAGACCTCGAACTGGCTTCGCACGATCAGCGAAGCTGAGGAAGAGGCCAGCGCGTGCGCACGTTTTCTGGTTTCTGCACCCATTGACCCGTGCCCGCTGCGCGCGCCCTTTCGGCACGCTGCCCCCGCCCAGGCCCACGACGGCATCCCGCCCTCCCTGCGACGCTCAGGTCTGTTTCAGCCGCGGTTAGATAAGCGGGCGCGCTGACGGTACCATTAGGTGATATTTACAACCAACGCTCCTTCGGGGCTCTCTTGGGTCTAGGCTGGTTGAAAGCGGTTCTGGTGCGAGAGCATGGGCATCGCCGCAGGGACCTGCCGAGCGGTTGGTGGCGCGACCGATCGCGAACACGAAGTTGGCGCCTGAGCGGCGGCCTGGCGCGACGCTTAAAGGACGTCACGGTTGGGGGAGACTGCACGCACGCGCGGCGCTCAGGGATGGCGTTCCATTTCCAGAAATGCCGACGCAACAGTTGCAGGCTTGTCGCGCGCGGCCACACGCGCAAAGCATCCCTCAGCAAAAGACGGATGGGCTCGCCGCAACGGGCGGCACATGGCACGCGTTGGGACTGCCGAAGTTGCAGCAAGGAAGCGATGCTGCCGCCATCTCCCAAAAAGGTGAGGGCGTCCACCTTGCAGCGACGCGAAACGGGCGCCAGGCCAAGGCTGCTCTCGATCAAGAACATGACGGCGTCGGTCAGCAACACGACCAGAACACACGGCAATCGGCGGCCTTCCCAATGGTCCGGATCAGCTGCCGGTTAGGCAACGCCAAGCCGACCTGGCGGAATTTGAACTGTGTTGACCGAGCACCGTCACGTTGAAGGTCCACTGCAGGTCAATTTCGAGCGGTGGCATCTCCCTTGCCCACAACAGCAGCCGGTATGGTCGAACTCCTTTTGCCATCACCACCAGCGACGCGGATTGTGCACGCGACAATGCTCATGGTGGCCATGCACACGACAGTCAAGGTGCCGACCATGCGGGTTTCCGTGCACATGTCCATCGTGGCGGCTATGGCGGGGAGCATGCACCTGGCAGTGCTCGTGATCGCCATGGCGAGAGCAGTCGAGATGCCGGCGGTGTGGATTGCCGTGCACATGACCATGATGGTGGTGGTGGCTATGCCAACTCTGGGCCTGCTGCAACAGACGCTGCGGGACAGGCTCGAGCAGTCGCGCGGGTGCTGCCTGTGCTGCCGTACCCATGAGGGCCAGCGCAAAGGCGTTGCCCAGCAGCGATATCGTCCTCATCTTTATCACGGTGTTCTCCTTGGCTGGCGCAGATCGACTTGGCCTTTGCGCCAGTTCCCTTTGATAGTTGAGAGCGCATGAAGGCGAGTTGAACCGCCTGAGCAGCCGACGTTCATGTTTGAGACGGGGACGATCAGCCACCCGGAGTTGGCCCTGTAACAACGGGGCCATCGCGTGCCAATTTGGGCAGACAAGCCCGCTATGTCTTGCCCAGGCATGCCGCCGGCACTGCCGCATGCGCCGTGACGCGGCCGGTGAAAAAGTGGCGGCTGGGTTCGTGCGGTCGCGACAGGCAAGCGCTTCTCCGGTGCCGTCGCATAGACGCATTTGCCCCGCCTGGCTCCAGGTGTGCTCAGCCAGCGCCCGGCGCCTCACACGGGTTTTGTGACCTGCAGCAACGACCTCGGCGATCTCGACATCTGGGCGAAGCCCCGCGTCCGCTGCCTTTCGCGACTCTTGGAAAAGCGCATTGGCTCACCGCTGGCGTTCAACACCTGCGAGGCCCTGCCAGTCTCGGCTCACGATCGATATGACCGGTGGAGCATTCGCGCTGTGTCACCCGTGAAGAAAAGGGGGGGTGCACCGGTTCCGGGGAGAAGCGAGCGTCATCTCTTCGAGGCTGCCGTTCAGATCTCAGATGGTGCTGGCTCAATGGGGGCGGCCGCAGCCTCGCTGGGTCAGCAAATGCGAGACGCTGCTGGACTAGGGCTTTGCATCTTCGAACGGAAACTCAAAAAGCGGTTGCCAATTTTCATCAGCAATGATGATTGTCCCGCCGCTCCCACGCTTCCCTTGCAAACCATCTTTGCGCAGCTCCTCACGCGCGCGCCGTGCTGCTTCCCCCTCTGCTTCCGCGGTATCGGCGAGTTCGATGCCTTCCTGATCCAGTATCGTCACTTGGCCACGTTTGACGTGAAAGAAATAGCGAGGCATTTGCAAAAAACACCTCCTCAAGGGTCCCCGAGCAAGCTTGCGCGAAGCACTATCAAAGTAAACGCAACGCCGAGCGATTGAGCGCAGGTTTTGGTGCTGCCGTCGGAATGGCTAGCTCAGACTATACTAAGGTTTAGCCGTTCAGCTGCTTGGCCAGCCAAGGGCCGCATCCCGCATCACAGGATCGGGTGGGCCGTTGCGCAGGACATCATGCTCACTCGGTAAACCAGAGTGGCCGGAGAACGGTCTGAACTGTCGATCACTTGCACGCTTAAGGGTTGCAAGAGGTGCGGCCGGTTGCGGCGACGGCTCTGTGATGGTGCCAAAAATGCGGACGGCAGAAAATTTCTGCGGCGTGTGCTGCGCGTGTTGCTGCGGCCGTTACACGCGCGACCAGACCGTGTTGAGCGAATGGAAGAAAGTCGCCGCTTTATGAAAGGCTTGCGACGCGATGATCAGCAAGATTGTGAATAGCGTCGGTGGCAAGGGCCGTGCCTGCCCGCAGCGCTTTGGTGTAACGGAGGCGCAGTCGAAGGCTCGCGCACTCTCTTGACACTGCCAAGTCGGCGAGCGCAATCTGCACAAACAATAAGCAAACTGCCATTTTTTCCAGTCCTCACTCGTTCCTGTCGCCGCAGACCAGGGGGGATGCCTATGGCCGTAGCTTCTGCTGCTCATGGCGAGACCATTGATCGCCAAACATTTTATAAAGTGCCGGATCCGTTGCCGCTGACCATCGGCGGAATGATCGCTGCCGTCGGTCCACAAGCCATCAATTTCGGAATCTCGATCGGCGGTGGCGAAGCCTACCTGCTGCCCAACGTCGCTGCCCGCGGCGCCCTTGGCTGGCATTGGCTCCTCGTCCTTTCCGTCATTGTCGAAACGGCCCTCGTCTATGAGTGCATCAAGTATAGCTGCTGCACGGGTCGGTCGTTCTTCGCCGGCACCAACGAACTGGCGCCGCGTGGCTTCTGGCCGTGGTTCTGGGCCATCGCCGCCGTGCTCACCTGGGCCTGGCCGGCTTGGATGGGCGGCGCAGTGATCGCCGCACAGAGATTTACCGGCATTTCCACGCCGCCGGGCCTAAGCCTGTTCGGTCAGCCCCTGCCGCCGCAATACATATGGGCCGTGCTGGCCCTCGTCCTGGTGCTGCTGGTCTTCTACTTCTCTAATCGGACCTACGCGTTTCTCGAGTGGTTCTTCAAGGTCATCATGGTGGCCAACATCGTCCTGGTGCTGGCGATCACGCTGATTGCTGCCAAGCCGATGGACTATTGGGTGATCCTGCAGGCCTACGCCGGCATCCTGTTCTTTTATCCGGAGTGGACCAAGGGCGTGACGCCTCTCGACATTGTCGCCTTGTACAATCAGCCGGGTGGCAGCCTGATGTGGGTGAGCTTCTGGATCGTGGCCGCGGGATGGGGCATGGGCCGCTATGCCGGGCAGGTGACGGGGGTGCTGCGCCCGCCGGAGCAGATCACGGCGCAGGAGCTGCGTTGGAACACCGGCGACCCGCAGGAAGTCGCCAAAATGAAGCAGTGGGTCCAGGTCGGCGGCATGAGCCTGATCATTTGGTGGGCGCTGATCGGCGGCCTGCTCATGACCTATCTCTACTCCGTCGCCGGCTACGCTTATCTGCACAACGAGTTCCTCACCACCGGTAAGGTACCAACCGGCGTGGAGGTGCCGCTGCAGATGGCGACCATTGCGCAAGGCGTGCTTGGGCCGGCGGCAGGCGCCCTCATGCTGATCGCCATCATGGTGACCCTTTATGACGCGCAGTTCCCCTTCTACGACACCTACATCGGCCGTACGACGACCGATGCCATCGCGGTCACCACCAACCTGGGGAGGAAGATTCCGTATCGGGTCTGGTACTTCATCGTCGTCACGGCTGCGGTGTTGGCAGGCTTCTACCTGGTCCTTCTGCAACAGCCGTTTTTCATGTGGCTGATGGTTGCCATCGCCGCGGTCGTCTATCGCTCGATCGGTTCGCTGCAGATCATCATGATCAACAACCGCCGCTTGCCGGCGGAATTCAAGGTCAGCCGGCTGAACACGTTCATTCTCTGGTTCAGCTTCGTGACCGGGCTGCTGTCGGTCAGCTACTGGGCGTACTACTCCTGGGGCGACATCATGAAAAGGTTGGCAGGGTGAAGCGTCTGGCGCAGAGCCAGACGGGGCTGACGCTGCGCTCGGGCTTGTGGTGCGGGCTGATGCTCGTGTGGCTTGCCTTTCTGCTGCGTGGTGTGTGGTGGATCTGGCCGGCGATCGCGCGGATGGAGCTGAGCGAGGACCTCGTCGTCGGGCTGCTCTGGCTCATTCTGGGAGCACTGGCTTGGATCCTCGCCTTCGGGTATGGCCGTCGGCGCTACTGGCCGCAGGCCATCCGCAAATGAAACATCTGCGCGGCGTGGAGCTGAGGCTCGTCTTGCGCGGTGGCTAAACGGCAACCGCTCGTTGCAACGCTCGCCGTCGCTGATAACGGCCCCAGCCCGCGCTATCAGCCATCAGTGCCTTGTCGCGGAAAATGGCGCGGCCGCGCACCAGCGTATGCACGACCTGACCTTGAAATTCCCAGCCCTCGTAAATCGAATAGCCGGCGGAGGAGACCACGTCATCCCGGCGAAGCGTCCAGCTTTGCTTGAGATCGACGATGGCGACATCGGCGTCATGACCGATGACGATACTGCCTTTGCAGTGGCCGAGCCCCATTTCCTGCGCGGGATTGCGCGCCAATACCTTGACAATGCGCTGCAGCGGGATACCGCGACGGAAATGGCCTTCGCTGAGCATTACGGGAAGCAGGGTTTCGAGCCCCGGGCACCCCGGAGACGCACGCCATATGCCGCCAGTCTTGCCCGAAAGATCTCGGTGGACGTGATCGGTTGCGACCGTGTCGATGGCGCCGTTGGCGATGCCGGCCCAGAGCGCTTCACGGTCGGCGGCTTCGCGCAACGGCGGATTGATCTTGCCGATGTCGCCTCCGGGGTAGCTGACGTCGTGCGTCAAATAATGCGGGCAGGTTTCGATGGCGATGCGGCAGCCGCGCGCACGGGCGGTGAGCGCCGCATCAAGCGCCGCCGCCGACGTGGTGTGGACGATGTAGAGTCCACAGCCAGCCGCCTGGGCGGCGAGGCCCGCGCGCTGGACAGCGTCGGCCTCGACGAAGGACGGGCGTGAGGCATTCCACGTCGCAAGCCCACCCTTGCCGTCGGGATCGCCCGCCTGCAGGCGGTCCCGCAGCACCCAGGATATTTCGATGTTCTCCGGATGGGGACAGACCAGACCGCCTGCTGCCGCGGCGGCCTCGCACAGCCGGAACAGAAACCCGTCGTCGATGTCGGGAAGGCCCAAGCGTTTTCCCTCGCCGCCGCGGTTGTTCATGAAAATCTTAAACGAGGGCGCGCCGAGCTCGCGCGCATAGGTAGGCACGCCTGCGAGTTGGGCTTCCGTCGAAATGATGAAATGATAACCAAAGTCGATGCGGGCGCCCGCCTCAGTAACAGCCCGGACCTCCTCGAAGATCACCTCAAACGGCTCCGTGGCCATCAGGTAGGGAATGAAAGTTGTGATGCCAGCGCCGGCCGCTGCGGCGGTCTCCTGGGCGGCATCGCCGGCGATGCGAGGACGCGCAATATCCTTGCCATGCCCAAGATGCAGGTGGGCATCGACAACACCCGGAAACACCGTCAGCCCGGTGATGTCGATGCGCTCATGGCTGCTAACGGCGCAACCCGGCGCTAGGATTGCGGCAAACTTGCCATCGCGGATCGCCAGGTCGGCTGCGAGAGGGGCGCCTTCCGGGAGCAGGATCTCGCCGCCGCCAAGAACGAGGTCGAAGTGCGTCATGACTTCACTCCGCAGTAGGAGCCTGCGCGTGGCGATGCGAGATGGCCGCGAAGGCGAATGGAGCCATGGCGATCAAGCGCATCTATGGCCTCTTCAAGCCCGACCACGGCCGTGGCATCGAGACAAAGCGCGGCGTTGGCCCGGAACTTGGCTCTGACCTGGTCGGCGCTGGCAGGGCGGCTGGCGCCGCCGAAGACGTCGTCAATCCGGCAGCGCTGCTCGTGGCCATCGCCGAACTTCACGACCATCTCAGCCTCGAAGCGGTTTGGGAACGCGGACGACTCTAGGGGCGACCAGCTCACGCGTGCGGCAAGCTCGCGAACGGGCCGTGATGGCGATGCCGCAAACGTGGCATGCCCGATCGCGCCATCGACCAGACGCGCGGCGACGACGATTGGCAGGCTCCAGCGTGCCTCGTGTCCGCTGTCGGGTGCCTGTTTGCGCGACCACGGTTCGCAAATGATCGGCGCGGCGCCGGGCGCGACCAGACAATGCACCGAGCGGATGTCGGCCGCGACCACGCAACCGAGTTGATCCAGCGCCTCTACGTATGGATGAAGATAGTGACAACACGGCAGGAATTTGTATGCGGCCTCGGTGATATGCCAATGCCGACCCAGCGTTGCCAGCGAAGCCGCGAAGCGATCGAGGGCGGCAGCACCAGCGTTGGCGAATTGGTTGAACAACCCCATCCGTCCCTCAAGCGCGGTCTCGGGACCATTCAGCCCGGCGGCTGCCAAACGCGCCGCCACCAGGCCCGCGTGTGCCGCCCAGCCCGGATGCATCGACTTTACCGAGGCGCCGTTGCTCAGAAATTCAAATACGCCAGAGGCCTGGCTCAGGGCGATGCCAAGCGCAGCGACGGTGCGGTCCTCGTCGAGCTGCAGGAGCTCGGCTGCCAGCAGCGCGGCCACGAGGCTGCCGCCAACCGAAGTGACTTGAAAGCCGCGGGCTTGAAAAGCGCCCGGCGCCGCCAGCCCCATGCGCACCAGGACCTCCCAGCCGAGTAGATAGGCGCGCAGCAGCTCTTCTCCCTTGGCTTCCACCTCTTGTGCCATCGCCAGCGCTGCCGGTGCGAGCACCGCACTTCCGTGCACGATCGAAGCGGTATGCGTGTCGTCGAACTCCAGGCCGTGGATGAGGCCGCCGTTGAGCAGGGCTGCCGTTGCGGCATCGCGCGTCTGGCGCGAACCCAAGACGTTGGCGAGGCCGACACCGCCGAGAGCTGCTGCGGCCTTGAGATAGGGCGCGCCGACACCGGTTCCCGCCGCGGCCAAGCCGACACCAATGGCGTCAAGCAGATGCAAGCGAGCGCTGCTGCGCACATTTGCGGGAAGATCCGCGAAAGTTATGGTGCGGATCTTGCGGGCAAGCTGGCGTGACAGGGTCAACATCTGGCTCCCCTCACCTCCGCGGCGGCCGCAAGCCCAGCCAGGCGGCCAAGCCCGATCGCTGACAGCAGGCCATTGCCGGAGGCATAGCCGGCAGCGCCGCTGCGGCCGGAAAGCCCCCCGGCGGCACCACCGCCGGCGAATAAATTCGGGATCGGCCTGCCCTTCGTGTCCAGCACCCGGCCATCGAGGTCGACGGCAAGACCGCCTTGCGTGTGGAATAAGCCGGGCACGATCCGGCAGGCGTAAAGCCGCTGCTGCAGCGGGCCGAGGCCGAAGTCTTTTCGCCCCAGCTTATCGGTACCCTCGCCTCGAGCCGCCCGCTGCGCGTCGGCAACCGTCTTCGCGAGTGCCGCAGGATCGATGGCGAGAAGCTTCGCCAATGCCTGTGGCGTCTCGGCCGAATGGAAGCCGCCACGGCTGGCAAGCTCGACAAACTCTTCTTCCAAGGCCGCCACATCGTACATTCTTTGATCGAAGATTGCGTAGCGCGGTGCCGCCTCAGCCATAACTTTGGGCGTGAAGGCGGAGTAGCCCGTACTCTCGTCGCCGAAACGCGTGCCCGCCGAATTGACGATGATGCCGCCCTTTTCGATCGTGGTCCACGATAGCAAGCTGCCATGCGGATCGGACACCGCAGCGTAGCCTTGATAGGCAGCAATGTTGGACAATGCCGCGCCAAGTCCCTCGCCCCACAGCACGGCCTCGCCGGTCGATCCCAGCGCACCGAAGTAGGGCGCGCCGGCAATTTCCGGGCAAAATCGCTGCACCAGCGCCGGATTGCCCGCATAGCCGTTGACGGCGAGAATGGTCTTGGCGGCGGCAATGGTTGAGCCGTCACCGGACGCGGTCTTGGCGTACGCCCCGACAACCGCACCGCCTGCTACGACGAGATGGTCGACGCTGTTGCCGAGCGCGAGCGGGATGGCCCGTCTCTCGATGGCTGCCAGCAGGTCGTCGACGAGATCCTGGCCGCGACGAGAGCTAGGCGCATGCAAGCGTGCGACGCTGTGGCCGACGTGCTTGTAAGCGGTGACCAGCGACAAGCGCACACCGACGCCATCGCCCAGCCATTCCACGGTGGCTGCGGACTGTTCGGCAAGTCGTTGCACAAGTTCCGGGCAATCCGTATCGCCGGCAATGCGCATAAGATCCGCGATCAGACGCGCCGGGCTGTCCTCGATCCCGGCCGCGCGCTGATAGCGCGTCCCCGCGCCGGGAATCGAGCCCGTCGAAAGCGACGAGTTGCCGCCCGGGGAGGCGCGCTTTTCGACGATTGCCACCGATGCCCCGGCGTCGTGTGCGGCGATTGCCGCCGCGAGCCCGCAGGCGCCGGCACCGATGACGAGAATGTCGATGTCTTGGCTCATGGTTCGGTTTCGAGGTCTCCTGGCCGCTGCCACGGTCGCCAGCGCTCACTCACTCAACTTGGTTGGGCGACCATCGCCAGCAGGTCGTCAGCCCAGCGGCAGCGTGAGGCTGCCAGTCCTGCCAGCCGAGCCGCCATCGCCGGGTAGAGGTCCGCAGTCAGCGCTGCGATCTTGGCTCGCAGCTCCGCTTCATCGAATGGATCGTCGGGCCCGCCGCGTGCGCTGTCGATGCTGGCCGAGATGCGCCGTCCGTCCGTGAAAGTAATCTCTACTCTGGCGGGCCGGTCCTTTGGCCACGGTTTGATGTCGTCATGCGGCAGCAGCCGAACCCGGCTGCGCAGGGCGCTGACGCGCGGATCTGACAACGAGTTGCGCGCAAAGGCGCTTGCTCCAGCGCTGCCGTAAACAGCCGTAGCCGCCACCGCATGCAGCATGGAAAATTTTCCGGCAAGCACCGTTTGCGGCTCGCGCGTTGCCAGTGTTTCGCCCATGGGGTGCGTGGCGACCGCTATTGCTGCAATGTTGGCGGGATCGGCCAGTGCGGCGTCTTCGGCACGCAAGCGCAAGGTTGCTTCGACGGCTGAGTGTGCGTACTGGCAGCAGGCGATCATTTTATGATAGCCGCTACTGACCGCCCAGGCCGTTCCGAGGTTCGAGGTAAGCCGCTCCGGCAGGCAGTCATGCCCATAGCAGGTCACCATGACATCGAAGATCGTTTCCGCAAGACCGCCAATGCCAAGCGGAGCCCAGTCGGCCGCCCGATAGCCGGCCCAGGCCCCGGTGGCGGTCCAGGCATTGCGCGCGAGCGCACCCGCCGGGGCGTGGCTGTAGGGTCCGGCGTGACTCATCGTCATTGCCGACGATAGCGCCGCGGCAAAGTCTGTGGGGTTGTAGCCTCTGAGCCGGGCGACCCCGGCGGCTGCTCCCAGCGGAGCGAAAGCGGCGTGCGGATGCACCCGCAAGGGTTGCGCGGGGAAGGCGTGGGCAATGCGCGCTGTCACCTCGTAGGCGATGGCCAGGCTGGCGATGACATCGTGGGTGTGCGCGCCGCTCGCTTCGGCTTCCGCCATGAGGGCAGGAATAATGTAGGCGCCCGCATGACAGGCGACGAGCCGATAGCCTTCGTCGAGTTCTGTCCAGCAGATCGCCATGCCGTTGGCGGCGGCGGCTGTATAGCGATCGACGCGGAACGGCGCTCGGCCCAGTACCGTGGCCACGGGCGTGCTGCCGGCGCTACGAGCGAGCTGCGTCTGCACGGCCGCCACTTCCGGCTCGGTCGCCGCCGCCACGATCGCGGCGATGTCATCTGCAAGGACGAGGCAGGCGCGTTGGCGGACGTCGGGTGGCACCGCCTCCAGCGAGGTCATGGCCGCCCAGGTGCAGAGCTCGATGAAGCCCTGGCCGCAGGCTACACGCTGCTCGGCCGCAGTGCGCCCGCTCAAAACCATTGCCAGAGATCCTTTTTTGCCTCGAGTTCGGGCGCCGGGCCTTCGAATACTTTGCGGCCAGCCTTCAGAATGACCGCGCGGTCGATCGCCCGCAAGGTGATTGGAACATTCTGCTCGACGATCAGGAGACCGGTGCCATAGCGTTGATTGATCTCGAGCAACCGTCGCATGACCGCCTCAATGATGATCGGCGCCAGTCCGGTGCACGGCTCGTCGAGAAGCAGCCATTTGGGCTTGGTCATTAGCGCCATGCCGAGCGCCAGCATTTGCTGTTCGCCACCGCTCATGGAACCTGCCGGCTGGCTGCGGCGTGCATTGAGGATCGGGAACAGTTCGTAGATATGTTTGCTGAAGGCGGTGTCGAACAGCAGGCCTGAGATATTGAGGTTCTGCTCCACCGACAGATTCGGGAAGACGTTATGGCCCTGGGGCACGTAGGCGATGCCCAAGCGCACCGTGGCTGCAACGTTACCGGCGGCGATCGGCCGGCCTTCGAACAGGACGGCGCCGGCGCTTGGAGCGTGCGCCCCGATGATGCATTTGAGCAGTGTCGTCTTGCCCGCTCCGTTGTGACCGAAAATGCCAACCCGGGCCCCTGCAGCCAGTTGCAGGCTGATGCCGCTCAGGGCGGTCAGCGGACCATAAGCCGCGGACAGATTGTCGATTGTGAGCATCCGACAGTGTTCTCAACTCCCGAAATAGAGCTCGGTGAGCTCGGGATTGGCGATGAGTTCTGCGATGCTGCCGCGCGCCAGTATGCGGCCCTGAAACATGAATACCGCCTCGTCACAGAGGTCGCGCACGAAAGCGACGTTGTGCTCCACGACGCAGACTGCGACGCCCGAGGCAGCGACTTCACGAACGATCTTTTGCATCGCCTCATATGCCTGGCCTTCGACTCCGGCCATCGGCTCGTCAAGCAGGAGACAGCGGGCATCATTCATCAGTGCGCGGGCGACGCCAACGAGCTTTTGCTGTCCGTAGGGCAGATCACCGATGGCCTTTTCGGCGACATCCGGCAAACCGACGCGGCTGAGAAGATCCCGGGCCTTTGCTTGCGCGGCTTTGGCCGCGGACCGGATCCGGCCCGGCGCAAACATCAGCATCACCAGAGACTCCGCCGGATAATGCCGTGCGCCGATCATGAGATTGTCGATCACCGACAGCGAGGGGAAGAGGCGCACGTGCTGCCAGGTGCGCACCAATCCACGCCGCGCCCGTTCGTGCAGCGCTAGGCCGTCAAGCGGTTTGCCATCCAAAGCGACGGTGCCAGCATTGGGTGCATAGAGCCCCGATACGAGATTAAACAGCGAGGTCTTGCCGGCGCCATTCGGCCCGATCAGGCCCAGGATGCGTCCCGGCTGCATGCACAGATCAATATTGTCTGCGACGACAATGCCGCCGAAGCTTTTGGCCAGGCCCTTGATCTCGAGCATCTCAACCGCCCCCGTGCTGGCTGCGACGCGACCGCCAGGTATCACCCGCCTGCACCAGTCCGCCCGGGCGCAAGAACATGAAGATGAGCACCAGCCCCGTGAACAGCAGCCCCTGCAAAGGTCCCAGCAGCGCCGGAGGCAGATTGAGGAAGGTGATGGCCTGCGGCAGAATTTGTAGCAAGATCGCGCCGATCACCGGTCCCCACGTGGTCTTGAGCCCGCCGACCACGACCATCGTCAGGATCGTCGACGACATGAGAATTTCAAACTGCTCCGAGGTGACGAAGCGAAAATAGTGGGCATATAGCGCACCGGCGAAACCGGCGATGCCGGAGCCCAGCGCAAATAATGAAACTTTGATCCATTTGGCGTCGCGGCCGAGCGCAGCGAAGGCCTCCTCGTCGTCCCGCATGGCGCTGATGGCTCGACCGTAGTCGCCGTGTGCGATCCATCTGACCAGCAGCACGACGGCAATCGCCGCCGCGATCACCAGCGCCACATAAGCCTCCCGCCCGAAGGTCGGCACCACAAATGCGGGAATGCCTGACACGCCGCTCGCGCCGCCCGTGAAGCGCAAATTCTTGATGAGCTCGATCATGCCCAATTGGAAACCGATACTTGCAATCAATAGATAGTCGCCGGAGACGCGCAACGCCGGTAATGCCATGGCGACCGACAGCAGCATGGCTAACAGCGCGCCTAACAGTATGCTGCACGGCACTGGCAGGCCGAGATCACGCGCTAACAGTGCCGAGGTATAGGCGCCGAGCCCGTAGAAGATGGGGTGGGCGATGGAGATGAGCCCGCCGTAGCCGATAATAAGGTTGAAGCTCGCGGCCAGAATGACGAACAAGCCGATCAGAATGATGATGGAATAGATGTAGTCCATGCTTCGTCGGCAACCGATGCGCGCAAGGTGGCGGGCAGCCGCCGCCGTTGTCGATCAGCCTGCAAGCCTCCTGATAGGTGCGGGCAGGCGGATACCCTGCGGAAAGAAGATGATGGTCACGAACAGGAACACGTAGAGTAGGAACCCCTGCCACTCCGACGGAATGACAAGGATGCTCGAATTCTGCACGATGCCGAGCAGCACGGCCGCCAGGGCCGCGCCCCAGATCCGGCCAATGCCGCCAAGGATGGTGGCGAGCGCTGCAAACAGCATCATTTCCAGGCTGGTCAGCGGCTGCACCTGTGCGCGCGTGCCATATAGAAACATGCCCGCTGTCGTGAACATCGCCGCGATCAGCATCGTCAGCATATACACGCCGCGGCGGTTGATGCCGTACAACTCGGCAAGGCTGGCATTGTCCGAGACCGCCACCATGAATTGTCCCCAATGACTGAAGCGCAGAAACAACCAGAGCGCCAACAACATGCCGAGCGTCGTGGCGATGGCCGGTAGATCCCAGGCGCTGACGGCGATGTCGCCGACCAGCCGCACCGGCCAGAACAACTGCGGGAAAATTGTCTTGGGCCAGGTGCCGAACAGCAGCATGGCGATATAGGCAATGAACTCTGAGGCAACGATGGTGAAGATAAAAACGAACATCGGCGAGGCATTGTTGCGCCGCAGGGTAGCGAAGCCAAATCGCTCCAACAGCCAAGCGCTGCCCAAGGTTGCGCCGAGCGCACTCACGAATGCAACTGCACCGCCTGCCCCGGTTCCGGCGACCAGGCCATGCGCGGTATAAAATGCGATGGTCATCAAGCCCGCTTGCGCGAAATTGAAGACCCCATTGACCTTCAAGACCAGGGCGAAGGCCACTGCGAACATCACATAGTAACTGCTGGTCGCGAGCGAGGTCCAAAGGATCTGCGCCACGGTCGTCAAGTTGAGCATGAAAAACCCGTTGAGCAGGCTTGAACGCGGTCCTCGATGCGGGGACCGCCGCGAGGGCAGAGGGGCGTTGTCACCTCATTGTGGTCCCCCTTCGGCAAACCAGCCCGCCATCGCTGCCCAATGCGGAATGGTCAGCGATTGCGAGCCCACCTCGGCATGCTTTTCACTTGGCGATGTCTTTAGGCACCCACTTGCCGTTCTTCACCTCGACGAGATAAACGGGCTTGGAGACCGTGTGGCTATCCGAAACCGTCACCGAGCCGGTCAAGGGAAGATCGAAGGTCGCCAGTGCGAGCATCTCTTGGCGAAAATTCTCACCGGTCGGAGCCAGCCCTTTTTTGTCAACCGAGGTCAGGATTGCCGCCACCATATAGGGAGCGTCATGCAGGTACTGGGTGTACGGCAGACCGTTCGGATCGCGCTTTTCTTCCTTCTGCCAGCGCTCGACGTAAGATGCCACAGCCGGCAAATCGCTGACGCCCGGCGCCAACGACGTGGCGATGATGCCCTCGGCCGCCTGACCGAGTTGCTCGATCACTTTTGGATTGTAAAGGCCAGAGTAGGAGGTAATCGGCTGATTGAGGCCCAATTGGCGCATCTGCGCCACCACCTGCGGCATGTCTCCGACAAGACCATGCAGATGAATGATCTCTGGCTGCGCCGAGCGCAGCTTCAGTAAGGCGCCTGTGAAGTCGGTCGCCTTGGGATCATATGCCTCGTAGGCGACGATCTCACCGCCGGCCTTGCTGAAGGTATCTCTGTAAACTCTGCTGGCGACAATCCCGGTGTCGTTGTTGATGTAAAGAACCGCGGCCTTTTTCTTGCCGAGCTTCTCGACCGAGTAGCGGGCAACAGCTGCCACATCGACGTCGGCGAGCGGGAACGTGGTGTAGACATAATCGCCGAGCTTGGCGATGTCGGGGGAATTGGCGCCTACCGACAACTCCACCACCTTGTTGTCGTTGGCAATGGGGGCAACCGCCCGCACCACCGACGACCAGGCGGTGATGAAGACAGGTACCTTTTCGACGCTGACGAGACGATTGACCGCGTTGATGCCAACTTGTGGGTCGGCCTGAGTGTCGAGCGTGATCATCTCGAGCTTTTTGCCATTGATGCCGCCCTTGGCGTTGATGGCGTCGACCGCCCATTGCGCGGCCTTTACTTGGTCGGCGCCATAGAGCGCTTGCGATCCGGACAAGGGCATGGCGAGGCCAAATTTGTAGGTCGCGGGCGCCTGCGCGACCGCTGTGCCGGAGAGGGCCATAAGCAGCACGGCGGCACCGCCCGCCAGCAACGTGCTGCGACGGTTGCTGAGATTCTTTCGCATGTTCATGTGGTCAACCTCCCTGCAGGGTATCGGGCAATGTGAAGCTAGGCGCCGCCAGTTGGTTTGCTCGTGCGCGGTATCTTGGCCAGCTCCGCCAGCAATTCATCGGTGCTGGCCACGTCGGCGTACTTCTCTGACATGTCGAACAGGTTGACAGCGTGCGATGTCGGGCTGCGGTCATAAACGGCATCATGGGGCACCGCGACGCGGAAATTGAAGGCGAATGCGTCGACGACACTGCCGCGCACGCATCCCGAAGTCGTGCAACCGGTCACCACCAGCGTATCGGCGCCCGCATCGATCAGATAACTTGCCAGCGGTGTGCCGAAGAAAGCGCTCGGGTGCTTCTTCGGCAGCAGGATGTCGTTTTCGCGCGGGGCGACCTCGGCGACAAAATCATAGCCATTGCGCGCAATGGTCATGAGCGCCGGAACCTTGTCGGCAAGCCGCCCCTGATCGAAGCTCTCCTTCGGCGAGACGTAGGGGAAGAGAACCGGCCAGCCGCGCTCGCGGAAGAGCAGGAGCAAACGTTTAATGTGGGCAACCGCGCTCCACCCGACATCGCCGCAGGCGGTGGGAAATTCCTTGATCGCCTCCCAGAAGGGTTTCGGCGTCGAACCGAGGGTGCGGTACTGCACATCGATGATCAGCAGGGCCGGTCGACCACCCAAGCCGGTGCGCCGGCCGAAGCCGGCAGCCGCATAGGCGCGCTTTTCCTCTTCAGAAATGATGCCGTCCCACGGCCGGCTTGCTGCACTCATCGGCGACCTCCCGTGCCGGCGGTATCGACAGGTTGCACGGCGTAGCGTTGCTCGAGCGCGTCGTAGCTGGCCTTTGCCACCGTGCGCTGGCGCTCGCTAAAGCTTGCCAATCTGTCAGCGACGGCGTGCAATGAGCCATCTCGCTTCAGTGCCGCGAGCACATCCTGCGATGCCTTGAGCGCCGCTTGCAGCGAGGCGTTGGCGTACAGCACTAGGCTGAAGCCCAGCTGCGCCAGCTTGTCCCGGCCGATGTCCGGCGTCATGCCCCCAAATACGACGTTGGCAATCTGTGGCGCCGGCAGCTCACGCCCAATGCGGGCGAGCTCTGCCTCTGCGAGTGGTGCCTCAACAAAGGTCGCATCGGCGCCGGCGGCGGTAAAGGCCTGCGCCCGCGCGATCGCCGCGTCGAGCCCCTCAAGTGCACGCGCGTCCGTGCGTGCGACGATCTGGAAGTCTTGATCATGGCGGGCGTCCACGGCAGCCCTGATCCTCTGCAGCATGTCCGCAAGCGGTATCACTGCCTTGCCGGCAAAGTGGCCGCACTTCTTGGGAAACACCTGATCTTCGATCTGCACCCCGGCCGCACCCGCGCGCTCGAGCGTGCGTATGGTGCGGCGCATATTGAGCGCATTGCCGAAGCCCGTGTCGGCATCGACCAGCAGCGGCAGCGCGACCACATCCGAGATGGCAGCGACGGTATCGGCGATCTCGGTGAGCGTCGTCAGTCCGATGTCTGGCACGCCCAACTGCATATTGGCGATGCCGGCGCCGGTGACATAGGCTACCTCGAAGCCGAGATCCTCGATGATGCGCGCGAAAAAGGCATTGGCGGCGCCCGGTGCCAGGGTCGCGTCTCGTCGCGCGAGGATGGTCTTGAGGCGTGTCGTGTGCAAGCTCATGAGGCGAGGTCCTGCGCGGCACTGCCGACGGCCTTGAGCCGTGCCTCGGTATTGAGCCAGGAAAGGCGGATATGTCGGCGCATGGCCTCTTCCGCCGCGTTGGCATCGCGCCGCCGCAAGGCGGCGAGAATGTCTTGATGTTCCATGTACGCCTGTCGCGCGCGACCAGGCGCGGCGCTGCCGCGGAAACGATAAACCCGCAGAAGGCTGTACATATCCTCGCACAACAGGCGGAATAGACGCCGATTGCTGCTGCCCCTGGCAATCCGGAAATGGAAATCTTGGTCGCCGCCCGCCTGGTAATAGGCGGTGCCGCGCGCCACGTCCGCTTGTCGGCGATGGGCTTGGAGGCTCTGCTCGAGCGCATCCAAAGCTTCCTCCGACATGGCCGCAGCCGCCAACCGCGCTGCCATGCCTTCAAGGCCCTCGCGAATTGCAAAGAGCTCCTCGAGATCGCGCGGCGCCAGGTCGATGACGCGCGCGCCAAGATGCGGCACCCGATGCACCAACCCCTTTGCTTCCAGGCGAAAAATGGCCTCGCGCACGGGCGCACGGCTGACGCCGAGCTGGCTGGCGAGGTTGACTTCGTTGATCGTCTCGCCAGGCGCGATGCGTCCCTGCACGATCGCCTCCACGATCTGGTCGAAGACGCGATCGGCGAGCGTTATGCGCTCGATGGTTTGAACGCCAGGTTGTCGACTGTATACAGGCATGCGCCATCAAAGCACCCGCGCCTGCGAGTGGCAAGCCGCGGGCAAAGGCTTTGCGCCCGATGTACGCCCAAGACCCATAAAGGTTCGGCCGGCGCGGAGGCCTGGGGAGGTTTGTCGAGAGGGGCTTGCAACAAGCGCCCGCCCCCCGTCTTTTCAGCGCGACGGCACGCCGATCGACACCGGCCGCACGGGTGAGCCTGCTGCGCCTTGCGCGCGCAGCGGCAGGATCATTGTGCAGGACACCCAGACCTTGTCCTTGGCGAGATCGCCGAGACGGGCGTTCTGGATCTGATGGATACCGGCGTGCGCCAAGAGGTAGTGGTGGATGACGAACGGCAAGCCGTCCGGCGCGCCCTCTGGCGGGGCGCCCTTGCCCTGCAGGAAGCCTTCGGCGACCGGATCGGTGAACGGATTGTCGAGCGCCACAAGTACCACCTTCTTTCGGGCGATGTATTTGGCTGCGTCGTAGGAGAGCCCCGGCCCCTTGGTGTAGTAGAACTTCTCGGTGTCAGGGTCTTTCCAGTTGTCGCCCCAGCCGGTGTAGATGTAGAGCACATCCCCGGCCTGAAGACCGCGCTTGCCCAGCCCTTGCGCCTTCAGCATCGCCTCGATGTCAGCGGCCGCAACGAGCTGGCCCGGCGCCATGGCCTGGCCCTTGCCGAGATGAGCTTTGGCGTCGAGTAGCACCGCAGTGGTGATGATCGGCGGCACTTTCTCGATGCCGAGTTTTTTCAGTGGCGAATCCGGCGTGGGCTTGACGTCTTGCTGGCTAAAGCCGCCGTAGTATTTCGCCTTGTCGGCCGGAAACGGGCTCTTGCCGTCCCATTTCTCGGGCAGGACCGCGAAATGGCCGATCGCATCCATCTGAGTACCCTGGGCGCCGGCTTCACCGCTGACGGCCTCCTCACCGTTGAAGGCGTGCAGGGTGCCGGGAATGCCAACGGTCGGTCGGTACTTGTCGACCAGCGGAGTGCCGAACGGTGACTGGGGCATGGTGTTGGAGCGCAAATGCGACAGCTCGTAGGACTTCGCCTTGGCATTGGCGAGATGCGGGGCACATCGCTTCCAGGTCGCGGAGCCAAGCATATTGGCCATGCCCAATTCATCGCCCGCGGGCCACGCCGATGCGGCGGATTGTGCCTGCGCCAGTTGCGGCAGAGCGAAGAGTGCGATCGTGACAAGTAGCGCACGGATGCTGGCGGTGGGTGTCAAGAGAACCTCCCCGGGGATGCTTGGACAACGACGTCGCTTCGCTGCGGCTTTGGCGGGCAGGATAGCACGAACGCGCGGTGTCGACCCGAAGTTTGCGTTATCATCGCCGCACATGATCCTGCGATCCGACCCGCATCAGCAACCGATGACGGCCGGCTTTGCGGACCGTCTCCACTCGTACTCCCGACCCCTTCGAAACGCGGATAGCGCATACGCGCGACGACCCGACCGGCGCCGATGCGCGCGCGACGCCTTTCCCGAACGGAATAGGCGGCGCCGCAGGCGCCTCGTCGGGCTTGCTGACAGACAAGCGGGCACTGAACGGCCCATGGAAGCAGAAGCACCTTGCGGCTCGGGGTTGCTCACTTGCTTCGAGACCGCCTGCCAGGACGGCGGCTCCCCTTAACAGTCGCTGCCGGCCCAGCTTGGCGCCTCGGTTCTCGTTGGCTATGCTCAATCGACAAACTTTGCAGCAGCGCAATATGGGCGAGGTCGGATGTTGCATCGAGCGTCGTGCTCAGTTGCGGCTGGGCTCTTGCTGGCCTTGCTAGGCAACCCTGCAGCTGACGCGCAAACGCCACCCAGCGCCACGGAGATGGCGGCTTACCGTGGGCTCCATGCGGCGGCAGCGCGTGGTAACGTGTCGGAGATGCGGCGTTTACTTGCGAGCCAAGCAGATCCGAACGCGCGCGACACAGCCGGTCGTTCGCCTCTTCACGTCGCTGCCTTCCAGTCTCAGTATGATGCCGTTCGTACGCTCGTCGCTGGGGGCGCCGATATCAATGCGCTCGAGAATGATCGCTACGACGTCATCACCATTGCCGCTGTCAAGGACGATCTGGAGATGGTGAAATTGGCGATCGAACTCGGCGGCAATCCGCGCGCGATCACCAGCCGATACGACGGAACCGCGCTGATCGCCGCCGCGCACCTCGGGCACGCCGCCGTGGTGGAGGCTCTCGCTGCGGCCGGTGCACCGCTCGATCACATCAACAATCTTGGCTGGACGGCCCTGATCGAGGCCGTGGTTCTCGGCGACGGTGGTACACGACATCTGGCAGCTGCAACTGCGCTAGTGGCGGCCGGCGCCAACAAGTCGATTGGCGACCGCGACGGCGTCACGCCACTGCAGCATGCGCGGCGGCGAGGCTACCATGCATTAGCCGCGATCCTTGAGTAAAAGCAACCGGTGAACAGGAGGAACAGGCAATGGCAACACCAATGGGTTTGCGCTTGTGGGCAGCGGCTGCACTGGTCGGTTTGGGTTTCACCGCGACGGTGCAGGCTCAGCAGGCGAGCATGACGTTTTTTGTGACCAGTGTGGGAAAGGGTGACGGCGCCAACCTTGGTGGTCTGGACGGCGCGGACGCGCACTGCCAGGCGCTCGCCAAGGCCGCGGGCGCGACGAAGACGAGCTGGCGTGCCTACCTGAGCACCACCGCTCCGGGAGGTGACGCGGGCGTCAGTGCCCGAGAGCGCATCGGCAAGGGTCCCTGGCAAAACGCCAAAGGCGTGGTGGTGGCGAAGAGTATCGATGAACTCCACTCAGCGTCGACCAATCTCGACAAGCAAAGCGCTCTGACCGAGAAGGGAGAGGTTGTCAGTGGCCGCGGCGATGCGGTGAATATGCACGATATCCTAACCGGCTCAGATCCGCAGGGCATGTACTCCACAGCCGGCGGCGATACAACTTGTGGCAATTGGAGCAAGAACGGGGAGGGGTCTGCCATCGTCGGCCATCATGACCGTGTCGGCCCCAAGGACACCTGGCACATGAAATCGTGGAACTCGTCGCACGGTTCGCGTGGTTGCGGTCAGGATGCCCTAAAGGGCACTGGCGGCGCTGGGCTGTTTTATTGCTTTGCAACCGATTAGTTTCGTGGACCTCATCCAAGGCAGAGGAAAGCTGAGCAAGGCCGCAACGATGTGCGGCCTTCGCTCGATCGGCTTGATTGCGAAGGGCTGGCGGAGCACGCTTTGACCAAAGCGCCGAGATCACCGGCAGCATCAGCGGGAACGCACAGCACCTGAGGACACCGGCCTGTTGCGGCCAGGGCCGACCCAACAGCGTCCGTTCCAAACCGCGCCCAGCTCCCGCAATTCTTGTTCGGTAAATAAGGCTTTGGCGGCTAGCACATTCAAATGATAGGTGCCCTGGATGGTGCCGCCGCAGTTGCCAAGGTAGCCTTTGATCGTCTCATGACTTCGATCGAGACGCTGGGCGATTTCGCGGCTCGGCATCCCCTGTAGGCGTGCCTTGATGGCCCAACGTCTCATATCGTCTGCTGGACGCTCGCGTTTCATCCGACCTCAACCACGGCGATGCCGTCGGCACCTTCTGTCAGCTTGTTGATAAATCCAAATCACGACAGAGTGAGTGAACGGGCCGATCAGCAAAGAGCAAAGCAGCAACCATTAGAACGGCCGCGTTGGACGGGCTCAGGGCAACGTTCCGGCTCCCCCGCGCCGTGCCACAATTGTTAACGCGCGCCGTCCAGCAAGACACGGCGAACTTGGCCCCGCGCAAGCCGTCAGCTCAGCCTGCACGCCAAGCGACATACGGAAAAATGCAAAACGCCTTGCTCCGGCGCAGGCCGAGCGCGCCGTGGGTGAACGATGCGGCTTGCCGTCTCACGCCAGCAGACGCCCACTTCACTGTGAACTGGCGCGCGCGAAATCTGTTGGTGCGCCCGCGGCTGGCGCCATGTTTGTAGAGTGGGCCATTACCTCCAGAACTCGGAAGCTGCAATCGCGAAATTCAGGTTCTGAGAGCCGCGTATTGTGAAAGTCGTGACACCGATCAAATTGCCGCGATCATCGAATAGGCCGCCCCCGGAGGATCCCTCCGACACCGGCGCGGTGATCTGAATGTACTCAGCGGCGCTTTCTGATTTTCGCAGGCCGGACAACAGACCGTGGCCTAGGGTGTTGACCAGACCCTGCGGCGAACCAATGGTGAATACGACCTCACCCACCGTCAGACTGGCGTAGTCCCGAAAGCCAGGAACGGGATCCAATTCTCCCTCCAGCACTCTGAGGTAGCACCGATCCGTTGAGCGATCTGCCGAAACCACTTCAGCCCTGAGCGTGGTGGCCGTATTGGCGAGTGTGATGGCCTTGGCATCGGCGACAACATGACAATTGGTGATGGCCTCCTTCGCCGAAACAGCAACCGCCGAGCCTTGTGAAAGGGCGCGCCGTGGCGGTTGGCCCACGGCTGTGACCGCATAGACGGCCGGGCTCACTGTTGTGAACAATTGGCTTGGCGTCAGCGTGGAGCGCAGGATCCTCGCGGGCTTCGGCGAGGGGAGGCTCCAGGGCGGCAGAGCAGGTTCTGGTGCGGCGGCCAGCGGACTTGGGGCTACAGCTTCTCGCTGCTTTGCCTGGATTTTCGGGCGACGTTCGGCCTGCCGCTGAGACGTGCGGGTGCGCACCTGATCTGGTGCAAAGCCAAGCGCGACCGATTCTGCCGTACTACATCCGCCCAAAGGGCACAGGAAAAGGCCAACAAGTAATCTCACAGGCAATGTCAGGGGGTTCATGAATGATCACTCCACGCCGCAACCCCACCAGGCCAGGCTTCGTCCACGCACAGCCTCCGAAGTGATTCGGGCTGCAAGAGCCCAGGCGCTGATTTGCCTGTGGATTAGCGCCAACACGCGCGCGGTCTCCGGGGTGACCCATCGCTTTGCCGCCACCGGTTGGAGGCTTTAGCGCTCGGCGGTCGGGGTTACGTTGACGGCAGGCTCGCGGGCACCGGAGCATCATTGCTCCGGGATCTGTGATGTAGAGCACGGCATCGGCATCCTCATGCAGCTACCGTCCTGGCGGCTATCGGGCCTAGGACTTGCAGTTCATGAGCATAGCTTCGCGCGAGTGCTTAACGGGCACTCTCTGCCTACAGGTTCGGTCCGATAGCCGTCAGCACGCGCGCCGGGGCGCCGACCTGGGCGATCTCGCCCGTGCGCCGCCAGCCGTCAAGGCAATGAGGCCGTGTCGGCCATAGCGCGAGCGGCGTGCTTGGCAATGCCCCGCAAGGGCAAAACCAAGGGCGGCGCGAGGGATGGCCGGCGGCGGGTTGCCTTAAGGTCTTGCGCTAGGAAGCCCCGCGCTTTTCCTGTTGGCGGCGACCTCCGCACCCCCTAGAACTGTCGCGCGACCTCGGAGCGATCGGTTGCCCGGCGAGGCCCTGCAACCTGGCCAGCGACACGTGTATTGATGGGTTTGTGCGCAATTTTCCAACAACCGGTCCATTGCTTTGTCTTGATCTTGCCGTATTGCGAGGTTGTGCGCGCATGAGTCACGACGTGCGGTATCGGCAACTCCTTGCAGTTTGGCGGATGCAACACCTCACTGTGGGCTTGTGGCTTAGAAATCCACTTGGCGCAATAACCGGATCTGCGAACCGCTTTGCCTGCTAAGGTTGCCTGACGGCTTCGAGCGAACATGGTGGCACCGAGAACATCAGGATGAACGAACAGCCAATCGCCCACCTCGGCAAGATTTTGCGGGAGATGTTTGACGATGGGCCGGCGCCGTTGCCGCAGCATCTGCTAGAACTCCTTGAGGCCCTTGCCGCCAAGGACAAGCAAAGCGCGCCCGCCAGCGATATCAAGGATCGCCTGGTGGCGCTGTTGCCCAGTCTGCGCGCGTTCGCGTTCTCACTCTGCGGACAGCACGAGCGGGCCGACGACCTTGTGCAGGAAACGTTGCTCAGGGCCTGGCGCCATCTCGACAGCTTTCAGGAGGGCACCAATCTTCGTGCCTGGCTGTTCACGATCCTGCGAAACACCTTCATCTCGGAAATGCGCAAGCGGCGCCGGGAAGTCGAGGACGGCGACGGCAAGAAAGCCGCAAGTCTGTCCGTCGCCCCGGCTCAGCAAGGCCACATCGATATGCAGGACCTGCGCCAGGCGCTGGATCTACTACCGGCCAATCAGCGCGAAGCTCTCATCCTGGTTGGGGCTGCAGGCCTGTCCTACGACGAGGCGGCGGAGATAACCAAGTGTGCCGTCGGCACCGTGAAGAGCCGCGTCAACCGCGCGCGTTCTAGGCTTGCCCAACTGCTGGGCGTGGACGGCGCAGAGGCGTTTGGTCCAGATCTCGCAACGAGCGCCATCACGGGGAGAATTGTCAGCACGCAATAACCCTAGAAAGCTTGGCTTCAGCTGACGGCGATCGCGGGGGCGACACCTACCTGCGCCTCCTGCAGGCAGATCTCCAGCGCCTGGGAGAGAGAGGTCGCAACCAGGTCAGCGCCGACGGCAGTACGCCAATCCTCGGCCTTATCGTCATCTCCCAGAAGCATCCAGAAACCTGCGAGGAACCGCGCATTGGGCATCACCCGGCGGAGACGTCGGATGAGATAGCGCACATGCGCGGGGTTTCCGGCGCTGCCGAAATACGACAGACAAACCAGCGGAGCGTCGGGGTCGTCGATCTTGAAGGCGCGCGCCGAGGCAACGTCGGTAAACGGCTGTATGCGGGCGGGCAGGCCGTGCTTTTCCAACAACTGAGCGAGCATGGTCGATGCTGCCTGGTCAAGCGGGCTGCGGCTGGCAACGCACAAGACGGGATGATCGATGCGCCGATCGCCGGGCGGGCTCTCCGAGGCGGGCACGCCGGCTTTGCCAGCGACCTCATCGCCAGCTTGCGGATCGCGATCCTCGTGGTCTCTGAGATCGTCGACCACCTCTTCGACCGTATGACAAATCGCCAGCTGCTTGTCCTGCGAAAGCTTGCCATGCGCGGCATCGGTTTGCGCCAAAGCAAGCGCCGGCATGGCAACCGCGTCATAGTAGGCCGATAAACTCTGTTTCTTGAGCTGCCGTTCCGCCATATCGGCTGCCTCGGTGTCGTCGCCGGCAAGCAGGCGTTGATAGAAGCGTTCATGCGGTTCCAGGGCCGGCTCGTCCCCCAACAGAACATCGATGAACTGCAACGCTTCGATGTGTTTGCCGAGGACAACTAGGCAAACCGTCAAAGGTGTCGCCAGCAGCAGCCCGACGGGTCCCCACAGCAGGGTCCAGAACAGCGTTGCCACGACGATGGCCACCGGCGACAGGCCGGTGTGCTGACCGTAAAGCAGGGGCTCAACCACATGTCCGGCGATTGGCTCGGCGATAAGAAACAGACCGGCCGTAGCCAGGACCATGCTCCAGCCAGGATCAACGGCGGCGGCCAACGCGATCGGAAAAAACGCCGCAATAATACCGCCGATGAAGGGGACGAACCGCATCAGCCCCGCGAAGATGCCCCATAGCACGGCGTTGGGGACACCGATCAGCCACAAGCCAATGGTGATGACGGCTCCGAAGCCGGCGTTGAGAAGGGTCTGCATGAGAAAGAAGCGGCTGAGGCGGCTGCCCGCGTCATCAAGCGCCGCTGTGGAGCGCTGCAGGTCCGCGGTCCCGGCAAGGCGCAGAAAGCGGTCACGGATGTCTTCTCGTTGCAGCAGAATGAAGATCAGAAATAGGACCACCAAAGCCGTCATCGTCAGCGGCGACAGCAATGGGCGCAGCAGCAGGGCGATCAACTCCAGGCCTCGGGGCTCAGGCTGACGCACCTCGACAAGCACAGGTTTTTGCTCTGCCGAAGATGCTGGGGGGCCTGCCTTGGTGATTTCCTGTTGCAGGTCTTTCAGCGTGCCAGTCGCGCGTTCCAAGGCCCGGGACGTCAGCTTGCCGGAGCCGAGCGCCCTGATCTTGTTGCGCAGGTTTGTCTCGTAGGTGGGCAGTTCTTCGGCAAGCTGGGTGATTTGCAGGGCAATGACAGAGCCCAGCGCACCCAACACGCCCAAGGCGAAAAGCACGGCCAAAATCACGGACGGCGCGCGCCACACGCCCCACTGCCGAAGTCGGCGGATTAAGGGGGACAGAATGAAGGCGAGCAGAGCGGCGATCACCAGCGGCTCAAGTATCTCCCGTCCCGCGATCAGAAGAACGACAATCAGGGCGGCAATGATGAAACCATGCGCCAAGGCGCTGATGCGGCCAGGGTCCAGACGGGGCGGCGCAAAAAGGAATGGTGCCACTGACCCCTCCACGGGTTTCAAGCGAGTATCGCCCAGATCGGCTTTTGGCTGAACTCTTAACGGACAATGGCGCACTAGGTTGCAGGCGGGGGTCACGGCGAAGCCCGCTAGCCCGCTTTTGACATTGGTCGGGCGCAACGGAACCAAGCTCGAACTTGGGGTGTTCGGGCAGCATCTGCTCCCTAACAATGTGATGAATCCCTCGCCGATGCGTTCGAGCTCACTCCAGGACGTCTCTTGCACGAAAGAACACGCCATCGCCAAAGCGCTGTCGACCCAGAGACCGAAGGCCTCAGCAAAGATGCCAAGGGCGCCATTTACCAATGACTGCTGCCAGTCCGTCGCGCACGACGAAATCTCTCAATCAGCGGCCAGGTTCCGTGCCTGGGCGACGGCCTCGGTGAGACCGAAGGGCACGACCTCTTGGATCGGAAAAAAGCCGTCATTCACACGCTCACGCACGCGCCCTAACCGAGATCAATAAAACCGCGACACGAGCGGTTGCTTCCCTTCAGCGCCAGCGGACCGGTCCCGAAGGCTCCGGCCGTCGGCCCACGCCCGGGTCGCGTCCGGGTTTGTGTGTCAGATCCTGGCCGGGTCCCGCGGCCTGCGCAGCAGCCTGTTGGGGCGCTTGCGTTCGCCCCGCGGGATCCCGGCCGGGCTGCTGCTTGGCCTTACCCCCTTGTAGCCAATGGCTGATCAATGCGTGACGGCCCTGCATGAGGTGGCCGGCGCGCAGGTGCGCGCTGGTCCAAGCTTTTTGCAGCCGACGCCGGTCGGTGTTTGGCCCCACACAAACTCCCCGCGCTCGCCCAAAGCGGGTTGCGCCAGCAAGCCGGCGCCGCAAATTGTCGTTTGCCGTTGCAGCTCGGCGTCTTAAGGCCTACGTCATGGCGAGAAGGGCGGACGCTAGAGATGCGCACCATCGCCACGACGTGCGGCGCTTTGCTGTTCGCAGCTGCGCTGGCGCACGCCGGCGCCATCGACGACTGCAACCAGGTCCGCGATCTTCAGCGTCAGGTTCGAGGTTGCAGCGCCTATCTCAAGCAAGGTTCCGGCCGACCACAGGATCTGGCGACAGCCCATATAAACCGCGCCAATGTTTACGCCCGGCGAGGCAAACCTGGGCTTGCCCTGCGCGATTATGAGGCAGCGATCCGGCGCGATCCGAATAATCCACTGGCCTTCTACAATCGAGGAAATGTGTACTTCGACACGCAACAGTATCCGCTGGCGATTGCCGATTTCACGCGCGCGATCAAGATCGATCCAGGGTTCGCGCTTGCCTACCTCAACCGGGGCTTGGCGCACGAGCGTCGTAGTGACAACCCTGCGGCTGTCGGAGACTACCGGCGCGCCCTGGAACTCGATCCCAGTGACCGTGTGGCGCAAGAGCGATTGAAGCGCCTTCAATCGGAGTGATGGGCCCTGCAGCCGCAACGCTGGACCGCTCTGGACCTGGGCCGGGACGACGGGCCGGGCGGCCGAGAAACTCGGAAAAACCGCGAGGGTGATGGCGGGCAAGGTGTCCCTTATGAGCCCAGGCCCGGGTGGGCCGGCGCAGATTGGCGCTGCCTGGCCTTGGGAGCCAGTGCTGCGACTTCACGAGGCATGACGCCCGCCAAGCCGGCAGGCTGGCACCCAACGACTGCGGTTTGGGCGGCCTCCCCTGAGGGTATGTGGGTGCATGCCGGTGCAACCTATGCCACAGTGGGAGGCGGGCATGGGGACGACATGGAAGCGCAGAAGCTGCTGGACGCGGCGCCCTTCGAAGCGAGTGCGATCAAAGCCCTCAAGCGGGCGTTTGATGAGGTGTGGAGCCTGATTGCTCCCAGCGTCGATCCGGCCAGCGTCGAGAACGCCCGGCTCAGCCTGGCGCATGCGATCGTCGCCCACGCCGGCCTACTTGGCACAGAAAATCTGGAGGCGCTGAAGGCAGCAGCACGCGCCGGGTTTGAGAAGCGCTCTTGATCATAACTGGCGCATCAGCCCGCAATTCCATAGGCTGGGCATGGTGACGACGATGGTTCGGCGCGCACCGTCGTGGCGCTCAAGTCGCCCTTGTGGGAGGAGACGTCGGAACTGAACTCTGCCGGCCGTGGTCATCCCGGCGCGCCAACGGTGGCTGATCTTGCCATCTTGTTAGCACAAGCCGTGCGCATCGCGCACGGTGCCCCAACCTGACGTGCCTCGATGATGATGCCAAACGGTCCTACACCCGCGCCAAACATCCAAGCACCATTGGCTCAGCTTTGGGAAGACCTGCGCGTGCGATGATGTTCTGGCGCACGCAGCGGCCTCCCCATACCGCGCTTGCTTCGCCTCGCGGACGCCTTGTCCGGCGTCGAAGTTCAAACCCTCGCGTGCCGTCCAAATCATACCCGGGGCCGGCGCTAACCCGAAACTGCTTGCCTGACCAACAGCTATTCGGAACGAGGTCGTGGCGATGTTCATAAGAATTCTCCATTTGATTTGGGGGGAGGAGCCGTTGCTGCGGCTCTTCGCCCAGTATTTGCGCGCTTAGGAAGCGGCGCGGTCTTGTTGCTCGTAGAAGGTTTTGGCGTCGAAGGCGCTCGCGCTGGCGGCAACGCCGGTGAGAAGCGAGAGTGCGATCAGGGCTGAAACGATAACTTTCATGGTGGTCTCCGTGGTCAACGCTATGGTGGCAATAAGCATTTGCGCTTGGCCGATGACTGATATGTAGGGGGTGGGCTTCCATGCGCCGAATGCAAATGTTAGATAGTCAAGATGCACCTGACGCATGTTCGCAGATCAGACCTGAACCTGCTGGCGGCCCTCGCCGTGCTGCTTGAGGAGCGGAGCATTTCCAGGGCCGCCGCGCGCCACCACCTCAGTCAGCCGGCCATGAGCCGCGTGCTTCAGCGATTGCGCGAGACGTTCGGCGACGAGCTGCTAATCCGCACCGCTGGTGGCTATGAGCTCACCGCTCGGGCGCGCCGATTACAGCAAGACCTGCAATCCATCTTGCCGGAGCTCGACCGTATGCTGCGGGGCGAGGCATTCAATCCGCTCTCGGCGGAGGACACCTTCCGGGTCTGCGCGACCGACTCCGCCTCCATGCTGATTGCCGCCCGATTGCCCGGTCGACTCAAGGCGGCGGCGCCGGGGACACAGCTGGAACTCGTCGCTTGGCATGACAAGGCATTCGAGGACGTGACGCATGGACGGGTCGACGTTCTGCTGTGGGCCAATCAAGTCCCAGCACCGCTGCTATCTCAGCCACTGTTTGAGGATGACATCGTCTGCATCCTCTGCGAGCAGCATGCGATCGGGAGTCGACCGCTGACAAAGGACGCCTATCTGCGTCATCCCCACGTTTTGCTAACGCTCTTTAATCCTTGGGGCGCCATTGTTGACACGGTGCTCGCCAAAAACCTGGCACGGCGGCGCATCGGCCTGCGCGTGCCCTACTTTGGTGCCGCCGTATTGGCGGTTCGAGGCACGGATTTGATCGCGACCTTGCCACGCCGTGCGGCTGAGATTTACGCGAGCATGGCCGGGGTTCGGATTGTCCCGTTCCCGTTCAATGTCCCCCGCCTGCGTTATGTGATTGCCTGGCACCCGGGCACCAACGATGAACCCGCGCTGGCATGGTTTCGTGAGCAACTTGTCGATGTCTTCACCAAACCGCCGGTGACCCGTCGCCAAACGGCTCCGCGGCAGGCCCAGCCCGCGTCCTAGCAACACGGCGGACGCCGAACGGCGTCCCCTCATTGGCACGGCGACCAAGGTTGTCGCGCCGATCATGCTTGCGGCAAGCTGCCAAGCATCGTTTGCTGCCTATCCGGCTTTGCCGCGGTTCACCTCAGCGCCCGGCCAACGCTGCTGGGGAAGAGCTGCTTCCAGTCGTTCTTGATGCTAATCACGGTCCAACCCTTCCGTTTCGCCTCATCGTAGAGCGCCTCGCTGAAGGCGCCGACCTTGGTGTCGGCGAGGCCCTGGGCAGGTCCGTAGGCGTATTCGCGTTCGGCATCATCGTGAAGTAGCAACATCGCCAACCTGGCACCGTCTCCAGCTCGCGTGTATTCCAGCATCTGGCGGTCGCCATCCGAGTTGCCAAATGCCGCATAGGGCCGTCTGCCGATCATCAGGTGAATACCCTCGGCCTTGCCGGCCTTGTCGTCATTCAATAGGAGCCTCGGGTCCTTGGTCAGCTCCGGTACACCATCCTTGGCGTAGCCGTAGGTCGTGCCGCCCATTGTGCCAACGACCTGCTCTGGGGGGATGCCGTACACGGACTCCGAGTACACGCGCACGAAGTCCTGGCCCCCACCGGTGACGATGTAGGTTTTGTAACCGTTGGCACGTAAATAGCTCAGCACCTCCAGCATTGGCTGATAGGTGAGTTCGGTATAGAGACGGTCCCAGCGCGGATGTTTGGCGGTCTCGATCCATTGCTTTACTTCGGCGGTGAACGCATCGACCGTCATGCCGGTAAGGGTCGCGGCGAGGATTTCCTCAAGCTCCTTCTTGGGCAGCTTGGCGATCGCCTCGCGGTTGCCGGACAGCACTGTTTTGAACGGCTCAACATTGGCGAGCTCCGGCTTTGCTTGCACCACCGCCGGCACGCGCTCCAGGCAGTACATCACCTGCGCGTACATTGGGTGCTCCACCCACAGGGTCCCGTCCTGATCGAAGGTGGCGATCCGCTCCCTCGGCGGTACAAACGTGGCAGTGCCTTCTGTCGTGGTCGTCTGTACGAATTCAACGATTGCCTTCTTCGCCGCGCCGTCATTCCACGAGGGTAGCGGATCGGTCTGCGCCAAAGCCTGCGTGCCGACGGCGAGTGAGGCAACCAGGAGGACATTGCCGAGCAGCTGCCGGATGCATGGTCTGAGGGCCATCGTAAGTCTCCCTGATTGAGCAACGGCACGCGCCGGCCAGCTGGGACCCCGAAGAGGTGCGCCAGCGCGTTGGGCCCAAACAATGAGAGGCAGCGATGAAAGTTGCCAATCGGGGATTTCACTGTTTGTGACAGCGGAAGGGTCCTGTGCTGTTAAGCCCATTGCTGCTCGGCAGAGAACCTCGGCGGTGCCACCCAGTTTGCCAGCGGGCAAGCGCGGCCATGAGCCCTCGCGCAGCGGTTTGCTTGGGCAAACCTCGGGTTAGCCCGTCTCTTGCCAGTCAAAACACATACCTTCCGATGAATTTTTTGGGCCGGCATTTTCGACGCCCAACGCCTGCAACGCCAACAGGGGTGTCCGGACAGATCTTAGTTTGAAATCAGTATTCGAACCGATAGGCCCGTTTTCGGATCGGGGGCAAGTTCCCGTACGCTTCACTTACATCAGCGCTGAAAGGGAACCCCTGCCATGATGGTCAAGAAGACCTGGATCGGCCTGCTCGCGGCGTTCACTGCCGTGCTCATGGTGTGGATGCCAGCCTACGCGCAGCAATCCCCGCCGCCGCAACAGCAGAGCAAGCCCAATATTCTCTTCATCATGGGTGATGACATCGGCTGGATGCAGCCGAGCATCTATCATCGCGGGCTAATGGTGGGCGAAACGCCCAACATCGACCGGATCGGCAAAGAAGGGGCGATGTTCGTCGACTACGTCGCCATGCAGAGCTGCACCTCGGGACGCAATGCCTTCTTCACCGGCATGTATCCCTTGCGCACCGGCATGGTCCCGCCGCAACTTCCCGGCAGTCCCTCCTACCTGCGGCCCGGTACCCCGGCGATTGCCAAATTCCTGCTCGATCTTGGCTACAACACCGGTGAGTTCGGCAAGAACCACTTGGGCGACCACACCGACGCGCTGCCAACGGCGCATGGCTTCCAGGAGTACTGGGGTTATCTCTACCATTTGGATGCGATGCAGGGGGTGAGCTTCCCCGACATCAACAAGAACCCCAACGTGCAGGGCGTGGCGCCGCCGTGCAAGAACACGCCGATCCCCGGCCTCTCCGAGGTTTCCGGTGCGGTGGACCCCAAAACCACGGTTTGCCTGACCCCGCCGCGCCCGGTGCTGTGGTGCAAATCCTCCGACGGCACGGCGAAAAACCAGCAATGCAGCGATGAAGGCCCGCTGACATTGGATCGCTCCAGAACCGTGGATGAGGAAATCTCCACCAAGGTCATCGAGTTCCTCGACCGCAACGACCCCAAGAAGACCAACAAGCCCTTCTTCGTCTGGTACAACCCGGCGCGTATGCACGTTGTGACGATGCTGCCGCCGAAGTACGAGGCCATGCTGGGTGAGCGTGGTGGCAAAGACTGGGGCACCAATGAAGCCGGCATGAAGCAGATGGACGACAACATCGGCGACGTGCTGAAGAAGCTGGAAAGCATGGGCCAGCTCGACAATACCATCATCGTCTTCACGACCGACAACGGCGCCGAGGCGATCTCCTTCCCCGATGGCGGCGTCACCCCGTTCAAAGGTCAGAAGGGCGAGGCTTGGGAAGGCGGCTACCGCGCGCCCATGGTGATCCGCTGGCCGGGCGTCATCAAGCCGGGCACGGTGCACAGCCAGCTGTTTGCGGCCCTCGACTGGGTGCCGACGCTGGTCGACATCGCCGGCGGCCCCAAGGGTGATGGTCTGAAAGAGCAGATCGAAGCAGGCCGGTATCCCGGCATCGTCAAGACCACGCTCGACGGCGTCAACCAGCGCGACTTCCTCGAAGGCAAGTCGGAAAAGTCGGCGCGCGATTACTTCTACTACTTCTCGGGCGCGACGCCGTCGGCGGTGCGCTACAAGAACTGGAAGATGTACTACACCATGTCGCAGCCGGGGCCGGCCGGCTGGATCATGCCGTTGACGCCCTTCCACTTCACCTTGGTGCAGAACATCAAGCGCGATCCCTTTGAGCAGGCGGTCGGCATCGACCAGAAGTCGGCGATGAGCTTGGGTGGTGCGCTCGGTGCGCCGATGACCTCCTTCCAGTACGACTGGAACATGCTCCCCATTGGCCAGCAGCTATGGCTAAAGCACCTGCTGACTTACGAGAAGTTCCCGCCGCTGCAGGCGCCTGAGTCCTACAACCTCAGTCAGGTGTTGGAGCAGGTCAAATCTCATCGCGCCGCCAGCGACTAACCGGCCACGAAACCCTCGAGGCAAGAGGCGGGCGCCAAACCAGGCGCCCGCTTTCGCACAAGTAGCTTGCAAAACATCAGCGGTGCAGCATGGCCCAGAATATTCACGTTGTCGGCAACCCGCAGCGGCGGGGACCAACCACAGGATCAGCTCAGGCGCTCCCTATGATGAAGTGGATGGTGACGAGGATCAGGCGCGCCTGTTTCGCTCTGCTGTGCTTGTTTGCTCTTCCGATCATGGCCAGCGCGCCCGTCCTGGCGCAGACCAAAAAACCGAACATTCTCGTCATCATGGGCGATGACATCGGCTACTGGAACATCAGCGCCTACAACCGTGGCATGATGGGGTACCGCACGCCAAACATCGACCGCATCGCCAGCGAAGGCGCAATCTTCACCGACTACTACGGCCAGCAATCGTGCACCGCCGGCCGGGCGGCGTTTATCACCGGTCAGAGCCCGCTGCGCACCGGGCTGTTAAAAGTGGGCCTGCCCGCAGCGAAAGAGGGGCTCTCCGCCCAGGACCCGACCATTGCTGATCTGCTCAAACCGCAGGGCTATGCGACCGGACAGTTCGGCAAGAACCACCTGGGCGACCGCAACGAGTTTCTGCCAACGGTGCATGGCTTCGATGAGTTCTTCGGCAATCTCTATCACCTCAATGCCGAAGAGGAGCCTGAACACCCGGACTATCCGAGAAACCCTGCATTCAAAGCGCAATTCGGTCCCCGCGGTGTCCTCAAATGCGTTGCCACCACGACGGATACCCCGGGCGGCGAACCGCGCTTTGGTCCCTGGGGCAAGCAGAAATGCGAGGATACCGGGCCGCTCACCAAAAAACGCATGGAGACGGTTGACGAGGAATTCCTCAAGACGGCAATCGACTTCGTTGAGCGCGCGCACAGGGACAGAAAACCGTTCTTCGTCTGGTTCAATCCGAGCCGCATGCACATCTGGACGCATCTCAAGCCTGAATCGCGGGGCAAGACCGGCGTTGGCATTTATCCGGATGGCATGGTGGAGCATGACGGACACGTCGGCCAGCTCTTGAAGAAGCTGGACGATCTCGGCATTACCGACGACACGATCGTGATCTACACGACCGATAACGGCGCCGAAGCCTTTTCCTGGCCTGACGGAGGCACCACCCCGTTCCGCGGCGAAAAGAACACCAACTGGGAGGGCGGCTATCGGGTCCCGGCGCTGGTGCGCTGGCCTGGCCTGGTGCCGCCGCGCACCGAGATCAACGATCTGTTCTCCGCTGAGGACTGGGCCACGACCCTTCTCGCCGCGGCCGGGGAGCCGGAGATCAAGAGCAAACTTCTTGAGGGCTACGACGCCGCCGGCAAGACCTTCAAAGTGCACCTCGACGGCTACGACCAGCGGGACCTCCTCGGCCGCAAGGGGCCAACCCAGCGGCGCGAATTTTTTTACTGGACCGACGACGGCAACCTTGCCGGTCTTCGCTACGAACAGTGGAAGGCCGTGTTCATGGAGCAGAAGGCGCATGGCTTGAATGTGTGGGCGCAGCCGATGGTGCAACTGCGCCTGCCAATGCTGTTCAATGTGCGGTCCGACCCATTTGAGCGGTCCCAGCACGAAGCCGGCGATTACGTCAGATGGTTCGTCGAGCACGCCTTCGTGCTCGTCCCGGCCCAGTCGGTCGTGGCGGACCATTTGGTGAGTTACCAACAGTTCCCACCGCGCCAGAAGCCTGGATCCTTTTCGATCGAACAGGTGATGGAGAAGCTGAGGAACCCGCCCTCCAGCAATTAGCCACACCATCCCGCGAGCAACGCGTTGCGCCCAGGGGAGGTGTGAAAACCAGAGCCCTGCGTTGCTGACAGGAGGACCGCGGCACCGCTGCTCCAGGCTGGATCCGCGGCAAAATCTTAACGGCAACGTCGCGGCGCAGAGCAAGTTTTAGACGCAACCATGGTCGGTGCCCAGCGGCCTCCGCAACACGCGGCGCAAGCCGGTTCATTCCTCCGCAACACAGGGTATTCCATGATAGGTCCGTCCCATTGGCCGGGGATAGGTTCGTTGATCGGTGGCCGGGGCGGTTCGATGCTGCAGGGGTGGCGACGACAGTGGCGCGCAAGCAACGCAAAGCTCTCGGCAAAAGCGGGGCCCGGAAGACATCAGTCGCTGCGGTGCGCGCCACCCAGGTGCAGGCCACCTCGGCAAGGGGCACGACCAAGGGCCTGCTTTGGAAATGGCGCGTTTGGACTGCGGCTTTGCTAGCGGCCGGCATCGTCCTGTTGGCCGGCCTGGCTTTTCAGTTCCGCACGGGTGGCACGCCTGTTGCGGGTCAAGACCACCCTCCGACGGTGAGCGTTGCAGAGGCTCAATTCGTCGGCAGCGAGACCTGCGCGGGCTGCCACCGCGTGCAAGCGGAGCTGTGGCACGGTTCGCAACACAAGCACGCCATGGCGCACGCGACCGAGACCTCCGTGCTGGGGGATTTCGCCGATGCGCGCTTCGATGATGCAGGTGTGGTCAAACGCTTTTTCCGCCGGGACAACAAATTCCTGGTCGAGACCGACGGACCCGACGGCAAGCCTGGTGTTTTCGAGATCAAATACACATTTGGGCTCTATCCGCTCCAACAATATCTCGTTGAATTCCCAGACGGGCGGTTGCAGGCGCTGACGCTCGCCTGGGACAGCCGAGCAAAGGACCAAGGCGGCCAGCGCTGGTTCAATCTCTATCCAAACGAGCAAATTCGTCACGACGACGTCCTGCATTGGACCAAGCTGAACCAGAATTGGAACTTCATGTGCGCCGAGTGCCATTCAACGGGCGTGCGCAAGAACTATGATGCAGCACAGGATCGCTTCGCCACGACCTTCGCCGAAATCAGCGTCGGTTGCGAGGCTTGTCACGGCCGCGGCTCACGTCACGTCGCCTGGGCACGCCAGGGGCGCGGCAACAGCGACGACTCGACCAAGGGACTTGTCGTGCGCTTCGATGAGCGGGCCGGCGTCAGCTGGACGCTCGATCCGACGACCGACAATGCCAAGCGCAGTGTCCCCGCTTCCACGCTTCGCAAGGAGGTCGAGACCTGCGGCCTGTGTCATGCGCGCCGCGGCGCGTTCTCCGAGGATTGGGTTCCCGGTCGGTGGCTATCCGATACACACACGGTCTCGCCGCTGGGCCGCGGGCTTTATCATGCCGACGGGCAGATGCTCGACGAGGTCTACAATTACGGTTCATTCAAGCAGAGCAAGATGTTTGCAGCCGGCGTCACCTGCAGCGATTGCCATGAGCCCCACAGCGCCAAGCCGCGCTTGACCGGCGACAACCTCTGCCTGCAATGCCACGCTGCCGGTAAGTACGCCAACGCAACACACCATCACCACCAGCATGCCAACCCGCCGCCAAGTTGCACCTCGTGCCACATGCCGACGCAAACTTATATGGTGGTCGATCAGCGGCACGATCACAGCTTCCGAGTTCCAAGACCGGATCTGTCGGCCAAGCTCGGTACGCCGAACGCCTGCACCTCCTGTCATGCCAACAAGGCGCCCGATTGGGCGGCGGCGGCGATCGAGGGATGGTATGGACCCAACCGCAAGGGCTTCCAGAACTACGCCGAGGCCTTTCATGCGGCTTGGTCGGATCGCGCCGACGCAGCAGCCCTGCTCGCCGCCGTTATCGCGGACCCGCAGGCTCCGGCGATCTCTCGCGCAGGCGCCTTGGACGAACTCGGTTCGCGCCCCCCCTCTGCCACCGCCATCAATCTGGCGCAGAAAAGCCTCCTCGATCCCGAGCCGATGGTGAGGATCGGTGCGCTCAACCTGCTCGCAGGTTTGCCGCTACGACAGCGTTGGACCTTGGCCGCGCCGTTGCTGTCGGATCGCGTTCGCGGTGTCCGTTCGAGCGCCGTCTCTTTGCTGGCGGGAACTCCGACTGCACAATTGCCTGTGAGTGAGCGCCGAAGTTTCGAGAGCGCGGCGGCGGAGTTCATCGCCGCGCAACGGCTCAACGCAGACAGACCCGAGGCGCGCATGGCGCTTGCCAACTTCTACGCACAGCGCGGCTCCCTTGCCGAGGCTGAAGCCGAGTACCAGGCGGCGCTGCGGCTTAGTCCGCAGTACGCACCGGCCTACGTCAATCTCGCCGACCTTTATCGCCAAACTGGACGCGACAACGATGCCGAGAGGATGCTGCGCACCGCGGTTGCTGTCACCCCGGGTGATGCAGGTGTTCATCATGCGCTCGGGCTGGCGCTGGTGCGGCTGAAGCGGCTCGAGGAAGCACTCGGCGAATTGCGCAAAGCCACCGAACTCGATCCCGAGCAGGGGCGATACTCCTACGTTCACGGCGTGGCCCTTCATTCAGCAGGCCAAAAGCGGGAGGCGCTGATCGTGCTCAAAGGAAACCTGGCGCGGCACCCGAACGATCGCGAGACGTTGTTGGCGCTCATCAGCTTCAGCCGCGATATTGGAGAGCGAGCCTCGGCCCTTGAATACGCCCAACAGCTGGCACGCATTGCGCCCGGTGATCCGCACGCCGCGCGCCACATCGAGGAGCTGCAACGTCAAGACAACAAGCCGGCCGAGCGCTGACGCGCCAGGTTGGTGGCGGGGATTCCTGCAGCTGTCGGTGTGCGTAAACACGCTTGCGCGGATAAGGCGCGCAGCTGTGCCCCATGCTGTAGATAGTTTTTGATACATCTCTTCTGCATCAGCCCTCTTACCGCCCACTTTGCTGCTCCGCGGGCAGCCCTGAGCCCAGACATGACTAGGGAGCTTCCTTCTGTGTTCTGAGGGATTGCACGGATATAACGGCGACCGGTCCTTCATCTAGCCTCCTCCTGCTCAAGCTCGGGAGGGCTCATGCGCTTACTCAGTTCTGGAGAGTGCAAGCTAGCGGCAGGTCTGCTGTTGCTCTTGTTCGGCGCTACGCCCGCGGCGGCCTGCGGCTGGTGGTGTGGTGAGGATCCCGCCGGCAACCGAAGGGCCTTTCGCGGCTACGGCTATTACGGCTATCAGGCCTTCGCCCCGGCAAGGCGCCCGGTGCGGCTTCCCAGTCGTGCGTACCTGGCCAATACGCCCCCGGTGCCGGGCGGCCCTACAACCTTGGATCCCCCGGGCCTCATGACGACGCAAGGCATTCTGGAAAGCCCGGTCCCTAGCCCTGGCCCAACATTGTTCGGAGGGGGCGGCCCTGTGTATGGCTACAGCAACCTTGGCTGGGCTGCCTCACGACCGAGGCGAGCGCGCCGCTGGTAACCACATCCCCTTGCATTGCAACGCGCCGACAAGGCGCCCACACGCCATGACCAGGCGACGCGTCGCAACGTGTTGCCAGGCAGATGTCGTTGGTGAGGCGGTGCCTGTTGCCAGGCTCGCGTTGACGACGGCGTGTGCACTGAGCGGTGGCCGATCTCGGTAGGCTGCTGCTGGCGCCAGTGGCAAGCATGACCGACAAAGGCTCAACGCGCAGGCAGGGCGATGGTTGCTGCGCGTGAACAATCGCAGCGCTCGGCGCGGGGCTGCGCCTATGCTCGCAGCAGGCTGGCTCAGATAGCGTTGCATGGCTCTAGCGGCGCGTGCCCAGGATGATGACGTACTCCCGCTTCACGTGCAGGCCGGCTGCGGTCGCAAACGCACGGTGGTAGGCGTCCACATCCGTTCGCAGTGCTGCGAGCCCCTCGGCTGGGAGACTGCTGATGAGCTGGCGCATGGGTCCAAAACCGTGCGCATACTTCTCCCAGATGTGGTCTGGGTCCGGGTGATAGGCGTTGTTCACGCCGCGTTCGAAGCTAAGTTCGAATTCCTGCCCCAGAAGCTCGGCGGCATGTCGCGGGTCGCCCCATGCTAAGGGAGAGACCTCGGCGGGCGGCGCGCCGCTGTGTTTGGCAATCACCGCCAGAAACTTTTGCACCGCGCCATCGGGCGGCCAAGCCGCGAGCGAAAGCCGCCCGCCCTTGCGAATGACACGTGCGAGTTCTCGCGCCGCCTGACGTTGGTTCTGGGCAAAGATCACGCCGAACGTCGAGATCACGGCATCAAAGCGGCCATCCGCATATGGCAAGCGCTCTGCATCGCCCAGCTCGAATTGGATGGCAGGGCGGACATGGGCGGATAGCTCGTCGGCCGCAGCCAAGAG
This sequence comes from uncultured Alphaproteobacteria bacterium, assembly GCA_963820375.1. Lineage (GTDB taxonomy): Bacteria > Pseudomonadota > Alphaproteobacteria > Rhizobiales > Hyphomicrobiaceae > AWTP1-13. The sequence continues at coordinate 43,829 of CAWFZX010000028.1, read as the reverse complement.
CTCGGAGGAGATATCGACGGCCTGCACGCGCGCGCCGCTACGCGCGACATTGCGTGCCGACCAACCCGTCCCGGTGGCCACGTCGAGCACATTCTCCTCTGGCCGCGCGCTGAGCCGCTGGGCCGCGTGCGCCAGCGCATCAGAAAGCCCGTAGCTGACGTCATCATAGGCTTTGCCGCCTTGTCCCCACACGGACGCCGCCGCGTGATGATGCGGGAGCAGCCGGTCCTTGAAAGTGCGACTTTCCATGGCTTATCCTTCGGATTGACAGACAACTTGGTGCCGATGCCAAATTGATCGGCCAGCATCAGAACGGCGGTGTCGGTTCGCCGGCACGCTCACGCAACAACCACGACCGGCCGCCGGGTCGAGATGGGTTGCCGGGCACACTTCTCCTGGCGAATGCCCATCACCGCACGAGATCGCCGGGGGTGACGCGCATGCATCAGCCAGGCTTCCCGAGAGGGACGGCTCGCCGAAGCAGCGCTTGCGCCCTGTCAGGCGCGATCGTCTCCAGTTGCCTTGCTTGCTTGGCCGGCGCGACCGCCCATATTGTCTCCTTGCGTGGCAAGCCAGATGCCCGTCGACCACGTGCGGACTATTCTAGCGAGGCTCAGACTTCAAACCTTTGCCGCAAAGCCGCGTTTCTTTGCAGCGGCCCTATTGCCGGCGAAAGGAGTGGGCGATGGACGCACTGTCCCAAGCGCTAAGCTCGGTGCGCATGACCGGCGCCATCTTTGTCGATGCGATATGCACAGCCCCGTGGGGCTTTTCAGTGCCGGCGATGGAGCGGGTGGCTCACCTGCTGGCCCCTGGTACCGAACACCTGGTTGGATACCATCTGGTGACAGAAGGACCGGCGCTGGTTGGCATGGCAGGCGAAGCGGATATTTCGATCGCGGCGGGCGACATCGTGATTTTTCCGCATGGTGATCCGCATACCGTTACAAATGGCACGCCCACACAACTGATCGACAGCGGCGCTGCCTTGGGAAAATGGTTGGCGGGCGATTTCGTGCCGCTGCGGGTCGGGGCCGGCGGTGGTGGCGAACAGACTCGCTTCGTCTGCGGATACTTCGGATGTGAGCGGCACGCGGCGCGCCTTTTTCTCGCAGGATTGCCGGCCTGCATCAAAATGAATATTCGCGGCGATGGTGCCGGCGAATGGCTGGAAGCTTCGATCCGGCATCTTCTCACCGACACCGCATCCGCACGTCCCGGCCGCGCGGTCCTGCTGGCCAAGATGGCCGAGGCCATTTTCATCGAGACGTTGCGCCGGTACATGGACGCGCTGCCGATCCAGCAGACGGGCTGGCTCGCCGGCGCGCGCGATCCCATTGTGGGCGCAGCCCTCGCCTTGCTGCACCGCAAGCCGTGCCATGCCTGGAGCATCGCCGAGCTTGCGTCACAGACGGGGGCTTCCCGCAGCGTTCTCACCGAGCGCTTCGATCGATTTCTCGGTGAACCGCCCCTCACCTACCTGGCGCGGTGGCGATTGCAGCTGGCAGCAAGGAAGCTCCAAACGACGCAAGAGACGGTCCTGAAGGTGGCGGCCGACGTCGGCTATGAGTTCGAGGCCGCATTCAATCGCGCCTTCAAGCGGGAATTCGGTTTGCCGCCGGCGCGCTACCGCAAGAACTTTGCCGGCCAGGGCGAAAAGACCGTCTGGGGGCGAGTGGTTGGCCGCATGCGGCGTGCACCAGCGCCGGCCAAGAGCGAACGCAGCGCTCCGAGAACGTAGACATCAACTGGTCCCCGTCGCGTCCGGAGGCGGGCGGTGAAGCTCGCCAAAGAACGCCTTCAGGGCTCCCAGCCGCTGCTGCCGTACGGCCGGGTGATGATCTCCAGGAGATGGCCGTTTGGATCCTCGAAATAAACGCCGCGTCCACCATCGTGGTGGTTGATCTCTGCGGGCTTGCTGCGTGCAGGGTCGGCCCAGTAGGAAAGGCCCTGTTGTCGGACTCGCTGCAAGATTTCGTCGAACTCCGTCTCGCTGACGAGAAAGGCGAAATGCCGCGACAAGATCTCGCCCTGCCTGTCCATAAAGTCGAGATTGACGCCGTTAGCGGTCGCGACGATCTGGAAGGGACCCCATTTCCTGGGTGGCGGCAGTCCCAGGATGTCGGCCAGGAAGGTCGCGGAGGCCTTGCTGTCGTTTGACCAGACGATGGTGTGATTGAACGCGACCGGCATTTGCCCACCTGTGAATTGAAAGCGCCCTGACGGCTACAGTGTCCTCTCAGCGCCGGACGGATCGGCACCAAACACGCATGGCCTGCTCCCGCTGGCATGCCGCACGCCCGGCCCTTTTTCGCTCTGCAGACCCCTGCGACTTTTTTCAGTGGGGTCGATGGCGCGCGTGGACGCTTGGCGTGCTCGTGCTTTTGCGGGCAACGCCCCGAAAGCTGGCGGGTTCCCGCTAAAAATCGGCGGGCCTAGGGAAGCCGAACCCCCGGTGGCCGCCAGCTCTGGGACGCAAGCCAGCGCAGCATATCATCGCCGCCGATCCTTCCGGTACTGGCCAAATTCTGCTAGCGGGCCGTTCTCCAGGCTTGATAGCGCGCCCCGTAATTCGCCAGCAGGTCGCGTTCCTCATATCGCATGGCGATCAAGACGTAGCCGGTCAGACCGAGGGCCAATAAGGCGTGACCGAGGGACATCCGCGGGGTTGCCCAGACACCCAACAGCACACCCACGTACATTGGGTGGCGGAGCCAACGATAGAGCCTGCCGGTTCTTAGGCGTTGGCGATAGTCCTGCCGTCCTTGTACCCAAGCCTGCATCTGGGTGAGCCCGAGAAGGTCAGCAATGCCGAACGACCACGCTCCCAGGAACAGAATGATCCATCCCACGGCAAAGGCCATCCAAAGAAGGTCCTTCAGGACCCCAGCACCGATCGTCCACAGTTCGATGGGGATCGGTTGCCACAGCAGGATCAATGCGAACAAAGCCACGTTGGCGAGGTGGACGTAGGTGCAGCGCACGAACGCAGGGGGCAACGAAGCCATAACGGCCGCTTTGAACCAAGGTCGGGCCATCAGCGAATGCTGCAAACCAAATAGAGTGATCAGGCCGAGATCAATCAGTGCCGCCAGCCAACCGCTGGTATCAAAAAATCCACCTCGATCGACCATCGGCAGCGGCCACACGGAGGCGAGGCGACGTGGCGAGGCCAGAAAAATAACAAAGCTGATCCAGAAGGCCCACATCAGGGCGACCGCCGACCAGGCATAGAGCAGACCCCAAGCGGAGCGCGTTTGCGAGCGAGTTGATATGGCGACCATCGGGTGCTTAACGGAGCCTCAGGCCGTAAGGTTCCCTGGTCCAGATGCGGCCGCAGATCGCCTGCAGGCCTCGCGCTCCGTGGGCGTGGTCCAGCAGCGAGCAGGAAGCTCGTGTCAGAAAAAAGAGCCTCGCAGGCGAAGCCAATGGCGCGGCCAACAAGCGCCAGGCACCGTTCCAAGGCGCAGCGTCAAAAGGCGAGTGCCGACCAATCCCCAGGGACCAGCGGCATCAGGGTCTACTTGCTGCCGCCTCGGCCTTTTTGGTCACGCGGATTGCGCTCGGGATTGTTGGTATCGGTTTTTTTGGGCGGATTTGGATGCTGCTGTCCGCCGGGTTTCTTTTTGGCCTTGTCCTCGGCTTGACGTGGATCCATCGGTTTGCTCATGGTTCATTGCTCCTCGATGCACAATCCCAGCGGTCCGCCGGTTGTCGCCGCGGGATCAGCGTCCGCATGCTCTGGGTGATGGCAAATTGCAGTGCCGACCCCGCTGTCATCTGGCCCATGATCGCCTGCACTTTTTTTGGCTGCAGGCAGTGGCTCGGCCTGCATCTGAAGGTAAATGGCAGTTTGGGTCCATCTCGTCAGGCTTGTCAGGTGACGGCCAGCAGGCGCTAGAGGAGAAACTTGTGGCGGGACACCGAGTTCCCAGCATGAACGCGCAGAAGCTGCGATCCTAACGGCGCCTTCCGACCTGCCGTCGCCACCCTTTACTACCAGCGCGCCTCATCGATCTTGCCCAAGCGCGCCTTGCCCGGCAGAAAACAACGCAGGTTCGGGACGGTCGGCCACCCCCACGCCGTGGTGCGGGTTTCGACTTTTACAGTGCACCCCGGAAGGTAAGATTGATGCGCAGGCGGCCAACCTTCTCGTGCTCGCCGTTCTTCAGCTCTGTCACGCCGTGGTAGCAAAGGCGCGACCGGCCACCCCAAACGGCAACGTCGCCGTGGCGCAGCGCGAATTTGCGGACCGGGTCGGTGCGCTTCAAGCCGCCAAACTGGAAGGTGGCGGGCAGGCCTAATGACACCGAGACGATGGGGTGGGAGAAATCGCGTTCGTTTTTGTCCTGGTGCAGCGAAAGGCGGGCCCCAGGCGTATAGCGATTGATCAGGCAAGCGTCCGGCACGAAATTCCGATAACCGGCCTCCCGAGCAGCGGCGCCGGCGAGGTCGAGGAAACAGTCGGGCAACGCCGGCCACGCCAAGCCGCTTTCCGGATCGGTGCAGCCGTAACGGTAGCCGCTGCGGTCCGCGATCCAACCGGCGGCCCCGCAATTGGTCATCGCCACAGACATGATAAAGCCCCCAGGCGTCGTCATGTGCCGGAAGGGCGCCTGGGCCGTGACCCTCTCCAGCGCGGCCAATAGTGCGATCTCAAACGGGATAGCTCGGCCGCGCAGCAGCACAGCACCTTCAGCCATCACCTCGCGTGTCGGTTCCAGCGGCTCGATGCCGTCAAACAGATCGTTCATGACGCGTCTGCTGAGAGGATCATGCGTCGGCAGGTCGCCGCCGGAGCGAGGGAGGTGACGCCCTTCTCAATCAAGCAGTTTGCGCTTGCACCCCGGAACGTGATGAAGCAACGGCCGCCGCGGCTCAGGTTGTCACCTCGTCTGCTCATGCGGGTTCCTTCGTCTGTGGGGTCGATGATGGCGAAAGGGGTTTGCGCTGCAACCCGCTCACCCGCCACGAGGCTAGAGGCACAACCTCACTCGCACACCCCGTTTCTTGTCGCCGTACCGGGGTAAATTTGCCGCCCGAGTTGAAGGCCGCGCGTCATAAGCAGCGGGGGCGATAGCTCGGAAAGGGCACGGGAGCTCACCGGGCGTTGGCGCACTGCGCCCTGGGCGCCGCCAAGCCGCGGCATCGGCGCTTGACAACATACCAACCGGTCGGTATGTAAAGGAGAACCTCGGAGAGCAGCACCGTGTCGGCGAGTGTAAAGCAGTCAGCCAAGGACAAGATCCTGGAAGCGGCCCTGTCGGTGATCCGCGCCAAGGGCTACGCGGCGACCAGCGTAGATGACTTGTGCACAGCCGCCGGCGTGACCAAAGGCGCATTCTTTCACCATTTCGACAGCAAGGAGGCGCTGGCGGTCGCCGCCGCCGACTACTGGTCAGAGCTCACCGGCGCTCTGTTTGCCGAGGCGCCGTACCACAGCCACGCCGATCCCCTCGACCGAGTGCTTGGCTACATCGATTTCCGAAAGGCCCTACTCAGGGGCGAACTTCCTCAATTCACCTGCCTCGTTGGCACGATGGTACAGGAGACCTACGACAGCAGCCCCGCGATCCGCGATGCCTGCGCGCGGTCGATCACCGGTCATGTCGCCAACCTGGAGGCTGACCTCGGCGCGGCAATGGCCAAGTATCGCATCAAGTCGTCTTGTACCGCCGCCAGCCTTGCCCTCTATACCCAGGCTGTGCTGCAGGGTGCCTTCATCATCGCTAAAGCCAAAGACAACAGCAAAGAGGCCGCGGCCTGTGTCGATCACCTGCGCCGCTACGTGGAATTGCTTTTCAACCGTCCGCAGAAAAAGGAGAAAGCACCATGACCGTACAAACTCTCGCCAAGACGGCCGACCAAGCCAAGGCCGCTGCGAAGCGGCAGAACCGGCAGGCAGTGACGCCGCACCTGGTATGTGCCGGCGCCGCCGCTGCCATCGACTTCTATAAAAAGGCCTTTGCTGCCGTTGAGACGATGCGGCTGCCGGGCAAGGACGGCAGGCTCATGCACGCCGCTATCCAGATCGGCGGTGCCACCGTGATGCTGGTCGATGAGATGCCCGAGTGGGGCACACTGTCACCGAAGTCTCTGCACGGCACACCAGTGACGATCCACTTGTACGTCGAGGACGTCGACGCCTTTGTCGATCGCGCCGTCAAGGCAGGCGCCAGCCTCAAAATGCCCGTGGCCGACATGTTCTGGGGTGACCGCTACGGCGTCATCGTCGATCCCTTCGGTCACTGCTGGTCGGTCGCGACGCATCAACGCGATATGAGCGCGGAAGAAATCCAGGAGGCGGTGAAAAACCTGCCGCCGTGCGGCGAAGCGGCCAAGGCTTGAAGCCAATTGGCTGGGGCCGGCCGAGGCGCCGGCCCCAGCCATGTGCCAGCGAATTTGCCGCAACACCTAGCGTGGCGGTGCGGCTGTCTGATGGGCGCTGCCCGCGTGGTGCTTGAGGGCACGGGCAGCACAAGCAGCTTGGCGGAGACCGCAGAATGCGAAATTCCTACGGCTGGGTGATCGTCGCGGCGGGTGCGCTTATGACCTGCGTCGCTCTCGGGGCGATGTTCTCCCTTGCCGTTTTCCTCGAGCCGTTGGCAACCGCCACTGGTTGGTCGCGTGCCGGCATATCGAGCGCCATGACGCTGAATTTTCTGGTCATGGGCCTCGGCGCCTTTGGCTGGGGCGTGGCGAGCGACCGTTTTGGGACACGTATCGTTGTGGTGCTCGGCGCGCTGCTGCTTGGGCTCGCCTTGCTGCTGGCGAGCCGCGCCGCCTCGCTCCTGCAATTCCAATTGACGTACGGCATTTTGGTCGGGCTTGCCGCAAGCGCCTTTTTCGCACCCATGATTGCGGCGACCACGGCGTGGTTTGAGGATAACCGCAGTCTTGCCGTCTCGCTTGTCTCTGCCGGGATGGGTGTGGCGCCGATGACCATCTCGCCGTTGGCGCGCTGGTTGATCTCTACCTATGACTGGCGCACCGCCATGCTGACCATCGCCATTGTCGCCTGGAGCCTGCTGCTGCCGGCCGCGCTGCTGGTGCGTCGGCCTCCCGCTGCGACCCTCTTGCAATCCGCCGCGAGAGAGGGCGCCAGCGCGGTTTCGGCAATCGAGGCGCTGCGCTCACCGCAGTTCCTGGTGCTTGGCCTCACGTTCTTCGCTTGCTGCGCGGCACATTCCGGGCCGATCTTTCATATGGTGAGTTATGCCATCTTCTGTGGTGTGCCGGCGATGGCAGCGGTCAGTATCTACAGCCTCGAAGGCCTTGCGGGCCTCGGCGGCCGCCTGCTGTTGGGAGTACTCGCCGATCGCCTCGGCGCCAAACCAGTTCTGATCGCCGGGCTGCTCGTGCAGGCGCTGGCGATCGCAAGCTACGCCTTCGTCAGCCAGCTCGGCGAATTCTACGTGCTCGCGGTGCTCTTCGGTACGGCCTATGGTGGCGTGATGCCTCTTTATGCCGTGTTGGCGCGCGAGTATTTCGGCCAGCATCTCATGGGGACGGTGTTCGGCGCGGCGACCATGCTGTCCAGCATTGGCATGGCCTTTGGGCCCCTGGCTGGCGGCTGGGTGTTCGACACCTTCGCGGCCTACAACTGGTTGTTTATCGGTTCGTTCGCCGTCGGGCTCGGCGCCGCGGCGATTGCCCTGGCATTTCCGCCGCTCCCCCAGCAACGCTTGCAACCGGCTTGAGTGGGCCGCGGAGCGCCAGCCGCCACGGTCGCGCCAGGTCAGCTCCGGTCCGGGGCGCGTCCGAGCTGCCGCCGCGCAAATCTGCTGGATTTCCAGCCTGGGCGGCGCAGGCTATGGGTATCACATGGCACGCGTAAGCAAACTGCCCAAGCGCCTGCAACCCATGCTGGCAACGCTGGTCGACGCCCCGTTCGACAACCCGGACTGGGTGTTCGAAAGCAAATGGGACGGATTTCGTATGGTGACCTCGATTGAGGCCGGTAAGGTCACGCTCTATTCGCGCAATGGCCAGATCATCAGCAATAGCTATGCACCGATCGCCAAGGCCCTGGAAGCTATCGGCGAGGACGCGGTGATTGACGGCGAGCTTGTGGCGCTCGATGCGCAGGGCAGGTCGCGGTTTCAATTGCTGCAGAATGCGCTGCGCGCGAGCGCTAATCTGCGCTATTGCATGTTCGACCTCATGTTCCTCGGCGGCCAGGATCTGCGGGCCCTGCCCCTGATTGAGCGCAAGCGGCGGCTGGGCAAGATCGTCCCCAAGCACAAGTTGCTGTCTGTCAGCCGGCACCGGCGCGGTCAGGGCAGGCGCTATTTCGAGGAGGCCGCCAACGACGGGCAAGAAGGCATCATCGCCAAGCGCGCTGCCAGTACCTACCTCTCCGGCGTGCGCAGCAGGGACTGGCTCAAGATCAAGACCGGCAAGCGCCAGGAGGTGGTAATCGTCGGCTTCACCGCTCCCCGACGCTCCCGGCAATATTTTGGATCCTTAGTGATGGCGTTGCGGGAGGCCAATCAGTGGCGCTACGCCGGCCACGTCGGCACCGGCTTCACGCACATGCAACTCGAAGCCTTGCACGCAAGGCTTTGGCCATTGCGAACAGAAAAGTCTCCCTTCCGGCAACCGGTAAAGGACGAGGCAGTGACGACCTGGGTCAAGCCGAAGCTGGTCGGCGAGGTCAAATTCACCGAGTGGACTGCCGCCGGCGAAATGCGCCACCCTGCCTTCCTCGGCTTGCGCGAAGACAAGACGCCGAAAGACGTGGTTCGCGAAAAAGAAGGGCGGCCACCCAAGTGAGCCGCGCGCGCATACTGAGGCAGCAGCCCTTGCTGGTGGTGGATGGCGATTTGTTCGCGCATCGCTCCTATCACGCTTTGCCGAAGAGTATTCGCCGCGTCGGCGACAAGGGCGGGGGTGCCATTCTTGGCTTCGCCAATGTTCTCATGCGCCTTTATGCCAACGAGCGTCCGCGTGCGGTGTTGGTCGGGTGGGACACGCTGGAGGCATCGACCTACCGGCAAGCGGCTCTGCCTGCCTACCAGAGCGGTCGCGAATTCGACGACGAGCTGGTGGAGCAGCTGGATGTATTGCCCGAGTTCGTCACGGCATGTGGTTTCGTCAACGCCAAAGCTGCAGGCTACGAGGCTGATGATTTTCTTGCCGCTGCGGCCGCCAAGGAGGAACGACGCGGGGGTAGCGTGGTCATTGCGACCGGTGACCGCGATGCCTACCAACTGGCGTCGCAACGCACCACCATTCTGCAGCCGATCAAAGCCGGTGAAATGGCAAGGATCGGGCCCGCCGAGGTGCGCGAGCGCTATGGTGTCGAGCCACAGCAGGTTCCCGATTTCATCGCGCTACGTGGCGATGCGTCGGACAAAATACCCGGTGCCAAGGGCATAGGCGCCAAGACGGCAGCGGCCCTCTTGCGCAAACATGCCTCGCTCGAGGAGCTCATCGGCGCGGGCCGGTTTCAAGCGCAAGCCGACGAACTGCGCCTTTATCGCAAGATCGCAACCATGGATCGGTCTGCGCCGCTCCCCTCCCTGCGCGGACAGAAGCCGACCTGGGACAAAGCAGCAAAGCTCGCACGCGCCTGGCAGCTAAACCGCCTTGCCGATCGATTGGCAGAGCTTGCCCGCTCGCCGGCTGTTGCCCGGCCTGTTTCCAGGAAAACTCAGCGACCCGCAAAGGGCCAGTAGCAAGCGGCGTGCGAGCCAAGCGGCGAAGGACGGCAAGCCCAGGGTACGCCGGCGACAATGCTTGCGCCCTGCCAAGCTGGGTCATGCTCGGTTTGGCGGTGTCGATCCCTGCGCCATAGCGTCCGGCGCAGCAGGTGGACGCCGGGGCAGCTCAATTGAAGTTGAGCTTCAAACCTGCCTCCGGCCACTGCATCACTGCCAACCGCCCCGTATCGGACAGTGTAATGTAGGCGGTGCGCATATCGGCGCCGCCGAAGCAAATGTTGGTTGGATAGCAATCCGGCATCGCAACGGCGCGGACAATGTCGCCTGCTGGTGAAATCTCGGTGATATAGCCGGTGTTCAACGTGGCGATGGTGATGTTGCCGCTGGCCATGACGGCAAGGCTGTCAAAGCGGGCGTTGCCGCTCAGCCCCGCGAGTAGGCGGCCGCTGTGCGGCAAAAACTGCGTCTTGGGTTTAAGCTTGCCAGGTCCTTGCACGTCGAAGACCCATAATCGTGCGCCCTCGGTATCGGCGACATAAAGGCTCTTGCCGTCGGGAGACAGCCCGCAGCCGTTGGGGCTCAACAGTGGATAGGCCACCTCGACCACCTTCGAGCCGTCGGGGTGCGCGTAATACACGCCGCCGTTGTCGCGGTGACGCGGGTAGCGTTTGCCGAGATCGGTGAAATAAAAGCCGCCTTCCCTATCGAACACCAAGTCATTGGGCGCTGACAGGGCCTGGCCGTTGACCTCCTTGTAGAGCAGCGTCGCCTCTCCGGTCTTCGGGTCGAGCCGCTGGATGTAGCCGAACTTGTAGTCGGGATGAGGCCCCAGACCCATGGAATGCCCCTCCAGGTAGCGACTGCCGCCGTTGTTGCAGAGATAGAAGTACCCGTCGGGGCCAATCGCCAATCCATTGGGCCCACCGCCACAGTCGGAGAATACCTGCACCTTGCCGTCAGGCGTCACTCGCGAACAGCGCTGATTGCGAATCTCCGTCACGACTACCGAGCCGTCGGCACAGATCACAGGGCCTTCCGGAAAACCGAGCCCCGTCGCCAGGATCGTCACCTCTGCCATTGGGGGGTTGTCTCCTCTCGACATGCCAAGTTCGCGCCAGCTCACCGGCGCCTTGCGCGAAAAAACCTTGTCGCACCCTTCGCCTGCGGGAAAGTCGGTGATAGCCTGAAACGCGACGTTCGACATCCAGAATTGATAGGGAGCCTATCTCGTGATCCACGTCATTGCGATCATCACCGCCAAGCCCGGCATGCGGGAAGCCATCCTGCGCGAGTTTCGCGCCAATATGCCGGCTGTCCACGCCGAAAACGGGTGCATCGAGTACGGTCCAGCAACCGACACGCCGGACATGGGTAAAATCCAGACCCAGTTTGGGGCTGATACCTTCGTCGTTATCGAAAAGTGGGAGACCCCGGAGGCATTGAAGGCGCATGCTGCGGCCCCGCACATGGCTGCCTATGCCGCCAAGACCAAGGACATGATCGCCAGCAGGGTGATCCATGTGCTTTCACCGGCCTGAGCCATCCGGCGCGGTCGAGGCAAATCTGCCTCGATCCGTCACTGCGTCGGGTGCTGGCGTGGAACTTGTCCGGCACGGTTGCGCGTGATCTTTGGCTGGTAGAAATCGCAATTGTCGACGACGAAGGTGGCCAGCTCAGCCGGACGACACTGGGCGAGATAGAGCCGCTGACCCATGAGATAGCGACGATTGCGGTCTTCGTCGGGATCGGCTGGGGTGCCGTCGCGCGACGCCATTCGGGCAAATGTCGTGTCGAACGGCACGTCCAGAAAAATCGAACATGCCCAGAATTCCCGGAGCTCGGGGCGATGCAGGAATATGCCATCGAACAGCAGCACGCATTGTTTGCCGTCGCACGGTTGCGTGCAATCCACTGTCTGGTCCGTCGCATGGTCGAAGCGTGCGGTGTGCAGGTTTGTGGCACCAGCGAGAAACGGGTCCAGCAAATATCGGCGGAGGCTGGCGTAGTCGTATGAATCCTCGAAGAACCCCTGCGCATCAAACCGCCCGCGCCGGTACCTCACGGCACGGGGATTGTGAAATCCGTCGACACTCGCGCGGATGACCGTGCGGCCGCCGGCCCGGGTGTAAGGCACCAGCGCGTTAGCAAACGTTGTCTTGCCCGCCCCATCGACGCCGTCCACCGCAACGATGCAGCGGGCCGCGCCGATCAGGTGCGACATGCTTTTGGCAAGCTCACGCAGAACGTTGCTGCGTTCACTGCTGCCATTGCCATGATCGGTCAGGTCCATCATGGGTGTCGTCGATCGCCTTGCCGCCTCCGCCATGGGAGAGATCATCGCCCTCCCGACGCCGCTCTGCCCGCCAAGCAACCCCTAGGGCGCTGCGGCAATGATGGGAATATGTGGCGCAGCTTCTAGTGGATACCCAGCGCTGAGACGCGGATCGTCGGCTATTTCGATCTGGCGCTTGAACGGCTGAAAGCCCGAACGGAGATAGAAACCAACCGCGCTGGGATGATCGAAGGTGCATGTGTGCACCCAAAAGCAGCGGATCGGGCTTCGCCAGGCACGCTCGATGGCGTAATTCATCAAGAAGCGCCCCGCACCTCGGCCAATCAATGGCGCAGTGAGGCCGAAGAACGCCAACTCGCACTTTCCCTCGACGCGAAAATCCAATTCGAGCAGTCCCTCGTCACGACCATCGCACATGAGAGAATAAACCTCGACCTTGGGATCGCGAATAATCTTTTCCAGTGTCGAGGGTTCGAGGTTGAGTCTGGAGAACCAAAGCCAGTTCTCACCCACCCGGCGATACTGCTCCCGATACCAGGTGGCAGATGGCTCAACCACCGCGCGAACGCGCAGGTTTTCGCTGGCTGCAGCAGCACGCGGCTCGGGGCGGGCCGTCATTTTGAGGTGGGTGACGACGGCTGCTATCTTTCCGGCGGGCACATCGATGTAGCCGTTGCTGAGCATCATAGGTTGCTCCACATGTGATGCCATCCCGCAGGGCCAGCACAGCACAACCGCGAGCCTGAGCGACCGCTCTGCCACCAGCGCCGGGTACGCCAACGCCACGCCGCCTCGCTATCGAGAGCCGGTTCGGCAGTCTTACAGGTAGACAACTCGGCTCGCTGCCATAGCCCCAGGAGGGGCCGAGACGATTACGAGCGGCCCAAACATTATCGGCGCCGATCGTAAAAGTCGCGCCTTTCGCAGGCGTGCGTCGCAAACAAGGCAAGCAGCCATGCTGCCACTCGCGCCGTTTCACAGCTCATCCACTCGGCCTCACACTGACCGATCGGGCCAACCAGCGCGGGCAAGATCTGCGCCGGCGTGGCCAATCTTGCATACCGCAAAGGGATTTCCTGATGCCGGTGGGTACAATGACTTGGAGGATCGGTAAGCTTACCTAGTACGCCTCCGGTCGCCCGCCCGCGAGCTCGATCAGCCTAGAGCCGCAATCCGGCATGGGCCCTGCCGCCCCCCTCGAAGAGAACGCGACTTGGGCCCGGGCATGCTGGGGCCCGGGCATGCTGGCGTTTCAGTTGACCCTCATCTTAGCGCGCGGCGCTGCCGGCGAGGGATTGTGATCCTGCTCGGCCCGTTCGAGCCGCTCATGCCCCTCCACTGCATATAAACCATTGATCAGTTCAAGCCAGCGTTGGGGGAGCGGCTCGGCCAGGACCGCATCGTATTGGTCGCGGAGAGCGCGTCGGATCATCTCGGCAAAGGCGGTCTGGCGCATGGGGCGTCTCCGAACGGTCGACGTCTTCTTATTCGTCAGGGGGTAACGGTGGCCACTGCGTACGGTTCCGCACAATGTGATGTCGCCTTGGCCGGCCTGGCTCGGCGGCGGCAGAGCCAACGCCGCACCACAGTACGGAAAGCCCGAGTTCAAATGCCAATGGCGGCTTTAACGCGCCGAGGGCGAGCGGCAGTTCGCGGATACGCGCTCCCGTCGCATTGGCAATGGCATTGGCAATCGCCGCCGCGGTCGGACCCTGCGCGGATTCGCCGGTGCCGAGAAAAGGCTGACCTGGCCGGTCGATGTGATGCACCTCCCCCGCTCGGGCAGATCGGTGAAACGCAATATCGGGTAGGTGCTCCAATCTCGGCTGCTGATGCGGATCTCGTCAAAGGCGACCGCCTCGCGCAGCGTCCAGCCCGCGGACTGCACGATACCGCCCGATCTGGTGCGCACACCATCCGGATTGACGATCTCGCCCCTGTCATTGGCGGCAACGAAACGCAACAGCCGGATCTGGCCGGTCTCACGCTTGACCTCAAGCTCGACGGCGACCGCCGTGTAGGCCGCCAAGTTCTTGTATCTGGCGAAGGCGAAGCCGCGGCCGGATCCCTTGGTCGGTTTCGCCGCGGTGATCCAGCCAAATTTCTCGGCCGCCAATTGAATGACATCGCGCGCTCGCGGGTCGTGCAGATGACGCAAGCGAAATTTGATCGGGTCCGTTGCAACCGCGAGTGCCAGCTCGTCCATGAAGCTTTCGAGTGAAAACACGTTCATGTAGGCGCCAAGCCCGCGCAGGGCGGAGACCCGCAATGGCATGGCGGCAATGAAATGATGCACAATGCGGCTGTTGGCGAACTGATAAAGCGGGATGGCATTACGGTCGCCACCGCCCGTGGGCTGCGGGATTGGCGCGGGAGCTGGCTGCGTAAACGGCCTCGCCAGATGCCAGGCCGGCATCAGATTGCCGGCGCCGCCCGGGCGCGTCGAATGGGCATTGCTCCACACCTCGTAGCGCCAGTCAGCTACGACGCCTTGCGGATCGAGACTGGCGCGCGCGCGTGCCATCATGGCCGCTCCGAACGGCTCCCAGGCGTGCTCTTGGTCGCGCATCCATTGCAGGCGCACTGGTCGGCCCGGCAGCGCCATTGCCACCAGCGCTGCATCGGCGGCGACGTCGTCGGCGCCGTTGTGGCCGTAGCAACCGGAGCCCTCCATGTGGATGCAGCGCACCTTGTCCGGTGCCAAGCCCAGCAGCTCGGCGAGTGCAGCGCGCAAGGGGTAGACGCCTTGTGAGTGCGTCCATACCGTCAGGCCGCCGGCCTCGGCCACGGCCACGGCGCAGGAGGGCCCAATCGACCCGTGCAGCTTATAGGGCCGGTAGTATACTGCCTCGAGCCACGGGCCGCCGCTTTCGGCGCTGCTGCCGACTGCGTGAATGACGTCGTCCCTCGCCGGCGCGCTGCGCAGCCAATCGTACAGTCGCGCCGGGTCGGGCAGGGCCTTGCTCTCATCCCACAGGCTCGCCATTGCAAGCCCATCCATGGCTTGGACCGCCTGGAATTCGCGCTCGGCGACGACGGCGAGGAACTGGCCGTCGCGCACCACCTTTAGCACCCCCGGCATGCGCTCGGCGGCCGAGACATCGATGGAGCGCAGGCGTGCGCCATAGCTTGGCGGGCGCACGACGCGCGCGTGCACCATACCTGGCAGGCGCAAGTCCTGCACATAGGCAATGGCGCCCGTCACCTTGGCGGGAATGTCGACACGTGCCACAGGCTTGCCGATCAGGCGATAGGAGCCGGGCTGTTTGAGCGTGGAGTGTGGTTGCGCCTCGACGTGCAAAATCTCGGCGGATGCGAGCTCGCGATAGCTGGCACGGCGGCCGTCGGCTGCGGTGATCACGGCGTCGTTTGCGATCAACTGCTCGGCAGGGACGCCCAAGCGCGCGCTGGCGGCGGCGAGCAGACGTTCGCGTGCCTGCGCCGCAGCGTGGCGGATAGCCGTTGCGCTGTCCTGCATCGACTGGCTGCCCGCGGTATAGCCCTCATTGGGGGTGTTGGCCGTATCCGCCGTGATGAAAAGGATTTGACCGGTCTCGACCCCGAGCTCCTCGGCCGCGACCTGCAACAGCGCGGTTTTGATGCCCTGGCCGAGTTCGGCCTTGCCGGTGAAGACGGTGATGCCATTGCCGTCGACGCGAATCCAAGCATCGAGCATGGGCGTGGTGCGCAGGCTGCCCGGCAAGCGCGGCGGCTGTGGACCCTGCGCGGCAGCGGGCAAAAATGGGTGGCGGATCAGCGAGAAGGCTACCACCAAGGCGCCACCGCCTCCAAGCAGCGTGCGGCGCGACAGCGCGGTTCGGGGGGCACTCATTGCCGCGCCTCTTGTGACCGGGAAGGCTCACCCTTCACCGAGCGCACGACGCGTGCCGCTCGTTGCACCGCGGCGAGGATCCGCATGTGTGTGCCACAGCGGCACAGGTTAGCACTCATGTGGGTTCGGATCTCCTGATCGGAAGGACTGGGATTGCGGCGGAGCAATGCCTCGGCGCGCAGGATCATGCCGGGAATACAGAAGCCACACTGCGCCGCCTGCTCGGCGATAAAGGCTGCCTGCACTGGGCCGGGATCGTCGGTGCTGCCAAGCCCTTCCAGGGTGGTGATGTGGCGGCCTTCAGTGACCGCGACCGGCGTGATGCAAGACAGCACTGGCTTGTCGTCCAACAAGACCGTACAGGCGCCACACTGGCCAAGCCCGCAACCGAACTTGGCTCCGTTGAGGCCGAGATCGTCGCGCAGCACATACAAAAGTGGTGTTGCCGCGTCCGCGTCCACTTGCTGGGATTGGCCGTTGACGTTGAGCGTCAGCATGAGACCTCCAGTGCACGCGCGCTAGCGCGGGGGGATCAAGGCTTGCCGGGGAGCTGCCGCGCCTCGCGGACCTGGTCCTCAAGCCCGCGCCATGCCGGCTGGTCGCTGAAGGTGCGGCGCAAGTAGGCCATCAGCGTGGCAATTTGGCCGTCGGTAAATGCATCGGCGAAGCCTGGCATCTGGGCGGCGGGCGACGCTTGCGGTGGAGGGATGCCTTCGAGGATGACATGCGCAAGATTGCGCGCATCCGGCATAGTGATGAGCTTGCTTGCGGCCAGATGAATGCCATGTGCGGAGAATTGCTGCCCGCTCGTCTCGTGACAGAGCGCGCACGCGCCGGCATAAATGACAGCGCCGTCCACGCTATGGGGGGCGTTCAGCTGCGTGGACACCCTTGCTGCCGATTGGAAGTTGGCCTGTGGTCTAGCTTGACTGGGCTTTGGCTGCCGAGCCACGGTGGCCGGAGCGATCATGGCGGCGACGTAGGCGGCAATGGCCTTGACATCTTGCTGAGCCACCGCTCCGAGATTGTCTGCCACGGGCTGCATCGGACCAGCGGCGACGCCGTGTGGTGCGACAAAGCCGTTGCGCAGGTAGCTGAAAAGCTGCTCGGATGTCCACGGCACCGGCGTGGTCGAGGCAGCGCTCAGGGCCGGCGCGTGCCAGCCTTCGCTCTCGCCGCCGGCAAAGTAGCGATCGTTCTGCTCGGCACCCAGCCCGTTGCGCGGGGTGTGACAGGCGCCGCAATGTGCGAGCCCTTCGACCAAGTAGGCACCGCGGTTGAGTTCGGCACTCAGCACGGGGTCGGATTTGAGCTCGCCCGGCCGGAAATACAGGAGCTTCCAGGCCGCGATCAAAGCCCGCTGCGACCAGGGGAAGGGCAGCGCGTTGGCAGGCGTGTGCGCGCGCACCGGCTCGCGCGTCATGAGGAACGCGTAAAGGGCGTGCAAATCGCCAGGCGATACCCTGGTGAAGTGGTCGTAGGGAAAGGCCGGGTAAAGATGGGCACCGTCGCGCCTCACACCCTCGCGCATCGCACGCAGGAACGCCGCTGGCGACCATGACCCGATCCCCGTGTCGGGATCGGGCGTGATGTTGGTGGCATAGATCGTGCCGAATGGCGTCTGCAGCGGCCGGCCGCCGGCATATGGCATGCCGTCGTGACTGGTGTGGCAGACGTTGCAGTTGCCGATCATGGCCAAATCGGCGCCCTTGGCGACCAGCGCAGCATCGAAGCTGGCCGTGTCGGCAGCCGCAATGGCCGGTAGGGCGGGTTGCCGGGTAAGACACAGGAAGCCGACCGTGACGCCGAGGACGGCGCCGACAAGCCCCAATAGCGCGCGCCACAGCCACATTCTCGACTCGCACCCATTGGGCCAACATCGACCAGACGACAACGAGAAAGCAGCCGGCTAGTTCCGAGCTGTTGTGCGAGCGGTGGCTGCGCACGCCCAGGCTGCAAACGCCACCTGAACCATCAGCGAGACCGCGCTGTCCACGAGGGACCGGTGCATCGTCTGTCCCGGGGTTTTTGCAAATTGGCTCTGCCACGCTGGCAAAAAAATTTGCCCCGGCAGGCGGCGCGGTGGGGCAGCACGGTTACGGCGACTGAGGCCGACAAGCGCCTTGCAGCGCCGATGCTTGAAGGCGAATGCGCCGACTGGTGTCCGGCGCATTCGCCGCGCCAATCGGTTATCGCTTTCCTTCCAGTACAAGTTGCACCTTGTCGCCCTGTGGATCAACGATGGCCAGGCGGTTCTCCGCGGCAAAGTATTTGTGGCCCTTCAGTTTCGGCACTTGTTGCACCACCGTGTCGGGGAAGGATTGGACATCCGCTCCACGTGGGACGCTGGAGCCCTCCGTCAATGTCCCCAGACCTAATGTGCTGCTGCGGTCCATATCGACCGCGCGCAGCACAATGACCTTTTCATCTTCCGTCAATACCAGTGCCGCCTGGCCTGCAGGGCCGTCAACTCGGGCTGTCTGCCCAGGTAGGGCAATAACGTCGACGATTTCATAGGTGTTGGGGTCGACGATGCAAATCTGTTCGTTGACGACGACGTAGCGATAGCTGCGGTAGGCGGGAACAACCGAAATGATGGAGGCAGGTAGAGCGACCAATCGTACCGAACGCGGGATACGTGTTCCAACCGATATGGTAATATTGACATTGCTGGCGCGGTTGAGGTTGCGCTCCTTCAGAATGGTCTGATGCACATTGCTGCGTTGCTGCTCGGAGAGCTGGGTACGTGCGCCGGAGCCCGGGCGCTCGGCTGACCTCTGCGCATCGCCGTCCTTGGATTGCTTTTGCGCATTGTCCTTGCCATTGCGATCCTTCGATTGCGCCTGCCCGCTCCCCTTCTTGTCTTTCTCGTTGGTCGGGGCCTGGGCGGCGTCACGATCTTTGGAGGGTGTCTGAGCGGTACCTTTGCTGCGCTTTTCCTGTGGTTCAGTCTGGGCGCGACCCTTTTTGTCTTGATCTTTTTTCGGCGCCTGGGCGGTGCCCTTGGACTCTTTTTCGGTCTTCTGCGCGCCTTTGTCCTTGCCTTCGCCCTGCTCACGGCTCTCCTTCTGGCTGGTGCCCTTTGGCGATGCGCCTTGCTCCTTCGTTTCGCTGCCCTGCGTTTGTGCGGCCCCTGCCTTGTCGTCGCTCTTTTGCTGAGCGAGGGCGGGCACGCTACACATCAAAAGAGCAATGGCCGTGCTGGCCAAGAGTTTGCTGCGCTGCATGGTCTGAGAACTCCATAACCTCGGGCGAATTGCCGACTATCCGCAAGCAACGATCGCTCAATGGAGTTTGTTCCAGGATTGGCAATGGCGATCAACGCTGCGCCAGCTTCCGCCAGCACAGCGTTTGACGCGAGCGATCCCCAACGCAATGCGCGATCTGGCGGGGCCAACGCCTGTGGCCGATACGCCCGTGATTTTTGCAAACTGGTCTGCGCTCCCCGAGGGCCGGAGCCTCCAGCCGCCAGGGCTGATGTCGGCGCTTATGCGCGTTGGCTCGCTCTGGCCAAAGGTCTTTTTGTGCAGGGCGCCTCTTCGCCAGCTCGGGATCGTCGGTGGCGTTGGGCTGCAACGCAGGGCCCGTGTCCGAGGCGGTGTCGACGCAGCGCTTGGCTCGGGGCAACCACCACCCTGGCTAGGACGCAGGGACGCGGACACGCTTTCCCAGCAATGAAAGCGCCGATTTGCAGCAGTGTTGGACGTGATCGACGATAGGCTTGAACGTTGAAAAGGGGCTGAGTAGCCAGCCAAAAGGCTTGTGACGACCCAGCCCTCCGATGGTGATATTAGCTGGCCGCCTTGAGATTGACCTTGCTCTCGGCGATAGCGGTGAGCTTCTTGTCGGCCGCCTTCTCCTCGCTCAAGGTTTGTTCCAGAACGCGGGCGGCATCGTTTCGGCCGAGCTGCTTGGCCCAGGCGATCAACGATCCATAACGCGTGATCTCGTAATGCTCGACGGCCTGCCCGGCGGCGATGATGGCCGCATCCAAGACGTTTTTATCATCGACCTCCCCGGTGACCTCCTCGGCTTCCTCGAGGATACCGTCAATCGCCGGACAGTTGATCGATCTCGGCTTCTGGCCCAGCATTTGGAAGACCTGTTCCAGACGTTTGACGTGGCCCTTGGTTTCTCCAAGGTGCGCCTCGAGGCCCTGCTTCAGCTGTGCATCGCTTGCCGTCTCGATCATCTCGGGCAGCGATTTCACGATCTTGTTCTCGGCGTAATAGATGTCCTGCAGGGTGTGCAGGAAGAGATCATCCATCGTTTCGATATCTTTGCTAAAGAGTCCCATGGTGGTTCCTATGTGGGTTGCGACCGGCGCGGCGCGCCGTCCGTTTAGCCTCGGGGGTATTTGGCTAAACCGTACCGACAATTGCCGGTTCCAGAGGGCGGGACCTTCGAAGCTGCTGGCCCTGCCATGCAGGAAGGTCGTGAGCCCAAGCTGCCGGCGCTGCCGAGACGCGGCTCACGGCGCCCGCGCGCCTGCCCGAGGCGCGCAAGGCATGAGCGCCGGCGGCGCCTTTGCCAGGTCCGCCCTTTCATGTTGGCATGCGGCCCGTGCACGGAAGGCATGGTCAGGAAGATGACCCCTGGCGTTGTGGAATGTTTAGGACTTCTCGATTAAGCCCTCGAGGTTGTGCTGAGTGGGGTTGCGGGCTGGGGGCGACGTGTCGGAGGACACCGGTAGGCGCCGAGCCGAGATATTGGAAAAGATCGAAGCCTGCACGGCCCGGATCCGGGTCACACAGGCCCGCATCGACGCGCGCCTCGCGGCGGGTCTTGATGCGAATGCCGATGAAAAGTGGATGGCCACGGAGTTGGATCTCCTGGGCATCCTGGTCGACGTGCTGAAGCAATTGAAGGGCCACCCTGGATCAGGGTGATTGCCGCCATGTCGCTTGACGCCGGGCCGTTCGCACGGCGCAAGCTTGCAGCGCATCGCTACGGCGCCTTGCAACGGATCGAGCTGACGCGCAGATAAGCCCGGCCCCCCACTGCACCAACCCTGCGCGCGCGCGCGCCCCGCGCGTTTATCTCCCCCTTCTGCCGCCGAGCGGCCGCACGCAGGCCAGGTCGGCGCCGCTGCTGCCGGCCTATGCCTTGGTGACGAGGCGGGCGCTGCCCTGCCACACGGCTCGGGGACCTTAGCCCTTCTCGTCCGTGTTTTTACGCCTTGCCGGCGAGCTCCGCATTCGTTTCTGAGGCAGGATCCGACGCCGCAGCAGGCTGCGCGACAAGTAAAGCTCCCGCAGAATGTCGCGCATGACTTCCAAGGTTTTTTCCGCTGACCGCGTGTCCTTGCCTGTGGCGCGCAGGCGGTCGATGAAGGTGTGTTGGATCGCCAAGCGTCGTTCGGCATCTCTGACTTGGTTGCTGTTGCCGCTCAAGCTCTCGCTCGACTTCGACATTGGCTGCCCCCTTTGACTAAAGCTACTTTGCAACGCTGCCTGACCAACCTGCGGCCAGAGCCTCAGTTAGACCAGCGCAGCGTGCGCTTAATCCACCACCAATTTTGGTTTTGGCTGACGGGCGCGGGGCCAGAAGGGTTGTCCGGAATGCCCGCAGCCAGCCCTCGCGGCCTTCGCAGCGCCTGTGTTGGCCGTGCCTGAAACATACAGGACATGCCAGGCGGACGCGCCGGCCTCAGAGCCAAGACCTGGGCCAATGGAAATTTGACGCTTAACCCTGCCGGCCAGCACGTTACCGGGTCCATCGAGTGAGACTTTAAATGGGCAGGGGGCTGCGCGGTATTGCCCCGATCTCTTCACGGAAACTTGTTGGCCGGCGACAACCAAGGAGAGATCTGCTCCGCCTGATGACGCACAAAGGGGCGCTCGCGCCTCGGCGACCATGCCGTTGGCTTGGACAGATGAGCCCTGCTGCGGCTGGGACGCTGGCCAGACGTTTTGTCGGGGGAGCCCGCGCGTCGGGGCATGCCGGGCCTGCCGCGTTGGGGTCTTTGCCATGCCTGCGCAATCCTAGACCTGCGCACCCAAATTGCCGTACCGTTCAACACGATTGGCATGATGGCTGGGGCAAACGGTGCAAAAGGAAGGCTCATGACCAAGTATAACTCCCTGTCACGCCGGCGCCTGTTACAGGGCGCAGGCGCTGTCACAATCAGCGGATTTCCGGCGATTTCCTATGCGCAGGCAGAGGTCATCAAGATTGGCCACCTGACGCCGCGCACGGGCTTCCTTGGCACCCTCGGCGAATTTGCCGTGCAGGCAGCCGATCTCGCCGTCGAGGAGATCAACGCGGCCGGTGGGGTGATGGGCCGCAAGATCGATCTCATCAAGGAAGACTTGGTCAATCCACAGACGGCATCCACCAAGGCCGAGCGGATGGTGGAACGTGACAAGGTCGCCTGCATTGTCGGGGAGATCTCGTCCGCGTCAGGTCTGACCATCTCGCAGGTGGCCGACCGCACAAAGACGCTCTTTGTCAACACCGGCTGCAATTCAGACGAGCTTAGGGGGAAGGGCTGCAAAAAATTCATGGCCCACGTCGAGTTGGCCAACTCGATGTATGTCAAGACGGTCGGCCGCGCGCTTCTCGCCAACAATCTCGTGAAGGGCAAAAAGTGGTTCTCTCTGACCGCCGACTATGCCTTCGGCCACGATCTGTTGCGCGTGGCCAAGCGCTTCATGGAGAGTAATGGTGGGCAGTTCTCGGCCGACAAGCTGGTGCCGACCGATGCCACCGACTTTTCGGCCCTGCTGCTCGAGATCCGCACGGCCAAGCCTGACCTGGTGGTGTCAAACCTGGCCGGCCTGCAGATAACCAACTTTCTCAAGCAATATTCCGAGTTCGGTCTCGATTTTCCGGTTGCCGGTTTTGGTTTCGACACCGCGGTGGCCTGGGGGGCAGGCAAGGGCAATTTCTTCGGCACCTGGCCGCTGGTCTGGCATCACCTGATCGACACACCAGGATCGAAGGCGTTCGTGGCGGCTTTTACCAAGAAGTACAACAAGCCTCCCGAGAACCAGGCTTGGGGCGATTACATGGCCTTGAAAATCCTCGCGCAATCGATGAACGAGGTGAAGTCGGCCGAGGCCGCCAAGCTGGTCGAGCACTGGGAAAAGGGTGCCAAGTTCGACCTGCTCAAGACGCGACCGGGCTACTTCAGAGCCTGGGATCATCAGCTGATGCATGAAATGTATGCGGTCGAGGCGCTCAAGGCCTCTGAGCTCAAGAATCAATGGGACATTTACAAGCCCGGTGCGCCGGTGCCTGGCACGAGCGAGGAGCTCGAGGCCATCGCACCAAGCAAAGAGGAGAATGCCTGCACCTTCGCCTGACCCGGCGACGCCCAGCTGGGAGGCGCATCATGCTGCGCCTCCATTCTTGATCGCTTCGGAGGAGCCGGGTGCAGTCAGTTCTCTTCCTGCAACATGTGCTGAACGGCCTGCTGGCGGGCACCTACTATCTGCTCATTGCCCTAGGCCTGTCGCTCATTTTTTCCCTCGGCGGCATCGTCAATCTTGCGCACGGCGCCTTCTACGCAATCGGCGCCTACCTGACGGTGGTCTTGTCGCCCACGATTGGCTTTGGCGGCTCGATCGTCGTTTCCCCCGTGCTGGTCGGCCTGCTGGGGATCATCGTCGAACGCACATTGTTTCGCCGCTTCTACAAAGCCGACCCAAGCCTGTCGTTGATCTTGACCTTCGGCCTCGCCATGGTTGCCGAGCAGCTTTTGCGCATGATCTTTGGCGCGCCACCCTTGTCATTTTCCATTCCGACCGAACTGCGTGGTCAGCTGTTCGTTGCTGGCTTCATCTATCCTTATTACCGCCTCCTCGTGCTGTTGGTGGCTGCGGCGTGTGTGGGCGGACTTTGGTTTCTGTTGCAGCGGACGGCGTTCGGTCGCGTTGTGCGTGCGGGCGTGCAGAGCCCGGACATGGTCGGTGCTCTTGGCATATCCCTCGAACCTTACATGGTGGCGGTGGCGTTTCTCGGTGTTGGGCTTGCGGGCTTGGCGGGCGTCATGCTTGCACCGATTTTCTCGATCCATCCGGCGATGGGAAACGAGATCATCACCGCGGCCTTTGTCGTGGTCGTCATCGGCGGACTTGGCTCGTTCTGGGGCGTGGTCGTCGCTGCCATGATTGTCGGTCTCGTGAAGGGGCTGGTGGTTGCCTTCGGCTATCCGCAGTTCTCCGAGGCGGCCATGTATTTGCTCATGCTGTTGGTCTTGCTGTTGCGCCCGCGCGGCCTGTTTGGCGAACGCATCCAGCGGTTCGAATGAGGCGTGCCCATGCCGCAAGCACGTGATCTCCTCATCGCCGCGGTCGCACTGGCGATCCTGCCGTTCGCGCTGACGTCGTTTGGCCTCGGCGTCACCTCGGCAACCGAGGTTGTCATTTTCGCCATCGCCTGCACTGCGCTCAACATTCTGGTGGGCTACACCGGACTAACCTCGTTCGGCCACGGCGCCTGGTTCGGTTTGGCCGCTTATGCCGCCGGACTGGCGCAGCTGAAAATGTTTCCAGGCTCGATCCTGCTGCCGGTCGTCGTGGCTGTGGCGGTCGTGGCAGTCACCTCACTGGCGTTCGGATATGTAATTTTGCGCCGGCGCGGGGTTTATTTCTCGCTGCTGACACTCGCCCTGGCGGCGATGCTCTATACGATTGCCTTTCGCTGGACCGACGTGACCGGCGGTGAAAATGGCCTGGGCGGCATCACGCGACCACCGATCGCCGGGTTTTCCCTCGATGCATCGTTGCCATTCTATGTACTGGTCGCCTCGGTCGGCTTTGCCATCCTCTACCTGTTGTGGCGCTTTCATCGCTCTCCGGTGGGACACGTCCTGGTCGCGATCCGCGAGAATGAGACGCGCGCCCGCTTCATCGGCTATCAAAGCAATCGCTACAAGCTGTTGGCTTTCGTCGTTTCGGCGACGCTTACCGGTGTGGCCGGTACGCTGTTGCTCTTCAACAACCGCATGACCTCCGCCGATCCGATCTCGGTAGCCTTCTCTGGCGAGCTGCTCGCCATGGTGATTATTGGCGGCATGCGCTCCTTCCTTGGACCCGCGCTGGGCGCGCTGTTTTTTGTGATCTTCCGCGACTACCTCTCCAGCCTCACCGAGAATTGGCTGCTCTACTTCGGCCTGTTGTTCGTTGCTTTCGTCGTCTTTTCACCGACCGGATTGGTCGGGCTCGGCGCCAGGCTGCTGGCCCCGTTTGCTCGCAAAACCGTCGAGGATGCCGCTATGGCGCGGCGGCAGAGCGGCAGCGTCGAGCTGCCCGCGTTCCTGAAACCGCAACATCACCGGGACGGCGCGATTTTGACCGTTGCGGGAATTGCCAAGAGTTTTGGCGGTATCAAAGCCGTTCAGGGGGCTAGCTTCTCTGTCAAGGACCGTACGCTGCACGCGCTGATTGGGCCCAACGGCGCTGGTAAGACCACGGCGTTCAATCTGATCTCGGGTATGTACAATCCAGATGCCGGCGAGGTCATGCTGGATGGGCGCTCGGTTGCTGGCATGTCGCCCGGCGCCGTGACCCAGGCCGGCATCGGCAGGTCGTTTCAGATTACCAACCTATTCCCGGCCCTAACGGTGAGGGAGAACGTGCGGCTTGCCGTGCAATCCCGTGACCGCAAGCGCTTCAATTTTTGGACCGCCGCTGAGAGCCTGGAGCAGGTGAATGCCGAAACCGCCGCCATGGTCCGTACCATGGGGCTCGCCGGCATAGAGACGGCTGAGGCCGGTTCGCTATCCTATGGCGGTCAACGACTGCTCGACATGGCCTTGGCGCTGGCTACCAAGCCGCGTGTCCTGCTTCTGGATGAACCGCTGGCCGGGCTCGCCGCCGCAGAACGCGAGCGCATCGGCCGTCTCATCAAGCAAATCTCCACCGACATTCCAGTGCTCCTGGTCGAACATGACATTGATCGGGTGTTTCAGCTTGCCGACGCGGTGACGGTGATGAACGAGGGCCAGGTCTTGGTCGACGGCAGCGTCGAGACCGCCCGCTCCTCCGCCAAAGTGCAGGAGGTCTACATCGGCTCGGGCAGCCATGCCCTTGCCGGCAAGGCTCGGGCGTCCGCTGCCCAGCCCCAGCCGCTGCTCGTCCTCGACGGCATCAATACCTTTTATGGTAAAAGCCATATCCTGCACGATGTTGGCTTTGACGTGCACGAGAAAGAGATCGTGGCGTTGCTCGGCCGCAATGGCGCAGGCAAGTCCACGCTGCTGAAGACGATCGTCGGCATCGCGCCCCCGGCGCGGGGGAGCATCGTGTTGGGGACCGAGCAGTTGGCGCGTCGGGCCTCGGCCGAAATTACGCGCCGCGGCATCTCCTACGTGCCGCAGGGCCGCGGGCTGTTTGCGGGAATGAGTGTGGCGGAGAACATGGAGCTTGGCCGCTTGCGGCGGCGCAATCAGGCTGGCACCTATTGGGACGAAGACAAGATCTTCGCATTCTTTCCGCGCATCAAGGAGCGCTGGCGCTCGGCGGCCGACTACCTTTCCGGCGGCGAGCAGCAAATGGTCGCCGTCGCGCGCGCACTGTCCGGTGATACACGCGTGCTGTTGCTCGACGAACCGTTCGAGGGCTTGGCTCCAGCCGTCATCGAGGAGCTGTTCGAGGCCTTCGACAAACTGCGGCACGAAATCTCCATCTTGATTGTCGATCACCACCTCGACCTGGCTCTTGCGCTTTCAGATCGCACCGTTGCACTCGAGCGTGGGCAGATCATGCACATTGGCCCCTCGAAAGCCCTCTCGGAGGATCTGGATCTGCGCCGCAAGGTGTTGTGGCTCTGACGGCAGGGGGGAGCGAGCCGGCGCCAATTCGCCTCCGCGTGCGGCACATTCTTGCAGTGGCGGTAGAAATGACCGGTTAGCGCTTGCGCATGGCCAGGGCCAAACCTTAAATCGCCGGTGTGAGAAGACGGCTGGCAAACAGCAGCGCATAGGCCTGCCAAGCGATGACCCGGGCTTGCGCGTGATGCTGAGCTGCCTTCCGCGAGGCAAGGCAAGGCAAGGAAAAAGACATGCGCGAACCTCGAGCCCTTATGAGCAGCGAGCAGCTTACTGCCATTCTTGGCCAGCCGAACCTCAGGGTCTATGATTGCACGACCTATCTTGAGGCACCGCCTGCCGGCAGTGACGAGCCATATCTGCCCGTTGCCGGTCGCCGCACCTTCGAAGACGGGCACATCCCCGGCGCCGACTTTCTTGATTTGCAGGGGGAGTTTTCCGACACCGGCACGCGGCTTTACTTCATGATGCCGGCGACGGCGTCGCTCGAAGCAGCCTTCGGCCGTCATGGTATCGGTGCTGGCACGCGGGTCGTATTGTACAGCATCGGCACCATGATGTGGGCGACGCGCTTTTGGTGGATGCTCAAATCACTGGGCTTCGACGACGCTGCGGTGCTGGATGGCGGCCTCGACAAGTGGACGGCCGAAGGCCGACCCATCGCAAAGGGACCGAGCAAGGGCTATGCGCCCACAACCTTCACGGCGGCACCGCGTCCAGGCTTTTTCGCCGACCGCAGTTCCGTTGCGGCTGCGCTCGGCAATTCGGGAACGGTGATCGTCAACGCCCTCGGGCCGCAATTTCACCAAGGCTTGCAGCCCAGCCGCTATGGTCGGCCCGGCCGAATTCCTGGCAGCGTCAACGTCCCCGCCGCGAGCCTAGTGCAGCAGAACAAGAGTTTCGCCACCTTCGCCGATGCGGCAGCCAAGTTCACGGCGCAAGGCGTCAGCAAAGACAAGAATGTCATTTGTTATTGTGGCGGGGGCATCTCGGCGACCATCGACCTGTTCGTGCTGCATCAGCTCGGCTACGACAACCTGACCCTCTATGATGGCTCCATGGGGGAGTGGGCACGCGACTTATCGCTGCCAATTGCAACGGATTGACGTCTTTAAGCTATGGCCCCTGCCTTCGGGTGATCGGCAATCCGTCGCTCCTACTCGAGTGGCGCCGACCTGCCTCGCGCGCTGGCAGCCCGCCACCATCACGATCAAATCCGTTTGCGCATGAGCAACTCCGCGTCTCCGTCACGCATCAAGCCATCAAGCGTCGCCACCAGCGCGTAGCCGTGCGCTTGGTAGAAGCGCTGGGCATCAAAGTTAAAGCCGCTCACGCACAGCCACAAATTGCGAAAGTGTTCACGGGCCTCTTCTTCAAACCAGGCAAGTATCCTCGAGCCGATGCCCTGGTTCTGGTGCGCGGGCAGGATTGCGAGCATTTGCAGATAGGGACCAGACAGCCAGGGACAGACCACGACGATAGCGCCGGCCAGCTCGCTGCCGCATTCGACTTGCAAAGGGCTCGAACCGGCGGCGGCGCTCTTCAAGCCGGCTGCAATGTTCCGGCCGTCGAAACCGTAGTGCGCCCACGGCCCGATGGCGGCGGTGGCCGGGCCGAGCCTATCTGCCGCCTCCGGAGTGAACCGAGCCAGCGCCAACGCACGTCCATCGCGCAAAGGGCGGAGCTGATATCGTTCAGCGCGGAACGGACGGGCCGACTCGGACATGCGGGGTGGGATCCCAAGACAAGGAGGCGGCCGGATCGGGCGGCTTTGGCATGTCGTATCTGTCGGTATCGCCCGGGTGCGAATCGTAGCAGGTCTCGGCAATCACCGCCTTGCCTGCCGCCAACAGTTCAGAAATCGTCACAAATTCGAACCCCTTCGCCCTGAGGGCAGGAATTGCGATCGGCAACGCTGCAGCGGTTTGATAGCCGCGTCCATTGGCGTGCGAAATGATGATTGAGCCGGGTCGGGCATCGCGGATCATCGCATTGGCGATGGCACGCGCCGAGCGCAGCGGCGAGGGATCTCCGGTCGCCACGTCCCATTGGATGGCGATCAGTCCGGCCTCCGCCACGGCCTTTAAGCCCTCGCCATTGCAAGCGCCAAACGGAAAGCGAAACAGTCGCGGTCGTTCCGGGATGGTCGACAACGCCGAGCGCAGCGGGACCGCGCACTGGGCTTGGCTCAAGGCAGCGCGGATTGCAACATAAGCTGCGGACGGGCCGAGGATCTCCCTTTGCAAATCCAGTCCGCTTAGCAGCCGCGTGTTGCGATGGGCCCAGCCGTGCGTGCCAACCTCAAACAACGGGTCGCTCAACAGCTGCTGCATGCGCTCTTGGTGCGACACCATCCAATGACCGCCGACGAAAA
This sequence comes from uncultured Alphaproteobacteria bacterium, assembly GCA_963820375.1. Taxonomy (GTDB): domain Bacteria; phylum Pseudomonadota; class Alphaproteobacteria; order Rhizobiales; family Hyphomicrobiaceae; genus AWTP1-13. The sequence goes on along the minus strand of CAWFZX010000028.1, from coordinate 14,891 downwards.
ACGTGGCCTTGATCTGTTCGGAGCGCAGATAGTCGACAATGCTGCCATCATAACCTGCGGTTTCACCGGACGTTTCGCAAAGATCAAACGTCAGGGCCAGCAACTTTTTGCCGGACGGCAACAGCACTCTGCGGACCGTTCCCGTCGCCTGCCGAGCGGCCTGCTCGCCAGTCAAGCCGGCGATGTCGGGGACGCGGAGATATCGGCTTGAGCGCACCGCCAGATGTTCCCCCGCCTTCGATGCAAGGGCGGACGCTGGCCAACAGGCGGCCTGCAAGGCTCCCCGTTCGGCCGCCAGTGTCGGTTGCGGCCAAAAGCTTGCCAAAATGGCTGACAGCAAGCCGACGCTGGCGATGGCGCTCTTCATCATCATGAAGCGCACATACCGGATCATTACCGTCGGGTCCAGCCTGCCGTGCCGCAAGCGGCTGGGGTCGTTGGCCAAACCGAGGGGGGCCCAAAAATTAGCGCCGCGGCGGGCAGCATGTTGGCGTGGCGGCCAGGGATCTGAGCAAATCGGCTTGTTGCCGCAGGCCAGCGCTCTCACCGCTTTTGCGCCAGCGTCCCCCTTTGTGCCAGAACCGGCGCCTGTGCAGCGCCTTTTGACGCCGATGCCGCACCGTCTCAGCGAACTCGCCGGCGGCAGCCCACGTCAGTGCAGCGTGCGCAGTGGGGTTGGCCGATATTTTTCATCACCTGCCGCGAAGGCCCAGGCGATGTGGCCATTGGCGCAGAGCTGGTCGAGCCGAAGCATAAGCTTGTCGGCCCGCTTCCGGTGCACCTCGCTCGTCACCTTCGGCAAGGCCGAGCGGGCGGTGGCGGCGGCAGTGACGGCAAGCCCACCATACCAGGCATCGCATTGCTCGCAGATGTCCAACATCCCGGCCGCGACGGTCAGGGCGGTGCCCGCCAGGTTGGCAAGCAGTCGGCTCTCAGCGTCGCTCAGGGGGCGTTCATAGTGCTCATAGCGACCACGAACGCGCATCGTCGGCGGCCAATCCGCGAGCCGCGCGAACTTGGTCACGCTCTCTTCAACGCGTCTCATGTCTTCTTCGTTAAGGCAGTGGTGTCGGGCCATACGCAGCGTCGCCAGCGAGGATCGATGCCCCCGATGCACGTGATCGCGCAGCAATTTCAATTGCCGAATGCTGTCGCTCACAGCGTCGACCGCGAGCTGGATCGTCCATAACGCCGCGCGGCTTTCCTTGAGCCGCAGTTTGCGCGATTGCATTGCGTTGATTTGCACGATCGGCTCCCTCACATCAGCGTCGGCTGTAGGCACTTGTGCCGCCGGTTTTTAGCCTTGCCTCTTTGACGTTGCAGTCGCGCCAATCGGTTCCCCCGATCGGCGGCAGGCCAGGCAACGAGAGCGCTCTGTTGCGCGTGCGGGGGCAGGTTGGCACGCCGGGCAGCGGCGCCCGCATGCCGAGGGCGCCGCTCCATCACAATCAAACTTGCCAACAGGCCAAAGCCGCCGAGCGTGGTGCTTGCCATCATCAGGCTGGCCGCGACGGTGAAAAGGTTCATGGGGGACGATCCGGTCATTGCTGCGCCGTACCGATGTCAGGTGGGGTGGGCACCGGTCACAGCAGATCACCAGAATGGGGGAGACCCGTCGTCGCTCGCCGCCGGCAGCGGGAGATTGACGGCGATGACGGAAAAACGCTGGCCAAGCTAAAGGCGGCCCCGGCAGATACTACGCGTCAAGCGGCGACCCAACGGGCGTAGGGTTTGCAAATCTGCCGAGGCCACTCTGCGCAGACGTGTGTCCGATACGTCGGCGCCAGGCGACTGTGTGGCCCTGGAGTGCGCACTGTCCATCGGGACGACCGTGTAAAAACGGGCTCAGGAAAAGAGCCAAGATCCCATTGCAGGGGGAAGGAGCAGTGGGGGGTCGCGGCTGTAAACCCCTCCCCGATCTCCTCAGTAACCCCTAGGAGGAGATGGCGCGATCCCTGCGCAACGCTTGAAATCGCAGGGGCGAGCGATTGCGCAGAGTGACAGCCGCGCTAGCAGGACTGCGTCCCCCTGCGGTTTTGACCTGATCCAGGAGCGTTGCAAGCACCGATCGCGCAAGCAAACTGTTTGGCGTCTGCCGTCAGCGCCGCTGGGATCGGCCCTGTCGGGGCTGCAAGATTTGTCCGACCTGCCGTACAACGGCCCCACCGATGAGCGTCCCGGTCCGCAATTGGGAGCCGGCTTGTGGATAACGCGCGCCAAATGTCTCGCGGCTGCCATGGGTGAGGATGTGGTGCCGGCGGGGATTGCTCTCAGAGATGCTGTTACGCGCTTGTGATTTGCCGTCAGCGCTGCCACGCGCCAGTCTCCGGGCCCGGGGGCGGACTTCTCAACTTTTTCTCTTCCCAGCCTTGCTGTAGCGACCGTTAGACCCGTGTTGGTCCATGGCATGTTTGACGAACTGGTCGAGTTCCTTGCCAAATTTCCAAGCGTGGTCGTCGAGCACCGCCACGTCAATGTGCCCAGCTATATTTTCGATGCTGTCACTGCGGATACCCCCGAGGGCGTTGAGCCTTGCGTCCTTGGCGAAGGTGCACTTAGCGCCGAGTATGCGCGCCATTTGGTAGAACAGGCGATTGAAGGCGCAGCGTTTGCCGTCGATGATCTGGCTCGAGTGGAGGTCCTGTTCGATCACAGACGCGTATACGACGAGGCGATGCTGGATCATGGCCGGTTCGAGGAGCGTGACGATGCTCTGCTATTTGGCAACGGCACGCCACTTTGTGTGCGTCACACAACACTGGTAGGGATCGTGCTGGACGGCGCAACCAGAGAGCTTGGCGGACATGCCCCCGCCATCATTGGCTTAGCGCAGGATCAGCTGGATGTCGTTTTTTTTGGCCATCTGCACGAACGCCTTGAGCGTCGCATCGTCATAGCCACGCAACGAGCCTCCCGACACCGTCATCAGGAACACCCGGCCGTGCAGCAGCTCAAGCACTGTATAGGGCGTCTCGTCCTGGCGGCGCCCTGAAGGATGAGCACGCGGCCTTGGCGCCAGGCTCGCCGCCGCGGGCATCCGCACAAGCGTCGCGAAAGCTTGCTGCCGGCGACTGCGCCGGTGGGTCGACTATGCGCAAGGCCGCTGCTCAAGAGGCACGATTAAACGGGGCGGGTGGCACGGAGCTTCGGTGTTCTTCGCCAACGGGCTAGAAACGTTAATTCTCCCGCTGCTGCAGGAAGACGCGCAGAGCCGCGGACTCTTGCGTCAGCCCGAAGTCATAGGCCCCTTTTGGCAGCCGATGCGCAATCCCCTTGTGACAGTCGATGCAGGTTTTCTGCCCCGTGAATAGGGAACGCTGATGCGCGTGCGCCGCGCGCTGGCTTTGCTTGGAGATGTCCATTGACTCGGCGCTGTGGCAGTTGCGGCATTCCAGGGAGTCATTGGCTTTCAGCCGTTCCCACTCATGCGAGGCCAGCTCAAAGCGCATGTCGAGGAATTTTTCGCGCGTATTGATCGAGCCGAAGATCTTGCCCCAGACCTCTTTGGAGGCCTGGATCTTGCGAGCGATTTTGCGTGTCCACTCATGCGGGACGTGACAGTCAGGGCAGGTCGCACGCACGCCCGAGCGATTGGAGTAGTGGATGGTAGATTTCAGTTCTTGAAAGACATTATCCCGCATCTCGTGGCAGCTGACACAGAACGTCTCGGTGTTGGTCGCTTCGAGTGCAGTGTTAAAACCTCCCCAGAAGACGATACCCGCCAGAAATCCGCCAACGGTCAGGAAGCCAAGGCTCAGTGTCTGGCTCGGGGAGATCACAATTTGCCAGTACTCGAGCAGCCTCTGGCGCAGCTGGCCGGTGCGCTCCCAAGCGTTGGCGGCCAGGTCGCGAATGCGCTGTCCGAATGCCCCAAGCGTCGAGGCGGGTGCTCGGCGATCGTTGTTGGGGAGGCTCATTTGCGTGCAGCCGGCGTGGCGCTCAGCAAGGTATCTACATCGACAAAGCGATTGGCAACCGGCGGCTTTACCGGTGACTGGGGTACGTGGCATTGAACGCAGAAGTACCGGCGCGGCGAAACACTGGCCAGAAACTGGCCGTCGCGATCCATGAAGTGCGTGATGCTGACCATCGGTGCCTGTGATTCACCTGTGCGCAAGCGCGCATGGCAGGCGAGGCACTGATTGACATTACTATCCAGTTGATAGGCTTCTATCGAATGCGGAATGACCGGCGGTTGCTCGGGATAGTTGCGCACCTCCCTGATGTCGGAATTCGCCTGCGGCAACAGGCGGGGCGCCGGCCCCTCCTCTTGTAAAGGTGTGTTGCCGCGCAGGTTTGAGCGCAAGCCAGTCGGGCCGCTTTGACTGCTGGCAATCGTGCCAATCCCGGCGACGGCAACACAAGCCAGGCTGACGAAGCGAAACGGCCGTGCGCTGCGCATGCTTCAGACTTTCTCGATTCTGACCGCGCACTTCTTGAAATCGGTCTGCAAAGAGATTGGGTCGGTGGCGTCGAGGGTCACTTTATTGATGAGCTGGCTTTCGTCGAACCAGGGAACAAACACCACGCCGCGCGGCGGCTTATTGCGCCCCTTGGTTTCGGCCCGGGTGCGAATGTAGCCGCGCCGCGACACCACCTTGATCTCCTCGCCGCGCCAGACTTGGAGGTCCTTGGCGTCGTCAGGATGCATGTAACAAAGCGCATTCGGTACCGCCTTGTGCAGCTCCGGAACGCGCCTGGTCATCGAGCCAGAATGCCAGTGCTCCAACACACGCCCGGTCGTCAGCCACAATGGATACTCTTTGTCAGGACTCTCGGGCGGAGGTTCGTACGGCAGGGCAAAGATGCGCGCCTTGCCATCAGGAAAGCCGTAAAACTCATAGCCCTTCCCCGCCTTGACGTAGGGATCGTGGCCCTCTCGGAAGCGCCAGCGCGTTTCCTGACCATTGACCACGGGCCAGCGCAAGCCGCGCGTCCGGTGATAGGCATCGAACGGAGCCAGATCATGACCATGGCCGCGACCAAAGGAGGCGTACTCTTCGAACAGGCCCTTCTGCACGTAGAAGCCGAAGTGGCTCGCCTCGGCGTTCTCGTAGCCCGGCTCGATATCCGCAACGGGATACTTGTCGACTTGTCCGTTCCTGAACAGCACGTCGAACAGTGATTTGCCGCGGTACTCAGGCCGTTTGGCGATCAGGTCTTCCGGCCAAACCTCCTCAACCTTGAAGCGCTTCGAAAACTCCATCATCTGCCACAGATCCGAGCGTGCTTCCTGGGGCGCGCGTACGAGCTGATGCCAGAAATGCGTGCGCCGCTCTGAATTGCCGTAGCCGCCTTCCTTCTCGACCCACATCGCCGCAGGCAAGACGAGGTCGGCGGCGAGCGCGGTGACCGTCGGGTAGACGTCCGATACCACGACAAAGGCGGCCTCGTTCCGGTAGCCCGGCAAACCTTCCTGGTTGGTGTTCGGCGCCGCCTGCAGATTATTGTTCACCTGCACCCAGTAGGCCTTGAGCTTGCCGTCTTTCAACATCCGGTTCTGCTCGACCGCGGCAAATCCCGGCTGGTCGGCAAGGGTGCCCTCGGGCAGCTGCCAAATCTTCTCGGTTTTGGCTCGATGCTCTGGATTGGTGACGACCATGTCGGCAGGCAGACGGTGGGCGAAGGTGCCGACCTCCCGGGCCGTGCCGCACGCCGATGGCTGGCCGGTCAGCGAGAAGGGGCTGTTTCCCGGCTCTGCAATTTTGCCGGTCAGCAAATGCAAATTGTAGACGAGATTGTTGGCCCACACCCCGCGAGTGTGCTGGTTGAAGCCCATGGTCCATAGGCTCATGACCCTGGTCTTCGGATCGGCGTAAAGCTCAGCCAATGCCTCGAGGCGATTAAGCGGTACACCGGAGTCCTCCGCCGCTCTCTGCAGCGTGTAAGCCGATACAAACGCCGCATACTGGTCGTAGGTGATATCGGTGGCGCTGCCGGCCTTGTCCTTGCCGGTCGCCGCCTGCTGCAGCGGATGCTCGGCACGCAGACCGTAGCCGATGTCTACCTGGCCCTGTTTGAAGACGGTGTGCTTGGTGACAAACTCCTTGTTGACGCGATTGGTCTTGATGATGTGATTGGCAATGGCATTCAGGATGCTGAGATCGGTTTGTGGCTTGAACACCATCGGCACATCGGCCAGCTCAAATGAGCGGTTTTCGAAGGTGGACAGCACCGCTACTTTGACATGCGGGTAGGAGAGCCGCCTGTCGGTGATGCGCGACCACAGAATTGGGTGCATCTCCGCCATGTTCGAGCCCCACAGCACAAATGCGTCGGCCGCCTCGAAATCGTCGTAGCAGCCCATCGGCTCGTCGATCCCGAAGGTGCGCATGAAGCCGGCGGCAGCCGAGGCCATGCAGTGGCGGGCGTTGGGATCGAGGTTGTTGGTGCGCAAGCCACCCTTGAAGAGTTTGGAAGCCGCATAGCCTTCCCAGATCGTCCATTGACCCGACCCGAACATGCCGACCGCCGAGGGCCCACCCGACTTGAGGGCGGCCTTGAACTTTTCGGCCATCACGGCAAAGGCCTCATCCCAGGAGACGGCTGTGAATTCTCCAGCCTTGTCGAATTTGCCCTTGCTTTTTCGAAGCAGGGGCTGCGTCAGGCGATCCTCGCCATACATGATCTTGGAGAGAAAATAGCCTTTGACGCAATTGAGCCCACGATTGACTTCCGCCTTGGCGTCGCCGTGGGTGGCGACCACGCGTCCATCCTTGGTGGCAACAAGTACGCCGCAACCCGTACCGCAAAACCGGCAGGGAGCCTTGTTCCAAGTCAGCTCGCTTTGGCTCCGGTCGGTGACGATTTGGGCAGCGGGCGATATCGGCACGCCAGCCACCGCGGCGGCCGCCAGTGCGGCCTGCGTCTTCAGCAGCTTGCGGCGGGTTACGTTGCGGTCGGTCATGCTGGCCCTCAAGCAATATTCTCGTCTCGATCGCTGGCCTGGAAGACCATGAGTGCTGACAAGACCTGTGGCAGCCCGCAGATCACATTGATCTTGGCGCCGATGGCCCCCTGGCTTTCCTCCTCGAGCACCACAATCAGCTTGCCTTTGGGATCGCGTGCATGGATCTCGCCGTTGCCGAGCGCCAAGATCGCCTGAGCGACGGCATCGAGATGCTGGGGCCGGGCGCTGACAACGAGACTAGCGATCTCGACCTGGCGCCCGCATTGCGCGTCGGCGGCTGCATCGGCAGGCCACCCTTGACCAGCGAGGAATGCGCGGCGGGATGACGGCATGTGCGACCTCATGGTCCAGTCAATTTGGGGTGATGCCCGGCGGGCGAGGCGCCTTCGGCGGAGGACCTGGGGGCCCGGCGAACATTTGATAGATCCAAATCCCCAAGCCATAGCCGCCGACGCTGGCAACCGCCAACACGGGTGCCAGAACCAAGGACAACACCACAAACACGGCGAGTTCCTGCTTTCGCCGCGAACCGGGCGTTGCTGCCAAGGTGCGCTTGCTCATGTGGGCTCCAGCAAGCCTGCAAAATTCGCCACTAAGCCACATGTTGATCGCGTTTCTTTGCCGTGTAAATGCACGAACCCCGTCGCGTAGTCTGCGCAGGCCCGATGTTTCTGATGGTTTGGTAAACCGACAGGCGCCGCCGTGGTCTGGATTATCTCGGGCGCTTAGGCAAAAGTGGCAAGCTATTGCTTAGCTGAGGTCATCGTGGCGCCGGTTGCAAAGAGTTGATCTGACGGATCGCGTTGAACGGACTAGTATTGTTTCTCTCAAGGAGGAGATTTTTTCAGGAGGAAGCCATGCCCATTTATGTCTCCCGTGGCAAGTTTACCACCGACGCTGTCAAGGGCATGCTGGCTAACCCGGAAAATCGCGAAGAAGCCGTCGGCAATTTGTTCAAGAGCGTCGGCGGCAAACTGATAGGTTGGTATTTGACCTTCGGTCGCCATGACTGGCTGGTGATCGCTGAGTTTCCAGATGAAAAGGTGGCGGCTTCTGCGATTCTTGCTGCCGCGGCCGGCGGCAGTCTTGCCGACATTGAGACGACGGTGGCGATGAGCGCCAAGGATGCCGCAGCGACGTTTGCGGCGGCCGCAAAAGCGGCGAAGAGTTTCCGCAGCGCGGGACGCTCCTAACTGCGATTCAAAGAGGGTTTGTCCTCGCGGAGTTGGGATGGTTGGCAATTGATATTGGCTGGCCGCGCGTGGCGGGCCGGCGATGGCAGTGTCGAGCGGGTTGCGCAACGGCAGTTTAGAGCCGAGCGGGTTGCGCAGCGGCACTCAAGTGATGAATAGGCAAGGTGCAGCAAGCGCTGGCGGACGGCTCGCGCTGGTGGGAGGTTTGCCTTTGGAACGGATTGCCACGCGGCTTGCAAAGCGCCGACACGCCGGCGCCAAATTGAATGTGTGGTCACATGATTTCACTCCCAAGACGGCCACTTCTCATGGCGGCAGGAATGCACTTGCTGGCGGTCGCGGCCTGTCTGATGGCGGCCAGCATGCTATTGCGATTGGTGGTGGCGATCGGTTGGGGCGGCGTGGCTATGGCATTTTCTTGCTACGGTCTGATCGCCACATTCGTGGTTTTGGATCTTGCTCGCCATGCGCCGCATCAGCGCTTCGGCATCGCCAATTCCGTGACCTTGACGCGCGCGGCCGTGACAGCGTTGTTGTGGGGCGTTGTCGGCGAGACAGTGTTGGGCGGCGGGGATCTCACCTCTGGGCTGCGCTGGCTGCTGGCCATTGCAGCGGCAGCAGCACTCCTTCTTGATGGGGTTGATGGCTGGCTGGCGCGACGCAGCGGCATGGCCAGCGATTTTGGCGCAGACTTCGACCTGGAGGTCGACACCCTGTTTGTGTTGGCGCTTTCGCTGCTGGTCTATGGGACGGGAGTTGGTATTTGGGTGCTGGCGAGTGGCCTGATGCGCTACGGCTTTGTCCTTGTCGGTTGGGTATCGCCGACTTTCGCGGCGCCCTTGTTGCCGCTGCGGCGGCGAAAAGTTATTTGTGCGGTCCAGGGCGCCGTGCTGGTCGCAACCTTGGCGCCGATCCTGCCGCTGGAGGCAGCGTCTGCCCTCTGCCTCGTCGGCTTGGCCCTACTCACCTACTCATTTGCCGCCGATGTCCTTTGGCTCAGCAAGGCAAAGCGCGGATGAAAGCCATCGCTTTTCGCTGAGGCAGCCGGCGGCGGGCTGGGCAAAAAAAGGAATGAGACGGGGATGTCTCACTCCTTCCCATTCTCGGCGACGCCCCTCCGGAGCGTGCAATTAGTAGTGGGTTCGGTCGACTTCTTCATAGAAGCTCTTGGCATCAAGCGCATGGGCGGCGCCGGCAACACCGGCGATCACAAGCAGGGCGACGAGCGCTGAAAGGATGGTCTGCATGGCCGTCTCTCCTTTGGCTTTCATTGCGAGCTCGCTATTTTGAGCTCATGAGAGAGAAGTTAGCGGCCGGGGTTTTTCGCGGCCAGCGTCGGAATTGGCAGGTTCTCGCATGAGTTTTCTGGGTCAGGAAAATAGTGGCAATCCGGCTGCCAACGGGGGCAACCTGGCGCCAGCACGAAGCGGCGAGGAGGCATCTTTGCTGCGGGTGCCAGTGGTTCGACACCAGCGCGCTTTTGCAGGACATCGCTCGGCGGGGCGAAGCGGGCCAGCGTTGCCTTGTAGCGTGCGCAGACGACGTCGAGACGTGCTTTGCATCGCCCTGGGTAGTGCCGTTGATCCCTACTTCTGTCGTGCTCAAGTTTCGAGGATGCCGATCCGTCGCCGGGACCTTGCCTGCCCCGTCATCGGCAAACGCTAGCGAGGCGAGCATGCTATCGGATCGTGAGTCGCAGTTCTTAACGGAGCGAAGGATTGCTCATCTTGCGACTGCCGATCAGGGTGCAATTCCCCATGTTGTGCCGGTGTGCTTCGTGCTCGTCGAACCTTCGCTCTACATCACGATCGATCAAAAGCCCAAGCGCGGGCCTGTTACCGCGCTCAAGCGCTTAAGGAACATTGCCGAAAATCCGCGCGTTGCCATTGTCGTCGACCATTACGAGGAGGACTGGGCACGACTTGGATGGGTCATGCTGCAGGGGCGGGCGGAAATCCTGGCCCACGGCCCAGAACACGATCAGGCGCAGGCCTTACTGCGTCGCCGATACCCTCAGCTGAACGCCATGCGCATCGCCGATCATCCGGTCATAGCCGTCCGCATCGAACGCGTGACGAGCTGGGGTGACCTCGCACTTGCGGATGCTGCGAATTCTTAAAGCAATTGGACACGAGCGTGTGTCGAAGCGGCCAGCGAAGCTGCCAATTCCAGCGGATGCACCAGAACGCATGTCTTCGACTCAGGGTTTGTGCCGATTTAAGTCGACGGGGCCGCGCGCACAATCGTTCTTGCAGCACTCATCGGTGGCTGCGCGTGTCGGTGTCATGTCCGGGAGGACTTCGAAATGGGATTGCTCGATCAAGTCATCAAGGCGGCTCTGGCATCAAAGGGTCAGCCTGCACAAGGTCAAACGGCTCAAAGTTCATCAGGTCAAACGGCTCAAAGTCCATCGAACCAGGATCAATTCGCACAGATTGCGGCCGCCTTGACGGCGCTGCTGGCGCCTCGGCCAGGCGCCGCACAAGCGGGACGGCCAGCGGGGCCGCCGCAGCAACAAAGCTCATCAGGCGGGCTCGATGAGTTGATAAATCAGTTCAAACAGAACGGTCTGGAGGGTGTGATCAATTCCTGGATCGGTACCGGCCAAAACCAGGCGATCTCTCCAACCCAGCTGCGTCAAGCTCTTGGGCAAAAGACGGTTGGCGACTTGTCACGGCAGGCGGGCGCACCGCCGGATGATCTGCTTTCGCAGCTTTCCAAATATCTGCCGGCCGTGATCGACAGATTGACGCCCAACGGTCAACTGCCAAGACAAACGGATCTCAGGTCTGAACAATAAGGTTGGCAGCCCGGGCCGCGTGCGGTGTCCTGGGCTCGACCTTGGATGGCGCCTGGTGCGCCGCGGTCGGCCATGACCGGCCCAGCAAACGGTCGGCGGCGGCGTCGCGGCTGCCATCGGGACAGCCGCCGTTAGGCAGCCAATAGGCGTGCCGGTAACCTGCTCGGCGGCCGTTGCAGCATGCTCAGGCGCAATCCGGCTCGAACTAAGGTGCGGCTGATCAGGCACGATCGCATCGGGCCGCGGGATTGCCGCGTCGCGGCGCCAGCTGCCGCCCGGGGGGCGGGGGCCGACACGCTGGCCTGTTTACCAAATGCCGACCAAGAGCGGGCGTTCTGTCACCGAAGCGTTACCTTGGCAGGATATTGCTGACCTGACGGGTGGGCCTTTCAGGGAGGACCACGGTAATGTTGAGGATACTAACGACGGGGACCCAGGTTTGGGAAAAGGGTGCTGCGCTCGCCTCTCCGTGGCGCGTCGTCGGCCAAGGACGGCATGGCATCATCTGCCGGCGGTCCGAGGGAAGCAACGTTATAACGCGATGCTTTAAGCCTGACGAATTGCGTCGCACGGGCGAGTCAGCATTGGAGTTTGCCAGCCTTGACCTTGTCGGGATGGCGCAAGTCGAGCAGCGGCGCGGCTAACATTTGCCCCGCTCAACCCCGCCGCTCGCAGTGCGGAAAAAAGCGAGGCCAACACGACGGCGTTTCCGGATTTGCGGACCTTCGGGGGTTGCGAAACCAAGAGAGGAATTCAACTCGCTGGATGCCTGCGCTCACGCTTCAGTGCCGCCCGCGAACCGTTGACCGACGCATGACGACCTTTCGGCTTGTGTCCGAAACGCCTTGCAGTCGTCGATGGGGCGCTGAGCTCTGACAAGATGTGCGGGGCAAAGCCAATGCCAACACAATGGAAATGCTAAAGGTGCGGGGGAAAAACGTCGTGGCCGCCTGCGGTCCTGCTCCTCTCATTCGCGACCGACGAGCATCCCCTTGAATTCGCTGCAGGCGCGCCGACGAGCCGCCTCGGCAGCGGGCGAAGCTCCACCCATGCCAAAGTAGCCGTGGATCATGCCAGGCTCACGATAGCATGCGACGCGAACACCCGCCTGCTCCAAGCGCTTTGCGTAGGCCTCTCCTTCGTCTCGCAAGGGGTCGAACTCAGCAGTGCAAATCACTGTCGGAGGCAGACCTTCGAGAGCCGCGGCGCGCAGCGGAGACGCCCGCAGGTCGAAGGCATCCTGCGGACTTGCAATGTAGTTGCGCGCAAAGAAGCGCATCGCCTCGAGTGTCAAAAAATAATCCTGCCCGTTCTCTGTCCGGGATGGGTACTTGGCGTTCTCGACGTCCGAGTGATAGCCGCCGACAAGGTCCGTGGCAGGGTAAATCAGGAACTGCGCCGCCAACGGGTGACCGTTGTCGCGACAGGCCAGAGCGACCGCTGCGGCCAAATTCCCCCCGGCACTGTCGCCGCCCACACCGAGCCTGGCGGGATCGCCACCGAGCATGCCGATCTTGCTTGCGGCCCATTGTGTCGCAGCGTAGCAGTCGTCGAAAGCGCACGGGAATGGCGCTTCCGGCGGTCGTCGATAGTCGACACTGACCACCACCGCGGCAAGGTCGATGGCCAGCGTGCGGGCCAGCCGATCGTGCGTGTAAAGGTCGCCGGCGACCCAACCGCCGCCGTGAAAGTACATGAGGGTGCCTGTCGGCAACCTTGCCGGGCGATAGACCCGCGCCGGGAGAGGCCCGGCCGGCGTTGCAATCTGCAGGTCGGCGACGGCAGCGGGCTGCGGCAAGGGCACGTCCTTGCGCGAATTGGCCAGAGCCACCAGGTCGTTGCGCGCGCGCAATGGCGTCAGATTTGCCGCATCCCGCAGCGGCAATAGCGGAAGGATCCTCGCAAGATCGGGGTCGACCCGGCTCCCCATGTGGCTCAATCTCCCTGTTTGCGGCGCCGCGCCGAAGTGGCGCAATACGACGCTGCAGTTTATCGCTTCCCCGCAGGCGCAAATTGCGCGTCTTGGCGGCGCCGTTGCCCGTTCTGCCGCCGCGTCCTTTGTCGCCGACGGCGACCTGACTGGCAATGGCAATCGTGGCACCGATCGGTGGGCGCAAGTCCTGTGGCGATAAAAGGCGCTGAGCGCTTGCTCCGCGGCCGTCGAAGGTGATGGCCTGTTTTGCCGCATCCGCTGAGATTACGACTTGAACTGCGGCATGACCTCGGTGGCGAAGATTTCCAGCGACTCGATTGAGCCGGTCGGATCGACCAACAACACGTAATCGACGCCTCCGGCTTGGAGTTTTTTCAGGCGAGCGATGATCTCTTCGGGAGTGCCCAGCAATGCGGACTCCTCGCTGGCAAGGTCTGCATCGGCATGGGAACCAATATTCTGATAACGCTCGGAACCGCGTCCGCGCGCCAGTCCTCCAATCGTCTTCAACACCTTCATGCGCAGTTCGTAGGCCTGCTGGCGCTCGGCCTCGTTGCGCACGATCTGCAAGGCCCGCGCCACGCCAATCTGGCCGGCGCCATGGGCTCGACCCTGTTGTTTCAGGGCTTGGCGGTACGTCGCAACCCGCTCGATGATGAGGTCGACCGGCGCAATTTGATCGAGCAGCAGATTAAAGCCCTCCTCTGCGGCACGCCGGATGGATTCGAAACTGCCGGCTCCCATCCACAGTGGCGGATGCGGTTGCTGGACCGGGCGCGGTTCGACAATGATATTCTCAAAATGCCAACGGCTTCCGTGATATGAAAAACGATCGGTGGCGGCCCAGGCCTTGCGCAGGAAGGCCATGGTCTCATCGAAGCGCGCCGCTGCGTCTGCAATGGGAACGCCAAAGCCGGCGAATTCTGGCTGGCGGTAGCCTTTGCCAACGCCAAAATCGAAGCGTCCATTGGAAAGAAGATCAAGGGTGGCCACTTGCTCGGCGAGCAGGACCGGGTGGTGCCATGGCAGAACCACGACGGCGGTGCCAAGACGCATGCGCTGGGTGCGTGCGGCGAGGTAGCTCAGGAAGTTGAGTGAAGCCGAGAGCTGGCCAACACCCGTGAAATGGTGCTCGACCACGAACACGCTGTGAAACCCGAGTTCCTCCGCGCGTACGACGTAGTCGATGTACTTGCGGTAGCCGAGACTGTCTCCGACCGACCCCTCCCCCGCCGACTTGGCGCCCCCAAACAGACCGAACTTCATGCAATTTCTCCGTTTGGATAGCCGCGGGCTCCGCCCAGCGCTTGCCAACAATGCCACAGCGCCCTGCCCGCGAGGTAGCTACCGGTGCTAGCCACTATGGCACGGATCGCCTTGCCGACGGCACGAAGCCACCTCGACTAGCCGTTGCCCGTCAGTCGAAGGATGGCGCGCAAGATGGCTTCGGTGGGACCACTGATGAGGCGCGAGATAATATTGAAGTCAAGGCCCAGCTGCGGGCCCACAATTGGCGGCAGCAGCATGAGCGTCAAAAGGATCATGACACCGTAAGGTTCCAGGCGAGCCAGCGGTATGGCCAAAAAGTTTGGCAGCAAGCCAACGGCCACCCTGCCGCCATCGAGCGGCGGCAAAGGGAGCATGTTGAAGACAGCCAAAACCACATTGATGATGAGTGCATTGCGCAGGTTTTGCGCCACCCACCGGGCTGCTTCGGGCGGCAAAAAGGCAACGGCGTGGAAAAGAAGGGCTGCCAGCGTGGCAAGGACGATGTTGGTCGCGGGACCTGCCGCAGCCACCAAAACCATGTCGCGGCGGGGGTGACGCAGGGCGGAAAAATTGACGGGCACCGGTTTGGCATATCCAAACAGAAACGGAGCGCGCAGCAGGAGGAGCATTGCCGGCATCAGCAGGGTGCCGAAGGGGTCGATGTGCTTCAGCGGATTTAGGCTCACGCGCCCCAGGCGCCAGGCGGTCGTGTCGCCCAATACGTATGCCGCCAATCCGTGAGCGGCTTCGTGCAATGTAATGGCAATTATGACCGGCAGGACCCAG
>CAWFZX010000027.1:0-126689 GCA_963820375.1 uncultured Alphaproteobacteria bacterium | reverse complement strand
GCCGATTGAGGTGTCGTGTTGCATCGACGAGGCGGCCGCCCCGCACCTCGCAGACCTCGTAGATTGCATCCGCGAACTGAAAGCCGCGGTCTTCTGCATGCACGCGAGCCTGCCCATAGGGCAGATAGCGGCCATTGACGTAAATGATGCGCGTCATGGGAAAAGCACCCTCGCCTCAGCTCAGCGCCGCGCTCAAGCCTGGCGTGCATCGGCGCCGCGTTCCTGGGAGCTGACGCCCAGCGCACGCAGCTTGCGATGTAACGCCGACCGTTCCATGCCGACGAATTCGGCGGTGCGGGAAATGTTGCCTCCGAAGCGATTGATCTGCGCCAGCAGATATTCGCGCTCGAATATCTCGCGCGCCTCCCTGAGGGGGAGCGACATCAGGTGTTCGGCCCCGCCATTCACCGGCAGTGGCACGTTGGAGCCGATTTCCTCCGGCAGCATGTTGGCGGTAATGACCGCATCCGGGTCGCCACCCGACAGGATCAGCAGCCGTTCGATGTTGTTGCGCAGCTCACGCACGTTGCCGGGCCAATCGTGCGCCTGCAGAACGGCAGTGGCATCTTCGCCGATGCGTCGTGGCGACAAGCCCGAGGATTGTGCGACCTGCTGGACAAAATGCTGGATCAGCAGCGGAATATCATCGCGACGTTCGGCAAGGCCCGGCACGCGCAGCGGCACGACATTGAGGCGGTGATAAAGGTCTTCCCGGAATCGCCCTTCCGCCATGTCGCGCTCGAGGTCGCGGCTGGTCGAGGAAATGATGCGCACATCAACCGATACTTTTGGACCGCCGCCGACGCGCTGAAACTTTTGTTCCACAAGAACGCGCAAGACCTTGCTCTGCGTCTCAATCGGCATATCGGCGATCTCGTCAATATAGAGCGTACCGCTGTGTGCTTCCTCGAGCGCACCGACCTTGCGTGGTCCGACATGATCCTCGGTCCCAAACAGCTCCTCCTCGACGCGATCGGGCGCCATGGCCGCAGCGTTCAGCACCACGAACGGCCCATCCTTGCGGTGCGAGCTCAGGTGCATGACGCGGGCGCATAGCTCTTTGCCGGATCCGGCGGCACCCCGAATCAACACGCGACTGTTGGTGGGTGCCACCCGCTCGATCGCGGCCTTGAGCTGATTGATGGCGGTCGATTTGCCGATCATCTCGAAGCTGACGACCGAGCGCTCTCTTAGCTCACGCACTTCCCGGTGCAGTTTGGAGGCCTCCAGTGCCCGCGTCGTCACCAAGAGCAGGCGGTCCGCCTTGAACGGCTTTTCGATATAGTCGTAGGCGCCGCGCTTGATCGCCGTGACCGCGGTCTCAATGTTGCCGTGCCCTGAAATGATCACCACCGGCAGGTCGGGATGGGCCCGCTTGATGATGTTCAACACCTCCAGGCCATCGAGGCGGCTGCCCTGCAGCCAGATATCGAGAATGACCAGCTGCGGCCGGCGTTCCTCGACCGACTTCAGCGCCTCATCGGAGTCGCGCGCCACGCGGGTGCGGTGCCCCTCGTCCCCCAGCAGACCGGCGATGTTTTCGCGGATGTCTGCTTCGTCGTCGACGATCAGGATGTCGGAAGCCATTTAATTCTCCTTGCCTGGTTGGAGACTATGCATTGCCGGAAGCGGCGGCAGGTTCGGGTGAATGGGAGGGCGTCTGGCCAACGGCAGGGCTGGCGATCGGCAGGCTGATGCGCAGCAGCGCACCGTGTGCGCGGCCCGGCGCCGCCGGAGCATCCTCCAACGCCAGGGTGCCGCCATGTTGCTCGACGCTTTTTTGCACGATGGCAAGGCCGAGCCCGGTGCCCTTGTTGCCCTTGGTGGTGACGTAGGGTTCGAGCAGGCGGTTGCGATTGTGCTTGGGAAGCCCTGGGCCATTGTCGATGACCTCGATGTCGACGCGATCGCCGTTTCGGCGCACATTGGTTTCGATACGGCCCGACCAGCCCGGCTCCTTGTTGGGGCCGTCTGCAAAAGTCTGGATCGCCTCTTGTGCGTTCTTGACGACATTGGTGACCGCCTGCGAGATCAGCCTGCGGTCGCAAGTGACAATGATCGGTTCCTTGCCGACTTTGGTCTCGAAGGCGACATCGGCGCCCGCCATCTGGCGATCGAGCACGGCGCTGCGCACCAGCTCGCGGATGTCGTGATCCTGCATTTCCGGCTTCGGGGTGCGCGCGAAGGCTGAAAACTCATCGACCATGCGGGTGACGTCGCCGACCTGGCGAATGATGGTCTCGGTGCAGCGATCAAACACGTCTCGATCCTCGGTGATGGTCTTGGCGTATTTGCGCCGGATGCGCTCGGCCGCCAGCTGGATCGGGGTCAACGGGTTCTTGATTTCATGGGCGATGCGCCGCGCCACGTCGGCCCAGGCCGCCGTGCGCTGCGCCGCCACCAGCTCGGTGACATCATCGAAGGTGATCACCGAGCCCTCACCGCCGCCATCTTGCTGTTCGCGTGGCACGCGCACGGAAAAAGTGCGCTCCTCGCCGTTGATGATCAGCGTGACTTCATGCTGCGGCCGGTTCTTGTGATGATCGCCGGCCTCGGCGAGCACGCTGGCAAAGGCCGGTACGGCCTCCGCCAATTCGCGGCCAACCAGCTCGGATCCCTCCAGGCCAAGCAGCTTTTGGGCGGAACGGTTGGCAAGCGTGATGCGGCCCTGCTGATCGAGGCCCACGACACCCGCCGAGACCCCCGACAAGACCGCCTCGATGAAGCGCCCTCGCTGCGTCAGCTGATCGTTGGCGCTGACGAGTTCACTGCGCTGTCGCTCTAGCTGCTGCGTCATATGATTGAAGTTTTGCGACAGCCGCCGCAGGTCGCCTTCGCCACGGCGGATCGGCAGCTCGACTTTCAAGTTGCCGATGGCAACCTGCTGCGCCGCGCCGATCAGGCGGCGTATGGGGGCGACAAAGCCACCGGCAAACCACAGCCCAATCCAGATGGCCGCCAACAGCGCCGTCAGCGAGATCATGAAATACATGAGCCCATGCGCCAATTTCAGGCCGCCACTGCGCGCGTGCAGCTGTTCGTATTCGGCAACGCCGGCCTCGGTGCGACGCAGGTGGCCCACCACCTTCCGGCTGACGCCGCGGGCAACGTAAAGATACGCATCGGGATAGTTGTGCAGTTTGGCGATGGCCGCGACACGAAACGAATTGATCGGCATCAACAGGGGGACTTGCCCGCCTTCGGCGGCGCGCAACAGGTGTTCGGGAGGAGGGATGTAGGGGATCCGTTCATCTTCCAGCGCCGCCACCTTGACCGCCCCTTTCGCATCGACGACGTAGGCCACCGGCAGGTCGCGCAGACCGGCTTGGGCGAAGACCAGCTCGCGGAACTTGCGAGGGTCGCCGGCGAGTTGCGGCGCCGCGTCGTCCAGGTCCTTGGCCATGTTGACGATGTCGGTGCGGATCACCTGCCCATGTTCCTCGAGATAGGCGTGGGCGACGTCGAGTGAACTCATGACGATCGAGGTGGTCTGGCGATTGAACCAGTTGTCGAGCGAGCGCGAAAAGGTGGTCGTGGCACCGACCGCCAGCAGCAGGGCCGGCAGGGCGGCGATCAGGCTGAACAAGGCAACAATGCGCACGTGCAGCCTGGCGCCCGCCACCTTCTTTTTCCAGGCGCGCCACAGGCCGACCATCTGCACGGCGATCACCACCACCATGGCGACCACCAGCACGAGATTGATGAACAGCACGCCGAGCACCACCTCGTTGCGCGGTACGATCGGCGTCAGACCAGTCAGGATCAGGTAGGTGGCAAGACCGGAGATCAGCGACAGGCTGACGATGATGAGGCCGGTCCAAAAGGCGCGGCTGCCGGTGCCCGGCAACGGTGCCGCATCGTCATCAAACAGCGGCTCCAGCGCCAAGGCGCTCGGCGGCGCAGCGCCTGATGCGGACGGCCCAGGCCTCGCCAAACGGCGCCAGGCCTGGCCGAGCGCCGCCAGCAGCCGGGCGCGCAGAGCCGCAAGATTTTCAAGACGTTGACCCTTTCGCACCGGCTCTGTGCCCTTATGACGCGCTACAACCACACTGGCGCATCCCAGTGTGGCATTTTCGCGACAATCGGGGCTTACTCATTCGCGCCACCCCCGTCAAGCTCGTCAAGCGCTCGTCAGGCGTTCGCCAAGCCCCGGCAAGCGTGCGTGGGCTCGTATCATGCCCTCCGCAAAGACCGCTCAAGCCCTCAACGAGCCGTCGCGCCCGCCTCAAGAGACCCGGGGGGCCGCCGGTCGGTTGGCTCAACCCACCGCCCTGGTCCGGCACGGCTGGCGCTTGGGGTGGTCCGCGCGAGCCCATTTTCCGCCACCATACTGTGACACGCCTAGCCCCTCGGTCGGTGAAGCCTTCGGGGCGTGCAGGCGAGCCGGGCAGAAGGCGTTGCCGCCTCGGGGGAGAGGATGCGGATTGTCAGCCGGTATGTCTTTCGGCAAGCCTGCGGCGCCCTGCTTCTCGTGTTGGTTTCCCTGACGGGGATCACCTGGATCGGCGTGGCCTTGCGCCAGCTCGAGTTGATGACCAGCCAGGGCCAAGACGTCTGGCGGTTCCTTGCCATGACGACGCTGGCACTTCCCAGCATGATGGCGGTGATTGCCCCGATCGCGCTGCTGATTGCCTCGATCTACGTGCTGACCCGGCTGAGCGCGGACAGTGAACTCATCGTCATGACAGGGGGCGGAATGGCGGTCTGGGCGCTCCTGAGGCCGCTCGGCTTGCTCGCCCTGCTGACCGCCATGCTGGTGGCAAGCGTCAATCACGTGGTGGGACCGTCGAGCCAGCGCCTGCTGCGCGACATGGCCGCCCAGGTGCGCACCGACCTGATGGCGCAGGTGATCCAGCCCTGGCGCTTCACCGCCCCCGAGCCCAGGTTGATGGTGCATATTCGAGATCGCGGGCCGGGCGGCGACCTGCTCGGGTTGATGATGCATGATGCGCGCGATCCCAAGCAGGTCGTGACCTACCTCGCCGAGCGCGGTCTGATCATCAAACAGGCCGGCATGGCCTACCTGCGCATGGACAAAGGCCATATCGTGCGCAGGCTCGAGAACGACCCAACGCCGCAGATCGTCGCCTTCGAGCGTTATGCCGTCGACTTGAACCAGCTCGAGCAGCGCGTCGATCAAGGCAGCCTGCTGCGGCCGCGCGAGCGCTTTACGACAGAACTGCTGTGGCCCGATCGGGACGATACGCTCTTCAAGCAGGCGCCGGGTCGATTTAGCGCGGAGCTGCATGACCGTCTGTCGACCCCGCTTTATGCCTTTGCCTTCGTCATGCTGGTGGTGGCATCTCTCGGCCATGCGCGGACCACGCGGCAGAACCGCAATCAGGCCGCCATCACCGCCTTCGCCTTGGCGGTCGGTTGCCGCGTTCTTGGCATTGTCACCACCAATGCCGCCGCCGTCCGCGCTTCCGCCATTCCCCTGATGTACGCGGTCCCCTTGGCGACCGGCCTGATCGCTGCCTTGGCCACCCAGTGGCACGCCTATCCGCGCCGACCCTCGCGGCTGGCGCTCGGATTTGCCAGCCTCGGGCGCAAGGCCGCCGGCTGGCTGTCCTTATTCGCTCGCCCTGGCGCCCTCGCCGCGGCCCCCAGAGGCAGGAGCTGACGCACATGTTCGGCGCCAGAACCCTGCGCTACTACGTTGCCAAGCGCTTTGTGCTGGCGATCGCCGCGGCCTTCATCGTCTGCGCGGCCCTCATCTTCATGATCGACATGATCGAACTCTTGCGCCTGTCCCGGCGCGCCGTCGACCTGTCGATGGCCGGGCTGTTTTGGATGGCGCTGCTGCGTCTACCGGCGTTTTCGGAAATCCTGCTGTCGTTTGCCGTGCTCGTTGGCAGCATCGTCGCCCTGTTGACCCTGAACCGCAAATCCGAGCTGACGGTGATGCGCGCGGGGGGCATGTCGGTATGGCAGTTCCTGCGGCCGGGCATTACGGTGGCAACGGTTCTGGGAGTTGTAGCGGTCACCATCTACAATCCCTTGGCGGCGGCTGCCCGCTCGCAGGCTGAACGTTTGGTGGCGGAAGCCTTCGGCAGAGAAGCGGGCTTGCTGGCCGCTTCCGGCGAAGCCGGCTGGCTCCGCCAGGACGGTGCCGATGGCCAGTCGGTCATGACCGCCCGGGCGGTCGCCGATCAGGGACTGGCGCTGGCCGGTGTGACGGTCTTCCAGTTTGATGCCAAAGGAGGCTTTTCGGAGCGCATCGATGCCGAGCGGGCGACCCTCAACGACGGCTATTGGGAACTGAGCAAGGCGCTCGTCTCCCGCCCGGATCGGGAGCCTGAAACCTTTGACACCTTCACACTCAGTACACACCTGACCCGGGAGCGTGTGGGCGACGCCCTGGGTTCGGAGATTTCGGTCTCCTTTTGGCAGCTTCCGGATTTGATCCAAATCGCTGAAAAAACAGGGCTTTCTGCCGAGCGCTACAAGATGCAATATGCCCTGTTGCTGGCCCGTCCAGCGCTGTTGATAACCATGGTCATTTTGGCCGCCACTGTGTCCCTGCGGTCATTCCGCTCTGGCGGCATCCAGACTATGGTCGTGACGGGGATGGTCGGGAGCATTGGGTTTTTCCTGCTGGCAGAGGCATCGCGCCAGGTTGGCATGGCTGGCTTGGTCTCGCCTATGGCAGCGGTGTGGGTACCCATTGCTCTTGCGCTGCTCGTCTCATTAACGGTCTTGCTGCACCAGGAGGATGGCTGAGTGATGCGTCGAGCGCCGATACCGCACGCAGCGTGCGGCGAAGCGCGGGTCCACGGTCGTCGGCGACGGCGGCTGGGGCTCGGGCGCGCGCTCGTGGCTTGTCTCGGCGCTGCCGCCCTGCTGCTGTCCGCCCACAGCGCCCTCGAGGCGCAAGATCCCAGCAGGCTGGCGCAGGCGCCTCCGACCAAGGCGTTTCCGCGCCAGCAGGGAGGCATCTTCGGTCCGCCCCCCAAGATCGATCAGGCGCAGCCCCTCTACCTGCAGGCCGATCAGCTCATCTACGACAGCAAGTCAAGCCGGGTGATCGCCCAGGGCAACGTTGAAATCTACTACAACAACTACATTCTGACCGCCGAGAGGGTGATCTACGACCAGAGCGTCAACAAGTTGCTCGCCGAGGGCAATGCCCAGCTGAAGGACCCCAACGGCAGCATCACGCGGGCGGACCGCTTCGAAGCCCTCGACGATTTCCGGGACGCCTTTGTGCAATCGCTGAGCGTCGTCTTGAGCGATGACACGCGCATTGCCGCCGATCGCGCCAGCCGCCGCGAAGGCAACATGACCGAGTACGAACGCGGCAAATTCACACCCTGTAAGAATGATCCCGGCGTGCCACCGCTGTGGTGCATCAGCGCGGCCCGCATCATTCACAACCAACGCGAAGCCACCATCAGCTACCAGGACGCACAGTTTGAGTTCTTCGGCGTGCCGGTGCTGTACATCCCCTACTTCCAGCACGCCGACCCATCGGTCAAGCGCCGGTCCGGCTTCCTGGCGCCCAGCTACGCCAACTCGAGCACGCTCGGGTTCGGCATCGAGGTGCCATACTATTTTGCCCTGGCGCCCAATTACGATTTCACCTTCCACCCGCAGTATTGGTCCAAGCAGGGCGTCCTCTGGCAGGGTGACTTCCGCCACAAGCTCGCGGACGGTCAATACACCGTCAAGGTGGCCGCCATCGATCAGGGCCGCGACGAGTTTGGCGCCACCGTCAGCAGCGACCAGGGTTGGCGAGGTTCGCTCGAGACCAGGGGACAGTTTTCGCTGTCGTCGTGGTGGCGCTACGGTTGGGATATCACGGTCGAGAGCGACGAGACCTTTCGGCGTTTCTATAAGCTCGACCCCATTCTGCAGACCGATCGCGTCAACACGATCTACCTGCAGGGCATGAGCGAGCGCAATTACCTGAGCGCCAGGCTTTATCATTTCGGCGGCCTGCTGCTGGACGAACTCCGCGCAAGCCGATTCCCTGGTGCATCCGGTCGTCGACTACAATTACATCGTCGGTGCCCCCGTGCTTGGTGGCGAACTGAGCTTTACCGGTCATGCCCGCGCCATGACGCGCAACGATGGCGGCACCGACAGCACGCATGCGCTCATGGAAGCCAACTGGCGCCGCAAGTTCATAGACCCGGTCGGGCAGGTCTGGACCCCCTTCCTCAGTGCCCGCGGCGATGTCTACAATTACAGCGATGCCTTGAGCCCCGCGACCACTGTGCCAACGCCCATCCCGAGCGATACGGTGCTGCAGGGGAACGCTGCTGCCGGCGTGCTTTATTCATATCCGTTCGTTGCCCACACGGCCTCGGCATCGCACGTCGTCGCCCCGACGGCGCAGGTGATCGTGCGCCAAAGCAAGGCCGATCAATTCTTCCTGCCCAACGAAGACGCCAAGAGCCTGGTGTTCGACGACACGCTGCTGTTCGATGTCGACAAGTTCTCCGGCTACGATCGGTTCGAGACCGGCACGCGGGCCAACATCGGCCTGCAGTATACCTTCCAGGCCAACAATGGCCTCCATGCCCGCGCCGTCTTCGGCCAGAGCTACCAGCTGGCCGGCGAAAATACCTATACCAATCCAGGCTTCGACCCGTCGAGTTGCCTGACGCCGGACTGCACCAATTTCAATTTCAACCCCAAGAGCGGCCTCGAGAACAGTCGTTCCGAGTATGTGGCCGGTCTTTATTTGTCGCCGTTTGCCGGCTTCAATGTAGTGGCCCAGGGCCGCTTCGATGAGCGGGACTGGTCGCTGACGCGCCAGGACCTCTTGGTCAACGCCAACTATGGGCCGGTCGTTGCTTCGGCGGCCTACACGTTCACCCGCTTCGACCCGATCACGGGGACGCAGGATACCCAGCAGGATATCCTGCCCTATCTGGGTCTCAGAATTACCAACAATTGGAGCATCGGTGCTTCGCTGCGCTACGACATCGATGCCCGGGAACGGATCCAGGACCAGTTCCAGCTCAAATACGCCGACGAGTGCTTCGTGCTGACGGCAAGCTACACGGAGACCTTCGTCGAAAATCAACCTCTTGATCTGCGCCCCGATCGCACGCTGATGCTGCGCTTCGAGCTTAAGCATCTGGGCGAGTTCAACTACAAGACCGACGCCTTGAGCCACGTGTTTGGGGACAGCAACCAAGGCCCGCAATAGCCTCCAGGCGGGCAAGGCCCGGCGTGGCGCAAGTCGCAAGCCGGCTGCTGCCTTGCCAGTGCCACGGTTGTCTGTGGATAAAGAAGCTTCGCCGCCCAAGCGCCGGCGCTAGGATGGACCATCGAATCACGCTCTTCCAGGCCGCCCCTGTGTAACATGCAGCATCTCGTCGTTCCTCGCTCGTTCCTTGCCGCTGTGCTTGCGCTCGCCCTGGCGCTGACGAGCCAGACGGAGTTGCGTGCGGCGCAAACCAGCAAACAAACGGCAGCGGTCGAAAAACAGGGCAGCCAAAGCGGCACGAAGGCGGGCAGCCAGAGCATCGTTGCGCTCGTTAACGACGAGCCGGTGACCGCCTACGAGGTCGAGCAGCGCGCGCGCTTCCTGTCGCTGAGCGCCAACATCGGCGACAAGGTGAAAGAGAACTTCAAGCGTCTGGCAGAGCAAGAAAGCACCAATCAACAACTGCGCACCATCATGCAGGAGGTGATCGACACCAACCGCGGCAAGTCGCCCGACCAGCTCAGGGCCATCTTCGATGAGCGCAAAAAGCAGTTCAGCCAGAACCTCGAACGGCAGGCCATCGAGGGCGCGCGCTCCGGGCTCATTCCGCAAATGCGCAAGGGCGCCCAGGAGGAGCTGATCGAGGAACGCCTCAAGCTGCAGGAGGCAAAAAAGAACGGCATCGAGGTCAGCGACGATGAAGTCCGTCGCGTCTTCAAGGGCCTCGCCGAAAACAACAAGATGACGGAGGAGCAATTCGTCCAGCACTTGAAGGGCCTGGGGGTAGATGCCACCACCTTGAAGGAACGGTTCAGGGCCATGATCGGCTGGCGCGAGGTCATTCGCCGCCGCTTCTCGGCCCTCGTCTCGGTCACGCAACGCGAGATCGACCGTGCCGTCTCAGCCTCCGGCAACGATGCTGGCGAAGAGACCGTCGAGTTGCATGTGCAGAAAATCACCCTGTCCTTGCCGACCTCCTCCGACCAGGCCGGAATGGCGAAACGCTTTGCGGAAGCCGAAGCCTTGCGGCGCAAGTTCGGCGGCTGCAAAAGCATGGTTGGCCTCGCCAAGGACGCGTCCGCTGCCAAGTTCGACGACATGAAATTCATCAAGCCGAGCAGTATTGGCGAGCCAACGCGATCCTTGCTGCTTGCCGCCAAGGATGGCGATATGCTGCCCCCCAGTGCCATGCCGGGTGCCATCGACCTGCTCGCCGTCTGTGGGCGACGCTCGATCAAAGCTGACGAGAAGCAGCGCGAGAAGGTGCAAGAGGACCTGCGGGCCAAGGAATTCGAGATGCTCGCCAAGCGTCATCTGCGCGATATCAGACAGGATGCCCACATCGAATTCAGATGAGCCGGGCGATGCCTGCCCCGGCGATCCGGGGCGGCGGGATGTGCCTCCCAGTTGCGCGCCGCTGGCGGTAACGATGGGCGACCCGGCCGGAATCGGGCCGGATATTGCGTTGGCGAGCTGGCTGCGCCCGATCCGCTCTCGCCTTGCCGCCCTTCGTGGTGGTGGGCGATGCCGATGTGCTTGCGGGCCGCGCGCGCAGCCTCGGGCTCGCCGTCCCGATCGAGACGGTGCCCGACTTTGACGCCGGCATCGAGCCATTCGCCCAGGCCTTGCCGGTGTTGCCGGCGGCACGCGGCCAAGGGGCGAACGATAAGTCGGCGATCGTTGCAGCCATCGAACTGGCCGTGGCCGCCGCCGTGGAGCAGCGCGCCCTTGGCGTGGTCACCAATCCGATCACCAAGAGCGCGCTCAACTTTGCCGCACTGCCCTATCCCGGTCATACCGAATACCTGGCCCTGCTCGCCGAGCGCTACACGGGCGGTCCGCGCCCGCGGCCGGTGATGATGCTGGTGGCCGAAGAACTCAAGGTTGTGCCTGCGACCGTGCATGTGCCGCTGACGGCCGTGGCGCCTTTGCTCAGCGCGGCATTGCTGCGCGAGACCATCGCCATCACCGCCGCCGCCCTGACCGGGGACTTCGGCATCGCCAACCCACGCATCGCCGTGACAGGGCTCAACCCGCATGCCGGCGAAGGTGGCCTGATCGGAGCGGAGGAACGGAACCTGATCGCACCCCTGATACAGGCGATGGCCGCCTCGGGGCTGGCGGTGTCCGGTCCCCATGCCGCCGATACGCTGTTTCACGCCGAGGCGCGGCGCAGCTATGATGCCGTCGTGGCGATGTATCACGATCAAGCCTTGATTCCCCTGAAAACCCTGGCCTTCGACCGCGGCGTCAATATCACCCTTGGGCTGCCGTTCGTGCGCACCTCGCCCGACCACGGTACGGCCTTCGCCATCGCCGGTACGGGCAAGGCGCGGCCCGGTAGTTTCATTGCCGCGCTCAGCCTCGCGGCACAGATCGGTCGCCGACGCAGCGCGGTGGCGCGTGCCGCCGGCGGCCGATGACGGCCGGGCAATCGCACGCGACCCCGGACGGCCTACCGCCGCTGGGTGAGGTCATCCGCGGGCTTGAGCTCACCGCCCGTAAGAGCCTGGGCCAAAACTTCATCCTCGATCTCAACCTCACGCGCCGCATTGCGCGGGCCGCCGGCGGTCTTGCCGAGCGGACGGTCGTGGAGGTCGGGCCGGGTCCGGGTGGGCTGACGCGGGCGCTGCTGCTGGAGGGGGCTCGGCGCGTCATCGCCATCGAGAGGGACCGGCGTTGCACCCCGGCGCTGGCCGCCATCGCCGAGCGCTATCCCGGGCGTCTCAGCCTCAGCTTCGCCGATGCGCTGCAGACCGACTGGTCCAAGCTGGTCGCTGCAGCCGCGCCGGACAGGCCACTGATTGTCGCCAATCTGCCCTACAATGTGGCGACGCTGCTGCTCGTGACCTGGCTCGAGAGCGAGCCGTGGCCGCCGTGGTACCAGCGTATGGTGTTGATGTTCCAGAAGGAGGTCGCCCTGCGCATTACTGCAAAGCCCGCCACCAAGGCCTATGGGCGGCTGGCGGTCATATCGCAGTGGCGGGCGCGTGTGCGCCTGTTGTTCACGATCAGGCCGGAAGCGTTCACCCCCCCGCCCACGGTCGATTCCGCGCTGGTCGAATTCGTGCCGATTGAGCGGCCGCAGCCGGCCTGCACGGCCGCCAGCTTGGCTCGCGTCACGGCCGCCGCCTTCGGTCAGCGCCGCAAAATGCTGCGCCAGAGCCTAAAGCCCCTGGTGGCCGATGCCGAGGCCTTGCTCGCCGCCGCGGCGATCGATCCGACCCGGCGCGGCGAGACGCTCGGCGTTTCCGAGTTTGCCCGGCTTGCCTACGTGCTGGAGCGCTGGCCTGCCCGGCTCGTCTAGCCGTGGGATGGCTCAAAGGCCGCTCAGCACGCTGGCGACGAACGCCTCGAGCCCGGTCTGCCGGGCACGCTTCAATCGCTCGGCCGCCAGGATCGCCCGCAGGCCGGCAAGGCTCGCCTCCAGGTCGGCGTTCACGATCACGTAGTCGTAGTCGCGCCAGTGGGTGATCTCGGTCGCTGCGGCGGCCAGACGGCGCGCAACCACCGTCTGGCTATCCTGTGCGCGCATTCTCAATCTGCGTTCCAGCGTGGCCCCGTCCGGCGGGAGAATGAACACGCCCACCACGTCGGCCGGCAGCTGGGCCCTGAGCTGCTCGGCACCCTGCCAATCGATGTCGAACAGCATGTCTTCGCCGCCGGCCAATGCCGCCAGGACCGGTGCCCTTGGCGTGGCATAAAAGTTGCCGTGCACTTCGGCCCACTCGATCAGATCGCCGGCCTGTCGGCGGCGCTCGAATTCGGACGCATCGATGAAAATGTAATCCCTGCCGTCGACCTCGCCCGGCCGCGGGGCCCGTGTGGTCACCGATACCGACATGGCCAGCGACGCATCGAGGGCAATCAGGCGGCCGGCAAGCGTGGTCTTGCCAGCTCCCGAAGGCGAGGAAAGCACCATCAGGAGACCGCGCCGATCGATCCGCGGCGGCTGCGAGTGTGCGCCCGCAGCGGGGTCCGAAGCCGGGGTCGAGGCTGGCCCCGTTGCTGAGCTGGAAGTTGGGCCTGGTTCACTCAACGTTTTGTACCTGCTCGCGCATTTGATCGATGACCGCCTTCAGCTCCAGGCCGGCACGCGTCGTCTCCTCGTCATTGGCTTTCGAGCACAGCGTATTGGCTTCGCGGTTGAGCTCCTGGGCCAGAAAATCGAGCCGGCGTCCGGCCGGCGCGCCGGAGCCCAACAAGTCGCGGGCAGCCGTAACATGGCTGCCGATGCGCTTCAGTTCCTCTTCCACATCGGCCCGCGCGGCCAACATCGCCGCTTCCTGATAGAGCCGCGCCTCATCGAAATTGGCGTTGCTCTCCAGCAAGCGTCCGACTTGCTCCTTCAGCCGGGCTCGCACCGCCTCGACCGAGCGCGCCGGCAGCACGGCAATGCTGGCGATCAAACGTTCAATGACCGAGAGCTGGTCCAGCACGATCAACGCGAGGCGATCTCCTTCGGCGGTGCGTCCCGCGACCAAGTCGACGAGCGCGCCGTCGAGATCGGCCAGCATGGCCTCGATCCGCGTGGTTGCCTCCTGGGGGCTTTCCTCGGGCTCGATCAGCTCCAGGACGCCCTTGATGGCGAGCAACGCCTCGGCACGGGGAGGAGCGACCTCGACCCTGCTCTTCAAATCTTCGAGGGCCACGAGAACCTGGCTTAGTGCCGCGTCGTTGAGCCTGATCTGCGTGCCGCCATCTGTACGCCTTGCGCTCAGATTGACGGCAATGCTACCGCGCGCCAGGCGCTGCGATATGGCCGCGCGGATGCGCGGTTCAAGGCCCTCGAAGCCGGGCGGCAAACGCAGGCGGATGTCGAGACCTCTGCTATTGACCGAGCGCAGCTCCCAATGCCACGTGGCCGATCCGGCTAAGCCGTCCCGACTGGCGAATCCGGTCATGCTTTTCAGTGTCATGCCAACGATTTGGAGATGCCGGTGCCTGCGCCAAAGCCAGCGACTCAAACGTCGCAAAGCTTAGCCGCAGAGGAGCGACGCAACAAGAACGCGCCCCAGTGACCGCGGGGCTAGCGCCGCCTGGCCTCAGGCGCCGCCGCCTCCGGGACAGCCACGCCACCGCTTGCGCTAGGCGCCTTTTCGGCCCCTGCGGCCGGCCGCTGCTCGGTCTCCGACGCCTTGCTTTCGGGTCTGGTGCGCACCACGGCCCGCTGTTTGACGGGCGGACGGGTCTTGGCAGTTTGCTCTTCCGGCGCCGCCTCCGGTGCCTGCTTGGCCTTGAGATCCTTTTCCACCAGGCGCCACTTCTGCACGTTGGCGTTGTGGTCCTTGAGGCTCTCCGCGAAGGCGTGACCGCCGTTGCCGTCGGCCACGAAGTAAAGCTCACGCGTCTCCCGCGGCTGCAGCACGGCCTCGATCGACTGCCGGCCCGGGTTGCAGATCGGCGTCGGCGGCAAGCCGTCGATTTGATAGGTATTGTGAGCGGTCTTCTGGCCGATCTCGCTCCTCTGGATGGGCCGTCCCCACAGCACCTTGCCGCCAAACAGCCCATACAAAATGGTGGGATCCGACTGCAGGCGCATGTTCTGGCGCAACCGATTGACGAACACCGCAGCCACCCGGTCGCGCTCATCGTTGCGGCCGGTCTCCTTTTCGACGATGGACGCCAGGGTCACGGCGTCTTCCCAGGTTTTGACGGGCAAGTCCTTTTTGCGCTGTGCCCACAGACGCTCCATCAGCTTGCGCGACCCCATCTGCATGGTATCGAGGACACTTTGCCGGGGCGCGCCCCGCTGCGTGACGAACGTATCGGGAAGCAGGCTGCCTTCCGGCGGGGGGGCCGTGATCTCGCCGCTCAGATTGGGGTCCGCGTTCAGGCGATCGACGATCTGCTGGCTGGTCAGTCCCTCCGGGATGGTCACCTTGTAGGTCACCGTCTTGCCCTCGGAGAGCTGCTCAACCAGTTCTCGGACACTGGCGTTTTGGCGCACCTCATAGTCGCCGGCCTTGAGTTGTAGGGCCTTGTCGCCGTCGAGCCAGGCCAGCAATTGCAGCCAGCGGTAGCCGGCGGTGAACAGGCGCCGGTCGCTGACCGCGCCTTCGCGTTCCAGGCGCGCTGCAATCTCCAGGGAACCCTCAAGCTTGGGAATGACGATGATCTTTGCCTTCTCGAGTGGCCCCGGCGCATCCATTTGGCCGTCGAAATAGTAGGCCAGCACGCCCACCAGCAGCATTCCGACCAGGGCAACCGTCAAAACCCCGTTCATGAATGCCAGCAGAGGACGGGGCTTGCGCTCCTCGTCTAGGCGCACTTTCCGATTGACCCGGGCCGGTGGGCGCGTGGGCTCGAGGCGCTCGGCGGGGCTGCGCGCGAGCGAGCCGCGCGTGCGGGTGGTCTTTTGGTCTGCCTGTCGGTCCGCCGGCTGGCGGTTTCTCATGGCTCGTCCCCGTCAGATGCGCCGCCATTCCAAGGCATTGCGGCACGCTCCAACATCCCTACCCGGCCACCCGAACCTAACAGCAAATGTGGCGAAAGCAGGATTGCTTGGCAAGCCTGGACGTCGTGGGAAGGTTAGGGGACAGCGGCTGCCCTATGGCGCCTCCAGGCGGCGCAAGAGGAGAGAGGCGTTGGTGCCGCCGAAGCCGAACGAATTGGACAAGGCCGTATCGATCCTGCGCGCCTGCGCTTTGTGCGGAACGAGGTTGACGGCTGTTGCCACCGAAGGGTTGTCGAGATTGAGCGTTGGTGGCGCCACGTTGTCGCGGATTGCGAGGACCGAAAAGATCGCTTCCACGGCGCCAGCGGCTCCCAATAAATGGCCAGTGGCCGACTTGGTGGAGGACATGGCAAGCTTGCCCGCGGCGTTGCCGAACAGACGCTCGACCGCGGCGAGTTCGATTTCGTCGCCCATGGTCGAGGTGCCGTGAGCATTGATGTATTGCACATCACTGACCTCGACATCGCCGCGCTTTAGCGCCATCCGCATCGAACGATAGGCCCCGTCGCCGTCGTCCGACGGCGCCGTGATGTGGTAGGCGTCTCCCGACAGACCATAGCCGATCACTTCTGCGTAGATGCGCGCACCGCGTGCCTTGGCGTGCTCGAGTTCTTCCAAGACGACGATGCCGGCCCCTTCGCCCATGACGAAGCCATCGCGGTCCCTGTCGTAGGGACGCGACGCCTTCTGCGGCTGATCGTTGAAGGTCGTGCACAGCGCCCGGCAGGCGGCAAATCCGGCGATCGCCAGTCGGCAGATCGGGCTCTCGGCACCGCCGGCGACCATGACGTCGGCATCGTCCAAGGCGATCAGCCTGGCGGCATCGCCGATCGCATGTGCGCCCGTCGAGCAGGCGGTGACGACGGCATGGTTGGGTCCCTTTAGACCATGTTTGATCGAGACGTAGCCCGAAGCCAGATTGATCAGGCGACCAGGAATAAAGAACGGACTGACGCGACGGGGGCCTTTTTCCTTGAGCAGGATGGCCGTTTCGGCGATGCCGTTGAGCCCGCCGATGCCGGCCCCGATCAGCACACCCGTGCGCTCCTGCTTGTCTGTCGTATCCGCCCGCCAGCTCGCATCGGCGAGCGCTTGCGTGGCGGCGGCCATACCGTAGACGATGAAATCGTCGACCTTGCGCTGCTCCTTTGGCTCCATCCAATCGTCGGGATTGAATTTGCCTTCGGACAGGGGCCCGCGTGGAATGAAACACGCCACCTGGCAGCTGAGATCGCTGACGTCGAATTCCTCGACGCGGCGGGCGCCACTTTCCCCGGCGAGCAAACGCCGCCAGCTCGCCTCAACGCCGCAGCCGAGCGGCGTCACCAGGCCAAGCCCGGTGATGACTACGCGACGAGGCATGCGCATCCTGGACATCGTCTAAGACTGGCGAGGGCTCGTTGGCCGTGGCGGAAGCCGCGCTCAAAATCAATGCTGACGCCGGCGACGGACTAAGCCAACACTCAAGCCGCGCTCGCATGCTTTTCGAGGAACTTCACGGCATCGCCGACGGTTTGGATCTGCTCGGCAGCGTCATCGGGGATCTCGCAGCCGAACTCCTCCTCGAAGGCCATCACCAGTTCGACCGTATCGAGGCTGTCGGCACCCAGATCATCGATGAAACTGGCGCTGTCGGTGACCTTGTCGGCCTCGACACCGAGGTGCTCCACCACGATCTTCTTCACGCGCGCTGCGACGTCGCTCATTGCTCTATCCCTTGGCTCTTTGCTGATCCACGCTGTTGCCGTGTGCCAAAAACCGGTTGGGGTCAAGCCCACGCCCGAAATTGCGCCATGGCTCGAGGAGATTCGCGGCCCGACAGCAGACATTTCCTGGGTTGAACGCCTAAATCAGCGGGCTCGTTAACACACTTCATTGGGCTTGACCAGCATTCCTCGGGCGCATCCCAGGCTCAATAATCACCGGCAAAATGGCCGTCAAACCATGACCATGCCGCCGTTCACATGCAGGGTCTGTCCGGTCACATAGGCCGCCTCCAGGGAGGCGAGATAGACGGTGGCGGCGGCGACATCGTCCGGTGTGCCGAACTTCTGGGCCGGGATGGCTTCCTTAATGCTGGCCGTCTGCTTTTCGTTGAGCGCATCGGTCATCGGGGTCGAGATGAAGCCCGGGGCGATGCAATTGACGGTAATTCCACGCGAGGCGAGCTCGCGAGCCAGCGATTTTGACATGCCAATCATGCCGGCCTTGGCGGCGGCATAGTTCCCCTGGCCCGGGTTGCCGATGATGCCGCTGACCGAAGAGATGTTGATGATGCGCCCATAGCCGGTCTTGGCACGCATCATGGCCCGCGCCGCCGCCCGCATCAGCATGAAGGTTGAGGTCAGATTGACGGCAATCACCTCGTCCCACTGCTCGTCCTTCATGACCATGAACAGGTTGTCTTTGGTGAGGCCGGCATTGTTAACCAAGATGTCGAGACGGCCAAGCTTCGCGCTCGCCTCCTCGATCAGCTTGGCGACCTCCTCCTTGCGGGCAAGGTCACAGGGACAGACCTCGACACGGCTGCCAAGCTCGGCGGCCAGCGCTGCGAGCCGATCGGCTTGGCGTCCCGAGATGGCGACCTTGGCGCCCTGCTTGTGCAAGGCCCTGGCGATGGCGCCGCCGAGGCCGCCGGTGGCGCCGGTGACAAGGGCCGTTTTGTCCACCAATTCGAACATGCATTGTTTCCTACTTTAGCAGCTGCGGCAGCGCGGTTTCGATTTCCTGCGGCGTCCCGATCGAGCTTGCATTGAGGTGAGGAGCAATGCGCTTGGCTAGTCCCGCCAGCACCTTTCCAGAGCCGACTTCGTAGAGATCCGTGACGCCGCCGGCTGCCATGTTGGCAACGCATTCGCGCCAGCGCACCGTGCCGGTCACCTGCTCGACCAGACGCTGTTTGATTTCTGCCGGATCGGAAACTGGCGCCGCCAGCACATTGGCAATGACCGGCACCACCGGCGCCTTGATGGCGACGCCGGCGAGCGCCTCGGCCATGGCATCGGCGGCCGGCTGCATCAAAGCACAATGGAAGGGCGCGCTAACGTTGAGCGGCATGAAACGGCGCACGCCATGCGCCTTGGCGAGCAGGGCCGCCCGGTCGATGGCCGATTTGCTGCCTGAGATCACGGCCTGCGTCGGCTCATTGTCGTTGGCAAGCTGACAGACCTCGCCCTGGGCCGCCTCGGCCGCAAGCTTCTCGGCCACCTCCTTGCCGACGCCCAACAGTGCCGCCATGGCGCCATGGCCGAGCGGCACGGCGGCCTGCATGGCCTTGCCGCGCAGCTGCAAGAGCCGGGCGGTGTCGCCGAGCGTCAGAGCCCCGGCGGCCGCCAGGGCGGAATATTCGCCGAGCGAGTGGCCGGCGACATACTTGACGCGATCGACCAGCCGGAAGCCCTTCTCGAGCTCCAGCACCCGTACCACGGCCAGCGACGCCGCCATCAGGGCGGGCTGCGCATTCTCCGTCAACGTCAGTTGCTCAAGAGGCCCCGAATACATCAGTTCCGAGAGCTTTTGGCCAAGCGCGGCGTCAACCTCGGCAAACACGTCGCGGGCCGCAGCGTAGGTCTGTGCCAGCTCGGCGCCCATGCCGACGATTTGACTGCCCTGCCCGGGGAAAACGAATGCAATTGCCATGCACGTCTTAGGATCGCTGCTGCCTTGCCGGGCTTCACCACACTCCCAACCCGGCGTCAAGGTTGCGCGCACGCGCGCCCTTGCCGGCTGCAGAAATTGCGCTATAACGGCGCGCACCCCGCTCCGGTCGGAGGCTGAAGGGGAGGCCGTCGCAAGACGGCAGGGCCCTGCCCCTCGCTCCCTGTGTCTTCGCTCTTTCGGGTCCTTTGGGCCTTCCCGCGCCACCCCGCCTACACAAGGGGGCGTGCCGGCCCAAAAGGGGCTATGCGCCGGAGGGGGACATGAAACGTTGAGGAAAGGCCATCCATGCCGCTTTATGAGCATGTTTTCCTGGCGCGACAGGATATTTCGCAGGCGCAAGTCGAAGCCCTGACGAAGGAATATACAGGGGTGATCGAAGAAGGCGGAGGCAAGGTCGGCAAGACCGAGTACTGGGGCCTGAAAACCATCGCCTTTAAGATCAAAAAGAACCGCAAGGCCCACTATTCGCTGATGAACATCAATGCACCGCCTGCCGCGGTCGCGGAAATGGAGCGGCGGATGGGGCTGTCGACCGACGTCATTCGCTTCATAACCGTGCGTGTCGACGAGCACGAGAGCGAGCCTTCGGTGCAGATGCGCAAGAGCGATCGCGATGACCGGCGTGACGGCGATCGTGGCGGCTTCCGCGGCGATCGCGGCGGCTTCCGCGGCGGCGATCGCGGTGGCTTCCGCGGTGGCTTCCGCGGCGGCGGCGGTGGCGGCGGCGGCTTCCGCCGCGAGGGCGGCGGATGGCGACCGGCCGCGCGCCCCGCGGCCGCCCCGCGAGGATGCCGAAGTGGCGACCAGCGAGGAGTGAGCCATGAGCGAAGTCACCACCATTCCCGCCCGGCGCCCGTTCCACCGGCGGCGCAAGACCTGCCCCTTCTCCGGGGATAACGCACCCAAGATCGACTACAAGGACATGCGCCTGCTCGGCCGCTATGTGTCCGAGCGCGGCAAGATCGTGCCGAGCCGGATCACGGCGGTGTCGGCCAAGAAGCAGCGCGAACTGGCCAAGGCTATCAAGCGCGCCCGCTTCATCGGACTGTTGCCCTACCTGATCAAGTAGGGGAGCCCGGGCGGCGCGTTCGCAAGGCAATGGTTGGGACGAATTTCGTCTCTAACCGCTACGGCGGGACAGCTGTGAGATGCCGATTGGTTTGCTGATAGGGGTTGGCTCGGGACTGGCCTCGGCGTTGCTGTTTTATTCGGCGACCCGGGGCTCGCCGCTGCTCAGCTCGTTTCTGCTGCTGGCGACGCCGCTGCCCTCCCTGCTCGCCGGCCTCGGCTGGGGCTGGCTGCCGGCGCTGGTGGGCGGGGTGGCCGCCGCCGCGGTGATGCTGGGCATTGCCAGCCTGCCTTTCGCCATCGGCTACTTTCTGGCCTTGGGCGGGCCTTCGGCCCTGGTGGCCTATCTTGCCTATCTCAACCGACCCGACCCCGATGGCTCCAAGGCCACCCAGTGGTATCCACCCGGTCGCTTGCTCGCTGCCTTGGCGTGCTACGGCGGGGCGCTGCCGATCCTGCTGCTGCCACTGTTCGGCGGCAGCTTCGGGGCGCTGCGCGAACCCATGAGCGAGTATTTCCGGCGCTTCTCGGCCCGGACCGCGAGCGAACTCAATATGCCGCCGCTGAGCGAGGCCCAGGTCGAGACCTTGACCGAGTTCTTGCTTGCCGTGCTGCCGGCGGCCTTGTCGGCCTACTGGCTCATCATCTTCTCGCTCAACCTTTACCTCGCCGGCCGCATCGCCCGCGCCTCGGGGCGGCTCGGGCGGGACTGGCCGGACCTGGCCCAGCTCGCCTACCCGGCAGCTTTTCCCCTCATCACCGTGATCGCCTTCGCGGCCTCCTTTGCGCCAGGCGTGCTCGGGGTCGTCGGCACGAGTTTCAGTGGCGCCCTCTTGGTTGCCTACCTGCTTGCCGGCCTGGCCCTCATGCATTTCGTCGCCCGCGGGCGGGCGCCCTGGCTCCTGTGGCTGGTCTACGGCGCGCTGCTTTTGCTTGGTCCCTACGCGGCGCTGGCGCTGACGGTTGCCGGTCTGCTCGAGCCCGTGGTCAACCTCAAGCGACGGCTCGGCTCCCCCCCACCCTCAACCTGAATAGACCAGCAAACGAACCGGAGAGAATACCATGCAGATCATTCTTCTTGAGCGCATCGGCCGCCTTGGCCAGATGGGCGATGTCGTCAACGTCAAGGATGGCTATGCCCGCAACTTTCTGTTGCCGCAGAAGAAGGCCTTGCGCGCAACCGAGGAAAACCTGGCCCGCTTCGAGAAGGAGCGCACCCAGCTCGAAGCCCGCGACCTGGAGCTCAAGAAGGAAGCCGAGGCCGTGGCGGCTAAGCTTGCCGGCCAGAGCTTCCTGGCCATTCGCCAGGCCGGCGACACGGGTCAGCTCTATGGTTCCGTCACCACCCGCGATATCGCCGAGGTGGTGACGGCCGGCGGTTTTAGCATCGATCGGCGCCAGATCGTGCTGGATCGCCCCATCAAGACGCTGGGTTTGCATCCGATCCGCGTTGCCCTGCATCCGGAGGTTATCGTCCAGGTATCGCTCAATGTTGCCCGCTCGCAGGACGAGGCGGAACGACAGGCGCGTGGTGAAGACGTGACCGTCATTAAGGATGAAGCCGTCCAGATCGAAACCTTCAATCCCGAGGCACTGTTCGAGGAAGAGGCGCTGGCCCGGCAGCGCGGCGAGGAACCCCAGGAGCCGGGCGCGGTTGAGTAAGCCGAGCGCCTCTGGTGTCGCCCGTGCGGCATCGGCAGGGTACGAGTTGTGGTGCCAACGTGAACGGCTGGGTTCACCTTGCCGGTGACATTGCGCACGACTTTCGTATAATGCCTGAATTGTAAGGCCGAACGGAGGAACGGCCGAGGGACCTGCATACGCGGCAGCGTGCGTCATGTTGACTTTGCTCGATGTCATGTTGCGCCGCATCGTACGGCGTGGCGACTCTGACCTTCATCGATGCCAATGGCTCAGCGCATCGATACGGAGACGGAGCCGGGCCGTCCGTCAGCGTGCGCGTTAGCCACCGCCGCGTGGAATGGCACTTGGTGCTCGATCCGCAGTTGGCCCTGGGCGAGAGCTACATGAACGGCACGCTGCGCCTGGAGCGCGGCCGCATCTACGACCTTTTGGAGCTATTGCTGGAGAACGCCCAGCAGCATCCGGTGCCGGCCTGGGCGCGCGCACTCGATGTTGTGCGCTATCTGATCAGGCGCGCCGTGCAGTTCAATCCCGCCGGTCGGGCGCGGCGCAACGTGGCGCACCACTACGACATTGAGGGCGCCATCTACGACCTCTTCCTGGATAGCGACCGGCAGTATTCCTGTGCCTATTTCACCCCCAATGCCGATCTGGAAGAGGCCCAGTTGGCCAAAAAGCGGCACTTGGCAGCCAAGCTCGCCATCGAGCCGGGTCAGCGCCTGTTGGATATCGGTTCGGGCTGGGGCGGCCTTGGCCTCTATCTGGCCAAGGCGTCGGGCTGCGAGGTGACGGGGGTGACGCTGAGCACGCAACAGCACAAGATTTCCAACGAACGCGCCGCCCGGGAAGGTCTCGGCCGCTCCGTCCGATTCGAATTTGCGGACTATCGCAAGGTTGCCGGATGCTTCGATCGCATCGTCTCGGTCGGCATGTTCGAGCACGTCGGCGTCTCTCACTATGGCACCTACTTCAAGAAGGTCCGCGACCTGTTGAGCCAGAACGGTGTCGCCCTGATCCACAGCATCGGCCGCTCCGAGCCGCCAGCGGTCACCAATCCCTTCATTGCCAAATACATTTTCCCGGGCGGCTACATTCCTGCGCTCTCGGAGGTCGTCGTCGCCGTCGAGCGTTCCGGGTTGATGATCACGGACGTGGAGATCCTGCGGCTGCACTACGCCGAAACTCTGCGCGCTTGGCGCGAGCGGTTCCTTGCGAACTGGGACAAGGCTGCGGCGATCCTCGACGAAAGGTTCTGCCGGATGTGGGAGTTCTATCTTGCCGGCTCCGAGACGGCGTTCCGCTACCAGGGTCTGGTCGTGTTCCAGCTCCAACTCGCCAAGCGGATGACAACGTTGCCGATTACGCGTGACTACGTCTACCACAACGAGCAAGGCCTGTTGGAGCAGGACGCCATCGATCGCCGCCCACGCCTGGCGGGGGAGTAGCCGGCCGCGGTGCGATTCGCCGCCAAGCGGATTCTCGGACGCATGTGCAAACCAAGGATGGCCTCCCTCGACAGCGCAGCTCCTCGCCTACGCTGGCAGCGGAATCGGCTATCGCTCAGCCATGACCCAGTCCCCCCAGCGCACGTCCTCGGTGCCATCGCTCTTGGCGCCTGCCAGCCAAGCGCCGTCTTTCCGCAGCGCCCCACACAACCTGGAAGCCGAGCAGGCCTTGCTCGGCGCCATCCTCATCAATAATGAGGCGCACGATCGCGTCTCGGATTTTCTCGAACCCCATCACTTCTACGACCCCCTGCACCAGCAGATCTTCGAAACTGCTGCCACGTTGATCGCCTCGGGCAAGCAGGCCACCCCCATTACCCTCAGGACCTTCTTCGAGAATGCCGAGCGCATCGACGCGGCCCTGACGGTCCCACAGTATCTGGGCCGGCTTGCCGCCAATGCCGCAACCATCATCAATGCGCGCGACTATGCGCAGACCGTCTATGACCTGGCCATTCGGCGACACCTGATCCTGATCGGCGAGGATATGGTCAACGCCGCCTATGACAGTCCGGTCGATTTCCCGCCCCGCGAGCAGATCGAGGAGGCCGAGACCCGGCTCTTCTCCCTGGCCGAGACCGGCAAATACGGTCAGGGCTTTCTCACCTTCAACCACGCCCTGGTCAGTGCCATCGAGATGGCCAACAACGCCTTCCAGCGCGAAGGCGGGCTGTCGGGGATTGCCACCCATTTGCGCGATCTCGACAGCAAAATGGGCGGACTGCAGCCGTCTGATCTGATCATTCTGGCAGGCCGTCCGTCGATGGGCAAAACCGCCCTTGCCACCAATATCGCATTCAACGTTGCGCGCAGCCGCGCCCGCTCCCTGGCCGAGCGCACCGATCTCGGCGCTGAGGATACCAACCATGATGGCGCGGTGGTCGGCTTTTTTTCGCTGGAAATGTCGGCCGAGCAGCTTGCGACCCGCATTCTGTCCGAACAGGCGGGCATCCCCTCGGAAAAAATTCGCCGCGGCATGATCGACGAGCCCGATTTCAAGCGCCTCGTGCAGGCGAGCCGCGAAATGTCCAGCATTCCGCTCTTCATCGACCAGACCGGCGGCATCTCCATCGCCCAGCTCGCTGCCAGGGCGCGCAAGCTCAAGCGCCAGCACGGCCTTGGCATGATCGTGGTGGACTATCTGCAGCTGCTTACCGGTTCGCAGCGGCGGGCGTCGGAAGGGCGGGTGCAGGAGGTTTCGGAGATCACCACCGGTCTCAAGGCCCTGGCCAAGGAGCTCAACGTGCCGATCCTGGCGCTCTCGCAGCTCTCACGCGCGGTCGAAAACCGGGAGGACAAGCGGCCGCAGCTCGCGGATCTGCGTGAATCGGGCTCCATCGAGCAGGACGCCGACGTCGTCATGTTCGTCTTTCGCGAAGAGTATTATGTTGAGCGCACCAAACCGGCCGAGGGGACGCTCGAATTCCAGGATTGGATGACCAAGATGCAAATGGTCTCTGGCAAAGCAGAGGTGATTATCGGCAAGCAGCGGCACGGACCGGTCGGAACGGTTCAGCTCCAGTTCGAATCGAACGTCACCCGCTTCTCGGACTTGGCACGCGAGTCCTATCTGCCGGAGCGCAGCGGGTGAGCGCGAGCCAAGCCCGCGCCGGTGTCAGCGCACGGCCGCGCGCAGCGGTGCCGGCGACAGCCCGGGCGGTGTTGTCCGTCGACCTTGCCGCCCTGCGTGCCAACTGGGCCTACCTCAATCAGGTCTCGGGCCGGGCCGAATGCGCCGGCGTGATCAAGGCCGACGCCTACGGCTTGGGCCTGGCCCCGATTGCCAAGGCCCTCACCAGCGAGGGCTGCAAGACCTTCTTTGTGGCGACCGTCGATGAGGGGCGCGCGGCACGCGCCGTGCAGCCGGGCGCTACCATCTACGTGCTGGACGGCCTCTTGCCCGGCGCGGAATCCCACTATGCCGGCTTTGATCTAAGGCCCGTGCTGTCGAGCCTGGCCGAGGTGCGTGACTGGGCCGCTTATAGTCGCGCGCGCGGGCGCAAGCTGTCGGCCGCCGTGCATCTTGACACCGGCATGAACCGGCTCGGCATGCCCGAGCCGGAGATCGAAAAGCTCGCCAGCGAAGCGGGCCTGCTCGATGCCTTCGACCTGTGCCTGGTCATGAGCCACCTCGCTTGCGCGGACGAGCCGGACAATCCGATGAACGCGCGCCAGCGCCTACGCTTCGAGGCCCTGCGCGCCAAGTTGCCGCCGGCACTGACCAGTCTTGCCAATTCCGGCGGCACCTTTCTCGGTGGCGCCTTCCACTACGATCTCGTCCGGCCCGGCATCGCCCTCTACGGGGGACGCGCGCACGAAGGCAAGCCGAACCCGATGCAGACGGTGGTGCGCTTTGCCGCCAAGATCCTGCAGATTCGCGAACTGGAGCCCGGGGCAACCATTGGCTATGGCGCCATCTACCGCGTGCAACGTGCCGCCCGCATTGCCACGATCGGCTGCGGTTATGCCGATGGCTTCCTGCGCGCCCTGAGCGTCAAGACCGGTGAGGCCGGCCCGGTGGGCTTCATCGGCGACTATCCCGTGCCGATCGTGGGGCGCGTATCGATGGATTTTACCACCGTCGACGTCACCGACGCGCCCGCGGAGCTGGCGCGTCGCGGCGCCTGGGTGGAGGTGATGGGCGCACGCGTCACCGTTGACGATCTCACCGATCGCGCCGGCACCATCGGTTATGAACTCCTCACTCGGCTTGGTCAGCGCGTGCACCGCGTCTATGAAGGGGTGGGAAACTGACGGCCGTGGCACGTCCTGCGAGAAATGCCTTCGTTTGCCAGAACTGCGGCGCCATCTTTGCGCGCTGGACCGGCAAATGCACCTCCTGCAATGAGTGGAACAGCCTCGTTGAAGAGATCGGCGCCGCCGCGGTGCCGGGCTCCGGGCTGAGCCATGCCGGCAAAGGCCGGGTGCTCGAACTCGAGACCTTGGCCCTCCCAAGCGAGGCGGGCGCGGCGCGTTTGCCGAGCGGCAGCGCCGAACTCGACCGCGTCACCGGCGGGGGCATTGTGCCCGGATCGGCGTTGCTGATCGGCGGCGAGCCCGGCATCGGCAAATCGACGCTGCTGCTGCAGCTGGCCGCCCGGGTGGCCGCCAGCGGCCGCCGCGCCTTATACGTCTCGGGCGAGGAGGCGGCAGCCCAGGTGCGGCTCAGAGCCGAGCGCCTCGGGCTGTCCGAGGCGCCCCTGGCGCTGGCCTGCGACAGCAATCTCGCCAATATTCTGGCAACACTGGCCGAGCGACCCGTGCCGGATCTCGTCATCATCGATTCGATCCAGACCTTGTGGCTCGATGCGCTGGAGGCGGCCCCCGGCACGGTCAGCCAGGTGCGGGCGGCTGCCCATGCCCTGGTGCGCTTCGCCAAGGCCAGCGGCAGCGCCGTCGTCTTGGTCGGGCATGTCACCAAGGATGGTCAGATCGCCGGCCCGAAACTGGTCGAGCACATGGTCGACACGGTGTTATATTTCGAGGGAGATCGCGGCCATCCCTACCGCATCCTGCGCGCGGCCAAGAACCGCTTCGGCGCCACCGATGAGATCGGCGTGTTCGAAATGGTCGGTGAAGGCCTGCGCGAAGTGGCCAACCCATCGGAGCTGTTCCTGGGCGACCGGCAGGCGAGCGCGCCGGGTTCGGCGGTGTTCGCCGGCCTCGAGGGCAGCCGCCCGATTCTGGTGGAAATACAAGCGCTGGTGGTCCCCTCTGGCCTTGGCACCCCACGCCGCGCCGTGGTGGGCTGGGATGCCAATCGTCTGTCGATGCTGCTGGCCGTGATCGACGCGCGCGCCGGGGTCAGTTTCACGGCTCACGACGTTTATCTCAACGTCGCCGGCGGCCTGAAGATTAGCGAACCTGCTGCCGACCTGGCGGCTGCCGCGGCGCTATTGTCCTCGATTCGCAATGTCGCGCTTGCCCCCGACCGCGTCTGGCTCGGGGAGATCGCCCTGTCGGGGGCGATCAGAGCCGCCCGACACATGCCGTTGCGGCTGAAGGAGGCAAACAAGCTCGGTTTCAAGACCGCGGTTTTGCCAGCGTCCGGGGAAGCCGGGAGCGACCGGGAGCCGTTCCAGCGCCTGCGCTTGCAGCATGTCCGGGAGCTTGCCGACACGCTGACTTTGCCACCTGCCGGCTGACGGCCAATGGGAGGTCTCAGGGTCCGGGCAGCCGGGCCGCTAACAGCTCTCTGGTGCGGCGCGTGTTGTTGGCGATGGCAATCAAGGCGAATATGGCGCCGCACGCCAGGGTCGCAGCCAAAAAGCCGACGATCGTGCCTCCGAGCATGGCCGCCATCGCCACCTCGACAGGACCGTAGCCGGGAATGACCAGGACTGGGCCAGCAAGGCCGCTCTGCACCAGTGCCGCACCGGCGGCGGCACCTACGGCGGCGAAGAAAACGATCAAGGCGACGTAGGCGATTGAGATCAGGAAGGCAAAAATCGCCAAGAATACGCGCTGCATTGTGCCCACCCAGCATCACCGCAGCCGGCAGACTACAGCTATATTGTATTCGCCAACAAGCTGCCCTAGAGCCTATGCATCGGCAGCACAGTGGCGGGCCGGGCTTGCCGCCGCGAGGCGAGTTTTAGGCAGCGATCAGCGGGAGCGAACTTTGACCTGGGCGGACTTGAAAGAGCAGACGCACCCCCCGATCGGCTGCCGATCAGAGGCCATGGCGGGGACATGTCTGGTCGCCGGCGCGCTCCTCACGCGGCAATCTTTTCGCTGGGCTGAGGATCCTCGACCATGAGCGGCGTGGGACCGTTTACGAATCTCGACCTGGCGGTGATCGCCATCGTCGTACTGTCAGGGCTCGTGGCGATGTATCGCGGCCTCACCAGGGAGGTGCTTTCGATCTTATCGTGGGCGGCGGCCGCCGGTGCGGTTTTTTACTTTATTCGGTATCACCGTGAGATCGCTGAGGAAGTCGCCAAACAGTTCGCCAACCCGGTGCAGACCTCCTATGTCTATGTGGCCCAGGTGGCCATCGGTGGCCTGATCTTCCTGATCGTGCTGATCATTGTTCATCTTATCACGGCGCGGATCTCCGATTCGGTGCTCGACAGCCGGGTTGGCGCCATTGATCGGATCCTCGGCTTAGCCTTCGGCATGGCGCGCGGCTTCGTGCTGATCGTCATTCCCTACATGTTTGCCGTGTCCTTCGTCTGCAAGGACAACCCGGCGCGGGCTTCCGCTCAGGGTTGCCGGCCAGGCGAACTGCCGGGCTGGGTGGAGAATGCGCAGTCCTTGCCGCTCATCAACCAGACCAGCGGCACACTGTTTTCCCTGTTATCGCGGTATGCCCCGTCGGTACCTCTGGGGCCGGGCGAGCCACGGCAAGGCTGAATTGAGCTCGATCATAACAGGCCCACCGTCGCGCCCAGTAGCAACCGGGGTTGACTTGCCCTATATCCAGCTCGCCTGAGGTCATCGCGGCAGATTCGGGATCAGTGGGCTTGGCTGTCTGCCGGACTTTCCACGCAACGAGGCTCGCCATGCAAGGTTCGCTCTCAGACGCTGAGGCCGCGGCGGGTGTGCGCCTGCCCGGTGCGAATGACGACCGCCTGCGCGAGGAATGCGGCGTCTTTGGTGTCTTCGGCAACGAGGATGCCGCCGCGCTGACGGCGCTTGGCTTGCACGCTCTGCAGCATCGGGGCCAAGAAGCGGCCGGCATCGTCACTTACGATGGCAAGCACTTTCATTCCGAGCGCCGGCTCGGCCTGGTTGGCGACAACTTCAACAAGGCCGATGTCATCCAACGCCTCAGGGGGCACATCGCCCTTGGCCACAACCGCTATTCCACCACTGGCGATACGATTTTGCGCAACGTGCAGCCGCTGTTCGCCGACCTCGACACCGGTGGTTTTGCCGTGGCTCACAACGGCAATCTCACCAATGCGCTGACGCTGAGGCGCGAGCTGATTTCGACCGGCGCGATCTGCCAATCCACTTCCGACACCGAGATTATCCTGCACCTGATGGCGCGTTCGCAACGGCGCCGTGTCATTGAGCGCTTCGTGGAGGCTCTGCGTCAGATCCAGGGCGCCTATGCTCTGGTCTGTCTCACCAACAACATGCTGATCGGCGCGCGCGATCCGATCGGCATCCGCCCGCTGATGCTCGGCCGGCTCGGCGGCGGCTACGTGCTGGCCTCCGAGACCTGCGCGCTCGATATCGTTGGCGCCGAGTTTGTGCGAGAGATCGAGAACGGTGAAATTGTCACCATCACCGCCGATGGCGTCGAGAGCCATCGGCCGTTTCCGAAACGCCCAGCGCGGCCCTGCATCTTCGAATACATCTACTTCGCCCGCCCCGATTCGATCGTCGGCGGGCGCAACGTTTATGATCTGCGCAAGCAGATGGGCGCACAGCTCGCGCGCGAGGCGCCCGCTGGTGCCGACGTTATTATTCCGATTCCGGACTCCGGGGTCCCGGCTGCCATCGGCTATGCGCAAGAGAGCGGTATTCCCTTCGAGCTCGGCATCATCCGTAATCACTACGTCGGGCGCACCTTCATCGAACCCGAGCAGCGCATT
Organism: uncultured Alphaproteobacteria bacterium; assembly: GCA_963820375.1. Taxonomy (GTDB): domain Bacteria; phylum Pseudomonadota; class Alphaproteobacteria; order Rhizobiales; family Hyphomicrobiaceae; genus AWTP1-13. The sequence continues at coordinate 96,650 of CAWFZX010000027.1, read as the reverse complement.
CGCCAGCTCGGCGTCAAGCTCAAGCATTCCGCCAACGCCAGCGCCGTGCGCGGCAACCGCATCGTTCTGATCGACGACAGCGTGGTGCGCGGCACGACTTCGAAGAAACTCGTGCAGATGATGTTTGAAGCTGGCGCCCGCGAGGTACATCTGCGCGTTTCGAGCCCACCGATCACGCACCCCGACTTCTACGGCATTGATACGCCGCACACCAACGAGCTGCTGGCCGCCAACATGAGTATCGAGGAAATGCGCGCCTTCACGGGTTGTACCAGCCTGGCTTTCCTATCGGTCGACGGCATCTACCGGGCGCTCGGCGTCGAGCGGCGCGATCCGCGCGCGCCGCAGTTCACGGATCATTGCTTCACTGGCGACTATCCAACCGAGCTCGTCGACCAGAACGGCCAGGCCCACGCCGGCCAGCTCTCTTTCCTGGCGGAAGTGCGCTAGCCGCTGGGCCGCCGCGCCGTCATCGCTGCGGCCGGAGTCGGGTCCGGCATCAGCGCCGGCGTCGCCCGCTGTCGCTGGCGCGCCCCGCGGCCTTGCGGGTGGGACTTGCCTTGGGCCCGATATCCCCGCTATCACGCCAACAACGAGGCAGGCTCGGGGAAACGCCATGAATTCGCAGATGCGTGCGGAGGATGACGCCGGCCTCGCGGGCAAGGTTGCCATCATCGCTGGTGGCGGCGCCGCCGACGCGGGCATCGGCAACGGCCGGGCGGCGGCGATCCTGCTGGCCCGTGCCGGTGCCAGCGTGTTCGTCGTCGATTGCGACGCCGCGCTGGCCGAGCGTACCGTCGCCATGATCGCCGCTGAGGGCGGCACTGCCGCCGCCTATGCCGCCGACCTTACCGAGGAGGCGCAATGCCGCGGCATGGTCGCTGCCTGTGTCGAGCGCTTTGGCCGCCTCGATTTTCTCGACAACAACGTCGGTATCGGCAGCCGTGGCTCGGTAGTGGAGGAACAGCCGGAGACCTGGCGGCGTATCATGCAGGTCAACGTCGAGACGATGTTTTTGGCCTCCAAGTATGCCATCCCGGCCATCAGCAAAACCGCCGGCAAGGGCGCCATCGTCAATATCTCCTCGATTTCGGCGCTGCGTCCGCGCGGCCTCACAGCCTACACGACCTCGAAGGGGGCGGTGATCGCTCTCACCCGGGCCATGGCCATTGATCACGCTGCCCAAGGCATCCGCGTCAATTGTGTGGCGCCAGGGCCGATGTACACGCCGATGGTCTATAGCGGGGGTATGAGTGCCGCCGCCCGCGAGCAGCGCCGCAAAGCCTCCGCGCTCGGCATTGAGGGGACCGGCTGGGACATCGGCCACGCCGTGCGCTTTCTGCTGTCTGAGCACGCCCGTTACATCACCGGGCAGACACTGGTGGTCGATGGCGGCACGACCTTGCAAGCTCCGGCCCGCGATAGCAAAACGCACTGAACCCCTGGGAGTGACGCCAATGGCCCGTGTGCCCTACTTGCAAAAGAGCGACCTGGCCGCCGAGCATCAAGACCTGCTCGCGCGCAACATCACGCTACACCAGGCGTTGGTGAACAGCCCAAACGCCGCGCGTGCCTTCAGCGGACTTGGCCAGTTCATTCGTTTCAAAAGCCGGCTTGATCCGCGCCTGCGCGAACTCGCCATCCTGCAGGTCGGATATCTGGCGCGTCAGCCCTACGAGTGGTCGCACCATGTCAAAATTGGGCGTGACTTCGGCGTTAGCGATGGCGATATTCGCGCGTTGATCGCCGACAGCGAGGGCAAACCGAATGATCTCGAGCCGCTGGCCAAGACCGTGCTGAAGGCCGCCCGCGAGATGACCAATGAGCTCGCCATTTCGGAGGCCACCTACGCCGAACTCCAGCACAGCCTCGACAACGAACGGCTGATCGACCTGACCATCACGATCGGCTTCTACAACGCCGTCGTGCGCATCCTGCACACGCTCAAGATTGACGTCGAGGAGGCTTATCGGGGTTATTTGCAGGAATTTCCCTTGCCCGCCGACCGAGGCAATTCCTGATGAGCGAGCCTGCAACGGCGCCGATCCCGGCGCGGCCGGCCGCGACGGTGATCATTCTCCGCGACGGGTGCGACGGCATCGAAGTGTTCATGGTGGTGCGCCACCGCGCGATCGATTTCGCCTCCGGGGCCCTGGTGTTTCCCGGTGGCAAGGTCGATCCCGCCGATGCCGATGCCGGCTGGACCGCACTTGCCCCGCTCGCGGCCACGCCGCCACCCCATCCCTACTACATCGCCGCCGCCCGTGAGAGCTTCGAGGAGGCGGGCTTGATGCTTGCGCGCAGGCAGGGGGCCGCTGGCCTCCTGTCGGCCGAGGAGGCGCACCGGCTGGTTGATGGGTACCGTGCCGACCTGCTCACCGGCACGATTTCCTTCCTGGAGATCGTCCGTCGTGAAGCTCTGACCTTGGCGACCGATCTGATGGTGCCGTTCGCGCACTGGATCACACCTGCGGGTGTGCCGAAGCGTTTCGACACGCATTTCCTGCTGGTTGCTGCGCCGGTGCATCAGCTCGGCGCCCATGACGGGGCCGAGTCCGTCGAAGGAGTGTGGATTAGTCCGCAACAAGCCTTAAGCGCAGCGCAAGCCGGGACGCGCACGCTGGTGTTCGCGACGCAAATGAACTTGAGCAAGCTTGCCCGCCACGCCACCGTTGCCGAGGCGATCGCTGCGGCGCGGGCCAGTCCCATCGTGACGGTAACGCCTGAGGTCGAGCGGCTGCCCGAGGGCCGGCGACGGCTGCGCATCCCCGCCGAAGCGGGCTACGGCGTCAGCGAAGTGGTCGTCACGGCGCCGCCGGCGATGCCTTCGCGCTGACGCGTTGCGCACGCTCAATTGCCCTTCTTGCCGCCCTCGGTTACGACATCCAGAAAGCCAATCGTCTCGCGGTTGATGAACTCGACATCGGGCGCAAACGCGCCACCGGCGGCGGCGTGTCCGGTCACCGCTGCGGGCCTGATGGTCACCACCTTGGCGTTTCTGATGTTCTTGGCGGCATCCTGCGGCTCCCACTCCGGATTGAGCAGGTCCTTGCTGCCAAGCAGGATCAGGGTCTTGGCCTTGATCGTCTGCAGCGCCTTGGCCGTGTCACCATTGAAGCCGGGCGTGCTGCCGACGTCGTGCCGCTCATACGCCCAGGTTTGATAAATCCAATCATTGGCGTCAAACGCCTTGATCAGGTTGGTCTCGGTTTGCTTGAGCCAGGGCAGCACATCGAGTTGGTTGTTGGGGAACTGATCACGATTGATCTCCGGTGTACGCGCGGCCAAGAGCAGAATGTCCCGCCACAAGCGAATGCCGTGCTCTGGCGGGCTCGTATAGTTGCCCTCCTGCCAGGCCGGATCGAGCATGATCGCCTTGCGCGATGCCTCCAGCACGGTCACCGTCCAAGCCGGGGTCTTCGCCAGCGGCACCAGCGCCACCAGGCCATCCATGAACTCGGGATGAGAGACACCCCATTGCAGGACTTGCATGCCGCCCATCGATGGCCCGACTACGGCCAACACATGGTTGATGGCAAGGTGCTCCGTCAGCAGCCGGTGCTGCGAGGCCACCATGTCTCGGATGCCAAACTTGGGGAACTGCATGCGGGGCTGCGTTGGGCTGTTGCTTGGCGAGGTGGTCAGGCCGTTGCCGATCGCATCGGTGCAAATGATGAAATACTTGTCAGGATCCAGTGCCTTGCCCGGGCCGATCATGAAGTCCAGGCGATGGTGATTGCCGCTGATGGCGGTCACCATCAGGATCGCATTGCTTTTGTTGGCATTGAGCCGGCCATGCGTCACATAGGAAATGGAGAAATCCTTGATCACCTCGCCGCTTTCCAGCCTGAAATCACCCAGGCCGTAACGCTGGTGCGGCGCCTGCTCGGGCGAATGGGCCGAGGCGGTCGAAGCGAACCAGAGCCATATTACAGTTAACGCGCCGCGCAACGTGCAAGGCATGGCAACCTCCCAAGCCAGCCGAGGCTGGAACTTGCGCAATTAACGCACCGCAGCCACGCTTTGTCAAAAACCAGCGCCGAAATCTTGACTCTATTGGTCAACAATAGATACTGTGCGTTGCACGGCGCAGCAGGAAGCCCGCGCCAGCAATAGGCGGAGCCCATGTCCAACAACATTCGACGTATTGCCATGCAATCGCTCACGCACTTCGACGTGTGCTGTTCGGGGCGGCATGTCGAGATCGGCTTCACGGACCACAGCGGCAAGCCAGCGCTGCTTTACGTGCCGCACGAAAGCCTCAGCAGCCTGCTGATGACCTTGCCGGCAATGCTGCAAGAGGCCGTTCAGCGCCGCACCGGCGATGCCTCGCTGCGCACCGTTTATCCTTTGGGTGATTGGCAGCTCAATCGGGATGTCGATGAGAAATCGATTCTTCTGACGCTGACGACGCCGGACGGCTTCAGTGTCTCCTTCGCGGTTACGCCGCGCGACGCCGCGGCGCTAGGCGACGCGCTGAGCAACGCGCGCACGTCGCCCGAACCCATCAAGACCAAAGCGGCAACGGCTGCCCGCCTTCGCCACTAGGGCTCAATTGGCCTTGACGCCGGCCGCTTTGATCACCGCTCCCCACTTCGCCACTTCCGACTCAAGCTGCGCCTTCAAGGCCGCTGGCGTGGCCAGATCCTGCGCCACGGGTACTGTGGCCAACCCTGCCATGCGCTCGATCACGACGGGCTCTTGCAAGGCCCCTTGCAGGGCCGCCGTCAGCTTTTCTACCACCTCCTTGGGCAGACCCTTCGGTCCCCACAGCGCGTGCCAGGCAGAGACCTCGAAGCCCTTGACGCCGGATTCATCGAGCGTGGGCAACTCGGGCAGCAAGGCAATGCGGGTTTTAGTGGTGGCGGCAAAGCCCCTGATCGTGCCCGCCTTGATCTGGTTGGTGGTGCCGGTGGTCTGATCGCACATCATGTCGAATTGACCGCCCACCAGGTCATTCATGGCCGGACCGGTGCCGCGGTAGACAACAGCATGCATCTTGATGTTGAGCGCGCTCATGAACATTAGTCCGCACAAGTGTGCCGCCGATCCGATGCCGGCGTGTGCGTAGGTCACCTGATCCTGTTTTTCCTTCAGCCAGGCGATCAGTTCGCCGATATCCTTGGCCGCCAGATCTTTCTTGCCGACGATCGTCATTGGCACATCGGTGATGCGTCCAATCGGATCGAAATCGTTGAACACGTCGTAGCGCAGGTTGTCGTAAAGCGAGGGCGCCGTGGATTGGCCGATGTGCCAAACCAACAGCGTATAGCCGTCGCCTCCAGCCTTTGCGACCCGCCCGACGCCGATGGTGCCTCCCGCCCCGCCGACATTTTCGACCACGATCTGCTGGCCGAGCGTCCGGCTCATCGGATCGGCAATCAGCCGCGCCACCGTGTCCGTCGGACCGCCAGCAGCGGCCGGCACCACGATCGTGATGGGCCGCGTCGGGTAGGCCTGCTGCGCCTCGCTGGCCGTTGCCGCCGCCGCCAGCGCGGCCAGCATGAACGCCAAAGTAGCGCATCTGAGTTGCATGTCATTCTCCCTGGAGGTCGCCACTGAAGGATATTGCAGGATAGCGCGCCCGTTCCTGCATCGCACGCGCTGTCCGCATAAGCCACCACACGCCACAACAGGCGACAACACTGGCCGAATCGCCGCCGCTACCGATTGTCGCCCAGCAGCGCTTCGCAGACGGCGGTCGTCACCTGGCGCGTCGTTGCGGCGCCGCCGAGATCGGGGGTATGCAAGCTCTTATCGGCCGTGACCCGTTCGATCGCCCGCATCAACCGGTTCGCCGCCGCCCGCTCGCCCAGGTGCTCGAGCAGCATGACGCCCGACCAAAAGGTGCCGATCGGATTGGCGATACCTTTGCCCATAATATCGAATGCGGAGCCGTGGATCGGTTCGAACATGGAGGGAAACCTGCGCTCGGGATTGAGGTTGGCGGTGGGCGCGATGCCGAGCGAGCCTGCCAATGCCGCCGCCAGGTCAGACAGGATATCGGCATGCAGGTTGGTCGCCACCACCGTATCAATGCTGTCTGGCTTCAAGGTCATACGCATGGTCATGGCGTCGACCAGCATTTTGTCCCAGCGGACGTCGGGAAACTCACGCGCGACCTCGATAGCAATTTCGTCCCACAGCACCATGCCATGCCGCTGGGCGTTCGATTTGGTCACCACGGTGAGCAGCTTGCGCGGTCGCGAGCGTGCCAACTCGAAGGCAAACCGCATGATGCGGACGATGCCGCTGCGGGTAAACATCGATACATCCGTCGCCACCTCCTCCGGCAAACCGCGGTGCACGCGCCCACCTACTCCGGCATATTCGCCTTCGGAATTCTCACGCACGATCACCCAGTCGAGTTCCGGACCGGAGACCTGCCGCAGCGGACTGGTGATGCCCGGCAGTACCCGCGTTGGCCGCACATTGGCGTACTGGTCGAATGGTTGGCAGATGGCCAGTCGCAAGCCCCACAGCGTGATATGGTCGGGCACGTCGGGCGCGCCCGCTGACCCGAACAAGATGGCATCGTGTTGGCGGATGAGGTCGAGACCGTTCGTCGGCATGAAAGCCCCGGTCTTCTTGTAGCGTTCCGAGCCCCAGTCGAACTGCTCAAAGGCGAGTTGGAAGCCGCCGTCGCGAGCGGCGCAGGCGATGAGTGCTTCCACACCGGCGGCAACCACCTCCGTACCGATGCCGTCGCCAGGAATAGCGGCGATTTTGTACTGGCGCATAGGTCCCTCGTCGAAAAGATCGCACTCTATGCGGCCTGGTTGCGGTGTGTCACGCGCAGCTTTCGATCTTCGCGTTCCCTGCTGCCATTGGCGCCCGGCGTGTCGAGCTATCGCGCGCAGCTCACATTCCTTTGGCGCCGCGCCCGATGGCGGCGATGCCGGTGCGGGACACCTCCAGCAAGCCAAGCTCGGTCATGATCGAAATGAATTGCTCGATCTTGGACGTGCGGCCTGTGATTTCGAACACGAAATGCTCAGTGGAGGCATCGATGACGTTGGCGCGGAAGATTTCCGCCATACGCAGGGCCTCGATGCGCTTGTCCCCCTTGCCGGTGACTTTGATCAGCGCCAGTTCGCGTTCCAACGGATCGCCCATCGCTGTCAGGTCGACGACACGGTGCACGTTCACGAGCCTTTCGAGCTGGCTCTTGATCTGTTCCAGCACCATGGCCGTTCCAGTTGTGACGACGGTGAAGCGGGAGAGGTGCTTGGCGTGCTCGGTCTCCGACACCGTCAAACTCTCGATGTTGTAGCCGCGGCCGGAGAACAACCCGGCGATGCGGGCGAGAACTCCCGGCTCGTTGTCGACCAGGATCGAGAGCGTGTGCGTCTCGGGCTTATCACTGCGCTCTTCCAGGAAGTAGGCGGAGCCAGGCTGGGTGTTGGGCATGGTCTGTTTCTCTTGATCAATGACGGGCTGAGCCGGCCCCTGTGATGGCCGCAAAGAGCGGCGGCAGCTCGAGCCAATTTGCGTTGGCAGGCCTGCGGTCCGCTGCCGTTGAATGCCGTCGGCCGGTGATACGCCTGCCTCCGGCTATTGACCTGTGTGCGCCTTCGGCTATTGACCTGTGTGCGCCTTCGGCTATTGACCTGTGTGCGCCTTCGGCACAACCGGCTAGACCAGCACCTTGCCTTCCTTGCCGACCGCCTTGTCAATGTCCTCGGCCGTCACCTCTTCGCCCAGCAGCATCTCGTTGTGCGCCTTGCCCGAAGGGATCATGGGGAAGCAATTGGCAAGCGCGGCGACGCGGCAGTCGAACAGGACCGGTTTGTCGTTCGGCGCCTTCAGCATCGCCTTGATGGCATCGTCGAGGTCGCCCGGCTTCTCGCACTTGATGCCGATGCCGCCGTAGGCATCGGCCAGTTTGACGAAATCCGGCATCGCCGCCGTGTAGCTCTCGGAAATGCGGTTGCCGTGCAGGAGCTGCTGCCACTGTCGCACCATGCCCATATATTGGTTGTTGAGGATGAAGACTTTGACCGGCAGCCGAAACTGCACCGCCGTCGACATCTCCTGGATGTTCATCAGGATCGAGGCATCGCCGGCAATGTCGATGACGAGCGACCTGGGGTGCGCCATCTGCACGCCGATGGCGGCCGGCAATCCGTAGCCCATGGTGCCGAGCCCACCCGAGGTCATCCAACGGTTTGGGCTCTCGAAGCCGAAAAACTGCGCTGCCCACATCTGGTGTTGGCCGACTTCGGTCGTGATGTAGGTGTCGTGATCCTTGGTGAGTTCATAGAGCCGTTGGATCGCATATTGGGGCATGATGAAGTCGTCGGAATTCTTGTAGCTCAGGCACTTCTTGGCCCGCCAGCGATCGATCTGCGCCCACCAGGTTTTGAGCGCTGTTTTGTCGACGGTGGCCGCCTTCGCCTTCCAGGCGCGGATCAGCTCCTCCAGTACATAGGCGACATCGCCGATCACGGGCACGTTGATTTTGACATTCTTGTTTATCGAGGAGGGGTCGATGTCGATGTGGATTTTCTGCGAACGCGGAGAAAACTGATCGATGCGGCCTGTGATGCGATCATCAAAGCGCGCACCGATGCACACCATGACATCGCAATCGTGCATCGCAAGATTGGCCTCGTAGGTGCCGTGCATGCCGAGCATGCCGAGCCATTCCTTGCCGGATGCGGGAAAGGCGCCGAGGCCCAGCAGGGTCGAGGTGATGGGAAAGCCTGTCAGACGGACCAACTCGCGCAGGAGCTGGCTGGCCTTCGGTCCTGAATTGATGACGCCGCCACCCGTGTAGAGCACGGGCCGCTTTGCGTGTGCCATCAGATCGACCGCCTGCGCGATCGCCCGGACATCTCCCCGCAGGCGCGGCTGGTAGGTCTTGTGCTTGACGTCCTTGGGTCCGGTGTAGGTGCCGATAGCGAACTGCACATCCTTGGGAATGTCGACCACGACCGGCCCCGGCCGACCGGTACGGGCAACGTAAAAGGCCTCGTGCAGAATGCGTGATAAATCCTCGACGCTCTTGACCAGCCAATTGTGCTTGGTGCAGGGGCGGGTGATGCCCACGGTGTCACACTCTTGGAAGGCGTCGTTGCCGATCAAATGTGTCGGCACCTGACCCGTGATGCAGACGACGGGTATGGAATCCATCAGCGCGTCGGTAAGGCCGGTCACGGCATTGGTGGCTCCGGGGCCTGAGGTGACCAGCACCACACCGACCTTGCCGGTCGATCGCGCATAGCCTTCGGCGGCATGTACTGCACCGCCTTCCTGGCGCACCAGCACGTGCTTGACCTTCTCCTGCTGGAACAGCTCGTCATAAATCGGCAGCACCGCGCCGCCGGGATAGCCGAAGATGTGCTCGACGCCTTGATCGGCGAGCGCCCGAATGACCATCTCTGCGCCGCTCATCTTGAGTGCCATGCTGCAGGCTCCGTTACGCAAACCCCGGGAGGGGCCGCGCCTAGATAGAGGCGCGCAGCCTGTGGGGTCAACCGCTAAGGTTCAATGAATGCCAAGATTTTTGCGGTTATCTTTTCCATTTCTTCCATTTCGAAGCTGTTCCACGCAATCATATTTCGTTTGAACCAAGTCAGCTGTCGTTTTGCGTACTGCCGCGTCTGCAGCGTCGCAGCGGTAGAGGCCGCCGGCAGGCTGAGCTTGCCGGCGAGGTGGTCGGCCAGCGGCGCCACCCCCAGGGCGCGCATAATCGGCAGCTCGCGAGATAACCCGAGCGCCAACAAGCCGCGCACTTCTTCGAGGGCTCCCTGCCGCAGCATGCCCTCGAAGCGCTTGCTGATGGCGCCGGCGTGGCCCGCGGGCTGCGGCAGCAAGAGCAGACGCAGCGTCTCAGCCACCGGCAGCACCGGCCGGCCCGGCTGGCGTTGCCAGTCGGCCAACGAACGCCCCGTGCTCTCGAGGACCTCCAGCGCCCGTACGATCCGCTGCGGATCGCTGGGCTGCAACCGGGCCGACATGACGGGGTCGCGTTCGGCGAGGATGGCGTGCAACTCCCGAGGGGTGCGCTGCAGGGCTTGCGCGCGCCAGTAGGCGCGCACGTCTGGATCGGCGGCGGGCACGGGCGATAAACCTTGCAAAAGGGCTCTGAAATAAAGGCCGGTACCACCGACGATGATGGGGAGGCGCCCCTGGGCCCGTGCGCCGTCGATCGCCGCCGCCGCATCGGTCGCAAAGCGTCCGGCGGAATAGGCCTCCGCGCCGCTCAAAAAGCCGTAAAGGGCATGCGGGTTGCGTGCCAGGTCGGCCCGACCCGGCCGGGCCGTCAAAATGGCCAGTTCACGATAGACCTGCATACTGTCGGCATTGATGATGACACCGCCGAGCCGGTCGGCCAGCGCCAGTGCCAGCCCGGACTTGCCACTGGCCGTCGGGCCGGCAATAAGAATGGCGCGTGCCTGCAAGGGACGGGCTGTCAAGGGACGAGCTCCAAGGGTCGGCCATCCAAAGGTGCGGTTGCCAAGCGTTGGGGGCGCGCCCAGTTAGGCCGCAGTCCGGTGCGCAATGCAACAACTGCCAGCGGCGCGCGGCTGACCCGCGCCCGCTAGGAGCCGCATGATGACAGGGACCATGCACGACGCCCTCTTCCTGACGGGGCCGTCCGCGGCGCCCGCGCTCGATGTGACCGTCATCGCCGCGGTGCGCAGGCAGCTCGACCCCGGCAGCATGATCGACGAGCGCTGGCTTGCTCCAGGGGTGGCGTGGCAGGGCTTGCTGGCGGCGCGGGGGCGGAGCGACCATGCGCCCCTGCGCGCGCGCCTGTGCGCCGTTGTGGCGCCGCGGCCGATCGACATCAATATCCTTCCGGCCGCCGCCCAAGGCCGCAAGAAGCTGCTCGTGGCGGACATGGAATCAACCATCATCAATCAGGAGTGCCTGGATGAGCTGGCCGCCCATGCCGGCTGCCAGGATCGCGTCCGCGAGATCACCGCGCGCGCGATGCGCGGTGAACTCGCCTTCGAGGCCGCACTCAGCGAGCGCGTCGCGCTGTTGGCCGGGCTTGATGCGGGTCTCCTGCAGGAGATCTATACACGGCGGGTGACCCTGATGCCCGGCGCCGAAACATTGGTCAAAACCATGCGCCGCCACGGTGCCTATTGCGCGCTCGTGTCGGGCGGTTTCAGCTTTTTTACCGAGCGCATTGCCGCCCGCCTCGGCTTTGACAGCCAGCAAGCCAATACGCTGCTGATCGCCGACGGCAAGCTGACGGGAAGCGTGCGCTTGCCCATCCTCGGCCGGGAGGCCAAGCTGGCCGCGCTGCATCGCCTGACGCGCGAGTTGCAGCTGCGTCCCGCGGAGACGCTGGCCGTCGGCGACGGTGCCAACGATCTCGCCATGATCCGGGAGGCCGGTCTCGGGGTTGCCTTTCGCGCCAAACCGATCGTGGCCGAAGCAGCCGCGGTGCGGATCGACCATGGCGATCTTTCCTCGCTGCTCTACCTGCAAGGCTACGCCCGTGCCCAATTCGCTTGAGCCGTAGCGGTCCGGTGGGCGCTGAGCCTACCGTTGCAGCTCCGATCGGCGCTTGAGTTGTTTGAACAGGCGTGCCCCGGTCAGCCGCACACGCCTGCCCAGCAGCACCGCGCCAGCGACGAGGGCGGCGCGTGCCATTAGGACGGTCGGGGAAAGCTTGCGCCACTGCGCCGCAGCAAGCCGACGCAGACGCTCTTTCCATAGCCGCGCCACCCGCCAGGGCCAGGACGCGCGCACGTGCTCGGTCAGGGCGTCCTTCCACGGCATGACGGTATCGTAGGTCCAGGCAAACCAGCCGATCTGCATCAGCGCCGGCTGGGTCAGGGCAAACAGGCGCGCGACTAGCGCCGTGGCAACCACCTTGGCAGCGATGAACAGCACACTGGCACCCAAGAACTGTCCGTTGGCAATCAGGAACAGGGCTAAGAACTTGAGCGGCAGCAGGAGCAGCGAGGGCAAGGCAAACGCTAGCAGCGCTGCATAGGGCGGCAGCCGGGCGATGGCATATTCGACCTGCGCCCACGGTCTCCAACTGGCCAGCCTGCCCAGCAAATCTGCCAGCGGCCGCCAGCCCCACTCCTCGAACACGATGATGAGGGCAAGCAGGATCTGCAGCGTGGTGCGAAGGATCGGCCGTATGAGCCGCCAAGCCTGCCGCAGCAGAGCGCCGAGACGGTGCAGGCTCTGGTGGGCCAGCGACCAACGCTGGGCGCCGAGTTGAGGCCGCGTTGTGCCGATCGATCGTCCGCGCCCGTTACTGTCGCCCACATCTGCCACGTCGCCAGCTCCGCTGCCTCAAGCCCACATCCCTCCGTAACGGTCACCACTTTTTGTCATCAGCTCAGGTAGGACCGCAGGGGGCAAATTTGCGGGGGGCGGGGCCATCACCCCCTGGTATGCGCCAAGCCAGGGGTGATCGAGCCCCTCCCGAAAATCGGCCGGGCGCAGCAGCTGCGCCGCGCCTTTGGCATTTTCTCTGCCCTCAGCTCGCCGGCGCATCATCTGCGCGGCCCAAAAGCTCGGCTGCCGGCGCCGGGGTCGCGCCCAGCTCAGCGGCCGCGTCGAGGCGACCTTGCCGGATGCGTTCGCCTTCCTGCGCCAAGGCCTCGGCCAATTCTTCACGTGCCTTCTCGGCCTGCCGCTGCCTGTTCCACAGGCTGGCGTAAAGCCCGCCCTGGCCCAGTAGCTCAGCATGCGTGCCCTGTTCGACCAGGCGTCCCCCATCCAAGACCAGGATGCGGTCGGCGCCGACAATGGTGGACAGGCGATGGGCGATCACCAGCGTGGTGCGATTCCTGGAGACCTCGTCGAGCGCGTCCTGGATCTCTTTCTCGGTATGGCTATCAAGCGCGCTGGTCGCTTCGTCCAGGATCAGGATCGGCGGGCCTTTGAGGATGGTCCGGGCGATGGCGACGCGCTGCTTCTCGCCACCGGAGAGCTTCAAACCGCGCTCGCCGACCATGGTCAAATAGCCATCGGGGAGCGCTCGCACGAACTCGTCGATTTGCGCCATGGCCGCGGCTTTGCGCACCTCTTGCAAAGTGGCCTCTGGCCGGCCGTACTGGATGTTGTAGAGGATGGTGTCGTTGAACAGCACCGTGTCCTGCGGGACGACGCCGATCGCGGCTCGCAATGAACTCTGGGTGACATCGCGGATGTCCTGGCCATCAATGGTGACGCGCCCTCCAGCGACGTCGTAGAAGCGCAGCAGGATGCGAGAGAGGGTCGATTTGCCGGCGCCCGACGGCCCGACGATTGCCAGCATTTTGCCGGCCGGCAGCTCGAACGACAATCCGTCCAATATCGTCCGTTCCGGATCATAGGCGAATTTCACGTCCTCGAAGCGGATCGTGCCGGCTTTCACCTGCAAGGGCTTAGCGCCGGCGCGGTCGCTTACCTCCGGCGCTGCCATCAGCAGGTCCATCATGCGCTCGATGTCGATCATCGACTGCTTGATCTCGCGATACACCATGCCCATAAAGTTGAGTGGAATGAAAAGCTGCAGCATCAAGGCATTGACCATCACAAAATGGCCAACCGTCTTCTGGCCGGCAGCAATGTCATTGACCGCCATCACCATGCACAGCGTGAGCGCCAGGGCGAAGATCACCGCCTGTCCGCTGTTGAGCACTGCCAACGAGCTATAGCTCTTGACGCTGGCCTGCTCATAGAGGGCGACGGCTTTGTCGTAGCGCTTTGCCTCGCGCTCCTCAGCGCCGAAATATTTGACTGTCTCGTAGTTCAGTAGGCTGTCGATCGCCTTGGTGTTGGCCTCCGTGTCACTCTCGTTCATGCTGCGCCGAATCTGGATGCGCCAGTCGGTGGCGCGCACCGTGAACAGCAGGTAGAGGGCGATCATCACCACGACGACGGTCGCATAACGCCAGTCGAACTCGTAGGCGAGCACCCCAACCACTAGGGCGAACTCAACCAGGGTTGGGACGAACGTCATCAGGGTCATGCGCGTGATGTTCTCGATGCCGAGCCTTCCGCGTTCAAGCACACGCGTGAGGCCGCCGGTCCTGCGCTCGAGGTGAAAGCGCAGCGAGAGCTGGTGCATATGCTGAAAAGTTTTCAGCGCCAGCTTGCGCACCGCATGCAACGCGACTTTGGCAAACATGCCCTCCCGCAGCTGCACCAACAGGCTCATGGTGATACGCGTGAGCCCGTAGATCACCGTCGCCAGGACGGGGGCGCCCGCCAGCCACGCCCAGGTCTGCCCTGGGGGTAGTTTGCCACCAGCCAGTGCGACCAGGGCGTCCGTCGCCCACTTGAACGCGAACGGCATGGCGACGGTGACGATCTTGGCCAGCAGCATCAGCACCAGGGAGACAATGACCGTCGCCTGCAAGTCGGGGCGATCCGAAGGCCACACATAAGGGACCAGGCTGCGCAACACGCGCAATTGTCCGGAGAACCTGGTGCCGGCGGCGGTTGCCTTGGCCTGGGGTCCTGCCACGGAGCCCGTGTCGGTGACGACGCGTTGCATGGGCTGGCTTTACTGCCCGCTGCCGCAATTGTCGATGGGATCCGGCCGCGCCACGGCAATAGTCGCTGCCAGGCCGCAGCATCGCCCGGGCGCATCGCCTCAGCGGCAGCTAGGCTCTGCGGCGCTGCGGCGGTAGATAGAGGTGCTGGCAGGGCACGATCCAGTCGGGGCCGCGGGGCAGGCGGCCCTGATTGGCCTTGTAAATCCGTCGATAGCGCGCCCCGGCTCCGTAGTGCCGCTCGGCGATGGCCCACAGGGTGTCGCCCTTCTTGACCACATACCAGCCGGGCAGCTGGACGCTGGCGCCGGCAGTCTCGCAACGATCCGAGGCTGTTAGGCCGGCGATCTTACGCAGCCGCATCTTGGGTACCGCGGTCTTTGCAATCTGCGAGACCCGGCGTTGGCTTGGCGCCGATGCCGCCGGGATCGGTGGCACGGCGGTGCCGTTGGCGGGCGCGACGCCGCCCGCAGCCGCGGCGCCTGTCCCGGCTTGGGCGAGCTGACTTGCGGATGCCGTGGGGCTCGTCGCCTCCGGCTCCTCCAGATCCTCGCCCGTCTGTGCTGGCGCAGCCTCCGGCGCCCTGACCTCTTTTGTGGGCGCGACGCCGCCCGCAGCCGCGGCGCCTGTCCCGGCTTGGGCGAGCTGACTTGCGGGTGCCGTGGGGCTCGCCGCCGGCGCCTCCAGATCCTCACCCGTCTGTGCTGGCGCAGCCTCCGGCGCCCTGACCTCTGCGGCAGGTGGTTGGGCTTCCCGCGCCGGCATCGGCGGCTGGTTGTTTGCCTGCTCCAGATGGCGCCCTGTTGCCTCATCGGGGCGTTCGGCAGTCTCAGCCTGGCCTGCCTCTGGGAGCGGGCGGGTGCTTTCGGCCTTGCCGGCCTCCGCCGCGGGCACTGCGGCTGCCGCTGCTGCCTCTTGCCTTTCCTGCGTGCCGGCTTTGGCCGCTGCCGCCGCCTCCTGATCTGCTGCCTGCCTGGCCTCGGCCTCGGCGCGCTCTTTGATCAGGGCAAGCCTGTTGGCGGCGGCCTCCTTTGCCGCATCGGCCGGGCTGGCCTCGGCGGCTTTGTCAGCCTCGGCGCCAACGGCGTGCCCGCCGTCGGTGTGCCGGCCGGCCGTTGGCCATGGCGCATCTGATGGCGCTGCGGTGGCGGGACGGCCGGCAACCGCTGTGCCCTCGAGGCGGCGCTTGTCGGCGTCCGCGACGGGGTCCCACTTGCCCGCCGGGGCGCCCGCCCGTGCGAGCCTTGCCATGATGGATTGGAATTGCTGGCTTGACCGTTTCAGCCAGCTCAGCGTGACCGGATCCCAGCCCGAACCTCGACCCTCAAGCGCCAGCCGGCGCATGATGCCCCGGTATTCGTGTTCCGAATAGTCGAGCCAATAGAGCAGCACATTCAGCGTAGGATCGCCGCCTGCCTCGGTGCCCGGCTCGTCCGCCCGGCGCGGCGGTGCTGGATCCGGCACTTGCCCTTTCAGCACTTCGCCGAATTTCCGGGACGCCTCTGCGGCCAGCTCCTCGGCCTGCCGGCGCACGGGGTCCTCCCCCTGAACCTGCGCGATGGCCGGGTCGCACAGGGCCGTAAGCGCAACCGTAGGCGCAACCAGAACCCAGGCAGCCTTATTCACAATATTGGCTCCCTCCAAGGCCGGCCGCATTGCGTCCCTCCAAGGCCGGCCGCGTCGATGGCGCGTCCCCACGGCACCTCTCGCGGCGCTCGAAGCGCTCGCCCCGTGATCGCAGCTACCTTAGCCCACAAGATTTGCCTGGCGCTAGCCGCCCGCCGGGCCTGGCAGGCCGCAATTTGGCTCCGGCGTCTTGGCTACTATTTACATGTCCCAGGCCCGACACATGACAACTAGGACACGAACAGGGCAAGCTAGGGGAGATTGCCGCCAGCCATGAAGGTTTTATATGCAGGAAAGAACCAATAAGAACACCCGCAAGCGGCAGGCGCGCAGGCCAACCATCTGTGTCTACTGCGGCTCCAATACGGGCAAGGATCCCGCTTACGCGGCAACCGCCAGGGCGCTCGGGCGGCAGATGGCCGAGGCCGGGGTCGGGCTCGTCTATGGTGGCGGGGGTCTTGGTCTGATGGGCGAGATCGCGCGTTCGGTGCTTGCCCACAACGGTCACGTCACCGGCATCATTCCCGAATTCCTGTCGAAAAAGGAGCGCATGCTGCGTGCCGCCGACGAGCTCATTGTCGTCAAAGACATGCATGTGCGCAAGCAGTTGATGTTCGACAAATCCGATGCCTTCGTTGCCTTGCCGGGCGGCATCGGTACGCTCGAAGAACTGGTGGAGCAGCTGACCTGGGCGCAGCTTGGTCGGCACAACAAGCCGATCGTACTGTTGAACGCGAAAGGGTTCTGGGCGCCCCTTCTGTCCCTGTTGCAGCACATGAACCGCGAGCAGTTCATCCGGCCAGACATGGATGTGCGCTTCATCACCGTCGACAACGCCGAGGCCGTCCTGCCGGCGATCGCGGCGGCGAACCAGCGTGTGCCGGATAGGGAGCCCGACGACGCCGAGCTCACGCAGAAATTTTAGGCGTCCCGCTCGCTGCCTCCCTGCATCACCGCTGTCTCACCATCTTGTGACCGCGACGGTGAAAACCGGACGCCGGCACCCTGCGTAGACGTTGCCAGCTCCGCAAAGGAGTTGAACACGTCAAGGGAGACCCGCAATGCAGTTGCCAATTCGCAGCCAATCCGTGCTTACCGCCCTGGCCTCGCTTCTCGCTGGTGGCATCGCCAGCCAGGCCGTTGAGGCCGCTACCATCGCCGCCCTACAGGACGGAAAAGCCATCGTTTGGATTGATACGCAGCAAAACAAGGTCACCGGGTCGGTTGCGCTCTCCGGCGGCGCCAGCCTGGCCGGCATCGACGTGCGTCCCGCCGATGGCAAACTCTACGGTATGACGGCGGACGGCGCTGTCGTCACGCTCGATGCCCGGACCGGCAAATGGGAGAAGAAGAGCCAGCTCTCCGAGCAGCTGCCGCGCGGCGCGATGTTCGCGGTCGATTTCAATCCGGCCGCCGATCGCCTGCGCGTACTCACCAACACGGGCATGAGCTACCGCATCAACGTCGATGACGGCAAGACGACTATCGATGGTTCGCTGAAATTTGCCGACGCCGACACGCACAAGGGCATGCCGCCCAAGGTGACGGCGGCGGCTTATTCCAACAGCTATGCGGGCAGCAAGGAAACGGCCCTCTACGACATCGACATGGGCACCGGTGCTCTCGTCAAGCAGGCGCCGCCCAATGATGGCACGCTCAACACCATTGGCATGCTTGGCGTCAAATTCGACGGTCCGGTGGCCTTCGACATCTCCTCAGACGGCAAGGGTGGCAATACCGGCTGGATGCTCGCCAGCGGCACCCTCTATTCGGTGGACCTTGCCAGCGGCATGGCGAAGGCGGCAGGCAAGGTAGCCGGCCTCAAGGGTACGATCAGCGACATTGCCATCCTCCCTTCTGAATGACGGAAGCGGCGGCGGGCACCCTTGGGGCCCGCCCTCCCCGTCGCGCAGCAAGCCATGCCGCGAGGAGCGGCCTTCAGCCAATGGGTCCGCTTCTCACGCTCGCCGGCGAGCGCCGTCTCCTGCAATGCCTGGTGACGCTCGCTGCCTTCGTGCCGATCCTGGTTGGCCTCTCGGGCATCAATGGCGGGCTTTCTGCGTTCGACCCCTATGCGCGCTGGTCGCTCAATGGCGACAGCCATGTGCGCTACCTCTCAGGGCTGATCCTTGCCATTGGTGTTGGCTTCTGGACGACGGTGCCAGCAATCGAATCGCATGGTGCGCGCTTCCGCTTGCTCACGGCCTTGGTCCTGGTCGGCGGCCTGGGACGGCTCTATGCCGTGACTTTGTGGGGGCTGCCGGGTGCAGCGATGATCAGCGGGCTCATGATGGAGCTGTTGGTGGCTCCTGGCCTGGCGCTGTGGCGCGAAAGCCTCGAGCGACGCTTGCTGTGATGGCGCGCCGTGCCGCCATGACATTTTCGTAAGCTTAAGCGCGACGCGCATTTGCGCCACGGTTGTCTTCTAGTGCAGTTGCGGCCTTGGCTGGACAAGCACAGCTTCGTGCAGGAGCAATCACATGAAGATGAGCCACGCACTTGCCGTTGCGATCGGTGTTGTTGTGGCCTTCGACACGCCTGCCAGCGCCAACTGGATCAACACCGGGGCGGTGGATGGGCCTTATCACAGGAACTTCTGTCCGCTCCTCGCCAATCAACTCAAGCTTGCGCAGCTCGATTTCGCCTGCACGCCGTCTACCGGAACGCGTGAGAACATCGAACGCGTGCTCGCCGATCCGCGCCAACTGGGCTACGCCCAGCTCGACACCTTCCACCTCATCAGCGGGCAGCTGCGGGCCCAGTCGGCGCTTACCATCGTGCGCCAGGACGACGTGCGGCAATGCCTGTACGCGGTGACGCGTAATGAGCAGCTGACGAACTGGGGTGAGCTGACCGCCAATGCGCAGCGTCTGCGCTTCATACTGCCGGCTGCCGAATCCGGCAGCGGCGATACGTTCCAGTTCCTGCGCTCGATCGACCCCAACGGTCTTGGCCGGATGCAGCAGCCGCGCCATACGCCATCGATCGAGAGCGCGATTCGGGAAGGGCTGAGCGCGCACGACACCGTCAGCCTGTTTGTTGCATTCCCCGATCCCGACAGCGCGCATTTCGCGCTGATAAAAGAGCTGGGCGGCCACGTCGTCCCGGTCATCGATCGGGCCATCCTGCGTCAGGAGGCGGCCGGCAGGAAGATCTATTTTGCACAGGAAACACAGGTCGAAAATCCCCAGTGGATCAGCAGCGGGCGCAAGATCGTGACGGCCTGCACGCCCATGCTGGTTTTTACTGGCAGTGGCGACAACGTCGCTCAAGACAAGGGCCGCAAGGACCACGAGGATCTCATCCGGTCCGTGGCCGCGCTCAACGCCAGGACCCTGTTGCCGCAGGAAGGCCTGTTCAGCACGCTGTGGAAGCGCACCAAGGAGCTGTCTGCCAGCGGCACGGAAAAGCTGCTGCAAGCCACCGAACAGGCGCGCGAAAAGGCCAGGCCCTACACCGACAAGGCCATGGAGACGGCCAAAGAAACCGCCGAGCAGGCCAAGCAGGCCACCGAGAGGGCGGGCGATGCCGCCAGGCCCTACATCGACAAGTCCAAGGAGGCCGCCCAGAAGGCCTATGACGACGCCATGAAAATGGCCAGGGAGTTGCTGGAAAAGCAGCCAGAACCGCCCCCTAAGAACAACTGAAGGTTCTGCGGCGAAGCTGGACCGACGGGGACAATCAGCCGCCGTCTCGGCGGCCGCACTTGCCACTGCGGCCGCCGAGGGGCTAGCAGTGTGGGCATGCAGCACTCCCCTCGTCTTGTCGATCGATTAGCGCTGATCACCGGAGCAACGCGCGGCATCGGCCGCGCCGTCGCGCTCGCCTACGCGCGGGAGGGCGCGCATCTGATCCTGGTTGGGCGCACCGCGGGAGCTCTCGAGGAAGTCGACGACGAGGTGCGCGAGTTCGGCCGCCCGGCCACGCTTTTGACCCTCAATCTCAACGATCACGACCGGATCGACGCGCTCGGTCCCACCATTTTCCAGCGTTGGGGCAAGCTCGACATCTTGGTAGGCAATGCCGGCGTGCTTGGGCCGCTCTCGCCGCTCGGCCACGTAACCGCCGAGGCCTGGAAGGAGGTCATTGACCTCAACCTCAACAGCAACTGGCGTCTGATCCGCACGCTCGACCCGCTGCTGCGCAGGTCCGAAGCGGGCCGTGGCATTTTCGTGACCTCCGGGGCGGCCGTGAACAGGCGTGCGTACTGGGGGCCCTATGCCGTCTCCAAGGCGGGACTCGAAGCCCTGGTGCAGACCTATGCCGCGGAGATGATCAACACCAACGTCCGCGCCAACCTGGTCAACCCCGGGCCGATCCGCACGGCCATGCGGGCGAAGGCCTTTCCCGGCGAAGATCCTGCTACTTTGCGCTGGCCGGATGAGATCACCGAGAGGTTCGTCGAATTGGCGATGGCCGCCTGCGCTTACAACGGCCGCATTTTCGATTTGAAGACGAACGAAATACGCTAGTGCCAACGCGTTTTCAGGCGGCGTGCACCACCATGCCGTCGTAGCCCGGTTCCACGTGCGGCGGCAGTTCGCGCCGCAGCGTCTCGTAGTCAAGTTCAGACGTCATGTGCGTCAGGATCGCCCGCTTGACGCGCAAGCGCTCAATCCAAGCCAACGCCTGCTTGACGCTGAAGTGGCTGGGGTGCGGCTGTGGTCGCAGCGCATCGACAATCCACACATCCAGGTTGGCGAACAGCGGCAGCGACGCTTCCGGAATGGCACTGATGTCGGGTGAGTAGGCAACGCCACCGATGCGAAAGCCCAGTGAGGGAACATCACCATGCTGCTGGGGAAGTGGCACGATCTGCATGGCGCCGCCGGCGCCATTCACCTGCACCGGCGCCGGCGGGGCGATGGTGTGGGCATTCAGAATCGCAGGATAAGCCGAGCCCGGCGGTTGCACGAAACAGTAGTCGAACCGCTGCAGCAGGGCGGTGCACGTCCGCGCATCGGCGTGGATGTCGATACGCCGGCGGGCGTTGAAGGCGATGCCCCGTAGGTCGTCGATGCCGTGCGTGTGGTCGGCATGATCGTGGGTGTAAAGGACTGCGTCGACACAATCGACCTGCGCTTCCAGCAGCTGGTCGCGCAGATCAGCCGGCGTGTCGACCAGCACGCGCGTGCGACCACGGCCGGCGAACTGCTCGATCAGGACCGCACAACGCCGGCGCCGGTTCTTGGGATTGCTTGGATCACACGCACCCCAGATGTTGCCGACCCGCGGCACGCCGCCAGACGAACCGGTGCCCAGCAGCGTGATCTTGAGGCTCATGAGCGGGCCGTCGCGGCGCGAGGAACCTTGGTATAGAGCCGAAGGAAATTCTCCGTCGTGATGCGGGCAATCTCGTCCGTGGATATGCCTTTCACGCGCGCAAGCTCGGCGGCCGTGTGCACGAGATAGGCCGGTTCGTTGCGCTTGCCGCGGAACGGGCCCGGTGCAAGATAGGGCGCATCGGTCTCCACCAGCAGGCGGTCGAAGGGCACGCCGGCGGCCACCTCGCGCAGGCTCTGCGACCTCTTGAAGGTCAGGATACCCGAGAAGGAGATATAAAGGCCAAGGGCGAGGCCTCGCTGCGCCAGCTCCTCGCCGCCCGTGAAGCAGTGCAGCACGGCTGCGAAGGCACCCTTGGCCGTCTCCTCCTCGAGGATGGCGGCAACCTCGCTATCTGCATCGCGTGCATGGATCACAAGCGGCAAGCCGGTCGCGCGCGCCGCCGCGATATGCCGGCGGAAGCCCTCGGCCTGGGCCTGACGCGGGCTGTTGTGGTAAAAGTAGTCGAGCCCTGCTTCGCCGATTGCCACTACCTTGGGATGCCCCGACAGGCGCACCAGCTCCGCAACGGGGATATCCAGCTCCTCGTGTGCATAGTGCGGATGGGTGCCGACCGAGCAGAAGACGTTGTCGTGCGCCTCGGCAATGGCGAGCAGGTTTGCAAAGCTGCGCAGGCGCGTCGAGATGCTCACCATAGCACCGATGCCGGCCGCCCTCGCGCGTTCGAGCACGCCATCGAGCGCATCGGCAAAGTCGGGAAAGTCGAGGTGGCAATGGTGATCGACAAGCATCAGGTGGGCTATTTCTTTGGCGGTTTGGCGTTGCTGTCCGTGCCAGGCTCCAGGTAGCGCGGAAAGACGCCGACGGGTGCCGGAAGCGCGAGGCCCGGCTGCAGGCGGCCGGCCTCGCCCAGCGAGGCAAAGCTGCGCGCGGCTGCCTCCTGCCCTAGGCTGTCGAGCAGCTTGGCGGCCGAACCCGGCATGACCGGCGCCCGCCAGTATGGCCACCTGTCGCACCACCTCGGCGGTCACGTACAGGATCGTCTCCATGCGTTTCGGATCGGTCTTACGCTTGGCCCATGGCTCCTCGCCGGCAAAGTAGCGGTTGGCATCGGCCACCACGGCCCAGACGGCGTCCAAGTACAGTTTGAGGCCCTGCCGATCCATGGCGGCGCGCACTTTCGCATAAAGCGCATCGGCTTGCGCCAGGATCGCCTTGTCCGCATCGATCAAGTTGCCCGGCTGCGGTAGCGTGCCGCCGCAGTTCTTCGCGATCATGGACAACGAGCGTTGTGCCAGATTGCCGAGGTCATTGGCGAGGTCGGCATTGATTCGGTTGACGATAGCTTCGTGGCTGTAGCTGCCATCCTGACCGAACGCAGCCTCGCGCAGGAAGAAGTAGCGTACCTGGTCGACACCGTAGCCTTTCACCAGCGCAAACGGATCGACCACGTTGCCGACCGATTTCGACATCTTCTCGCCGCGGTTGTAGAGAAAGCCGTGCGCAAAGACCCGCTTCGGCACGGCAATGCCGGCCGACATCAGAAAGGCCGGCCAATATACGGCGTGGAAGCGCACGATATCCTTGCCGATGATGTGCACGTCCGCCGGCCAATAGCGCCAGCGCGGCGCCGTCGGGTCGGGAAAGCCGGCGGCCGTGATGTAGTTGGTCAGCGCATCGACCCATACGTACATGACGTGCTCGTGGGCATTGCGTACTGGCGCGCCGGACCGCGGCCGGCACTTTGATGCCCCAGTCCACCGACGTGCGCGAGATCGACAGATCGGTCAGTCCCCCCTTGACGAAGCTCACCACCTCGTTGCGCCGCTCGGGCGGCAGGATGAAATCAGGATGCGCCTCGTAGTGCTCCAGCAGCCGCTCGGCGAAGGCGGACAGGCGAAAGAAGTAGGTTTCCTCTTCGGTCCATTCCACCGGCGAGCCCAGCGGCTCGCGCCGTACACCATCCGCACCGACCACCGTCTCCTTCTCATCGAAGTAGGCCTCCTGGCGCACCGAATACCAGCCCGCATACTTGTCGAGATAAATGTCGCCGGCCTTCTCCATGCGCCGCCAGATTTCTTCCGAGGAGCGGTGGTGCCTGGGTTCGGTGGTGCGAATAAAGTCATCCTGGCTGATGTTGAGCGCAACCATCAAGTCGCGGAAGTGCTGCGAATTGCGGTCAGCCAGCGCCTGCGGCGTCAGCCCCTCGGCGAGCGCTGTCTGCTGCATTTTGAGACCGTGCTCGTCGGTGCCGGTGAGGAAGAACACATCCTTGTCGTCGAGGCGTTCAAAGCGCGCGATGGCATCCGTGGCAAGCGCCGTATAGGCGTGGCCGATGTGTGGCACGCCGTTCGGATAGAAGATCGGTGTGGTGATGTAGAATTGCTGTTTCCCGCTCATATCGCAGGTTCCGCCCTGGGTTGATCTGGAAAGGTCATGACGGGCGTCCGTTGCGGGGACGCCGCTGGTCAGCGCATTCGGGCGCGCCGCCGGTTTAGCATTTCGCCCGGGCAGAAAACCAACGTGGAAACCTTGCTGATCATCGTTTTCGTGCATCTGATCGAAAGAGCGCGGCTGGCCTATCATGAAAAAGCCGCCAGTGCCACCGGCAATGCACCGGCACGATCGCCGGGCTAAGGGCGCGCAAGAGCCTCCAATCGCGCGAACAGGGAGGTGAGCGTGGCTTTGCGATCGAGGTTGAATTCGGCGGCGTCGGCCTTCTCTGCGACCGCCGCCTGCCAGAAGGCGGCCCATGCCGGCAGGCGCTCGGGCGCGATCAGCCGTTCCGCCAGGGCACGATCGGCAGGCCGACCCTCGCCGGTTGCCCGCGCGCGCACCAGCCGTGCCAGCAAATCGAAGAACAGCTCGAAGAAGGCCTCGTAGTGCTGCTCGGGCGCGCCAAATCCCATCTCGTCGGTCAGGGCATGCGCCAACGTCCAATCAAGCCGGGGCAGCGACCCGAGACAGCGCTCGAGGCGCCCATAAAGCTCGAGCCCACCGGTGGCCGTAAGTTGCAGTACCCTGCGCACGCTACCTTGTGCCAATGCTTCCAGTTTGGCCCAGGCTTCCGTATCCGGCAGTTGCAGGTCGCGCCCCGACAGTGCGGCGGCGGCGGCCGCCCGCAAAGGCTCGCCGGCGAGTGGCGCCAGATCGAGCCGCCGGCAACGCGAGCGGATGGTGGGCAGCAGGCGGCTCGGTTCCGCCGAGATCAACAGGAACAGCGTGCGTGCGGGTGGTTCCTCGAGTGACTTCAGGAGGGCATTGGCGGCATTGAGATTGAGTTCGTCGGCCGAATTGACCAGCACCACGCGCCAGGCATTTTCGCCGCTCGTTAGCCCCAGGAACGATTTCAGTTTGCGCACTTCGTCGACCGGGATGGTCTGCGCGAAGCGCTTGGCTCTGCTGTCATAGGGACGCCGCAACAGCAGCAGGCCGGGATGGGAAAGCGCTTTCACTTGTCGGGCCGCGCTGGTCTCGAAGGCCACCTGCAGCAGGTCGCCGGTAGCATCACGCTCTTGCGGCCGCGCCAGGGCATGCCGCGCCAGGCGATAAGCTAAGCTCGCCTTACCGATGCCGCAGCGGCCGGTGAGCAGCCAGGCGTGATGCATCTGTCCGCCGGCAAAAGCTTGCGCCAGCGTGCGCTCGGGGCGTTCGTGGCCGAACAGTTTCGCCGTCTCGCGCGGATGCGGAAAGCCTTCGAGCCGGTCCGCTTCGGGCAGCGCTTCGGTCTCCTGCGGCGCCGTTGCGCGAGCCATCAGCGAGCACCCGCCAGCAGTCGCTGCTCGACGGCTTGCCAGACCGCCGCTGCGATGTCGGCGGGCGGCCGCATGGCGTCGCAGACGACGCACCGCTGCGGCTCTGCATGGGCCAGCGCCAAGTAGCCAGCCCGTAGGCGCTCGTGAAAGATCAGGTCGCGGCCTTCGAAACGATCGGCATCGGTCGGAGCTGGCGCCGTGCTGCCCCGGCGCCCGACCCGGCCTAGTCCCTCTTTCGGATCGAGGTCCAACACCACGGTGAGGTCGGGCCCGTGGTCGCTCACCACCAGGCGCTCGAGCGCCTCGATCACGTCCGGTCCCACACCCCCCGCGAGACCCTGATAGACGCGGGTCGAATTGGAAAAGCGGTCGCACACCACCCAACCTCCCGCGCTCAGGGTTGGGCGGATTGTCTGTTGCAGATGGTCGGCACGCGCGGCATAGAACAGCAATGCCTCCGAGAGCGCACCATGCATCGGTGTGCCGGGATCGAGGATGAATGATCGCACCTGTTCAGCAAAGGGCGAGCCGCCAGGCTCCCGCGTGAGGATCGCGTTGATCCCGTGCCGGGCCAGGCGCTCGACCAGCAGCTTTGCCTGCGTGGACTTACCGACCCCCTCGCCGCCCTCGAAGGTTATGAACTTTCCTGATGTCATGGTCCCTGATGGCATGGCCCCTGCTGTGCTGGCCGCTGATGTGCTGGCCCCTGCTGTGCTGGCCCCTGATGTGGGCCTGGAGCGGCGGGAGCGCCAGCTCGGCGTGCCGCTCCGGCTCGTTTCCGGCGCGCCTGCCGACCCTTATGGGATCCAGCGGGTAGCCAAATACAAAAGCGTGTCAAGTCCGCGGCGCATCACCCCGGCCCGCCCCACGTCCTCCGCAACGTACAAGGGAACCTCATTGGTGGTTTCGCTGGGCGTTGTCACGCGCAGGCGCGCGACCTGTTCGCCCTTGCGCAGGGGAGGTTTCAGGGGACCGTTGTAGATAATGTCGGCCCTCAGTCTCGGATTGGCGGGCAGGCGGGCCAACCAAATATTGACGTCGCCATTGCCGGTTAGCGGCACGAACATGCGTTCCCCGCCCCAGACCCTGGCATGACCAATCACCTCGCCGGCGTCGAATAGCTTGACCTCGGAGAAATTCTTGAAGCCCCACTCCAGCAGGCGTCGTGCCTCATCACGGCGTTCCTCGGCGGTGGAACAGCCGTTCAATACGGCAATCAGCCGCCGGTTCTCCTGCCTGGCGGAGGCGACGATGCCATAGCCCGATTCCTTGATGAAACCGGTCTTGAGGCCATCGGTACCCGCCACCAGATTGAGCAGCGGGTTGCGGTTGATGAACTTGTGCTTGCGGTAGGGGAAGTCCTTCAAGGCAAAGTAGCCGTAGTAGTCCGGATACTCCTGGATGATGTGGCGGGCCAGCAGCGCCAATTCGCGTGCCGTCATCTGGTGGTCGGGCTGGTAGAGGCCGGTGGCGTTCCTGAACAGGGACTTCTTGAGACCGAGCGCACGCGCTTCCTGGGTCATCCGCTGCGCAAACAAGTCCTCCGAGCCTGCCATGTTCTCGGCAATCGAGATGGCGGCGTCGTTGCCCGATTGCACTGTAATGCCCTTGATGAGCTCCTCCACGGAAACGCGCGTGCCCAATGGGACAAACATCGCCGAGGTGCCCGACGGCGCACCGCCTTTGCGCCAGGCGTTCTCACTCATCAAGAATTCGTCGGCAAGCTTGATATCGCCCGACTTCAGCGCCTTGAAGGCGACCGCGAGCGTCATGAGTTTGCTCATGCTGGCCGGGTGCATGAGCTCATCGGCATTGCGCTGATACATGATGGCGCC
Source organism: uncultured Alphaproteobacteria bacterium (assembly GCA_963820375.1). GTDB lineage: Bacteria > Pseudomonadota > Alphaproteobacteria > Rhizobiales > Hyphomicrobiaceae > AWTP1-13. The sequence goes on along the minus strand of CAWFZX010000027.1, from coordinate 69,689 downwards.
GGTGTCGGCATCCAGCAGGATGGCCTGCGCGGCCTTGACGCTAAACTCGCCCTGCGCGGTCGCGGGTCCAGCTCCTGACGCGACGGCATGGATCACCGCCAGCGCCAACAGCCAGCCCATGGAGACGGCACGCAGCCAACCAGGAAGGCCAGCACGCATTAGTTTGATCCGCACGTCATGCCATTGCCCCGTGACCGCCCGCTACGGCGGCCGCCAACCCACCAGCGCCCGCCCCGACCCTATCCATCACCCCACGCCTTGCGGGGCTTGGACTCAGAATAGTCTCGAATCCTAGCGGCTGTCATTGGGTGCGCGCGCCAACTTTATTTGGAACCAGGGCCGGGAGGCGAGAAAGCGCTGTTCCTGGCGGTCGTCACCCGAGAGGGGCGCCGGACCGGCGTAACGGACGCGAACCCGGGCCAGCCCAGGTCCCTCGACCCCAAGATAACGAGCTGTCGCCCGCGATAAGTCGATCACCCGGTTTTTGACGTAGGGGCCGCGGTCATTGATGCGTACCAGCAACGTGCGCCCGTTCTCGACATTGGTGACGTAGGCCAAGGAGGGCAGTGGCAAGGTGGGATGTGCTGCTGACAGGGCCCACATGTCGAAGATTTCGCCGTTGGAGGTGCGCCGCCCGTGAAAATCTTCCGCGTAGTAGGAGGCAAGGCCAGTACGATCGTAGCTGGGGTCTTCCTGCGGCAGATACCAGCGCCCGTCGATCTGATAGGGCGCGCCCACCTTGTAGGTGCCACCGCCCTTGGGGATCGGCTGATGGACGTCGACCAGCCGGGGGCTCGCAGGACCGTAGCGTCCTCCGTTGCCGGGCTTGGAGCTGGAACAGGCCCCTGCGCCAGCGGCCACCGCGGCCAAAGCAAGACAGCAGACAAGCGTCGGCCGCCAGACAATACGCATACCACTGGACCCCGCTTGAGCACGGGCTGACAGACCCCGCCCCGGCGCAGCTTGACAAACGGCCGTTAGGAACGGGTTAAGGCGGTGCCGAGGTCAGGCCTTGACGGCAACAGGCTTCGCCGGGCTTCAATGGCGGCGCGTCAGGCAGGCGTACCGGCGCAGAAGCTGCCGGGTGACCAGCGGCATGGCGCGACGCGCCCTGCTGCTGGCAGCTGCCGTTCTGCAGGGAAGCCAGAAATAGTTGGCGCCCGGGTCGACCACCAGCCGGGCCGGAGCAAAAGCCGGAGCGACCAGGATCGACAGGAAATGGGTGGTCGATGCCCACACCAGCCCATTCAGGTTGGCTGGAAGCCGGTTGGCCGATACGAAGCGCGGGTCACCGAGCGCGGGGTCGGATGTGGTGCCGGTGGCGAGTTTGCGCACCTCCTCTTCGTAGTGCACCCACTGCACAACGAACCTTTCCGTCTCGACGGCGTGCACCACCATCGCCACCAGCATGGCGCCGGTCGCAAACCGGATGCTGGCGGCGGACTGTAGCACCCCCTGCAGCCTTGTGAGCGCCGGCGGCAGCCGGCCTTCCGCCGCCATCGCACCCACCGCGGCCAACGCCCCCAGTAGAGGTGTGAACGTGAGTAGGGCGGTGCGCAGGTAGTACCTGTTTTCGCCGACAATCGAGGCATTGGTCATCAGCACGTGCGCCACGAACGTTACCGCCACCAGCAAGGCCGCGCACAGATGCGCGTGCTCGCGATTGACCCAACGGAGCATAAACAGGGCCAGGCCGTAGCCGATGAGCGCCACCAGCATGAGACGCAGGGGATCAAGGGTCAGGCTTCTGAGGTCAATAAAGTTGCGGGCCGCATTGGCCAGCACATCGGCGATGTAGGGGTCGGGTGGCAACTCGAGCCTGATCGCAATCCAGATACCGAGCGCCAGCCCGCCGGCGGCGGCCGCCCTCAGGAAGGCGAGGTCGCCGGTACCGCGCAATGCCAGCATTGCCAGAATGGCGGCGGCAAAGATCAGCGCCCCCTCGTGGCTGAGGATGAGTGCCAGCAATACGCCGAAGACGGCAAATTGAGCGAGCTGGCCGCGGCCATAATGTACGATCGTCAGCGCCGGCCAGAACAACGCGTGCGCAATCCACATCTCGGTCGGGAAGCCGAACACCAGCGGACACAGGCAAGCCGTCGAGGCGCAGGCATAGCCCAACAGGATGCGGCCCGGCGAGCGATCAAAGGCCAAGGTGGCGAGCAGGCCGAAGAGCTGCGCGCCGAAAAATAAGAATCCATAGATCATGATGCCGCCGCGGGGGTCGCCCGTCAGTCTGACGTAGGCTTCGGCGGGCACGTGGGCAAAGAGATGGACGAACAGACGGCTGGAGATGTTGTGCCAATGGATGCGCCAGCCATCGGTCACCGCCACCGAATAGGAAAAGATCGATCCATCGCCGAACATCTCAAGGTCGTAGTGGAGGCCGACGATGATGAACAGGATCGACCAGCCGAAGCCGGCCAGCACCAAGAGTAGGCGCAGCACTTGCGCCGGTGACCCCAGCGACAGGCGCGATCGCCACAGGTCCAATGCGGTGGTGGCACTGGCCATCCCGATCACGCCGCCGGCCGTCCGGCGACCGCTCTAGCGCGGATGTATCCCCGGCACACCGCACCGATCACAGGACGGCCGTTGCGTAGGACCGCATGTGGCGAGCAGGAGGTTACAGCCGCAGGGATCAGGTCGCTCGGCATGTCGCTTGATGATTAGGCCGGGGTCCGATTCGCGGCAAGCTCAGCGACCGAAAAGGATTTGTGAGGGCCGAGAGTAAGCCCCGGGTCGCTGGGCGAGCGCGCGCAGTTGATGCGCTCGCGGCACGTCTCCTGCGCGTTCAATTGTGACCGTGCCCCGCGAAAAAGTCCGGGTGCGGCTGACCCCTTGTGGGTTGGCGGCTTACTGGAGGCCGCCGGGTGATCCTAAAGTCGGGGCGGGCGGTGTGCCCCACCCTTAATTGCCGCCGGCGGGCTGCCGCGGCTGGACAGGCCGGTGCGGATCGGTTCCAATCTCAGAACAACGCTGCCTGGGGCACCCAACGATGGCCCGATGCTCGACGGAACGGCGACGCGCAGGAGGAGCGCCGAGCGCGATGCGGGACTGGTGGGCAGCTGCCCAACGACACGCGCTGGCAGCTGCGGCTGGCGCATGGCCCGGATGGAGCCATGAATTGGCTTGAGTTCTGGAACCAAGACACCTCGCTTTATGTCAACGCGCGCCACCGGCGCGCACATTATGACCTGGTGGCGCGTGACCTCCTCAGGCATGTTCCGCCGGCGAGCGGGCGTCTTGTCGACTATGGATGTGGCGACACCCTGACGGCGGAGCGGCTGGCCGCTGTTTGTGCTCATCTCTTCCTTTGCGATGCCGCCCCGCGCGTGCGCGAACGCTTGCGCAAACGCTACGCCGGCCAGCCGGGCATCACGGTCATCACGCCGGAGCAATTCCAACAGCTGCCCGCGCATTCGATCGGCATGATCGTTGTCAATTCCGTAGTGCAGTACCTGTCGCGCGCGCAGTTTGCCGAGCTAGTCGAGGCGGCGCGCGAAAAGTTAATGCCACAGGGCGTGTTGCTGCTGGCCGATATCGTGCCGCGCGGCGTCGGTCCCTGGCGCGACGCAATAGAGCTCATCAAATTTGCCGCCGGCAATGGATTTCTGATGGCGGCCCTGCTCGGTCTGGCGCGATCCTTTTTCTCGCCCTACCGCAAGATTCGAGAGCAGGCTGGATTCCTGCAATTCGATGAAGCCGAATTGTTAAGCCTGTTGCGCGAGCGCGGCTTTGAAGCGTGGCGCCAGCGGCCAAACATTGGCCACAACGCCGTCCGCATGACTTTCCTCGCCATCGCGCCCTGACACGCCAGCGCAAGACAGCGCCAACGCGGCCGCGGCCGCAACCGCCCGAATGAGCACGCCCTCAGACGGGAACCGGAGTGGCGCCCGGGGCAGCGCTGTGCAAGGCTTTGTGGGGATCACCGAAACGTTCGATGAGCGCGCTCGGGTCGGCCATGGCGCGGGCGTCGGTGGCCTGTGCCTCGGGCATCGCACAGCGGCAGCGAGCGCGCTTTACATCGCGCCAACGGAGGCTCCCACCCCAGCCGCTGCCGCCTTCGAGCGGCGCGAGGTCCAAATCGGCAGGACAGGAAGGGCAGCTTGCCTTTTGCGCTAAGCCAGATCCAGGGCATGCCGCTTTAGATCCTCGAGCCTGGCGATCTCGAGCGTCGCCTCGTGCGTCGCCGCCAACACGACGCGAGGCGCGACCCCAGCATCGAGTGCCTCCTGCCAGCGCGCGGCGCACAGGCACCAACGGTCGCCGGCGCTCAGGCCGGGAAATCCATACTCCGGACGTGGCGTCGAGAGGTCGTTTCCGCGCGCCTTGGAGAAGGCTAAGAACTCTCGGGTCACTTCGACACAGACGGTATGGACGCCGACATCTTCCGGACCGGTCTCGCAGCAACCGGTGCGATAAAAGCCTGTGCTGGGATTGAGCGAGCAAACCTCAATCGGTTCGCCGAAAACGTTGCGTTGTTGATCCGACATTGCTGCATCCAAGAAACGATTGGCGCGACTCGGCCTGAGCGCGTGCCGAGGCGTTTGGGCACGCTGCAGTCAAGCCAGGTTAGCACACCCATGGTCCGGCGAAGTGCCCATCGGCAACGCCTTCGCCAAAGGCCGAGCGGGCGGCGATTGTGCACACCTGCGCCTGGCGCCGGCAATGCTTGTCTATGCGGTCGCAGCCGCCTGCGCACCCGGTCGGCGGGAGCCCTCCTGTGCGGCTTATTGCAGCCTTGTGCGGGCAGCACCCTTGGCTCCTGAACGGATGGCCATCAAGCGATATTGCCGAACCGTCGCGGATGTTCCGCGCCTGAACGAGAGGGGCGCGGCTCGTTATGACAGGCTCACGCAAATGACCTCGCGTGCTCCAGCTCGCACCGAACAGGCAATGGCTGCGCGTTAATGGCCCAGCGCAAGCAAGACCCGCTTTTGGCGATGGCTGTTTGGCGGTTGCGCAAGGTCAACTTGCGGCAGCCACCCGGTTGGCTATGCGCTGCTCGGCGGCGCTAACAATGGCGGCACGCAGCTCTGCCGGTGAGGATAGATCGGAGCGGACGTTGAGCCGCTGCTCGCGGGCCAGCAGCCGCAGATGGTCCACACTGTCGATGGCGGCGAGCGCGGCCAGCGCCGCGCCCCGCCCCGATGTGCGCAAGACAACGATAACGTTCGGAGAGAACGGGTCAAATGGCTCCTTCGCGACAGGCGCTACCGGATCGACGCCCGGCTGGGCGGGTGAGCTGACCTTGGCTGGTGCCCGCGAACCGAGTTTGTTTGCCTGCTTAGCCGCGGCCGTCGGCCGACACGCGGCGGCACCCTCTCCGAGCCGTTCGCTGCGCACGCGTAGCTGGGCGATCTCCCGTTTCAGCCTTTGCATGAGTTGGTCGCGTTCAACGACGGGCAGGCTCGGATGCGCCCTCAGAACGCGCCGGAAATAGGCGTCTTGGGCAGCACCCGACAATGCTTTCGTCTTGCGCATCGCTCCTAGGCCGACTTGGCGCGCAGTTGCACCCCTCCAAACACCTCAGCATGCAGTTGGTGCAGATACGGCAAGGCATCTGCATACTTCCGTTCCATGCTCTTCTTAGTCTCGTCCCAATCGAAAGCGCGTGCAATGCTCTCAAGAGCCGGCATCCGTGTCGTCAACAAGGGATGGTCGAGTGCGAGCTGATCGATCAAGAGCCGCTCATGACCGTCGCCTCTCAGATAGTTGGGCAGGCAGGAATAGCGCCGCTCTGCAAACGGAATTGAGGCCAGCTGCTCGGTGGTTTCCACTTTTTCGATCAACAGGGCAACGCGGTCCAAGGCAAATTGCGAAACGAAGTCTGGGCGAAACGGCACGATAATATGGTCGGCTAGATCAAGAGCTGCGTAGGCGGCAAAGGAAAGCCCTGGTGGGCAGTCGAGAATGACAAGATCGCAGTCCATGCCAAAATGCTTCATCAGCCGTTTCATGCGACCGCGGACCTGCAGGGCGACGGCGTCCGCGTGCAGGTCTTTTTTGGATTGCTTGAGGTAGAGCTCGCCTTGGATGTCCTCCAAGCGCTGTGAGCCGGCTAGGAGGGAGACCTGGCCCGGCGCAGTGCGCGCATGGGCGACGTCGCCGACGTTGTTCACGACATACATGGATTCATCGTCGGCTACTTTGTCGAAGCGGTCGTAGAAGTAGTCGGCAATGGTATGGCCGGCACGGGATGCCTTCTCCCAGCCCCTGCCGCCGAGCAGCATCAGCGAGGCATTGCACTGCGTGTCGAGGTCCATCACCAGTACGTGTTGCCGACCCCAGGCGGCTGCGGCATGAGCCAGCATCACGGATATGGTCGACTTACCGACACCACCCTTTCTGTTCGATACGGCGAGGAACTGCGTCATCCATCCTCTCTGCGCCAACGACGGTAGGGCCAACTATGCGATTCTTGGGTCGCGCGCAGTCTTGCATTAGCCAGCAAATTCACAGCGATTCGCGGGGTGGGGGATGGCCAGTGAAGCTCGCTGCCAGCGCAGAACCCATGCGCCTGGCGAGTTTGACTGCCGAGTGCGGAAGCTGGGCGGGCTGGTGGGCCGTTGCGCCACTCCTGACCAATGATTGGCGAGCAGGCTGATTTTGCGGCCACCGCGCCGCGTGCTCCCTCGTGCCGCAGCGGCGAGTACCTTGAGCAGAGCGGAAAGGCGCTGCCGGCTGACTTTTTGCTGTGAGGTCGGGTTTTAAACGATTGGGTATCCGGGTTTTTTCTACTGAGTTGGGTCTTGCGGATGTCTTAGTCTGTTCACTGCGGAGCCCACATTGGGCATCCATGGGAGCACCACCCGACATGATACGCATCCTTATTGCCGACGACCATGAGGTCGTGCGTTCGGGGCTCCGCAGGGTCCTCGAGGCGCAAACCAACTGGGAAGTTGTCGCCGAGGCCGGCGACGGCAAAGACGCGATCAGCAAGGCGACTGAAACCAAGCCTGATGTCGCGGTGCTCGATTATTCGATGCCGTTGATCAACGGCGTTGAGGCAACCCGGCAGATCCGCGCACGCGTGCCAAAGACGGAAGTCTTGATCTTCACGATGCACGACAACGAATTGCTCATTCAGGAGCTGTTGAGTGCGGGAGCACGCGGCTACGTGTTAAAATCGGATTCGAGGCGCCACCTGCTGGGTGCGATAGAGTCGCTGGCGCTGCACAAACCTTTCTTCACTGCCAAGGTCTCCGAATCTCTGCTCGACTCGTTTCTGGCCCGGCCGGCACGGGAAGGATCAACGCTCAGCAATCGAGAACGGGGTGTGGTGCAGCTAATCGCCGAGGGTCACACGAACAAGCAGATCGCCAACGTGCTGATGATTAGCCTCAAGACGGTGGAGACGCACCGAGCTACAGTGATGCGCAAGCTAAACTTGTCGTCTTCGGCCGGCCTGGTTCGCTACGCCATTCGCAACAACATCATCGAGGCGTGATCCCAACGCCTGGACGGCTCGGCGGCAGCCGCCACGTCTTTGTGGCGTACCGCCGCCCGCCCAAGGGTTTTGCCTGGCGATGAGTTGTGCCTACTGCCTTTGTCCCGAAATCTGGTCCTGCAACACCGCCTCGATCTGGTCGGCCCGCATCCGCAGCTGCAATCCGTCTGTCCGCATTTCGAACTCATCGGGGGTGATGAGGACGGGGGTTGCGCCGAGGCCGAGCCGGCTACCCATGGCCGCCTGGATCATTTGCGGCTTGCCATCGAGCCCGCTCTTGACCGCGGTCACCTCACCTACTTTCACGCCGTCGGCACTGTAGATTGGCGCACCGGCCAAGGACGCCTGGCGCTGCGGTTCTTGCTGCGACGGCGGCCGGAGCTCGGCGGCGGCGGCCTGGCAGCGCGGCGACAACATGGCGCGCTTGTCACGAATGCACTGGGCGACGGAGCTGTCGCCGGCGCATTGCATTTGGATATCGGTCCAGCATGCCTCGGCAACGCGGCCGATGCGTTGCATGGTCTGTTGAATATTGCGTGACGCATCGAACAGAGCCAATTCACATTGATTGCTGAGCTTGTCATCATGCGCCTGCATGCACAGCAAGACTCGACCTTCGCCGGGGGTGACGGTGCTGCAGAAGTTGCGCAATTCTTCGCGGCATGCGGCCTCGATTCGCCCGATCGCTCCGGCGACACGGTCGCGCATCTGCGATCGCTGGCTTTCGATCATTTCCTGGAAATCGCGCATCGGCGACGACCGGGAACCGCCCTGTGACTGGGGCAACTGGGGTGCAGCTTGCGGCGGAGCTGGCTGAGATTGCGCGAAGGCGTACGGGCTGAAGGCAACCAGTACGCAAGCCACTGAACCTAGTGTGAGCGACTTCGAGCTGACTGACATGCCGTGTCTCCTTTGATCGGACGCGTTCCTTTCATGACCGGGCCGAAGGCTGAAGCCTGCAGGGGTCATGCGAAATCAGGTCAAACCCGCAAACCGGCAGCGATGGTCTCCATGCCATGTGAAAGAGAGTGCTGGTCTGCGGCGACTGTAATCGTGGAGGTCGCCGCCTCGATGCCGTCGTGCCATAGGGATAGGCGAGCGTTGCCAACAGTCGGAAGGTCACTGACGCCATGCCGCAGCAGATGTCTGCTGCGCGCCCCTTGTTGCCCCGTCACCTTCGCCGGCTGGTCGCGGGCTTGCAGGCAAAGATCGGAGCGTAAGGGGACCCACGCAAGGCAGGGGATCGGCAACGAGGCGTGCAGGTTTGCCCGACGAGCTAACGAAGCCGCATCAAGTTGGCCCTATTCTGGTCCAGGCGCGGCCGCCGCATGCGCAGGCGGCCGCCTTCCTCCCACCGCCACGCACGCGCAGCACGGCAGATCATGTCGCCGGCGCCGCGGTAGGCGATACCAGGCTAGCGGGGGGCGGCAGGCAAACTTCTTTTGCAGGCTCACCCCGGCGTCGCGGAAGCGAGCATCGCAATGGCGTGCCTCAATGTATCGTGTAGCGCATAGGACCACACCGCAAAGCCTGCGGCGAACAACAGCGCCGTTATCAAGGCGGCGAGGCCTCGACTGCCAAACGACAGTCTTTCGCCGATGCGTGCCACGATCAAAACGAGTAGCGAGAGGACAACCAGTGATATCCAGTCGATGCTTGACCAATTGACGGCTGACATGGCTGCACCTCCTTGGTAATGCCACGACGAGCCATTAACGAAGACGTCCGGCTGAAGGTTTCGCAAGCATCACACTCTCGCCAGCCCACCCGGGAGCAGCGCTGCAAACGCTGAAGTTTGCGCCTGCTGGGCACAGCAATCGTCTAGGGTTTCGTGCCCTGCACGTTCAGGCTGCTGCCGCCGCGCGCCGGCAAGTGCTGGCTGTTTCGGGCGCGAGAGCGGACGCGCCATGTCCTGCGGCAGGTCTTCATCGTGGGGAACGGGCTGGTGGCCGCGCGCAAGATGGTCCGCGCCACGCCAGCAGACGAGGCTCACGCAAGTGGCCTTGCTGTTGCTTACACATCGCTGCCTGCCGGGGGGCCACGGATGCCGTTGGCTTGGCAATTGTTCCGACGGGTCGAATGCGTTTTTCGGCAGGTGCGGGTCTGCGCCTATTGCCGGCCTCCTGCGACAAGCAAGGGGCCGCGCACAGGAACACCAACACGCCGAATCGGATCACCAGATCCGGCCAGCCAGCGCGGCTTATCCACAGGACGGTGGCATCAAAACGGGAACATCGGTTCGTGCGGCGCGGTTTTTACATGTGGGTTCTGTGCTGCGTATCAATCGAGCGAGCCAGTCATGAAAGCTTTGCACCTTGCTGCCACCGCAGTAACGTTTGCCGCCATCTTCAGCGCCTTGATGCTGTGCGGTGCAGCACTGACGGCGACGCTGCATAAAGCAATTGCCAGTGCGCCGGTGTCAGCAATCTTGTCTTGACCCACTGCTTCGGCCGCACGCTGGTGGGGTTGGCCGCCGGAACTCGCCTGCCGCTTGCGAGTTGATGGTTGTCCCTGACGGGTTGAGTGCCGATCAAATCTGGGTTGCCGTACCATGCGCGAACTCGAATACGAAATCGCTCTGTTGGAGCTACGCTCCGAGCAGCTTCTGATCTATCTGAAACAGACGGGGCTGCCAGCGCAGGAGGCGGCGGGTGCGCGCAGCAATCTGCTGCAGATCCTGGAGCGGCTCGCGTTCGTCAAGGGTCAACGCGATAGGCTGCTCGATGAATGCAGGATCGCTGCCTGATCGCCGAGCGCCCGGCGCTGCCAACGGCCGCTTCGGGGCGCGCCCAGGACCTTAAGCAGGCTGCAGCGTTTGCGCAGCGGACTTGGGCCGCACGTGCCGCAGGTCAGAGTTCGCCGTAGTGGCGGAAAAAATGGGTATCGCTCGAAGGCCGCGCTGCAAGACCTGCGGCGCTATTGGGGACGGCTCTTTTCCAGTGCACCCTCGAGGCACGAGATCAAGCGTTCCTCGCTTACGGGTTTGCTGAGGAAGGCGAGCGCTCCGCCTTGCAATGCGGCCGCGCGCATGTGCTCCTCGGGATACGCCGTCACGAAGATGGTGGGAATGTGATGGCCAGCGCTGAGCAGCCGCCGTTGCAGATCGACGCCACTGACACCTGGCATGCGCACGTCCGTGACCAGGCAAGAGGTATCCTGCAGCCGCTCCGAGCCCAAAAATTCTTCGGCCGACGCAAACGTTGCCGTCACGTAGCCGTGGGCTTCCAGAAGGCTTGTGGTCGCCTCGCGAACCGACAAGTCATCATCGACGATCGAAACGAGTGGAATTTTGCCCAATGCGGGTTCTCATTTGCTGGAGTGGCTACAAGCAAATAGGCAACGCCAGGACCGCTGGAAACCTATACGTTGGTTTAGGCAGCCGTTATTTCGGTCGATCAAGCTGCAAAAGTTGAGCCATCCTCACCAATTCCGCCAGCGATTTTGCGCCCAATTTTCGCATCGCGTTGCCCCGATGCACCTTAACGGTGATTTCGCTTACGCCAAGCCGGCCGGCAATTTGCTTATTCATTAAGCCAGTGCTGACGAAGGCAATCACCTCTTGTTCGCGTGCGGTCAAGGATTTGAAGCGCGCTTGCAGTTCGGCAACCGGCTTTTGCTGGTCGCGCCGAGCGCGATCCAGTGCCAACCCGCGTTGAACCGCGTCTAGCAGCTCTTGGTCGCGAAAGGGCTTGGTAAGGAACTCGACCGCGCCGGCCTTCATGGCCTTGACGCTCATGGGAATATCGCCGTGACCGGTAATGAAGATGACCGGAACCTGCGCGTTCGCCTTGGCGAGATCGGCCTGAAAATCCAGACCGCTCAATCCCGGTAGCCGAACATCAAGGACCAGGCAGCTGGGATGGTCGGTCCGCTTGTGGCGCAAGAATTCCCCGGCGGAGCCGAAGGTCTCGACGCCCAAGCCAACCGATGCAAACAGCTCGCCAAGGGCCTCGCGCACGGATAAGTCATCATCGATGACGAAGACGACCGGCTGCAATTCGCTGTTGTCCGACATCACAAGGCGCCAATGTTGTATGTGGGTAATGTGAACTGAAACACCGTGCCGCGCGGATCTCCTGGCGTCGCCCAAAGACGCCCACCGTGCGCCTCGATGATAGAACGGCATATGGAAAGTCCCAACCCCATGCCGCGCGGTTTTGTCGTAAAGAACGGGTCGAAAATCCGGTCCTGGTGCTTCGCATCGATGCCCGCCCCTGAGTTTGCCACCGAGATCAGCAAATTGTTGGCTTCCGCAGCAGCCGTTTTTATTCGCAGCAATCGCGGCACATCGTGCGACGTGCGCATCGCGTCTATGGCATTGGTTATCAGGTTCAAGATGACCTGTTGCAGCTGTACCCGGTCGGCCAGCACGCTGGTGGCGCTACTGGCCAGTTCCAGCTCCAAGGTGATCCGCTCACTTTGTATATCTGCTTGCAAGAGGCCGATCACGTCCGTGATCAGTTCGTTAACCTGCAGAGGAGCCTTTTGCTGCACATCTCGTTTGATCATTGCGCGAACGCTGCCGACCACGTCGCTCGCACGATGCCCGTCCCGGACCACGCGCTGCAGTATCGCCTGCACCTTGCCGAGATCAGGTGCTGGATTTGTCAACCAGCGCAGGCCTGCGTTTGCATTCGCCACGATAGCCGCCAACGGCTGGTTCACCTCGTGAGCAATCGATGCCGCCATTTCGCCCATGGTCGTCAATCGCGTGGCTTGGGCAAAGGCCACCCGTTCGGCCGTCTCGCGCTCCTTGGCGGCAGCGAGCTCGGCCAGCATGTCATTGAATGCGGCTGTAACGCGACCGATTTCGTCCTTGCTGCTGTGCTCGGCCCGCAGATTGTAATCCTTGGTGCTACTCACCTTGGAGGCCACATTTTGCAAGCGCTGCAGCGGCTGCACGATATGGCGATGGGTCAATAGCGCAATGAATATACTCAGTCCTGCGAACGTGCCGATGAGTGCGAGACCGACGAACATTTTTGCCAGTAGATTGTCAATGCGCACTTGCAATAACCGATCGAGTTCGACCTGAGCAGCAGTCCAGGCATTGATTACGTGCTCGACGGTGCTGCTATGGAGACGATTATAGGCCACCGCATCTCGGGCATCGATCCCGGCGGCGCTGGCCGTTAGTACAGAAAGATATGACTGGGTGTTCGAGCCGAGCACTGTGAACTTCGCGTCGATGGCCTGCTTCAACCTGCCATCTCGGTTTCCGCGATAGGCTGCTTCGAGATTTTCTTTGAGCTCATTGGCCGTGGACCGCACGAGGCCGATCAGGGCGGAGAGGCGCACGTCGCGTACGGCCACTGCCTCTCCGGCTGTGATGCTCGTCGCGAAGAATTCCTGCATTTCGCCCACACGCGCGAGAAACGTCGGCAACATGCGCACGACGATGCTCTGCAGATAGTAGGTGTCCAAGTCCGGATCGAGCGCGAGGTTGGTGTCGTCACCGATGCGCAAGGCCAGTGTCTGGCCCTTGAAGAGGGCATTTAGAAGAAGGTTGCTGCGTTCGCTGGGCTGACCTTCCGTTGACCACAGCTCCCGCATCGCCGTGGCGAACGCTTGGGCAAAATCGACCGTTTGCAAGCGCGCGCCGGCCCCATCGTCCGCAACAACGAGGGCCTTCAGAATCTCTTCCTGTGAGGCATCGCCGCCAATCTTGCCGGCCTCGGGTCGAACAACCAGCATTGCCGCATAAATCTGGCGCAAGCTCTTCAGATGTCGGTTGCCGACGAGTTCCTTGCGGGAAAAGTCGATGACCCCCTGCTTTTCCGTCACCAGTCCATAAATCGGCACCGCAATCGATATCAGAAACATGCCGCACAAGATGAATAGCTTGGTGCCGGTGGGAAGGTCCTTGAACATGGCGCGAGGTGGTCGATCCGAGGAGGGAATGAAGTGCACAGTCTAGCGGTGTCCGCACCCAAGCCTTGGATGCCAGCTGAGTGTGGTCAAGACCGCATTGCAGTTTAGGTCAATAGCGCGCGCCACCCCGGTTTGCATGCTACCGGTGGGACCTTTAGCTAGAGCGACGGACTGGCCGGACCAGCACAGGGCTTGGGCAAGCTGTCACGCTCCCTTGCGTTCCTTAGCGCATCGCGCAGATGGCCGCGGCCCCGACACCGTCACTGCAGCCTTTGTCTCAAACTGACACGGGCAAGCAAGCGGCGGGGTCTTTTCCAGTGGTGCGGGGCCCAGTGTTTTCAACAGTGTATCCATGTCACAGGTCCGCCGTAGAGCGTATCGAACACGCGCAAGTGTCTTGCAGTTGCCGGGCAAATTCGTCTATTGCCCGACGCATGACCTATGCGCTCTTGATCCTAGCGGTTGTGCTTTGTCTCGGCGCCCATGGCTGTGCGCCAGCAACGGATAAGTTGCCGCCCGACAGCGTGATGGACCCTCGCGGATCCTGACAGACGCGTTGGCTGCGCAAACCGCCAAGCCCGGGAAGTGGGCCTACGCCACGCCGCTGCGAACGAAGGCGATGATGTAGGCGATGATCCATAGTGCCGCGATCACGGCCAAAATGATGGCGACGACCATATCGGTCCGCGTGTAAGCGCCCTCGTTTTTGGTGTGCATTTATTTGGTGTGGATTTAGCTGATCAATCGCCAAGCCGGCTCAAAAAGGTCCATGACCTTGGCATGACCCGGGCGCAGTGCCAAGCTCCCGTCACCGCCAACGGCTGACTGCAGGATCTGGCGGGCGCCGCACGGACTAGTCTATCCTTGCGCTGCCGGGTGAATGGGCAAACCGTCGCCGCTGCGCGGACAGGTTCACGAGCCTTGCGGATCGCCATCGGAAGCTTCTTGCCCCCGCTGCTGGAGCTCCTCCTGGTCCGCCGCTTGGCTGCTGTGATAATGCATCATGGCGCGCCGGCTGCCGACGATAAGGCGCTCACGCACGTCCTGCGGTTGCGCGTGGATGGCCGACAAAAGGGTGCCGAGTGTCCGGCGCATCCCGTGCAACTTGTCGATCAGGTCGAGGATTACGCCAATGCCCTCATCGTTTACGCCGATGTCATGCTGCAGGTCATGAATCAACTGTGCCCGTGCGACGTCGAGATCGGTGAATTGTTGCCCTCCAGCCTCGCTGCTGCAGACGAGCCAGCCGGTCGCAAGGAAGGCTTCCAGAGCCTCGGCTTCAAGGCAGGCGCGACGTAAAAATTCGTGCTGATCCATGCTCAGACCCCGGTTGCTGGCGAGCTTTCGCCCTGCTCAGGTCGCCACCGGCTCATGAATTGCTCGAGTTCGGCATCGGGCTTGGCGGGTAGCGTTACTCTAAGTTTGACATACTCATCCCCGCGACTCCCGTCACGGCGTGGCACGCCCTTGCCCTTGAGTTGGAGCACGCTGCCGGTGTTGGACCACTTGGGAACCGTCATGGTGACCGAGCCATCCGGGGTCGGCACTTCGACCTTGCCACCGAGCACGGCGGTGCGAAGTGGGATCGATAACTCCAGGCGGATGTCATCCCGATCGCGGGCAAATATCGGGTGTGGACGTACGGCAATTTCGATCAGTGCGTCACCGGGAGGACCACCGTTGATGCCGGGCATGCCCTTGCCGCGCAGGCGCATGACCTGTCCGTCGCGCATTCCGGCGGGGATCGTGACATCGAGCGCAGCGCCGTCGGGCAGGTTCACCTGCCGTTTGCTGCCATTGATGGCATCGAGGAAGTCGAGTTCGAGACGGTAGTGCGCATTCGGCCCCGACATCCGGAATTTGCTGCCACCCCGGGCAAAGATTTCCGCCAAAATCTCGTCATTTCCGGCCAGGTCTGCAAACGCGTCGGCGTTGGCATATCGGTCCTGCGGACCGCCGGCGTGCTCACGGTAGAAGCCGCGCGGCGGGCGTTCAGTGCCGGCGGCATCAATCTCGCCCTTGTCGTAACGCACGCGCTTTTCCGGGTCGCCGACGAGATCGTAGGCGGCGGAAGCCTCTTTGAACTTCTCTTCGCACTCTTTGCTGCCTGGGTTGAGGTCGGGATGCAGCTTCTTGGCCAACGTCCGGTAGGCCTTTCTAATGTCCTCTTGAGAGGCATTCTTGGCAACGCCGAGGATCTCGTATGGATCGGCGCTCACGGACTTCTCCCCATGCACACGGTGTTGGTCCAATCGTTGCGTTAGAGTGTTCGATCAATCTCGGCCCGAACCACGTCACGATCTGAGGAGGCTGTCTCTTGCGCCTCGACGACCCGCCGCAGCTATGTCGGCTGAATGTTCTCATCGTGCGCTTATTTGCGGCATCGGGGCCAACCCCGACTTATCGATCTGGTGATCCTCTATTGCTGACCCTGAGCTTGCCGGGAGCGCCCGCGCGCGTGGTCTGTCCACGCAACGCGCCGGCTGCGGCTGCGAGCTGCGACGACGGCGGTATGATTTGCGTTTGCCGCGTTGGTGCAAAACGGCGACGGCAAGCCAGCGAGCGACGCCGGCAGCCTCGTTCGGCCCGCCCTGGCGCTCTTGGGAAAGCTTCCGTTCGCGCAGGCGAGTGCCGCGGCTGACAGGGCGGGAACTCGTCCTGGATCAGTAGCCCACCCATCAACTCGAGTTGCCGCAAAGAGCATGGCAAGCAAGCGCCACACAGTGGGTTGGAGCCAGCCTTGACCGGTAGATGCCGCGCTGGCTATGTGTGGCGTGGGCACTCAATAAGCTCAACACCCAACATGCCAACCAGAGGAAGCAGCGGCGGCCATGTCGTCTAGCGAGGATCGGCGAGAAATCCGAGAGCTCTTGGAAAATTGGGTGGTTTGGCGCGATGCCGGTGATTGGCAGCGCTTCAAGACGGTTTGGCATGCCGACGGCATCATGATGGCGACCTGGTTCCAAGGCTCGTTTGAGGATTTCATCCGCGTATCGAAAGAGGGCTGGGACAAGGGCGTGAGCATCCTGCACTTCCTCGGCGGCATTTCGATCGAACTTGATGGCCAGCGCGCCATAGCGCAAAGCAAGATGACAATTTCGCAGCGTAGCAAGATCGAAGGTGCGTTGGCCGACGTGGTTTGCACCGGCCGTTTCTACGATTTCCTCGAAAGGCGCAACGGCCGGTGGGGCATCGTCTTGCGCCAGCCGATCTACGAGAAAGACAGCATCGCCCCCGTCGATCCGGCCGCTCACATGGTCCTCGACAAGACGCTACTTGAGCGTTTTCCGGTCGGCTATCGCCATTTGGCCTATCTGCAGACGCAGATCGGGTACAAAGTGAAGACTGACATGCCAGGCCTGAAAGGTGAGAAAGTCGAGGCGCTGTATGCGTTGGGTGCCGCATGGTTGAAGGGCGCCAGCATCGAGGGTTGGACGTGAGAGCGTTTGGTGGATCTTGCAATGCGCCCGGCAATGCGCCGGGCTCGAGGTCGCGGTAGCGTGGGGGGCCGGCAGTTCTGCAGAAAGATCGGGCCGTGGGGCGTCGACACTGCTCTCGTCACGGAGCCAGTTCGGCGCAAGCCGCAACAGTCAATCCAGAAAAACGGAGGAAGCGCCTATGCTGTACGACCACAAGGGCTCAATCTTGGCACTGTTGCCGGCCGCTGCGGTTGCCGTTGGTCTCATCGCCACGCCAACCCAGGCGCAGGACGGTGTGATCCGTGTCGGTATCACGCTGCGCATGGTCGTGGAGAACGGCTTGAAGTACGGCCAAATGGCTAAAGATGAACTCGAAGCGGTCAACGCGACCGGCGGCATCAATGGCAAGAAGGTCGAGGTCATCCTGCTGGACGACGAATGCAAACCAGACAAGGGGATTGCCAACGTCAATCGCTTCATTCACCAGCACAGAGTGCATCTCGTCCTCGGTTCGACTTGTAGCTCGGTGTCTCTGCCCATGGTCGATGTGACGGCAAAGGAAGAGGTGCCGCAGATCGTGCCGCATTCGACAAATGCCAACGTCACCAAAAAAGGCAGCGCTTGGGTCTTTCGCACGTCTGTGTCGGAGCGGTTCTATGCTGCGATCCATGCCAAATATCTGTCAGAGAACGTTGGCAAGAAGGTCGCCTACCTCTACACGACGGACGGTGCCGCCATCGGCTTCGCCAAGGACTATATGGCTTACATGCGCAAGACCTATCAGGCGGAGCCGCTTTATGAAGCTCAGATGCAGGAGACAGACCTCGACTTCAGGTCGCATCTGCTAAAGATCAAGTCCCTGAACCCAGAAGTATTGGCAATTGGCGGGCAACTCGACGCCATTGCCCGTATCACGCAGCAGGCCCTTGAGGTCGGCATCCCGACACGCGTCCGGCGTGTGGCGGCGTCGGCAGCTTCGAACGCGCCGGTTCCTGAGCTTGCCGGTGATGCGGTGGTGGGCCTCACGTTCGCCGCCGCCTTTTCATGCAAGGACGAGCGTCCGGTGGCCCAGCAATTTGTGAAGATGGTGCAGGAAAAGTACA
Organism: uncultured Alphaproteobacteria bacterium; assembly: GCA_963820375.1. GTDB lineage: Bacteria > Pseudomonadota > Alphaproteobacteria > Rhizobiales > Hyphomicrobiaceae > AWTP1-13. Next base: position 51,843 of record CAWFZX010000027.1, on the reverse strand, counting down.
AGGTTCGCTGCCCGGATCACGACTTCAGCCAAGCCTATGAAACCGCACAACTGATAAAACTCGCCCTGAAGAATGCGAAGCTCGAACTGACCGAAGCCTCGCTCAAGGCCGACCGCGCGGCGATCCGCGACGGATTGGCCGGTATCAAGAACTACAGCGGTCTGGCGTCTGGCCCGATCAATTTCTGTGCCGATCCCACGCCGCAGTGCCGCGACGGCAACCGCACCGGCATTCTCGTGGAGTATACGAAGGGCGGCAAGGATTACGACATGAATGTGCTCGCGCGCGTTTCTTTCGAACCGGAGTTCGGCCTCTAGGCGTCAGCGACGATCGCCTCGGCGGTCGCTCATATGCGGCCGCCGAGCCGGGGCGATCGATGGTACCGACCGCGGCCCCGGCAACGATGGGCAAGGCCTTGAAAGCCAATCTTGCAAATAGCGACGCAAACAGGGAGATCGGCGCGTCCATCCCCTGGTTGGGTGTCTTGCATCCGGTCGTGCCCTGGATTGCTGCCTGGGCCCTCTTACTGTTGCTGCCGTTTTGCCTAATGAACGCCTACACCCAATTCGTGGTGAACGTGATTTGCATAAACATCATCCTTGCCGTCGGCCTCAATATCGTCAAAGGCTTTGCCGGTCAGGTGACTGTCGGGCATATCGCGCTGGCGGCAATAGGGGCGTATGCGTCGGCCGTGTTCTCGACCAAGGCGGGCTTGCCGTTCTGGGCAGCGTTGCCGGCGGCGATGCTCATCACCGCCCTGGCGGGAGCCGTTGTCGGCATCCCATCGTTCCGGTTGGAAGGGGCCTACCTGGCGCTGGCGACGCTGGGGCTTGCCGAATTGGTGCGTATCGTCATCTCGGGCACCGAGTGGCTCGGCGCCGCCATTGGTTATGAGGGGATTCCGCCGCCCTATATCGGCAACTTCGCGCTCGGCGACCATCGCTCTTACTATTACGTTGCCATGCCGCTGGCGCTGCTGGGACTGTATTTTTCCTTCAGCATCCTGCGTTCAGATATCGGCCGCGCCTTTAAGGCGCTGCGCGAAGACCCGCTTGCGGCCGCGGCCAGCGGCGTCAACGTGCGCAAGTACAAGCTGATTGCCTTCGTGCTGAGCGCTCTTTACGCCGGCTGCGCGGGGAGCCTGCAAGCGCATATGGCGCCCGGCTTCCTGCATCCCAACAGTTACACCATCACGGAGATGGTCACCCTACTGCTGATGGTCGTGTTCGGCGGCATCGGCCATATCTGGGGCGGCGTGATCGGCGCCATCATCGTAACGATCATCGATGATCTGACCCGCGACTACTACCAGTACCGAATGGCGATGTTCGGCTCCGTGATCGTACTGACAGTGCTGTTCATGCCGCGCGGCTTGGGTGGCGTTATCGACGACGTCTTGCTGCGGCGGCGGTTCAAGGCGATCCGCGCACGCAGGGCCAAACTAACTTTAGAAGCCGAGAGCAGGGGCGCCTAGGGCATGCTGCTCGAGGTAAAAAATCTAAGCAAACGCTTCGGCGGCATGACGGCTGTATCGAAGGTCGACCTGGCCGTCCGAGCGGGCGAAGTGCGCGGCCTAATCGGGCCGAACGGGTCCGGCAAATCGACGCTCTTCAATCTGATCTCCGGTGTATACCAGCCCGAGCCGGGTGGCAGCGTCGTATTTGCTGGCGCAGATATCACGAGCTGGGAGGCGCACGAGATCGCCCGTCAAGGCGTGGCGCGTACCTTCCAGCTGCTGCGCATCTTTGCCGGTATGAGCGTGCTCGAAAACATGCTGATCGGACATCACAGCCTGATCCGATACGGTTCGGCAGCGGCGGTCCTGGGCTCGCGACGGGTATGGTCGGTTGAGCAACGGCTGCGCAAGGAGATGCTGGAGCTGCTCGCATTCATCGGGCTCGCCGACTATGCCGACATGCCAGCTGGCGAGTTGTCGGGCGGCCAGCGCCGACTGCTCGCGCTCGGTCGTGCCATGGCAATGCGGCCAAAGCTGCTGATGCTCGATGAGCCTGCGGCCGGCTTGTCGCCTGTGAACCTCGATATTCTGCTCGAGACCGTTCTTGCCCTCAAGGATCGCTTCGGTCTCACTATCATTATCATCGAGCACATTCTGAAGGTCGTGATGGAGACGTGTGAAACGGTGAGCGTGCTTGAGCACGGCGAAAAGATAGCGGAAGGGTCGCCGGCAAAAATCAAGAACGATCATCGTGTCATCGAAGCTTATCTGGGAAAGGAGATGCGGGACGATGAGGTCCGAGCATTCCTTCGCTCCACTTGATGAGACTGCGAAGTACGGCTTGAACTGTCAGCAAGGGAAGCGTGCGTGCTGGAAATCAAGGACCTGGTCAGCGGCTATGGCAGCGTTCAGATCCTAAATGGCGCGAGTCTCAAGGTAGGCCGCGGCCAGATCGTGGCGCTGCTCGGAGGCAACGGCACAGGCAAATCCACGCTTTTGAAGGCGACATCGGGTTTGCTCAAACCCTGGAGTGGATCCATCATCTTCGATGGTCGGCGCATCGATGGCCTCAGACCGGATCGCATCGTGCGGCATGGCCTCGTGCAGGTCACGCAAGGCAAGGAAGCCTTCCCGGGCATGACGGTTGAGGAAAACCTCAGGCTCGGCGCCTACGTCGTCGCTGATCGGGCCAAGCGGGCGGCAAGCATCGAACGGGTGTACAGCTACTTTCCAATCCTCAAGGAAAAGCGCAATCACCTTTCCGGCACCTTGTCCGGCGGCCAGTTGCAGATGGTTTGCATCGGCCGCGGTCTGATGTCGAACCCGAAAATGCTGATGCTGGACGAGCCGAGCGCCGCTTTGGCCCCGCAAGTCGTGCTCGAGATCTTTCGCACCATTCACCGCATCACCCGCGACGGTATGACGGTGTTGTTAGTCGAGCAGAACGTCCGCATGGCCTTGCTGTTGGCCGAATATGGATACGTCATCAAGGATGGGATCATCCATATCGAGGGTGCGGCGGAAAAGTTATTGCACGACGACAACGTGCGGCTTTCCTATCTCGGCGGCACGGTTGCCAACCGTGAAGGGCGACTCTAGGGGCAAGGGTATCGCGCGTGGACTACTTCATTGATCTCCTCATTATTGGCCTGTCGGTGGGCATGGTCTACGCCCTCGTCGCGCTTGGCATCTCTCTGATCTATTCTGGCCTTGACATCGTGCACTTCGCGCACGGTGAGATCTACATGATCGGCGCCTTCATCGGAGTTATGTTGTTTCAGCACCTGGCGCTGCCGTACGTGCCAACGCTTTTGTTGGCCATCATTTTGACGGGGCTTCTCGGGGTAGTGATCGAGCGCCTGTTCTATCGCCGGCTCACGCGCTCGGGGGGCGGCTATACGGTGGCCGGCATGGGCATGATTATCGCTGGCTTCGGCATGTCGATCGTATTGCAGAATATTGCCTACCTGACCTGGGGAGCAAAGCCGTTGCCGTTCCCGGTGCCATTCGGCAGGCCAGTCGAAATCGGCAATCTGACGTTGCCGATGTCCTATGTGTGGATCGTTGCGGCCGCGCTGGTTCTGATGCTCACGCTCAACCTGCTGCTGAAGAAAACAAGGATCGGCCTGGCCATGCGCGCCGTCGCCTACAACAAGGATATCGCCTACTTGAGCGGTGTGAATGTGCCGATGATGATTTCACTGATCTTCGGCATTGGCTGTGCGCTCGGCGCGGCCGCCGGCGTGCTGATCGGACCGATCAACTACGTCCAGGTGATGATGGGCATCGGCGTGCTCATCAAGGCGTTTGCGGCAGCCGTCGTCGGCGGCTTCGGCAGCCTGCCCGGGGCGATCCTAGGGGGGCTTCTCGTCGGCGTGGTGGAAAGCCTGGGAGCCGGTTTTATCTCCGGCACCTACAAGGACGTCTACGCCTTCATTCTGCTGATCGTCGTGTTGATGGTGAAGCCGTCGGGCATCCTCGGCGTCGAAGCAAAAATGAAGGCGTGAGGCACCGCCGCGCTGGCCGCAGCGAACGGCGATGCCAAAGCGGTCTGAGGACGCCGAGCCTGAAGGCCTATCTGGCGGGCTGCGCCGGACCTATGGGCAGGACCGGCGGACCCGAGCTTTGCAGGCAAAAAGCGGGCGACAGCGGCAGCCGGCGCGATCCTGCATCCCCCCAAAGTCGCAAGGCTCTTAGGCAGTTTGCGAGGCCGCCTTCGCGCGCAGGACGCGACTTCGCTCGAGGCTTTCACTGCGCCACGTGCTTTTCAGGTCATAAAATTCAGCCACTGCCTTGGCGTCCGGCGGCAGCACCAGCCACGGCTGCTTTGCAGAGGTGAAGATATGGATGTCTGGCGGTAATCGGTCGGGCTCATCGAGGGTGCCGACACGGACGAAGCGCACGGCCGGACCTGCCTGGGGATAGTTGCTCCAGATGCTCACCCGACACGAGGGGCAGCGGGCGATGCGCTGGCCTTTTCCGCTCAGTGAGGGCGTCGGTACCATGTCCGGCTCGCCTCCAAGCTGTGTGACGCGATCGGCTTCGTACAAGGCGTTGAGAGCGAAAGCCGTCCCGGTCTCGCGCTGACACCAACGACAATGGCAAGCATGCACGATGAGCGGCGTTCCACACAACCGATAGCGCAACTGGCGGCATGTGCATCCACCTTCCATGTTCCATTGCTCGACACCTTCGGTCATCATTTGTGCGCCTCCCATGTCAGGGTGGTTGGATGTAAAGTCAATCTGCCGTCGCTGCCCCGGCGCCCTCTGCCATGCCAACGTGCAGAGCTTGCGCGTGTGTCGCTTTGCCGAGATCGTCTATTGCGTTCAAACAACGAGTTTATAGGTTATGCCGTCACGAATCACGTGGCCCGCGGTCGGCCCAGCAAAGTGTGTGCCAATCACCAGCACGGGCTTGCCGGCGAGTGTGTTGAAGATGCGGCGACGGGTGGCCTCCGCTGCCGCCGGGTCGTGGTCGGCCGTCGAAGACCACTCTGGGTGCGCCAGCTGGCAGGGGTGATGCGCGAAGTCTCCTGTGATCAAGGCACGCATGCCGTTCGAGCTGATCTGCACGCTGACGTGGCCGGGCGTGTGGCCGGTGCTGGGCAGCAGGCGGATCTCGGGGCAAATCTGGTGGTCCCACTCGACCAGCTCGGCCAGGCCGCGCTGGAAAATCGGGGAAATGCTGTCGGCAAAGACGGGAAGCATGTCGGCGCGTTCCCGTCTGCGTGCTCCAGTGTTCGTACTCGACGCGTCCGAACAGGTAACGCGCCTTCGGAAACGTCGGCACCCACTGGTTATCGACCAGCATGGTATTCCAACCGACATGATCGACGTGTAAGTGCGTGCACAGCACGGTATCGATCGTCTCGGGCGGAAAGCCGGCTGCAGCCAAATCGGCGAGAAAGCGCCCTTGTCGGTCATTCCAGGTCGGTATTCGGCGCTCCTTCTTGTCGTTGCCAAGGCAGGTATCGACGATGATCCGCCGCCCCGCTGCCTCGACGACGAGCGCGTGAATGCTCATCTTGAGGCGGCCGTTCTCGTCGGCGAAGTGCGGGATTAGCCAGGAAATGGGAAGCACGGCCTCGCGCGTTGCTTGCGGCAGGATGAATCGGCTGCCGCCCGTTGTCTCGAGCTCCACGATCTTGCTAACCGAGACGTCGCCGATCTGCCATTTCATGGTCCGCCTCCAGCTTTTATGCCGGCAAGCATATCGGCGATGTTGAGGCCGAGCGAGAGGCGTCAAGGATGGGACACTGAGCGCACATGTGGGCGCTGTAGACCTTTGCCAACCTGCACGGCACAATGCCGGCTTCAGCCTGGAGGATTTCGAGGTGGTAACAGCAGTCGCAGAGGTGATGGGGGTGCGCGAGGCCTTCAGCGGGCTCGAGCGGCCAGCAGCCGGCGCGGTCGCCATCAGCGGTGTCGATCCCGTATTTTCGACGCGCTTCAAAATTGCCGAGACGTGTGGCGCGGTTCTTGGCGGTGTCGGCGTGGCCGTCTCCGACATCTGGGAAGTCAAAACCGGCCGGCCACAGAAGGTATCTATTAATGTCCGCCATGCCGCAGCCGCCCTGCGCAGCTCCGTCTATCTGCAGCGACCGGGAGCAGACGGCGTGTTCGAGCCGGTGGTCAATAAGCATCACCAGGCAATGATTGCCATCACTCAGCCGTGGCCGACGAAGGACGGACGCTGGGTGCTCCCGCATTTCGGTTTGCCGAACCTGCAGGCGCGGATGCTGAAACTGCTCGGCTGCGAGCCCAATCCGCAGTCCGTCGCCAAAGCCGTGGCCAAGTGGGACGCGCTCGATCTCGAGGCGGCAATCGACGAGGCGGGCCTGTGCGGGGGCATGGTCCGTGCGAACGAGGAGTGGCTTGCTGAGCCACATGGCCAAAGGCTCGCCACCAAGCCGATCGTAGAGATCATCAAGATCGGCGATAGCGATCCCGAACCGCTGCCGCGAGGTGGCCGCCCCTTGAGCGGCATTCGCGCCTTGGATCTCACACGCATTCTCGCCGGACCGATGGCCGCTCGAACGCTGGCCGAGCATGGAGCGGACGTCTTGATGGTGACGGCCGAGCGTCTTCCGCAGATCCCGGAGCACGTTCTCGATACCAGCCACGGCAAGCGCAGCTGTTTCCTCGATCTAAAGCAAAAGGAGGATGCAGCTCGGCTGCAAGCGCTGGTGGAGGATGCAGATGTCTTCTCGCAGGGCTATCGCCCGGGGGTGATCGGCAAACTGGGCTTCGGACCCGAGGAGCTCGCCGCCCGGCGGCCGGGCATCATCTACGCTTCCATCAACTGCTATGGTCCTGATGGTCCATTCAGTCATCGTGGCGGCTGGGAGCAGGTGGCCCAGACCATGACCGGCCTTTGTCATGAAGGCCAAACCGCCAACCGCCCCGATGGTCCCGCTCTGTTGCCCGCGGCCGCCTGCGATTACACGACCGGTTATCTTGCCGCCTACGGGATCCTGTTGGCGCTCGCCGGCCGGGCGCGGAACGGCGGCAGCTATCACGTTCGCGTTTCCCTCTGCCAATCCGGCATGTTCATCTATCGACAGGGAAACGCGGCTTTCCCCGGGTTCGGTCTCGACCTATCGGCTGCCGAACTTGATGCGCTTCGCATCGAGAGCCAGCCGCAAAGCGGCCCGCTGCGGCATCTGGGCCCGATTGTCAATTTGTCCGAAACGGCACCCCATTGGAGCCGACCGACGCCGCGACTGGGCGGTGATGCGCCCCAATGGCTGGAGCGCCGGCCGCAGGCGAGTGCGGCTGCTTAGCTTGCGCACGGGGGTGACCTTAGCGAGCAACGTTGCGCCTCTGACCAGCCCCGGGGAAGGCTCAGCGGCCGGCCCTGTCGCGCGCGTTGCCGGCGAGGCCTGCCGCCGTCAAGCCAGCTGGCGATCCATTGACCAATGCGGCGGCCTGGGGTGGCACTACAATGCCGCGTTTGGCACAATCGCACCGCAAGGTCGGCGCCTTGCGCCCTGCGGGCACAGGCATGGAGGAGCAACGTCGAGGCGGGGTGGTGGCGCGCATCCGCGCCCGCACCCAAATGAGGCCCTGCAATGCCTGATGCGGCATTCCTTTACTATTTGCCGTTAAGCGACCAAATCATGCAGGCGTCGGACGCGCACTGGTCGCTCCTGGGCGTCGCGGAGCAACGCGCAGTCGGATCATTCTTCTTCCGCCGAGATAGACTCCAAAGAGTGTTGTCGCGTGCCTTGTTGCGTAGGGCCCTTGCTGATTTCACCGGCGTGCACCCGGCGGACTGGCAATTTCGCAAAAACAGCTATGGACGACCCGAGATTGACGCTCCGAGGCACTGCCGCTCTTTGCAATTCAACGTATCACACACGGACGGGCTGGTTGCCTGTCTACTGTCATGGCATCGACAGGTCGGCGTTGATGTTGAACCTATCCAGCATGTCGCGGCCTTGCTGAGCGTTGCTCGCCAGCAGTTTGCTGATTGCGAAACCGATGCGATACGCCGTTCACCCGCAAGTGAGCAAAGTAGGGTTTTCCTGGAACTATGGACCCTTAAGGAATCATACTTCAAGGCGCGGGGCCTTGGCTTATCTGGCAAGCTATCGGACATTAGCTTCAGCATTAAGCACAATGCGGGCTATCAGATTTCCGCGACGATTGACCCCAAATTGCTGGACGATCCGGCGCGGTGGCAATTTAACCTTGGCCACCTGTGCGGCCATCTCATTGCCACCACGATCGAGCGTCACCGCCAGCTGCCTGTTGAAGTCGTCATGCGGGACGCCACCGAACTCATGCAATTGAGCTGCAGCTCTTGAGGCGAGGCCCGCGCCCTGAGCCAGTGCAATAAGACTTTTGCGCTGCAAGGCACAAACGCTCTGCTGTCGCCCACCGGTCCTCTTCGTTAATAGGGCGGTGATTGCGTTGTATCCACGACCTTCGCACTGGCCGTGGCCGGGCCGACAAAGGCCAGCATCGAGCTGACCAAGCTTGACGCCAGCCGCCTACGCATCAAGCATGGTCGCCATCCCTTGTCGCAAGGAGATGCTGGATCATGAGCGTTATGCGGCTCTCGGATCAGGTGCGGCGTGAGCTGACATACCTGAGCTATCCCTCGCGAGAGTGGACCTTGCCGCACTATCGCAATGGCGCTCGCGTCCTTGACGTGCTGATTGTCGGAGCTGGTCAAGCCGGCCTCGCGGTCGCGTTCGGCCTAAAGCTCGAGCGGATAGCCAATATACGTATCGTAGACCGTAATCGACGCGGCCAAGAAGGGCCTTGGCGCCGATTTGCGCGCATGCGGGAGTTACGTACGGCCAAGGACGTGACCGGCATGGATCTCGGGATTCCGAACCTTACACCCCGCGCTTGGTATGAGGCGAAATTCGGCCGCAAGGCCTGGGAGCGCATCCAGAAGATATCTCCACGAGTCTGGCAAGATTATCTTGATTGGTACCGTGAGGTTCTAGAGCTGCCGGTAGAAAACGACACCGAAGTAATATCGATCGGGCCCGCCGACAATCTGTTGGTGGCTGAACTTCGTCGCCAAGGTGAGGTCGAACGCGTCCTAGCGAGAAAGGTCGTGCTGGCCACTGGCCTCGATGGCAGTGGCGGCTGGCGGGTCCATCCGCTGGTGACCGATCTGCCCCCTCAGCGATACGCCCATGCCAGCGACGCGATAGATTTCGGCCGCTGCGCGGGAAAACGCGTTGCCGTGCTCGGCGCGGGTGCTTCCGCCTTCGATAATGCGGCCGCGGCACTGGAGGCCGGTGCCGCAAGTGTCGACCTTTACCTGCGCCGCGCCGAGATACCCCGCATCAATCCCCTCTTCTGGACCAACTTCGCGGCAATGCTTGGTCATTTCGCAGAGCTGACCGACGTAGAGCGTTGGCGGCTGATGCGACACATTCTTGAGGAACTCCCAATCCCGCCACCACAAGACAGCTTTTGGCGTTGTCGCAGGTTCAAAAATTTCAGATGGCACAGCAATTGCGTATGGCGCTCGGTCCGCATCGACGACGATACCGCGTTGGTGGAAACCAACGCTGGCACCTTCGCATGCGATTTCATCATCTTTGCCACGGGTGTGGAAATTAATCTTTTAGCAAGGTCAGAGCTTGCCCCGATCGTTCAGCAAATTGCACTTTGGCGGGACCGTTTTACGCCGCCGACTGGCGAGGAGAGCGATCTGCTGGCTGGATATCCTTACCTTGGGACGGCATTTGAATTCATGGAACGCGAGCCCGGCGCGGCCCCCTACCTGCGCCGGCTGCACAACTTCACTTTTGGAGCGACCCTGAGCCTTGGAATAACGGGAGCGGCGATCACCGGCCTGAAGTATGGTGTGCCGCGGCTGGTCAATGGCTTGGTGCGGGACCTGTTCCGGGAGGATGCCGCCAGATATTATCAAGAGCTTCTTGCCTATGATGTTGCCGAATTGGAAACCCTTGAGAGGCCTTTTGCCTGGATTGACCGTCTTTCCGCCGAGGCGATCAGCATGCATACGCTGCTCGACGAGCTCGACCAAGCTGGACTAGGCAAGGTGTTGCAAAGGCGACCTGGGGCGCGCCAGCCGGACGAAGAGCGGCGCACTGCTCGCGGAAAACCCAACCGCCCGCCGCAAAAATCCCTGCCCGCGCCCGGCAGGCCGAGATCCAAGGGTGCGCGCAAACGGTCGCGCCGGCTCGCCAATTGACAATCACGATCCACAGCCAATGTCCGTCTGTGGACACCCACTGCGTCGCAGTCCAAGACGTCGCCGCATCCAACATCGAGGTTGGGCTGCTATTGAAGCTGGCGATCGGCGCCCGCCCCTTTTCTTGGCGCGACCGGCTCGAATTCTCGAAAGTTGTCCTGAAGCATCCCCGTCACCTTGCCCAGCCGACGAGATTGGGCCGGTGGTCATTTGCTGGTCCCGTCAGAGGCTCGCTGCTTCCTGTTGGCTTCCAGCTATCGGTTGAGTACGCAGCAGCGGCAAATGGGTCAAGCGCATTTCAACGACGCGGTCGAAGCTTGCAATGTGGCGCGAAGCGTCACGCGAGCAGACAAGTTGTAAGCAACTAACGCGAGCTGACTCAAAAGAGGCGCGGGCTTGTCGAAGATAACCAAGCAACCTCAATCCGGACCGGCAGGCAAGAGCTCTGGGAGCTTAGTGTTTTCCTGTCTGCAAGACCTTTTCTCTTACCATCGGCGCATGGCGCCTGGCCGCAATGCGATCCTGGCGCCCAACTACGACCCCATCACCTACACCGCGCTCTGGCACAGCGCAGATGCTGTGCGCCACGAGTTGCGAAGCCATGGCATAGGTCAAGCCGATCGGGTGGCAGTTGTCTTGCCCAATGGCCCTGAAACGGTGGTCGCCACTCTCGCGGTCGCCAGCGCTGCGGTCTGCGCGCCGCTAAACCCGAGCTTTGCTGCTGACGAATGGCATCGTTACTTCGGCGCCCTGCAGGTGGCGGCGCTATTGACGCGTCGGGATATGCAATCAGCGAGCCGAGGCGTGGCGCATGCCCTCGGCATACCGGTATTCGATCTTTTGCCACGGCGCGACGAAGGACCGGGCGCTTTTAGCCTTCAGGCTTCGGGTCCGCGCCGCGCCGTCGCCGATGACCCGCCGCCAACTGGCGGCGATGATGCCTTTGTTTTGTTGACTTCGGGGACCACGTCGCGGCCGAAGACGGTCCCGTTGACGCAGGCAAGTGTTTGCCTTTCCGCTCACAACGCCGGTGCCGTTTTGGCGCTGGGACCTGGGGATCGTCTGCTCAACGTGCTGCCACTTTACCATGCGCATGGCCTGATCTCAGGAGTGCTGGCTGGGCTGGCGACAGGGTCGACGGTGGTCGCAACCTCCGGCTTCGACGCCGACGCCTTCTACCGCTGGCTGAGCGACTTCCAACCAACTTGGTACACAGCGGTCCCCACCATGCATCGCGCGCTGCTGGCGGTGGCAGATCGTCACGAAACCAGCATCCGACGACACTCCCTGCGGCTCATTCGCTCAGCCTCAGCCGCGTTGCCCGCTGCTGAGCTTAGCGAGCTGGAATCCTTGTTTGGCGTGCCGGTGATCGAGACCTACGGCATGACGGAAGCCGCCTCTCAGATTGCTGCAAACCCACTGCAGCGACGCAAGCCGGGATCGGTCGGCCAGCCCGCCGGTGCCGAAATCATCATTATCGATGGCGAAGGAAGGCAACTCACAGCCGGCGAAACCGGAGAGATCGCACTACGAGGCCCGACTATTACGCGTGGTTACGACAATGATGGCGCCGCCACGGCAGCAGCGTTTCGGGATGGCTGGTTCCGAACCGGTGACCTCGGATACCTGGATCGGGATGGTTACCTATTTATCGTTGGCCGCAGCAAGGACGTTATCAAACGCGGAGGACAGCAGGTCTCGCCCACCGAGGTGGAAACGGTTTTGCTCGAGCACCCCAGCGTGATCGAAGCCGTGGCTTTCTCGATTCCGCATGCGCGCCTTGGCGAGGCTGTTGCAGCGGCCGTCGTACTGCGTCGAGGCGCCGATATCAGCGTGCAAAATCTGCGCAACTTCGCGCGCGAACGTCTCGCCGACTACAAGGTACCGGGTCTCATTCGGATTGTGCCACAGATTGCAAAAAGCCCAGCGGGCAAGGTCCAGCGAGATGAAATCGCCACTGCACTTCCAATGACGCTGCCAAAGTACCGTCAGGACCATGGCGACAAATTCCTACCGGGCGGTTCGGACATAGAGTGGCAACTCGCCGAGATCTGGGCCGAACTCTTGCAGCTCGATCAGGTCGGTATTGAGCAGGACGTGTTCGCGCTCGGCGCGGATTCCCTGACGGTGACGCAGGCACTTTCCCGTCTGCGGGAACGCTTTGGCGTCGAACTTTCTTACAGCGATATCTTCGATGCGCCCACCATTGGAAGCCTCGCCGCTCGCCTTGCCGGGTCGGCTGGAAATTCGATGGCTGCAGCATTGAGCCTGGGTAACGTGCCGGCTGGTGCCAGCGATACTGCTTTGTCATTCCAGCAACAACGGATCCACCTCCTCAGCAGTCTCGATCCGGCGCGCTATAACTACCAGATTGTCGAAGTGGCGCGTCTCTCAGGGTCCCTCAACATCGGTTGCTTGGAAGCGAGCATCGCCAGCATCTGCGGGCGCCACGAGGTGCTGAGGTCGACCTTCACAGAGCGCTTCGGCGAACCGGTGCAAACGCTGACCGCAGCCGCGCCGCGTTTCGAGCGCCCCAATCTGCAGCCGTGTCCGAAAAGCAGAAGAGCTGCCGTGATACGGCAGCGGGCGCGGCAAGCGCAGCGGCGATTGTTGCACATTGCAAGCGAGCCGTCGTTGCGTATCGAGTTGCTACGGTTTGCCGAAGACGACCACGTGCTCATGGTCACACTGCACCACCTGATCACGGACGGCTGGTCGCAGCGCCTGTTCTGGGAAGAGATCGAGGCCCACTATGCTGCTCATCTGCGCGCGCGACCCAGCGCGCTGCCCGAACCTTGCATCCAGTATCGCAATTTCGTGGCCTGGCAGCGAGCGTGGCTACAAACACCGACAGCTGCCAAGCAGCTGAGCTATTGGCGCAGGCAGCTCGGCGGGGTTAGCGAGCTGCCACTGCGAACGGATCGGCCGCGTCCGGAGATGTGGACCGGCCGCGGGGCACGATACCGATTCAAACTCTCGCGGCGCCTATCGAGTGGCATCAGGGCGCTCAGTCGGGCCAAAGGCGTCACCCTGTTTATGACGCTGTTGGCCGCATTCAAGTGCGTCTTATTTCGCTACACGGAGCACGCTGACATTGCCATCGGATCGCTGATCGCCAATCGCAATCAGATCCAGCTCGAGCGCCTGATCGGGATGTTCGCAAATACGCTGGTGCTCCGAACCGACCTATCGGGTAACCCGACGTTCAGCGAGGTCCTGGGGCGTGTTCGGCAAGTTACGCTTGACGCCTACCGCAACCAGGATCTGCCGATCGAGGAGGTTCTGCAGGTTTGCCAGGTGCCGCGCAGCTTGGATCGGAATGCCCTGTTTCAGGTCATGTTCGTTCTGCAAAATGCCGTAGCGAGAGCTCCGACACTTGCAGATCTGTGCGTGCACTTTGTGGACGTGGATCCTGGTATTGCGCGCTTCGACTTAACGCTCGAGCTAATGGATGCCGATGAGTGTTTGAGCGGTTGGTTCGAATACAATACCGACCTTTTCGAGGCGGCGACGATCGCACGAATGTCGACGCACTTGCGGACGCTGCTCGAGGCGATTGTCAGTAATCCCGACGAGCGTATCTCTCGCTTACCTCTGATGTCGGCGGGAGAATGCAGGCGGGTTTTGTTCGAGTGGAATGATACCCAGATCAGGTTTAGCCGCGCCAACACATTTTGCAATCGGTTCGCCAGTCAGGTCGAGCGCGCGCCGGAGGCGCCGGCGGTGTCCATTGCGGGAGCTTGTTGCAGTTACCGAGAGCTAGCGGGTCGCAGCTCCGCGATCGCTCGCCGGCTTGCCTCCCTTGGCGTCGGCCCCAACGCCATAGTCGCGCTGCTGGCGGAGCGTGATGTCAACTTTCTGGCGGCGATGCTTGCGGTACAGCAGGTGGGTGGAGCGTTCCTGGCATTGGATCCGACGCTCCCCGTTCCCCGGCTGGCGCACGTCCTGCAGGCTAGTGGCGCTCGCCTGCTGCTGGTCGCGCAAGACCATGCCGCGACCGGGGATAAAGCGCTCGTTGGGATTGGCGCCGAGCGCCGCCCGGCAATTCTGCAACTAGAGGACTTCGGTCAGGCCGTGTCAGCGTTCCCGCCCAGCTTGGTGCGGCCGTCAACATCTGACTTAGCTTATGTTGTTTATACCTCCGGCTCTACGGGTGTTCCCAAGAGCGCCATGATTGAACGGCGCGGCTTGTTCAACCACCTCCTCTCCCAAATCGCCGATCTCGGGTTGACCGCCTCAGATGTGATCGCGCAGACGGCACCTCAGAGTTTCGTCATATCGGTTTGGCAGTTTCTCGCTCCGTTGATGGTCGGGGCGCGGGTCCATATCTGCGCCAACCAGATCACACGCGACCCGGAGTTGCTCCTGCAGGAGATTGAGCGAGAGCGCGTGACGATCCTGCAAATCGTGCCGGCGCTGTTGCGCGCTATCCTCGAGCAGACGTCAAATGCGCCGGCATTTTACGCACTGCGCCGATTGCGTTGCCTCATTTGCACGGGCGAGCCCCTCCCGGCGGACCTCTGCCGGCAATGGTTCCAGCATTTTCCGGACGTGCCTTTGATGAATGCCTATGGCTCGGCTGAGTGTTCAGACGACGTGGCAACGCACCGTCTCACAGCGCCGCCGACGTCCACCGTGCCGATCGGCCGGCCAATAGCAAACACGCAGCTTTATGTGCTCGACGCTGATTTGGCGCCGGTGCCGATCGGGGTTGTCGGCGAGCTGTACGTTGGCGGCATTGGTGTTGGGCGCGGATACCTAAACGAGCCGGAGCAGACCCGAAGCAGATTCCTGCGTAACCCGTTCTCGAAAGATCGCAAGGAGCGCTTGTACCGGACCGGAGACTTGGCCAGGTGGCGCGTCGACGGGTTGCTTGAATGCCTCGGCCGCGTCGACCACCAAGTGAAGATGCGCGGATACAGAATCGAACCAGGCGAGATTGAACACATTCTATTGGAGCACGCGGATGTACGCGCCGTCACCGTGCTGGTGCGGCACGAGAGCGGCGGCGAGGCGCGGCTAGTCGCTTATGTTGTCGCCGCACCCGAGCGCCAGCCAACACCCAACGAGCTGCGGGATTTTCTCAGGCGGCGAGTTCCAATCTACATGATCCCTCAAGGCTTCGTGTTCCTTAGCCACATGCCGCTAACCGCGCATGGCAAGCTTGACCGTTCCGCCCTGGCAGAAATGCGCCAGGAGCTCAGCATGGCGGGGACGGAGTTCGTGGCGCCACGCACCCCTACCGAGAAAATCCTCAGCAAAATTTGGACCGACCTGCTCAAGATCGACAACGTCGGCGCACTCAGCAACTTCTTTGATCTGGGTGGCCACTCACTTTTGGCGGGGCAGGTTTTGGCCCGCGTGGCGCGTGAATGTGGGGTGGCTCTGCCAATCCAGGCGTTGTTTGAAGCACCCACGCTCGAGGCTCTCGCCCGGCGCATCGAGGACGCTGGCGACGTGCAATGGGACGAGCCGGTGTTCGAGATCGTCTGTCCGGCAGGAGACCGACCGCAACCGGTCTCCATCCTGCAGGAGCGCCTCTTGCGGATCGAGCGAGAATTGCCAGGACTGCCCCAGTTCAATTTGCCCTTTGCCTATCGACTGCAGGGGCCACTGAATGTCGAAGCCCTGGAGAGCAGCCTGGCGGAGATGATGCGCCGGCACGACTCGTTGCGCACGGGTTTTGCCTGGGCGGACGAGCGTCCCTTCGCCCTCACCGTGCCAGCCTCCAAGATGGATTTTACGCTGACGCTTGAAGACCTAGCAGCCGAAACAATTCCGCAAAAGGAGCGCATACGAGCGCTGTTGCTCAAGAAGGCTCAGCTGCAAGCCGAGCAACAAGCCTGGACCCCCTTCGACTTGGCGCGTGCACCGCTATACCGGACGCACCTCTTCCGGCTTGGCCCGCACGACCACGTTTGGTTGCTCATTCTGCATCATATCATCGTCGATGGCTGGTCGGTCGGCCTTTTGTTCGAAGAGGTCTCAAAGCTCTATTCTGCATTTGCTGCCGGCCAACAAGCGCCTTTGCCGCGGCCAGAACTCAGCTTTGCCGATTTCGCGCGTTGGCAACGCCGCTGGTGCACGAGCCAGGCGGCGACCCGGCAGCTGGCCTACTGGACGGATGACTTGCGCGGAGCCTCGCCTCTGTTCCCGCGGCGTGACGACCAGCGAAATTCGGTGCTGAGCTCGCGGGTTGCCCACGAACCTTTGCACCTGCCGCAGGATCTGGTCGTGCGTCTTGGCCAATGGGCTCGCAACCAAGGGGCGACCTTGTTTATGACGTTGCTCACGGGCTTCAAGGCGATGCTGCTGGCTCAAACTGGGCGAACCGACATTTGCGTCGCCACCGCCATGGCCAACCGCTCGCAACAGAGGACCGAACACCTTATCGGGCCGTTCGAGAATACCACGCTGATTCGCAGCCAACTGAACCCGGATCTGTCGTTTCGAGAGGCGCTTGATCGCGTGCGCGCCAAGGTGTTGGCGGCTCATGCCAACCAGGAGCTTCCCTTCAGCATGCTCGCCAACCGCTTAGCGCAGGAAGGCGACGTGGATCCGGGCTCGCTCATACAGGCGTTTTTCGTCGTGCAAAATACCTGGCGGCGACCGCTCAGGCTGCCGGATCTTTCGGTCCGTTCGTTCGGCAGCGTTTACCGGGAGGGGCAACCGGTTCTTCCCATTGATCACACCTGGCTTACGGTCATGCTCAAGGAGCGCGCTTCCGGCATGACCGGCTCCTGCGGCTACAAGGAGGACTTTTTCGCGGCCAGCACGATCCAGTCTTGGCTCGCGGACTATCAGAAAATATTGGCTCAAGCGGCCGCAAACCCCGAGACCTCGCTTGAGCGGCTGGTCGGCCGTTGACGGCCTCCAGCAACGTAGTCCAGCCGCACGGTCGCCGAAGCCTGGTTTCACGCAAAGGACGGGCGAAAGTTCACGGCAAGGTCATGGTTTGCAATAATAGCAGCCCTCTGCAGAACTGGTTAATCCCAGCAAAGCTAGCCTCGGTCGCATCTCCGCCACCTCGCCGGTTGGCCGATCCAGTCCTCCCGCTCGCAACCATGATTTGAAATAACGTTCGGCTTGATTATCCTCCGCAAATCCTTGATAATCCGCATTCCCACAAATTATGAATGCACTGGGTCAAAGGTGACCAACAATGGGTCTGGCAGCGGATATCCTCTATCTCTTTCAATCACATGCGGAAGAATTGAGTGCGGAGCAAAAGAGAGAACTGATTGCGAAGTTCAATAAACGTAAAGACGATCTAGAAAGGGCATTGGCGGCCGTCAAACAAGGCCTGGACATGCTTGGCGCAGGCGAAGGCAAGAAGCGTCCGAAACGGAAACCCGCAAAGCGTGCATCTAAACGGCGCTGAGGTGTGTGGTCGCAAAAAAGGCCGTCGGGGGGCATCCCTGTCGGCCAGCGCCGGAAGCGCAAACCAAACCTTTGCTGGCCTCGAGTGCTGGGCGACCTTAAGTCCTCTCAAAAGGCACCCAGGAGGTCGCCTCGAGTGAGCGGTGGACATCATAAGCTGGCTTAAGTGAGACTGCGGCAGCGCAGAGAAGATCAACTCTGGGCAGGTTGCGTTTGCACTTTTGCAAGATGCCGTAGCTCATCCAGCAGCGCTCGGGCATCTTTCAAATCCTGTGTGTCAAAACCCTCGACAAACCAGCTGTAAACCGGTTGCAGCAAGGCATGGGCGTCGCCGTATTTGTGCTGATCTCGCCAGTGTTTGGCGAGGCTCGTGGCGGCGCGCAGTTCCCACCAACGCGCCTCCTGTTGCCGTGCAATTGTCAACGCCAGCCGCAGCCCAGCCTCCGCCTCTTCGCTTCTACCGAGCGCTAAAAGCACCTTGCCGCGCAGACGATGCAGTTCAGCTGCAAAAAATCGCTCGTTGGTTCCTTCCACTCTTTGAATGGCATCATTTAGCAAAGCGAGACCGATCTCAGGCTGGCCGAGGTTGGCATGGGCGGAGGCAAGATAGCCAAGATAGAGCGTGTGCCGGTTGCGAGCAGAGTGACTTTCGTCTGCGGCAATGGCGGTGCGCATCAGCTCGATACCAGGTTGTAGATCACCGTCTTGAGCCAACAAGGCCCCTTGAAAGAAACGTGCGCGCTGTTTGGGGGCCGCTAGACCATGTTCGACGCTGATGGCTACTGCTTCTCCGGCATGGGCTGCGGCGCTTTGCACATCGCCGCCTAAAGCGCCGAGTAGCGCCACGTGGTTGAGAACCAAGGCGGTCGTAAATGGAAGTCCCATCGCACGCGCGCGCGATACTGCCTGTCCGATCGCATCGGCTGACTGTTGCGGATACCCGAGGAGCAAGAGCGAGAAGGCAAGAAATGACAATGCCATAACTTGGTCATCGGTGCCGAACCTGCGATAGCTGGCAATCGTTTGCGGATTGGCGGCGCAGATGGCGAGGGATCGTTGCAAATGGAGGCGGGCATCAGCAAAACTGCCAATAAAGCTTAACGTTTGGCCCATAAAGCGGTTGGCCAGCGCGGACAATCCGGGGTGCTCGTGATGTGCGGCCAAGGAGAGGCATTGCTGCGCGACCTCGGCCGCCGAGAGGTGCTCTGCCCGCATGCTGTGTGCCAGATAGGTCCCCCACAGCACCGTCATCTGTTCGGTCATTGTGCCGCTATCGCCCAGCAGCTCACGGGCACGCGAGAAAACCTTCAGCGTTTCCGGGGTTGCGTCACCCTCGGTTGCCGCCATCGCCGGCCCAAGGGCTAAATAAAAATCGAGCTCCTTGCGTGCGCGTTTGGGCGACGGGGCCTGGGATAGCGTCAGTTCGACCCCCTGCTTGAGATGCTTTACCGCTTCGGCGTTTGCAGAGCGGCTGAGTGCCAGATTGCCGGCCTTGAGCCAGTACTCGATCGCTTCCGCAACTAGCCCCGCTTCAGTGAAGTGGCGCGCGACAATTTCCGGCTCGCTCGCGACGATCTCGGGAAACCTCTCCTCTAGCGCGGACGCGATTTTGGCGTGCAATTGCTGCCGGCGACTTTTCAGCAGGCTTTCATAGGCTGCATCCTGCACAAGCGCGTGTTTAAAGTTGTAGACGGCCTCCGGCAGCTCGCCACGACGGAACACAAGCTCCGCGTCCTCGAGCTGAGTGAGGGCGTGGTGCAATGCGGTTTCGTCATACCCGGCCACGATGCGAATCAAGGAAAAGGAGAATTCACGTCCAATGGTGGCACCGATCTGGGCGATTTCCTTCACTGGCGCCAACCGGTCCAGCCGCGCCATCAGAGAGTCCTGCAGCGTCGCTGGGATGGCGAGCGGTGGTAAAGGGCCACTGAGCCGATACCCGTCGGCGTCACTGACAAGAAGGCCCGATTCGAGCACTGCCTTGGTGAGCTCCTCGACGAACAAGGCGTTTCCGTCAGTCTTGGCAACGATTTGCTTCATCACCTCCACGGGCAACTCTAGACCACCGGTTAACCGCGTGACCATATGTTCAACGTCGTTCTGGTCGAGGCGTAAAAGCTTCAAAGTCCCGACATTGGGTAGGCCAACCCAAGGTGGCTCGAATTCCGGGCGGAAGGTGAACAAACCAAGCACCGGTAGTTGGCGTATGCGCTCAATAGTCAGATCAATCAGCTCCAGGGACGTGGCATCCGCCCAGTGCGCATCCTCGAACAAGAACAGGATCGGTTGCTGGCGAGCGTTGGCTTCGAATTGATCGAGCAGTGCTGCCAACGTCTGGCGGCGCTGTTGCGTTGGGCTCAAGGCTAGCGGCTGGTACCTGTCGCCGAAAGGGATCGACAGCAGCGCAGCAAAAAGCGGCGCTACGGCTTGAACCCGCGAGGGATCGAGGCCTAGGGCGGTTTCCAGCTTCTCCAGGCGCTGTTCGGAAGTATCGTCTGCCTTGAACCCTGCCGCCCGCTCCAACTGGACGATGAAGGGACGCAGCGTGCTATTGGTATGGTAGGGCGAGCACTGGAAGCGCAGTCGTGTGTGCGGCGCGCCAAGGCTACGCTCGGCGAAAGCTTCCGCAAGGTGTGATTTGCCGATCCCCGGCTCCCCCGAGATGAGCACAATCTGACCTTCGCCCTTCCAGGCGCTGCGTTGGCGTTCGAGCAGAAAACTAGTCTCAGCCTCGCGGCCGACTAGGTCGGTTCGACCCGCTAAACGAGCTGCCTCGAAGCGGCTTTCAGAAGCCGACAAGCCCTCGACGGTCCACGCTGCGACGGGCTCGGCAATGCCTTTGACCTGGTGCTCGCCGAGGTCGCGCAGACGGAACAGCTCACCCAGCAGGCGACGCGTGGAGGCAGCAACGACGACCATCCCTGGTTCGACCAGGGCCTGCAGACGCGCTGCAATGTTTGGCGTGTCACCGACCACAGCGTGCTCTGACAACGCACCCTCGCCGCTCAGGTCTCCGACCACAACCAGCCCCGTTGCGATGCCAATGCGCACCGCGAGGGGTTGCGTCGCACGCGTCTCGAGGCGCGCGACGGCGGCAACAATGTCGAGCGCCGCCCGCACGGTCCGCTCGGCGTCGTCTTCGTGCGCTCGCGGATAGCCGAAATAGGCCAATATTCCGTCGCCGCGAAATTCGGCGAGAAAGCCATCATAGGCGCGCACGATACGGGCGCAAGCCGCGTGATAGGCGTCCATCACCTTGCACAAGTCCTCAGGGTCGAGGCGCGTGGAGAGGGCCGTTGAGCCGACCAAATCACAAATCATCACGGTCATATGACGTCGCTCGGCGGTGGTCGGGCGGACCTGTCCACTTGGCCCGCCTCGGCCGACTTCATTCGCGCTGACCGTGCCTCCAGCGCTCGCGTGCCACGCCTCAATCGCCTTGATGAGCCGCTTCCTGTCGCCAAGCGGTATCCCGAGCTTTTCGAAATCGGCTTCTGTCAGCTCCAGAAGCACATCGGTGTCGATCGCGTTCTTGATGAATGTCGACTCGTATCGTCCGAAACCCAGGCCTCGCAACCAGGCGCCAATGTCCATCGAACCACCGCACTCCGTTCCAGGCTCATCATTTGCTGACGCACCAGTGCATTCGGGTGAGGTCGAACCCGATTTCGCGGGCACAGGGGCCCTTGTCTTGAAGCAGCTCACGACGACCATGACAAGACCTGTCCGCGCGTTGTCGCGATGCCGGAAACTCGCTTGGGCACCAGGATTGTCTTGGCTGCTGTTGCTGCCGACATTCGCGTTAGTCAAAATGGGTTTTTGCGCGGTAGGTGAAAAATTATCAGGATTGCATTGCGCAGACTGTGATCCACAGCACGATCTATGGTGGGCATCATGCTCCTGCGGCCCCGTTCGTCGGCCCGCGACGGGCGGGTCATTTTTGTGCACAGCCAGAGGCACAGGAGCCAGTCCCGGACAACCGGCCACGGCGAGCCGATCAAGGTGTCGGGACGCTTCGCTGCGGCCAGGTGGCCGGCAAATGCGAGTGAGAATCTCAGCATTTCTTGGTGCCCGGCGTCACGCGCACCCGGCGACCCAGACCTTGTCCCAGGCTGATGCTAAAACCTGGGTTCTCGGATTGCTCGAGAATGAGCAACTTGTCCGCACCTTGCTGGTAAAGAACGGCTTGTGAGCAGCGACGCAAAGCGACGGCATCGACAGATCGGGACGGCGTCGGACTTTAGCAGATAGTTCCGCGCCCCGACCTACAAGCCGGGTGTGACAATGGGCCTGTGACGTGAACAAGCCTGCGCGGCTGGGCACTCGCGACAGTTCTGGGCACTTACGACAATTTGCGTGTTGCGCCTGGCAAGCGTGATGCGCTGGCCAACAGGCAGCAATTGGAAACAATTCGTTTTCTCGGTGTCAACGACTGCCGCTGCCGCCGACATTGC
This sequence comes from uncultured Alphaproteobacteria bacterium, assembly GCA_963820375.1. GTDB lineage: Bacteria > Pseudomonadota > Alphaproteobacteria > Rhizobiales > Hyphomicrobiaceae > AWTP1-13. The sequence continues at coordinate 29,865 of CAWFZX010000027.1, read as the reverse complement.
CCCCACGATTGGCCCTATCCATCGCTCGCCACCAAGCTCCAGTGCCGACCGGGAGACTATTCGGATCCTGCTCAAAACCACGCCGGTAGCCGTAATATCTGGGACCGTAGCCGTACACTCTGGGTCCGTAGCCATAAACGGGAGGGCCGTAGCCGTAGTAGCCGGACCCATAGCCGTACATTCGCTGCGCCAAAGCCGGAGTTGCAGCAGCCAGTGCCAGCACGGCGACCAGCATGCCCGCCGCTCGCGGGCGCGTGATGGGACCATTCATGATGCTGTTCCTACTTTATGCTGTTCCTACTTTCGACGTGCTCTACCGCAGAAAAGGCTGGTGGGCGGAGGGCCACCACAGGCACTTTTCTTCTGGCGCTAGTCGCGGCGAAACCTCTTGCTGCCTCGGTTCTTAGCTGGGCCTTTTTCGCAGCGTGAAGGAAGCTGAGTGAAGGCGCACTCAAGACAGGGAGGAAACCTGAGGCTCGTTACCAGGATGAGGAATGACACGATCTTACCCATCTGATGCGATAGCCGTAGGGCGTCCAAACTCTCCTCCGCACCAGGGGGCAGTCGTAGTAACTGCCGTAGTAGAAGGGCACGGCTGCGGCAATGCCCAACCCGGGCCAAAATCCCCATCCGCGCCCTCGACCGCGACGACCGCCGCGCCAGGCTACGCCACGCCCGCCGCGCCAACCCCGCATTCCACCGCCGAACGCACCGCCACGGAAGCCACCGCCGCGGAACCCTCCGCCACGGAAGCCACCGCCGCGAAACCCACCTCCGCCAAAGCCGCCGCGGCGGGCTGATGCCTGATCCGCCAGCGTGAAGGCCACCAAAATTATGCACGCAATGAAGATTGCAACTCGACGCATGAGCCCACCTCGATGATCAGCTGGGGGTCGATCTGGTGAGTTGCGTGGCATTCGGCGCCAATTGGCGCACTCAGGCAAAATCCTGATTTATGGTGGGGGTACTGCGGGCGGTGCCACTGATAATCACTAGCCCCTAGCGGCAATGGCCTAGGCGCGGACAGTCAAGCTGCCGCCCCGAGTTTGGCCTATCACTAACCAGAGACACGGGTGCTTGCGCCGACGCAGCATTGCTTGCCCATGGCGCGCGGCAAAGTCGACGGTCTGCCAGGGAACCTTGAAATTGGCATGATACCCCGGAGCTGGTTGGTCGAGCAAAACATGAGGCGGGGGGTGGGAGAGTGCGACCTTTGGAAAACTCAGAAAACCATGGTCGCCTTGATTTAATGTCGGCCCGGCACGCTTTTCCGACGGGAGGGGCTGCGCCGTGCGCTTTCTTCACGCCAGAGGCGACATCGTTAGGGCGCGTTGTCGGATAGCCGCACTTTCGATCGTCCTTAGGGGTATTCGCGCAACCGATTGTCCTCGCAAGGGCGAACGAGGCAGACCAAGATCGTGCCTTGAGGTTTGACCTAGTGCATTGCTCCGGAGGACCGTACTGCAGCAACAAAATGGGATCGAGCAAATGACTATGACCGCCGACGAAATGCAAATCCGCAGGTTGATCGAGCGCTGGGCGGAGGCCGTGCACGCCGCCGACATGGCTGGGGTCCTGGCCGATCATACCGAAGACATTGTGATGTTCGACGTGCCTCCACCCAACGAGGTGCGAGGCAAACCGGCCTACCGCGACACCTGGCCGCCGTTTTTCGAGTGGCAGAAACAAAGGGGCCGCATTCGAGATTGTGTCGCTCGACGTTACCGCCGGGAGTGATGTCGCCTTTGCCCATGCGTTGCTCCGCTGCGGAACTGTGGAAGAACTCAAGAGGGACCCGGACAGCCGTTTGCGACTGACCATTGGGCTGCGCAAGCAAGGCGGACGTTGGGTCGTCGCGCACGAGCATCACTCTTTTCCGGCACGATCTTCGGAGTAACTCGCAAACCAGCGCAAGCACCATGCTGCCTCGACACCCAATTGGCAGGGGGCCGAACCAATCTTGGCGTCCTGATACAGTTGGCATTTTGCGTCGCCGCAGCTTCGTTCGGGTCGCTGACGAAACCAGCGAGACCTTCCGAAGAGGGGCCTGCCCCATCCTCACGTTGCTCGTGGACGTAATGGCTGACACCGCCAGCGCCAATCCCCTCGCACTCCCGCTCATCTTTTGTCCTATGCTCGGACTTAGTCAGCGCCGGAGATGCAGAGGACTGATGTTAGCTATGCAGCCGCTGGTGCTTGACGCGATCACCTCCGCGGTCCTAAGGCTCCGACATGACCACGCTTGCCAGTGTTTCGTCCCGCCCACTTTTGCCGATCCTTCTGGCGCTCAGTGGGGCGCATCTTCTCAACGACCTAATCTCGTCCATGATCCCGGCGATGTACCCCCTTCTTAAGGAGGCGTACCAGCTGGACTTCACACAGGTCGGCCTAATTACGCTGGCCTTCCAGGTGACCTCTTCGCTCCTGCAACCGCTTTTGGGTTTTGTTACGGACCATAAGCCGTGGCCCTACGCGATGGTTGCGGGCATGGCGGCTACTTTGTCAGGCCTGGTTGGACTTGCCTGCGCGAGTAACTACGCAATGGTACTCGTCTCGGCGGCCATGATCGGGCTCGGTTCGGCCGTTTTCCATCCCGAAGCCACGCGCATGGCCCGACATGCCGCCGCCGGTCAACAGGGGTTTGCGCAGGGCATTTTTCAGATCGGCGGGCATGCCGGATACGCGATTGGGCCACTACTAGCGGCGATGATTGTGGTGCCGCGCGGGCAGTCGAGTATCGCTTGGGTGTCGGTGGTGGCGCTCGCGGCGATGGTACTGATGGCATGGACAGGCGCGCGCTATTCGGAGATGCGCAGCTCGCAAATCGCCGCGACAAAATTGCGTCCAGCGGCATCATTCGAGCCAATCCTGCCGCGCGGTCGCGTGTTGTTGGCGATGACCATTCTCATCGTTCTTTTGCTGTCAAAGAATGCATATATGGCCGCCTTCACCTCCTATTATACGTTCTACCTGATCGAGCGGTTCGGCGTGACGGTGCAAGTCTCCCAAGTCATGTTGTTTCTCTATCTCGTCGTCGGCGCAGTGGGCGTGATTGTCGGGGGCATGGTCGGTGATCGGTTTGGTCGCCACCGCGTGATCTGGATTTCAATCCTAGGGTCGCTGCCCTTCGCATTATTGCTACCGTATGCCGACTTATTCTGGACCGGCGTACTCAGCGTCGTGATCAGCTTGATCATGGCGAGCGCGTTCGCATCGATCCTCATCTATGCGATCGATCTGGTGCCGCATCGCGTAGGTCTCATCGGCGGACTGTTTTATGGCTTGGCATTCGGTCTCGGCGGGCTGGCGGCCGCTGCCCTTGGCCTGCTCGCCGACCAGATCGGCATCATTGCGGTATTCAAGCTTTGCGCCTGGCTGCCCGCTTTGGGGTTGCTGACTTTCCTGCTGCCGCGGTCGCCTTTGGAGGTCAGAGAGCCGAGCTGATCTGAAAAGTGTAAACACCGGGTGGCGGGCTTTTGTTTGTCCCTCGCGAGCATGGCCACGGCGCCGCGGCTTGGAGAACAGAACCCACCGCCAACTGAGCGTGTCAGCAAGAAAGTGCCATGTCGGTCGTCTGACGACAGATTGCGTGCTTATGGGGTCGTTTGGTCGGCGACCCATGGTTTTGACGGTCGCCGCTCGTTATGCTGTTCGGCGGGGTCGGTGACGTCACTCATCGCATCGAAAGTTAGCGCGACGCACAGCGCAGCTGTACGCCCAGCGTGTTTCAGTCAACCGGGCCCGCTTTCCGAGCCGCCCGCCCTAACGTGGGAAACAAGATGCTTGGCGCTGTTCTGGCTATCCTATCAGCGGCAAGTTTTGCTGCGACCAATGCCGCCGGCAGACGCGGTGTGGTCACCGGCACGCCAGCGCAGGGCATGATCCTAAGCAATCCTATCGGCGTGATCTGCTTCCTCGTCGTTGCTGTTCTAACTGGCCAGATTATCCGGTTGGCAGATTTTGCCGCCAGCACGGCAGCGTGGATGGCAGGCGTCGGAGTGCTTCACTTCGTGTTTGGGCGCTACTCCAATTTCCGGGCAAACCAGAGCGCCGGCACAAACTTGACCGCACCGGTGGTCCAGCTCAATAGCGTGGTGACCCTGATCCTTGCCGTGTTCGTGCTCCACGAGCCGTGCACGGTGCTGCAGATTATCGGCGGTGCGATCATGTTGTCAGGTGCGCTCATCACGCAGCAGCAGGCTCCGGCGAACTCGGCTACGCCCGTGCCACGATTTTCGCCACGCTATGCGGAGGGGTATTTGTTTGCGCTGCTTGCGGCTCTGGCGTACGGCACCAGTCCGATCATGACCCGCACCGCGCTTCAGTTCTCCGGACCGTCTAGCGCGATTTTGGGTGGGCTGGTCGCATACGGTGCGGCGACGCTTGCGGTGGCGATAATGCTCGCCGTGTCGACTTCGCTGCGAAAAAACGTCATGTCCGTCAAGCGCGACAACGTGCGTTGGTTCGTATACTCCGGCGTGGCCGTGGCCCTGGCGCAGGGCTTCTTGTATGCGGCCGTTTCGGTCGCCCCTATCATGGTCGTCATTCCGCTGCTCCAACTGTCGCTTGTCTTCCGTTTGTTTTTCTCGATGTGGCTCAACCCTGAGCATGAAATATTTGGCCCAAGGGTCATTATTGGCTCGGTCATCTCGATAGCGGGGGCTTGCGCCGTGTCCGTCGACAGCGACCTCATTCTGGCCGCGCTCAGCGTCCCGGAGGCGTGGGCGCGGCTGCTTCGCTGGCAGGTGAACTGAAAGTGCAGGATTGCTGCCGCATCCTGTGCGCTGGTTGCGGCCACGGGGCTCGCGACCGAAAAGGCGTGCGCTACGACGGACGGTGAATAGCTATCTCGTCAAGGCTCGGCTTTTCTGGCGCGGGCGCGTGGCGCATCGATAGTCAGAAAGAGTTTTATTGCCATCGTTGAAGAAATGCAGCCGCTGCGCGCACCACCGGTGGTGCGTAGAGGATCATCCGATGACCAAGACCATCTACCGCCTGAAGCTGGGTCGTGGGCGTGGATGCGCTCAAGCGTTCGGCATCTTCAAATGGCACTTCCTGATCATCGCGCGCATGCAGCACCAAGGTCGGTCGGCGCGTAGCCTTAAGCAGATTACTGCCGGTAAAGTCAGCGAGCTTACGCTGCGCCAGCCGCTCAAGCCGCCGTTCAAAGGCCTGCAAGGCGGCTGGCGACAGGGCCTGCTCGTCGCCAAAGCGGCGTGTTACTTCCGCAAATCGATCCGGCATCCCGACGAGTACATAGGCTTCGAACGGAAACGGTCTCGGCATGGGACACCGGCCTTCGCCGGCGACCAGCAGCGCCAGGCCGCCGATCGAGTGACCGATGGCAAACCTAATTGGCCCCAAGGCACCTGCTGTTTCACGCACCGCATGGGCGCAGTCCATGAGGCTCGTCCGGTAGCCTGAGCTTTGCCCATGCGCGGGAAGATCGAGCAGGACGGAGCGCATTCCCCGCCGGCACAAATAATCGGCAAAGGCGCTCATGAATGCTGCTTCGCCGGTCCACCCATGCACCAGCAGCACGCTTCCGGCAGATCTTGTCTTAGGCTCGAAACTATACGTTTGAAGTTCACCGACACTAGTCGCCAGACGTCGAGCCTGCGCCGAGCGTAGATGAAAGCGTGCACGCTCTGCCAGCTGCTGGTGATGAAGGCTGCGACAGGTAGAGAGTTTTGGCGTGCAAAATTTGCGGAAGGCCGAGGCACCGGCGGCTTCCGCGCGAATAGGGCTGTACGTTACGCTAGGCCGCGGCATGCCTTTAGGCGTCAAGTTGCCAATTTGCCGGTCTGATCCGCTGTCCATAGAGCGCACCATCACGCGCACACGCACGCGTTTGCTCGATGCGTGGTCCTTTCCCGCGATCTGTTAGGATTTTACGGCGGCGGTGCCCGGCGCTGGATCGGTACAAACCCTCAAAGCGCCGCCGTCCCTATGCCACGAGGTTGTTGGGGGCATCGTCGGGTTTGGTTAAGATTTGAAGATCGTCCCATCAAAACCGAGCCGCCGGAAGCATGATGAGAGCGCAGTCAGAGGTCAGCCGCCACCCCTGCCGTTAATGTTGGTCACCAGCCCTGCCAGATAGGCAAGAAGCTCGTCGGATTGCTCATCAAGGCCGTCGTTCGCCAAGTTCCAAAGGCAGGCGAGAGTAAGAATTTCATCACGCACCGTGTGACAGTCGCGGCCGGGACGTGAAGCCACAATAGTTTTACAAAGTTTCGCAATGTCGTTGAGCTGGATGCGTTGTTGGCAGGTATCTGGGAACCTCGCCTGAACTGCATTAACGATCTGCATCAAATGCGTGAGCCGCCGTAACTCTGTGGTGGTCTGAACAGTTGCCATCTCTTTGTTCAATCCCGCGATCAGGATTCTCAGATCACCGCCGCGACGCAGATCGATCGGCGGCCGGTTGTCGAGGGTCTAAATGGAACTTCAACTTTGCCAGCCTGTTGGCGAAAATGTCGATCGGGGCTTTCCCTGGAAAGGGATTTGGTCAGTTCGTAGCCGGTGCATCGATCGGCGTGGAGTTGCCGCGGCAGAGACCAACCTCCTCGAGCTCCGCCGCTCCAGCGCAAGCAGGTCCGAGACATCGTCGAGGGTTGGTGACGTTCTCCCGTTGAGCCCCGACGTATCATGACGCGCTCCTATCCCTTGGCCGGCTTTGGGCGCGCGCCGTCCCTGAATTCCTCCTCTGCGCAAAGTTGTACGCGCATGACATCTATCAGCGCCGCTGGTTCCGATCGCGACAGGTTGGCTCAGACATAGCTGCTGAGTGAGGCGGCTTAGCGGCTTCCCTGCGTCCGCCTTCTCCATTGGGGCATTGATGCGGGCAGCAGCTGCGGGCCGGCGAGAGGGTCGTCGCGGCCGCATTTTCGGTCGCCGCTCGATGCTGCGGGGATGCTCGGGGACCATGGATGTCCGCACCACGTGCCATAATTGCCTGCCGTGCAAGCACTGCAGCCTTCGCTAGGGTGATCGCGAGACCTTGCCGCAGCAAACTCCAGGAAGATGGCCGACGGGGGGCGCCTGCCATCCCCGCTATGGGGGAGACGGCTAGCTCGGGACCTTAAGTCACTGAAAGTAAATAGCTCCGAGGACGGAACTCACACACTCGCTTGGTTGTTTCGACACGGAGTATGCAAACAGCATCTCCCCTCACCTGAGGTTACGCTGTCAGCACGAGACATCGGGCACGACGGGAAGGGATGCTTCATGGGTCAAGGCAATTTGCCGGACCGGTCGAGTGATCGCATCGTGAAGTACGAGAGGTCGAAATGAAATCATTGGTCTTGCCGCCTACACTGCTACTTGCACTCCATCTCGGATTGCCGGTTTCGCCCGCCGCAGCAGACGTCGAGAGTCGTGCTACTTCACGCAACTCCAGTCCGCAGCTCGTCCAGCGCAAACGCTATGTCGAGCGCAGACGCCATGTCGAGCGGAAACGCCATGTCGAACGCAAACGCCATAGCGCTGATCATGACGCCGTCTCGGGTCAGATCGGAATGGCGTCCTACTACCGGCATGGGCAACGTGTCGCCTCAGGCGGGCGCTTCGATCCCAAGGCGATGACCGCGGCCCACAAGACACTGGCATTTGGTACACGTGTTCGCGTCACGCACCTGGGAAACGGTCGCTCCGTCGATGTTCGCATCAATGATCGGGGGCCTTACATTGCCGGTCGCATCATCGACCTCACGGCGGCGGCAGCAGGAGTGATCGGAATGACCGGAAGTGGCGTAGCCCGCATTAGCATGACGGTGCTAGGTAAGTAATAATTCGGGGGCGCCGACGACGTTGAAAACTCGACAGGCTTTTGGCAAAGGGGCTCGGCGAGCGCCGTGGCGCCCGCGCCCGCGCCTGAAGCCCGGTGACCGTAACGCTTGGTCATCGAGGAGAGGCATGGGAGCTAGCGGCACTCCTGTCCTCCTTGGATTTGTCCTCCTAGAGATTGGGCAAGAGCGCGATCTAGCGACCCAACAGACCGGTTGCTGTCAGATCCATAAAACATCCGTGATCGAGCAGAGCCGTTAGCGGACGGCGACAGCTGAGGGCGCGTACGCCGCCAGGGCCTGCTTTCGCCGGGTTTGCTGACGTCGCGATCCCCTTTCCGGATCCTAAAATCGATGAAGCGTTTTCCATCTGCCACCCCCCACTCTCAAAGGCCTGAGGGCGGAGCCGGCGCGCTGGACGTAACAGTCGCGTCTTCGTGAGCGCGTTGTGACCGGATGTGGGGAAACCAGCGGCTGTCGTCGCCCGTAAGTCCTTTAGCTCCATACGGGAGCGGAGTGCCGGGGAACAACCCCAAGACAAGTGGAGATGCTTGATGCATAGAAAGTCGCTTCTTTCGGCAGGGTTGGCTGCCTTTGCGGTCGGCCTCGTTGCAACGGCTGCCCAGGCCGGTCCTTCCGGCTTCGGTGGTGCCATTGAGGAGAGCGCCGGTCGCAGCGGCCTGGTCGACAAGGTGACCTGGTACCGCGATGGTCACTATGGCCACTACCGTCGTCCCTACTACAATTATGGCTGGTATGGTCACCGCCACTACGGCCACCGCCACTACGGCTATCGCGGGTACGGCAAGCGCCATTACGGGTGGTATCAGCGTCGCGGATATCGGCACTGGTAGCCGAACGCGCGGTCGCCCGGGTGCGCTCGGGCGACCGCCCTACGCGTGGCCGGTAATGCCGGAGCGTCCCTCAGGTTGGGAGCTCGTGCGTTCGCCGTGCATGAGTTCGCGTTCGCCATACCTCCAACAGGACCATGGTCATTGTAAAGGTTAGCGGTCCGAGGATGAGCCCGGATGCCCCGAACAGCATGAGGCCGCCGACGACCGAGATGAACATGGGTATGGTGTGCAGGTGAAGCCGCCCGCCGGCCAGAACAGGGTGAAGGATGTTGTCCACTCCCGCGATGACGATGCCGCCCCAGGCGGTCAGGGCGGTTGCCTTGCCCCATTCGCCGGTGAGAACCAAGTAGACCGCTGCTGGCAGCCAGACCACGAAGGCACCGAGGATTGGGACGATAGCCAGCAGACCCATCACCAATCCCCAAAAAAGAGGATTGGGTAGTCCGAGCAACCAGAATGCGGCGCCGCCGAGGACGCCCTGCACGCCGGCCGTGATCACGGTGCCAAAGATCACGCCGTGGATTGCATCCGATGCCTTGGTGAACAACAGGTCTGTCTCGTCATCCGTCAATGGCGACAGCAGCCTGGCTTGCCCTAGCGCATCGCCACGATCGCGAAGAAAGTAGAACAGAAGATAAAAGGTCAGCAGCCCTGTGAGCAGATTCGACAGTGACTCGCGGACGACGGACGCTCCCAGGTTGGTGAGCCAAGTTGCCGCGCCACTAACGATCGACGCAAGATCGATCCGTTGCTCAATCGCATTGGCGATCCACTCAAGCCGCGGAGACGATGCCAGGATTTGCCGCAGGTGACCGCTGGCGACTTGTTCCTGCATGACCGCGAGGCCGCTGCTCAACTCTCCAACGACCTTTAGGCCCACCCATGACAGCGGCACCATGACGAGAAGAGCCAGGAGAATAACGAAGATCGTGGCGGCAAGACTGGGATTTCCTAGCCTGTTCTCCATGTATTGATAGGCGGGCATCGTTAGCACAGCGATGGCGAGTGCCCAGGCGAGTGCCGCAAGGAAAGGCAGCACGAGAAGATAGCACACATATAGGCCGAGCAAGGTTGCGGCGAGCAGCGCGAATACGCGGATCGGCGGAAGGCGGTCCGAGGCTCTCCAATGCACGAGGTTTATCCGCCGCTAAAGTCAGGTTGCACGGTCTTCATAGTCACCCAACTCAGGGACCTCCGCACTGCTCTCATATGCCTCGTCTCGATCGGAACAGCGTTCGTGCTCACCGTCTGGGCTGGCGCGTCGCAAGCGTTGTAGCCAACAGGCTCTGCCGATTGGTGCCGCGCGCGATTGGTCTGCGGAGCACCGCAACAGAGGCAATGCCATCGCCGCGGCAAGCTGCGTGCTACTGCCCCTCACGGAGGACCATTACCAGCGGGAACGTTCATCAGAGAGCCGGGTTCCGCGCTGAAACGGTCTTCTCGCTGCAGCGTCGGGAACCGGCGCTTCCTCGGCCTGAGCTCCTGACAAGGGGCGCGGGGGGTTGAGCCTGCCACGCGCGGGCTGTCTCCCCGCCCTTCTGGCGCCTTCCGCAGCACGACAGCTCACCTGAGGTTCTTGCACTTTGTCCTATCGGCCGTGAGCCCGATCTTGTCACATTTGTCCGGTTCAGCGATGGCAGCACCTCACTCACAAGTGACGGCCATGCCGGCGAGCCAGTGAGCGAAGTGCCGTTCCCTCGATGGCGAGGTATCCACGTGCACAGATGGTATGGTTACCTGCACTCACCAACCATCTGCGGGTAACCGCGCGACGGGGTCGATTTTCAGCCAGGGCCAGCGCTTCGCGTAGCTTGCAGCCTTTTGCTCAAAGCGGCTCTCAGGGTGATTTCGCCAATTGGGGCGAAGGATGCCGGCATACAGGTTTGCAAGACCGTAGCTGGCATAGACCCTCGGTGGAGCACCTTGAGCGCACGCGATGCCGACACAGGTGCACTCCACAAGAAAGCGGTCGATGCCGTCGGTGCTCCGCAAAAGTTGCGGGCAGTCGTGACCGAACCGTTGCCGATACCAGAGGTGTACACGGGCTTGGTTCTTCAGTTCGATAGGGGCTTGCAAATCTGCAAACGCGGCGGCAAGGCGCCTAATCTCAACATTCTCAGCCTGGTAGGAGATGTCGGCAGCATCGAAGTAGAAGACGTCATAGTCCCGAATTTGCTCGGTGGGCGGTCGCCCAGCGCGAAGGTTCCAGATTGTTTGGAACAAACATCCAGCCACAAGCCAACAATCCTGTAAGCCGAGCAAGGGCAGCCGATCAATCAGAGTTGCATTGATCGGATTTTCTCGTACTTGCCCAATGAAGGCGGTTGCCGTCGCGGCCTCGACAAGCATGCTCGTTCGTTTCCCGCCAAACTGCCATGAAAGCCGTGGATCGGCCAGGTGCGTCACAAATGAAGTCTAGGACGATTCCCGCTGCGTGAATTGTTAGCAAGTCACACACTTCCAACTTTGCATCCGCCTAGAATGCGGCAGCTCGCGCGTGTCCTTCAAGACGACTGTGGGATTGGCCGTCGCCTCAACGCGTTACGCCCGGGCGCGCAGCAGGCAGGCCAGCGGCACGGCGAGCGCGGCCGTCCAAGCCATCACGTGGAAGGCGTTGACGTAGCCGATCATCGCTGCCTGACGCTGCACTTCGTTGGCTGCCTGCATCAGGCCGCTTGCCGTGTCGAGGTTCCACTGGGTGGGGAGGCCCGGGTAAAACAGCGGCTCGCGGTAGGGCGTCAAAAACTCAGTCATGCGCGCGTAGTTCATGGAGGTGGAGCGCACCAGCACCATCACGGCAAGCGAGATGAAGAGGCTGGAGCCGAAGTTGCGCATCATGGTGAAGACGGCAGCGCCCTCGGTGATTTGGTGGCGCGGGAGGGTGGCAAAGGCTAGCACCGTCATGGGCGTGAAGGCGACACTCTGGCCCAGCCCCATCAGAAAGTGGCTCCAAAACATGCCGAATTCGGTGACGTTAATATCAAACTGCGCCATCCAGAAGCCGCCGGCGGCCTGGATTGCCAGCCCCATGCCGATGGCGGTCCTGGGCGCGATACGCGTGAGCTGGGCGATGAAAAAGAAGGCCGTCCAGTTGCCGAGCCCACGGGAGGCAAGCAGCATACCAATGGCGTTGTCGGGATAGCCGCGTAGATCGTGCAGGAGACTAGGAAATAGCACCAAGGTCGTAAATGACAGCATTCCCATGACAAAGGCGATCATGGTGCCGACGGCGAAGTTGCGGTCCAGAAGCAGGCGCGGGTCGAGGAACGGCCGCTCAGCGGTGAGGCAATGGGCGACGAAGATCCAGAACGACAGCGCACTAATGAAGGCGCAGAGCACGATTTCCTGCGAGTCGAACCAGTCCAACCGCTGGCCGCGGTCGAAGATCAATTGGGCCGCGACCACGGCGGCGGAAAGGGCGAGGAAGCCGGTCCAATCGAAGCGCACCTGCGTGCGCCCGGTGTGGCCGGCCAGCGCGAACCAGATGCAGGTGAGCGCGCAAATGCCAGGCGGGACGATCATGAAAAACGCCGCGCGCCAGTTGTAGGCCTCGGTTGCGACGGCGCCGACGATGGGGCCCACCACCGGCCCGAACACGGCGCCCACGCCCCACATAACGATGGCGAAGGCGTGGAGGTGCGGCGGGAAGGTGGCGAGCAGGATCGCCTGGCCCAGGGGCATGATCGGCGCGCCGAACAACCCTTGCGCCACGCGTGCAAGGATCAGCGTCTCGAGGCTATTGGCGATGCCGCACAAGAAGGAGGAGACGGTGAAGCCGAGCACCGTGCCGAACATCAGGTTGCGCCAGCCGAACCGGCCAGACAGCCAGCCGGTCATGGGCGTGGCCACGGCGGTGGCCACCAGGTTCAGCGTGATCACCCAGGCGATTTCATCCTGTGTCGCCGACAGCGTGCCGCGCACCTGCGGTAACACCAAATTTGCGACCGTGATGGTCATGCCGAACAGCATGTTGGAAAGCTGCACCATGAGCAGGGTGAGCCACTGCTTCCCACCGAGGCTGAAAATGCCGCCCTCGCCCACCCTACCGTTCATAGCGTTATACGCCTTATGCTACCGCAGGCGAGCTTCGGGCAGGCGGACGGGGATGTCCATGTAGAAGTCGGTACAAACCCTCAAAGCGCCGCCGTCCCTATGCCACGAGGTTGTTGGGGGCATCGTCGGGTTTGGTTAAGATTTGAAGATCGTCCCATCAAAACCGAGCCGCCGGAAGCATGATGAGAGCGCAGTCAGAGGTCAGCCGCTACCCCTGCCGTTAATGTTGGTCACCAGCCCTGCCAGATAGGCAAGAAGCTCGTCGGATTGCTCATCAAGCCCGTCGTTCGCCAAGTTCCAAAGGCAGGCGAGAGTAAGAATTTCATCACGCACCGTGTGACAGTCGCGGCCGGGACGTGAAGCCACAATAGTTTTACAAAGTTTCGCAATGTCGTTGAGCTGGATGCGTTGTTGGCAGGTATCTGGGAACCTCGCCTGAACTGCATTAACGATCTGCATCAAATGCGTGAGCCGCCGTAACTCTGTGGTGGTCTGAACAGTTGCCATCTCTTTGTTCAATCCCGCGATCAGGATTCTCAGATCACCGCCGCGACGCAGATCGATCGGCGGCCGGTTGTCGAGGGTCTAAATGGAACTTCAACTTTGCCAGCCTGTTGGCGAAAATGTCGATCGGGGCTTTCCCTGGAAAGGGATTTGGTCAGTTCGTAGCCGGTGCATCGATCGGCGTGGAGTTGCCGCGGCAGAGACCAACCTCCTCGAGCTCCGCCGCTCCAGCGCAAGCAGGTCCGAGACATCGTCGAGGATTGGTGACGTTCTCCCGTTGAGCCCCGACGTATCATGACGCGCTCCTATCCCTTGGCCGGCTTTGGGCGCGCGCCGTCCCTGAATTCCTCCTCTGCGCAAAGTTGTACGCGCATGACATCTATCAGCGCCGCTGGTTCCGATCGCGACAGGTTGGCTCAGACATAGCTGCTGAGTGAGGCGGCTTAGCGGCTTCCCTGCGTCCGCCTTCTCCATTGGGGCATTCATGCGGGCAGCAGCTGCGGGCCGGCGAGAGGGTCGTCGCGGCCGCATTTTCGGTCGCCGCTCGATGCTGCGGGGATGCTCGGGGACCATGGATGTCCGCACCACGTGCCATAATTGCCTGCCGTGCAAGCACTGCAGCCTTCGCTAGGGTGATCGCGAGACCTTGCCGCAGCAAACTCCAGGAAGATGGCCGACGGGGGGCGCCTGCCATCCCCGCTATGGGGGAGACGGCTAGCTCGGGACCTTAAGTCACTGAAAGTAAATAGCTCCGAGGACGGAACTCACACACTCGCTTGGTTGTTTCGACACGGAGTATGCAAACAGCATCTCCCCTCACCTGAGGTTACGCTGTCAGCACGAGACATCGGGCACGACGGGAAGGGATGCTTCATGGGTCAAGGCAATTTGCCGGACCGGTCGAGTGATCGCATCGTGAAGTACGAGAGGTCGAAATGAAATCATTGGTCTTGCCGCCTACACTGCTACTTGCACTCCATCTCGGATTGCCGGTTTCGCCCGCCGCAGCAGACGTCGAGCGTCGTGCTACTTCACGCAACTCCAGTCCGCAGCTCGTCCAGCGCAAACGCTATGTCGAGCGCAGACACCATGTCGAGCGGAAACGCCATGTCGAACGCAAACGCCATAGCGCTGATCATGACGCCGTCTCGGGTCAGATCGGAATGGCGTCCTACTACCGGCATGGGCAACGTGTCGCCTCAGGCGGGCGCTTCGATCCCAAGGCGATGACCGCGGCCCACAAGACACTGGCATTTGGTACACGTGTTCGCGTCACGCACCTGGGAAACGGTCGCTCCGTCGATGTTCGCATCAATGATCGGGGGCCTTACATTGCCGGTCGCATCATCGACCTCACGGCGGCGGCAGCAGGAGTGATCGGAATGACCGGAAGTGGCGTAGCCCGCATTAGCATGACGGTGCTAGGTAAGTAATAATTCGGGGGCGCCGACGACGTTGAAAACTCGACAGGCTTTTGGCAAAGGGGCTCGGCGAGCGCCGTGGCGCCCAGGTGCCCGCGCCTGAAGCCCGGTGACCGTAACGCTTGGTCATCGAGGAGAGGCATGGGAGCTAGCGGCACTCCTGTCCTCCGTGGATTTGTCCTCCAAGAGATTGGGCAAGAGCGCGATCTAGCGACCCAACAGACCGGTTGCTGTCAGATCCATAAAACATCCGTGATCGAGCAGAGCCGTTAGCGGACGGCGACAGCTGAGGGCGCGTACGCCGCCAGGGCCTGCTTTCGCCGGGTTTGCTGGCGTCGCGATCCCCTTTCCGGATCCTAAAATCGATGAAGCGTTTTCCATCTGCCACCCCCCACTCTCAAAGGTCTGAGGGCGGAGCCGGCGCGCTGGACGTAACAGTCGCGTCTTCGTGAGCGCGTTGTGACCGGATGTGGGGAAACCAGCGGCTGTCGTCGCCCGTAAGTCCTTTAGCTCCATACGGGAGCGGAGTGCCGGGGAACAACCCCAAGACAAGTGGAGATGCTTGATGCATAGAAAGTCGCTTCTTTCGGCAGGGTTGGCTGCCTTGGCGGTCGGCCTCGTTGCAACGGCTGCCCAGGCCGGTCCTTCCGGCTTCGGTGGTGCCATTGAGGAGAGCGCCGGTCGCAGCGGCCTGGTCGACAAGGTGACCTGGTACCGCGATGGTCACTATGGCCACTACCGTCGACCCTACTACAATTATGGCTGGTATGGTCACCGCCACTACGGCCACCGCCACTACGGCTATCGCGGGTACGGCAAGCGCCATTACGGGTGGTATCAGCGTCGCGGATATCGGCACTGGTAGCCGAACGCGCGGTCGCCCGGGTGCGCTCGGGCGACCGCCCTACGCGGGGCCGGTAATGCCGGAGCGTCCCTCAGGTTGGGAGCTCGTGCGTTCGCCGTGCATGAGTTCGCGTTCGCCATACCTCCAACAGGACCATGGTCATTGTAAAGGTTAGCGGTCCGAGGATGAGCCCGGATGCCCCGAACAGCATGAGGCCGCCGACGACCGAGATGAACATGGGTATGGTGTGCAGGTGAAGCCGCCCGCCGGCCAGAACAGGGTGAAGGATGTTGTCCACCCCCGCGATGACGATGCCGCCCCAGGCGGTCAGGGCGGTTGCCTTGCCCCATTCGCCGGTGAGAACCAAGTAGACCGCTGCTGGCAGCCAGACCACGAAGGCACCGAGGATTGGGACGATAGCCAGCAGACCCATCACCAATCCCCAAAAAAGAGGATTGGGTAGTCCGAGCAACCAGAATGCGGCGCCGCCGAGGACGCCCTGCACGCCGGCCGTGATCACGGTGCCAAAGATCACGCCGTGGATTGCATCCGATGCCTTGGTGAACAACAGGTCTGTCTCGTCATCCGTCAATGGCGACAGCAGCCTGGCTTGCCCTAGCGCATCGCCACGATCGCGAAGAAAGTAGAACAGAAGATAAAAGGTCAGCAGCCCTGTGAGCAGATTCGACAGTGACTCGCGGACGACGGACGCGCCCAGGTTGGTGAGCCAAGTTGCCGCGCCACTAACGATCGACGCAAGATCGATCCGTTGCTCAATCGCATTGGCGATCCACTCAAGCCGCGGAGACGATGCCAGGATTTGCCGCAGGTGACCGCTGGCGACTTGTTCCTGCATGACCGCGAGGCCGCTGCTCAACTCTCCAACGACCTTTAGGCCCACCCATGACAGCGGCACCATGACGAGAAGAGCCAGGAGAATAACGAAGATCGTGGCGGCAAGACTGGGATTTCCTAGCCTGTTCTCCATGTATTGATAGGCGGGCATCGTTAGCACAGCGATGGCGAGTGCCCAGGCGAGTGCCGCAAGGAAAGGCAGCACGAGAAGGTAGCACACATATAGGCCGAGCAAGGTTGCGGCGAGCAGCGCGAATACGCGGATCGGCGGAAGGCGGTCCGAGGCTCTCCAATGCACGAGGTTTATCCGCCGCTAAAGTCAGGTTGCACGGTCTTCATAGTCACCCAACTCAGGGACCTCCGCACTGCTCTCATATGCCTCGTCTCGATCGGAACAGCGTTCGTGCTCACCGTCTGGGCTGGCGCGTCGCAAGCGTTGTAGCCAACAGGCTCTGCCGATTGGTGCCGCGCGCGATTGGTCTGCGGAGCACCGCAACAGAGGCAATGCCATCGCCGCGGCAAGCTGCGTGCTACTGCCCCTCACGGAGGACCATTACCAGCGGGAACGTTCATCAGAGAGCCGGGTTCCGCGCTGAAACGGTCTTCTCGCTGCAGCGTCGGGAACCGGCGCTGCCTCGGCCTGAGCTCCTGACAAGGGGCGCGGGGGGTTGAGCCTGCCACGCGCGGGCTGTCTCCCCGCCCTTCTGGCGCCTTCCGCAGCACGACAGCTCACCTGAGGTTCTTGCACTTTGTCCTATCGGCCGTGAGCCCGATCTTGTCACATTTGTCCGGTTCAGCGATGGCAGCACCTCACTCACAAGTGACGACCAGGCCGGCGAGCCAGTGAGCGAAGTGCCGTTCCCTCGATGGCGAGGTATCCACGTGCACAGATGGTATGGTTACCTGCACTCACCAACCATCTGCGGGTAACCGCGCGACGGGGTCGATTTTCAGCCAGGGCCAGCGCTTCGCGTAGCTTGCAGCCTTTTGCTCAAAGCGGCTCTCAGGGTGATTTCGCCAATTGGGGCGAAGGATGCCGGCATACAGGTTTGCAAGACCGTAGCTGGCATAGACCCTCGGTGGAGCACCTTGAGCGCACGCGATGCCGACACAGGTGCACTCCACAAGAAAGCGGTCGATGCCGTCGGTGCTCCGCAAAAGTTGCGGGCAGTCGTGACCGAACCGTTGCCGATACCAGAGGTGTACACGGGCTTGGTTCTTCAGTTCGATAGGGGCTTGCAAATCTGCAAACGCGGCGGCAAGGCGCCTAATCTCAACATTCTCAGCCTGGTAGGAGATGTCGGCAGCATCGAAGTAGAAGACGTCATAGTCCCGAATTTGCTCGGTGGGCGGTCGCCCAGCGCGAAGGTTCCAGATTGTTTGGAACAAACATCCAGCCACAAGCCAACAATCCTGTAAGCCGAGCAAGGGCAGCCGATCAATCAGAGTTGCATTGATCGGATTTTCTCGTACTTGCCCAATGAAGGCGGTTGCCGTCGCGGCCTCGACAAGCATGCTCGTTCGTTTCCCGCCAAACTGCCATGAAAGCCGTGGATCGGCCAGGTGCGTCACAAATGAAGTCTAGGACGATTCCCGCTGCGTGAATTGTTAGCAAGTCACACACTTCCAACTTTGCATCCGCGGCTAGAATGCGGCAGCTCGCGCGTGTCCTTCAAGACGACTGTGGGATTGGCCGTCGCCTCAACGCGTTACGCCCGGGCGCGCAGCAGGCAGGCCAGCGGCACGGCGAGCGCGGCCGTCCAAGCCATCACGTGGAAGGCGTTGACGTAGCCGATCATCGCTGCCTGACGCTGCACTTCGTTGGCTGCCTGCATCAGGCCGCTTGCCGTGTCGAGGTTCCACTGGGTGGGGAGGCCCGGGTAAAACAGCGGCTCGCGGTAGGGCGTCAAAAACTCAGTCATGCGCGCGTAGTTCATGGAGGTGGAGCGCACCAGCACCATCACGGCAAGCGAGATGAAGAGGCTGGAGCCGAAGTTGCGCATCATGGTGAAGACGGCAGCGCCCTCGGTGATTTGGTGGCGCGGGAGGGTGGCAAAGGCTAGCACCGTCATGGGCGTGAAGGCGACACTCTGGCCCAGCCCCATCAGAAAGTGGCTCCAAAACATGCCGAATTCGGTGACGTTAATATCAAACTGCGCCATCCAGAAGCCGCCGGCGGCCTGGATTGCCAGCCCCATGCCGATGGCGGTCCTGGGCGCGATACGCGTGAGCTGGGCGATGAAAAAGAAGGCCGTCCAGTTGCCGAGCCCGCGGGAGGCAAGCAGCATACCAATGGCGTTGTCGGGATAGCCGCGTAGATCGTGCAGGAGACTAGGAAATAGCACCAAGGTCGTAAATGACAGCATTCCCATGACAAAGGCGATCATGGTGCCGACGGCGAAGTTGCGGTCCAGAAGCAGGCGCGGGTCGAGGAACGGCCGCTCAGCGGTGAGGCAATGGGCGACGAAGATCCAGAACGACAGCGCACTAATGAAGGCGCAGAGCACGATTTCCTGCGAGTTCGAACCAGTCCAACCGCTGGCCGCGGTCGAAGATCAATTGGGCCGCGACCACGGCGGCGGAAAGGGCGAGGAAGCCGGTCCAATCGAAGCGCACCTGCGTGCGCCCGGTGTGGCCGGCCAGCGCGAACCAGATGCAGGTGAGCGCGCAAATGCCAGGCGGGACGATCATGAAAAACGCCGCGCGCCAGTTGTAGGCCTCGGTTGCGACGGCGCCGACGATGGGGCCCACCACCGGCCCGAACACGGCGCCCACGCCCCACATAACGATGGCGAAGGCGTGGAGGTGCGGCGGGAAGGTGGCGAGCAGGATCGCCTGGCCCAGGGGCATGATCGGCGCGCCGAACAACCCTTGCGCCACGCGTGCAAGGATCAGCGTCTCGAGGCTATTGGCGATGCCGCACAAGAAGGAGGAGACGGTGAAGCCGAGCACCGTGCCGAACATCAGGTTGCGCCAGCCGAACCGGCCAGACAGCCAGCCGGTCATGGGCGTGGCCACGGCGGTGGCCACCAGGTTCAGCGTGATCACCCAGGCGATTTCATCCTGTGTCGCCGACAGCGTGCCGCGCACCTGCGGTAACACCAAATTTGCAACCGTGATGGTCATGCCGAACAGCATGTTGGAAAGCTGCACCATGAGCAGGGTGAGCCACTGCTTCCCACCGAGGCTGAAAATGCCGCCCTCGCCCACCCTACCGTTCATAGCGTTATACGCCTTATGCTACCGCAGGCGAGCTTCGGGCAGGCGGACGGGGATGTCCATGTAGAAGTTGGACCTTTACGCGCGGCGATCGCTTATGCCGTTGCTAGTTGCCAATGTTCGATAGCTCCATGTCGATGGCAGGCCCGTCCACAGGATCAGCAGCGGTCATGGGAACGACAACGTTGAGGTTTGCTCCCGCGGTTGAGAAAAGCGAGCATCTGGCGCATTTGACGCTGCTCGATGTATGTCGGCAGGTCGTTGGCTCCGCGCCTAACGTGCCGCACAAACTGCTGCTGGCCCTCATGCTGCACACCTATCGCGACCATTTCTACGTCGCTGGCCCGCCGGTTTGGCTGCAGAAGGTCATGTTTGCAGCCCTGGCTCCGATCGCCCGCCTCAAGGGCTATCGTCTGCCGCTCTCACCCGCGACCAGAAGGCGCAAAGTGCGCAATGCTCAAGCATCACGCTTCGGCGTCGGCGCCTTGCAGCAGCGGTCGAATTGACAGCCGGCTTGACGACACTTCGGGCGCCGCGCGCGGTTGGGCAGCGAAGCGCGTGCTTGTATAGTCAGATCTCAGTGAACCTCCGGTGCGAAATTTCGTTCAATGGTAGAACAATCTCACCGGAGGCAATGATGTACCTCGCTCGCTTTTCCTATGACGTGGCACCCATAAACCGGCAGCGTGCGCTCGACGCTATTCGTCAGGAGGTCGAGGCCGCTCGTAAGAACGGGCTCAATGCGCGCATTCTCATTCCCCTGACGCGCGCCCACGACGGGCCGGCCCTGCAGTTTGAAATTGAACTGATGAGCCTTGATCAACTCGATACGTTTCGGCACCAGGGCGTAGGCTCAAAGGAAGAAACCGGTGATTGGATGCACGCGTTCAGCGAAATTCTCCTCTCACCGCCCGTGGTGGAGATCTTGCGGGCGGACGAGGTGCGGACGGTGTAGGGCGATCATGCATCCCTCTCAATGGATTGCCGCCGAACCGGGGTTGCATCCGAGTTCTTTGGCGGGGTCGGCGCGCGGCCCATGGTTGCGGGCTACGCATGCCGACCATTCGCCGGCACGAGCCTTAAAAAGCGGGCGTGCCAGCGCATCTCCCGCATCAGACAGGAGCGCTGGCCGTTGCCGCGCCGTGTCGGCGGACATGGGGCGCGGCCGGCACGCTGGAAGGGCCAAGGCGTCCGCCGATGTAACGGGGTGCCAGCCACTATCTACTTTGCCGCGCATGCTGTGGGGTGATTCGCCAAACACGCCCTGAGCTCCAACCTTGAGCTGCAGACCAAGGCCGCTTAGGGTCAGCGTTGCAGGCGCTTGTTGCGCAATTTTCCACAATCACCAGGACATCACCTCATCGATGCGGTCCACCGAGCGGCGCTCTTTCCCCCACCGCCGGGGCCTGGTCATCGTCACAACATTGGCCACTGCCTACGTCGCCAGCCATTTTTTCCGTGCCTCCAACGTCACCATCGGCCTAGACCTGATGCGCGACCTATCGATTGGACCGGAGGCGCTGGGGGGGCTTACGGGGGCCTTTTTCTTCGGCTTCGCCGTCATGCAGATCCCCTGCGGCTTGTTCTTCGACCATTACGGCCCACGCCGTACGGTGGTCGGCATGCTCATCCTTGCCACCATCGGTGGCATTGTCTTCACTCTGGCGCCGAGCTGGCCGATCCTGTTGACCGGCCGCATGCTGATGGGCGCCGGTTTTGGCGTCATGCTCATCGGTAGCATGGTGGTGATCTCCCGTTGGTTCCCGCCGGACCGCTTCTCCACCCTCACCGCCATGGTCTTGTCCATCGGCCTGCTCGGCAACTTGGCCGCCACCACCCCGCTGGCCTGGGCCTCGCAGGCTGTCGGCTGGCGCGTCGTGTTCGGCGCCGCCACCGTCTTCACCGCGCTCTCCTGCATCGCCGTCTGGTTGCTGGTGCGCGACGCCCCGCCCGGCCACCCCTTCCTTGCCAGAACCCCGGAGCCCCCGCGCCAAATGCTGCAAGGCCTGATGGAGGTGCTGCGTAACCGCCGCCTGAAGCCCATTCTGGCGCTCAATTTTTGCAACTACGCCTGCACCTTCACCGTGCAGGGCTTGTGGGGTGGTCCGTTCCTGCGGGAGGCGCATGGCCTGAGCCCTATCGAGGCTGGCAACGTCCTGTTTGGCGCCGTCATCGCCTACCAGGTTGGCATGCTTGCCTTCGGCCCGCTCGACCGCTTGCTGGACACGCGCAAATGGATTGCCATCAGCGGCAGCCTGGTGATCATTTCCCTCCTGGCCACCCTGGCGCTTGCGTCCCAGCCGCCAATCTGGATCCCCATCGGCGCGATCCTCGGCATCGGCTTCTTCAGCGCCTCCAGCACCATAGTGATGACGCATGCCCGCGGTATCTTCCCAGACCGGCTGATCGGTCGTGGCATGGCGACAATGAACACCTCCGTGATGCTCGGGGTCGCTTGCATGCAGACGTTTTCCGGCGTCATCCTCGGCGCCTTCGAACCTTTGGCCGGCGGCGCGCGCACGGAAACCGCATACCGAACCCTCTTCGGAGTGCTCACCGTTGTGCTTATCGTCGCCGTCGCGGTCTACAGCCGCTCGCAGGACGTCAAACCCAGCGACCAAATGCGCGAGGGTTGGCAACAGCGCGATGCTTGAGCCTCACTCGCGGACCCGGTAGCTAAGGTGGAGATAAGCGGCCGTCGTAGCGCTGGGACCGAGTGTTGGCTGACCCAGAAACAATCGGCATTGCGTCACAATGAGGCAGACAGCCGGCAAGCCTTAGCAAGTCCAACTAGCCCAAGGCGCTGACGTCGCGGACTTGTGGCCAAAGCTACCTTCGCTCAAAAGGCGCCCACCGTGTGCAGCGATGGCGATGGCGCTGGCGCGACCAGCCCCGTCCGCCCTCGACCTTCAGGCAGTTATTGTTCTCGGCCGGTGCGCCCGCATTTTTTGTAATGGATCTGCCCCATCACCGGTACCAACCATTTGCCGGGAGTATCCAGCCGGCAGCGGACGCCTTCGGGTGAGAACGATAACCGAGCTGCGCCGCCGAGTTCATAGGGGACAAGTTCGGTAATCACGCTTCTGCCGTAGCCAGACTTGTTCTTCGGAACCTCCACCGCGGGGCCACCGGTTTCCAGCCATTCAAGCGCCCCGGGCTTTTGCCCGTTTGGCGCACAACTCCAACGCACCGAAACCCGCCCCTGCGGTTTGGAAAATGCTCCGTACTCAGCGGCGTTGGTGGCGAGCTCGTGCAACACAAACGCTGTAGTCTGGGCGGCCAACGCGCCCAGAACAACGCATGAGAGATCGGATCAACGCGATCGGGGCAGCGAAACGGCGGGACCGCGCTTGGGCATGGTCTCCGCCGCTTCGATTGCTGGGCTAGGTCGGCATGCGCTCGCCGGTTTCCAAGAGCGACTTGAGGTCGCTGAGGACCCACGGCCAGCCGCCGCCACCCTTGGCCGCGTCGCCACCGCCCGGCACCATGCCGGCGACCAGCGGGGCGCCCGTTACATCATGAGTGATGGTGACCGTACACACGCCTTGCCCCTCCATGATTTCGTATGTGAGGCGTGAAGGCGGCTCCGCAATCATTTCCGGCGTGAACTGCGGGTGCCAAGTCTGCACCAGCTTGCGCGGCGGATCGCTCTCTAGCACCTCGCCGAGGATGACTTTGTCGGGCAAGCCGAACGATTTCATCTCGGGACTCGCCTCGTGGTGATAATGTCCGCCGCGCTTGAGCTCGTATTGGACGCGGCCGCCATAGGCGTAGCGCTCGGTCCATTCTGGCTTGGTGATCGCATCCCAGATCGCCTGGGCACTGGCTTTTATGACGATCCTGTAGACCAGAATGGTCGCTGCTTTGTCCGTCATGGTCATCCTTTCTTGTCCTCTAGCTCGGCCTTGAGCGCCAGCAGCGCCGAGACCTCGCGTTCCCTGTATTTATCGATCCACCGGTCGTGGATCATGCGGATGGGAACCGCATTGAGGAAGTGCAGTTTCTCCCGGCCCGACCGGCGGCTGACGATGAGACCAGCTTCTTCCAGAACCTTCAGATGCTTCATAACGCCGAAGCGTGTCATTGCGAGCTTGGACTCCAGCTCTTTCAGCGTGCGGCCGTCGCGCTGAAAGAGTAGATCCAGAAGAAAGCGACGCGTCGGGTCAGCAAGCGCCTTGAAGACGTGGTCGTCGTCGGTCACAGGCCCACCATAGGTGACCAATTGGTCACCTGTCAAGGCATCCGAAATAGAATGGCCCCAGGGCGAAACAATCGGCATCTGCGGCGGCGAAGGCGACCCGTCGCTACCAGGTGCGCAGAAATGCCATCGCACGGTTCGCCAACCGCTAGCGCCTTGATTTCGCGCGGCGCGTGGATCAGCACGCCTGCGCGATCGGGACGATGGTTCTCGAGGCATTGAAGATTACGCATTTATGCACGCGCACCGCGGCATCGATATCGCTTGGGATGCCGTAGCGCTGGCCGTGCGCATCCCAATGGAGAGCTTTCGCACGCAAGAGCGATCTTGTGCAGCGGTTGCAAGTTGCCAGGCAAGAATTGGCCCTTGAAAGCGCCATTCGAAAGCTCGACCGCTACGATCTCCTGATCCTCGACGATATCGCCTACGTCACCAAGGACCAGGCAGAGACCAGCGTGCTGTTCGAGCTGATCGCGCCCCGATACGAGCGACGCTCCCTGCTGATCACTGCCAACCAGCCGTTCGGCGAATGGGGCAAGATCTTCTCCGATCAGGCCATGACCTGGCGGCGATCGATCGCCTCGTTCACCACGCCACCATTCTGGAGACGAACGTCGAGAGCTATCGCCGCCACGAGGCAGTCGAGAAAAAACGCGGGCGCGGCAGGCCGGCAACCCACGCCACAATCAAGAAGACGGAGAAGCCAGATGCTGAGTGACGCGCGCCGCCAATCAAAACGCTTGCCAAGAGCATAGGTGTTCTCATCCAGATTGTCGCGCTATAGGTGGCGAACCAACCTCGACTATAACACCGGACATGATCCGCAGCACTGGTCGCCGGCGGACGAGCGGTCTAAGGAGGACATTGCAAGAAACGAGCAAGCATCTCGGGCGAGTACCAGGGCACGTCTGGGGTGACGTATCGGTTCATGCAGCCATCGAAGTACGCAGCGCAGCACGACTTCTTCTCTGCCGTTGTGAAACATAGCGGATTTAGCGATTGATCTGAGCGCATACAGGCGGCCACGGTAGAGTGGCATATCTCCTTTCTGCACGCGTCGCCCGTTGGCGAGCCCAACGCTAAAGTGGCGAAGAAGCCAGGCGCGAGCCCAGCCATCGACGCAACCAACATCCAACGCATAGCAATTCACCGTGGCATCAGCAGGAGGTGAGCGCATGGTCGCCAACCAGGGGCACTGTCGTAATCGGCAAGAACCCTAGTTTTCGCGCCGGAAGACACCGAACGTGCGCAGCCATTCCGGCAAGTGCGACTGGATCAAGGTCAAGGCAGGGCTCGTGCAGCCGATCGTCGCCCTTGAGCGGGCGGATCGCTGTTGATGGGGAGAGGGGACGGATGAAGGTGAGACGTGGCATGGGAAGCGGCAGCTATTCTACCACCGGCGCAACGCAAGCAGCGAGTGCAGGACTAGGCTGCTTTGACGTTCCGCCAGCGTTCCCTAGCACTTTCGCGGAACGTAGAAATCGCGATACGCCTTGATTTTCCTGGTGATTCCGGCAGAACTCGAACCTGCGACCCTCGGCCGCCACCTTTGACTTCTTCTCTCGGCCCACGCGCGGCGGATACCGATAGGCCCAGGCTGCTTCGACCAGAATGCGTCCCACACGAGCATTCCCGGCCTTGGTGATGCCGCCGCGCTTTACTTTTGTCCCCTGTGGAGGCTTCTGGGGGCACAAGGCCCAAATATCCGATCACTCGCGCGGATTTCGAAAGGGCCAATACCGCCACGGTTGCAATGAGATCAATCCCGCGCATCGCTTGCAAAGCCTTGACAACTTCGGCAAGCGACCATTCGAGCGCCGTCTCGCGGATCGCCTGCTCCAAACGCTCCACGCGCTCGCTCTCCTGTCGCACCCCCTCGAGAAGCTCTTAAGCGCAATCCGCTGTTCGGGATGTTCGAGCTTCTGTGCCATGAGCCAATTCATGTGGGTTCTTGCCCCATGTCGTCTTGGCCGGATAATGGCGCCCCAGCCACAGCATCAACTACGAGATTTGCTGGCGCTTGCCTTGCAGATCCTTCTTGGCGGCCTGACGGGCGCGCGACAGATCGCGCGTGCCTCATGCCTTTCGTCGGGCAACCTACACGGCCGAGAATTCGCCGGCGCGCTACAGCTTGGCCAGGCTGACCGCATCCCGCCGGTTCGTCTTCACCCGGTCGCCGGCTTTCTTGGGGATAACCGAGGGAAGCGCTACCAGGCACTCGTGGCTGAGGCTCTTGATCAGCCGATGGAGCCCGTACCCCGTCGGCCCAGCCTCGTAGCAAAACGTCACACGGCGGTATTTATCGGCAAGCTTATTAACAAGCTTGCGCATTGCCGCTCCCGTGGCATCGTACTCACCAAGATAACGCACCTCTCCGTCACGCCCCTCATCGGCAATGGCCATGGCATTACGCAATTTGGACGTATCGATTCCGATGAAAGCTTCGCTATGAAGCTTCACGACTTGCCCTCCTGTGTATGAGGCTCTGCCCGGCCATTCCAGGCAACTCTCGAAGCCACATGGGGGGGGTAAGTTGCCCGCTTTCGTGGAGGGACATACACTCTAGCGGGCGCGCCGACGCCCACCCTGATCAGGAACTCTGCCAACGCGAAAGCGACCACACCGATAAAAACTCCCGTCGAGCTGAACAGGAAGTCTGCAAACTCGGAATGGCGTCCCGTATATCTCTGCAAATATTCTAGAAGCGCTGCGGTTGTGAGCAGGACCGCGACGATACGGGTTAGCCCAAGCTCGTTGTAGCCTAAGGCCACGATCACGGTTGCTGCTGCGTAGGCGAACAGATGCTCAATGTGCCCGCCCAATGCCGTTCGGAACACTATCGGTCCTGGCCACAGCGACAAAACCGCGAGTGTCGCAACGCAGATCCACGCCGCAATGCGCATCATTTCCAATCGCGACGGCATCTCCAATCTCTCGAATTGTTAACCATGAGGCGCGGAAGCAAAATCAGTCGCTTGCACCCCTGCAGTGCATCACCGACATTTCTGCGGGTCGTAGCATGCCTTATTCTTCCAAGAGTAGCGCAGACGTGGTATGTAGGCATTGGAGGAGCATATGATCGAGGTACAAGGCTTTGGAGAAGCAATCGTTGGGGAACTCTTCCAACCAATTGTGGGTATGTGACATGCGGCCGATCAAAACCGTCGTGATCGATCAGAACGGGCACCTGAGAGAGGGCCAGAAAAGGATACTAGCGGAAACCCGCTTCCAGCCTTTGCGGATGTGCTGGAGTTTCGATGAGTTGGACGACTTTCCGACCTATTCGCGCGAGCATCTCTTCATCCTCGGCGCGCTCGATCTACTCAAGGCGTTGCAGCAAGTTGCGCGGCTCCGAGAACAAACGAGGTCCCGGAGCATCAAACAAGGCGATCGGTCGGAAGCTTGGGATCATCAAATCGATGGTAAATGTCCACTTGGGAGCAATAATGCGCAAACTCCGGGTGAAGAACCGGACACAGGCGGCCATATGGGCCACGCGTCAGCCACCACTGAATTCGGCAGAGTGGAAAGATCTCGGCGGCCCCAGGAAAGGCGAACGGACACGGCAGCAGCGATGGTGTTCCGGCTTCCCTCAACTCGCCCGGACGCAACCGCTGCTCGGATGCGGCCCGGCCAGGCGGATTGAGTTCCTCGAACCAGCACCGTCTGGAGAACCCGGGCGAAGTGCGGCTCGAAGTCATCGAGACGTGAGAAATAATCGTGCGTGCCGGCGATGCGCATCATCGGGCGTTGGAGAGGCCAGAACATTCTGTGCCGCCGAGCGCGTGGATTGTTGTGAACACGCAGCCGCATAGGGAGCAGATCGCGCTCGAGAACTTGGCCCGGCAGGAGTTTAACACCTACTGCCCGATGGTGCGCACGCGCGTACGACACGCCCGGCGCACGCAAGAGGTGTTGCGACCGCTCTTCCCCGGATATTTGTTCGTGCGCGTGAACGCGGACCTTCAGCGCTGGCGGCCGATCCTCTCGACCTACGGTGTGCGCACGCTGGTGTGCTGCGGCGACCGCCCGAGCTTCCTTGACGACGGATTCGTCGAAGGCCTCCAGGCGCGTGAGATAGACGGCGCCATCGTCCGTCCGGCGAGCCCATATGAGCCGGGCCAGCGGGTGAAGATGGCCGGCGGCGCCTTCGACGGCCTCATCGCCACCATCCTCGAGATGGACGAGAAGGACCGCCTCGTCGTGCTCATGGATCTCCTCAACCGACCGACGAAGGTCAGAGTGGATGCGCATTGCGTGATTCCCGCTTAGGGGCTGACGCCCGGGGCCGCCGTAGCGGTTTCTATTCCCTCTATGACCGGGGCTGACGGGCGTCGGGAGAGGTCAGACCCTCGGATCTGACGCGCATTGGTGGATTGTAATGTCGGACAGGACCGGGAAAGTTGATAAGGCATTACTCCGTCAGTCCGAAGCTGCCTTTCCCTATTCATGTCGAAGGTCCTAACATGCCTCTTGCTTTTCCCTCCAAGTCGATTGCATCGTCGGCTGACGCACGAATTTCGTGAAGATCGCGCCCATTCTCCGGGTGCTCCGGACGCGTGACAACCCCACGGCTGATCCATACCGGCCAGCGCCGCGAGTTCCTGCATGTCGATGATTGCGCAGACGCCGTCGTCCACATCATGAAGGTCTACTCGGCCGGCGAAGCACATCAACGTTGGATCGGGTAACGACCTGACCATCGCCGATCTGGCGCGGCTCGTCGCTGAGCTGGATGGTGTCAGGGGCGACATCGTGTGCGACCGCTCCAAGCCTGGTGGCACGCCGCGCAAGCTGATGAGGGGAGAGAAACTTGCCGCGCTAGTCTAGGCTGGCGCCCGAAGATCGCGTTGCGCGAGGGCTTCGCCGACGCCTGCCGTGATTTGCTACAGCCAAGTGCGCGGAGAAGCTGATCTCCTTGCGGCAGCCGACGGCAACGCGTCCAGCTCAGCGAGCAGCTGCTGCCATCGGGCCACGGCGATGGCCTTATCAAATTCCGCCTCGAAGGCACGGCGGGCGTTTGCACCCAGTCGGCGGCAGCGCGCAGCATCGGTGGACAAAGCGAGCACGGCACGGGCGAGGCCTACGCTGTCGTTCTCGGCAACTGTCATTCCGCAATCGTGGCGGGAGAGAAGGCGGGCGATTTCCCCATTTTTAGCGCCGATGAAGAGGGTGGGACGCGCGACAGCAGCGATGCCGTAGAACTTGCTGGGCACGATCAGCCCCTCGAGCTCCGCCCGCAGCGAGACGAGGTGGACGTCGGCAGCGGACAGACTTTCTGCCAGCCGTTCGCGCGGCTGATAGGGTTTGAACTGCACTGTCGTCAGTTGACGCGCGACGACGTCGCGCCGGAAGGCTTCGTAGAGTGCACCGCCGCCGACGAACAGCCATATGGTGTCGCGTGCGTCGGAACCTTCAGCTACGGCAGTTATGCAAGTCGGAGGCCCGCGCAGCTGTTCAAGAAGCGCGATGGCCTCGAGGAGGGTTGCGTACTCGTGGGCTCGGCCCAGGTTGCCAGAGTATCCGACGACGAAATTGTCGGAAAGGCCCCACGCCTTGCGCAGCGCGTTATGGGCGTGCTCCACCGGCTTAACTAGCCCGCCATCGGCCCAATTGGTGATGACACGGATGCGATCGGGAGTGATGCCGAATTCGGTAAGGCGCGCAGCCATGCGATCGCCGATCGCGATACTCATGGCGGCATATCTGAGCCAGCGGTTCCGAGCCAGCGCATCATCCCATAGGCCAGGCTGGAGCAACGACCGCGACCGACCCCGGAGCGCCTCGGCCACCTCGGGGAAGACATCCTGCATCCAGCTGACGAGCTTTGCTCCGCGCAGCCGCGCAATCGGCGCTGCCAAGACTGAGAGCATCGGCGGATCGGTTTTGGCAACCACCACATCTCTGTTTCTGGTCAGCCGCCAAAGCATCGCTGCCGCTGCGAGGTAGAAGGTAGCGTAGTCGGCGGCGCGACCAACCAAGTTACGCCGACCGAAGTGCGTCGTCCGCACCCGGCGGATGTCGACGCCGCGGCAGATCTCGCGCGCTGGCAGTTTCTCCTCGGGTCCATAGTAGAGCTGCCGCGACGCGATGACAGTTACCTTCTGCCCCTTCTCAGCGAGAGCAAAGGCAA
>CAWFZX010000026.1:0-45683 GCA_963820375.1 uncultured Alphaproteobacteria bacterium | reverse complement strand
ACGGTGTTCCTCAACGACGCTTCGCTTTCACGGGTATCCTATTCCCCGTATAATCAAACATAGAATTGCATGAGAGCAAGGTCGCCGCTTGCTTTCGCGGGCGACGCCGAGGGGATGCGATGAAGTTACTGGAAAAACTCCAGCTTCGGTGGTTCGACGCCATACTTATCGGCTTCCTCGTTGCCTTGACGACGATTTGGTTCTTCAAGGGGGGGCCAGAGGCGAAGTATGAGCTGACCTCCATGGCGTGGTTTGCCGCGGCCGCGTTTGGGGCAGTTTGCGGTCTGGTTGCCTACCTTTGGCAGCGATCGCGGCAACCGAAACCATGATCTCGACCTCAAGGTTCAAACTGAGACCTCCCCAGGGGACGTGACAGTGATCATCAGGCGATACCAAGACCCAACGGTCGATGTGTCCGCTGCATGGTGTAAGGTCGTCGCGTCAGGACGCCACCGATGGCATTGATCCACACGCAATAGGTGGCGTCGCCACAGCCGGCCGGGTCATCGGCCAGGGAACGAGGAGGACTATGATGATGAAAAGTCTCCTGCTGGCGTGCACTCTGTTGATGGTCGAGCCAGTGTCCGCGGTGGCTGGACCGAAAGAAGATGCATTTCAGGTGATCGAACAATTCAAGACCGCCTTCGATGCCTCCGACGTCCAAGGCATCGTCAAGCTGTTCGCACGGGATGCGGCTTTTCTCGGCACTATCAGCCCGAAGCTTGTCACAACCGCCGAGGAGATCGATGCCTATTTTCAAGGCATCAAGACTGACACGCCGCGCAAGATCACCATTGGCGAATATTCGACGCTGATCCTCTCCGATACCGCCGTTGTCTTTGCCGGCTTTGACGTATTCGCAAGAACGAAAGACGGGAAGGTCATCGAGACACCTGCGCGCTTTACGTTCGTGATCACAAAGGGCGATCAGGGCTGGCGTATCAGTCACTTCCATTCTTCGCTGCGGCCAAATCCGCAATGAGGCCGCGTCCCGCATTTGCTTTCGGTGGGCAGGCAGGTGATCGATTACGGCGCTATCGGGGGGCAAGTGCAGTCGACCCGCAGCGACTGGTTGCCCAGACGATCTCAGTGAGCGCTGTGGAGATCAGGCGCAAATTGTCCGGTTGCCCCAGGGAAGCGCATTCCTGGTGCTGATGCTGCTGCCAAGCCGGAGCGCTGCTTGCGAGCTCAATTGATCGACGTGGATTGGGCCACGTAACACTCTTGCGCGTTGGCGTTCGAACTGCTCACCCAACTCGCAGGAATTTCCATGCGACAGCGCAGACCATCGCAGGCAAAAGCCAGGTCAACCTTGCCTCCGAGTTCATAGGGGATCAGGTCACCAATGACACTCGTCCCATAGCCGGACCGGCTCGGAGCTTTGACGGAGGGTCCCCCCGTTTCCGCCCATTCGAGGATCAAGCGATCAGGTGCACTCCCGTTCAGCGGCCAGTGCCAGCGGACCGATACGCGCCCTTCCCGCGTCGAAAGCGCGCCGTGTTTTGCGGCGTTGGTCACGAGCTCGTGCAGCACCATGGCTAAGGCCTGACCGGCCTCGGCGCTCAGCATCACTTCGGGGCCGCTCACCTCGCTATTGCTCACCAATTTGTAAGGCGCCAATTCCCGGCAAGCCAGATCTGATAGGTTGACGCCACACCACCGCCGATCGCTCAACAGCTCGTGCGTGGACGCCATCGATCGCAGGCGCCCATCGAGCGCGGCCACAAAGTGGTCCATGGAGTTGCTTGCATCCAAGGTATGCGTGGCGACCGCGCTCACTGTTGCAAACACATTCTTAACGCGATGGTCGAGCTCAGCGACCACCCGCTGAAGGCGCTCCTTGCTGCGTTTGAGCATGGCTTCATGCTGGCGCCTCTCGGCGAACAGCGCAGCCAGAATAAAGGCGAGCAAAGCTCCGACCAGGACCAGCATTTGCGCGGCGAGGATGCGATCGGAAAGCGGAATGCTGGCGTCGCCGAAGTACCCTGCGTTGAGAGTTGTCGAGGTGAAGACAGCGAGTGCCACGACAAAGGCTGTCGCGGCGGCGAACACGGGGCGGCAACGGACGGCGACCCACAGGAGGACGAACACGAGAGCGATGAGTAACACCGTTGCCCAAGGCCCCTGCGAAAGTTGGAGTAAAAACACACTCAAGGCCGCGATTGTCACCTGGCCTAACGTGCCTTCCATCAGCTCACGCGGCTGCAGCTGTTCGCGCGCAGCGGCGCCAAGTCCGATCAGCAGAGGTGCCACCGTTACTATCCCCAGCAGGCAGGAGGCAAACCAAATCCGCCAGACACCCAGGGACGGTGTTGTTGCTTGGACAGCGCCGATCGCGACCGCCGCGCCGGCGGCGGCCACGGCTGCTCCAAGTGCGCTTGCTAGCAAGAACCCGAGAACTTGAAAGACATCCTCGAGCTTGAACGTGCGACCGAACCAGCGCTCGATCAGCCAGGCCGTGAGAAGTGCCTGTGCCACATTAATGAGACCAAAGATCGCTGCCAGTGCAGCCTGCCGGCCGATCATCATATTGGCGAGAACGGTGCCGACGATCACAGCCACACTCACTGGCCAGCGCGCACTTCGCCCGAGCACGACCAACGCGCCGACCGCGATGCCTGCCGCCGGCCAGAAGACGGCCAGTCCAGGCTTGGTGAGAAAGACCAGGCCGAGCCGAGCCGCCAGGAAGTAGGCGATGCCGATCGTGAGGGCGACGATCAGCATTGCGGCAGGGCGCGAGAGGTTGAGATTGCCGAAGGAATAAGTTTCCCCCTGGCTCTCGTCGTGAGGCATCGGCGAAGCTTGCACCATATGGGTCCGCAACCTGAGATATTGAGGATCGCCAAGCTAGGCTGAAAGCGTCCCCGCCCCTCCATCGGGTAATGTCCCTAGATCGGCCTGCCGGAAACCCTGAGGAGCCATCAAAAAAGCGTGTTCCGCTGAGCCCGATTGGTCCCAACTCGAACAGTTTATCGGGGCGAGCCGCGCCCGGCAGGGAGGGCTGAGCGACCGAAGCGGTTCGGCGCGAGGGCCGCCAACAAGGAGGCCCGCAAGCGATCCTCGGCCTCGAAATTTTGCGCCAGCGCGCGCACCACGTTCTCGAATTGGCCTCGGTATTGCGCCGCTTTGTCGGGCTCGCCGAGCCCCTGGAAAATCTCGGCTGCCGCCAAATAAATGCGCCAGGCGGCGAGCGGCAGGTTTTGATTGTCGAGGGTCTCAAGCGCGCGCGCCAGTTGCCCACGCGCCTCCTCCAAATCACCGGCGGCAAAGGCGATCCGGGCCAAGAGGCCATAGGCCAACGCCAAATGATTGCGATCGGGGGCTGGTGCCGTGTAGTTGCGCAGTTGGGTCGCGCTGCTGCGGGCTAAGGCGATGTCACCCACCAGAAGGCCATATTCACCGAAGCAATGATAAAACTGGGTGTAGATGGTAAAGTCGAGACCTGTGCCATCGGCATCGACCCGGCGCTGCACGTCCTCGAATTGCTTGGCCGCGCGCTGCGGCTCTCCCAGGCCGACAAAGGCCTTCGCCAGCACCGCGCGATGGAAGAAAAAGGCGAAGGGATTTTCATCGAGGATCGCCTCATCGACGTCTTCACAGAGGTCGCGGGCTCCCGCAAAATCCATCGCCTCGACATACAGCCAGGCTAGGGTCAATCGACACAATACCCTGGCCGGTCGGTTGGCGTTCTTCTCCGCCAAGGCCAGGGCTTCGACGGTTTCCTGTTGTAATTGTCGCCATTCCCCCAGGTGCAGAAGCGCGGTCGACTCCATGACGTTGAACAACACGAAAATGTAGATGTCTCCCACCTCTCGCGACAACTTCTTGCCGTGGGTCGCCGAAATGCGGCACTCCTGGTAGCGCGATCTTGAACATTCGAGGATGCCTTCAATGCCGTCGCGCCGGATCAAGGTGGCGTGATCCTTGGCGCCAGCCGTCACTTGCATCGCCTTGAGGCAAAGCGCGGCGTCTTCTTCGCGCCACCCCTTCAAATAAAGGTTGATGCTGGCGCTGCTGCCGAGCACCAGGGCCCTGAAGACTTCGTCTTCGATGGCATGCGCCTTGGCGGCCGCTTCTTCCGAGGCCTGGAGACACAGGCGCCGATCGGCATGCAGACAGAACCGGCTCACCGCCAGTAGGCCGTTGACCTCAGCGCGAAGTTGTCCCGCCGCCGCCGCGCCGGCGATCATTTCCTTGAGATCTTGCACCGAACCGGCGAGATCACCGGAGGACCGCCGCGCCCAGCTGCGCTGGCGTAGCAGCGCAATCCTTGGCCCATACTGATCCTCGGGCTTCAGGTGATCCAGAATGCCAAGGGCTCGGGTCAGATAGTTGGCAGCCTCCTCGTGGCCAAGACGCTTCGCCGAGCTCTCCGCGGCCTGGCTGAGATGGCGTAGCGCGTTGGGGAAATCGCGGCCGTGCTCGGAATGCAGGGCGAGCGTGGGGGCGATATCCACGCTGCGATTGCCATAGCCCTCCCGCAGCCGCTCGCCCATGCGGCGATGGATCTGCGCGCGCCGCCCGGGCGTGAGCCCCTGGTAGAGCACATTCTGATAGAGAATATGCTGGAAGGCGTAGGAGCCCGAATAGGTCCCGTCCGGCCACTCGGCCGGCCTCGACGCCACCAAAGTGCGATCCTTCCGCGCCAGAGCGTCGAGCATCTCTTCCGTTTCAACCGTGTCCCGGGAGAGCCCGGCCGCCACCAGGGCGGCGGCAAATTCGCCACCGGCGACGCTCGCAACTTCGAGCAGCTGCCGCTCGTCTTCGGTCAGCCGATCCATTTGATGCGTGATCATGTTGATCAGATCGCTGGGCACGACATTCTGGGAAATCGCAGCCTCCGAGCCCAGACGCCAGGCGCCATCGGCTTCAAACACCACCTGCTGGTTGATGAAGTAGTCGAGCAGGGAGGCTAAGAACAACGGCTGCCCTTGCGTGCGCCCAAACAGCGGCCCGGAGAGGGTCGCAACCAGGTCCGCATTGCCGAAGCGCAGCGCCAAATGGTGCTCCACTTCTGCCCGCGACAAGGGATCGAGCCGCAGTTCGCTGCAGCGCCCGTGGATCGCCAGGTCTTGATGCAGTCGCCGCACGGGATGACCACCGATCATGGTGTCGACCGGGCGATAGGTGGCAAGCACGAGCACCGATGCCCGGCGATCGCCACGCGCCAAACGCGACAGAACGTCAAGTGTCGGCAGGTCGCTCCAGTGCAGATCTTCCAGCACGAGGACCAGCGGACGATCGACGCTCAACACTTCCATGAGGTCGCAGAATTCGCGCAGCATGCGTTCGCGGGTGGCCCCGAACACTTCGTTCTGGAAGGCGGCCGCGTCGGTTTCTTCGCGAAAAGAGGGCATCTGCAGCAACCAGGTCGGGGCACGGGCCCGAATGGCCGCCAGCACGGACGACCCGCCGGGGCCGCGGCAGCGTGTCTCCAAGGCGTCGATGAGCGGGTGAAAGGCTTCATCGGTGCCAAAGCGCTCCATGCAGTGTCCGTACAAGGCACCGACGCCATGCCGCGACAGGCGCTCGATCGCCATGGCGATAAAGGTGGTTTTGCCGATGCCCGGCTCGCCCGTGATAAAGACGAGTTGGCGCGCGCCGGCGAGCATGCGTTGCGTCATGCCGTCCAAGGTCGCCAGCGCTGCCGTACGTCCAACCCGCCAGCGCACGGCCCCGCGCGGCGGGATCGCGCCGTCTGCAGCGGCCGGGGCGACGACCCCGGGTTCCCCGGCTCCGGTCCTGAGACGCTCGGCGGTTGCAGGGCCCGGCGATGATCCTCTGGACGGAGCTGCCTCCTGCGCCTTCGCCGTCCTGTTGAGCCGCACCCGATAGACCCGCACGGGCCGCGCGATGTTCTTCAGCTGGTGCTGGCCTGCATCCTCAAAGGCGATGCCGAGCCTATCGACACTGCCATGCACGTCTTCCTGCACGCGATCCGAGACGCAGATCCCGCCAACTTCCGCCAGGGCCTCCAGGCGCGCTGCCACGTTCACCCCATCGCCATGGATGCTGGCGGCCTCGATGATATCGCCGACGTTGATCCCCATGCGGAACTCGAGGCGCTTTTCGGGCGGCACCTCGCAATTGCGGTCGGCCATGGCGCGTTGGATTTCGACCGCGCAACGCAGCGCGTCGACGACACTGGCAAAAAGCACCAGCAGCCCGTCGCCCGTCGTCCTGGCGATCCGCCCACGATGTTGGCTGATCTTGGGTTGGATGAGCTCGGCGTGATGGGCATTCAATTGCGCGAAGGTGCCCTCGTCGTCGGCCGCGATCAGGCGGCTGTAGCCGGCGACGTCGGCCATCAGGATGGCCATCAGCCGGCGCTCGAAGTGCTCGCTACTCACAGGTTTCCCGCTCACGACCCTGGAGGCATTCTAAGCTGCTCGGCGGACGACGGCCATAAGGGAAAGCCAGGTTTCTGCACGGCAATTCCGGTGCAGTGAGCCTTTCCGCCCCTTGCCGCGGCGCCATTTCTGCCGGCGCTCGGGGGCGGAGACGCGCTCGGACGTGCCGCTGCGCCGTCAGGGGGCTTTGACGTGCGGCCCTCGGCAGCAGGTCTTTGGCCGCCGTTGTCGCCGGCCAAGTCGCGCGAACCACGTCGCCAACGACGACGCCAGCTGTTGGCGTTCCGACGACGATGCTGCGACAGCGCCACGGAGGAGGTCACCACACACGTCATGCCTCCGTCATCGCGGCATCCGGCGATTCGCTCCCACAGTCGTTACCCCCGCGCCCCGCGCGCCATGCGCAAGCTCGCCCCTGCCGGCGGGAAGAAGCTGGCGGCGGGAGCCGGCCGCCCTTACTCCTGCCTTGCCATCTGCGCCACGATCGCCTCGACATGGGCGGCCGCACAGTCGACCGCGGGAAAGCCGGCATTGGTTTCATTAAAGACAAGGTTGAGATCCGTGCCGGCCAGCACGATGGCTTCGACGCCCTCGCGTCGCTCGAGGCCGCGCGCGAGATCGCGCAGCTTATCTTGGTTGTCGGCTGACGTGCGTCCCTCAGTCGCCAATTCCAAGTAAATGCGATGAATGGTGTCGACCTCGTCATCCCGCGGACGCACGACAGCAACGGCCCCGAGCGCCCCGAACATTGCGCTGTCGATGGTGAAGCGGGTGCCGAACAAGGCAACGCGAGACAACTGCCGCTGCGCCAGCCGTTGGCCGTAGTGGCAAGGATATCGATCATGGGGATGGCGACCTGGCGCTGCAGTTGTGCGCGACAGATGTGGGGTGTGATGGCGGGAATGGCAAAAAAGCCGGCCCCCGCGGCCGCCAGTTCCCGCACGAAGCCGCCGAGATAGGTTGCCAAAGCGTCGATGCGGTCCGCCTCGACATGCGCCAGCGCCGTCGGCGCGTGCGCATGGGCCACGGTCAAACGCGGCACGATCTGCCGTTTGGCACAGGCCGCCGCGATTGCCTGGTAGTAAAGCACGGTCGCGCCGACGCCGAGACCGCCGACAAGCCCGAAGTGTCTGCTTTCCTGCATGGGTGCCCCTAAGCCAATCCTGTTTCGGTTTCATCTGACGTCATCGGCAGGCCGCGCGCCTTACGCCAAATGCGCAAGGGGGAGCGGGCCCCCGGCCTTCACCGTTTGAATGGCAATGTTGCTTTTCACCTCCCGGACGGCGGCCAAATTGAGAAGCTTGCCGACCAGAAAACGTTGATAGCCCTGGAGGTCGGGCACCACCACTTCAAGGAGGTAGTCGGCCTCCCCGGCGATCAGATGACAAGCGATCACCTCGGGCATGGCGCTGACGGCCCTCTCGAAGACCAAGGCGCGTTCGTTGGCATGGCCGTCGATCTTGACGCCGACAAAGACCGAAAGGCCCAAGCCCACCCGGTCACGGCGCAAGCTGGCGCGGTAGCCCTCGATATACCCCTCGCGTTCGAGCCGCTTCACGCGCCGCAGGCATGGCGAGGGGGACAATCCCACCGTGGCGGCGAGGTCCACATTGCTGAGCCGGGCATCGGCCTGCAGCGCCATCACGATCCGCCGGTCGATGGCGTCCAATGCCGGATTTTGGCCCTGGTCTTGGTCAGGTTTTGGCATGAGAGCGCAGGTCCACTGCCCCAACTGGAGTGATTTGTTGCGTTCGTATGCCATTTGATAGCACACTTCGCAAGGACATGCCTGGGGCTTCGGTGCCAGGGTTGGCGACCCCTCAGCCGGAGCCTCGACCATGACAGACCCCGCGACCTCTCAATCCCTGTTGGCGGCCGTCGCTGCCTATTTCGACACCATGTTCGATGGCGATCTCGCCAGGTTCGACCGCCTGTTCGCCCCGACCGCGACCCTGCATGGACTGCGCGATGGCGCCCTGCGGGTCCTCCCGGTGGCCGACTACAGAAGCCTGCTGGCGTCGACCCCCTCGCCAAAGTCCAAGAATGCGCCCCGACAGCAAGACCTGCTGTTGGTCGATTTTGCCTCGCCCGCGCAGGCGCTGGTCAAGGTGCGGGTTCGCATCGATCAGATCGTCTACGTCGACCATCTGTCGTTCCATCGCGTCGACGGGGACTGGCGCGTGACCGCCAAGTCGTTCCATATCGAACAGCGTGTTGCGTCGGAGGCCTAGGCCCCGTCGCCTGCATGAGAGGGCACTGACTTCTGGCCGCGCCACTCTTAAAAGAGGGCGAGAACAAGGGAGAGCAGCCCATGGCGAGCGGACGGCCGATTGATCATGTGGTGCTGGCGGTGCGCGACTTGGGCGCCACCGCGGCCATCTATCAAGACCTGGGCTTTACCCTGACCCCCCGGGCGGTGCACGAAGACCGCATGGGGACGTCGAACCGGCTGGTTCAGTTTAAGGCCCAGAACTTCATCGAGCTGCTCGAAGTCGATCGCCCCGAGACGCTGGCGCCACATGACTTCACGCGAGAACCTCCATTCTTTAGTTTTGGTGATCATAACCGGCGCGCCGTTGCGGCGGGCGACGGCCTGTCCATGCTGGTGTTCGTCGGGCACGATGCCCGCGCCGACATCGACAAATTCAAAGGGGCTGACCTGCCGACCTTTGCTCCCTTCGACTTTCAAAGATTGGCCAGGCAGCCCGACGGCACCGAGGTCACCGTTGCCTTTTCGCTGGCCTTCGTGCAATCGCCGGACATGCCGCGCGTCGCCTTCTTTGTTTGCGAAAATCGGGCGCAGGGGCACTTCTGGAAGCCCGAGTACCAAGGCCATGCCAATGGCGCCACGGGGATTGTCGCGGTGTATTTGTCGTCACCGGCGCCGGAGCGCGATGCCGCCTTCGTCGGCAAGATGTTCGACACAGAGGTCCGTCCCCTGCCGGGCGGCGGCTGCCGGGTGGCCTGCGGACCCGCCCAGGAGCTGCGTGTGCTCACCCCCGAGGCCGTCGCCCGACGCGACGGCTCGCTCACAGGCTTGCAGCAGGCCACCCCGCGTCTCGCCGGGATCGCCGTCAGCACCCCAAGCAAGCATGGTCTGACGCCTGCCGCGCAGGCGTGCGGCATGTTCATCGAATGGGTGCCGGCGTAAGGGCCCCGTTCAGGCGGCGGAATAGAGGTGGCAGGCGACACCGCGGCCGGCGCCCACATCGGTGAGCACCGGCTCGACCGTTTTGCATTTTGGCATCACCTTGGGGCAGCGCGGATGAAAGCGGCAACCGGACGGCGGGTTGAGCGCGCTCCCCACCTCCCCCTTGACGATCGGGCGGGCCCGCCGCGCCTCCACCTCGGGGTCGGCCACCGGGATCGCCGCCAGCAGGGCCTCGGTGTAGGGATGCAGCGGGCTCTTATAGAGTTCGGCGCGGTTCGCAATCTCGACGATGCGACCGAGGTACATGACGGCAATGCGGTCCGAGATGTGGCGCACCACCGCCAGGTTGTGGGCGATAAAAAGGTAGGTCAGGCCAAGTCGCTCCTGCAGCTCCATAAAAAGATTGACGACCTGGGCCTGGATGGAGACGTCGAGGGCGGAGACCGGCTCGTCGCAAATCACCAGACTGGGCTCCAACGCCAGCGCACGGGCGATGCCGATGCGCTGGCGCTGCCCGCCGGAGAACTCGTGCGGATAGCGCTCGGCCATGTCGGGCAGCAGACCCACCATGGCGATCAGATGGGAGATGCGCTGGCGATAGGCCTTGGCATCCGTCGCCACCCCGTGCACCGCCAAGGGTTCGCCGATGATGTCGCGCACCTTCATGCGCGGGTTTAGCGAGCCGTAGGGGTCTTGATAGACCATCTGCATGCGCCGGCGGATCGGCCGCATGCGCTCCTTGTCATGCGCCGTAATGTCCTCGCCCTCGAACACGATCCGGCCCGACGTCGGCTCCAGCATGCGCAGAATGGCGAGGCCCGTTGTCGACTTGCCGCAGCCCGACTCGCCGACCAGCCCAAGTGTGCCGCCGCGGCGCACGGCAAAACTGACCCCGTCGACGGCCTGCACGGTGGCCACCCGGCGCTGGATGATGGTCCCCTTCATGAGGGGGAAATGCACCTTAAGATCTTCCACCCGCACGACCTCATCGGCGGCGGTGCCACGCGCAGCGCTGCCAAGGCTTTCAGACGCGGGCATCGTTGAAGCAGGCCTTCCAATGCTGCGGCTCACACTCGGTGAGCGGGGGACGGGCGATCCGGCAGGGCTCGGTGGCGATGCGGCAGCGCGGTGAGAAGGCGCAGCCCGGCGGCAACTCGGCGAGATCGGGAGGCTGGCCGTCGATGGGCACCAGGCGGCGCCCGACATCGCCGTCGAGCCGCGGCACGGACGCCATCAGTCCCAGCGTGTAGGGGTGCCGCGGCGCTCGGTAGAGCGCGGAAGCCGGTGCGGTCTCGACGATGCGTCCCCCATACATCACCGCGACGCGGTCGGCATAGCGCGCCACCACACCCAAATCGTGGGTGATGAGCAGCAGCGAGGAGCCCGTCTCGCGCGTCAGCTCCTTGATGAGATCGAGGATCTGCGCCTGCACGGTGACATCGAGCGCCGTCGTCGGTTCGTCGGCGATGATGAGGCGCGGCTGACAGGCCAGTGCCATGGCGATCATGACGCGCTGGCGCATGCCCCCGGAATACTGGTGCGGGAACGAGGCGAGCCGGCTCGCCGCATCGGGGATGCGCACCCGGCCCAACAGCTCCCGGGCGCTGTCGTAGGCCTTTGCCCAGGGCGAGCCGCGGTGCAGATTGACGGGCTCGGCCACCTGCAGGCCGACGGTCAGCGCCGGATTGAGCGACGACATCGGCTCCTGAAAGATCATCGCCATCCGGTTGCCGCGGATGGCGCG
Source organism: uncultured Alphaproteobacteria bacterium (assembly GCA_963820375.1). Lineage (GTDB taxonomy): Bacteria > Pseudomonadota > Alphaproteobacteria > Rhizobiales > Hyphomicrobiaceae > AWTP1-13. The sequence continues at coordinate 34,438 of CAWFZX010000026.1, read as the reverse complement.
GATGCCGGCATCGTCGAGCTTGAGAAGATCCTTGCCCTCAAACAGCACTTCGCCGGCCTCGATCCGGCCCGGCGGCGATGGGATCAGCCGCATGATCGACAAGGCCGTGACGCTCTTGCCCGATCCCGACTCGCCGACGATGGCGACGGTCTCGCCGGCGCCAACGTCGAACGACACCTGATCGACAGCCGTCAGGCGGCCGCGCTCGCTGTTGAAGCGCGTGGTCAGGTTGCGGACCTGCAGCAGGGGTGGGGACATGGGCGATGACTTCGGTCGCCCCTCAGTACCCCATCTTCTTCTTGAGCTCCTGGTCGACCCAGATGCGGGCGTAGATCGGGCCGGGACGTACGGCGCCGGCGCGCAATTCGCCGTTGTAGTTCTTCACCCAGGGCCACCAGGCCGTGAAGATGTGCGGCGTCGGCAGCCACACATAGGGTGCCTTGTCCAGGATTTCCCGCGTCATCTCCTTGAGCATCACCTGCCGCTTGGCCTCGTCGCGCTCGAGATAGACCGCGTTCATCTTTTTCTCGTACTCGGGGTCGTCATACTGCGACGGGTTCCACACCTGGCCCTTGATGAAACTCTTGCGGATGGTGGTGGTCGGGTTGGTATGCCCGTTGTTCATGAAGTAGCCCGGCGTATTCGTTTTGGTCGTCATGGCCGACAGGAAGGCGCCGTACTCCATGGGCTGGATCTCGATCTTGACGCCGACCTGTTCCAGATAGGCGGCGATCAGGGGCAGCAGGTCCATGTGGTCGGGATTGCAGGAACAGACCTGCACCTTGAAACTGAAGCCGTTGGGATGGCCGGCCTCGGCCAAGAGCTTCTTGGCCTTCTGCGGGCTATACTCGAACAGCTCCTTGATGCTTGCCGGCATGGCCTCGATTGGCTCGAAGTAGCCCTTGTAGTCGGGGTGCTGCGGATAGGAGAACAACTCGGCGTTGCCATTGTAGTAGGCCGAGACGATCTCCTGCTTGTTCACCGCCATATTGAGGGCGCGCCGCACGCGGATGTCGTCGAACGGCTTGGTATCGACACGTAAGGCGAGGAAGGTGCCGGACATGTTGAGCCACTTCGACCACTTCAGCGCCGGCGCGCTCTTTTTCAGCTGCTCGACGTTTTGCCAGCGGATGCTCTCCAGCATGTCGATCTTGGCGGTGCGCAGCGCCGTGATGTAGGTCGCCTCGTCCTTGATGGTGCGAAACACGATCTTGTCGACGAAGGGGAGTTTGTACTCGCCGCCGTTGACCTTGTCCTTGCCCCAATAGTTGGGGTTCTTGAGGTAGGTATTGGAAATGCCCTGCACGACCTCTCCCAGCGTGAAGGGGCCGGTGCCGTTGACGTTCTTCCAATTGCCCGCGCCGGCGTCGGCGACCTCTTTCGGCATCACGCCGGAGTAGTAGCCCCAGCCAAAGCGATAATCCCATTCGGCATTGAAGGCATTGAACTGGAAGACGACGGTGTGCTTGTCGGCGGCGTACACCTTGTCGATATGGTCGAAGTAGGTGGCGATCTTTTTCGGACTGGTGGCAAGCCGGGTGTAGCTGAAGACCACGTCCTCGGCGACAAGTTCGCGCGCCGGCATCACCCCCGGTTTGTCCGGAAACATCACGCCCTGGCGCAGCTTGATCTCAATGCGCAGCGGATCGGTCTTCCACTCCCAGCTCTCGGCCAGTTCGCCGCGGATGGCATCCGAGGGCAGCCAGGCGTCGGCGTAGAAGGGGTGTGGGCCCCCGTTCTTGACGCTTTTCGAGAGGTCGGCGGCAAAGAGGTGCTCGTAGACCTGGCCGCTGTCGTGGTTCTGCTTCCAATTCCAATCCGCCAGGTCCCAGGAGAGCGCCGACAACGTTGGATAAACCGTGACGATTTCCAGCGTGCCGCCGTGTTTGGGGGGATCGGTATCGGCCAGCGGCGCCTCAGCGCCCAACAGTAGCGCCAGTGTAAAGGCTCCCGCGGCCAGGCCGCCGAGGTTCTTTCGCAGTCGCATGGTTTCCTCCTCCTACCCGTCTTTTAAGTCGAACTTAGCCTGCACCGCGCATGCGCGGATCGAACAGATCACGCAGCGCGTCGCCGAACATGTTGGTGGCATAGACCACGACGGTGAGGCATAGCCCCGGCGCCAGCGCCAGCCATGGCCCTTGGAACATGAAGGTGCGGCCGCTGCCCGACAGCATGCCGCCCCAGGTCGGTGCCGGCGGCGGCACGCCCAGCCCTAAGAACGACAGTCCGGATTCCGCCAGGATGACGACGCCGACACGGGTGGTGAACAGCACGATGATCGGCGGCAGCACATTGGGTAAGATGTGGTACCACAGAATGCGCGACGTCGAGGCGCCGATCGACTGGGCGGCGTGCACATACATATTCTCGCGCACGGAGACGACGGCGGAGCGGATGATGCGCGAGCCGGCGATACCCAGCAGCAGGCCCAAGGTGACGATGATCTGCGGCATGCCGGGGCCCACCACCGACACCACCACAATCAAAATGATCAGATCGGGAAAGCTCTGCCAGGCATCGACGAAACGCTGCGTGATGAGATCGAACTTACCGCCCAAATAGCCGGTCAGGATGCCGAGCACGACGGAAACCAGGGTGGCAAGCCCGGCGGCGCAAAAGCCGATGATGACGGAGAGTTGCGCGCCGTACAGGCAGCGCGAAAGCATGTCGCGCCCCAGGTTGTCGGTGCCGAACGGGAAGGCGGCGGACGGGGGTTTGAGCCGGTTGATCGGGCTGATCTGATTGGCGCCATAGGGTGCCAGCACGTCGGCGAAGATCCCGCACAACAAGAACAGCACAAACACCACGCCGCCGATGGCGCCGAGCGGTTTTTCGCGAAACAGGCGGCCAATGAACTTGAGCGTCGGGCTCGATGCGCGCCGCAGGCGCACACGGGGCTCGGCGATGGTCGCCATTAGCGGTACCTCACCTTCGGATCGAGAAGGCCGTAGCTCAAGTCGACCAGCAGGTTGATGAGCATGACCGCAACGCCGACGATCAGGAACACGCCGGTAATGATGGGATAGTCGCGCTGGGTGACGGCGTCGAGCAGCAACAGTCCCATGCCGGGGATGACAAAGATCTGCTCCATGATGACGGCGCCGCCGAGCAGCAGCGGCGCCTGCAAGCCGATCAGCGTCACCACCGGAATGAGCGCATTGCGCAGCGCGTGACGGGCGACGATCAGCTTCTCCGGCAGCCCCTTCGCCCAGGCCGTGCGAATGTAGTCTTGCCGCAACACCTCCAGCATCATGGTGCGGGTAAGACGCATGGTGACGGCGGACAGCGAGGTGCCCAGGATGATCGCCGGGATGATCATCTGCTTGAGGTTGTGGATGGGGTCGTCGCGAAAGGGAATGAACTTCACATCCGGCGACCACCCCCACCAGATCGACGGGAACACCACCACCATGGTCCCCATCCAGAAGCCCGGCACCGCCAGCATCAGGATGGAAAACGAGCGACCGAGATAGTCGCCGGCGGTGTCCTGCCGCATGGCCGAATAGGCGCCGATCGGGATGGCGACCAGGAGGGCGACGCACAGCGCCATGGCACCCAGTTGAAAGGTGACGGGGAGCCGCGCCAGCAGCAATTCGGAAACCGGCGTGTTCTGCCACAGGGAGCGCCCGAAATCGCCGCTCAGCAGGATGTTGCCCATCCAGTGCACGTACTGCGTCCAGATCGGCTTATCGAGGCCGAGGGCGGCGACCAATTGATCGCGGCTGAACTTATCGGCGGCGATGTCGTTCTGGCTCAACATCATGTCGATGATGTCGCCAGGGATCAGCCGCACCGTGACGAAGACGATGAGGCTGGCAAAGAACAACGTCGGGATCAGCGCCAAAAGGCGGCGCACGATGTAGGCTTGCATTGAGCCCTCGCAGCGGGGCGTTCCACTCCCTGGTCCGCCCAGCAGACAACGAAAACGCGCCAAGCGCAACAATTGTCGGACAATCCGACCGGGCGCACCCGACCGTGCCGCCGTCGACCGTCGCGCTCCGTGCTGAGATCGGCGCGCGCGTCGCACGGTCGCGCGGGCCCCCCGCAGGCGGCTCAAGGCCAAAACCTCCTTGTCATTCCCGGGCTTTGGTCAATCGTGCTCGCTCGGCCCGGGCGAAGACCCAGCGTTGAGCTCGCGAAACGCGAAAGCCTCAGCGGTAGGGATGCCAACGGTCCCAACGCAGGGATCGTTGAGCGCGCACGTCGGCGTGCCGTGGCGCTGCAGCGGCAGGGCTTGATGCGTTGCCCCAATCCAAGGCGATGGCGCGATCTTCATGCGCGCCTTGATCCAAGTTCCGCGGTCATGGCCGTTGGCCAGTAGTATTTGTTTCCAGGCACGGCCTTTCCGACAGACGTGAGGGAAGCCGCCTCACGATGGCCGCCGGCGCTCATTTGGCCGGGGCGAACCGCGCTTGCATCGTCGGGCAGGCGACTCTCCCGCTCTCGACCATGGCCAGGTCGGCCCGCCCGCACGATCCCAAGCTTGCCCGTGCTTTACGTGGGCGGCAGGTATTGGCGGAACCAGGCCGTGGTTTCCGTCATAACCTGGGAGAAGGCGGGTTCGACGTAGACCTCGTAGTGCCCGAACCCCTGCAGCACGACCAGCTTCTTGGGCTCGCCCGCCTTGGCGAACAGGCTCTCGGATTCCTCGGGCGGAACCAGGCGGTCGTCATCGGTGGTGATAAACAGGATTGGTCGCGGCGCGATTCTGTCGACCACCCATTCTGGATGGAAGGTCAGCGTCTCGTCGATGAATTCGAGCGGCAATTCATTGACGGCTGCCGGATTGCCACGACGCGCCGCGGCGGCGAGCTCGGCAGACTGACGGTCGGGCAGCAGGATCTGCGAGCGGTCGGCCATGGCGGAGTGACCATCGAGCACCCGCTTTTCCCGATCGGCCCGCGCGCGGTCGAGAAGATCGTGCCATTCGTCGGGACGGCGCACGCTGCGCATCCATCGGCCCCCGTGGCCAATGCCGACGACGCTGACAATGCATTTGACCCTGGGATCGACCGCACCGGCCCAGACCACGGTCGCGCCGCCATAGCTCGTGCCGTAGATCCCGAGGCGGTCGGGATCGACTTGCGGCTGCAGGCCCAGGAAGGTGAGGGCCGCCTGCACATCGATCACCCGGCCGTACGGCGCCAGGCGGCTGCGCGGCCCCTCGCTGGCGCCCCAGCCTTTGTAGTCGAAGGTGAGCACCACATAGCCCGCTTCGTTGAGCACCCGGGCATTGTCGGGCAGATAGAGGTCCTTGACGCCGGTGTAGCCGTGGCACAGCACGATGCCCGCGCGACGCTGTGCGGCAGGCAACCCGTCCGGCAGGTAAAGATCTCCCGAGAGCTTGCATCCCTCGCTGTAAAACGAGACCGGCTGTTTCATTCATGCCTTCCGTGCGTTGGTGTTGAAGGCCGACCACCAAGTGGCAGCGCGCAACGCTGCCGGTTGCTTGGCAAGCCTGGGGTATCGAGGATTTTCCCTAGGGCTAGCCAACTGCGCGATCCCCATCCCAACAACTGACGTCGAGGCGTCACGCCAACCGGAAACCTTCGTAGCCCCTGGCGGCAACCTCGTCGCATTTCTTCTTATAGGCCGTCACACCGCCGACGTAGGGCATGAAGACGCGGGGCTTGCCCGGGATGTTGGCGCCGACGTACCAGGAGTTCGCCAGCGGATAGAGGGTGCCGTCAGCCACCTCGTTGGTATGCTGCACCCAGGCCTCCTCGGCGCTCTTCTCGGGCTCAATGCGCTGCCATCCCTGGTCCGCAAGATGCGTCAGGCATGCGGCGATCCAGTCGACGTGCTGCTCGCAGCTGAGGATCATCTGGCTTTTTACGCCAGGGCTCTGCGGCCCGGTGATCATGAACAGGTTCGGGAAGCCAGCCATCATGATGCCGAGATAAGTGCTGGGCCCGTTCGCCCACTTCTCCTCGATCGTCGCCCCCTGATCGGTGCGAATGTCGATCTCCTTCATGGCGCCGGTCATGGCGTCGAAGCCCGTGGCAAAGGCGATGGCGTCGAGGGCGTATTCGCCCTTGGTGGTGCGGATGCCGTCGGGTGTGATCTCTTTGATCGGCGCGCTTTTAATGTCGACCAGCGTGACATTGTCACGATTATAGGTCTCGTAATACTCGGTATCGAGGATGAGACGCTTGGTGCCGATCGGATGATCCGTCGGGCAGAGCAACTCCGCGGTTTTGGGGTCTTTGACGGTCGCCCGGATTTGCTCGCGCACGAACTCCGCCGCCGTGTCGTTGGAGGCCTTGTTCACGAGGAGATCCGTATAGGCGTAGAGATAGCTGATGCTGCCGCCCTCGGCCCATTTTGCCGCATAGGCGCGACGGCGCTCCTCCTCCGTCGCCTCGAGCGCGGATTTCTCCGGCGGCGGAAAGCCGGCAATACCGAACGGGGTGTCGTAAGCCGCGCGGCGGCGCTCCGGATACTCGGCTTTGTGCGTGCGCTCTTTTTCGGGGTCGAGGGGCCCGTTGCGAGCGGGCAGGCTGAAGTTGGCCGTGCGTTGAAAGACGTAGAGGTGCTTTGCCTGCCTGGCGATGTGCGGGATCATCTGCACCCCCGACGACCCCGTGCCGATGACGCCGACGGTGAGGCCGCTGAAATCGACACCCGCGTGCGGCCACAGGCCCGTGTGGTACCATTTGCCCTTGAAGCTTTTCAGCCCGGGAATGCTCGGTGTGCGCGGTGTCGAAAGGTTGCCCGTCGCCATGATGCAAAACCGCGCCGTGATCACCTCGCCCGTGTCGGTCTTGAGCGTCCAGGCGTTGGTCTTGCTGTTGAACAGGGCCGATCGGATGCGGGTGTTGAGCTGAACGTCGCGCTTGAGATCGAAGCGGTCGGCGACATGGTTGATGTAGCGCAGGATCTCGGGCTGGGTGCCGTAGCGCTCGGGCCACTGCCACTCCTGCTGCAGCTCGTTGGAAAACGAATAGGAATACTCCAGGCTTTCGACGTCGCAGCGGCAGCCGGGATAGCGATTCCAGAACCAGGTGCCGCCGACGCCGCTGCCGGCCTCGTAGGCGCGCACCGTCAGGCCGAGCTGGCGCAGGCGATAGATCGCATAAAGGCCGCCGACGCCCGCGCCGACGATGACGACATCGAGCTTGGTTGCTGCCGGCGTTGGCGCTGCCATGTCGCCTCCCTCTGTTCCAGTCCGTTCGCCTATTTGGGCGGGCCTTGCTGACACCCTACGCAATTGCCGCGTCGGGCCGCAAGCCGTCGTCGGCCGCCGTGCTCTAGGCAACCACGAGGTCGGGCCAGGCGCGGTAAGACGGGCTGCGGTTGAACACGACCGGAAAGAAACGCTGCGGCGTCGAACCTGATGACCGGGAGGTCGATGCCCTCTCCAAATCCCGAGCAACGGATGGCGCCAACTCCCGGGCTGCACAGCTCAAGACCCCCCAGACCGAATGGAAACCGTGGGGTCGCCCGATCTGTGAGGCCTCGGGGAAAATTTGCGGGGCCGCGGGGGCCGTGCCTGGGCGCCGACCATCCTGATCCGATCGGGCAAACGCCGATGTGGCCAACACGGAGGGTATGGCGGCCCTCGCGTTGGCCGTGGCCCTGAAGATGGCGGACGCGGCCGCCAAAGTGTACAAGGAACGCGTTCATGGAGGCACCAGGCGCCGCGCGGTCGCTGAATAGGACGGCCGGCAGGGCGCTGTGGGCAGATTGGCATTGGTTTCGGGTGACCGGCACATCACCCCGACATCAAAATGTTCTCTTTCTATGCGTGTCACGAACAAGCGAAAAAGCGCTCCTGCAAACACCTGCGGGCGCGAACAAAGCGGAGGAAAGCATGGCCCAAAGCAGCAACAAGCCTCGCAACCGGCGCGACCTCATCAAGGGGGGCGCCGTGGTGGCCGCGACGGCCATCGTTGGCTTTCCGTTCGTCTCGCGGGCGCAGAACAAGCCGATCAAAATCGGCATGCCAACCATTCAGTCCGGCCGTGCGGCCATGGTCGGGTCGTCATCGCGCAACGGCTGCATGCTGGAAATCGACAAATTCAACGCGGCCGGCGGCCTCGGCGGCCGCATGATTGAATTGGTTGCGCGCGATACCAAGGGCAAGCCAGAGGAAGCCGCCCGGCTGTCGCGCGAGCTCGTCAACAGCGACGGTTGCGAGATCCTGTTCGATGCCGAGTTGTCGGCTGGCGCTTTTGCCATCCACGAGGTCGCCAAGGACCTTGGCGTCGTCGTCATGCACATGAACACCGAGACCTCCTCGCTGACGGCCGACCCCAAGCTGCGCATTCCCAACGCCTTCAGAGCCTCGCGGCAAGGCATTCACGACTCGATCGCGGCCGGCTCCTATGCGGGCAAGATCGCCAAGGCCAAGGGGTTGAAAAAGTGGTTGTCCTGCTCGCCCGACTACGCCTATGGCCGCGACTCCACGCAGCTCTTCTTCGAGTACCTCAAGCACTTCCAGCCCGACGTGGAGCTGGTGGGTGAGGCGTGGCCGAAGCTCTATCAACCCGACTACACCGATGCCCTGACCAAGATCCTGCAGATCAAGCCGCAGGCGATGTATTCGTGCCTGTGGGGCGGTGATCTCACAGCCTTCATCGATCAAAGCGCGATCTACAATCTCTTCGCGCAGATGGAGGTGTTCACCATCAACGTGGCCGACTACACGATTTTGACGGCCGTCAAGAATCTGCCGAAAGGCATTCATTCGGGCAATCGCTATCTCTCGACCTTCCCCAAGACGGAGGCCAACGCCAAGTGGGCCGCGGACTACCGGGCGAAATTCAATGAGTTTCCCATCAACTGGTCTTGGGAGAATGCGACCGGCACCAAGTTTGTCATCGAGGGCCTGAAAAAGGCGGGCAGCACGGAAGCCAAGAAGCTGTCCGATGCCATCCGCGGCATGAAGATCGAAAGCCCGTTCGGCGCCGATGGCACGCTCACCATGCGCGCCGAGGATCAAACGCTGGTCAACTATGCCACGGGTTGGGGACAGACGATTCCGACCGACCCGTTCATGCCGGAGGTGACGCCGATCGATTGGCAGGTCATCTACGAGCTGGAGACGGCCTGGAAGAAAAAGAACAACTACATCTAAGCACGGCGATCCGGCCCCCTGGGAAGTGCGCGCGCTGCCCAGGGGGCGTTCCCCCCAGCGTTGGCTGCATTTCCTAAATCGAGGTGCTGTTTGGACCTGCCGGCCTTGGCCAACTGCGTCACGTCGCTCTCCTGCATCGTCACGCAATCCACCAGCGGCCTGATCATTGGCATGCTGCTGTTTCTGGTGGCGGCGGGCGTCTCGCTGATTTTCGGCGTGCTGAAGGTGATCAACTTCGCGCACGGCTCCCTCTATATGCTGGGCGCCTACTTCACCTTGACCGTGTACGGCGCCACCGACAGCTTCATCCTGGCGGTGCTCGCCGCCGCCATCGGCGTGGCCCTGTTCGGCCTGCTGTTTGAGCGCCTGATCATCAGCCGGGTGTATGGCTCGCAGGTGTTGATGCAGCTGTTGGTCTGCTACGGCGTGATCCTGATCCTGGACGACCTGGTCAAGCTCATCTGGGGCCCGGAATTCAAGTCGCTGGGCATGCCTGCCACCTTCCAGAAACCGCCCTTGCTGATCGGCGGCGGCGTGGTGCCGATCTACTATCTGTTCTTGATCGTTCTGACCCTGGTGATTGCCGTGGCGCTGGGTCTCGCCATCACGCGCACGCGCCTCGGCAAGATCGTGCGTGCCGTTGCCGTCAATCCGGGGATGGTCTCGGCGCTTGGGTATCAACACGGGCTATGTCTACGCCGGTGTGTTCATGCTGGGCGGGTTGCTGGCGGGCCTCGCCGGTGCGCTCGCCGCACCCGTGCGCTCGATCGTGTCAGGCATGGGGCTGTCGGTGGTGGTCGAGTCCTTCATCGTCACCGTCATCGGCGGCATGGGCTCGGTTGCCGGCGCGCTGGTGGGCTCGCTGCTGATCGGACTGGTGCGCAGCTTCGGCACCATTGGCTTTCCGCTCTTCACCGAAGGGCTGATGTTCCTGTTGATGGCCGTGGTCCTGGTGCTGAAGCCCAGTGGCTTGTTCGGACGGGAGGGTTGACCTCCGTGCTCAAGCCCTCGTTGCAGCGCGATTGTCTCATTGCCCTTCTCGTCTTTGCGTTGCTGGCAGCGCTGCCCATCGTCTGGCCGAGCCGCGGCATGTCCGACTTCATCATCAGGCTTGCGGCCTTCGGCATCTTTGCGACCTCGCTCAACATGCTGGTCGGCTATGCGGGCCTGGAAAGCTTCGGGCACGGGCTGTTCTTCGGCCTCGGCGCCTACAGTTTTGCCCTGACCATGCAGAAGCTCGGCACCTCGATTCCGGTGGCCTTCGTGCTCACCCTTCTCATCAGCGTGGTGGTGGCGGTCGTCGTCGGCGCCATTTGCGTGCGCCTGAAGGAAATCTACTTCGCCTTCCTGACGCTTGCCTTCCAGATGCTGGTGCACAGCCTCATCATTGCCTGGACGCCCTTGACCGGCGGCGATCAAGGGCTGACGGGCGGCGTGCCGCGTCCGCCGTTCCTCGGCATCCGGCTGGACCAGCCCTACCACCTCTATCTTTTCTGCGCGGCGCTGCTGGTGGTTTGCCTTTTGCTGATGCGCCACATCGTGCAATCCCCCTTCGGCTACACCTTGCGCCTCATTCGCGACAACCCCGCCCGCGCCACCTTCCTTGGCATCAATGTCTGGCGCATGCGGCTGGCCGCCTTTGTCATCGCCGGCGCCTTCGGATCGATCGGCGGCATCGTCATGAGCCTGTTCGTGTCGGGGGCGTTTCCGGACTTTGCCTACTGGACCATCTCCGGCGAAGCCATCTTTATGATCATGCTGGGCGGCACCAGCCTTTTTCTGGGGCCGCTGGCGGGGGCGGTGATGCTGCTGATGTTGAATGACATCGTCACCAAGCACACCGAGCACTACGGGCTGGTGTTGGGCCTCATTATTCTTCTGTTCGCACTGGGGCTGCGCAAGGGGTTTGTCGACTATCTGGCCGAGATCTGGCAGCGCCGGAAGGCGGCTCAAGACGCGGCGCCGGCGCGTCGGCGCGGCCCGCCGCGCCGCCACTCAAGGTGCTCGGCCAACAACGCGGATGACGCCATGCTGGTGATCGAGAACTTGAGCAAGTCCTTCGGCGGCGTTGTCGCCATGAACGACGTCAGTCTGGCGTTCGCGGATGGCTCATTGACGGCCGTGATCGGGCCGAATGGTGCGGGGAAGACGACCTTCTTCAACCTGATCACGGGGGCATTTCGGCCCGATCGTGGGCGTATTCTGCTGAAAGGCCAGGATATCGCCGGGCTGACGACGCCCGAGATCGTGCGTCGCGGCATTGGCCGGGCCTTTCAAATCGCCAGCATCTTTCCCTCCCTGACGGTGCGCGAAGCCCTGCTGGCGGCGGTGAATGCCCACCGCCAGCAGCATGCCGGCCTTGCCGGGCGCTTCCCGCTCCTCAAGTCGCAGGCACGCGCAGAGGAGGTCATGGCGATGGTCGGCCTGTCCTCGCAGGCCGATATGGTGTCGCGCTACCTGAGCCACGGCGACCAGAAGCTTCTCGATATCGCGCTGGCCCTCGTACTCGAACCACGCGTTTTGCTGCTCGATGAGCCGACGGCGGGCATGGGGCCGGAGGAACGCTGGCAAATGATCGACACGGTGTACCGGTTGTGGGAACGCGAGAAGATGACGCTGGTGTTCATCGAGCACGACATGGATATCGTCTTCAAGATCGCGCAGAGCATTCGCGTGCTGAGCTACGGTCGCGTCCTGGCGCAGGGAACGCCTGAGGAGATCCGGCAGCATCCAGCCGTGATCGAAGCCTACCTCGGCACCGCCTACGTGGCAGGTCACGCATGAGCCAGCGGTCGATCATCGAAGCCGAGGGCCTCGACGTCTTCTATGGCTCGAGCCAGATTTTGTTCGATCTCAGCCTCGCCGTCCTGGAAGGCCAGACCTCGGCGCTGCTGGGACGCAATGGGGCCGGCAAGTCCACGACCCTCAAGGCGCTGGCGGGCCTCGCCCCTCCGCGTCGCGGGCGCATTCGGATTGCGGGTGTGGACTTTCAGGGCCGCAAGCCGCATGCGATTGCGCAGGCCGGCATCGGCTACGTTCCTGAAGATCGCCAAGTGTTTCCGGAACACTCGGTTGAGGACAATCTGCTGATCGGCAGCAAGAAAGGTCCCGCCGGACAGGACTACTGGACGCTGTCGCGCATCTACGAGATGTTTCCGCTGCTCGAGCCACTCAAGGGCCGCATGGCGGGGCGGCTGTCGGGTGGCGAGCAACAGATGCTGACGATTGCTCGCACCCTGATGGGAAATCCGGTTGGCTTGCTGCTCGACGAGCCGAGCGAGGGCTTGGCCCCCGTGATCGTGGCACGCATTGGCGAGCTGTTGCGCCGCCTGCGCGACATGGGTGTCACGGTCTTGCTGGCCGAGCAAAACATGCATTTTTGCTTCGGCATCGCCAGTCATGCGACCGTCATCGACAAGGGCCAGATTGTCTATCGCGACACCATCGAGGCCCTGAAGCGCGATGATACTGTCAAGAAGCGCTACTTGGCCCTGTAGCTGGGCCCTGTAGCTGGGCCCTGTAGCTGGGCCCTGTAGCTGGCGGATCCCCCGGCGTGCCCGTCGTGCTGACCTTGGGGCGCGCCCAACCTCTAAAGCGGGATCGCTGCGCCGCGCCCGGGATGGGTCGCGTCGAGGATCACGCCACGGCCCCGGCGGAGGCGTTGAACGAGCCAGGTCCGGCCGGAAAAGGCCGGGTTGCCGTCGCCCGTGCCAGGGCCCTCGGCGACACGATTTGGCGCCCTGCGACCCCCTGCGAGCCATGCAATGTCTGTCACGACCGCTCGCAGTTGTCGTAGCATGGGCGCACCCGAGGGATGGCAATGTCACAGCGTGGCCTGGCTCCAACTTTGCAAGTCATTTCTATTGCAGGGGTGACGCGTGCGCCGTCGTGCGTGTCGGCGCGTGGCCGCGAGGTCTGAGGCGATGCAGGGTGTTGGCTCGGCAACGGCGTACGCTCCCAAGGCGCAAGGGTTGTCGGCTGCTCGTTGGCGCGCCATTGCGTCGACGGCATTGCCGTTCGTAGTGGTCGGCGCGCTTTGGGAGATGGTTGCGCACTTGCAGATTTTTCCCGCACGCCTCTTTCCATCGCTCGAGACCGTCGCGTCCACGTTCCTGCGCCTGACGGTGTCCGGTCTCATCCCGCAGCACGCCGCCGATACGGTTCTGCGCCTGGTGAGCGGCTTTGCGCTTGCCGCCATCCTCGGTGTGATCCTCGGTCTCGTCGTGGGCCGGTGGCGTTTGGCCGAGGACCTGGTGCTGCCGCTGGTCAGCATGGGCGCCCCGATCCCTGGCATTGCCTATGCGCCGCTGTTTCTGCTCTGGTTCGGCCTCGGCAACGTCTCCACCATTCTGCTGGTCGGCTTTGTTTCGGTGTTTCCCATCATCGTCAACACCTGGACCGGCGTGAAGGCGGTGAAGGAAGTGTGGGTGCGCTCAGCGCTCGCCATGGGTGCCGATAACCGCCGGCTGTTCCACAAGGTGATCCTGCCCGGTGCCCTGCCCTACATCCTCACCGGCCTGCGCCTTGGCCTTGCGCAGGCTTGGCGCATCCTGATCGGCGTCGAGATGCTGGCGGCCGTCCCCTGGGGCCTGGGCTGGATGATCTTTGGCGCGCGCGAGTTCCTGAACACGGATGTGATGCTGGCGGGCGTCCTCGTGATTGGGGCCATTGGGCTCGCCTTGGAGAAGCTCGCCTTCAAGCGGCTCGAGGATTTCACCGTCGTGCGCTGGGGGATGATGACGTGAGCGCGCTCGCCGACCGCACCCGGTCGCTGGGCCGGCTCGCCGCCTCGCTGCTCCTCGCCGCGGCTCTCTATGAGGGGCTCGCGCGCAGTGGCGCTTTTGCGCCCGCGCTGTTGCCGACGCTGGCGAGCGTGGCGCGCGCGCTGATCGATGGCGTGTGGGATGGAACCCTTCCGGCGCACGCCGCAGCTACGCTTTATAGGGTGCTCACGGGGTTGGTGCTTGCCATCGCGGTTGCCCTGCCGCTCGGCATCCTGATGGGCCGCTATCGGCCGATCGAAGGGTTCTTCCTGCCGCTTGCCAGCGCACTGATGCCAATCCCGTCGCTGGCTTGGGTGCCTCTGTTTATCCTCTGGTTCGGCCTCGGCAACGCAACCGCCATTGGCATCGTCTGCTACGCCGCAACCTTTCCCATGCTGATCAACGCTTGGTCGGGCGTGCGCGCCGTCAACCCGATCTGGCTGCGCGCCGGCAGCGCCATGGGTGCCGGAGAGCGGACCTTGTTCTGGAAGGTGATCGTGCCTGGGTCTTTCCCGTTCCTTCTGGCTGGCTTGCGCCAGGCTTTCTTGCGCGCTTGGATCGCGGTGGTGGGCGCCGAGATGCTGGCCGCTTCCGACTGGGGTCTCGGCTGGATCATCTTCGATGCCAAGGAATTCCTTAAAGCCGACGTGATGCTTGCCGCGCTTGCCGTTATCGGCCTCATTGGTTTTGCCTTCGAGCGCTTGGTGTTTGCTCAACTGGAGCGCGTCACGGTTGAACGCTGGGGTATGGTCCGCGCGGTCAAGGGTGGTTGAGGAGCGCGGCATGGCCCACATCGAGGTCCGCGACGTCTCGCTCACGTACGACACTCCGGCCGGCCGTGTCGTGGGGGTGGCGGGCGCCAGCTTCGACATCGAACAGTCCGAGTTCGTCTGCCTGGTGGGGCCCAGCGGTTGTGGCAAGTCGACATTGCTCAATCTCATTGCGGGGTTCCTGGCTCCCACGGCCGGCGAGCTGCGCATCGATGGCAGGCCTATCAGCGGGCGCGGCATGGACCGGGGCATCGTTTTTCAGGACTTCGCACAGCTTTTTCCTTGGCGCACGGCGCTGAAAAACGTCGCCTTCGGCCTCGAGATGAAGGGCATTGCACATCCGGAGCGGCAGAGAATTGCGCTGGAGCAGCTTCGCCTGGTCAAACTCGAAAAATTTGCCAATGCCTATCCGCACCATCTCTCCGGCGGCATGCAGCAGCGGGTCGCCATTGCGCGCGCTCTGGCCTACGATCCGTCCGTACTGCTGATGGATGAGCCCTTTGCGGCCCTCGATGCGCTCACCCGCGACGACATGCAGCGCCTGCTGGTTGATGTGTGGCAGGCCAGCCGCAAAACCGTGGTGTATGTGACCCACAACGTGGCTGAGGCCGTCTATCTCGCCGATCGTGTGGTGGTAATGACCCCGCACCCCGGAACCGTGAAGTGCCAGGTGCCGATCAGGCTGGGTCGGCCGCGCGATCCCTTGAGCGTCGGATTTATCGACTATCAGAAGGAATTGTTGCGCCAGCTGAGCCAACATCCGGAACCGAAAGCTTAAGTTTTGGCGAGCCGGGCACGGGCGCTGGGCCCAAGGAGTACGCAGTGGGAAGACCTCAGCGAGGAGGAGACGATGACAACAGGGCAGGGCATCACCCGACGGCACACGCTCACCGCTGGCGGAGCAAGCGCATTGGCCCTGGGCCTGGCCTGGCCCCGCTGGGGCCTAGCCCAGGCCAGCGTCCTGCGCCAGGGCTATCAGACCAATCTCTGGGGCATGCCGACCTACTACCTCTTGCGCTCCGGCGCCCTGGAAAAGCGCGGGCTGAAGGCCGAGGAGTTTGGCGTGCCCTCGGGCAACCTCACGATGCAACAAATGGTGGCCCGGCAGGTCGACCTTGGAACCTATGCGGGCCCCTCCTTCATCCTTGGCCACGACAAGGGCGGACTTATTGGCATTGCCGTCATCGCGCACGTCGGCCGCACTACACGCATCATGGCCCGGAAGGATTTGGGGCTGAGCAAGATTGAGCAGCTCAAAGGCCTCAAGGTCGCCAACCAGACCGGTTCATCGGTTGGCAACATCTTTGTCGATCAGATCGCGCCCGCGGCAGGACTAAAAAAAGGCGACTACCAGGAAGTCCGGATGGACGTGAACAACATGGTGGCCGCGATGGCGGCCAAGACCGTGGATGCGATGGTCAACGTCGAGCCCTACAACGCCATTGCCGAGGCCGACGGGCTCGCCGCCACCCTCATGGACTATTGGGAGGTCGACAAGATGCCGGTCTTCATGGCCGCCACGCCGGAATTCGCCGCCAAGAACGCAGATGCCATTGTCGCTTATCTCAAGGCCTGGCTCGAGGTCGCGGGTGATTTCAAGGACCATCCCAACAAGGTGGCCGACACCATCTACGGGTTCTACGCCGGCAAGGGCTATTCCATGTCGCAGGAGACCTTCCGCAAGGCGCTGGCCACGGTTGACGTGGATCCCGGCTTCCCTGCGGATCTACAACCTTACCTGGAGCGCCATGCCGAGGTGTTGCTGAAGGAGAAGAAGATCTCTCAGCTGCCCGACTGGGGCAAGGCGCTGCGGCGGGAGTTCATGGACAAGGCGCGCGCGTGAGGACGCCCGATCCCGCGGCCGCTGCGACCCCAAGAGAGGACAGGAGCAAAGCATGAGCGCCACATCGCAAGCGCAGCAACCCCTCGTTCGCAACTTCAAGCCTCTTGCGCATCACGAACTCAACGGCTTCGGCGGCCTGGGCGAGGGCATGTCGATTCAGATCGCTCGGGATGGCCGTCGCATTCTCTGGCTGGCGCACGAAAGCGCGCCGAAAAATTTCACGGGCGTCGATGTCTCCGATCCCAGAGCTCCCAAGGTCGTCGTGCAGACGGATCTTCCGGAGAGCCACATGCGCTCCAACTCGCTGGAGACCGTGGGCGATATCATGATCGTTGCCTACCAGACGCAACGGCATGGGCAGAGGCCGGCGGGGTTTGAGTTGTTCGACATCTCCGTACCCGAGGCGGCCAAGTCGATCGCTTTTGTCGATGCCTCGGGGCCGGGTTCGCGCGGGGTGCATCAATTGTGGTTCTGCGACGGCGAGACCGTTCACATGGCGGCCGGCGCTCCCGATTTCGCACCCAGCAACCTGCTCGACGACCAGTTCTATCGCGCTTTTGACGTCAAGAACCCGTCAAAGCCGATGGAAGTGTGCCGCTGGTGGATGCCGGGTACGCGTGTGGGCGATGCCGCAGCCCCACCCACCCGTCATCAGCCGCCGCGCTACGACATGGGCTTTCGTGCGCACAACACCAATGTCTATCCGCAGCGACCCGACCGCTGCTATCTCGGCTACATCGACGGCGGCATGTTCATTCTCGACATCTCCGACCGGTCAAAGCCGAAGCCGCTGTGCCGCTGGGATAACTCGCCACCGTTCTCGGGCTTCACGCACACGGTGCTGCCGCTGTTTGAGCGCGAGCTGTTGGTTGTCACCGATGAGTTTGTCGTTGACGCCGCCCAGGACTGGCCGAAGCTGATCTGGATCCTCGACGGTCGTGAGGAGACAAACCCGGTGCCTATCGCCACCTGCCCGGTCGAGGACGTGGACCACTATGCCCGGCGCGGCGGCCGCTTTGGCGCCCACAATATCCATGAGAACGTGCCGCGCCCCACATCATGGTACTCCGACCGGATCATCCTTGGAACGTTCTTCAACGGTGGCCTGCGCGCCTACGACATCGCCGATCCCTTTCGGCCCAAGGAAGTCGGCGCCTTTGTGCCTGCCGCGCCGCGCAATGCGCCCACGGGCGCCATCCAGCTCAACGATGTTTTCGTCGATGAGCGGCAAATTGTGTACGCCGTCGATCGGCATATCGGTGGTCTTTATATCCTGGAAATGGGTTTCGCCTGACGGCGGTGTCCCCGGTCGGCGGCAAAAGCGCGTCGGCCTCTGGTCACGGGCCATGCAGCGGCGCGGGAGGCGTCAGGCGATGGTGAGAGCAGAACCGGGATTGAGCCCCGGCCCCTCACGCCGTTCCTTCTCTGTTGGCGTTGCTGGCGATAGGGACGCCGCAATCGACGCTGCGGCCGCCCTGGCGAACCCACTCACATCACACAGAGTATCGCTCACCTTCGCTCGGGCGATCGAGGACCTGCCTCCCACCGAGGCTGCGCTAGCACACCAGCGGCAGGCACAGCGGCACGATGTCGTCGGCGCTGCGGCCCTTGTAGTCGCGCTGGCGGGAGGCGGCCAGCATGCGCGCCTGGGCCTCCGCCAGCCGTCCGGCCGCATCGGCCTGATCGAGCGTCAAGACCTTGAAATCCGCAACGACCTGCCGGCCATCGATATAGACCTCCCGCACGGCCCGTTCGGCCGCATGATAGACGAGCGAGCGCAGCGGATCGCGCGCCGGCTGCATGTCGCTGCAGTCGAGATCGACCAGCACGATGTCGGCTTTTGCCGCTGGCGCCAGCCGCCCCAAGTCCTGCCGCAAGACGGCATTGGCGCCGCCGATCGTGGCGGCATGCAACATGTCGGCGGTGCTCACCGTGTTGATGTCGCGGGCGGCGACACGGGCAAGAATGGCGGCCTTGCGCATCTCCTCCAGCATGTTGTGCGGCGTCGTATCCGTGCCGATCCCCATGTTGACGCCGGCGCGCAGGTAGTCGCCGAAATTCTCCAGGATTTGACCGTAGCGAACAAACGGCGTCGGGCAGTGCGCGACCGTGCAACCGTTATCGGCAATCAGCTTGAGATCGCTCTTGGTCCACCATCGCACCCAGGAATGGCTGTCGAGGAAGATGGCATGCCCGAGGATGGTGGTCGGCCCGAGCAGGCCGGTCTCGGCCGCCCATTGAATGGGGGTCTTGCCGTGCCGCCGGATCATCTCCATCACCTCGGAGACCCCCTGGGCAATGTGCACCGTGAAGGGAAGCTTGCGGTCCTGGGCCGCCGCCCGACTGGACTGCAAGAGCTCGGCCGTGCAGGTGTCGATCTGCATCGGTGAGACGACGCCGGACAGGCGGCCGCAGGGATGGCCGACCGCGGCATCGATCAGCTTCAGTGCGGCCTCGAAGCGCTCCTTGCCCGCCTGTTCGTCCCAGCTGTACTTGAGCTCGAAATCGTTCTCGAGCTTCCAGCGGCCCGAGGCATAGCCGGGAGCCAGAAAGGCTCTGAGCCCGCTCTTGGCCAGGAGTTCGGACCAGCCGTCCCAAGCCGGCGAGATGTCGATCAAGGTCGTCACGCCGCTTTTCAAGAGCTCGCAGTAGGCAAACTCGGCGCTGGCCGCACGGAAGGCATCGTCGGTGGCATAAAAGGCCTGCGAGCGCTCGAACAGCCCGCTCATGTACATGTTGGGCAGGCCGTGCTCCTCCCGCAGGCCGCGGTAGGCGGGCTCGTGTTCGGGATGCGAATGCAGATTGACGAGGCCGGGCATCACCATGCGCTTGGAGCCGTCGATCACGGTGTCGGCGGCGCCGGCGTAGTCCTTGCCGACGTGGGTGATGGTTTGGCCGTCGAAGGCGACATCGATGCCCCGCATGTAGACATGGCGGCCGGGCTGCGCCTGCCAGACGATCGCCCAATCGGCGTTCTTGATAACGGTGACGGCCATGCGCAAACTCCTGGGATGCTGGGTTAGGCGGCGCGCGTCGCCGCAAGCGGCGGGCGCAGGTGACAGGCCGCGAAGTGCCCCGGTCTCACTTCGCGCATGGGCGGCACCTCGACGCGGCAATGCTCCACCGCATAGGGGCAACGCGTATGAAAATGGCAGCCGGCGGGAGGCCGCATCGGGCTTGGCACCTCTCCCGCCAGGACTTCGGCTGGCCGCACGCGGTCCGGATCGGGCACCGGCACGGCGTCGAGCAGCGCCTCGGTGTAGGGGTGCTGGGGAGAGGCGAACAAGTCCCGCGTGCTGGCAAGCTCGACGATGCGGCCGAGGTACATGACCGCGACCCGATGACTGATATGCTGCACCACCGCCAGATCATGGGCGATGAAGAGATAGGACAGGCCCAATTCGCTTTGCAGGTCCACCATCAGGTTGATCACCTGCGCCTGCACGGAGACATCGAGCGCCGACACCGGTTCGTCGGCAATGATCAGCCGAGGTTCGAGCGCCAGCGCCCGGGCGATGCCGAGCCGCTGGCGCTGGCCGCCTGAAAACTCGTGCGGATATTTCTTGCTGTGCTCCGGCCGCAGCCCGACGCGGGCAAACAATTGCCGCACGCGCTCGGCGCGCCCTGCCCCCGGCAGCAAGGGGTAGTTGTGCAAAGGCTCAGCGACGATCTCGCCGGCCGCCAGGCGCGGATTGAGCGAGGCGTAGGGATCCTGGAAAATGAACTGGATGACCTGGCGGTACTGGCGCATCTCGCTCGGCCGCAGGGGCGTGATATCGCGGCCTTGCAGGTGAATGCTGCCCGAGGTTGGTTCGATCAGCTTGACGATCATGCGCGCCGCCGTCGACTTGCCGCAGCCCGATTCCCCGACCACCCCCAGTGTCTCGCCGGCGTTGACCGAGAACGAAATGCCGTTGACGGCAGCCACCACGCCTTGTTGGCGGCCGAACAGGCCCCGGCGCACCGGAAAATGCTTGACGAGATCGATGACCTGAAGAATGGGCGCGGGGTCAGGCATAGGCAACCTCGCTCGCACGCTCGGAATGCCAGCAGGCGGCGTAATGGCCGGCGGCCTGCTCCTTGAGCGGCGGCGGGGAGTGCCGGCATTCCTCCGTTGCCAGCGAGCAGCGCGGGGCAAAGGCGCAGCCGGCAATGGGTTCGCTGAGCGCAGGCAGCATGCCGGGAATCTCGGCGAGCCGGCGCTTGGGCGCCGGCGATGTGCGGTCGATCCGCGGCACCGAGCCCAGCAGCCCGACGGTATAGGGGTGGCGCGGCCGCCGAAACAGTGCCGACACCGGTGCCTCCTCGACCTTGCGGCCGGCATACATGACGACGACGCGCTGCACGGATTCGGCGATCACGGCGAGGTTGTGGCTAATTAAGATGACCGACGTTCCAAGCTCGCGCTGGAGCTGCCGCAGCAGCCGCAAGATCTGCGCCTGGATCGTGACATCGAGCGCCGTCGTCGGCTCGTCGGCGAGCAAAATGTCCGGGCGGCAGGCCAGGGCGATGGCAATCATGATGCGCTGGCGGGTACCGCCGGAGAGCTGATGCGGATACTCGCCAAGCCGCCGGCGCGCATCGGGGATGCGGACGAGATCCAGCATGTCGGCGGCGCGATCGTAAGCGGCGCGCCGGCTCAAGTTCTGGTGCAGCATCAAGGGTTCGGCGATCTGCCGGCCAACCGGCATGACCGGATTGAGCGACGTCATCGGCTCCTGAAAGATCACGGAGATCTCATTGCCGCGAATGGCGCGCATGGCCGTCTCGGCGAGGCCGACCAGCTCGCGTCCGCGAAAGCGGATGCTGCCGGCGACGATGCGGCCCGGCGGCATCGGCAGCAAGCCTAGGATCGACAAGGCCCCGACGCTCTTGCCGCAGCCCGATTCACCGACGATGCCGAGCGTCTCGCCCCTGTGCAAGTGGTAGGACAACCCATCGACGGCCCGCACGATGCCATCGCGCGTGAAAAACCAGGTCTTCAAGTCGTCGACCACCAGCAGCGGTCCGGCCACCTCTGCCGCGCTGCCACCGACGTCGCTGCTCTCGATCGCGTTCAGGGCCTTACCCTCACATGCGCCGGGCGATGCGCGGATCCAGCATGCCGCGCAGGCCGTCGCCCACCAGGTTGATGGCCAGCACGGTGGCGCCAAGCAGCAATCCCGGACTGAGGATCAGCCAGGGCGCAATCTGGAAGAAGGTGCGGCCCTCGGCCATGATGTTGCCCCAGCTCGGCACTTCCGGCGGCGTGCCGGCGCCGAGGAAGCTCAGAATAAATTCGACCAGCATGGCGGCGGCGCAGATGTAGGTCGTCTGCACGATCAGCGGCGCCAGGGTATTGGGCAGGATGTGCTTCAAGACGATGCGGCCGGGGCGGGTGCCGGCGATCACCGCGGCCTCCACATAGGTCTGCTCGCGCAAGGTCAGCACCACGCTGCGCACCAGCCGCACCACGCGGGGGATCTCCACCACCGTGATCGCCAAGATGACGGTCAGGATGCTGGCCCGCGTGACCGACATCAGGGCGATCGCCAGCAGGATGGCGGGGATCGACATCAGGCCATCCATCACCCGCATGACCACGGCGTCGGCAAGGCGGCTGTAGCCACTGAGGAGACCGATGGCGAGACCGATGGCGCTCGCCAACAGCCCGACGACCAGCCCGACCAGCAGGGAAATGCGCCCGCCGAAAATGCTGCGGCTCCAGACATCGCGCCCCAGCGCGTCGGTGCCAAGCAGGTGCTCGGCGGAGGGCGGGCGCAGGCGGGCGATTGGATCGATCTCCTGCGGGTCGTGGGTGGCGAGCCAAGGCGCCGCCAGGGTGATCAGCACCACCATGGCAAACAGCAGGCCGCCGAGCGCCACCATGGGGTAACGGCGTATGAGGCCGCGCTGGGCCGGAGCCAGACTGCGGGCCTGGCCGGCAAGAGAGAATTGTTGCAGGGCGTCGGTCACAAGCTCCCGCCTCAATACCGGATGCGCGGATCGAGCACGACGTAGACCAGATCAATGATGAGATTGAGCAACACGTAAACGCCGGAGAAAATCAGCAGCACGCCTTGAATGACGGGGTAGTCGCGCGTCAGGATCGCATCGACCACCAGGCGGCCGATGCCGGGAATGGCAAAGACGCTTTCGGTGACGACCACGCCCCCCAGCAGCAAGGCCACCCCGACGCCGATGATGGTGACGATCGGCACCGCGGCATTGGCCAGCGCGTGGTCGAGCAGCAACTGGCGATCGCCGAGCCCTTTCGAACGGGCGGTGCGGATGTAGTCCTGGCTCAGCACCTCGAGCACGCTGGCGCGCGTGATGCGAGCGATCAGGGCCATGAAGCTCAAACCGAGCGTGAGGCTCGGCAGCACGAGGTGGTTGGCCCAGGCGCCGATGCCCTCGCTCAGCGGCTTGTAGCCCTGGACCGGAAACACGTCCAAGGTCATGGCCAGCCCATAGATCAAGAGGTAGGCAACCACAAAGATCGGCAGCGAGAAGCCGAGCACGGCCAACGTCATGACGGCATGATCGATCCAGGTATCGGCGCGCCAGGCCGCGATCACGCCGATCGGTACGGCGAGCAGGACCATCACGACGGTGGTGGTGATGGTGAGCGAAATCGTCGGCTCCATGCGCTGGGCCAAAAGCCGCGTGACCGGCTGGTTGGAAAAGATCGAAACGCCGAGGTCGCCGCTCAGCAGGCTACCGAGCCAGACCGCGAATTGCTGATAGAGCGGCCGATCGAGACCGAGCTTGCTGCGAATGTCGGCAATCTGTTGCGGCGTGGCATGGTCGCCGGCGATCAGCCCGGCCGGGTCGCCGGGACTGAGATGGAGAATGGCGAACACCACGACCGCCACGACGCCGAGCACCGGCAAGGTGGCCAGGATCCGCCGTGCGACATAGCCATACATTTTCACACCCCCGGGGGCGAGGGCCGGCGAGAGGCTCGCGCGCCCACGCGAGACGAGCGCCGGCCTAGCGTTTCTCGATGTTCCAGTAGAACAGCGACGGCGCCCGGATCAGACCGGTGAGTTCCTTGCGATAGGCGATAATGCTGCGGTACTGGCCGAGCGGGATGTAGGAGACGTGGTCCATGTGCGCCTGCTGCAGCGCGTCGGTGATCTCTTTGCGCTTGGCGCTATCGGTCTCGACCGCCCACTGGCGCGTCAAGTCGACGATCTTCTTGTCGCACGGCCAGCCGTACCAAGCCTGCTCGCAATTCTTGACGTAGGTGTGGAGCAGCGGATTGCCGATGCCCGTCAGGGTCGCGTTGGTGACGAACAAGTTCCAGCCGACCTGCCCCGGCGGCTCCTTGGAGGCTCGCCGCTGCGTCAGGGTGCTCCAATCCATCGCTTGCAGGTCGACGGTGGCTCCCATGCGCCGCAGCATCTGGGCGGTGACAAGGGCGGCCGGGTGCAGAATGGTATTGTCGGCGGGGTCCATCACCACCAGCGGCCGGCCGTCGTAACCGCTGCCCGTCAGGATGGCCTTGGCTTTGGCGGGATCGAAGCCCGCCAGCGCCTCCGCACCCAGGCGCGACTCGCTGGCTCCGCCGCAGCCGAACACGGCCGGGCAGGCCTGATAGCGCTTGGGGTCAGTGATAATGGCGGCGAGATAGTCGGTCTGCTTGATGCCCCACATCAGGGCTTGGCGCGCCTCCTTCTTGTCGAACGGCGGATGCAGGTGATTGATCACCAGGAACAGCTGATAGCCGAGCGGATCGTTGGGTTCGATCACGACATTGGGGTTTTTCTCAACCGTGCGCATCAGGTCGTCGGAGGGGGACTCCAGCAGGTCGAGCTCACCCTTGGCGAGCGCGGCGGTGGCGACGGCGGCATCGGGCAGGTAGGTCGACTCGACGCGATCGATCTTGACCACCTTGCCGCCGGCGGCCTGGCTGGCCGGCTCTTTGCGCGGCACGTAGCCTTCGAATTTCTCGTAGACCACTTTGCTGCCGGGGACGAATTCTTCCTTGACGAAGCGGAACGGACCGGAGCCGATGACCTCGGTGATTTGCGTATTGGGGTCGGTGTTGGCGAGCCGCTCGGGCATCATGAACGGCACGTTGCTGTCGATCTTGCCCAGCGCCTCCAGCACAAAGCCAACGGGCTGTTTGAGCACCAGCTTGAACGAGGCCTCGTCGACGGCCTCGATGCCGGCGACGAACTCCCACAGTGCGCGCCCCATGCCGTCCTTGGCCGCCCAGCGCTTGACCGAGGCCACACAGTCGGCCGCGCGCACGGGGCTATTGTCGTGCCATTTGAGGCCGTCGCGCAGCTTGAAGGTGTAGGTGAGTTTGTCGTCGCTGACCGTCCAGGTGTCGACCATCTGCGGCTGCGGCACGTTGTTGGCGTCGAGCGCAAACAACGTGTCCCACACCATGTAGGCGTGGTTGCGCGTGATGTAGGCCGTGGTCCAGATTGGATCGACGATCTTCAGGCTGCCGATCGGCACGGAGCGGATGGTTTTCTTTTGCGCCTCAGCGGCCCCGCACGAAAGGGCAGCCAGCGCAAGCGCCGCCGAGGCCGCAATGGCAAATTGTTGGTAGGAGACGCAGCTGCCGCCCCTGTGCATTGAAACCTCCTGGCTCAATTGCGATGGCGGCGCGCAGGCGTCGCACCCCTCGCCATGGTCCGTCTTTGCGAGTGTGCACGCAACAACGGATCGGTGTCAAAAGCCGGCGCACTGCTCGCGAGCGAGGCAGAGCGCGCCTTGCCCTGCACAAGACCTCGGCAAGGTCAGACCGGCGCGAAGCCGGCCGGCACTGGCAAGTCGGGGCGGCTGTCGAACAGGCGCCGCCAGGCAAGCTTGCCCAGCCTTTGCGCCTCCGCGACGATGCGCGCCTCGTCCATGGTCAGGATTTCGCCGTCCCGCATGATCCAGCGGCCATCCACCATCACCGCCTCGACGTCATTGCCCTGGCCTTGATGCACGTAGTCGGAGACGACGCGCAAAACCGGAACCAGATGCGGTCGCGCAAGGTCGATGACGATGAGATCGGCCTTGTTGCCGGCGATGAGAGCACCGCCGTCGGCAATTCCCAGCGCGCGATAGCCATTGACGGTGGCCCAGCGGTGGACCTGCTCGGGTGTTGGCTGCCGGCCATCCTGGCGCCGCACGCGCTCCATGAAGAGGCCCGTGCGCAGCACCTCGACCATGTCCTCGGCCATGTTGTCGCTGCCCATGGCAATGCGGCAGCCATACTGCTCGAGATCGGCGATGCGCGGGCTCAGGCCGCGCCGGGCCGCGATCGCCGAATTGAAGGAGACGGTGACCTTGGCCCGGCCCAGTCGCTTTTCCTCCTGCGGCTCCATGCAGCGGCAGTGCGCGGCAATCAGGCGATCGTTGAGAAAGCCCAGCTCGTCCAGGTATTCCGTCGGCAAACAGCCGCGCTCGGCCTTGACGGCTGCGACCTCGCCCCAGATCTGGTTGAGGTGGATGGTGGCAATGGTATCGAGCTTTTGTTGCAAGGCGCGCACGTCGCGCAGCAGTTCCGGCGAGCACATGTCGGGAGCCCAGGCGGAGACGCCGATGCGGATGCGCCCCTCGGCGCTGCCGTGCCGCTTGCCGTGCAAGGCCTCGATGCGCTGCAGGCAGCGCTCACCCAGCTTGCGGTCGAGCTCGAACGGCGCGGGGTCCCCGATCGAGCCCTTGGCCTTGTCCCAGGCCCGCTCGGTCAAGAGAAAGCGCAGGCCGCTTGCGGCCAGATCCTCGGCGTAGCTCTCGATGCCGGTGGCGTCCTCGAGGATGGCGGTGGTGCCGCAGCGAATGGCCTCGAGCACGGCCAACTGACAGAAGATGGCAAGTTCCTCCGGGTCGAGTGCCGGCAGGGGCAGCGGCGCCAGGCCGCTGGTGAAGGGCGGCTTGTGTGGCGGCGACAAATCCTCATAGACGCCGCGCGCCAAGGTCATGTGCAGGTGGGTGTGGACGTTGGCAAAGCCTGGCATGACGGCCTTGCCCGTGCCGTCGATTTTTTCCGCGTGCGGATAGCGGGCCAGCACCTGCTGGCTGGGTCCGACCGCGGCGATGCGGTCAGCCTCAACCGCCACCGCACCGTCGTAGATGACCGTGTCATTGGCATCAACGGTCGCCACGGCCGCTCCGTGAATGACGATCGTCATCGCTGCTCCCTCGTGTTGGTTTTGCGCCAGTCTCGAGCGCTGGCCATGATACACGGGGCCCGGACCCCGCCAACCCTCGGGGGCAGGCGCGCGACAAACCTTCCTAGCCCTCGACGGTGCGCCGCCGCGGGGCCGCAGCGTTGGGCACCAAGCGCCTATCGACTGGGCATCGGCGCGGGCAACCTGATCACGAAACGCGCTGGCCCGGATGGGTCGCGGAACGTCGTTGCCAGCCCGCCGGGAAGATGGGACTGTACGGCTGCCGCCAAGCGGAGGAGCCGATGTTTAGTCGCGTTGTCCTGAGCCTGTGCCTGAGCACCGCCCTTGCCACGGCGGTCGCCGCCCAGGATCTGCCGAAGACCAACGTCAAGGTCATCGGCCTTAACAGCCCAACCCCGGTCTCGATCTACGATGAGGTGCCATTCTGGCGCAAAACCATCCCCGAGGCATCCAAGGGCGCGATCACCGCTGACATCACGCCGCTCGACCAGATGGGTATCGACGACAAGACCATGCTGCGTCTGCTCAAGCTCGGCGTCATGGACTTCGCCGGCATGGACATCTCCAAAATGGCCGGTGACGATCCGCGCTTCGAGGCCTGCGATCTTGCCGGCCTGACGCTCGATCCGGACAAGGCCCGCGCCGCCTGCGACGCCTACCGCGCCGTCATCGACCGGCAGATGCAGAAAAATTGGGGCGCCAAACTGCTGGCCTTCGGCGGCAACACGCCCCAGGTGTTCTGGTGCCGTCAGCCGATCAATGGCCTCGATGATCTCAAGGGCAAGAAAATTCGCGTCTTCAACAACACCATGCGCGACTTCCTCGGAGGTCTCGGCGCCACCGCCGTCAGTATGGCGTTCGCCGAGGTGGTCCCGGCGCTCAACAACGGCGTGGTCGATTGCGGCGTCACCGGCAGCCTGTCGGGCAACACCGCCGGCTGGCCCGAGGTGACGAAGTCTCTCTATGCCATGTCCGTCGGCTGGAGCATCAACGTGCTTGCCGTCAACCTCAACACCTGGAACCGGTTCGATGCCAAGCTGCAGGCCTTTATGCTCGACCAAATGAAGGCCTACGAGAACAAGATGTGGGACACGCTCAAGACGGCCACGGCCGAGGCCGACAATTGCAACACCAACAAGCAGCCCTGTACGCTGGGCAAGCTCGCCAATATCCAGCTGGTGGCCGTCAAGCCGGCCGAGGCCGAGGCGCATAAGAAACTCGTCGAAGGCGCGGTGCTGGCCGGCTGGGCCAAGCGCTGCGGCGGCGAGTGCGCCAAGGAGTGGAACGAGACGGTCGGCAAGGCGCTGGGGCTCACCGCGCCGACCAACTGAGCGCAGGCTCCTCGCTTTGGGGGAAGCGCAGATGCGCCGCCTTACGCAATGCGGCCTCTGGTTTGGAGGTGCGCTGGTCCTGCTGGCGGCCCTGCTGATCGGCGTCGACGTCGTGCTGCGCAAGTTTTTCGCGCGCTCCATCGGTGGCGCCGACGAGCTCGCCGGCTATGCCCTGGCGATCGGATCGGCCTGGGGGCTGGCGGCGGCGCTGCTCGAGCGCGCGCACATCCGCATCGACTCGCTCTACATGCTGTTGCCGAGCTGGCTCAGGGTCGCGCTCGACCTCGCTGGCCTTGCCCTGCTGATCGTTTTTTTCGCCTTGGTCAGCTGGCATGGCAGCGGGGTGGTGATGCAATCGTGGACCTCGGGCTCGCGCAGCCAATCCGATTTGCAGACGCCGACCGTGATCCCGCAACTGATCTGGCTGGCAGGGTTGCTGGTCTTCGTGCTGATCGGCCTGCTGCTGCTGGCAATGGCGCTGGCGAGGCTCAGGGGAGGGGACCTGGCCGGCGTCGCCCGTTTGATTGGTACGCGCTCGGCCGAGGAAGAGGTCGAGGACGAAATCCAAGCCCTCAAACAGCGTCAAACCGAGGCGGAGCGCGGCTGATGCTGGTGACCACCCTCATCATTTTGATCGGCCTGCTGGCGCTGGCCGTGCCCGTGGCCGCCGGCCTCGGCGTGCTCGGGCTGATCCTCTCCGGGCTCTATGCGAAGCTGCCCCTGTCGCTGGCGATGGGCGAGATCAGCTGGGCCACCTCGAACAACTTTCTGCTGGTGGCGATCCCATTCTTTGTGCTGCTGGGCGAGATCTTATTGCGCTCCGGCATGGCGGAGCGGATGTACAACGCGCTGGTGTTGTGGATTCCGTGGCTGCCCGGTGGCCTGATGCATTCCAATATCGCCGCCTGCGCCATGTTTGCCGCCACCTCCGGCTCGAGCGTGGCCACAGCCGCCACCATCGGCACGGTGGCGATGGGGGAAATCGAGAAGCGCGGTTATTCGGAGCGGCTCTTTCTTGGCACCATCGCCGCCGGCGGCACGCTCGGCATCCTGATCCCGCCGTCGATCAACATGATCGTCTATGGCGTTTTGACGGATACCTCGATCCCCAAGCTCTACCTCGCCGGCGTGATCCCGGGGCTGGTGCTGGCCATGCTGTTTAGCCTGACGGTACTCATCATTTGCTCAATCTGGCCCTTGCTCGGCGGCCAGCCGACATCGGCCACCTGGAGCGCGCGCATCCGGGCGCTGCCCGACCTCATTCCGCCGCTGGTGATCTTCCTCGCCGTGATCGGCTCCATCTATGCGGGCTGGGCCACCGCGACCGAGGCGGCGGCGCTGGGCGTCATCGCCGCCCTCGGCGTGGCCGCGGTGCGTGGCCGGCTGACGCTCACGGTTCTGCTCAATGCCTTCGAGGGCACCATGCGGACCACGGCCATGATCATGGCCATTGTCGTTGCCGCCTACTTCCTGAATTTTGTCATCACCTCCATCGGCCTGACCGGGCAGGTCAACAGGTTCATTACCGAACTCGGCCTCACCCCGGTGCAGCTGCTGATCGCCGTCGTGATCTTTTATTTCATCCTCGGCATGTTCATGGAAACCTTGTCGATGATGGTGGCAACGGTGCCGATCATTGCCCCCATCATGTTCAAGGCCGGGTTCGATCCCGTCTGGTTCGGCGTGCTCATTATTATCCTGATGGAGCTGGCGATGATCACGCCGCCGGTCGGCATCAATCTGTATGTGGTGCAGGGCTTGCGCAAACGCGGCAAGATCGACGATGTCATCATCGGTGCGGCGCCGTTCGTGATTACCATGCTGCTGATGATCGTGATCCTGTCGATCTGGCCGCAGATCGCGCTGTGGTTGCCGTCGATCGCCGGCTGAGGGCATCGCCACCCCCTGATTTTGCACCGTGGGCTGATGGTAGCACTCGACCGTCATGCCGAGGCGTGTCACCTGCAACGCGCGCGTGGTAGTGTCGGCTGGAATTGCGTGATGTGGAAAATTTCCTTCTGCTCGGCTACGGGCGGGCCTTGCGCCGAAGCGAAGTGGTGCAGCTCGATTTGCACGACTTCGACCCTCGTGGAGGTCGGGTCAGCGTTGCGCAAAGGCAAGCGCGAAAAGAAGTGGCTCAGTCTCGACCCGCTCGTCGCGCGGTTGCCGCGCACCTGGCTGACGAAGCGCGGCAGGGAGCCGGGGCCAGGCTGCAGAAAAAGGCGCACTTCACGACGGCATCCGAACCTATGCTGCCTCACCCGATCGAAAGGGGTCGGACAGGAGGCCTCATCGTCGTGTTTCGCGACGTATGTCGGGAACTTTTGGATACCGAGGTAGCGATGAGCGAGCGAGAGCTGCACCGCTCGCAGATTGCTCATTTCTCGACCATCAGTCATGTCGGCGGCCATTTTTCGAAACCGGCTTTTAGGGCTGCGACCACCTTAGTTGCGTCGGCCGTCCCGCAGGTGTTTGCTCTTTCCATGCAGGCGGAGCAGTCATTGGTCGTTGAGCCAAAAAGTCCTGGCGGCATCAACTCGCCGCACGGCCTGATCCTGTTCGACGGCGTGTGCGTCCTATGCTCGCGCGGCTGTCGCTTCGTGAGCAAGCGTGATCGCCGCGGCTATTTTCGCTTCGTCCCAATCCAGCTGCCCGAGGGACGTCCGCTCGCTGAGCAACTCGGCATCGATCCTGATCGCCCGGATTCCTTTGCGTTTGTGGAAAAGGGGAAAGGCTATGTAAAATCCGAAGCCGTGCTGCGCATTGCGCGCGAGCTTCCGCGCTGGCAGTGGACATGGGTCTTTCACTTCGTCCCACGAGTGATACGCGACGCGATCTATGACGTGGTCGCGCGCAACCGCTACCGCTGGTTCGGCCGCCGAGACGCTTGCATGCTGCCGAATTCGGATCGTTCATGGCCATGGTGAACCGCCTCCGAGACTGCGGAACCTCGCTGCAAGTCGGGACATCAGTCACGCTCACCAAGCGCCGGCCGACACGAGGCAAAGCAGAAGGTCACTTGACGGAGGCTCGCATGACAGGCCCCGCAATGCTTTGCGCCGCAGTCTCCCACCGGCGACGCCCGAGGACCAACGCATCCGCACAGGCAAGGGGCAGAAGTGGCATTGACGATGTTCATCGCATCGAGCGTTGTACCGAAGCACACGAGAGGTAAGATCCATGGGTGACTTTGTGAGAGTAGCGAGGACGGACGAGATCGAGCCCGCCAAGCTCGGCTGATCGATGTGAAGGGAACACAGATTGCCCTGTTCAACATCAATGGTGAATTTTTTGCACTCGCACACATGACGCCGGGTCTTTGGCCAAGGGAGAGATCGCTGGCTACGAGGTCATCTGCCCTTTGCACGGTGCGAAGTTCGACATCCGGACGGGAGAGGTCCTTGGTCCGCCAGCGTATGACGATGTCGCCTGCTACAGCGTCCGTGTGTCGGGAACCGAAATCGAGGTCGAAGTCTAACGACTGTCGAGCCTCACCAGAAGGAGTGACCTTTGCATCAAAAGACGCATCGATAGAGTGCCCGAAGGTCGCCGCGTGGCGCCAGGCGGCCGGTCCCTGGCCCACCAAAGCTTCCGGAAGCATCCTCGTGTTGTGCCTTCAGCCCCGTGACGCTCCAATCTGCGGGCCGGCCCGCGCACCCCACCCATTTGTGGCAGGATGCGAGTTCCGCTGGAATCGCATCCGGATCAAAGGTCGATGCGTATGATGTCAGTTCTTTTGTGCGCCGGCCTTGGGCTCGTCGCTGTGCTGGCGCTCGCGTCGTGGTACTCGTTGGCGGTCCCTGGCCACACTCACGTCGGACCGTTGGCACCCGCGACGGGCGATGAGCATGACCTTGCGTTGCGGCTCAAGAAACACGTCGTGGCCACGGCGAGCGTGCCGCATAACGTGAAGCATTACGCGGCACTGGAACGTGCGGCCCAGTACATCGAGGGCACGCTGGAAGGGCTTGGATATGCGATCAATCGACAGATTTTCACGGTCGCAGGCCGTCCCGTCCGCAATATCGAGGTGCAACGGGAGGCGCAATCCCCCGAACCACCCTCGCTCGTGGTCGGCGCGCACTACGACTCTTTCGAGAATGCTCCGGGGGCAAACGACAACGGTAGTGGCGTGGCAGCCGTCTTGGAGTTGGCACGTCTGTTGAAGCAATGGCGGCCTGAGCGCACGCGTCTGCGTCTCGTGCTGTTCGTCAACGAGGAGCCGCCCTACTACCGGACGCCAGACATGGGAAGCTGGCGCTATGCTAAGCTGCTTTCGGAACGCGGCGAGAAAGTGCACGGCATGATCTCCCTGGAGACGCTGGGTGCCTTCTCCGAGACACCGGGCTCACAGAGATATCCGGTCCCTTTCGGATTGATCTTCCCGTCAACGGCCGACTTCATCGCGTTCGTTGGCCTGCCGGGATCTCGCAGCTTCCTGCACGAGGTGATGGCCTCCTTCCGCCGGCACACGGCCTTTCCTTCGATCGGCGGTGTGGCCCCCGATGCTCTCGTGCCCGGCATCGGCTGGTCCGACCATTGGGCATTCCGGTCGTTTGGCTTTCCTGCGATCATGGTCACGGACACAGCGCTCTTCCGATACCCGCACTATCACTTGCCAAGCGACACGCCTGACAAGGTCGACTACGAGCGGCTCGCACGTATCACGAAGGGACTAGAACGGTTGGTGCGCGAGGTCGCGCCTTGAACCAGCGCTGTCACGCACAGTGAGTCCCGGATCATACGTGAATTCTAAAGCTGGGCGGGACCGCGGCGGCGAAAAGCCGCTCTTGTGTACGCACGGGTAGAGTGCCTTGAACCGAACGGTCGGGGATATGGTCTTCACCGGCAATTCAAACTGGACGGGCTCTTTCCTGGATTGCCGGGGGCGGAAAAAGAACTTGAAGCCGACGGCGAGGCTCTCGAGGTGGCGCGCATGGCCGTCCATGGGTTTGCCGGCTCCCATGCGTTGACCCGGCGCTTGCGCGACAAGACCGATGCGACTGTCGATCCTAAAATCCGCGAGCGCCCAAGCCGCAGGCTGTTGGGGAGCGTCGAACTCACTAAGGATGGCGGTGGCCTTGTCGCGCCGGGAAAAGCTCTGCCGTATGATGGCGCGGAAAACCGAGGCTGCGGCCGGGAGGACGCTACCAGGAAGCCACTTCCTGAGTGCCGGCGATCCCGAGCGACAGGTCCCCGGGCTTGCAGCAAACCACGCCTAGCCATGTGGCTAGTGGACGAACGACGCCACGCAGGACACCTCTATCGCGAACATCGCGGAGGTCTCATGAGCACAGAGTTTGAGAAATCGTCCACGGCGCTCCAAGGCATCGTGGCAGACTTGGCGCCTAGCATCGTTTCGATCCATTCCCATCGCATGCAAGCATCGGGCTTTGTTTGGCGACAGCAATTGATCGTCAGCTCGGACGAGGCCCTTGCAGAGGAGGGCGACGTTCACTTGACGCTACCGGGCGGCGAGCGTGTTGCCGGCCAGATTGTCGGCCGTGACCCAACCACTGCTATCGCGCTGCTGAAGGTTGCACGATCCGACTTGCGGCCCGTCGCCCTGGCTGCAGCCATACCCTCACCCGGGGACTAGCGGTCGCAATTGGCGCTGAGGAGGGCGCGCCTACGGCAGCGTTGGGCATGGTTTCTGTCAGCAGGGGCCCATGGCAATCGCTGCGCGGCGGCGACATCGACGCTCGCGTCGAGCTCGACGCGCGGTTGCGCAGAACGGCCGAAGGTGGGCTTGCAGTCAATGCCTCGGGACAGGCCTTCGGCATGACCGTCTTCGGACCCCGTCGGCGCGTGCTGGTGATACCCTCGGTCACCATCGGCCGGGTAGCGGCGAAGTTGGAAAGCCATGGGCGGATTGCGCGCGGCTATTTGGGGCTAGGCCTGCAACCGGTGACGGTCGAGGGAGGTGGCTCAGGTATCATGGTCATGAGCGTCGACCCGAAAGGCCCTGGGGCGGCGGCTAACATTCACCAGGGCGATGTCCTGGTGACCTGGGATGGCAAACCCGTGAGCAAGTTGCCACCTCTGTTGCGATCCTTGGGGCCAGACAGCGTTGGAAAAATGCTGACGATCGAGCTGCGGCGAGGCGGTCACTTGCAGCAGACCAAGCTTCAGATCGGCGAAAGGCCTGGCACTTGACGCAATCGCCTTCGAGACGTCCACTGCGACTGGCGATCGATGTGAGTGATGCGTCGCTCGCAGAAGGGATCGCGTCCGCATTGGCCGACATCGAAGGTATCGAGCTCGTCAGCACGGCCGCGGAACCCGACGCACTTGTGGTGGCTGCGCGCGCTGGGGTGCCTCAAGGCGACGCAGAGATTGAACTGACGGCCCGAGAGCTGGAGGTGCTTGCGCTGCTGGCAGAGGGGGCGTCGAACAAACTGACGCCGCCGCCTCGGCATCTCGGCCCACACCGCAAAGTATCATGTCGCATCGTTGTTAGAGAAGCTTGACGCCGTCAGCGCACCGATGCCGTCGCCCACGCGGCGAGGATCGGCGAACTGCATCTTTGATCTT
>CAWFZX010000025.1:0-46858 GCA_963820375.1 uncultured Alphaproteobacteria bacterium | reverse complement strand
TGCCGCGGCAGCAGCCGGCAAGCACCTATTCCTGGATAAGCCGATCGCCAACAGCGTTGCGGATGGCCGCGCCATCACCGAGGCCTGCCGCAAGGCTGGTGTGGTGCTGGCGCTCGGCTACCAGCGGCGCCGCGAAAGCCATTTTCGCTGGATCAAACAACAAATCGAAGCTGGTCACTTCGGTAAGCTTGTGCATGCCGAGGCCAACATCAGCCGCGATCGGCTCGGCAAAATTGACCTTAGTTCATGGCGCTATCAGGCTGCGGGCATGCCGGGCGGTGTGATGCTGCAAATCGGCATCCATTACACCGACGTGCTGGAATACCTCCTGGGGCCAATCCGGGCCGTGCGCGCACAATCGGCGCGGCTGGTGCTGCCGGGCGACAACCCAGATGTTGCCAGCCTGATCCTTGAGCATGAGGGCGGCGCCCTGTCGACGCTGAACGCCAGCTATGCCTCGGCGTCCGAATACTACTTGATGAACATCTACGGCAAAGATGCCACGGCCTACTACGACCTGCACAATGGACTGCGTCTGCTCAAGCGCGGCCAAGCAGAACCGACGCGCGTGGCAAGCGCCAAGAACGACACCTTGGTCGAACAGCTGGAAGAGTTTGTCGCGGCGATCCGCGGGCAGGGTCAAATCGAGGTCGGCGGCGACGCGGCGACACGGTCGCTTGCGGTCGTGCGGGCTGGCATTCTCTCGGCACAACACGGCCGCCAGATTGAAGTGGCGGCGGTCCTCGACGATCACGCCTGCAACTAGCCGCGCCAAGGGAGCACGAGGAGGCCATCATGAAGCCGCGAATGGGCGCCCGATTGTTTGCCATGCTGTTGGCCGTTGGCAGCATAGCGCCGGCATGGGCCCAGGATTATCCGTCCCGATCGATAACGGTCATCGTGCCCTTCCCTGCTGGGGGTGCAAGCGACGTTGTCGCCCGCATCGTCACCGATCAGATGTCCAAGTTGCTCAAGCAATCGATGGTCATCGAGAATGTCGGCGGAGCGGGCGGGACGGTGGGTAGCGCCCGGGCCGCTGCTGCGGCGCCCGATGGCTACACCCTCCTCGCCGCGGCGATGGGCTCGCACGTGGCAGCGCCGGTGCTGACGCCCAATCTCAAATATGATCCCGCCACCAGCTTCGTCCCGATCGGCATCACCGCCCATTCGCCGGCGGTGGTGATCGCACGCAAGGACTTCCCGGCCCAGGATCTGAAGGAATTCGTTGCCCTTCTACAGCAGAAAGGCGACGCCATGAAACAGGCGCATGGGGGCGTTGGTGCGTCCTCACATATGTCCTGCCTTTTGTTCACCAAGGCGATCGGCGCCACCCCCACCCTAGTCGCTTATCGTGGATCGGCTCCGGCGTTGAATGATCTTGCGGGAGGTCACGTCGATTTCTTGTGCGAGCAATCGGTAAGCGTGGCAGAATTGGTGCTGGGCGGCAGCGTCAAAGCCTATGCGGTCTCCGCCAACAAACGCTTGGCGTCGCTCCCGGATGTGCCCACCGCCAAGGAAATCGGCGTCGCCTTCGAAATGAGCATCTGGGCCGGCCTGTTCGCCCCCAAGGGTGTTCCCAGTGAAGTGATTGCCAGGCTTGCCGATGCCCTGGACAAGGCCCTCGATGAACCTGTCGTGCGCGAACGCCTGGCCCAACTCGGCGGCACGATTCCAGACAAGGCGGAGCGCAACCCGGCGGCATTTGACGGCTTTGTTCGTGCCGAGATCACCCGCTGGGCTCCTCTCCTGACAGCCTCTCAGGGCAAGCCCTAGTGCCAAGACCGAGAACGCCAAGTCTGACCGGCTCGCAAGCGATTCCGAGCCGCGATCGGCCGAGCCAGGGGGGCGGCCTGACTTAGTCCGTGGCTGGGTCCTTGTCTGGGGCTGCGGCCGGATTCGCTGCGCTCAGCCAATAGCGTGCGCTATGCTTGATCCCTTCCTCCAACTCGGACTTTTCGACAATCCATAACAGATACTCTGCGTCGCTTGCGGCAATGTCGGAGTATCGCTTGCCGCGGTATTTTCCAAAGTGAATGCGGGTATGCAGTGCGGGTTCAGCTGACCATTGCTTGAGCTCGCTCCAGCGCGCCCGCTTGATCAGCTCCTCGAAGATCGCCGCCGTGATGATGACGTCGTAGGCGGCCCGATGCGGTGCGATCGAGCCGCGTTCAAAGCCTGCAAAAGGCGTTGCTCGGCCCAGTGCATAGCGCAGCTCCTGATTGCTGTGGCCGTCGAATTCCGGCCACACCCGCAACGCGCATTTGTAGGTGCAGATCCACGGGCCGAGCTCGATACCCTGCGCCGCGAAGAAACTGCGCTCGAATTCGCAATTATGAGCGACATAAACGTCGGCCCCGCCGAAGCGATCGGCGACCTCGGCCAGCAGGGGCGCGTTCTGCACATCCTCATCGACGATGTGATGAATGGCGGAAGCCCCCGGCGGAATCGATTTGCTTGGCCGCACCAGCGTGTGCATGGCGTTCGTGATGCCTCCGCCGCGCACCAAGTCGATACTGGCGATCTCAATGATCGCGTCCGAGCCTGGATCGATCCCGGTTGTCTCGATGTCGATGACGCGTATCACCCCGTGCGTTTCCTAATCTGGGTCGGCCATTGCTTCCAGGCGCTCAGGGAACAAGCCTCGTCAGGCGACGCCTGCCTTCCTGGCGCACTCGACCAGATACTCTCGGCCGCAGAGCATTTGCTCAATGCTGCCCCAGCCGCACATATAATGACCCTTGAACCCTGCCGTCTCGAGGCCGCGGAACAAATCGACGAAGTCGACCGTTCCGGTGCCCGGCGGCAGATGCAGCTCATAAAGCCCGTTGTTGTCGGCGAGGCGCACCTCGGCGCAGCGGCTCATGTCCATGCCGGCGATGAAACCCTTGATGCCGATCGGGTCATAGTGCGCATGGTTGATCGTGAAGGCCCACTGGAAATACGGCGAACGGATTTGCTCAAAATAGTGGATGGTATCTTCAAGCGTATCGGGCATGTAGTGGACTTCGGCCCGCTCGGGCTCCCCATTGAGGTTCTCGAGCAGAAGCTGCACTTGCCGCTTCTCGGCATAGGCGACGGCGCGTTTCAAGCGGTCGATGGAGGCTTGCTTGCGCAGGGCGTGGTCGGATGTGAAGTGATAGCCGCCGTGCACGACCACCCACTCGGCCTTGAGGCGCACCGCCAGATCGGTATAGGCCATCAAGTATTGATCGGCGGCATCACGCACGAACGGCGAGATCTCGGCGATGTTCACGGCGGACAAGGTATGCAATCCAAGGTGTACGCCATGCCGCGCGCAGGCATCGGCGATGCGCCCGCAACGCCGATCATCGAAGCTCTCAATCGCATTGGGCGCAATGTCCGTCTGGGCATCGCAATAAAACACCCCGTTGCTGGCCGCCCAGGCGATGCCATCCTCGAGCGCAATGCTCCGGCCGAGATCGATGCCGATCCTATGCTTGAAGCCCATCGCTTCGCCCGTCTCCGCCGCTAACAAGGTCTCGTGTCCTCTTCATCTCCCGTGTTAGCGCACGTCCTGCGATCCTGCCGGCTATCCTGCCGCGTGGCCGCGATGGCAGCGCTCGGGCCACCAGCGGGCCACGCCGCGCCGGCAGTGGCCAACGACGCGTTGATGCTACGGCACGGGAATGGCTCGCTGATTGTAGAGCAGCTTCCTGATCCGCGCCTGTTCTTCGGCTGGCAGTTTGGTGACGTCGGTCGATAAGTCGTTGCCAACAGCCATGCCGCGCTGGACCGCCGGGCGCTGGCCGACCTCCTCAAACCAGCGCTTGAAATACGTGAACTCCTCGATGTCCTGCCCCTGCACCTTCCAGTTGACTCGTCCAAGGATAGCAGATCATGTCGGCGATCGTGTAGGCGTCGCCTGCCAGATAGCGATGCTCATGCAGCCGATTGTTGAGGACGCCATAAAGTCGATTTGCCTCGTCGGTGAAGCGGCGGGTGGCATAGGATTGGTCACCTTCCCGATCGCCGAGACGGCGAAAGTGGCCGCACTCGCCAAGCTTGGGGCCCTGGTTGGCCATCTGCCACATCACCCACTGAGTGACCTCGTATTTGGTGGCGACGTCCTGGGGCCAAAACCGGCCGGCTTTTTCGGCAATGTACATCATGATGGCGCCAGACTCGAAGATGCTGATGGCCGGTCCGCCACCAAGGGGCGCATGGTCGACGATGGCCGGCATGCGGTGATTGGGATTCATGCGCAGGAAATCCTTCGCGAATTGATCGCCGCGCTGGATGTTGACCGGGGTAATTTTGTAGGCAAGGCCACATTCCTCCAACAGGATGGTGACCTTCTTGCCGTTGGGCGTGGGCCAATAATAGACCTCAATCATCGGTGCTCTCCTTGCCGAGCCTCAAGCCTATCGCGTTCCGATCGGCTTGACACCAGGGCGTGGTTGGGCGTCTGTCCCTTATGACCGAGACGTTGGAACGCAACAAGCGCACGGTGACGCAATTTTACGACCTGATGTTCAAGCAGCAGATTGCAGGCTGTCGACATGCAAGAAACCCCAGATGTGAAACCGGAAGCCATCCCATTTTGGCTCGTGCAGTCAATCGTCGCCGCTGGGTGGACGGACGGTTGCGGAAGGGGAGAGGCGAGACGTGGCACGGGACTGCCGGACTAGGCTGCTTTGACGTTCCGCCAGCGTTCCGCTGGGCGATTTTGGCGGAACGCAGATTGCTCAGCCTTATTTTATTGCACGGTGCCGAATACACTGACCGTCTGCCGGGGATGGTCGCTGGCCTTCGGTGAGCTGCCCACGCAATCGGCAATCCTCGAATTCCCGCGCAAGTCGCCGCAGTCGTCGCGTTCTCGACGACCAGTGCAGCAACCCGGCTCCGCCCGCCGGTCGATCTCACCGGACCTGAAAAAAGTCTGTTCGTGGATCTCGTGCTGGCCTGTCGCGCGGATCATTTCCAGCACAGTGATCTGCCGTTGCTCGCCGCCTACGCGCGGGCCGTCGTTGCCGAGCGCGTCGCAGCCGGTGAGCTGGCCGCCGCCAATGTCGTCGAGGACAAGCCCTCGCCATGGTTGGCGATCTGGCAATCGAAGCTGCGCGCGATGACGAGGCTCAGCAGAATGCTTCGCCTGAATCCGGCATGCCGAAAATCGACACCGTCGTCGGAGCCCGAAGCAATCAGCGCCGATGAACCGATCGCCTTGGAGGCGGAGCGAAATGAACGCAACTGATCGAGATGCCTTGGAGCGCTCCCTCCCGGCTTGCCGCGCTGAGAGTCCCGGACGCGCCAAGCAGATCGACAGCAAGCTCGCAGACGAATTTTGGGAGCACGTTGCGCAGTTCGCCGACCGTTGCGTTCAGGGCAGATCGCTGGATCTGCCGCCTTGGCAAATGCCCGCCGTGCGCGACCCATCTCGATTCCGCTCGGCGGCAACCGTTCGGTGATCCACGCGGCGCGCGCGAGGCCGGTGAGATCCTAAAAAAAATGCTGGCGCTTGGTCTGTCGCGGTTCGAGCCGAATCCGCTACAGGCGATTGCGGAGGCCGAGCAGCGCCGGTCTGCGAAATGAGGCAGCCTATGCAAAGTCCGTGAGTTCAAAGCATGCTTCGAGGCGGCCGCTGATTCACGTTCAACAGGCTAGTTGCCCTTATCCTTGGCTCCCAACTCACGGTCTGTCGTCATTTCCGATTCTGAACGAAATCAACGCGCACGGGATGGCTGTGCGATCAGGTGTGCGCGTCGGCTGCTATGCGATTGCGGACGTCATATGCCCGACGGCAACTGCGCGAGCCTTCTTGAGCTCGGCAGTGTCCGTCCGCCCGTATGCGAGCAGATCACGCGCTAAATCCATCGCCTGGGCGGGAGTTATAGAAGACTTACTGCGCCGCGTTTACGCCAGATCTGCCTTGGTACTCGCCCGAGATGGATGCCAGGTTCTCGCGATGTCCTCCATAGATCGCTGCTCCTGGAAACCGCGCATGTGCCGTGACGGATCCCCACTTCGGGGGCTACCCAAAGTAACTTGGCTTCGATAGGGGGAGCATGTCAGCGCGCACGTCATCATCGACCCAACGTCGTGCACATCGACCGGTCAGGTTGCCAAGCTCCTTTGCGTGCTGACGCCATGGCAGCGACCCAAGCTCCCGAAGCGGGCTGACGTATCGAGAGGAGCAATCCCATGCCCGACACGAAGCGTGATCTTGAACAGCGGGTGCGAGATGTCGAACGCCGACTGGACGAGGTCGCAGGCTTTGTGCTCGCCGTCGCGTTCGGGCCACCCGATTGCGCCACTCCCGCCCTGCGCCGTCGCGCCCGAGAGCTTCTGGATCTATTCGACGCGGATGTGGGCCTTAGGGTCGTCCAGCCCGACGAGATGGTGCGGAAACGCGGGAACCGAGACGGCTGATCACCGCATCATCGTTGCGACACGACCAGCATCATTGTGAGCGCGGCATCGAGAGGCATTTAGCGGCGACTTCTCAATGCTTTGAAAACGCCGCGCGGTCTGCTGAGCTGTCGGAGAGATGTCGGTTGTTTCGCTGGCTCAGGCTGAGATCGCGAGGGAACCAGGCGCATCTCCTTGAGGTTGCCTCTCACGGCCCGGCCGAGGGTCAAGCGCCGCTGCCGCCGCGCACAGCGAACTTGACGAAATACGAGGCCTTGCCGCTGGCAAATTTTCTGACGCCGAATCCGGCCAGTTCATCATCGAACGCCTGGGCGGCCTTTGCGCCGGCCGGCACCTGCAACCGGTCGACAAAACCTTCAACGAATTTGGGCATTGATCCCCCGTTACCGGAACGCTAGCGGACACCGCCGCGCGCGCCACCAGCAGGGGGCCGCGCCCGATCAGCCCTGGCCGATCCGACGCCGTCGGGCATTAGGGATTTGAGGCTGCGAGCACGGACGCGCTCAAGCGCGGAACCGCCGCCAGGTCACGGTTA
This sequence comes from uncultured Alphaproteobacteria bacterium, assembly GCA_963820375.1. Lineage (GTDB taxonomy): Bacteria > Pseudomonadota > Alphaproteobacteria > Rhizobiales > Hyphomicrobiaceae > AWTP1-13. The sequence continues at coordinate 39,933 of CAWFZX010000025.1, read as the reverse complement.
CGCGTGTCCCCACGGGTACGCGCCGATAGAGGTCCAGCACGTCCTCATTGTAAAGGCGGATGCAGCCCTTGGAGACGGCCTCGCCAATGGTCCAGGGGGCGTCGGTTCCGTGGATGCGATACATGCTGGAACCGAGATAGAGCGCTCGCACGCCCAGGGGATTGCGAGGATGCCCCCCGGGCACGTGTGCGGGCAGCCGCGGATTTTCGCGCCGCATCTCCGCGGTCGGCGTCCAGTCGGGATTGACCCGCTTGTCGGAGACCGATGTGACACCCTGCCAACGGCTTTTGTCCCTCGGTATCGCGATCGGATAGCTGATCGCCTCGCCGCGGCGGTGCACCCAGTAGAGCCGCTTATCGCCGAAACTGACGATGATCTGTCCCGGCGGGTGAGTGGGATGGAAGGGGACGACCTCGCGCGAGCCGCCGCCCCACAGGAACGACAAAAAGCCTTGCGCCGCCGCCGTGCCGGCAAGGCTCGTGCACCCGCAAAGGAAAGCAAAAACCAGCAGCGCCGGACGCGCAGGCCAAAGCTTGGTCATAGGAGATCTCGGTCGGTGAGCGAATCAGTTGCTTGATTGTCGGCGAGATGTTTTCTTCAGCCTATGCTTACGGGGCAACATCACCGATGAAATCTCGCGGTGATCACCCGGCAGGCGCGTTCGCGCCGGCAAGCGTGGCGGGAGCAGGGCCCACGAGCCAGGCGCGGCAAGCGCGCCGCCGGAAGATCGTAGCTGGGCTGCGATCCGAGCGAGGGTCGCTGAGGGCTTTGCCGCGCTGCTCGCCAAGGTCGAGGAAACGGCGTCCGCACGGTCATCGTCGAGGACGCTGGTCGGTTTGCCCGCGAGTTGGTGGTGCAAGAGCTCGGCCTTGTCGCAAGGCAATGTCGAGCTATTGACCGCGGCGGGTGCTGATCTGACGGAGAGCGACGACCTCGGTCGCAAAATCGATGCGTCAGGCTGCCGGCGCCCAGGTGCTTTCCACGATCTATCTTTGGGCCGCGCGGGCGCTCATTTGGTGGGCGCGCCTCGATTGCATGCCGTGCACTCTTGATGGCATGCGTCAACACAACCAAGAGGCAAAAGACCTGGGTGGGTCTTCTGCAAGTGGCAGCATCGATTTTCCAATCCTCGGCGGGGTCCGCTGCCACCAAAACCATGCCCCGTGGCATGGCTCGCAACACGCCATAAAACTCAGCGAGCGCACTGATTGCGCAAGACGGCGCATCAGCTCAGGCGGCGGCGAGCCGGCGGATGCTTCGCCCAACCCGCGTGCGCTCCGCAAACCATGCGCATCATCCTGGCTCTGAAGGTACCCCGGACCACTGGATCCATGGCCCAGCAACGCAATTTTGCCTTGTCGACGCGTTAGCCAAGGCGTTTGCCTGGCATACCCAGATCGACAGGGGGGACAAACAATTATGGCTGTGATGCTTCCACGAGCGGTGTTGGGCGCGTCGATTGCCGTACTCGCCATCGGCACGAGCGTCTCATTGCTCCCTTCCGCTGCCTGCGCCCAGCGCGCCAAGGCGACTGCCACACCGATCGCAGCCGGCACGCCCGAGAGTGTCGGCATGTCGTCGGCCCGCCTCGCACGCCTGACGGGCGCCTTCAAGAAGGAGATCGCGGAGAAAAAGTTGCCCGGCGTCGTCATGATGGTGTCGCGCAAGGGCCGGCTCGTCTATGCGACCGCGCTTGGCGTGCGCGATCCCAAAAGCGAGGATCCGATGCGGACGAATACGCTGTTCCGCATTTACTCGATGACCAAGCCCATGGTCTCCGTGGCGACGATGCTTCTGGTCGAGGATGGCGCCCTGTTGCTGACGGATCCCGTCTCCAAATGGCTGCCCGCCTTCAAGGACGTGAAGGTGTGGACCGCTAGCGGCGAAATCGCAGCTGAGCGGGCGATGACCGTGCAGGATCTTCTACGCCACACGGCCGGACTGCCCTACGGTGAGCTGACGCAGAATGCCACGGTCAAGGACGCGCTGGCCAAGGCCGGCCTTTTCAAACCGGGCGTCATCGATTTTGACGTGCGCGACATGACCGGCGCCGAGCAGGTGGAGCGGCTGTCGAAAATTCCCTTGCTTTATCAGCCGGGCTCGACCTGGGAGTACAGCCTCGCCTCAGATCTGCTCGGCCGTGTCGTGGAAGCCGCCTCGGGCAAGCGCCTCGGCGATTTTCTGAGCGAGCGTGTCTTCAAGCCGCTCAAGATGAATGACACGACTTTTTGGGTCACCGAAGCAAACAAGGCGCGCCTGGCGGAACCGTTCGAAAAGGATGTCATCGCCGGCACGCCGATCACATTGATCGACGTTTCCAAACAGCCGGGCAACGATTCCGGTGGCGCCGGCGCGATTTCGACCGCTGGCGACTATTTGCGGTTCGCCCAGATGTTGGCCAATGGCGGCACCCTCGAAGGGCAACGCATTATGAGCCGCGCGACACTCAGGCTCATGACCTCCGATCACCTGGGATCGCGTTTGCCCCTCGCCGCCACTCCAGGTGGCATGGTGCTGGGAGCCTCAACGTACACCTTTGGTCTGGGATTTGCCGTGCGTCCTGTCGATGGCATCGCTCCCTTCCCGGGTTCCGCCGGCGATTTCAATTGGGGCGGCTATGCCGGAACGTTTTTCTGGGTCGATCCCAAGGAGCAACTGGTGGCGACCCTCATGGTCCAGTCGGCCGGGGCCTTGCGCCTCCACCATCGCCTGCTTTATCGGCAGCTCGTCTATCAAGCGATCGCCGATTGAGCCGGGGTAACGCGCGCTGCGGCTGGCTCGGAAACGGTGCAGGACACTGGCCTGAGCGTGCAGCCCTCGCCCGTGCGCCTGCCCGATCACCATCGCACAGGGAGGTGACCGGGACGCTGCAGGTTTTTTGATCGGCGCGGCGGCAGCGACGTGCGTTTGATCGCGTCGCCCGCTCGATCATCAAGACGACGTGCAGCTCGCCACCCGCCACAGAGGCGTCACCGGACGCCAGGGCACGGTCAGGGCATTGCCGCGCCGCGCTGGCGTGGCTGCCGCTCTCTGCGGTCGATCGCTAGACCGTGCGCTGGCGCGCCGCCAGCGCCCGGCCAAACGCCTGAAAGAGGGCTCGATTGACGCTGTTGCCTTGCGCATTGTGCTCCGCATGCCATTGCACGCCCAGGGCAAAGCCCGGCGCGTCGGCAATGCGGATGGCCTCGATGGTGCCGTCTTCCGCCACACCTTCCACGACGATGCGCCGACCAAGCTCGAGGATGCCCTGGCCGTGCAGCGAGTTGACGCGGATCGTCTCGCAACCAAGGATCTGAGCGAACACACCGCCTGGAACCAGCGTGACATCGTGGCGGTCGGCAAATACCACGGCTGGATCGGGATGAATTTCGCCGTTCTCCAGGCGCGGCATGCGATGGTTCATGCGGCCCGGCAATTCGCGGATTTCGGGATGCAGGGTGCCGCCGTAGGCCACATTCATCTCCTGGAAGCCCCGGCAAACGCCAAACAAAGGCACGCCCTCGGCAACGCACACCTCGACCAGCGCCAGGGCCAAGGCGTCCCGACTTTCATCGTAAGGCTCGTGGGCGGGATGCGGCTCTGTGCGAAAACGCGTCGGATGCACATTTGCGCGCGCGCCGGTCAGCAACACACCGTCGACCGCCTGCAATAGGGCACCAATTTCCGTGACATCCGGCGTGCCCGCAAACATCAACGGCAGGGCACCGGCGACTTCGGCGACCGCGCGCAGGTTCCTCTCGCCGACGCCATGAATGTTGAAGCGATTTTCGATCCGATGGGCGTTGCCGATCACGCCAACGACGGGTTTCTTCATCGCCCAACTCTCGCTGGCTCCGTGCGCAAATCGGCGAACGCCTCCTGCAAACGGGCGAGTGCTTCCTCCAGCACAGAGCGCGGCGTGGCGAAATTGAAGCGCAGCCAGGTCTCACCACCGGGACCAAACTGCAAGCCCGGGCTGGCAAAGATGCGGGCGCGGCCTTTGACCCTGGCCGCGACCTCGTCGGGCGCCAAGCCGGTCCCGGAAAAATCGACCCAGGCAAGATAGGTCGCGGCCAGTCGCATCGAGCGGGCACCGGGCACCACCTGCTCAATGCGGGTCTCGAACAGATCGCGATTTTCGGTCAGATAGCGCATCAGCGCGTCGAGCCACGCCGCACCGGTCCGCCAGGCCGCCTCGGTGGCGATCATGCCAAAGCTGTTGTAGGAGCCAAGACCGCTCGCCATGACGCGGGCGTCAAGACGCCGTTTGAAATCGGCGTTCGAGGTGACGCAGGCACCGACATGGGCACCAGCGAGATTGAAGGTCTTGGTGGCGGCGACACAGGTCAGCAACCGATCGGCGATTTCGGGGGCAGCAACGATGGTCGGCGTGTGCCGCGCACCAGCAAACACGAGGTCGGCATGAATTTCGTCCGACACCAAGATCAGGTCGTGCTCGGCGCAGAAGGCGGCCAGGGCGCGGATCTCATCGACCGTCCAGACCGTGCCACCCGGATTGTGCGGGCTGCAGAAGAAGACGACTTTCGTGCGCGGCGTCAGTCTCGGGCGCAGCGCCTCGAGTGCCATGCTATAGCGGCCGTCCCGTTCAACCAGCGGTGCGTCGAGAATGCGTCGCTCATTGGCAAGGATGATGCGGCGGAACGCATGATAGACGGGCGGGAATACCACCACCTCGTCGCCCGGAGCGCTCAGCGCCTGCAGGATCAATCCGAGCCCCGCCACGATGCCGGGGGTTGCAGTGACCCAGCCGGGGTCCAGGCGCAGGTCATGCCGCCGTTGCATCCAGTCCGTCAGCGCGGCGGCCCAACTCCCCGTATCGGCATAGTAGCCGTGCACGGCACGCCTGGTCTCAGCCAGCAGCGCGGCGGTGACCCCGGGGGGCGCAGCAAAGTCCATGTCCGCCACCCACATCGGAATCGCATCCGACGCCTCGATGCCTGAGAGCCGGGCGATATTGTCCCATTTGGAGGCATGCGTGCCGCGACGCTCGATCACGCGGTCGAAGTCAAACATGCGGTCTTTAGCTCCCGGATCGTGGAGGGGGACTCAACAACCACCCATTGAAGCGGGGGGGTGTGCGGTGGGTCAAGTGATGTGGCAGCCTCCGGCCTGGAGCCGAGACCGGGTCGCTGGCGCCAAGCCTCCCCCTCGGGTCCGCTGGGACGCTCGCCGACCCGGGCCAGGACGGGCGATCTCGCGGCGGCGCCGCCCGCGCGCGCCGGACGCTTTTTCACCGTTGCGCGACAAGAGGCTAGCGTCGAACCCTGCCGGCGCCAAAGCCTCCGGAGGTGGCCTTGCCCTCACGCCGAGCGGACGAGCCCGGGGATGGCTGCAACAGCCGCACTGTCTGGAAAAACACTCTTCACAAGGGCGTCCTCCTCGACCCTGAGGTGATCTCGCAACAGCCCCTTGAGAACCGCGCGCAGGTCAATGGTGGGTTTCAGATCGCGTGCCTCGTGAAGGTTGGCGGCCTTCAACCCGGGCCAATCGGCGATCACGCGTCCGCCCCGCAGCGCACCGCCGGCCAACACGGCGACCGTGCCGGTGCCGTGATCGGTGCCGTTGCTGCCGTTGATGCGGGCGGTGCGGCCAAACTCGGTCACCACGGCAACCACCGTCTGTTGCCAGGCTGCACCCATGTTGCTCTCGATGGCCGCCAGAGCTCCGTCAAGGGCGCTCAGGAGGCCGGCGAGCCGGCCGTCTGCTGCGCCCTCGTTGACGTGCGTGTCCCAACCGACAAATCCCATGGCGCCAACGCGCGGCCCATCGGCACGGGCGAGAAAGCGCGCAGCCGTGCCAGCGGCCTCGGCAAAAACGGCCCGCTGCCGGGCGATGCCCGGCGGCGGCGGAGAGCCTTGGGAGCTTCCTGGGAGCTTCCTGGGGCACTTCCTGCGTCCTGTCCGCCGGCGTGCGCGAGCGCCGCCAGGCGGATGCGTCCTTCCAGGGCGACGGCCAGATTGGCGTCGGTGTGTTGGTAGAGCTCCAACAGACGGGCGCGGGTGTCGTCGCTGGCCGGCAACACCTGTTGCGCAGCCCAGGACAGCACCGGAGCCCGCCCACGCACGATCAGCGGGGTTACCGGCCCAATCGCCAACGCGCGGGCGCCGCTGGCATCGACGCTGCCGTCGGAAGCCAGCGCCAGCAGGGCGCGATTGAGCCAACCGCTATCGCTCGCGCTGGGTCGGGCGAGGCCGCTCTCCAGCACATCCTGGCCATCGAAATGCGATCGCTCGCGGTAGGGTGTGGCTGTGGCATGCACGATCGTGGCCTGCTGAGCCTGGTAGAGACGGTAGAGATGGGGCATCGCCGGATTGAGGGCAAACAAGGGATCGAGGGGCAGCGCCGGGGTCTTGCCATCCAGCGCCAGCGCGCGATCGCCGCGCAGGGCACTCCAGTCGGGATCACCGACCGGAGCCACGGCACCCAACCCGTCCAGGGCGCCGCGCAGGACGATGACCAACAACCGCGGATCGCGTCCTTCGGCCCGCGCCAGCTTGGGCATTTGCGTCCAGGCGAACAGGGCGCCGGAACCGATCAGCGCCGCGCGGCGACTGGGCAAATGGCGGCATGCGGCCATCGTCACCTCCTCTGGAATTCCCTGGACATGAAGAGCAGAGCCAGCGCCTGCTGCCGGCTCTCGGCGCGCATCACGGCCTGGGTGGTCTCGGCAGAGACGGTGGAGTTGAGCACGCTGTGCATGATCCATAGTGGATCGACCTGACCGGCGATGCGCTCAGCGTAGGTGTTGGCAATGTCCAAGCGCTGACCCACCCCGTCGATCCAGCCGGCGGCATCGTCAGCGAAGCCCTTGGGCGAGGGCGGACGCCACAAGGGCTCGCCCAGACTTGCCTGGCCGGCGGTGAAGCGGCGGGGCTCGGCACCCGTGCCGGCGGCACGGACCATGCCGATGACCCATTCGCTGGGCCGCTTGAGCTTGCTCGGCGGCTGGGCCCAAGCTGCGGGAGAGGTCACCATGGCCTTGGCGACCTGGCGGAGATCGCCGTCCGTTTCCTGCAAGGTTCGCGTCAAGGTTTCCGTCAGCGCTGCCGGCGGGTCGTCGGCAATAAAGGATGCCACCAACTTGCTGGCGATGTGCTTGGCGGTTGCGGGATGGGCGGCCAGGTCACGCAAAACGGTACGGCCCTGCTCGACCCCACCCTCCTGATAGACCTTGCCAAGGATGGTTTGCGAGCCGGGCTCATGCAGGCGTCGATTGAAGGTGAATTCGCCACCGTGTTCGGGATTGTCGCCGGCCGGCAGCAACGTCCAGCCTGTCAGGACATTGGCGAAGCCTAGGACGTCCTGTTGCGTATAGACGCTACGCACTCCCAGGGTATGCAGCTCCAGGATTTCGCGAGCGAGGTTCTCATTGAGACCGCGCGTCCGATTGATGCCGGCGACGGAGTTCGGGCCGATCGACACGGTATTGTCGAGGTAAAAAAGCATGGCGGGGTGGCTCTCGGCGGCCTGCAGCAGGTCCTGGAAGCGACCGAGGATACGGGGACGAATGGCTTCACGCTCGTAGGCCCCGGCCATGCTTTGGATCTTGTCGGCCGAGACGCAAAAATGGTTGGACCAGAACCAAACCAGGCGTTCGGCAAAGCCGATCTCGGCGGCAAGCGCCGCATCGATCCGCGCTTTGACCTCGTTCAAGTAAATCTGCCGTCCGGGATTGGGGACCGCTTCGGCGGCCATCTTGGCAGCCGCGTCATTGCTGGCGGGTTCCGCGCCCTCGCTCATCGCGGGCTCCGCTGCCCGCTTCGCCTCCTGCGCCCGCGCCATGGTGATCTGTCGGGCCCGTCGCTCGGCGTTGGCATCGGCGACGGCCCGGAAGGCTTGCGCGCTGGTTGGCAAAGAGGGCGCGTCAATCTCGCCCGCCCGCGGCCGATCGAGTTCGGCCAGCAAGGCGCCCCGGGGGTCAGAGGCGATGGCGGCGATGCTGCCGAGGCGAGGACCCAGGCCAAAACGATTGAGCGCAAGCGCGGCCATGGCTTTGGCGGAGGTGTCCATGCAATACCTCTGCAGAAAACCCAAATAATGGCGCTCGATTGTGGCCGAGCAGAGCCCGCAACGCCGCCCGGGTCCTGCTTGAGGGACGGCAGACGGCGTAACCTTTCAGCGCCTGCGGGACCTCATCGTCCGGCTCAACGCAGGGTCCTGAGCGGTGCTGACAGAGCGAATTTTGCGGTGACGCGCCCTGGTGAGGCGGTGAGCGGCCAGCTGAGCGGGACAGCTGGCGCGCTCGATCGTGTTGGAGAAAGGGCCAACGGCTTGGCAGGCCGCTACCGGATAGCGACCGGATTAATAATGGCTTGCACCGCGCCCGTGATGCGGGCCTGGCCCAGTACGAACATGAACTCCCAAGCCTTGTCAGCAACCAGAGGGCCTGTGTTCATATTCTCCAAGATGTAGACGCCGTTCCTGGGCAAAAGTATTTGGTGCACTTCGAAGACGCCGACGCCCTTTTCGAAGGGGATGACTTCGAGCCCCCATTGATCGGCGCCGATGGCCACCACTTCCTTCGATACCAGGTACTCGGCGCCCTCTTTGCCAAGGCCGGGCTCCCCGGCCATGAACGCCTTGGTATCTTTGCCTGCCATCTCCTGCCAGCCCGTGTGCAACAAGACGACGTCGCCCTTCTTGATTTGCACGCCCTGCTTGGCAAGGGCGTCGTCGATCTCTTTCTTATTGATGGCGGTTCCGGCCGGCACCGGGTTCTGTCCGGTGACCGCCGTCATATCCAGCACCACGCCGCGAGTGACAAACGGCGGTACCTTTTCGATGCCCAGCTTCTTGAGGCCGTCGGCAGCCGCAAAGTCGAGTGATTTGTTACAATTATAATAGACGTGGTCGACGCCGATGTGACCGAGGCCATCGAGCTGGGAGCCGACACCCACCCAGCCCGTAATGATGTCGTCGTTGTAGGTCGTCTTGGTCGGTCCCAAGCCGTTGCCACCCGTCTGTCCCGGCTGCAGAACGGTGAGATTGAAGCTGCGCGGCGGATAGGCGGGCGATTTTGAATTCGTCTCCACGCCGAGCGGGTAGACTTTTCCGGTCGTCACCAGCTTGGCCGCATCGAGGGCCAATTGGGCATTGAGGATGTTGGCCGCACCCTTCTCGTCATCCGGGCCCCACTTTGACTTACACCAACTCTGGGCGTCTTGCGCCTGGGCGGCGCCGCTGGCAAACGCAATTAAGAAGCTCAAACCGAGCGTGGCAATTGTCTTTTGCATGCCGTTCCTCCTTGGGGGTTCCCGAGCGACATTAACTCCAGCGCCGCCGGTGCCCACAGCTTCAGGCTAACCCCGGCCGATGCATCATGTCATCCACCAACCGAGACGACGCACCTTTGGCTCGCGTGCGCGCAAAGGCGCCACGGCGGCCCCGTGTTGCAGCTCGAGGGCGTGCATCCCGGCAGCCCCAGGAGCGCCCGCGACTGGTGGTTTTTGTCTCGAGCACCCCACTGGCGTTGCCAGTTGCCGTTGTTGGCAGGGTGGAACACGCTCCGGAAGTTTGCACTGAGGCGATGGTGCTGAGGCCGGTCGGCGTTCACCGGCCGCGCGAGGGCGCTGCGGCCGCCGCTGCGCGCTCACATGATCCCGAGCGTTCGCTCGGCCAGCAGCGCCAGTCCGGCGGACATGATGGCGATTGAGAAGACCTTTGCCAGCCGGGGTTCCCACGAAAACCGCTGCAGCCAGATGAGCAGGGGCAGGAGCAGGACCACAATCAGCGCCTGACCGGCTTCGACACCAAGATTGAAGCCGACCAGCGCCGATACCAGCCCGCTGGTCGGCAGGCCGACCTCGGCAAGAGCACCGGCAAAGCCAAAGCCATGCACCAGCCCGAACAGGAAGCTCACCGCCCAACGTCGCGACACTGCGCTCTTCATGCTGAGGTTCTCGAAGGCGACGTAGGCGATCGACAGCGCAATCACCGGCTCGACGAACTGCGCGGGTAGGGTAACGATGCCGAGCACCGACAGCGCCAGCGTAATGCTATGCGCCACGGTGAAGGCGGTGATCATGGCCACCAGCGACAGCAGGCTCCCACCCGGCAGCACGAGAGCGATGATGAACAACACATGGTCGAAGCCGAGCAGGATGTGCTCGACGCCGAGGCCGAAGTAGGAAACGAATATGCCTCGCGCTTGGCTTTCCGGCGCGGGCCCAGCGGTTATGGCAATGCTCGCCAGGCGATGTTCGCTTTCGAACACCACTTGCTTGCTGCCACCGGGCCACTGGACGTCGGCGATGGTGTGATGGTCGGGGCCAAGCACAGCGTCGCTGCCATCGCGCATCGAAAGATTGCGAATGGCGGCCGCACAGGCATAAAGCACAACGACTTCGATACGCGCGCGCTCAGGTGACGGTGGCCGCACCTCTGCCGGCACGCCGGCGCAAGCGGCGCCGTCGGCTTCGACCACGACGTGCCGCGCGATCGCGGCCGCGAAATCGCGCATGACAAGCTCACCAGCGCCCGCCCCCAACACCTCCGCCGGTAACGTGACGGCATAGCGCACGGTCTGGCCGGCGACGGACACCGTGGCGTGACCGGTGGTTGCTGCCTTGTGCGCGGCGGCCGCGACGGGCAGCAGACACAGGGCGGCGAGCGCAAGGAGTGCCGACGCCAGCTTGAAACAGCAAACCCTGGCGGTTCCGGTCGCCCACATCAGCGCGCCTCCAGGCCTTCAAACGCTGCCATCCATTCGGCGCCGATAAAGCGCGACATCAGGTACACCTTGGGATCTCCATCGATCCGCATGTATTGCAGGAAGCCCTCCGGATTGAGGGCACCAAAGCGCAGCGTCAGCAGCTGGCCAGCAGGTCCGATGAGTGCCGTGACGATCACCGGCTCTTCGAGGCCAAATGGCCGCGTATCGACACCCGCCAAATCCTCTGCAGCCAGGGCACGGACCGGTGCCGAGCGGTGGACCATCTTCACCGCGGTCTCAAGACGCGCCGCCACCGCCGGCTCGATCGCACCACCGGGCTCCAACACCCAGCCAGCCTCGCCGTTGCGTGCCAGCGCGTGCTGCCGTCCACCGCGGCTGAGCGTGATCCTGCGCACCGTCTGCGGCTCGTGCAACAACACGCCCTTGGCCTCGAATTTCACGAGTTGGCGCTGCACCGGCTGGGCACCAATCACCACCATAACCACAAGGAAGGCGAGCGCAGGGATGGCGAGCAGCGGCAGCAGGAGGCGCGATGACGCAGCAAGGTTCATCGCCGCGACCACCAGACGAGGCCACCGATGCCGATCACGGTCAGCGGCAGCAGGATGACGATCAAGACGAAGATTGCCCGGCTTTGCGCGGCCGTCAACAGGATCATCGGCGGCACCGGGATGCGGGTCCTGACGGTGGTGCCACGCTCCTCACGCGCAAGCCACCGCACTGCCGCCAGCAACAGGTCGCTGTTGGCCATGTAGGGCAGGAAGGAGTTGCTGGCAAAGTCGCCATCGCCGATCACCACGGCGCGCAACGGCGGCGCGCCCGGCGTCAGGCTTCCCTCGGCGGCGATGCCGAGCAGGCGCGGCCGCACATCCGCGACGGCGGCAACGGCAGCGGCGGGCGGCATCGTCTCCGCCGAGAGACTACCTGGGGGAGGGGAGGGGCTGTCGATGGTGCGTGTGCTCGCCGGCTGCACCGGCCTGGCATAGCTGTCACGGCTGCTTTGTAGGATCGGCGTGATCGTGATGCCGGAGAGCGGTTGCGTCAGCGTTAGCGGCCGGATGCCGGGAAAAAAGGTCAGCGACACCGTGCGGGTGATCGGGTGCGGCTCATAGCCCGTCACGGCAACCATCTCGGGGTCGGACTGGTAGTGGCTCAGCGGATCGACGACGACCTGTTGCTCGAGCTGGGCGCCGAGCTCCGAGAGCAGACGCGACAGCCCCGGCTCCGGCACAAAGCCAAGATCGAATAACAACAAGGCGCTGCCGCCGCTGCCGAGATAGGAGCGCAGGGCGGCGCTTTCCGCCGGCAGAAATGTCGTGCGCGGGTTGGCGGCTATCAGCAGGGCGCAGTCGTCGGGAACCGCAGGGCTGGTCGCCAATATCAGCTTGCGGGTGGCGTAACCTTGCGCTTCCAGTGCCCGGCGCAGCCGGCCGACGCCATGTCCAGGGGTCTCGATGATGTGCGAGGAGGCATCGCCATGGCTGTGGTCGCTTGCGCCCTCGAGGTGGGTATGGAACTCGAAGCTGTCCATCGGCAGCTCGCCATGGCCCTCGAGAAAACAAACCGTGAGGGTGCGCGTGCGCAATACCCGCTGGATGCCGATGGCAATCTCCGCCTCGTCCGTGCCCTGGATCAGGACCCGCCGGCCGGCGGCCTCGATGATGGCAGCGTTGTAGAGGCGGATACCCTCGCGGCGGGCGAGCTCCGGCCGCTTGTCGGGATCGACGGTTAGGACTGTCAAAAGCGGATTGCGCCGACCCATCACTTCCAGGATCTCGCCGGCGCGCCGGCCGACCGGATCCTCGGAGCGATAGAAATAGGTGATGCTGACCGGGCTCCTGAGCTCGTCGACGACCGCCATCGCGTCCGCCGACGGCGTATAGACCTTCTCCCGCGTCAGATCGATGTGCGTGTCGTTGAGCACCAGCGCGACATTTGCGAGCACCCACACGCCAAGGCCCGCGACGACGCAGGCAGCGGCATAAAGCCATGCCGAGACACCGCCCAGGCGCGTCTCAAGCGGCAACCGGAGCCCGGCCACGAACAGGACGATGACGGCAAGCAGCCAGCCGGCCGCCCATAGCAGCGCACCGAGCTCGTGGGCATGTTCCGCCATCACCTCAACTCCGCGCCAAGGCTCGGACGGTCAGGAACAGGCCGAGCAGGACGACGGTGAGAAAGAACCCGAAGTCGGACACGTACATCGCGCCAACCGCGAATGGTGTAAAATGCGCCAGCAGTGACAAACCGAGTAACCAATTCTCAAACGGGTGCGGCAGCAACGAGGCCAGTGTGTCGATCGCCCAGAGGGTGCCGAACAATCCGAGCGACACCACGGCAGCGACGATTTGGTTGGCGGTCAATGCCGAGATCATCAGGCCAATCGAGGCCAGCGCCGCCCCGAACATGACGAGGCCGACGTAGCCGCTGTAGATCGGACCCCAATCCGGCTGGCCAAAGACTCGAGAGCACGACGGCATAGATGAGCGTCAAGCCGGTCATCAGCGCCAGCACCACCATGCAGGCGATGAACTTGGCGACCACGATATCGATTTCCCTCACCGGCGCCGTCAGCAGCAGCTCGAGCGTGCCGCTCCGGCGTTCCTCAGCGAACTGGCGCATGGTAATCAAGGGCACGAGCAGGATCAGCTGCACGGCCGCCTGAAAGAAAATGTGCACCAGCGTCGCCTGCTTGCTGATGAAGAGCGTCACCGTGAAGGTGTAGCCGCTCAGCACGATGAACACCGCGATCACCGCGTAGGCGATCGGCGAACTGAACAAGGTGCGTATCTCCTTGGCTGCCAAGGTCAGCACGCTCATCACATGGCCTTTGCGCGCGTGAGATCCAAAAACAGCGCCTCGAGGCGCGACGGTGGCGGCACCGGCGTGTCACGCCCGATCTGCTCGACCGTCAGCAGGCGTCCGTCGAGCAGGATGGCGGCGCGGTCGGCGGTACGCTCGATCTCGGCCAGAATGTGCGAGGTCACCAGCACGGCGCAGTGCTGCGCAAGTTGCCGGAGCAGCCCCCGCAATTCGATGATCTGCCGCGGGTCAAGGCCGTTGCTCGGCTCGTCGAGCACCAGCAGTTCCGGCTCGTGCAGAACGGCCTGGGCGAGCGACACCCGCTGCCGGTAGCCGTGCGACAGGCGCTCGATGATGACCCCGCGCACGCTGCCGAGGGCTAGCCGCTCGACCGCGGCGTCGATGGCGCGCTCCAGGGTCTGGCCACTGATGCCGCGCAGCCGACCCATGAAGGTGAGGAACTCGCCAACGCGCATGTGCCCGTAGAGCGGCGCACTCTCCGGCACGTAGCCGATGCGCCGGCGGGCCGCCGTGCCGTTGCGCACGACATCGACACCGGCAACCCGAGCGCTCCCCGAGGTGGGTCTGAGGTAGCCGGTGACGAGCCGCAGAATTGTGCTTTTGCCGGATCCGTTCGGGCCCAGCAGGCCGAACACCTCGCGCTCGTTGACCTCGAAGGAGACGGCATCAACCGCCAGCCGGGCGCCAAAGCGCTTGCTCAGCCCATCGAGCGAAAGGACGGCCATGCACAACTCAGTTCGATTCGGCATAACAGCGAGGCCGGTGTCGACCTCGCTGCCTCGTCGCCTACCTTCTGAGGAGCCCTTGGCAAGATCAGGGGACGCCCCCGTCCGGGCCCATCAGTCCGGGCCCATCAGTCGTAGAACGCCGGCGCCTTTTTCATGGCCTTAAAGGCATCCGGATCGTGGGCCGTGAAGAAGTCCGCCTTTTCCGTTGCCATCATCGAGCGGATCCACTCGTAGGCAGTCAGGAATCCGGAGGGGTTGTAGGCCAGCACGATGTTCGGTGGCAGGCTCTTTTCCACGTTCTCGCGAAAATACACGTTGTCGCCGGTCAAGATGATGAGGCCGGTATTTTTTAAGCGCACGGTCATCATTTGGCTGCCGGGCGTGTGAGCGACCCAGCGCTTGACCACAAGGGTGCCGTCGCCAAACAGGTCGAAGTCACCTTCGAGCTGCAGCATCTTTACGGCATTGGGATAGTCGCTGTTGGGAGCTCTGAGCGGCATGACGTCGCCGATCATGTAGGGACCGCCGGTGCCGGCCTTCGGCCAAAAGGCGTTCTGGATCTCGTCCCGCTGCACAACAATCGTCGAATTGGGGAACTTGCTGACGTTGCCGCCATGGTCCAGATGCAGATGGCTGGCGACAACGAACTTGATGTCATCGGGCTTGAGACCGATTTTCTCAAGCTGCGCATCAATCGCCACGTCCGGCGTATTGATGGGTTTCAAGGCATTGAATGAAGCACCCCAATAGCTCGGATCTTTGATGATCCGATCGTTGTTGCCGGTGTCGAAGAGCACGTTACCCTTCGGGTGCTTGATGACAAAGAAGCCAACCGGGACCTGGATGGGCGGATCGAGCGGGCCGAGGTTCTGCAGAATGCCCTTGCCGATGGTGAGGGCACCGGAACTGAAGACATAAAGCTTGATGTCCTGCGCTTGGGCCTGAGCCTGGGCCGCGACGGCCAAGCAACTGCTGATGGCGATGGCGGCGACTCCGCCGAGTGCTCTGCGCAACATCTCATCCTCCCGAAGGTCGTCGTGGTTACCAGGTATGCTTGGATGCGTAGACGCCCGCATGTCACGACCGCAATTACTTAACACCCTGGACTTTTGCGATGTCAAGGCGGCCCGGCGCTGGGCAGGATTGGTCGCCACGCGGAGCTTATGTCCGGCCTCGGCGTCCAGCCGGTGTCAAGGCGATGGGTCCGCAGCCGCGCGAGATGCCCACGACCCCATGGCGAGGGAATTAAGCAGAGCGCGCAGCTCTGGCTCGGCGACAGCACGGCCCGCATCGGCCAGCGTGAACCAAGCCCGCTGGCGTTGGCCCTTTTCCGGCCAATCCTCGAGCACGCCGGTGACCTCAAGCAGATAGACGATCACACGCACCGACGTGTGCCCTTGGGCGTGTCGCTTCTCGTAGGTAAATGAGCCGATGGCGTCCGGCTGCACGTTGCCAACGATCCCGGCTTCCTCGCGCGCCTCCTCGGTGGCCGCCAGCCAGTCCTCACTCCCGGGCCAGGGCCAGCCTTTCGGGATGACCCACCGTCTCGTCTCGCGCGAGGTTACCAAGAGGACCGACGCCGTACCGTCAGCCTCGCGGCGTACGGGCAATGCCCCGATTTGTCGGGCAGCTTCCATGGCCTGAATGTGCAAGCGTTCGCCGGGGGATACAAGTGGAATAAAGCCTTCAGCCGCGCAGCCCGTTGGCGATCAGGGCGGCCACGAATGCGATCAAGGCGCAGAGGGGAAAGGTGAGGCAGCAGCCGATCAGGATCCCGCGCATGACCCCCACCTGACGTCGTAGGTGCGCACCGAAGCGCTGGCGCCGACGATCGCCGTCGCAAGCGCGTGCGTGGTGCGCAGCGGCATGGCGAACTGCGAGGCCGCGAAGATGGTGGTGCACGCTGCCGATGCTTGCGCCGCAAACCCCTGCCATGAGCCAATAGGCGCCATCTTCATGCCGATGCACGGCTCGCAGGTCTGGCTTGGCCGAGCTCCTGCTGCGCTCATCCCGGAGAGGTCGATGTGATGGCCAGCTACTTGTCGGCACGAACAGGCAACGCCGGTCACTGACCGCGAGCACCTGTTCAGAGCGCAGGGCAACCTCGGGCGCCCAGCGGCCTGTCGATCGGTCTGGGACGGCTGCGCGATTAGTTGGTGGGACCACCCGTGCGCTTGAATTTTTGTACGCGCCGGCCGGTTCCGACCTCGGAGGTGTAGAGATTACCCTTCGAGTTGATCGCCATGTTGTGCACCCACTTGAATTCCCCGGCCATGCGGCCCGGCCGACCAAACTGCGCCAGTCGCTCTCCGGTCTGGCGATCAAGCGTGCTGATCTGCATGTTGGCGCCGTCGGCAACAAAGATATAACGCTGGCCAGCGTCCTCCGACAGGACCAGATCCCAAACGGCGCCGTTCTGCAGCGTCTGCGGATCGACCTGGAACTCCTTCACGAAGGTGCCGTCCTTTTGGAAGACTTGAATGCGGTTGTTGGCGCGATCGCACATGTACACCAGCCCATCGCGGGACAGGCGCACGCAATGCACCGGATTGGCAAACGACTTCGACAACGCGCTGATGGCGACCGGCGTGTAGGGTGGCAGCTTGTCATCGCTGGGATCCTTGCTGCCATAGGCGCCCCAGTGCCGCTGGTAGGAGCCGGTCTTCAGATCGAACACGACAATGCGGCGGTTGAGGTAGCCATCCGCCACGTAGAGTTCGCCGGCGGCCTCGTCGGTCACCATGTGTGCGGGGCGGCCGAGCTCGGTCTTGCTGTTGGAGCCGCCGGTTGCACCACTTTTGCCGATTTGCTGCAAAAACTTGCCGTCGGGTGTGAACTTCAAGATCTGGTGATCGTCCTTGCCGTTGCCGGCGAGCCAGACGTTGCCGTCCTTATCGACATGAATGCCGTGCTCGGTATTTGGCCATTCGTAGCCGGCGCCGGGTCCGCCCCAGCTGCGCAAGAGCTTGCCGTCGGCAGAGAACTGCAGCACCGGCGGCGCGGCTTGGCAGCAGCGTGTTTCGGGCGGGTTCTTCTGCGCGCCCTTTTCGTCGTCGACCAGGGTAGCGGGCCGGTGCACAATCCAGACGCTGTCGTCGTTGTCGACGGCGACGCCGGCCACTTGCCCAAGGATCCAATAGTCGGGCAGCGGTTTGGGCCAGAACGGCTCGACCAGATACTGCGGGGTGCCGTGCGGTTGCGCCGCAAGCTGGGCGCTGCTGAGGGCAAGCACGGCGGCTGCGGCCGCGATCATCAGTCGGTGCATGGGCGTTTCCTCGGCTGGTCGTTGCTTGGCGCTGAAAGCGCATCGGCGGTAAAGCGAAATACTCTTGTCGCAGAGTACGGCAAAGGGAGGACCTCGTCGAACCGTTGGCTGCAACCCCCAGGGGCTTGGGCGACCGTCGCGCCTCAAGGCGCGAGGCAAGCCCTCGTTGGAGTGGGGGCCGAGGCCCGCACCGACAAAAGAGTTGCCCGCTGAGGGCTAACGGGCACCGCCAAATTGGCAATGACCACACCTGTGCGGAAGACGCGGGCCGGCCACACCACAAATCGACCGGCACACACAAGACGGTGGCGGGCCGCTTGGCTGCAGGGCCGCGCCAGCAAACTCCAGGGTCCTTGTCGCAGCCGTTTGGTCAGGAAGAGCCAACACCTGGCTCAGGGCAACGCCGTCGCCCGCAGCGAAGGCCGCGTCTGAGATCCGCTGCAGCCAGGCGGCGAGTTGCGGCCGGCCACGGGTGAGATCGCCGGGGCCTCGCTTGGCCGCAACCTCAAGGGCGGCGGCAAGGATCAGCTGAGCCATACCCGGCGCGGCCTGCAGCAACGGCTCGGCCGCGCCCGCCTCAAACACATCGGCCAGGCGCTGGCTGCGGGCCACCTCGTGGGCCAGGACCGTGGCAGAGCGTTCCGTCGCCGGTCGATGCATTTCGCGCACCCATACCGAAATGCCATCGCACAGGCTGCGCGCGGTTGCCTCTAGGCGGCGGTAGGCCCAATCGGCGTCGCGGGCCGCGGAATGGAAACGAGGCACGCCGTCCAAGGCATCCAGATAGGCGCAGATGAGCTGGCTGTCCTCCATGCCGACGCCGGTGTCGTCAATGAGATACGGCACCCGACCCGATGGGTTGATGTCATAGTAGGGACTGCCCACCGTGCGGGTCTTGGCTTCGATGATGGCGACGCGATCCTGCAGCTGCTTTTCGATGACGAGGATCCGGGCCAGCCGTGCATAGGGAGAGGTATATGTCACGTAAAGTTGCATCGACTGCGCCTTTTGCTTGATCGGCGATACGGGCTGCCGCTACGGCGCGGGGACCAATACCTTAGCACCGGCCCATCGGGTGTGAGAGAGCAGAAGTTCATGACCGTGCGGCTGCGGCTCGACAGCACGCCGCACGACGGTGCGGCAAGTCTCGGCTTTAGCCAGGCAGCACTCTCGCCATCTGCAAGAACGCGCGCCCGGCCGGCGTTACCGTCACCAGCACACACCCCGGTGCGACCATTTCACTGACGATGAAGCCGCGATGCACGGCCTCCTCCCAGATCGGCAGCCGCGCACAGGTTGTGCGCCAGGCTTCCATCACCTCCGCGTAGGGCCGCGGTCGGATCACCAACCATTCAATGAGGTCGAGGACCAGGGCATCGAGCCGTTGATCATGAGTGTCGCTGCGCATGCGCGCCCCCAACGGGTTGAATGGCGAGGACGCGAGTTGTCGCGGAAGTTGTGCTTATCTGTCCAATGCATTTATATGATATGAGGTTGATGCAGTTTGGTAATTTATCATGAACCTCCAGCAGTTGCGCACCTTCGTGGCGATTGCCGATACCGGCGGCGTTGCCCGGGCGGCAAACAAAGTGCATCTGAGCCAACCGGCGGCATCGCGGCAGATGCAAGTGTTGGAAGCCGACCTCGGTGTGCCCCTGTTCGATCGCATCGGGCGCCGCGTCCGACTGACGGCCGAGGGTGAGGATTTGCTGCGTCGTGCCCGCAGGCTGGTGGCGGAAGCCGACTCGCTGCGAGACCGTGCCCGCGCCCTGAGGTGGGGCCATAGCGGTCAAATCAAGATCGGTGCCACCCCGCCCATGATCGAGACCGTGCTCGCCAGCTTTCTGGCCAAGTATCGGCGGCGGCATCCCGGCATCGACATCAGCATCATCGAAGATGGCGGCGCCGGACTGATCGCACGCCTCGAGCGCGGCGAGGTGCAGTTGGCCTACGTTCCCATCGGCGACGAGCGGTTCAGCGGCCGCTTACTCTACCCCATCCATGTCATTGCCGTGCTGCCGGACAGCCACCCGCTCGGTCGCGGTGCAGCCTTGGAAATTGCCAAGTTGGCCAACGAGCCACTGCTGCTGTTGCACCGCAGTTTTGCCTCGCGGCAATGGTTCGACGCCGCCTGTCAAACGGCCAATATCAGCCCCACTGTGCTGCTCGAGAGCGGCGCCCCCAACGCCGTCCTCGCGCTCGCTGCGGCGGGCTACGGCATTGGCATTCTCCCCTCGATGCTGCGCTATCCGCCCAAGGGGGTGCGCGCGGTTGCGCTGGTGCATCGCCAGGCCTCGATCGGCAAATGGACCAGGCTGGCGTGGGACCCAGACCGATTTCTCGCGCCCCATGTGGAGACCTTCAAGGAGGAGCTGGTGCGCCATGCCCAACGCGCCTATCCCGGCCGTGACCTGATCCGGCGGGCGCCACTCCTGCCCCGGCCAGCCGAATGAGAGGCGCGAGGATGGAGCCACGCCCAGGGTGTGAGCAAGCCGGCACCGCGGTCCCGCCGGTCATAAACGCATCGTCCGATAAGGGGGTCGCAACCCCTGCGGCTGCCGGAAAATGCGGGCGTTCGTCGATCGGCCACAAGAGCCTCTACACAGGGGGAGGCTGGCGTGGCATTGTTGCGGTTCGCAGCGATAGCCACTCCGCAGGAACAGGATCCCGAAATGACGATCCAGAAAATGGACCACTTCACCATCCTCACCAAGGACTGGAAGGCGACCGCAAAGTTTTATGAAGATATTCTGGGCTTCAAGGCTGGCGAGCGGCCAAACTTTGCCTTCCCCGGTTGCTGGCTGCACAATGCCGGCAAACCCATCCTGCACGTCATCGAGCGCGCGGAAATCCCCAAGGAGACGGGGCTCCTCGATCATATGGCCTTCTCGGCGACTGGCCTGGCCGATTACATCGGCAAACTCAAGGCGCGCAATATCAAGTACGATCTGCGGCGGGTACCCGAAGGTGGCTATGCGGCAGGGGTGTGGCAGGTCTTCTTCAATGACCCCAACGGCGCCAAGGTCGAACTCGACTTCGCCAAGGAAGAGGCGGCACCCGACGCCTAGGCCTATGGTTGCGGCGTGTGCTTCGCAAGAAACTCGATCACCCCTTCGCCTTGCGCGTCAAGATACTGTGGCCCCTTCCAGGGATTGAGCTGCTCGACATTTGGCAAGAGCTCTACGAGCTCGGCGCCGATCACGGCGGGGTGGGGCGTATCATCGCCGGGGAGCACGAGGCATGGCACCGTGCAACGCCGCACAAACGCCCGCGTGACACTGAAAACAAAGCCCTGATCCCACATGTTGCCCGCAAAGCCTTGCAGCGCCCCTGCCTCCAAGTGGGGTCGCGCCGCGCGCTGTTCTTTGGCCCACGCCGTATGGCTGTCCGGGAAGTAGCTTGGAAATTCCGGATTGAGCCCGATCGGGTTCTGCAGCACGGCGGCGCTAACGCGCGCGGGCGCCATCTCACATAGCTTGAGGCAGTAGCTGGATCCGATACAGCCACCGAGCGTGTGAAACCGCTTGTGGGCAAGGTGATCCATCAGCGCCAAATGGTCGGCGGCATAGGTATGCCAGCCGTGATCTGCGGCAATGGCGCCCAGCGAGCGTCCAGCGTTCCTCTGGTCCATGGCGACGACGCGGTAGCGCGAGGCGAGCTTTTCCGTCCAATCGTGCCAAGGGCGCGCCGGTGCCTCAGCCGGGCTGTGCCACATGTCGATGCGCGATCGCAGGCCACCCGGCGCAAACAACAGCAGCGGGTAGCCGCGGCCAAATTCTTCGTAATAGATCTCAGCATCGGCGCGTTGCAAAACGGGCATGTGGGTCGTCCTTTGCCGTCGGTGGCCTTCGAGGCGACGGCATCCGTCAGCTCAATGCGCATCGTGCCGCCGCCGCCCGGCTATACCTGCTGAGCGCCAACGCTGCCAAGAGCTCAACCGCGGCTCGATAGTGCCGATGGCTCGCGAGCCAACTAGCGCAACAGTTGCTTGGCGATGTTGATGAGATGGATCTGGCTGGTGCCTTCATAGATGCGGGCAGCGCGAACGTCGCGGTAGAAGCGCTCGATGCCGCGCCCCTTAACGTAGCCCTGGCCGCCAAAGACTTGCACGATGCGATCGGCGACACGGCAGCACATTTCGGTTGCCAAATATTTGCACAGCGAGACGTCCATGGTGACGTCATCGCCGCGGTCGCGCTTGCGGGCCGTCTCCAGGATCAGCGCGCGGCTGGCTTCGATCTCGACTTTGCATTCGGCGAGCATCGCCTGCACGAGTTGGAACTCGGCAATCGGGCGCCCGGACTGCCGGCGTTCTCGAGCGTAGGCAATGCCTTCGTTGAGGAGACGAATCGCCGGTCCCGTGGACAGCGCGGCGAGATTGATGCGCTGCTTGTTGAGGCATTTCATGACGGTCGAGAAGCCTTGCCCGGGAGCGAGGCCGATGATGCTATTTGCGGGAACTCGGCAGTCCGTGAAATAAACCTCGCCAATCGGTGCGCCCTCCTGGCCCATCTTTGGCGTCTGCTCACTGGTCGACAACCCAGGCGTGCCGCGCTCGAGCAGGAAAGCGGAGATGCCCGCCGCCCCGCGCTGACGATCATCGCTGCGTGCGAGGACCGTGAAGAGCCCGGCCATGGGTGCAAGGGTAATATAGCGCTTTGCGCCATTGAGGAGGTAGTCGCCATTGGCTAGGCGCTGCGCACGCGTCTTTAAGGCGGTCGCATCCGAGCCCGCGCTTTCCTCGGTGACGGCGAGGCAGCCGATCAGCTCGCCGCTGGCTAGGCGCGGAAGATATTTTTGCTTTTGCTCTGGTGTACCGTCGCAAATCAGGCATTCCGAGCCGATGCCGGCATTTTGCGCGCCGACCACCCGATAAGCCACCGAACATTGACTGAGCTCAATGAAGGCGAGCGCGAGTTCCTCCTGGCTCAACTCGCTGCCGCCGTAGGCCCTCGGGATGCTCCAACCAAAGCTGCCGAGCCGCCTCAGCTCGGCAATGATCGGCTCGCCGACGCGGTCCTGGCGCTCGACCTCCTCTTCATTGGGGATCGCCACCTCCGCTACGAAACGGCGGATGCGTCCCAACAGATCGGCCAAGCGCGCTTGATCGGTGATCATGTCTGTTTGCTCCGATCGACCCTTGGCGGTGGCGTGAGGCAAAACCGAGCGATGCTCCTCGTGCGGCTCCCGCCCTGGCTGCGGTCCCGGCCGCCGTTGCGTAGAACGCCTGGCGCTGGGCTAACCTTCCGGCATCGCTTCGAGCAATCGCCCCTTGCCGGGGAGCGGCGCCGCGATCTTGAGCGCGCGCAGGACCGCCCACAGCGTCGCCTGATTGGTCGTGATCACCGGCTTGCCGAACTGCCGTTCCCACGACGTGATCCAGTCCAGCGTCGGAAAGTTACCGCCAGGCACCACCAGGGCGTCGACATCGGCACGATCGATCCGGCTGAACGCTGCTTGCGCCAGCCCAGCGTCCATCTTGCCGATAGCGTAGGAATTGGTGGCACCGAGGCTTTCCGAGGCGACGACGGAGATGCCAAACTTGCGATCGTAGTAGCGTTTTGCCCGGGCAATGGCATCTTCCGAGTATGGCGTCGCCATGGCGATGCGCGGCGCCTTGAGCGCACGCAGGGCGCGCCCGATCGCCTGGGCCGAAGTCAGCGATGGCACGCCGGAGGCCTCCGTCATACGCTTGACCGTCACCTCATCGTAGTCATCGGCAAATAGGCTGGCTGAGGTTTGTGCCAGCGCGATCACTTCCACTCGGGCATCGCCCAGCAAGCGCGCCTGGTAGGCCACGTCGGCCTCGAGGCTCGGCGAGAACGGCGTGTTTCCGCCTTTGCCAAGTCGCGCGGTATGCACCTGCAGATCCGCCGGCAAGCGACCAAACTCGATCTCGCAGGTGGTGTTGGTGGAGGGGACCAAGATCCCGAAATGGCGCGGCATGACAGAGTTCCTTCAAGACCACCCAGCCCGAGTGTTCGGCCAGACCTTGGATAATTCCAGCAGGTTCGCCCGCGCTGTGCAATCGCCTCCTTTTGCCGCCACCGGCTGCCGAAGGGCGGCTTTAGTGGCTCGAGCCGATCATCGGATCTTATCGAAATCACCGTGCCGTCCGAGCCCATCATTGAAGCGAGCAGCTCCGGCCACCCCATCGACGATCAGCGCTTCGCGTCCGTTGTACCACTCTTGGATCAGCGCCTCGCGCACGCTGAGCCCGTGGCTCTTGATCGCCGAACGCCGATCGGCACGCACGCAGACCTGCGGAAAACGGGCGATGGCCTGCGCCAGCTCCTCCGCTTTTGCGCGCGCCCCGCCCGTGTCGGTGACGTATTCGCATAAGCCGAGCGTCAAGCATTCCTGGGCCGGCACTTTGCGCCCCGTGAGGATGATTTCCAAGGCACGGCCTTGACCGACAATGCGCGGCAGCCGCACGGTGCCTCCGTCGATCAGCGGCACGCCCCAGCGCCGACAATAGACGCCAAAATAGGCATCCTCCGCCATCACCCTGAAGTCGCACCACAGGCCGAGTTCCATGCCGCCGGCGACGGCAGGACCCTCGATGGCGGCGATCACGGGCTTGTCCAACTCAAGCCGCGACGGCCCCAATGGTCCGCGGGGAATTTCGCCGCCGTTGCCGCGCGCACCGGCCAGCGGAATATCGAGTTCACCGAGCGGATAGGCGGCAGCCAGTGTGCTCACGTATTTGAGATCCCAACCCGCGCAAAAGGCGCCGCCGGCGCCATAGAACACCGCCACCGCTGCGTCCTTATCGGCGTCGAATTCCAGAAAGGCCGCCGTCAACGCCTCTGCGCTCGCGGGATCCATGGCATTCCTGGCCTCGGGCCGGTCGTGAATGACCGTCCAGACCTGCCCGGCCTTCTCAATTCTGACTGTCATCGCCGAACCCTCTCTAGTGCATCGCCGATCGGTATTTCTAACAGCGTTAAAATCCAGCAGTGTTGCAAAAACGTCAAGCGTGCTACCAGGCAGCATGGCGATAGAGCAACGAGCCGGCCGGAAAAAGGCCGTCACAGACCTAAAGCGCGGCTTGATCTTGAATGCCGCCCGCAGGGTGTTCGAGGCCGACGGCTTGGATGGCGCATCCTTGCGGGCCATAGCGGCGGCAGCCGGCTACACGCCTGCGGCATTGTATTTTCATTTTGACTCCAAGGAGGCGATTTACGCCGAGGTCCTGCGCGGCTCGCTCGCCAACCTGGCAGAAGCGGTCACGCGCGCAACTTTGCGCAGCAAGACGCCCGCCGAGCGGCTCCGCGCCGCGGCAATGGCGTTCTTCAACTACTATGCCGACAATCCGCGGGACCTCGATCTCGGCTTTTATCTTTTTCGCGGCGGCATGAAACCGCGCGGTCTTGGCAAGGAGCGCGATCAGGCGCTCAACGCCTCCCTGGCCGCGGCGTTAACTCCGATCGCCACTGCTGCCGAGGCCCTCGGTGCCCGGCGCGATGCAGCCAAGATCTTGATGGTGGATACTTTTGCGCACGCGGCAGGTCTTCTGCTGCTCGCCCACACCGGTCGTCTGCGCCTATTTGGGGTTTCCGCGCCCAACCTGATGCAGCGCTTCGTTGACGGCAAGATCGCGGCGCTGACCGACAAGCCCGACCAACGCCGCTCGCGCCGGTAGGGCGACAAGGCCGCTTTGCCCCGGCGCAGGGAGCGGAGGATCCCGGCGTCTGGCCCCGGGTCTGGGCCCGGGTCTGGTGTCGGACAAAGGCGAGAGCATTGTTCGGTTTCACCCATCACCACGGGCTGCGGGGCCACGTCCCCCGTCGAACCTCCAACGCTGTGCCCTTTAGCACAGCGCCATTTTTTGCGTGCCGCCATAGTTCCGCGCGGGGGTTATTTTGCGGGGCTGGCGGCCCTTCGCCTGCAAGTCATTCAAGCGTTGAGCTGGCCCTGGTTACAGCCGACACGTTACTGCGCAAGACGTCCGGGCTCGGCATCTGCTGGCGATGTCTGCTTTGCTTGTCGACCTGAGCTTGGGGAGCCTTACAATCCTTGGCATGTCGGGGGCGTGTCAGGCGGGCCTGTCAGCGAAGGCCCAATGTTAGCCAAGCCCCAGTGTCAGCAAGGGTCGGAGTGCCGCCATCTGCGGCAAGCAGTCGTTCAGGGGGGACCACATGAAACGCATTGTCATCTGCTATGACGGCACTTGGAACACGCTGGCGGACCCCAGTGCGGTCACCAATGTGGTGAGGGTCGGTCAAGCCGTTAAGGCCACCGACGAACACAACCAAAGTCAAATAGTCTATTACAACACCGGCGTCGGCAGCGGCGGGCCCCTCGACCGTCTTCTCGGCGGCCTGTTTGGCGTCGGCGTGCGAAGCAACGTCAAACGTGGGCTCGCCTTCCTGGCCCTCAATTGGACGGCGGGCGATGAGATTTATATCTTCGGCTTCTCGCGCGGCGCCTACACCGCCCGGGCGTTGGCCGGCGTCATCACCGCCATCCGCGGTATCCCGCGGCAAGAGTACTTTCACCGCTTGGAGGACATTTGGAATTTCTACCGGTTGAGCCCGCGTGAGCGCTACAGCGACGAGGCGCGCCGCAAGCACGAAATCGACAAGATGGTATTCGACGTGCCCAAAGCGTCGCCGCTGGTCAAATGCCTGGCGGTCTGGGACACCGTCGGTTCCTACGGTATTCCCTCCGGCTTTGGCTTTTCAAGTCTGGCGCGCAGATTGACCGCATGGACCCGCGGCTTTCACGACAACATGCTGCACCCGCGCATTGAGGTGGCGCTGCAGGCGCTGGCGATTGACGAACTGCGGCCGGCCTTTTCTCCCACCGCCTGGGTCGGCGACCCCACCGAACCCAACGAAAACCAACGTGTCGAACAAGTCTGGTTTGCCGGCGCGCACGCCAACGTCGGCGGCGGCTACCTCCGCAGCGGACTTTCCGATCTCGCCTTGATCTGGATGATGGCAAGGGTGGAAGCCCTCACCAAGCTCAGGTTCAGCGAGGAGTACGTCGCCAAGAATTTCTGGCCTTGCGCGGCCTGCTCGCTCTATCGCTCCAGCCGGGGTTGGTGGCGGGTGAGCAGCCTATCCCCCTATCGCCGGCCGCTGTTTCCACAACCCAAGCTGATCGAAGCCTGGTTCAAGGGAAAAAAAGAAAAACGCAACATGATCCCCGTCAATGAGAAGATCCACTGGAGCGTCATGGAGCGGCTCGGCCGAAGGGCAATCGTCGATGAGAAGATCAGGCAGACCTACAGCCCGCCCAACCTCCCGGCCGAGTGGAGCCCCAAGCGCTGGCGTGAAAGCGAAAGAGCGGCGGCCGACAAACACCCGCGGGTGGCGCAAAAAACCGCCGAAGAAGAAAAATTGATCGACGCCTGCCGCAACCCCAAGGTCAACCCGCGCTTTCAAAAATGCGCCCTGTTCTGCAGCTTGGGTTCGGAGGCAACCGATCAGGCGCCACGGCGCGCCACCCTGCACGCCCTCTTCTCGGCCAGCCAGCGCCGCGCCCGCCGGCTCACCGAGCTGAGAAAGATGTGGGGAATGCCGGACACGCCGCGCTGAAGCGCGGGCCCCGGCTGGCGCCAAGGCCAAGGGCTTTTACCGGCCCAGAGCCGGGCGCCAGCGCGCCTGGTGAGCGCCGTCAGGCGTCTGCCCTCGCCGGCCGCGCTATTTTTGCGAAAAAACCGCCAGCGGCGCGCGCGCGGCATCGGCTCCTGTCTGGCCACGCGGTTCGGCAGCATCCTGGCGCCCCGTTGGCAGACGGCGTGCCGACGACGCTCAGGTCGCGCTTTGGGCAACTTCTCCCTCAAACTGGGGATGTCGGAAGGCGCCAAGACCGCCATTTGACGCCAGAGCCACCACCCGCTGTTCACACCCTGCTGGATCAACATGCTTTCTGGGCCTTGCCACCGCCGCCGCCGCCTGACACGCCACACCGTGCATCTCAGCCTCTTGCTGCTGGGCGGTGCAACCTTGTGCCTTGCCGTCGCCTTGCTGATTTCGCCCTAGCCGCACCAGAACCAGGCCACAAGAACCAGCCGCGGCGCCAGCGATTGCCCAGGAATTGCGACTTTAGGAGAAGGCCGTGTTGTATGGGAACGCATCTGAGAATTTGACATTATACGTAGCAATGCGCCAAATCGGTTTGCGAACAAGCGCATCAGCATAGGGCAAGACCTTGCATATGCGGTTTCCCGTGATCACTCTGGCCATCGCCTTGGTGGCCCTCCCCGGCGCAAGCTTGGCCGCTGACGCCGACCTGCCCGCCGCGCCCAAGCTTGCTGTCGCCAATGCCTTGGGCCGCGACGCAGCACCGGCGCAGGCGAGCGGCGCGCTTCGCCTGCAGCTCCTCCGCCTGGGTCGCGTCTTGCGTGGGACGCGCTCCGCCAAGGTCCTCGCCATCGGCTCGTCCTCAACCGCAGGCGTGGGTGCCTCCTCCCCGTCGCGGAGCTATCCGGCGCGTCTGGAGGCGGATCTCGAGAACGCGCTGAACGGCACCGACTTCGACATTATCGGCCATGGCCTGTCGGGCGAGGTGGCGCAAGGCGCCGCCGATCGCATGCAGCGCGAAGTGGAAGAGGTCAAACCCGATCTGGTGATCTGGCAAGTCGGCACCAACGATGCCTTGCGCCATGTTGCCATCGATAGCTTCAAGAGCTGTCTGAAAAAAACGCTCGCCTGGCTCAAAGAGCAGCAGATCGACGTCATCCTCATCAATCCGCAGTATGGCGAAGCCTTGATCAAAGACAGCCATTACGTACAGGTGGTGAACGCGACGGTGGAGATCGCCCGCGAAGCGCAGGTGCTGCTGGTTGACCGTTTCCAGTTGATGCGCAAGCTGCAAGGCGAGCACGGGGATCGCTATTACCTCTCCGCCGACAACCTCCACATGAACGACGAGGGCTACCGCTGCCTCGCGGAGGAGTTGGCCGCGACGATCATCAAGGCGTTGCCGCCAGCGTCGCCCACGACTGCCAGCGCAGCCTCCACTCAGCACAGCGCGCAAAGCCATTAGCCGCCAAGCGCGCGCGCACCGGCGCTTGCGCGGCTGAGCCGGCGGGGCCCGCGCCTGCAACACAACAAGCGTGTCTTGCCTGAGCTCAGAGGCGAGGCATCGCTGTGGGCGCAGCGGTGGCCGCTTCCGACTGTACGCGTTTTGGCGGCCTGTGGCCCGATGGCTCGGCCGTCGCCCGGGGCGGCATTTTTTTTTGCAAGAGCGCCTGCTGTTCGCGTTTGCACCCATCGTCGTATAGCCTGGCGGGAGCAAATGAGAAGGCCATGGCATGGCAGCAATGACGCGGACCCCTTGGTGGACATGGGTGTGGCCCAGTACGGCCTGGGTCATTCTTGTGATCATCGGCTTTGCCGGTGCAGCCGGTGTGATTGCGGTCGCCGCCGGCATCGCCCTGATCGGCACCGTGTTCGCAGCCGTCTACCACGCCGAACTGGTCGCCCACCGGATCGGAGAGCCGTTCGGGACGCTGGTCCTGGCCGTGGCTGTGACCGTGATCGAGGTTGCGCTGATCGTTGCCATCATGCTTGGATTTGCCGCCGACAAAGCCGGGCTCGCCCGCGACACGGTCTTTGCCGCCGTCATGATCGTGTGCAACGGTATCGTCGGCATGTGCCTCCTCTCAGGCGGCGTGCGCCATCACGAGCAGGGCTTTCAACTGCAAGGCGCGAGCGCGGCCCTGGCTGTGCTGGCCGCGCTCACCGTTCTCACCCTTGTGGTGCCGAACTTTACCACCAGCACGCCTGGCCCGACCTTCAACAAATCACAGCTTGTGTTCGCGGGCGCGGTTTCGCTGGTGCTGTATGGCTCCTTTATCTTCGTGCAAACCGTGCGGCACCGCGACTATTTCCTGCCCGTCAACGGGGGAAGTGAGGAGGTGCATGCGCCGCTACCCTCAAACCGCATGACCATTGTCAGCGCTGTTCTGCTCGCCGTTGCCCTGATCGCCATCGTCGCTCTGGCCAAGTCGCTGACCCCTGCCTTGGAGGGCATCATCGCCTGGCTCGGTGCACCCAAGGCCGTGATTGGGGTCGCCATCGCCTTGCTGGTGCTGCTGCCCGAAGGTCTGGCCGCCCTCAGGGCGGCGAGTGCCAACCGACTGCAGACCAGTCTCAACCTGGCGCTCGGTTCGGCACTGGCAAGCATCGGCCTGACGATCCCCGCCGTTGCCGCCGTTTCCATTATGCTGGATCAGCCCCTCGCCCTGGGCTTGGGTGTGAAGGACATGGTGCTGTTGGCGCTCACCCTCCTGGTTGGCGTGATCACGCTGGGGACCGGCCGCACCACGGTGCTGCAGGGTATTGTGCACCTGGTGATCTTCGCAACCTTCCTGTTCCTTGCCGTGATACCGTAAGGCCTGACGCGCGCTCTTCTCGCACCGCGCGCGCACCGGCAAAACGTCCCGCCGCTAGCGCGCACTCAAGTCGCTGGCGGCCTGCGCTGGCAAAGGCAATCAGTTTGCTTGCTGCGGCACGGTGGGGCCCTCTCCCATCAACGTCGTCCGCCGCACATCGCGCGGCTCATCATGGGGAAACGGTCGTGCGCGATGCATCGTTGCACGATTGTCCCACATCACCAGGTCGCCGACCCGCCACTTGTGAGAGTAGACGAATTCGCGCTGGGTGGCTGCTTCCGTGAGGTCCATCAGCAGGGCTTTGGCCTCGGGTTCGGGCCAACCGATGATCGTGCCCGCGTGCGAGGAGAGATAAAGCGATTTGCGGCCGCTACTTGGGTGTACGCGGACCAAACGCTGACGCACCGGCTTGAAGCGTTCGCGTTCCTCGGAGGTAAAATCGGCAAAGCCAAGTTTGGCACGCGAAAACATTTGTGAATGCTCACAGATGAGGGACTCGACGAGCTCCTTGGTGTCCTGATCGAGGGCCTCATAGGCAGCCCGCATGTCGGCGAATTCGGTGTTGCCTCCCTTGGAGGGGATCGAGCGTGCGTGCAGCAGCGAGTATTTGGCCGGCACGGCCTTGAAGGAGCTGTCCGAGTGCCAAAGGCGGTTGCCGATGGCGAACAGGCGCCGCCGATCATCACGCGCGAACGGTTTGTTGTCGCGGTCGAGATTGGAGACGTCGGCGAAGGTGGCTGGCAGGCGATTATCCTCTGGCCGCCGCAGGCTGGTGCCGATCGCCAGCTCGATTGAGCCCAGGCTTTGGGTGAAGGCGAGTTGCTGTTCGTCGCTGAAATTCTGTTCGTGGAAGATCAGCACGGCGTAGCGATCCATGCCGGCATGGATGGCGGCAATATCCTCACCCGACAACGGCTGCGTCAGATCGATGCCATCGACTTCCCCGGCAAAGCAGCGGCCGACCTGGCGGATGCAAAAGGGCATGACGGTCTCCCTCAACTGTGGCGCCAAGCGCAATTCTAGGTTCGATGCGATTTGCTGTCACCCGTTGGCGAGCCTCAGGCGCAAAACGTAACGACAGTAGTGGATTGCGTCCGTCCCCCGTGCATTATTGAGGCAACGACGACGCCAGAGATCGTCGCCTGTATGGAGGAACCTTATGCCTTTCCGTCAGAGTGCTTTGCCGGCAGGCAAAGCAAGCGCTTGGCGCACCCCTGCAATGTTGGCCGCTACCCTGATCGCCACAGGCCTGGCGGCGATGTCGGCTTTTGCCCAGAACTGGCCCGAGCGCAGCATCACCTTGATCGTTCCATTTGCGGCCGGAGGCGCATCGGACGTTTCCTCACGCATCATGGCCGAGGCGATGTCGAAGCTCCTCGGCCAGAGCATCGTCATCGAAAATGTTGCCGGCGCCGGCGGTGCCACCGGATCATTGCGAGGCAAGAACGCCAAGCCCGATGGATATACCATCGGCTTTGGTCACATGGGGACGCACGCCGCCTCGGTTTCGACCAATCCCAAGCTGCCCTACGACCCGCGGACCGATTTCGACTACCTCGGCATTCACCTGGTGACACCGCATCTCATTGTCGTGCGCAAGGACTTCCCGGCTCAGACCCTGCAGGAATTCG
Organism: uncultured Alphaproteobacteria bacterium; assembly: GCA_963820375.1. Lineage (GTDB taxonomy): Bacteria > Pseudomonadota > Alphaproteobacteria > Rhizobiales > Hyphomicrobiaceae > AWTP1-13. The sequence continues at coordinate 8,465 of CAWFZX010000025.1, read as the reverse complement.
TTGCCTACGCCAGGGCAAAGGGCAAGGACCTGAAGATGGGGCACAACGGCGCCGGCTCGTTGGCGCACTTGACGTGTGTGTTCTTTTTTCAGCTTGCCGGCGCGGAGCCGACCTATGTCGTCTATCGCGGCTTCGGCCAGACCATCAATGACATCCTCTCGGGATCCATCGACGGCACCTGCGAGCTGATCGCCTCGGCCCGAGAGCACGTAGTCGGCGGGTCGGTCAGAGGCTTCGGCGTGGCAGCCGCTGAGCGCTCACCGCTCTTGCCGGACGTGCCGACCTCCAGGGAAGGCGGCCTGCCGGAATTCCTGATCGAGAGCTGGCTCGGCCTTTATGCCCCGAAAGGTTTGCCCCAGCCAATCCTTGCCAAATTGCGCGACACCGCCGTGGCCGCCCTTGCCGATCCCCTGGTGCAGAAGCGGTTTCCGGAAATCGGCGGCACGGTGCCGCGGCCTCAGGACCGCGGCAGCGCGCGCATGCTTGAGATCGTCAACAGCGATGTGGCCCGCTGGGCGGAGGTGGTGGGACGGGCGGGAGGCATCGAAGCAAAGCCTTAAGACCTGGTGGCAGGGTCGACCCGCGCCGGGCAGGGATCGCCGAGCGGCGCGAGGCCACGACGCATCCGGCCGAAGCTGGCTTTCAACCGCGCCCGCTGTCGCAGCGCTGGAAAAATTCACGCATCGCCTCGGCGATGAGCCGCGCGCGGTCTCGGGCGCCAAGGCTGGGCAATGCGCGCTGCATTGGAATTTCTGCATCGATCGGTCGGTTCGCTGGGTAGGCGGCGAGGATCTCCAGCAACGGCAGCTCGCCGCGGCCGGGCAGCAACCGGTGCTCACGGGCTTCCTCGGCCAGCCCCTCCGGCGCAGGCGGCGCCAGCACGGCATCGCACAGCTGTAAGGGCCCGAGGCGGTCGGGGTCGACGGCGCGCAGGGCATCGACGTCCCCGCCCGATCGGAACAAATGCAGCGTGTCGAGGCAGACCCAGCCGTTCTCGGCCCCGCTGGCGCTGACCACCTCGACGGCGTGCTCGAGCGTTCTGAGGGCGCGGAACGGCATGAATTCAAGGTCCACGGCCATGCTGAAGGCATCGGCCAGGCGGCACACTTCGCCGAAGCGGTCCGCCAGGGTCGATAGATTGGGATCGTCCCCCGAGCACAGCAGGCGGCTGGCACCCAGCTCGGCGCCGGCCTCCACCATCTCACGCAGCGATGCCACGTTGGTGGACCGATCGAGACCGACCTGCTCGATCGCAACAACCCGCACCCCGGTCTCGGCGATACGGCGCCGGCAGGCGCGTAGGGGTTCGCTGCCAACGCGCATGGGAAATGCCGCGCCGCCCGGAACCGCCGGCCGCGTGCGCAGATTGACGGATGCAAAGCCGGCCTCGGCTGCAACCGTGATCAGCTCGAGCGGAGACACATCGAGAAAGCCGAGCGGTGCCAGGCCGAACGGGGGGATCATTGCTGCATCCTTTGCCGCAGTCGATAGTATAGACCCTAAAGGCCGCGCCTTGGCAGGCCAGGCCAGATGGGGGACCCCTCAAGATGCAAGCTCGGTTGTTTCCCGCAACGAGGAACCGCGTCAGGACGCGAGCCCCGGGCGTTGCATCTTTTCCCGCGTCGCCTCCGCGCACCTGCCGCTTTCGCCTGCTGCCTTGCCTGGACAGACACAACATTGCCAAAAGGATCGCACGATGACGGAGCGCCTGTTTGCCGGCCTGAAGGTGATCGACTGCGCAAGCTGGATCGCCGGACCGGCTGCCGCAACCATTCTTTCCGACTTCGGTGCCGATGTTATCAAGATCGAGCCGCCCGGCGCCGGTGACCCCTGGCGCGCCTCCACGCCGGTCCCCGGCAAGACCACCGACTACTATTGGCAGTTGACCTCCCGCAACAAGCGCAGCCTTGCCCTCGACCTGAAGCAGGAGGATGGCCTTGGCGTGCTCTATCGCTTGCTGACCACGGCCGATGTTTTTGTCACCAACTTTCCCCTCCCCGTGCGCGAGCGCCTGAAGATCGCCGCCGCGCAGGTGCTGCCTCTCAATCCGCGCCTGATCTACGCCTCGTTCTCGGCCTATGGCGAAGAAGGTGATGAAGCCGGGCGGACGGGTTTCGATTCCACCGTCTATTGGGCACGAACAGGGCTGATGGACATGGTGCGGGCAAACGCGGATACCGAGCCGGCGCGCTCGGTGCCTGGGATGGGTGATCACCCCAGCGCGACCGCACTTTATGCGGCAATCGTAACCGCGCTCTACCGCCGGGAAAAGACCGGCAAGGGCGGCATCGCCCAGTCCTCCCTGCTGCAGAACGGCCTCTGGGCCAACGCCTGCTTCATCCAGAGCCGCTTGTGCGGTGAGGAGGTGCCGATCCGCGCGCCGCGCGCCCAGGCGTCAAACCCGCTCGCCAATCACTATCGCTGCCGCGACGGGCGCTGGTTCATCATGGCGCTGTTCAATGAGCAGCGCCAGCTGCCGGGCTTCCTGGCAGCTATTGGCGCAAGGCATCTCGCCGATGACCCGCGCTTTGCCACCAGCGCGGCTCGTCGGCAGAACGCCGGCGCCCTGGTGGCGATCTTGGATGAGGTGTTCGCTGAGCGCGACCTGGCCGAGTGGCGCAGCATCCTAGCTGCGGCGGGGGTGACGTTCGGTGCGGTGAACTCGGTAGATGAGTGCTCCAACGATTTGCAGTTCCAACGCATCGGCGCGCTGGTGGCGTTTGCCGATGGCAACGGACTGACGGTGTCGAGCCCGTTTCATCTCGACGGCGAGACCAAGGTGGCCCCACGCCGGGCGCCCGCCATTGGGCAACATGGCCAAGACATCCTCCAGGAAGCGGGATACGCGACGGCCGAGATCGACCGGCTCAAAGCACGGGGAGTGCTGGGCTAGCTGGGGTTGGAAGCGAGACGCTGTTTGCAGATCGATGCGATCGCCGTCTACGTGCCACCCCCCCGCGCCGAGCCGGCGGGGCGGAGCCATCCAGGGCTACTGCATGAACCAGCCGTGGCTGACAACGATCGATTGGCCGGTCATGACATTGCTGCTGGCCGCGGCGAAGAACAGGACCGCGTCGGCAACATCATCGGTGGTCGTGAACTGGCCGTCGACTGTCTCCTTCAGCATAACCTCTTTGATGACCTGCTCCTCCGTGATGCCGAGCTCCTTCGCCTGCTCCGGGATCTGCTTGTCCACCAGCGGCGTGCGCACAAAGCCCGGACAGACTACGTTGGCAGTGACGTTGTGCTCGGCGCCTTCCTTGGCGAGCACCTTGGCGAGGCCGATCAGGCCGTGCTTGGCGGTGACGTAGGGCGCCTTCAGCTTGGAGGCCTCCTTGGAGTGCACCGAGCCCATGTACACGACTCTCCCGTAGTTGGCGGTGTACATGTGCTTAAGACATGCGCGCGTTGTCAGGAACGCACCGTCGAGATGGATCGATAACAGCTTCTTCCACTCGGCGAAGGGGAAGTCGACGAGCGGATTGACGGTCTGGATACCGGCGTTGCTGACGAGGATGTCGATCTTGCCATACTTGGCGATCACGTCGGCCACGCCCTTCTCGACCTGCGCCTCGTCGGTCACATTCATGGCGACGGCGAAGGCGTCGCCATGCTTGGCCTTGATCGCCTCGGCCGTCTTGCGCGACGCGTCGAGATTGAGATCGGCGATGACGGGCGTGCCGCCCTCAGCCGCGAGGCGAATTGCGATCTCCTTGCCTATGCCGCTCGCGGCGCCGGTGACGATTGCAGTTCTTCCTTTGAAACGCGACATTTGACAGGTCCTTGGTTGTGCGGGGGTACAGTTGCAACGGATGATGGCGGGTCAGGCGAGATAGTCGTGGACGACCACTCCGAGCCCCAACGTCAGGTCGGCGATGTAGTGCGTCGCCGAAACCACCTCGCGGACGGGCAGGCGCGCGACGTCGCACATCGCATGGGAGAACAACTGCAGCGCTGCTGGGCCCGACCACGCGCCTTTCAGCTTCACGTCCTCCATGTAGTAGCACACGAGCTCGCAAATCCGGGGCGTGCAATCGACGTGCGGAATGATCTTGATCATGAAGGCGGGCTTGGCCATCGCCTTGGCGATCGGGCCCAAGTCCAGCTCGCGATGCTTGTAGCCCATGGTGGCGCTGACGCAGAGCACTGAGCCGTAGTGCAGGGTGCCGACAAGCGTCTCCTGCTCATGGGTGATCCTGGGTGTCGCAAGCTTCTTCGGGAACCCCCAGATCTCGCGACCGCCCGCGATCGGGGAGCTGTCGTCGAGATACATGGCGTGCAGGTATCCGCCCTCCTGCACCTCTCCCGAACGAGTTTTGAAGCGAACCGGGATCACCTGGCCGGTTTCGGTGTAGTCGCCGAAGCCCGTTGAATCCGGCATGCGAATGAACTCATAGGCGACCGTGTCGCCCGCAACCTCGAGCGGCTCGGGCACGACCTCGCGCAGAACCTTTGGGTCGGTGCGATAGGTGAGGACTACGAATTCGCGATTGTAGAAGCGGTATGGGGGCCGCGGATACGCCGGATCGTTCAACGGCATGGCGAACGCCTTGGCACGCACGTCTTCGATCTTCATGTAGCTGCCTCGCGTTGCATCTGGTGCAATCGAAGTTGTTGGCCGCGCCGTCCCTCGACGAGCCCAGCGCTTGGAGGATAGAACAATTGTCTGATGCCGCAGGCCTGTCATCTCAAATGCGAATGTCTTGGGCTCCTCTAGGGCTGATAGTTCGTTGGACCGAATAGTTCTACGTATCGCTTCCCAGGGTTTCTCCCGATTTGAGTTGGCATTATCTCCGGCAACATTTGAGTTGGCATTATCTCCGGCAACTATGGTCGGTGGCGCTCCTACGTTGCTCACGTCCTCTCGCACCGACGAGGCGTCGAGAAGTGCTTACCGAACCATCGAGGCGTTCTCCGAGGCCGACCGCACCGTAGGTGACGCCACTGTCTAGGACCCGGCGGTAAGAGTTGGCGCGGACGTTCAAGGCGCAAAGAACTACTCGCCTTCATCCGGGCGCAACACTCAACGCATGCGGGCCTGACTCGGGGCCTGCAGCGCTTCCACGTAGCCGTTATCGAATCGAGGTCGTCATGAAGGTCGTGGTCATTGGAGGCAATGGGCTCATCGGAACGAAGGTTGTGAGCAGACTTCGTCAGAAGGGCCATGAGGTGGTGGCGGCGTCACCCAACTCGGGCGTCAATACCATCACGGGTGAGGGACTGGCTGAAGCGCTCGCAGGCGCGCAGGTGGTCGTTGACTTGGCGAATTCGCCTTCGTTCGAGGACCAAGCAGTTCTGGAGTTCTTCCAGACCTCAGGCCGCAACCTTCTTGCTGCGGAAGCGGCCGCTGGGGTGAAGCATCACGTGGCGCTGTCGGTGGTCGGCAGCGATCGGCTTCCCGAGAGTGGTTACCTTCGCGCAAAGATGGCCCAGGAAAGCCTGATCAAGGCCTCCAAGATCCCCTATACGATCGTTCGATCGACGCAGTTCTTCGAATTTGTGAACGCCATCACTCAATCAGGCACCGTGGGGCAAACTGTGCGCCTATCACCCGCGATTCTGCAGCCCATAGGCTCCGACGACGTGGCTGACGCAGTGGCCGACGTGACCCTCGGCGCGCCCTTGAACGGCATGATGGAGATTGCCGGTCCTGAACGGATACCTCTCGCCGAACTCGCCCGCCGCTACTTGAGGGAGACCAAGGACCCACGCCAGGTGGTCGCAGACGTCCACGCCCGCTACTTCGGCACGGAGTTGAACGATCAATCCCTCACCCCCGGTGCTAATCCGCGCCTCGGCTCGATCCGCTTCGATGATTGGCTCGGCCACACGTTGGCGCAGCGATAGTCCGCTACCGCCCAAACTGGCCGAAAGCCCACAAGCTCGAACACAAAGGATCGAAGACATGAACAAGCCCTCGTTTTCGGCTGCAGGTGCGTCCCGCCGCGAAGTCTTGCTTGGCGGCATGACCGCCACCCTCGCGGCCAGACTGCCCAATGCCGGGGCTTTCAGCCGGCGTTGCTTTGTCCGGCCTATTGGTGCCAATCAAACAAGCACAGGTTCTGCCAGGGGGACGCGCAATGAGTGATTCCAGGCCACCCCCGCGCCCGGCGTCGTATGGCAAGAAGGTCGGTCTTGTCCTGCAGGGCGGTGGCGCGCTCGGCAGCTATCAGGCGGGCGTTTACGAGGCATTGGCGTCATCGCCCTATTTGCCCGATTGGGTGGCCGGGATCTCGATTGGGGCGATCAACGCCGCACTCATTGCCGGCAATCCTCCGGAGAACCGCGTGGCCCAGTTGCGTCGCTTCTGGGAAGCGGTCACGGCTCCGACCGCGTGGTGGCCTGCCGGGCTCACCGGGCCGGTTGCCGCCTGGCAACGATCGACCGGCGGACTTGCCGCGATCATGTTTGGTCAGCCCGGTTTTTTCGCTCCGCGCCCGCTGCGTGAGTGGTTCTCGCCGACCATGCCGACGAGCTACTACAGCACGGCGGCGCTCAAGGTGACGCTCGAACGGCTCGTCGACTTCGACCGCATCAACAATGCCGAGGGCATCCGGATCAGCGTCGGAGCGGTGAATGTGCGCACCGGTCGCTTTGCTTATTTCGACAGCGCGGAAATCGCCATTCGCCCGGAGCACGTGATGGCGAGCGGCTCGCTGCCGCCCGGTTTTCCCCCGGTCGAGATCGACGGCGAATACTACTGGGACGGCGGTCTCGTCTCCAACACGCCGCTGCAATACGTGCTGGATTATTCTCCGCGTCGCAGCCGCCTGACGTTCCAGGTCGATGTTTTTCAGGGCCGGGGCCAACTGCCGACAAATCTCGAGGAAGTGAGCGAACGCGATAAAGACATTCGCTTCTCCAGCCGCACGCGCATCACCACCGACAATTTCCGGCAAAAGCACGAAGTGCGGCACGCCATCGAGGAGTTGATGGAAATCCTGCCGCCGGACTTGCGCAATACCGAACAGGCCAACCGGCTTTATGAATTCGGCTGCGTCACCGAGATGGATATCGTGCAGCTCATCTATCGCCCGCACGAGCCGCAAGGCGCGTGCAAGGACTACGAGTTCAGCCGGGTCACAATGGACAACCGCTGGCAGCAGGGGCTTGCGGATGCCCGCACCACATTGCAGGCCGCGCCATGGCTCGCGCCAACAGCGCAGGACGTCGGTGTGCGCGTGTTCGATGTGATGCACGATATCCTTGTTGGCAAATCGAAGGCGGCGCCGCAGGCAACCTCGCCGATGGAGGAAATCTCCGCACCAGGTCTTCAGGAAAAAACCAAGGCGTGCCTGAGCGGGGGCCAGTTGCGTGGAACCGGCTGACGTCTTTAAAACCGCCTTGGCCATGCCGCTCACGCGCCCGTCGTTTGCGCGCGGGCCGTATCGCTACACCAACAGGCAATACCTGGTCGCCACCTATTGCTCGAGCCGCGCGGCGCTTGAGGAGGCGGTGCCTGAGCCGCTGACGTTCGACGAACCGCTGGTGCGCTGCGAGTTCATGCGCATGGAAAGCAGCGCGATATCACCGCCGTGAAAGAAAGGAGAAGCATTATGAAGAAGACTGCACTGCTGCTTACGGCCATTGCCGCTCTGCTCGCGACAAGCGTCGCCGCTCAAGAGACGATCGCTCCGGGATCGAAAGTATCCGTCGTTTTTGACCAGGAGTTGCCGAATGTCCCTGGCAAGAGCATGCGCGCCGTGCTCGTCGAGTACGAACCCGCTGCCGGATCGCCCTCACATCGTCACCCGTCCTCGGCCTTCATTTATGCGCGGGTGTTGGAAGGAGCGATCCGCAGCAAAGTGAACGACGAGCCCGAGCGTACGTATAAGGTTGGCGAGAGCTGGGCGGAGAAGCCGGGTGATCATCACCAGGTGAGCCACAATGCCAGCAACACGGAACGGGCCAAGCTTCTAGCCATCTTCGTGGTCGACACGAGCGACCGTAAGATCGTCATTCCTGACAAGTGAGCATGGCCGTCGGGCAGGGCGGGCCAGTCCACCGTTTGGCCATGTCGTGCGCTTCACGCGGACAAAAGGAGTGCCTGCTCGCTTGTCCCATGTCATGAACGGCATCGCAATTGATGTGCTGATCAGGTCTCTTTGACCTCAGTAAACGGACTGGCTCGCTGCAGTGCCGAAAATGCCCGCCCTGTGCCCAGCAACGGAGCTTGCGCTTGCCAAAAGAGGCAATGGGACTACACGCCCGCCTCGGCTAAGAACACGTAGGTATTGCCGTCCTTGGCAAGCGCACCGACGTTCGGCATTAGCCCATGCGTTCCTGAAATCGTCAGCCTGTCGGCAACGGCGCGATCGAAGATCTTCCGGCGCGTTTCGACGGCCACTTGCGGATCCTGGTCGATGGCAAGCTGCCACTCTGGATTTGTTTGAATGTGGGGCGAAAGATTGACCACGTCCGCGCTGATCAGGAATTGTTTGCCGCCGGACGACACTAGATGCGTG
>CAWFZX010000024.1:0-34378 GCA_963820375.1 uncultured Alphaproteobacteria bacterium | reverse complement strand
ATTTCGTATTGTCTGGATCGAATCTCGGTCGAGACATGCGATCGACCTCGAGGCTGCAATACCTTGGCGCGATGCATCCTGCCGTTGCACGTCTCAAAGCTTTGAGGCGTCAGTGCTCCGCGAAGCGGCTGCAGCGACCAGTGCATCTTGGCGAATGAACGGACAGGGTTCTGTACCGAATAGAAATGACGCTATCGGCAAATCAATTGGCGAGCCAAAACCTGGAACGAAGGCTTGTACGCGTCCCTAACCAACCGTGCGCCATCGTCCTGCTCTAATTACGTCGAGCTTCTGATTCCCTCGATTTCAACAAGTGCGTGACGCAATTGCACCACGAGCGGACCGAGCAGGTCACGGCAGTGTACCCGGTCGCCGACCTTGCCCGCCTGCTCGAGGGCCGCGGCGGCAGCGCCAACGCCGGTTGCACCGACCGCCTGCGCGGCGCCCCTGAGCTTGTGCGCTGCAACGGCCAATGTCGCAAGGTCGCCGGTGCCCGAGGCAGCGTCGATCTCCCGTTCCACTTCGATTGCCGTGTCACGGAATTTCCCCAACAGCGAATCGATGGCGGCGCGATCGTCGCCGAGCCAAGCCGCAAGGGTGTCGCGATCGATTGCGGCGGCGGGTTTCGACAGGTTCGTGGGGCCGCCAATATTGCCCTCACCCTGAATGGGCAGCCAGCGTTCCAGCGTTGCGCGTAGCCGGTCGATGCTCACCGGCTTCACCAGATAGGCGTCCATGCCGGATGCGAGGCAGCGCTCTTCCTCGCCCTTCATGGCGTTGGCAGTGACCGCAACGATCGGCGTGGGGGTACCGCCGCGGTCAGCTTCAGCGGCACGCAGCTGCCGCGCTAACTCGTGGCCGTCCATGCGCGGCATGTGTATATCGGCGAGCACGGCGGCGTAGCGGCCGGGCGCCCATGCCGCCAGTGCGTCGACGCCATTGGCCGCGCTGTCGGCGACGATCCCCAGCAGCTTGAGCTGGCGCACGAGCACCTCGCGGTTCACGGGGTGATCGTCGACCACCAGGACGCGTGGGCCCTTGCCTCGTCGCGCGCGTAGTTTCACCGATTTTCTGGCAAGCGGCTTCAGCAGCGACGTGAGTGGGGAGTCCGCCGGCGCCGCCTGAAGCGTCAACGTCACAGTGAATGTGGAACCGACACCTGGCGCGCTCTCGACGGCGACCTCGCCGTCCATCAGCTGCGCCAGCCGGCGCACGATCGAAAGACCAAGCCCGGTTCCCCCGAATTGCCGTGTCGTCGAGCTGTCGGCCTGCACAAAGGGTTGGAACAGCCGGGCGAGTTGTTCCGTGCCTAGCCCAACGCCGGTGTCGGACACGGCGAGCGTCGCGCGTGTTTTCCCGTCACCGAGTGGCACGGTGCCGACGCTTACCCGCACACGGCCGCGCTCGGTGAACTTCAGGGCGTTGCTCAATAGATTGAACACGATTTGCCGCACGCGGGTGGGGTCCCCGAGCAGCGCGTCGTCGGACCCGGCCTCGATCTCGGCGTCGAGGACGAGCCCCTTGGCCACCGCCTGCGGCCGGAATGTGTCCAGCGCGCCCTCCACCAGGCTGCTCAGCGAGAAGGGTGTGGCTTCAAGCTCAAGACGTCCTGCCTCTATCTTCGAGAAGTCGAGGACAGCATCGATGATATGCAGCAGAGCCTGCGCCGAGTCTCGCATGATCGAAACAGTGCGTCGTTGCGCCTTGTTGAGACCCTGCCGCTCGAGCACGTCGACCATTCCCAGCACGCCGTTCATCGGCGTGCGGATCTCATGGCTCATAGTGGCAAGGAATGTCGATTTTGCCTGGTTGGCGGCCTCAGCTTGGGTACGCGCCAATTCAGCCGCGTCGCGCGCGATTTCGGCGGACTCCTTGGCGGCGGCGAGCGCCTCTTCTCGCTCCTTCAGCTCGGTGATGTTGCGGCTGACCACGAGCAGCCTGCCGCCCTCCAGCGGTTTGAAATTGAATTCGATTAATCGGCCGCTCGCCGTACGCCGCTCGTAGCGATGACTCACCGGTTGGAGCACCCGTGCGGCCCACTCCTGAGCGGCCTGCTCGACATCGTCGGCAGGACCGAAATCGCCGCGCTTGGCCTGGAAGCGCAGGAGGTCGTAGGCCGAGACGCCCCGGCGGGCTACCTCGGAGGGGTATCGCTGGAAGTTGACCAGCTGTTGGTTGATGAACGTCACGCGGAGGTCCTTGTCGAATAGGACGATACCGTCGCTCATGTTGTCGAGCACGGTCTGCAGCACTTCGCGCGTGCGCTCGACATCGGTACGCGCTACTACAGCCTCGGCCCCCGCCCGTTCGGCCGAGTCGCGCGCGGCCTCGGCCACTTCCTTAGCCGCAGCCAGCGCCTCCTCTCGCTTCTTCAACTCAGTGACGAAGAACTGCGTCGCCCTCGCCATCTCGGCGATTTCGTCCTCCCCGACGGTTGAGATCGCGGCAGGCCGTCCCTCGACCTGCGCCCGCATATACTGCTGGAGAACGTTAAGGCGGGTGATCACTGCGCGTCGCACGTACGCGAAGATTGCGGCACCGGCGGCTAAACATAGGAGTGACATGCCGACGCTCACCCAGGTGAAAGACGAGACCATCTCGTTGAAGTACGCGGAACGACTGCCAATCTCGCGCTGGGTGGCGCTCGAAATTGCGGAAACCGAGGCCACAAACGCCGCGCTAGTTTGCTGAATAAGCCGCAGCGCTGTCTGGATAGCGGCCTCGGTTTCGATCTGGACACGCCTCGCCTCGAGAAGGCCCGCGGCGCCAAGTCCAAACCGCACGATCTCGCCGTGCATGCCGCCGATTTTGGACTGCAAGGCTTGCGGCAATTGTTTCCGCACGTCCTCCATGCCTTCGACGAGCGCCTTTAGGCCGGAGTTGACGCGCTCCAGGCGCGAGGTGGTGCGCACGGCCGGCGCGGCCAGCATGAGAATAATGCATTCCAGGCCTGCTGCCGACCACTCGACCAAGCGCCTCCGATCGGGTTCTGCGATGGTGGAGTTGGAGCGCTGCTCGGGGCCTCGTTCACCAATCATCGCCTCGTCGGCAACCTTCCTCACACGCGCAGCCAGGCTGGGCAGGCGGGCCATGACCGCGTCGAGCGCGTTACTGGCATCGATGCGCTGGCGTACGAGCTCGTCCAAGCCTTTCAGGTTGGCGACCACAGCGTCCAGTTCACGCTGTACAGTCGACGCCTGCTCATGATCCTCCGCGGCTCGGTCAAGGTCCGCAACGCTGCGGGCGAGCCTCGTCACCCGGCCATTCAGTTGATCGGCGATGGCTTGCCGCCGCACCTGCGTGTCGGCAAGCGCAATCTCCGGCGCCGTGGCGACCAGGGTCTGACTCAGTTCCGATAATTGCGAGGCGGCGATCAAGGCGGGTAAATTCGTCTGGGCGATCTGGTTGAAGCTTGTGCCAAATCGGGCGATCGCGAAAATGGCCACGCCGCTTTGCGTGACCGCGAAGATGCCAATGAGGGCAAGCCCCATCAGAATGGTGAGCGCCACCTTGTTCCGACGAGTCATTGCGCGGCCCCCGGACGGCGACAGTCCCACCTGCCTCGTCCGTCGAGGGGCGGAAGCGCAGCGGGGTTCAGCGCGCCGCGTGATGGCGTGGTTACCGGTGCGGTGGCCCCTGAGGCAACTACGGATGTTGTCGGGTAAGCCATGCGCACCTTTCTAATGGGTAGGTGGGAGGTGGCTCAGCACGGCATCCGGCGTAAACTTGTAGCGCATGACCGCGGGGTTGCGGATCTTGCTGAACCGAGTGAAGTCGACCGCGCGCCAATCGACTTTGCCGATCTCGGGGAAGCGCCGCGCGACCGACAAATCGAAGGCGCCCATGGGGAATTGCAGGCGCACATCTTCCTCCGCGAAGTCGCGCCCGTCGTGGTAGTCGCGGAGAATGACCATCGCCCATGCGCCGAGAAGAAAGTGGCCGCCATGGGTCACAATCATCTCGCCTTTCAGGACTCGCTCGACGCCTCCTTGGCTCCAGTTAAGCCCGCCCACCACCACATCGACGCCGGGCTTGTATCCGGCTTCGCGCAGGGCCGTGATCGCGCCCAAGGCCATCGGATCGTTGGCCGCCCACAGCGCGTCAATGCGCGGGCCCTTTTGGAGGAACTCGCGCATCCATGTTTCCGCGCTCTTCTCGCTCCAGTCCAGGTTGCGTACATCGATTAACTCCACCGAACCTGGGCCAAACAGCTTTCCCATCACGCTGATGGCACGGTTCAGGCCACGGATGCGGCCAGTACTGGCCGGCGTGTCGACTTCCCCGGCGAGCGCGAGGAGCTTTAAGGGGCGGTTCTTCTTGATCCGCACCGCCTCGATGAGGATCGCCTCGGCGATCCCATACCCGCCACCCTCGTGGTCGGGTACGATGCTGCCGAGCCAATGCCGATACTTCGTGCGCGGCTCCCCATATTCTGCCCAATGCTTCTCATCGAGATCGTTGTTCAGCAGGATGAGCGGCACGCCGGCCGCATCGGCCAACTTGATGATCTCGCCGCCGACGCCAACATCATTGGTGGCGATCAGGTAGTCAACTCGCGGGCGTTGGCTGACAAAGTCGCGCGCGAGTGCGATCGCCTTGTCGAATGAGCGCTGGGTATGGCGCTCGTCAACGTCGATCCCGAGTTCCGCCGCCGCGGCCCGCATCGTCGCGGAGACCTGACGCCAGAATTCGGGGGGGCCCGTAGGGTTAATGAAACCCACCCGGATATCGCCGCCCCAGGCCGGTGGCGTGGCGCCGGCGAGAGCTGCGGCAACGAAAAGGCCGCGTACCCAGGACGATATGGCCCGTCTCTTAGTGTTCCGATCCGGCGACTCTGATAACGGGCCAGGTTTAAGCGGATGGTTAATGGACATCTTTGGAGTCTCCGACCCGCTACTTTGGCCAATCGGTGTATCGTCCGTGTGTCGCGGCAGGCTACTTTTGTATCGTCGGTATCGCGCACTTGGCCCTGGCGCAAGCTCCAGCATTAACGCCCCGCGTCCCTTCCGGCCGCGAGGTGACACAGAAAACGCCAAAGGTGCTCCGTGGCATGACGATGGAGATGAAGCGTTAGCGTCGCTGCGGTGCCGCGGGATGAGCGCCGTGCGCCGCAAACTCAGTTGTTGTCGGAATTCACCTCCCTTCTGGTAGGGGTTGTCGTCCTGATACTGGGACTCCCTTTGCTATCGTATAGTTCGGGTGGCCTGCGCGGCGGGCGATCGGATTTTCGACCCGTTTCGGTCCCCGTGTCTTTGGTGGCACTGCAGTCGCACGAAAGGCTCATACGGGATGGACCGCCGCCCGCATATCGTAGTGGTCGAAGACGAGACCACACAGCGCCGGCTGCTGGTGGATTACCTGACCCGACAGAATTTCCGCGTCAGTGGGGCCATTGGGGGCACCGCGTTGCGCAAGCTGGTGGAACGCGAGATGCCGACGCTCGTGCTGCTCGATGTCGGATTGCCGGGCGAAGACGGATTCGCCCTAGCGCGATGGCTGCGAGAGAAGAGTCCGCACATCGGCATCGTTATGGTCACGGCCGCCTCGGACACCGTAGATCGCGTGGTGGGGCTCGAAACGGGTGCGGACGACTACATCGCCAAGCCGTTTGAGCCGCGCGAACTACTGGCGCGGGTGAAGAGCGTACTGCGGCGGGCGACCGGGGTGATCGTGACGGCAGGACCGCGCATACACATGGGTCGCCGCGTGCTCGACCTCGAAAGGCGCGTCCTGGTCGATCCGGCCGACGGCAGCGAGGAGACGCTAACGGCGACCGAGTACGACCTGCTCAAGGTATTTGCTGAGAATCCCAACCGGCCGTTGCAGAGGGACTGGCTACTGGAAGTGACTGCGCATCGCGAGATGGAGCCGTTCGACCGCGCTATCGACCTGCGCATCACCCGCCTGCGCCGGAAGATAGAGCCCGATCCGACGCACCCTGACGTTATCCGCACCGTGCGCGGCGTCGGTTACATGTTCGTGACTCGAGCCGGGTAGGAAACGGGCCGCGACAACCACATCGCTGCCTTTCATAGGCGAGCGCCAACCTTCGTTGTCGGCAGAGCCTGCGGATTGTCAGCTATTCAGGCGGTGAGGGAAATCGATTCTACATCCCATTGTTGCGGCGAGCAGCATCTCGAGATCCTCCGGTCGCGGCGGCACGGGGCCTTTGACCATGTACGTCGCGTTCGGCGACGTCGCGAAGGTCTGCGCCCAAAAATTGTCCGCGCAAGTCGGCCGGCGCGTCGCTGGCTCGATCCGTGATGCCGAAGGTGCCGAACTCGGAGAAATAGCTGTTGTCAAAAGGATGAATTGCTCGGGGCAGCGTGCGTGGTCACCAGCTTTGCCCACCTGCTCAATCGCGGTCACAAACTCCGGCGATGCCGGTTGCGCCGACGGCCTGCGCCGCGCACAGCTTTGATAGTGCGCGCGGCAGAAGCGCGATACACACGATACAAAAATCGAGGCGGCGCAACATCGGGGCGATACAAACAGGCAGTAGCCTGCCCTCACTGGTTAAACAAGGCAACCATGCAAGGAGAGGACGATGCGCAACATCACTATCATCGTTGCTACCGCGGTGACCACTGCTCTCATTACCGTCTCGAGCATGCACGCTGTTAGCACCACGTCGCCGGCAAAGGCCATGGCAACCACGCCCTCACTGAATATCATGCAAATGACGCGCGATGCCAAAGATCTTCCGGTACACAATTACGACTTGTGTGCATGTGTCTTTTAGCGGAGGACAGCCGCAGCGGCCTGCGGATGAGGATCGGGAAACAAAGGAGGGTCCTATGCCTTTAGCAGCGCAAACGCATTCCGATAGGCAAGCCAAGCTTAGGCCCCAAGGGGCGCCCTCGAATGAGGAGGGACATGCCATGGTTGACGAAGGTGAGAGACTGGGGTGGTTGAATTTCGATCTACTGGAAATGTTCAGATATGGCGGTGATGGTCGGGCACTGAGGGACCTTACTGATAGACAGCTTCGCGACGCGGGAATTGATTTGTCGCAAGCAGGCCGCGGTAGGGCGGCGTCGTGCAGAATTGCGACAATCGCCAACTTGGAAGGACTGCGTTAGTGCGTCTTCCCACGCTACCAGCGCTGCCGCGCTGCTCCGCCCGAAAAGCCTGTCGTGAGGACTAAGCGTCGCCGCACACAACTATTGAGGACGTGCCATGAACGCGGTCGCGCAGCACAAGACACGCCACATCGTTTCCGAAATCGACATCCAGCTGTGGGCGCGCGAGCAGCGCCGCCGCTGGTTCGCCCGCACGTTTGGCACGCCATTGCGAAGATTAGCCCTGGGGTTGCGGGTGATGTCCCGCCTGGCGGCACGGGGCTGCGTTAGGCGTCTCTTTCAGTCTGCTCCCAGTAGAGGCGACAGCGACGCTCAGTTCGGTTACTCACTAGCGACCTTGCCGTCGCGCGTGTACGGATGGCGGAACAGGCCCTTCGGTTATGCTCCTGACCGACTTGGCGCCGTAGGGCCGACCATTGACGTTGACGTGGCCTTTAGACGATTCAACTAGGTCAGCCTACAGCCGCAACGCACTCAAGCAGGAACTCGATGGTGGCCGACTGGTTGCTCAATCTCCCTGTGTCATGGATGGCCTTGATTGTCTTCGTGGCCACTTATCTCATCGCAGGTGGAGTGTATTTGCTTGTCACCAAGCTCGCACTGACCGAGTGGGCACGAGCCTTCAAGGCAGTGTCGCCCGGTATGTTACCGCCACTGGGCATTCTTTTCGCGCTGTTGGTTGGCTTCATCGCGGTCGAGGTCTGGAACAATTTCGATAAAGCAAAGGCCGCCATTGCCAGCGAGGCCAGCGCGCTTCGTGCTGTCGTTCTACTCGCCGGAACTTTCCCCCAAGAACAGAAGACCCGTATTTATGCTCTGATCAACCGTCATATAGAGGTTGCGGTGAATCAAGAATGGCCAGAGATGGCCCATCAGCGAGCGACCCTCTCGCCTCTACCCACGGCTTTGATCGGAGCACTGCACGACGCCCTCGCGATAAAGCCCGCCGATGATAGCGAGCGGGCTGCTCGGCCTGAAATGGTAAGAGCTCTGCATACAGCACTTGATGCAAGACGCCAGCGCATTGTTATCAGCGAGTTTGCCGTAGGCGCGGTTAAATGGGTGGGGATTTTGCTTCAGGGACTCTGCACCTTGGTCGCCATTGCCATGGTTCACAGCGATAACCGGCGCGCCTGCGCAATGACATTGATGCTCTTTGCAACAGGCATTGCCCTGTCCGTGCTGCTCATCGCCGCTTATAGTCGCCCTTTTATGGGCGAGAACTCCGTCGGACCGGAACTTCTTAAGCAAGTCATCGCAAGCGCAGCCGCTTTGGGAACCAACCGTTAGGTCGCAGTCGGAGGTGATCTGGGTGGCCTACAAGCAATGGTGCGCCGATCGCCGCCGAAGGCATGTGTCTCATCTCATGTTTGGCCGGCTGGCACGCTGGCGGAAGGATCGGGTCGGCGGCACCGTTTGGTATTTGGATTGCGACCTCGCCGCGATATAGCCGTCGTGCCGCCGCGCCGGCACGATGGTGTGGTCGAGCGCAATGGTCATGGTGACGTCAACATCGTCGTGTGCGAAACGGACTACAAGGCGCTCAAGCGGGGCATCCAGCATTTGCCGCCGGCGGTTCATTAGGTTCGCGACGGGCCAAGACTTCTTGATCCACGTCGCGAAAGAGGACGATGAGGTCCCAGCCGGTGGTCGGAACCGGGCAAAGCGGCGCGGGCCTGGATCGCGCCGTGAGTCGGCGATTTCGACGACGATCTAACGAGGAAAGTTCTGGGCGTTGCCAACCGGAGCAGATCAACCGATCAGATCGCTGCGCCGCTGAGGATGGGACGCCAGGGGCACGCTGCTGGGTCCTGCGCGTGACCATCAACGGCGAACGCCGCAACCGTGGCCTTGGTGCCCTCCCTCCGGTGACGATCGACAAGGCGCGCGACCGGGCGCTCGAGATTCGGCGCGCAGCGAGCGATGGTCGAGACCTGATCGGCGAGCGGGCGCAGCAGCGCGCCAACGCCGTCACCTTCCGTTAGGCGTTCGAGGCCCACTATGAGATCAGGAAAAAGCGGCTCTCGAACGCGAAGCATCTGCAGCAGTGGCCCCTTGAGGCCGCCGGCTGCCAGGTGGTGATGCTGGAGACAGCCTCAGGGCCACCAGCTTGGTACCGATCCGCGGGAAAACGTATTTGGCATCGTCGAGGGAGGTAAGCAACATCTACAGATACGCGAGGGTCTCAACCGAAGGCCAGAGACGTGCAGAAGGCCGCAGCGGGAAGCCGTCGGCCGCTGCATCCAGCCGCGCGCGGCTCGGCGGATCGTAACAGGGGAGAGGGTCGAGGCCCGAAATCCGCCTGCACCGCCGGCAGCGCGACGGCCAAAGACCACAGACCAACGCAGCCCAGTGTGCTGAGCGTGATCGAGGCGACAAGGCGGATCCAGGAATACGACGTTTCAATGGAGGGCATGTCGGGCGGCACTACTCAGTCCTTTGGTGGTAGCTTTATCGACGCGCTTGCTGCGCAAGTTGCGCATCCGTACGAATTGGCTTCGTCGGCGACAAAGCAGGATTTCTCCTTTGTCGCGCGAGCGGGCCTCATGCATTCTTGCGGGCCCGCACTCCCCGGAGTCTGCCCATGACCTATCTACTACCGCCGCTCAATGCGCTACGCGCCTTCGAGGCGGCAGCCCGCCATCTCAGCTTCAAGCAGGCCGCGCACGAGCTGCACGTCACTGCTGGCGCCGTCAGCCAGCAGGTTCGCCTGCTGGAGGAGCGGCTGGGCGTGCAACTGTTCGAGCGGCTGACACGGCAGGTAATCCTGACCCCTGCTGGGGAAGCCTACTTGACGCCGTTACGTCAGGCGTTTCATCGCATCGCCGAGGCGACCGCTGCGCTCAGGCCCGAGGGCATCACGAGCCTGCTGCATGTTGGAGTACATGGCGGTGTCGACGTCGATGGCCTGCGGACGCGGCTGGCGCAGTTCCGCCGGGCTCAACCGCAGGTCGCCCTCCGCATCAGCCAGCCGGCGGGCCTGCACGAGCTACTCGAGGGCAAGGTCGATGTGCTGATCGAGGGCAGCCTGCGGCGCCATCCGGGCTACCGCTGCGACCCTGTGGAGGACGGTTTCCTGATCGCCCCGTTGGGCACGGCCGACTGTTCCGAGGTCGAAACCCTGCGTTCCTGCCTGCACGCTGTCAGCCCACCTTCCACAGTGCCGCGCCGAGCTGCGCGATCACGCCTTCCAGCCTAGCGTTGTGGGCGGGGTAGAGTTCATCTCCAGCAGTGCGTGACAAGACTCCGATGAGCGAAGCGGCACGTGTGCGTTAGTGGCAAGCTTGTCGCAGTCGCCGAGCGCCTGGCGCCGATCGGGAATCTTGCTGCCTCTCCTGACGGGCTGGAAACCGCGCAGTGCAGCGCGCAAGCGCCATGCCGCAAACATTCGGGAACACGGTGAATTAGGGTCACGAAGAGGCATGCCGGCTATCTCGCCTGCACGGCCGAAGTTCCTCGGGAAAGCTGACCTAAATATTGCCCCCGAAGTCTACCAGGGTGTTGCCAGTACGCGTTGTCGGTCCCGCGCTCGACGGCCGCGAGGGTGTAGGCGAGTGTGAAGCGCTAGTGCCTGTAGCGGTATCTGCAGAGCCGTTTACCTTGCAGGCCGTAGTATACTTTCCGCACCACATTGAATGGCCAATTCCGCATCTGGCACGTGTGCCCGACAACGTAGTCTCCGGCGAGATAAACTCCGACACCAATGAGGATTGCCCCGCCGTCCGCTTTCGCTGTCCGGCTGGTGATAGCCGGGACGACCGCCGTCATCATCAAACCTACAAGAGCCGTCGAGATAAGCTTCATGGTACTCCCCATGGTGTAGATGGAGAAATCCCGCACAGCCTCATTATGGTTTCAGAATACATGGGCTCTGGCGTTGAATCCTCGACAGAGCCCATGCCGTCGGAGAGTACCGGGGCAGCATCTATGTGCGTTCTCAGCGCTCTATATCCGGCCACCTATTGCACAGCTGCGGATATGGCGAGAACTTGACCGCGCTGTGGTCATTCCGAGGTTGTCCTAAAACGTGAAGACGCTGCAATATTGGGAAAAGGAGTTGAGCGCGCAGAATTTATCTGTTTTCTGGCACCTTCTTGCCGTCGACGCTTTGCGGCACGACAGGAGTGCTTCGAAAGCCGACATTTCGAGGTAAAGCGCAACGGCGGCAACGCGTGGATTGAAACAAGGTCACCGTCAACGACACCGTGGCAGCGCGTCGGCTCCCTCCACGTAGTTCAGACGTCGATTTTCTCCGTGATCGCAGGGTGTCGTCGACGCCAAGACACCAGGCGGCGGTGCACTCGATCTTGGTCAAGCGCCCCGCGAGCCAGCAGGGTCGAGGGCAAGGATGGACGGTTCACGCGGGCGGCGTGTCGGCCTTGTCGCCGAGGCGCGCGGGCGCGTTCAGCTTCTCCAAAAAGAGCAGGAAGGCGCTGTGGTCCCACTGCTGGCGGCCTCCATCATAAAGCTCCTTGAAGACGTCACGTACCGCCTTGACGATCGGCAGCTGCGGCAGGCCGATCTCCTTGGCTGTCGCCAGCACTGTGTCGAGATCCTTGACGAAGTTGCGGATTGGCGCGCCTGGGCGGAAGTCGCGATTGATCATGCGCCGGCCGTGCTCCTGGAGCACACGGCTGTCGGCATGGCCGCCGGCCAGCGCCACCGGAATCTGGGCGGGGTCGGCGCCGCCGGCGCCCGCGAATAGGAGGCCTTGCGCCACGCTGGCGATGTTGCAGGCGACCATGATCTGGTTGGCGAGCTTGGCGATCTGGCCGCTGCCAGCGGGGCCGATGTAGCTGGCCCGGCCCATCGGCTTCCACACGCCGTCGCGCTCGGTGCGGTCGAAATCGGCCCGCTCGCCGCCGGCCATGATCGCCAGCGAGCCTTCCGCGGCGCCGAGGCTGCCGCCCGAGACCGGGGCGTCGAGATGCCCGACCCCGCGCTCCTTGAGCCAGGCGGCGTGCTCCTGGGCCATTTTCGGCGGGATCGAGGCCATGTCGATGAACACGGCACCGCGTTTCATCGCATCCGCCGCCCCGCTGTCGAAGAATACCTCGCGCACAACCGGCCCGCTGTCGAGGATGGAAAGAACGTAGTCGGCGTCCTTGACGCAGTCGACCGGGCCGTCGGCGACCTGGGCACCCTGCGCGGCGAGTTGGTCGGTCTTGGAGCGGGTGCGGTTCCAGACCGCGGCCTTGAAGCCTGCCTTCATCAGGTTGGCGGCCATCGGCGCGCCCATGATGCCGGTGCCGAGAAATGCAATGTGGTAAGGCATTGGAGGTCCCTTCGCTGAACGGTACGCGGTTGACACCTCGCGGCAGCGGACGGCGGCTTGATGCGCTTACTACTTGATGCCGGCCGCCTCCAGGTAGCTGGTATCATAATATCGGTCGGCGTCCGTCAGGGACTTCTGCGGCACACCGTACTTGCTGCGGAGCGCCAGCACTGTCTTGGCCCCTTCCGTATCGAACACCGGCCTCCTGAAGAAGCCGGTCTTGTCATTGACGTAGATGTCGTAGGCCTTAACGGCGAGTTCAGGCGTCATGCCTGACGCATTAGCCACGAGAATCGCCTCGACGATCGGCCGGTTCCTTGGATCGTACATGGCCTCCACGCCCTTGGCGTAGGCGCGGATGAAGCGCACCACGAGGTCACGATTGGCCTCGGCCCACGACCTTTTCACGCCGGCAACCAGCCCGAGGTAGGGACCGAGCACGTCCCGTGCGCGGGCAACGGTGTTGAAGCCGCGTGCTTCGCCGAGCAGGTCGAACGGCGTCATCTGCGTTGTGGCGGCATGGTTCGGGTTCTCGATCATCATGCGGAAACGGTTGGCGACGCCACCGGCGCGCTCGAAATTGACGTCGCTCTCCGGCACGCCCTTCCTGGCAAGCACCTCGCGCAACACGAAGGCAAAGCCCGTGGTCATGGCATCGACCGTGACCGTACGGCCCTTCAGCGCCTCGACCGAGGTGATGTCCTTTTGCGCCGAGATCGACAGGAAGCCGTCGTCGGAGGCCAGCACGGCAATCAGATCGACGTTTGTGCCAGGGGGCAGGTAGGCCTCGTTCTGCCCCTCGCGGTAGGCGATGATGTTGTCGATCGCCGTAAACCCCATGTCGTAGGTGCCGGCGATTAGATGCGTGAGCTGGTAGGTGGAGCCGGGCGTGAAGTCGATCTTGACGTCGATCTTCTCGGCGGCAAAGAAGCCCTGGCGCTGTGTCATCCAGATCGGCAGGTTGAAGCCGCCTGCAAAGTTGATCATGCGGATCGCCTGCGCCGGATTGGGATGCCTTTCGGGGAACGGCTTCTGCTCGGGCGCCTGCTGTGCGTGGGCGACTGTCGCGTTCACGATCAGAATGGCGACTATGGCGCCCACACGCCGGAGCTTCGTCACGGTCGACCTCCCGAGAGTTGCGATTGCATTATGCGGCGTCGATTCTGCCATGGCTGGGGCTGGCTTGGAAGGCGACCCGCATTCTGCACTGCGAGGGGTCGCTGGCAAGCGTCCGAGCCTCAGATGTCTCGGTGCGCGCGTCTCAACAACTTCATGGTGGTTGCCTTGCTCTTGCCGGCGTTCACACCGGTGATACTCATTTCTTTCCGCCGCCGGCAGCGCCGCCTCCGAAAGGAGCCAGGATGCCGCCGAGCAGATCGTGATCCCACGGGGCGACATGCCGACGGCATGCCGGGCGCTCGAAGCCTGGGCCGCTCTCGCTGGGCTGCAACCGAGGCAGGCGTGTTCTGCCCGATCGATCAGCATGGCCACCTCCGCCCGACGCCTCACGGGCCACAGCGTCTCCGCAATCGCGCAGACGCGTATGCGCCGGCTCGAGCATCGCCGAGGCAAGACCCACAAGGACGCCAAGGCGGCCGCGGCCCTATTCAGCGGCCACTCGCTGCGCGCCGGCTACGCGACCAGCGCGGCTGCCAAAGAGCTGCCGAGCTACCGCATTCAGGCGCACACTCCCGACGAATCCGCGGACATAGTGCAGGGCTACATCCGAGAAAGTGACCGGTGGGAAAGAGTGGGCTGAAGGGGTTAGGGTTCACATCCCGTCCCCCGCTCGCCATTGTCTCCAAGCGCTGCCGTTCTCGGTAGCGCAGCAAGCTAGACAGCTACTAGGGGTTCAACCGCCGTGCGTCAGCGATGCGGGCAGGCAAAGTTGTGACCCTCAGCTGCCAACGTTGCGATGCGGTCATTTCTTTCTTGCAGCGGCCGCTGTTGTCCTTTTGACGTTGTTTTGTCCTGCGTATTTCGGGTCTCTTGCAGGCACGGACAGGTTCCTGCTCTTTCGTTTGCTCATTAGCTAGTCCTCTGTTGCTTCTTCTCTCACCCGGCGAACGATGTCGAACGCGGAGGGTTCCTCCTGCTTGGCAATCGGCTCGGCATAAGCGGAGGAGGAAGAACCTGAGAGACGGCAGCTCCTGCCACTCTTGCTCCGTCCCATTCCCCGGGCCGATGTCCCCACCTAGCCATGATCCCGTCCGTTTGTGGGGCCGGCTGAGGCGCCCACAACCGGGGCGAAAGTCCCCGTTCTCGTGCGGTTCTGGCAAGCCACTGCTCTCTGCTTTCGTTTGGTGGTGCGTGGATCGTCATCCTGAACACCGGCGGATTGTCCTCGTCGCCCCCGACCTTGACGGGGATGAGCTTGCCCAGGAGGGCGCAGGATCCTCACGAGCGACCGCGCACAGGTACTCGACACCGCCCGCCAAGTCAAAAGCCTTGAGGATCGCCTCGCGGACGTCCGCAGTGACCTTGTTGGGCACGCCCTTCTTTCGGCGGGATCCTGGCCGCTTTCCGCCGCGTGGCATGTTTGAAAAACCCTGTACTTTTTGCCTGGAGGATTGCCTTGGCACGTTTCTTTACTTGTGCTGCGAGCAATTAAGCGGCTGCGTCACAGTAAGGCCCATCCCGCGACAACAGGACGGGCCTCGATCTCTATCGCAAGAATTCAGATGGCGTTCTTGCCCATCTCCTCGGCGATGTAGTCGGCCTGACGAATGGCAAGGCTGACAATCGTCAATGTTGGGTTCTCGGCGCCGCCGGTCGTGAATTGGCTACCGTCCGAGATGAACAGATTCTTGATGTCGTGGGTCTGGCCGAATTTGTTGCAGACGCCATCTCGCGGATTTTCTGACATCCGGCACGTACCGAGATTGTGGGTGGAAGGATACGGCGGCGTCGGAAACACCCGTGTGGCATCGACCGCTTCGTAGATCGCGGTGCCCGCCTTGTGGGCGTGGTTGCGCATCGCAACATCATTGGGATGATCGTCGAAATGCACGCTAGCAACCGGTAGGCCTAACTTGTCCTTGGCGCTTGGGTCGAGCGTAATCCGATTGTTCTCTTGCGGCATGTCCTCTCCGACCAGCCACATGCCCGCCATGTTTTCGTAGCCGTCCAGCGCGCTGGTGAACTCGCGCCCCCACGCGCCGGGATCGAGGAAGGCCGCCATGAATGGCAATCCGATGGACAAGGTTTCCATCTCATAGCCGCCGACGAAGCCGCGTTTAGGGTTGTGCGCTGCCTCGTCGGTCACGATTCCGGCCATGGTAGTTCCGCGCCACATGCGCACCGGCCGATTGAACACCGCATAAACCGACCCGGTCATATGCCGCATGTAGTTGCGACCGAGCTGGCCGGATGAATTGGCAAGCCCATTGGGGAACTTGCTCGATTGAGAGAGCAGCAGCAGCCTTGGTGTTTCGATCGAGTTCCCGGCGACGCAAACGGCGCGGGCTTTCTGCCGCTGCTGCTTGCCAGCTTTGTCGAAGTAGACGACGCCGGTGACTTTCCCGCCCGCATCATGCTCGATCTGGGCGGCGTGAGACTCCGGACGAACCTCTAGCTTCCCCGTTTTCTCGCCCTTGGGTATCTCCGTGTAAAGCGTCGACCATTTGGCACCCGACAGGCATCCCTGGAAGCAGAATCCGATTTGTTGGCAGGCGCCGCGGCCGTCGCGCGGTTGCGAATTGATCGCCATGCGGCCCGTATGGACCTCCTTGTAGCCCACCTTGGTGGCGCCGGCGGCCATCACCTTGAAATTATTGTTGCCAGGCAGGCCGGGAATGCCATTCGTGCGGGTCACTCCCATCTTGTCCTCGGCCTTAGCGTAGTAGGGCTCGAGCTCCTGAAGCGTGACCGGCCAGTCGAGCAGGTTGGCGCCCTGGATGCCGCCATAGGCGCTCTTCGCCTTGAACTCGTGCTCCTGGAAGCGCAGCGACGCGCCCGCCCAGTGCACGGTCGACCCGCCGACCGCCTTGACGATCCATGCCGGCAAATTCGGGAAGTCCCTGTGCACGCGCCAGCTACCGGACGTGGTGCGCATGTCAGACCAGGCGAGCTGGGTGAAGCTCTCCCATTCGTCGTTGACGAAGTCCCCAACCTCGTGGCGTTTGCCGGCCTCCAGCACGACCACCTTGATGTTCTTTTGCGCGAGCTCGTTTGCAAGGGTGCCGCCGCCGGCACCGGAACCGATGATGACGACGACCGAGTTGTCGTTCAGATCGTATTTCGCGTCCATGGGATTGCCCTCGTTCTATCCGCGCCTATAGCCAGGCAATGTCGTCGAAACCGTGCTTGATGTAGCCACCCTTCGAAGCCGATTCTCCCTCGTAGCCAAAGATCGGCCACACCTCCTTCTGGTTATAGAGGGACACAACAAGCCCGCTGCGGACGTTCTGGAAGAATGGCTCGCGCTCCATCTGTCGCAACAGTGCGACGCGATCAGCCTCCCAGCCCACGTCGACATAGGCGACGCCGTGCCGTTTGCGGGCAAGCGCGTCAAGCTGGGCAACGCCCTGCTCGACCGTCGTCTTGGTCTGCGGATCGGTGCCCGCCTTCACGTCATAGCTTTTCATGGCCACCGCATAGAAACGATCGGCGAGACGGTCGTGCGGATAGATGTCGCGCGCCGTCTTGATGAGCGTTCGCATGGTCTCCGGCTTGAGATTTTTGACTTCGAGACCCCAAGCCTCGTCCGTGTGGATGACCGCGGCGCCGGAAATGATGAGCGCGGCGGTTCCGACCCCGGCAAGAAATTGCCGCCGATCTAGCGAATCCGCTCGACTTTGATCCATTGTCGTTTCCTCCATTCTGTAGACCTCGACGGATTGGCCTCAGCGGTACCGTCCGTGCTTCTGCATGACCTCAATCTTGTAACCGTCGGGATCTTCCACGAAGAAGAAGCGGGCCATCAGAGTGCCCTCACGGATAAATTCCTTAATCGGCTTGGGTTGCAGGCCTTCCTTACTGAGCCTTGCGTGCTCGGCATCGAGATCGTCGACTACAACCGCCAGATGGCCGTAGCCGTCGCCGAGCGCGTACGGCGCCGTGCGTCCATGATTGACGGTGAGCTCGAGCTCGAAATCGGATTCTTGGCTGCGCAGATAGACCAGGGTGAAATCGTCGAAGGCGAAGCGATCCGCGACGCCGAGGCCAAGGGCGCGGCGGTAGAAGTCGGTGGAACGCGATTCATCGAGAATTCGGAGCATCGTATGTACCGTCTTGGCCATCGGATTGCTCAGATCATCGCGAGTAGGTTTCCAGCGACTGGCCCACGGAGATGCGGAATATGCGCTCCTCCCCGTGCTCGCGGCTCAGCTTGGCCGCAATATGCGCCTTCATGCTTGAACCGTGCGCTAACGTTACATTGCTTCCAGTCCTGATGATAGGGCGAAAGGGCTGACCAAGAGACGTCTCCCCGCCTTCAGCATGTCCGCCAGGCGTGGTTCCAGCCTGGCTGTGCCATGGTCTGAGCAGGCGCTGGACGTCGTGGCGGAGGGGCCAGGCCGTGCTCAGTAGCAATGGCCTTGTCCCTAGACGCCACGGCCTTGGCTAACTCCAAGATCTGCGAGCGTGAGGCAATGCGCACAGGGCTAGACGCCATGGGTCTTGGCTACCTCTGAGCTAAAAAGCGATCAAATTTGTAGGCGTCGATCGGGTGCTCCCCGCATGCGCGGGGCTGACCGATCACGGTCGTCAGCCGTTTCTAGGCTGCCGGGTGCTCCCCGCCTGAAGTAGCAGCCGTTGTCGATCGAACAGGCGGACGCCGATCGCGTGCTCGAGACCGGCAATGACGGCAGAGATGACAGGCTGGGATACCCCTAGCTCGGCGGCTGCCTTGGCCATGTTCCCTCGGTGCGCGACCGTCAGAAACACATGCAAATCACGAAGCTTGAGCCGCCGGCCGATTTGCCGGTCCCAGTCAATGTGCCTGGCCATAGGCATTCTGCTAACCCCATAGAGGAAAATAGGGTCTTCCATCTATACCAGTACTGCATAAGGGTGCACCACCATCAACGCTTACGATCGATCACTCTCACCGTCTCAGGGCCGTGCGCCTAACAGGGCCAAGGTGGCTCGATGCTTTAGCTCCGGCTGCATATTCGGGCCCCACTCACATCCGCAAGCTGCGCTTGCGACAACCAAGGAGAAAAACAATGTGCCGACGCAGCTTGCTTCCAAGGATTGCGATATCCCTGTTGCTCGGCGCCGCGGCGTTGGCCACCGGCGACCCGTTCGTCCAAACAGCAAGCGGACAGCAACAGCCTGCATCTGATTTCAATGTCGTGACACTTGGGACAGGCAGCCCGGTACCTTTGCCGCAGCGCTTCGGACCCGCCACCCTCGTTCGAGCAGGCAAGGAGACGCTGTTGTTCGATGCCGGGCGTGGTGCGGCGCTACGCCTATGGCAGGCCGGTGTTCGAATTGGGGGCCTCGACGCTGTGTTCATCACACATCTCCACTCCGACCATGTCGTTGGGATACCCGACGTATGGCTGACGGGTTGGCTGCCGACCGTGTACGGCGAGCGAAAGACGCCGTTTCGTATTTGGGGACCGGACGGGACCAAGGGGATGATGGCGGGCCTTGAACAGGCCTACGCGTGGGACATCCAGGCACGGATCGCTGACCAGGATATGCCCAAGGAAGGTGTCGCGGTCGAGGCAGTCGAATTCCGCGAGGGCGTCGTCTATGAGCGAAACGGCGTCAAGGTCACAGCCTTCGAGGTAGATCACGGACTACTGCTCAAGCCCGCTTTCGGCTTCCGCGTGGACTATGACGGACGATCGGTTTTGATTTCGGGCGACACCAAATTCTCGGAGAATCTAATCAAGTTTGCAACCGGCGTTGACCTCCTGATCCATCAGGTCGCCATGGCGAAGGACGAACTTCTCCTAGCTTCAACTATATACCGGGCTATCCTCGCGCATCATACCAAGCCTGACGAAGCAGGAGTTGTCTTCTCCCGCAGCAAACCTAAGCTGGCCGTCTATCATCACCTGGTTCTCCAAGGAACCAAGCAATACCCGGCGCCGACGGAAGACGATGTCGTTCAAAGGACGCGCACAACGTACTCTGGGCCGCTCGTTCTCAGTGAAGATTTGATGAGCTTCAATGTCGAGAAAGCCGGCGTGATGGTTGTGCCACCGAAAAAGTAATTCACCTTTGATCGCGGCTTCGGCTGGTGTTTCCGGAATTGGCACGGGGCTGAAGACTTCGGCAGTGCAGCAACTTCGACAGCTATCCGGGCGTAGACCTGCCGTGCATTCGCCAACGTCGGACCGGTGAGTTCTGACCCCGATTAGCGGAAGTGCCGACGTTCGCGAGGCCAAGCTCACTCGGGTTTGATGCTTGCGTCGCGGATGATGCGGCCGAAGTCGTCATATTGCTTGCGCAGCAGGGCGCCGAAATCGGCTCCACATATTCCAACCGGATAGAAGCCTTGGGCGACGAGCTTCGCTTTGAGCTCAGGGACCTGCATAGCGGCGGCGAACCAGCCGGCGAGTTGGGAGACCGTTTCCTTCGGCGTGTTTGCGGGGGCCAGGACGCCATTCCAGAAATCAACCTCGTAATCCTTGTAGCCCGCCTCGGCGACGGTCGGCACGTCTGAGAGTGGATCGTTCCGCGTGCGCGAACCGCTCGCAAGTACGCGCAGCGTGCCCGCTTTCATCTGCTCCCCCACCACACCTGCGTAGGGAACAAGAACCGAAGCTACATGTC
Organism: uncultured Alphaproteobacteria bacterium; assembly: GCA_963820375.1. Classification (GTDB taxonomy): domain Bacteria; phylum Pseudomonadota; class Alphaproteobacteria; order Rhizobiales; family Hyphomicrobiaceae; genus AWTP1-13. The sequence continues at coordinate 14,290 of CAWFZX010000024.1, read as the reverse complement.
CACCCAATAGGTCGTTGACCGCCGGAGCGTCGCCCGGATACGGGACAAACGTGAGATCCACTTTGGCAGCACGCTTGAGCATTTCGAAAGCGACGTGCGCGACGCTTCCGGGGACGCTTGCCACCGTCAGGGCGCCGGGGTTGGTGCGTCCCGCCTCGAGAAAATCGGCCAGCGTGCGGTAGGGTGACGCGCTGTTCACGGCAATGACCATCGGCGTGCGCGTGAGCTGGCAAATGGGCTCGAAACTGGTCAAAGGGTCGTAATCGCGCCTCCGCAAATGAGGGCTGATAACGAACGCAGGCGCGGTAACCAGGAGCGTGTTCCCGTCGGGCGCGGCGCGGGACACGGCTTCAGTTCCGATGACGGTGCCTCCGCCAGGCCGGTTCTCAATCACGACGGTTACGCCCTGAGCGCGGCCGATCTGCTCACCCAGGATGCGCGCGAGGGTGTCAGCGGTACCGCCCGGTGCTAGTGGAACGACAATCTTGATTGTCCTCGGTGCCTGCGACCGAGCCTCTTGACTGGGCATACCACACGCGATCGACAGAACTACAGCGGCTGTGACGAGGTGCAGGACGTTTCGGGGCGGAAGTCTCATATTGGCCTCCTCGAGGGACTAGCAGATCGGAACCGTCGTCGGATCGTAGTCGAACATGCCTAAATCCTCGGCGTCACGACCGGGATTGGGGTCCGAGTCGAGGCCTTGCAAGGCCCGCGCGCGGTCACGCGTACGGATCTGCGCCGCGTTGGCACGCTGTTTTCTCGCTGTCTCGTAGAGCCGCAACGCCTCAGGAGCCGCAGCCATCGCAAAGCACCGGCCGAGCACCATGCCGTCTTCGATTGCCATGACAGCACCCTGGCCGAGAAACGGCAACATCGGATGGGCTGCGTCGCCTAGCATGGAAACCCGACCAACGGTCCACTGCTGCAATGGCTCGCGGTCACGCAACCCCCATTTGAACAACGCCTTTGGCTTGATCGATTTGATCATCAGCAGAACCTGCGGATGAAAGTCGGAATAGAGTTCCAGGAACTCAGAAACGGTGGCAGCGATTGTCCACCCTTCGTCCTCCCAGCGCGGCTGGCGGGAGTTGCCGACAACATTCATGATCGAATTCTTCCGCAGCGGGTAGTGAACGAAGACGCGGCCCGCCCCGATATGCATGCACCGGGGCTGCGTTCGGAACTCATCCGGTAGGTTCGCCGCGGGAACAAGCGCACGGAAGCTCACCTGGCCGGTATAGGCAGCGGGCGCCGAGCCGTGCACCTGATCGCGAACCGTGGACCGGCCGCCGTCGCAACCGATCAAGGCGTCGCCTTCGGCGGCTGCACCGTTGGCAAAGCGAGCGACGACGCCGCTTCCGTCCTGCACGAGGCTGGTGAAAGCCCGATCAAGGTGAATGCTGTGGCCATCGTTTGCGAGCACCGCATCCCTCAGAGCGGCATGAAGGTCCGCTCGATGTACCTGAAAATAGCCGGCGCCGTATTTAGCTTGGTAGAAGTCGCCGGACGGGCGGCGTTGCAACACCTGCCCGGTCCTATAGTGCCTGACCTCGAGTTCGGAGGTTAGGTTCGAAGTCGCCGTGATTGCGCGGCCAACCCCGAGGAAATTGAGCGCATGCATCGCATTGGGCGTGAGCACGAGCCCAGCCCCGACTTCTTGTAGCGCGGACGCCTGCTCGTACACACTTACTTTGAACCCGTGACGCTGCAGCGATAAGGCGGCGGTCAATCCGCCGATACCTGCTCCAACTATGATGATGTGGCACTGTCTCATCGCTTCGACTCGTCATGACTAAGACTTCGACCCTAGCCGCGGCGGTCATATCCTGGTAATTCTATTGAAGGATGCGGGCATAACCTTTGCTCATGACCAGAAACGTCCCCCTTGATGAGCGCGTGATGCGGCGCCTCAAATTGCGCGAGTTGCGCATTCTGATGGCCGTGGCCCAGGCGGGCAGCATGGGAAAGGCTGCGACCCAACTCGGGCTTTCGCAACCTGCGGTGTCGAAGGCAATTGCCGAAATGGAGCACACCCTCGGCTTCGCGCTCCTCGATCGCACGCCGCAGGGGGTCGAGCCGACGCTTTATGGCCGTTCCCTGCTTAAGTGGTCTGCGGCAGTCTTCGATGATTTGCGCCAGGGGGTGCGCGAGATGGAGTTTTTGGCCGATCCTGGAGCAGGAGAGGTCAGAGTCGGAAGTCACGAGGTGATGAGCGCGGCTCTGCTCCCGGCCGTGATCGATAGGCTGTCGCGGCAGCATCCGCGGCTGGTATTCACCGTGAGGCAGGCTGGCACGATCCCGTTGCTCTACGGCGATCTGCGCGAGCGCCGCGTTGACTTCATCTTCGGGCGCATGATGTCGCCGATCGATGACGAGGACCTCCAAGCGGAAGTCTTGATCGCAGATCCCCTCATCATCGTGGCCGGCTCCCGCAGCAAATGGCTGCGCCGGCGCAACATCGATCTGGCCGAGTTGGTCGACGAGCCTTGGTGCCTTCCGCCAGACGATCTCCCCATAACGCCGTTTGTTGGCGAGGCGTTTCGCTCGCGTGGACTCAAGGCGCCGCACGTCACTGTGCGGTCAAATTCGCCACATCTGCACTATGGCATGGTTCGCACGGGGCGCTTTCTTACGGTAGCACCCACATCGACGGTGCAGCTCAGCGGCGCGCGGTTGGGGTTGAAGCGCCTACCGATGAAATTTGCGATACAGCCCGGCCCCATCGGCATTGTGACGCTGAGGAATCGCACCATTAGCCCGGGCGCACAGCGGTTCATCGAATGCGCCCACAAAGTCGTTAAGCTGGTGGCGAACGGGGTAAGGATGCTGTGACGGCGCTAGATCAGGTTGCGTGATAACGGCAGATCCTGCAGATTTTGTTGTGGCGCAATCCGGAATTACCCCATGTTGTAAAAGTCCTAGCGGGGCTTTCGGAGCCTTGGCGCTCAGGCCGCGCCCCAAACATGATTCCTCATAGCGTCGTTGTCAGGAACGCGATGCTTCGCATAGCGCTGAGAGGAGCTCGGTCGAATGCCAACGAGTTAACGGTTGCGGGGATCCGCTTGATGAACAACTGCACGACAGGGTTTGAGCGTACGGCGCTTGAGTGTCACCAACGCCACCGGCCACTCCATGGGCGGGCAATACCTCAGCGACATGCGGCAGGCTGGGTGCAGAGGCTGACCGTGTCGTCTTCGGGGTCGATTAGACAAACAGTGAGCATCGCTCAATCGATGCTGACCCCAATAAGAGCTCGTCAGTCCTAGCATCCCAAACTCCACGTTTCGCAGAGTATAGCAACCGCCAGTAATGCTTGGGGCCACGACAACGACGCGATACGCGGTTCTGGGCGTCGGAACGATTGACGACACTCGAGAGGCAGCGGCCAATTTGATGGCTGGCCGCGAAGTCCCGAGCCGCTGTTCAATCCCTGTGACGGACAACAATCCTAATGAACAATGGCAGCTTGCGCTTAGCCGCGCCCAAGGAACTCTTCATGTTTCGCCGCACTCCGAGGATGAACGCGCTTGGAGTTTTCACCCTACCGCTGAACACGATCGTTCTGTGTCTCGGCCTGATGCTACCCGCTGACTTCGCATCTGCTCAGACTGCGAAGGATTTGGTTGGGGCCTGGACGACCGTCTCGGTTACGGTCGAGCAGGGGGACAAGAAGTTCGAGCCCATTGGCCCAACCCAAAAGGCAATCAGATTTACGACGCCTCCGGCCGAATTTGCCTACATTCAGATGCGCGGCGAGGCAACCCAGAATGAGCGGTGCGCGGATCCCCTCCGCAACCCGCTCGGAGCGCTGCCCCTCGACCAGCGTCATCAACTGGAACAGAGCAACGTGCACTGCGCTGCGCGTCTTTATGAGCAAACCAGTCCGTCTCCTTGCCCGCGATACAAACTAAACAAATAAGATATACTTGGAACTTCCCACAGTTGCTACCTGAGAAGCTGCGCTTCCCGATAGGCCGCGGGGTCCATTCAAGTAGACTTGCGAACAATTTTAGATGCTACGCGTAAGCTTTGATCTTGGATTAGAGGTTTTGTTGAAGCAGATCTTGTTTAGTACGCTATCATTGCTCATATATTTTATAGGCTTGGACCATAAACTTTCAAAATGCTTTTTCTAAATGGGATGCTCAAGGAGATAGAGATGTCGAACGTCACGCAGCCAGAATTCGAAAGACCGCTTGTACCGACCACCGGCATGAGAGGTGAAATCGTGCGTAGGTGGGGCAAGTTTAGCGATCAGGAAATCGCGGACCTGAAGGACAAGGACGATCTGGTGGCTAGGGTCCAAGCCAAATACCAGCTCGAGAGGTCCAAGGCGCAGCGCGATGTCGATGCGTTCGCGAAAGGGCGGCAGCTCTAGTCGTGCGTAGCTGCCAGTCGGTCGCCCTCGGCAATTGCTGGGGGCGGCAGACGGACGGCTACCCGTTATTTGTTCAACGCGACATCATTTGGTGGTCATCTGTGACACCGGCTACTTCGATTTCCTTCTTTAGACCCGAGTTCGACGACTTTCTCTACGCCCCGATCGGCGCGGACGGTGGTGAAATGCCGCTCAGCGTCCTTTCTGCGCTGGCGCGACTGGACCTCGATCCCTGGCAGGAGGCAGCTGAATTATCCGAACTGCCGAAGGGCACTGCCACGCAGAGATTGGCTGCGTTGATTGCGCGATTACCTGGTGGACGCTGGACACTGGCGGATTCGAGGGCGATGGCTGATCGCTTGATCGAGCTCCTACCCAGCCCAGTCAGGTCCGCGATGCCATTGGCTCCTAAGGCCCCTGTCCTTCGTGAGATGAGCGGTTCGGCAATCGCGAAAATACTGTTCTGTGCTGCATTAGGGATCACTGCCCTCATCATTGTTGCAAACCATCGATCGTCATCACAGGACAATCGTGCTGACGCGTCAGCCTTCAGCACGGCCTCCCCGCCGCAGCCCTCACGACCGAGTTCCCGCTAGCCATGGGGGGCTGCCAACCCCTAAGGGCCTAGACCCCCTGGGGCGCGCGTGAGGACCCGCGGTTGCAGCGATTTGCTTCCTGTTCCACGAGTTAGAATGGCGAACCCGTCGGACGGGTACATTGCAGCCATTGTGTTCTTGCCTTCAAGAATTGCCCAAACGCATACTGATCCCCTCGTAGATGTTCGTGAAGGTCTTGGCTTCGATGACAGACATGTTTCCTTGCCATCCCAGGACGTCTCGATTGTCTCTGGCTGCTCCGCGCAACGCGAGCCGCGACGGAGGTTACGTTTACAAGTAAGCGTACTGCTCACGCAGTCGGCGTGCTGTGAGACGTTGGCCATGTGGCCACCCTTTTCTCGACGATCGGCCAACTCCATAGGTTCCGGTCCAAGCGTTAACTTCTGGTTTGCAGCAGCCTGACCGGTCTTGCGATCCCGAGCGGTCATCACCAACTACGTGCAGGTTTTGCCTTATTGCTTAGGCGGTAAGGCGACGAACCAAGCGGCTCCTTGCCATAACGGCGCCGTCAGCCGGGCCGAGCCAGCACCGGGTGCCAATCACACGCGCAGAATTGTGCGGGAGGATAGTGACGGTATGCAGATTCGCGCTGCCACGCCATGGGATCTTGCCGCAGTGGCTTCGTGTGCAGATCTTTCGTTCGGCTCTCCTCGGAGCCCGGACAACCGGGTCGAATTGGCATTACAGATCCAAGAAGGGTCGGTTCACATGATCTGCGATGCCGGACAGGTCCTCGGCTACATCTCGTTCTCGCCAAATCGCGACTATCTGTATGTTGACGCAATCGCCGTGCTGCCGAGTCTCCATCGCCAGGGCCTGGGCACCCAGTTGCTGGCATTCGCAGAGAAGGAGACCCTGCGCCTAGGCTTGCGAAGTGTGAGACTGTTCACGAATGGAAGAATAGCGGGCAACCTCATTTTCTATCGGCAACGTGGCTACCGCGAAACCGGCCGCTGCGATGAAGGTAGCTTCTCTCGCGTGTTCTACAGCAAGGAGACCGCACCTCGGTGGCGCGATTGCCCAACGGCACATCCCAGCCCGTAAGACACTCGCCTGGAGGCCCTCCTTGTGAACGGGCAGAGCACACCCCATATCGAGGTAGCTGGTGTACTCGATTGGAGTGCGCCCTCATGATCTGCGGTTTTGCTTCAGCCTTCGGGCGTTTGCCTTTCCCACATCAGAGATCCTGGGCCGAGCGTGCGGCCCCTTGTTGGCCGGTTTTTCTCACGCTTTATCGGGAAAGGACTCCCACATGCGTACCACAGGCACCGTAAAGTTCTTCAACACGGCGAAGGGCTTTGGTTTCATCCAACCGGAGGGTGGCGACAAGGACGTTTTTGTCCATGCCACTGCGCTCGAAGCGGCGGGCATCGTCTCGCTCAACGAGGGTGACAGGGTCACCTTTGTGCTGGAAGACGACAGAAAAGGTCGCGGCAAGCAAGCCGGACAGATCCAAAAAGCCTAGCTGATCGCCCTCGCAAGAGGGTTTTGACAAGCGCCGCTGGGTTCGCCTGGCGGCGCCGTTGGCTGTTCAGCCTAACTATGTCCGAGGTCCCCCCAATGAGCACTCTTTCCGCGCGGAGCAAGGCGATGCGTGGCACCAAACGCACTTGCCAGGCGTGCGAAGTCCGCTTTTACGACCTCGCTCGCAGCCCAATCGTGTGTCCGTTATGCGCGACACACTTCACACCCCCGGCGGCACCGGTCGTGCATCCAAGCGCGCCTCCTGCGTCATTCTCCAGCAAGACCGGATGGCGCCGTCAGGCATTGAAGCGGGCTCAGCCGATACTGCCAGTTAGCGATCCCAAATCCGGCGATCTTCCTGATCCCTTAATCGAGGAGGAGACGGAGGATATGGCGAGCGTGGATTCAGAGGACAGTGTTGTTCTTGACCAGGAGCAGGACGAGGAGGGTGCTTCCGGCTTGGTTGACCGCGATGCCATGGACGGTGAGGAGCGGTGACGTCTGCCAAATAGCGACACAAATGCGCTCGGAGGGCATCAGACTTCCGCCTAGTAACACGGAGGCAGATATGACGTGCCACAAGTTCAAGGTTGGTCAGTTGATGGATTTTGCTCACCCCGATCGGGCGTGACCAACGACATGGCCTGTTCTTCTTCGGTCATATTCAGGTGGCGGCAGCTGATCAGAGCGCCGCAAGTGGCCCAGCGTATCGAGGAGGGCCTCATCTTCGTTCGAGGAGCGGCACGAGAGCACTATCGCAAGCTCCTACGCACCTGCGCCGCGCAGCCCCCCACCTGGTGACCGTCGCGTCATCGTCGGTGAAGACCTCGACGAGGGTGACCGTGTGCTCATCCGGAGAGGCATCGCGAAGCGAGCTGCAGCCTCGCCACATGCGCCTTCACGTCGGAACTGTTCTACGACAGGGCCAGATATGATACGGATTGCGTTGGCGATTGCGGCGTTTGTAGAACCCGTGGTGTTATTTTGGCTGTGATCTGTCTAAGCGCACCCGTGTTGTGCGCGATGTGGTAGCCGCGGGTCTTTAGGTTCGCGAGCGCAACCTGCACGTCCCCAGCGAAGGGTCGAAGATCAGCTGTCGACATTGGGATTGCCCTGACGAAACGCCAGCTGTGCTCCGGCGCTCCACACAAGGTTGGCAGGTTGGCACCATCTTGGTGAAGGGAAAAGCCTTTGAAGTCAGCGCTGCCGCAAGTGAACAGGTAGACGGTCGATCTCAGCGGTTTCATTCCTTGAAACTGTCTCATTGTTTCTTCCTTGAAAAGAAGCGAGGGTGCATATGCCAGATGCGCAACCCCGCCTAAGCTGGAGGAGAAATCGGATCACCCAGGCGCAACGCTTGCCGACATTGGAGGTCGCACTCGCGCTGTTCCGATCAATTGGATGGGATGATTGATATATGGGGTTGAGGTGCCCTGCCCGCAATCGCTGGCCACAGCACAGCTTTGGCATCGCCATTGCGAGTAGGAATTGAGGAAAAGCGAAACGTCAACTCAGCCTCGCGTGCTTTCTCCCCACAAGATCCACAAAAGCCCGACCAACACTAGAGCAGTAAAAATTACGAATGACGATCATGACTTGGCCGGCAACGCAGGGGCCAGACATTTGTCGACGTAATCTGTCGCGCGGTCTCAAAGAGTGCGAGTCCGCCAGCAACATTCGCCTGTTTTTCAAAAAGGTTTGGGGATTGCGCTTAGCGGCCTGCGAAGAGATTCACCCCGATCCTTGCTTGATTCCTTCCATTGCCCGCACTTCACCTTCAGCCAATCGCACTTACCCGATTTGTATGGGGCGTGCTTCTTCCTCGAGACGATACCTTCGCGCCCGCGCAGCCTGCAATTGGCGAGAGCTGCTCGGTGTTCTTCGAGGCTTCCGAGTAGCGGAACATAGGGATCGAACCCCAATCTCTTGAGCGCGAACGGCAGCATAGATCCAGTTATCGATCCGAACGTCACGGTAGCTATCAGCGAAACACCAATTCACTCGCGGTTGAGGAGAATCACCCCACTAACGCAGGTTAGTGCGCGAACTGAATTAGACACAACTGCTACCAAGGCGGGCGATGTCGTACGTCGCTGTCCCCCGACATTCCTACCCCCCAATCGGTACGCATAAGCTAGGCAGCCTGGCGCGATTTGTACGGTCGGTGCTCGCGCGGCCGCGCGAGCTGGAATGCTCGGCGCATATGAAATCCACAATAGGGGTGGTCGCCCAACTTCGACTTACCGCAGTAGTAAAAATTCTTCTTCCTGGGATCACCGTAGGGCCACCGACACTCGCCGCGCTTGAGCATCGGGAGCGTCTTGCGCTCGTTCGGCGGAATAAACAGGTCTCCACCTTTCGGCGGGGCAGGCAGGTTCTTATTTGTGATCATGAGTTATCATATCGATAATTTGATGGCTGACAAAGGTACTCAGCATATTCGGCAGGAGGTCACCGACGGCTCGAGGAAGGCAAATCCGCCTGGCGCGTTGCTCGCGGCTTCAACCGCCATCTTTCGATCGTTGAGAGGCATCGCGCTGCATAGGAACGGCGAGCCACCACAGGGAGGTGCAAGGCGAGAGGCACTCAAGAGGCCACCGGGGCCCTCACCCCGGGAGCCCCAAGCCAGCGCACACCGGCGCCGGCCGCTCCCTCTTGCTTTGGCAGGGCCGGGTTCTGGGCATGTGCCATGAGTTTCATGGCGCAGGTTTTCATGCGCGCCAAGTCGCGCTCGCCACCGTCTGCAAGGCCAAGAATGATCGTGGCGAGCCGATTGCGTCGGTCTTCTATCATTGCTTGGGCGTGATATTTTCCAGCCATTTCTCGCCAGACGTCATCGAAGGCCGGGCTGAGCATCTTCAAGGTATCTGGATCGTAGGATGCGGTATCGATGAGAGATCGGCCCATGGCGCGCCTCCTGTTAGATCAGGCGGGAGCGGATCATGGGTTCTCTCAGCCGGTGGCGCCTGACGAGGTGCAAGCCACCGATAGAGGAGCATAGCAGAAATACGGGCCAAAACTCACTGTTATCAGGCTTGTTTAGCTGGTGGCGGAAGAGGCGCGCGGGAGCGGTAGCAGCTGTCCTTGGCGCCTAAGTACTTTCCGAGTTTGGCCCCACAGCCAACGTGCGCGCTTGTATAGACGTGACCTTCCGGGTTCGCTACCGGTCGGTCCCTGGGGAGGCGCTGGCCTGACCCCCGCATCACAGCGGCCAACCCATGATGAGCCGGCATCATGGCGCCCTCGACCTGGTGCCGCGTTCCCTGGTGAAGCAGAAGCGTGCACTCGCCGCCGGAGCCAAAAAAACAGCATCCTTCGTTTTGCTGGTACTCAAAATGGCTAACTAAGTGACCCTGTGAAGATCTTGTCATCAATTGCGCTAATCACCATGGGCCTATTGCTTCTGGCAGGCTTGTCGATCATTTTGAGTTTCGTTGTTCGCGAAACCGGGCGTGCAACTATTCCGGCACAAAGGGCTAAGCGCCAACCTGGAAAGAACCACTTCGCTCATAAAGAGCTCATTTCTGATCTTCATGCTGAGTTGACCGCGAGCGCACAACTCCGCAGCAAGAAAATACCCATCGAACCATTTTGACTGAGGGATGGCCGCCCTTGTTGCGCCTTGCCCTTGCCACGGCGCCAGAGGGCGAGCCAGTGGCAGCAAGCTCGACGACGAGACGATCCGCGCCGCTGCGAGCAAACCCGCACGCGCGAAGGCCGCTGGCTCAGACGCGGGATAGTTTGTATTGCCTAACCAGCCCGACACGATCGTGTGCGGCGGTGCAAAAGGCGATGCGCGATCGCTTGCGTTGCGAAGATCGGCGCCGGGCGTGGAAGGATTCCTCGCCAGTCCAATCGGCCGGGTGATCGGCGATTTCGGCACCTATTCGATCAGTGAGCCCGACAAAGTTTTAACTTTCAATATCGTACGCTCAACGTTTCCCGCCAATGGCGTCGGTGCGGTAGTCCTCCATCGAGCCTGAACGGTCGAGCACAATTCCTACGTGCACCTTCTGAGCCACTATCTCACTCCTGGTAAAATGCCGGCCTCCCGCGGCCGGCAACACTCGGGTGGGAACCGACTGCGGCGAGATCGTGGCCAACGAAGGCAGTACCGTCGCCCGTCCGGTCCGCTCCAATGTCAGTGCGCGCCCACGCAAACGCTGAGACCGTGTGTGAGTGTATCCCATCTTGAAAAAAACTGAGCCGAAGGTTCCCGCGTATCGGCGGGGGTGGCAGCCTCCGGTAGACCACGGGAGATCGGAGCGAATGAATGAAATGCAGAATGGAAATCAAAGGCCGCCGCGAAGCCGGCCGCCGAACGGCAAAACAACGCGCATTGGCAGCGCAGATCGGCTCGTCCGGCAACGCACAGCGCGACTATGAGCGCTACCTAGCGCCGGCCCGGGAGGCAACTCAAAACGGAGATGTCATTGAGGCGGAGAACTGGTATCAGCATGCGGAACATTATTTTCGAGTGATGAGAGAGGGGGAACTGACGCGTCGGCGAAGAAAACGCTCACTTGCGGGCTACTTGTAGGGCGCATCGAGCTCGAGCATTTTCGCGATCTCGCGTTCCCACCTGTCGCCGTTCGCGAGCAAGCGTTCCTTGTCGTAGTACAGTTCCTCGCGCGTCTCCGTCGCGAACTCGAAGTTAGGTCCCTCGACGATGGCATCGACCGGGCAGGCCTCCTGGCAAAGGCCACAGTAGATGCATTTCACCATATCGATGTCATAGCGGGTTGCGCGCCGCGTGCCGTCGTTTCGCCGCGGTCCCGCTTCGATAGTGATTGCCTGCGCGGGGCAAATCGCCTCGCACAGCTTGCAGGCGATGCAGCGCTCCTCACCGTTGGGATAGCGGCGCAACGCATGCTCGCCCCGAAAGCGGGGCGACAGCGGACCCTTCTCGAAGGGGTAGTTCAGCGTCTTCTTTGGCGCAAAGAAGTAGCGCATCGACAGAAAGAATGCCGAGACGAACTCCTTGAGGAAGAGCGAGCTGATTGCCTGTCCGAGGGATGCCATTGCCAGTGCGTGAACAAGGATGGGCTAAGTGCGATAAAACCAAATCTTGAAAGCGTCATCCTTGCAGGCAGCCATGAATTCGGACGAGCTCAGCTGACCGAGGGTTTTCATGTCATACTTCTTGTCGCTCTTTCTGATTGCGTCCAAGTAGGTGGCCGCCTCATTGCCTTCCAGAGTGCCACTCTCGTTGACGTCAGCTTTGGTCCACATGACCATGCAGTCTATCTCGCTTGCGGCATACGTCGGGATGGCAATTCCTGATCCCAAGACGGCTGCGGTTGCTATGACGAGCTTCTTCATATGTGGTCTCCTTTAACTGGAACGTCGGTATGAGCGTTGTTGCACCACACGAAATTCACGTGTGTGCGCCACTCATTTCCACATGGTCGGCAAGTTTGGAGGGACCTCGAAGGCGCCGATTCCGCGGCAGAGGAACCTGCGCTCCGTATCCGCTTTTTTTCTTCTTCTCACTCGGATCGAGAGTGTGTTTTCCTTTACCTCGATCTCGACGTCTTCCTTGCCGAATCCGGCGGCCCCCATTGGGGGATTGCGGGTCGCGCCATACTGCGAGTTTCGAGCAGTCTGGTTGAGCCTGCAAAAAGGTAGTAACCCTTGGCGGCGATCTGAGGTTCCGCAGCCTCTAGGGCGAAGCCGTAGACGGCGTTGTCGGACTGATGCCAGCCGGTCTGCATCCAAAACTGCCAACGATCAGGCGCGAGCGGGACAGGCAGACGGGGGTCGCCCTTCTCACCAGTAAGTGCGCAAGCATTGGTCGTCCCGCAGCGATAAATGTAAAGTCTTTGAAAAGGCATCTGATAACCGAGGGACCTACAGACGCAAACGCTTACGCGTCGCTTGTATGTACATACGCCCGCTGGCCCATTACTGGCGAGCTGCGGAAAGTACCTACGGTGCATATTTTGCAGCGCGAGAAGTCACTGGCGCCGCGACGGCTAATGCTCGATACCTTGGGTGAGCGCCCTGACGGAGGGATCGTCGGGATCAACCTTGCCATGACGGTGGCAGTGCTGCGAAAGCTGCTGAGCTGAGGTCGACTTCCTCCCGCAGCTTTGCCAATGCTTCGGTGATCGTCGGGCTTTCCGAGTGAAGACTCCATCTACAGGTCGAGGTGGAGAGTGGCACGCCGGCGTAATAGACCCAGAACCGTGGTCACGAGCACATCAGGATTAGCTGGCTTTGGCACGTGCACCACGTCGCTGCAGGCTCCATCAAGTTTGCTGTATCCGCTATGGAGCACGCAGGGGATGTTTCGCTCTTTGAGCCGTTTGCAAAGCTGCGAACTCTCGCCATCGCTAAGCACGTGATCCAGGATGACGGCCGACGGAACCTCGTCTTCTATGGCAATGAGCGCACGGACAAGTGACCGCACCGTCAATACCCGCGCACCCGCGCCTGTGAACGCATCTGCAATGCCGAGTGCAATCAGAAGCTCATCTTCGCAAATGAGGATTGAGCAACCAGCCAAGCTGGTGCTGTTCATATTGGGTGTCCCGTGGCGCGGCAACGCGCGAACTGCCAGAGGCAGGGCGGCCACTTGTAATGGGCCGCGCGGTGTCCCGAGCCGTCGAGCAATCCTCAACGCGCAACAAGCGTGATGATCGACTGCTTAAGGCCCTGGTCGCTCAGCTAGGACGGGCAGGGTATTGCGAGAGAGGCGACGTTGAGGCGAGAGCCGAATCCGCTGCAGCTTAACGACCGCCTTGCGCACTCCATCCTAGTATTGGCGCCCAAATGCTCGACGATCTCTTGCAGGAGATTGTGGATCTCTTTGATGCTTTCGTTCATTGGGGGCTCACCCGTCCTTGGCTGGCTCTGCACTGGATGCGCCTGAGAGCCGGGTGAAGTCCTCGAGAACGTTTTCGATCAGCATCTTCCGGCGGGGATCCTGTGCGACCGGCGTGGCGGCAAAGAGACCGAGGAGGTAGCGCGCCTTCTCGGCCGCCTCGAACCAGGTAGCGGCCGGAGCCGCCATGAGCTGCATTTCCAGCTCCTCTTGCCGAGCCCGCAGAGAGTGTTCGTTGGCCTCTACTTCCGCGAGCAGCCGCCGGATCTCGGTTGCCTTTTGAGCAGCCATGCCGCGACGGTCATCGAGGGTAATCGGCTGATCCGTCATGATCGTGACCACCACAGCGGTTTCCTCGTCGCCGGCGAAGCTTTGCTTTGGACAGTGCCTTGCTCTGGCGAGGGTGTGGGGCGCGGCTCCCGCCGATCGAGACCTTCGATGAGGAAACGAATGGCGTCGGCCGCTCGGGCAAAACGCTTATACCCGACCGGCCCGCGCCGCGACCGTTTCGATTTGTTGATGAGCAGCTCGGCGCCTGCGCAGTAATCAAAACTGTTCATCGCAATTCCCCTTGGGTGAGACGGGTGTTGCTGACGCACCAAGTTGCCGCAACGCAAACATCCGTGCGGCGGGACTCTGAGCCAATTTCCTTGGCGACGGTGACGCCGTTCTTGGTCGTGCGCCGCGCGCCATAGGATTTGTCGATGATCACGTTGCGGCCTTTGGGACCGAGCGTGATCTTCACGCGTTGTCCGTCAGCCCTTGAGCTGACTGTTTCGAGCGGCATCTGCCAACCAGGCGGCCAAAGCCCTGTGCTTGCGAGGGGAGTAGGCCGCCATCCGAAGCTGCGCGTGGATCTCAACGTGGGGATCTCATGAAGATCCCTGGCCTTAGCCCGTTCGTTTTATTGAGCGCCATGGGGGCGTTGCCACAGTAGCCGGCTCTCGCTCGGTCCGGCAGACTCGGGAAGTACTCATACGCTCGCAACAGGCCACGATGAAC
>CAWFZX010000023.1:0-40059 GCA_963820375.1 uncultured Alphaproteobacteria bacterium | reverse complement strand
GCCATGCGCCATCGTGGCCCCAACCGACACAGTGAGCCGATGCTGGTTGCGCACTATGGCGGAACCGATGACATGACACGATACCTCTGGACGTCCGCACGCAGGATCTCTGACGTGAGGTCGGAGCTCGGCCCCTCGCCTCGAAATGCCGCGAGTGCCGCCTCCGAGTCCCACGCCTCATAGATATTGACGCGCCCTGGATCAATGGGATCTGCTGCCACCACGAAGTCAAGACAGCCCGCCGTGCTGCGCGCCTGCACCACCGACTCAAGGGAGGCGGCCAGAAAGTTCTGACGGCGTTCAGGTCTGACGTAGATACGTCCAGCGACTATAATCATGACGGAAACCTCTGTCCTATCGTTGACCGTTAGGGGGTAGCGAAGAGGTAAGCCGGCTACTCGAGCCACGATCCAAAATTGTCATTCACCCTTGGTGGCTTGCCAATTCCGGTCCTTAAGCCGGCAATCCCAAAAAAATGCTGAATGGGGATCGCGTAGGGATGATCTGCTCGAAGCGGAAGCCGCTGGCAGCAAGGAGCGCACGAAATTCTACCGGCTGTCGCTCTCGTCCACCCGTTATCAACATCATCGTCAGGTCGCTAAACTTGGCTTCCGGCGCTTGATTGAGTTCGCCGAGCAAACGCTCGATGACAAGAAGCTTCGCGGAAGGCTGCATTGCGCTCCGACAGGCGCGGAGAATCCGTATTGCGTTGTCATCATCTTCATCCATCAGCACGGACTTGATTAGGTAGGCATCGCCGCCTTCAGGGACGGCCGTGAACATATCACCAGGCAAGGCCTGGCAACGGGCGGCTACACCAGCTTCTTCCAAAACAGGATGCCCTTGAGCTGCGCATGCCGCGACAATATTTCGGCGAGCAGCGCACCTTGTCCACCACCCACATCCACAACACATGTCGAGTCGGAAAAAATCATAGGCGTCAGCCACGGCGTGGGCTGCCATGCGCGACAGGCCAGTCATCGCCGCATCGAAGATCGCTCTTTCTTCCGGCTTTTCCGAGCGCCAATCCCAGATACCGGTTCCATAGAGTCGGCGGAATGCTGTCTCTCCGGTTCTAACGGTGTCCTCTAGCGCACTCCAAGACTGCCGGACGTAGGGGCGTCCGATTAGTTCCGCCCAAGCGCGCCGCGAGTTTGCCAGATCGGAGCGAAGGTACTCGCCCATTGGCGCCAGCGCGAAGCGTCGATCGGGATGCTCCTCGAACACGCGAGCAGCTGCCAGGGCCCGCAGGAGTCGGTAAAGCGACCTCGCATGCGTTCCTGTCGCCTGCGCCAAGTCCTCGCTTGTGCGTGGACCATCTTTGAGAAGATCGGCAAGGCGAAGGGATGCAGCCACGCTTATCGCTTGTGACACCCAATATCCATTAATCAGGCGAAGGAGGTCTGCCGCGGATTCGCTCATAAGGCTAACTTCGCTCCGATGGTCGGCCAGCAGCGACCCTAACGGCAGTTGCCTTGAATGGTCACGTCTGATCAGGGTGAACGACGCAGCACGTCCGTTTTTTCCGGCGCCCGGGTCTGGAGCTAGAGGGTGTGGACTTTTCTAACCCATGAGTGGAAAGAATGACTAGCCTGGGTGCCGTCGGGCGGGCCAGCGCTGCGGACGCCGCCGCCGTTGCGTGCCATGGTAGATGATATGGAACCAATCAAGCGGATGGGGCCGACGCCTTAGCCGGCGGGGGAGCTAGTTCAGATGGATAGTAATCTGCAAAGACGCGTGCAACGGTACGGGTGGGACAAGGCAGCTCCCTACTACCAGGGCTCGTGGCAAACTCAGCTTGAGCCCGCGCAGACTGTGCTCCTGGAACTGGCCGCGCTCAACCGGGGAGATCGCGTTCTGGATGTGGCTTGCGGAACGGGGCTGGTGAGCTTTCGGGCTGCGGCGCTTGTCGACCCAGAGTGCGAAGTGGTCGGCACCGACATTTCGGAGCAAATGATCGCAGCGGCACGCGCTGTTGCAAGGGATCGAGGAATTGCGAACGTCCGTTTCGAGCGCATGGACGCCGAAGCGCTGAGATTTCCTGAGAGCTCGTTTGAGGCAATTTTGTGCGCCCTCGGCCTGATGTATGTGCCCGACCCAGAAAGGGCGGTGCGCGAGTTTCATCGTGTCCTTCGCCCCTCGGGACGAGCAGTGGCGGCAGTATGGGGGCAGCGAAGCAAATGCGGGTGGGCGGAGATCTTTCCGATTGTCGATGACCGCGTGCAGTCCGATGTGTGCCCAATGTTCTTCCGTCTCGGTACGGGTGAAGGCTTGCGGTGCGCCTTTGCCGCAGCGGGGTTCGAAGATCTCGTCAGCAGGCGACTGGAGACACGCCTGCAGTATGCCTGCGCCGAAGACGCTTGCCTGGCGGCATTCGCAGGCGGCCCCGTCGGGCTCGCCTATAGCCGGTTCTCGGAGGAGGTAAAGGCCGAGGCGCACAAAGAGTATCTGAAATCCCTTGAACCGTTCCGGCATGGTGAGAGGTATTCCATCCCTGGAGAATTTGTTGTTGTCGTAGGGACGAAGAGTTAGCTCTTTAAAGTCCACATCGCCGGTGCACGCCTGGAGGAGATAAATGTCTAATCAACAGATCCGCGAATCCCTGGAACGAGCGCAGCGATTATTTCGCGATCGCCCGTCAGCAGCCAAGAAGAACGTCCCAGCGACGGCCGTCTGGCAGGACGGTCTCGCCTGCGAGATCAGCGGACCGGAAGGCCAAAAGATTGTAACGGACATGGCCAAGCCAATGGGCGGCGCCGATACCGGCCCGAGCCCCGGTTGGCTATTGCGCGCGTCCCTGGCGTCCTGCACGGCTACCGCAATCGTTATGCGGGCGGCCTTGCTCGGGATCGAACTGCGGGAACTCAAGGTGGTTGTGCACGGTGAGACCGATGTGCGTGGTATCGTCGGAATTGACGGAATATCTCTGGCCCTGAGCGGGATGCGCATGGCGATCACGATCGGCGCGGACAATGTGCCAGAGGCCGAACTTCGCGAAATCGTGGAGTGGGGCGCAACCCAATCGACAGTCAGCGCGACGTTGCGCGAAGGGCGGACGGTGGCGACCGAAGTGACGGTCAGCTGAGCACCTGATCGTCGTAAATGGTATGCCGCCAAGGCACAGCAGAAGGCGCAGCGGGAGGTTTTGCAGAGGTCATCACTGGCCGTCCGTTTGCTTGCTGGCGCAGCCGCCTAACTCACACACCAATGTCAGAGGTGTGCTGGACGATGTCGTTCGTCGACGCGTCAGCGACGTCATGCATCAGATGGCCTCACTAGCGAGAATACCTTTGCATCACCGCAATGATAATGACCAGGATCAGGAGCATGAGGCCTGTCACATGGCTCCGGGTGGATCGCTGTCGAGATCCGGCCCCCCAACGATTCGATAGGACTGGAATTATACTATCGAGAATGCGTTCGGTTTCTTCGGCGAGAACCGGCAATGGCTTGTCTTCTTGATCGGCTCGCTGCAATCGCTGAGCAGCTTCTCGGCGCACGCGACCAGGAGCAGCCATTTCGCTCGGCTTTGTCAGCATTGAGCGAGCGGCCACGTCATTGCGGTCGCGTCGAAGCCGGGCCACGGCTAGCCAGTATGGCTTGGACGCATCGTCTGTTGCGTAGAGCGGACGATCTACCAATTGCTGCACACGCTCAACGCGCCCGGTAAACGCAAACATGAGCAGCATGCACTCCTTTCGGCTATGGAAGTGCAGCCATTTTGCGGCGCTCTGGTAGGTTTGCACCATCTCGTCGAGCCGCCCCAGCTCGCCGAGGGCTCGTATCTCATGTGGCTTGGCCTCGGAAAGGCCGACTTCTCCAGTGCGCGATAGCGTCAGCAGACCATCCCAATCGCGCTGCTCCTGCGCGAGCATAAGGCGCGAAAGGGCTTTTTGATTTCGAGAACTTGTCGCCTCGATCTGCGTCAGTGCAGCTAGATAGGCACCCGGTCTATCGTCGCTGAGCGCTCGCCTCAGGGTCAAGCCGAAGCGCGTCCACGGAGTTGGATGCAAAAGATAGGCCCACCAATGGAAGCGAGCGGCCTTCTTCCATTGCCCGCGCCGTGCGGCAACTCTGGCCCGATCCAAGACGGCGAGCGGCAAGGCAATGAGAAGGACAAAAAGCGTTGCGCTCAGCCAACCTGCCCAATCGGCTGCGAGCCAAAGCGCTGGGACGCCACCGAGTGCAACCAGGCCGCTGGCCATGATCCACTCCAAATGGCCTGACACGCGATAGCGCGTCAGTAGCGCAGCGATGCTGACGGATAACAAAATGAACGCTACCGCGACCATAGATTGGGTGGCCATTGCCAGAGGCGCTCTCTCGATGCAGCCTCAGTGTGCCATCCAAAAAAGGCATGCCACCGGCACTGTTCTAATCGATTGGCTCTAGGCCAGATGCGGGGCAGCGAGGAGCAGTTACGCACGCTTGGTCTGAGCCATGCCGAATTTTTTGCTCGAGCGCAGGAAGGGCGGGCTGAAGCCGCGAATTCCCGCAAGCAGGCCTCGTGCCAGGCGCCGTGGTGTCCATCCCGCGCAACAGCTGGGAGTGCGGCGCCACCACGACGCATGCCCGCGTGACACTGGGGGGTTTAACCGCAACTCGGCCCTGCGCTGCCAGGTCGATTCTTTTTCGGTCCCTTTCAACACACGGACATGCCCAAGACCGGCAGCGCTGGCGCGAGTTCGTCGAGGCCATTTGAGACGTAGGTTAGGTCGAACAGATCGCAGACCAGACCTGGACCGTCCTCACGGCCATCGTCCCGCGGAGATGGGGTAGGCGGGCGGCCGGCGATTGCGGGGCGAATCATGCTCTGCAATTGCGGCTCCACAGTCCCCAATCGAGGAGGAACCAGATGGACTACTTTGCAGGCATGACAAACCATGCCCGCCTAAAGAAACCAACGGTAGTGCCGGCCGCGCTTCGCCGTGCTCGGCAGAAGCGAGACATTCTCCCAGCCCGCACCTCCACACCGCAATCCTGCAAGGCCAGCCAAAATTTTGGATAGCGCTGTCAGTCATCTTCCATACCAAGGGCAGTCGAACGTGCAATGAGTCAAAAATCGGTCTTAAGGGGAGCCGGCCTGTGAAATGGGGTCCCGACCTCGCCGGCTTCGGCTGCGCCGATGGAATTGCATAGTGAGGGATGGGCATCGAGACACACCAGGGCACCGAGCAGTAAGAAGGCATTGCCAATCAAAAATAGTTCGACGGCGAATTCCAGCACGCGGCCGCTAAGTCATGCAGCAACACCACCGCTAGCCAGGGTGATTGCACAGCAAGGGACGCACTCTACTCCAAAGAGCGACCCAACGCGCTTGGTTGCATTGTCGGGACAAGCGGTAGCCACGTCGCGCGCCATTGTGGAACATGCCGTGCAATCGCCCACAATTGCAGTCGCGAGCCAGGTCCGGGGCTAGCGAGCAATGGGCGGCCTTCATCAAAGAACCGCGCGTGGCGATTCGGCATTGAGATTGAACCCGCCATTGCTGACAGACGCTCGGCGGCAACGAGGCGTACCGCTAGGAGGGAACAAAGCTTCAGCGGAGGCGTTAAGGTCTCGAGCGGAACCTCGACAGCGGTGCCGTGCGGGGGCTAACTTGATGCGGGGGCGGGCTAACTTGATTGCAGCCGGGGGCTAAGTTGTTTGCAGCGTTGAAAAACGGCCTCCGAAACGAGGAGAGTAGCGCCGTGGGAACACCGTTCGGCGAACCTCGTGTCGTGCGACTGATGGCAAGGTTGACCGACCTCGCGGGGGCCGCTTACCAAACATTCCGATCCAAGACAAAGGTTCGTGACAGCGAGCGTCGCCTTCGCGAAATCCTCGATGCCCTTCCGGCTGCGGTCTATACGACCGACGCCGAGGGACGCGTCACCATGTTCAACCAGGCAGCGGCAACCTTCGCGGGACGCGCGCCTCAATTGGGCACGGATACCTGGTGTGTCACTTGGAAGCTTTATCAGCCAGACGGCATGCCCATGCCACACGACCAATGCCCGCTGGCGACAGCCTTAAAGGAACAGCGTCCCATCCGCGGGCTGGAGGGCATTGCCGAACGACCCGACGGCTCGCGCGTACACTTCATTCCTTATCCAACGCCTCTCTACGACAGCGCCGGCGCGATGGTCGGCGCGGTCAATATGATAGTCGACGTATCTGACCGAAAACGGGCTGAAGTAATCATCGCCAGGCACAGAGATGAGCAGGCGGCGTTGTACGCGTTTACGGATAAGCTTTTCCGCGCCTCCTCGCTGACGGACGTCTGCGATGCAGCCTTAGAGGCGATCCGTCGTGGCCTGGGTTGTGAACGTGCCTCAGTCCTGCTCTTTGATGAGACGGCGGCAATGCGTTTCGTTGCGTCGTCGGGGCTGTCTGAGAATTATCGACGAGCTGTCGACGGTCATTCGCCGTGGACTCGTGACATAGTCGCTCCGCAACCAATTTGCATCGGTGATGTCGCGGCCTCTGATTTCCCCGAACCTCTCAAGGCGACCGTCAAGGCAGAAGGCATCGCTGCCACAGCTTTCATCCCGCTCGTCGTCGAGGGCAAATTGGTCGGCAAGTTCATGGCCTACTACGATGCTCCTCACGCCTTTAGCCAAGCCGAAATTGATCTCGCGGTTACCATCGCGCGCCAACTCGGGTTCAGCATCGAGCGACTTCGCGCAGATGAAGCGCGCCGGCGCGCGGAGCACACCAGTCGCTTGCTTGCTTCCATTGTCGAGAGCTCAGATGACGCGGTCGTGAGCAAGGATCTCAACGGTCTCGTGACAAGTTGGAACCAGGCAGCGCAGCGTATCTTTGGCTATGCGGCAGAGGAAATGATCGGCAGACCTATCGCCACACTCATCCCCGAAGATCGCACGAACGAGGAAGTTCTTATTCTTGAGCGCATTCGGCGTGGCGAGCTTGTCAATCACTATGAGACCGTACGCCGGCGCAAAGATGGAAGCCTCATCGACGTTTCTCTCACAATATCACCCGTGAGGGATGCGACTGGCAAAGTGTCCGGCGCATCCAAGATCGTGCGTGACATCACCGAGCGCAAAGAAGCCCAAGCTCGGCACGACATATTGACCCAAGAAATTCAGCATCGCACCAAGAACCTGTTCGCCGTGGTCCAAGCCGTCGTTGCCAGAAGCTTCGCCGGGAAGAAAACTGTCGACGAGGCGCAGTCCGCTGTCTTCAGTCGGCTCGGTTCTCTGGCTCAAACACATCTGTTGCTGATGGATCAGCAATGGGAAGGGGCTGAGCTAGCCGACATTGTGAACTCGGAAATGAAACCCTACGCGGACCGAGTCCTTGCCCATGGGCCTAGCCTGGTTCTGGGCGCCAAGGCAGCACAGAACTTCGCGCTGGCCATTCATGAGCTTGCGACCAACGCGGCAAAGTATGGATCTCTTTCAACTCCAACAGGTCGAGTCTACATAAGCTGGTCAATTTCGAAGCCGAACGGAGTGGGCCATTTCAGCTTCCGTTGGGAGGAGCGCGGCGGTCCGGCCGTTTCGGCACCTGGCCATAAGGGCTTTGGAAGCACCGTTCTCGAACAGGTCATGGCCGAGTATTTCGACGTGCCCCCACGGATGGAGTTTGCAAGCGGCGGGGTAAGCTATGAGCTCAGCGGATCGCTCGATTCTGTCAGCGAACAGGCTATCGCTTAGTAGGCTAAGCTCGCGCGAAGCTAGGCCGGAGGTCTCCGCCTTGTGAGACGGCGGTTTTTTTTGGCAGTCAATTGAGCCGCAAAATGGCGCATACCTTAGCGGCCTGCTTCAGTGAGTGAATACCTAGGAGGACTTACGCTCGCCTGTCCAAGCCGCGGAGTCCGCCTCCACCGATGCCGCCATGCGATCGGCGAGTTCCTGTAGCCACGCTCCTTTGCGGCGCTCGAGATCGCGCTTGATGGCGCCGGCGCGATTGGCACCGCCAAGGTGTGCGCAGGCGAGATCGAAGCCCATGAGCTCAAGCATCTCGCCCGACAGGAGCGCAGCGGGATCGGCGTCCGCCTCGATCTTGCGGTTGTTCGGCGACAGGCGGCGCACGACGACGGTCTTCGACAGGTGATACCAGGGATCGGGTGCCCGGTATCGCCCGTTGGCGATCTCCCCGCATCGAACGCGCGTGCTGGACTCGCCGCGCGCACGCAACCAGCTCGAGGGAAGCACTGCCTTAGCTTCACGCACGACCGGTGCACCGCGCCACTCGGCGACCCCAATCCAGCGCGGACGCCCGAGGCTGCCCACGCCAGCGCTCCGGCGCGCAGTTTTGAATGCGACGCGACGCGCTGGCATCGCTGCGGCCAGCGCCGCGCGATAGGCGGTAGGCGCTTTTGTCCATGTGCTCGCGTCGATCTTTTTCCAGAACTTGTCGCGCTTCTTGTCGGAGACGGCGATCTGCTTGAGCAACCAAGCACGGTCGCGATCGAGCACGATGGGGCGCGGCGCGGCGACACCCTTCCGGTATCCCCGCAGGATCGCGGTGCAGACGTTACCTGCGGGTGCTGCCGAATTGCCCGCCAGCATTGCGCTGGTCGCAAGCCGAATGAGGTCCAGCGCGTAGGGCATCTCCGCGGCCTCATCAAAGTCGTTCACACCCCAAACGAGGCGACCGTCTGCATCGCGCCACGTTCCGAAGTTCTCGAAATGAATATCGCCAACCGCAAGCACCTTCGGGGCGCTTGCCGCCTCGGGGCAGACGTCCAGGACAGTTTCGGCCCAGCGCCAGTAGGTAGCCCGCAAAAAGGCGAAAGGGCTTTCGCACATCTTCTTGTGCTTGACACCGAGGTCCTTCTCGACCAGTGCGCGACCCAACTGGCGACGCAGCCAAGCCTCATAGTCGCGCGTGGACCGGACGATGTCTGCCATTTCGACCTCCCGCTATCTAAAGTAGAATGAAATAAAATGGCCGCGGTGAGTTCAGGTTCCGGAATTGCCGGCGCCGGCCGTGCGAGCGCAAGAAGTACCGGCCATGCTCTGCGTATCCGTTGATTGCGTCGCCTCCAATCACTTCGGATATGGCGCAAAAGGCAAGAAAGTTGGCTACGGAGACGAAGAAAACGATATTGAGCAAGATGCGACCCTTCATGGCGATCCTGTGCTCGGGTGAGGGCTCCAATCCGAAACGGGCGCCGAACATCGCAAGCAAGCGAGCCCCTTGCTGCTAGTTGAGGTTCTAAGTGTGTAAGCCCTGTGACCGCTGAAGTTGGGCTAGGGAGGTTCGTAGCGTCTTCTTGCCGGCAGCAATCGCGTCACATTCCCGGTTGTACAGGTCCGGGGTCAGCACTTGCCGGATTAGTGCCGCCGCTGCACTACCACGCCGCGCGCCAGGACCGCGGCCCGTCGCCAATTGAAGAACCGGGGTACGCGGCTGCGGTAGCGCCGGTAGGGCTCGCCGTAAGTCGACTCGAGCCACGGTTCTTCGGCCAACACCATCAGGGAGTAGACAGCCATCATAGCCGCGCAAAGCACGTAGGTCGGCGCACTATCGGCGGCAAACGCGAGGCAACCATAGACAACGATGAGCAACAAGTTTTGCGGATTGCGGGTCCATCGGTAGATCCCGCTCGTGACAAGCCCGCCCTGTGCGCCGTAGCTGTTGTCCCGACCTAGGACCCAGAACGAATAGATGAAGAGCGCAATCGAAGCTGCGAGCAGTGCGACGGCAGCAAGGCGCGACCACGCGGGGAGACCGAGGAAATTCGTGCGGTCAGCTACGGCCATCGCGAAGCAGAGCACATTGAGTGAGCGGAATAGGGGCCAGAACACGTAGCTCTGCCAGGTACCCGAACCAGGCGTAGGCCAGATACGGAACCCCGGGAAGAACAGCGTGAGCAGAAGAAGGCCCAGCAGCACTGCCGCCACCGCCGCTCCGATCATGAACAACACTGTGGTCAAGCTGATCCTCTACGGCTGTCTTGTCAGTGTCCGCATGCACTCTAGAACGGAGCGGTGACAGAAGCACCACTATGCGATGGGAAGGCATTTCCCGAGCACCGCCGAAATGCCGTTTCCCGTGAACCAGGTGTTTGCGCCAGCGGCCGACTTTCTCCTCGCAAACACTTCACTGAAATTCCCGGGCCCGTAAAAAAGCCGCGCCGAGCTTCCACAAGTTGAGCAATGCAACACGGAAAGGGGTGTCTCGCCCTGCTCACACTCAAGCGCTCGACATATATCTCCGGGTCGGAGCATTTTGCCTGCTTACTGGCCACGTCGTAGGTGAATTCCATGTTCATTGCCGCTTCGGTTCCGCTCCACGAACCGCCACTGGATGACAAACCAGGAGCGGCCTTGCCGGGACCACCATCTGCGAGCGCGACGGGTTGGGCCGCTAGCGCCTGCTCGCGGCCTTTCTGAAGCGTAGCGGCGCGTCCAGAGCGCCTTCGCGAGGCACGCCCTTGCGCCGCAACAGACTGCGCGCGCAATAGAGCTCACGCAGGATGTCGCGCATGACTTCCAACGCCTTTTCCGCCGAGCGGGTATCGTTCCCCGAGGCGCGTAGCCGCTCGATAAATATGTGCTGGACCGCCAGGCGCCGCTCGGCATCCCTGACTTTGCTGCTATTGCAGCTGAATTGCTCGTCGTCTCTGGTCATCACTCGCCCCCTCAGTCCCCAAGCATTCCCCATTAGCGCGTTTGTGCTGCCTCCACTTCAGCCACCGCCCGTCGAGGACCCTGATATTACTTCCGCTTTTAGATGGACCTTCGCACTTACCTGAGGGGCCGTGATGTTACCGCGACCGCCTTTCGCTTCCTTAGAACGGGAATTCAAACAAGGTCTCCCAGTTATCGTCAGCAACGATTATCCCCCCTCGGTTGGCGGACTGCCCGTTCAAGAATCCCCCGTTCAAGGATCCCCTATTCACGATGTATTGCGCGCGTTGTGCTCCCTCTACTTCAGCGTCCACGGTACCAGCGAGTTCGATGCCTTCCTGGTCGAGTACGGTCATTTGGCCACGTCTGACGTGGAAGAAGTAGCGAGGCATAGCAAGCCTCCGCGCCATGTTTCCGATACGAAGGATGGAGAGCGCCTATAACGGCGCGTAGCGGCACCTTGATACAGTGCCGCATGACCTCTCAAAGTACACTATCGTACAGTATTCTGAAAGGAGTTGTCCAAAACCGCACAAAACCCTTGATTGCAGGGGACTGACAAGCCGATTTGCCAGCTAAGTTCCCATTCGCGTTTGCGCACCCGGATCCATGAAACGCTTGTATCCTAGGTCGCGGTCGGCAGCGAGATTGGCCCGGCATTGGTGCTATCGAGCCCGTAGCTAAGTTTGACCGGAGGCCCTTCGAGCACCCGTTATTGTGGCCACGGCAAGTATCAAGCTTATGGCTTGGCACCTGTCCGAGAGCACGTTGGATAGAGTTCATATTGAGCAAGGGCTTCACGCCGACCGCGCCTTGAAGGAGGGCGCGATGAAGACATTGCACAAGCGGTGCGCGGGTCTCGACGTGCACAAGAAGGAAGTGGTGGCCTGCCTTCGGCTGGTCGTTCGAGGGAAGGCGAACTACGAGGTGGGCCGATTTCTGACGACGACCCGGGGTCTGCTGGAGCTTGCGGAATGGCTGGAGCAGGCCGGGTGCACCCATGTGGCGATGGAGGCGACGGGCGTCTACTGGAAGCCGGTCTGGCACATGCTTGAAGGGCGCTTCCAACAGATCCTGGCCAACGCGGCGCATATCAAGGGTGTACCCGGGCGCAAGAGCGACATGAACGATGCGACCTGGATCGCTGATCTGCTGGCGCATGGCCTGATCCGGGCGAGCTTCGTGCCGCCGCAACCGATCCAGGAGTTGCGCGATCTCACGCGGACCAGGAAGCAACTTACCCGCGAGATCGTGCAGCACACGCAGCGCATCCAAGCCGTGCTCGAGGAAGCCAACGTCAAACTATCCTCGGTCATCACGGACATCTTGGGGGCAAGTGGACGGCGCATTTTGAGGGCGATCTTCGCCGGCGAGACGGATCCCGCGAAATTATCCGAGCTCGGTGACCCACGTCTCGCGACAACGCACGCAGAGCTTGCAGATGCGTTGCACGGACGCATTCGCTCTCATCATCGCTTCCTCATCGGCCAGCATGTAAAGACCATTGAACAACTGGAAGAGACGATCGCGGCCTTCGATGCGCGGATCGAGGCCGCGCTCGAGCCCTTTCGTGACGCCCTTGAACGACTGAAAGAGGTTCCGGGTTTGAGCCAGACCTCGGCCCAGATCCTCATCGCCGAGATCGGCACAGACATGAGGCAGTTCCCTACGGCGGGTCATCTCCTGTCCTGGGTGGGTCTCATACCGCGCCTTGACGAGAGTGCCGGCAAGCGGCGCTCGACCCGCGTCAGAAAGGGTGCCCCGTGGCTGAAGCCTGTGCTGGTGCAGTGTGCCTGGGCCGCGGCTCGCAAGAAGAACAGCTACTTTGAGGCTCAGTTTCTGCGGCTAAAAGCACGCTGTGGCCCCAAAAAAGCTGTTGTCGCTGTCGCGGGCTCCATCCTGACCACCGCCTACCACATGTTGGCCGACGGCACTTGCTACCAGGATCTCGGCGCCGACCATTTCGCCCGCCGTAATCCAGCCCGTACCGCAGCCAAGCTCGCCAACCGCATCCGCAATCTCGGATTCGACGTTGAGATCAGGCCAGCCGCATGACACAACGCAAGGTCACTAAGGTTTCTGGATAGCCTTCAGGGACTGATCACGGCGCGTACGGAAATCCAGCGCGTCAATAAATTTGCATTGGAGGAGGTAGTACCCGTCCGGGCTCGAAGAGATGGAAGCCGGTCATCCTTGCCTGGCGCACCGCGTATCGAAAATCTGCGGTGTCCCACGGAGGCTCAAATTTGCTGATGTCGAGGGCGCCCACGAAGATCCAATCCGTGGAAGGAGTGAGGGACGGAATATTTCGACCGGTCACATCCGTTGTGAGTGCAAGGTCGTCAGTGCGTCTCTGTCGAAATAAATAAACGAGCATCACGCCTCCTGACCTGGCGAGGCATTAGCAAGCTTCCGCACTATGTTTCCGATATGAGCGACGGAGAGCGCCTATAATGGCGCGTCGCGGCACCTTGATTTAGTGCCGCACGATGGCTCAAAGTAGGTTATCGTACTGCATTCTAAAGGAATTGTCCAAAACCGCACAAAATCCTTGATTGCAGTGGGCTAACAAGCCGATTTGTAAGCTAAGTTCCCATTCGCGTTTGCGCACCCGGATCCATGAAACGCTTGTATCCTAGGTCGCGGTCGGCAGCGAGGTTGGCCCGGCATTGGTGCTATCGAGCCCGTAGCTAAGTTTGACCGGAGGCCCTTCGAGCACCCGTTATTGTGGCCACGGCAAGTATCAAGCTTATGGCTTGGCACCTGTCCGAGAGCACGTTGGATAGAGTTCATATTGAGCAAGGGCTTCACGCCGACCGCGCCTTGAAGGAGGGCGCGATGAAGACATTGCACAAGCGGTGCGCGGGTCTCGACGTGCACAAGAAGGAAGTGGTGGCCTGCCTTCGGCTGGTCGTTCGAGGGAAGGCGAACTACGAGGTGGGCCGATTTCTGACGACGACCCGGGGTCTGCTGGAGCTTGCGGAATGGCTGGAGCAGGCCGGGTGCACCCATGTGGCGATGGAGGCGACGGGCGTCTACTGGAAGCCGGTCTGGCACATGCTTGAAGGGCGCTTCCAACAGATCCTGGCCAACGCGGCGCATATCAAGGGTGTACCCGGGCGCAAGAGCGACATGAACGATGCGACCTGGATCGCTGATCTGCTGGCGCATGGCCTGATCCGGGCGAGCTTCGTGCCGCCGCAACCGATCCAGGAGTTGCGCGATCTCACGCGGACCAGGAAGCAACTTACCCGCGAGATCGTGCAGCACACGCAGCGCATCCAAGCCGTGCTCGAGGAAGCCAACGTCAAACTATCCTCGGTCATCACGGACATCTTGGGGGCAAGTGGACGGCGCATTTTGAGGGCGATCTTCGCCGGCGAGACGGATCCCGCGAAATTATCCGAGCTCGGTGACCCACGTCTCGCGACAACGCACGCAGAGCTTGCAGATGCGTTGCACGGACGCATTCGCTCTCATCATCGCTTCCTCATCGGCCAGCATGTAAAGACCATTGAACAACTGGAAGAGACGATCGCGGCCTTCGATGCGCGGATTGAGGCCGCGCTCGAGCCCTTTCGTGACGCCCTTGAACGACTGAAGGAGGTTCCGGGTTTGAGCCAGACCTCGGCCCAGATCATCATCGCCGAGATCGGCACAGACATGAGGCAGTTCCCTACGGCGGGTCATCTCCTGTCCTGGGTGGGTCTCATACCGCGCCTTGACGAGAGTGCCGGCAAGCGGCGCTCGACCCGCGTCAGAAAGGGTGCCCCGTGGCTGAAGCCTGTGCTGGTGCAGTGTGCCTGGGCCGCGGCTCGCAAGAAGAACAGCTACTTTGAGGCTCAGTTTCTGCGGCTAAAAGCACGCTGTGGCCCCAAAAAAGCTGTTGTCGCTGTCGCGGGCTCCATCCTGACCACCGCCTACCACATGTTGGCCGACGGCACTTGCTACCAGGATCTCGGCGCCGACCATTTCGCCCGCCGTAATCCAGCCCGTACCGCAGCCAAGCTCGCCAACCGCATCCGCAATCTCGGATTCGACGTTGAGATCAGGCCAGCCGCATGACACAACGCAAGGTCACTAAGGTTTCTGGATAGTCGTCAGGGACTGATTCACGGCGCATGCAATCAGCGAGTTTGCCTTGAAAGAGGCAGTACCCGTCAGCGCGACCGGCCTCAGCGGCGGCGCAAGACGGGCAAATTCTCCGCCAACGGTCAGCACGACCGTGCGCCAGGCATCCTTGGGCTCGACACGGGAGCTAACGATATTGCGTCGGCGACATTTCCTGCAGATCGGCCCGATGACCATTGCGCAAGATTAAATCTCAGGTGTCAGGTAGGCTCCGTTTGACTGCTTCTCCAGTCCTTTGCGATCGAGGATAAGGATGTTTCCCCGCTTCCGGGAAATGAGACGCTTTCGCTCCAGCGCCTGCAGGGCAGTGGTCACCCCAGATCGACGCACGCCCAGCATCAAAGACAGAAATTCGTGCGTGAGGGGCAATCGGTCACCGTCGATGCGATCATCTGCCATTAGAAGCCAACGCGCCAACCGCTCCTCGATTTTGCTCCGCCCGTTGGCTAGGGCCGTTGCGGTGGTCTGCAGAAGGTATGCATGAGCGTAGCGCAGCATGGCCCGGTGAAGCGTGTTGCTGCGCTCGTCGGCCTCGCGCAACTTGGCTGCTCTAATCCGTTGCCCCTTGCCGGCAGCCTGGATGTAAGTATCGTGTGACGCGCGCTGATACCCCATCACAATCGCCAACCCAGTCATGCCTTCGCGACCAATGATGCCAACCTCAATGCCGGGCTTGCCAGAACCGTTGGCAACTACGGAGGCAAAACCCGCCTCAATGAAATAGACATAATCGATGCGTCTATTGCGGCCCTCCAAGGGGCGATGGACGGGAAGATCGACCAATTCTAGGTGAGGCTTCAGCAAACCTATATCGGCTGGCGAAAGCCGTGACAGAATACGGTTCGGTGACACGGGGCCGTTCCTTGGCGCGGCTGAGCGCGAACTGCCAAGGTAGACGGCCTACTTGATGTTGGCCGAGATGACCCGAGCCGTCGATCAATCCCCAAAGGGGGCGCAGCAAACGTGATGATCGGCTAAGTTTGAGGCCAAGCGCGCGTAGCGAGGACGGGCTTGGTGCTGCGTATCATATGAGCCTATACCCGCCGACCAACTTAGTACAGCCCACGGTCTCTCTAGCGTTGCCTCATTGAGGCCGCGGTACGTAGCGGCCTGGCTTGTGGCGTCGGGGATCAAGCTCCTCCGCGCAGCCGGCCCACGGTGGCGTGGTGGACCCGGTACGTTTTGGTAATCGCCCGGCAGTTTTCGCCGGCTTTGAGCCGGTTTATGGCTTCCCGCTGCTGATCTTAAGCTTCAGTCTGCGCCCGAGCTGGGTGCCACGCTTGATGGCGGCGATGCGCCCCTCGTTGGGCATGCCGCAGGATGCGTGTGCGCTTTTCCTCGGTCAGGCCGGACAGCAGCGCCAGGTTGCCTACCTGAGGCGTTGTTAGATCGAGCCCGAGCTGGTTCAGGACCTTGATGGTGGAGCCAGGCCGCGATGAATTTGCTCACGGCCCCCTTCTCTTCCGGTGTTCAAGGGCTGTGACGTGGTTGTCCGGTTTTGAAGTAGGTCCGACATTGCGTCACGCCACGATGGGCACAAAGTGCCATGTGTGTGGCTCCACGCGACAATGGGGTTCTCGATATCGGCACTCATGACCTGCGACGCACGCTCGCAACCGGTCCTGGCGAGATGGGCGTTGCTGATGAAGTGATCGAGGGCGTGCTGAACCATCGCCCCGCACGGTCGCCGGCAAGCATTATAGCCACGCCAAGCTATTTGAAGGCATGCGGAGCGCACTTGAGTCTTGGTCGGAGCGAGTTCGTGGGATCGTGGAGGGCGCAGAACCAGTTTCCAATGTACTGCCATTGCGGATCACTGGGAGCCAAGCATGACCCCGCGCCCAGCCAGAGCGACCCAATAGCGGGCGCCTTACTGATAGTACCCGACCTTCCAAGAGCTCTTTTGCGTAGCCCAATCGGCAACCCATGCAGATTATGTCGGTCGAGACAATCGATGACCTCGTCCGCGAAGCATCCATTGATCACTTAGTCACCGGTCTCGCCACATTTGGCCCCGCGTACACACGAAACGGAGAACCAAAGAGTACAAGGATCAACAACGGCTGCACGCAGATCGCCGAGACCGCGCATCAGCGATGAGCCCTTCTCTGCGATTGAGCAAGCAGAAGCCTTTTCACATCAACCTGCGCAATATCTGCAGCGAGCTTGCCCGGCCGGAAATTGACCGGGCTCTGGTCTGCCGCGACGGACCGGAACATAACAAGTCCTCAATTTCCCTACGCGGCCGAGGCCATCACTTCCAGCTCCAATCTCCATGACCTCGTGCCGGCTGCGCGACGTAGGTACTTTCCGAGGCTTTGCTGGACAACCGCATAGTGGGCACCATACGGGGTCGCACTCCGTTGGCGACCAAGGAAGGCCACAACATGCAAGAGAAATACACATACGGTCTCTGGGGTGCTGCTGTAGGAGCAATCGCACTCGCGGTCGTCGGCTTCTCGTGGGGCGGCTGGTCCACCTCAGGAGGAACAGCGAACCAAGTCCAGGCAGAGGTGCTAACAGCTCTTGTCCCCGTCTGCGCCAAAGACGTCATGGCAGACCCAGCTGCCCTCGCGGAGCTGAAGGTAAAGCGCGTAGCGGATTATGATGATGTCGTCCGAGACTATCGCAAGAGGGTCGGTGAGCTAGCCAATTTCGGCTACGAGTTCAACAGAGACTGCGGCAAGGCGATCGCGGCAATAATGGCCAAGCACGGCACTAAGTCGTGATTTGGAAGAGAGGAGAGTTTGCCCCTCTCAATATGCGGGGGCAGTGACCGGCGGTTCTGGTCCGCCCGCAATAAACTACCTCGATCCACGGCGAGAGGCCGCCACGATGACCCAACCGTGGCGCACGCATATCAACTTGGCGTAGTCCAATTAGGCTTACCGACCGCATACTCCGATGCCATCAGAAAGTGCGGTGCAAGAAGTATAAACTGAAAATCGTCGACCAGCTGAGCTCGACCGAATTCATGGCTGCCTGCAAGGATGACGTTTTCAAGATTTCGTCTTATCGCGTGTGAGCCACTCCGACTAATGCGCCGCGGACAGCATCTTCGAGTGCCGCTAGAAATCGCCAACGAGATGCCTGCTGCCGAAGGGATTTCGGCTCAAGCACTGAGCGAGCTCGACGCCTCCAATGAAGGAATTGGTCACGCCCGCGAGCAGTTCGCGCTCTTAGAGGAGATCGAGGAAGCAAAGCGGCCGGCCTATAACCGAAAATGCCGAACTGAAGAAAGCTCGGCGTGGTTGCGATGGAAGGAAATGCCATGAACGTTGCTGCGATATTGAAACAGAAAGGCCGAGCCATCACGACCGCCAGGCCCACCGTGACCCTAATGCAACTCGCCAACAAGCTCGCTGCCAAGCGCATCGGTGCAATCGTCATTGTTGGAGCGGGAGGAGAGGTCGCTGGTATAATCTCCGAGCGCGACATCATCCGCGCCTTGTCGATGCAAGGGCCTGCTTGCCTGACGCTGCCCGTCTCGGAAAGCATGACCAAGAAGGTCGTTACTTGTCAGGAGACGGACACTCTCCATGAGCTAATGGCAATGATGACGGAGCGGCGGTTCCGTCATTTGCCGGTCGTGACCGATGGTGCACTCGTCGGCATCATCTCTATTGGCGACGTTGTCAAGCATTACGTGGTTGAAATGCAGACGGAGGCTACAGCTATACGCGAGTACATCGCGCACTAACATCGGCTAACGGGCCGTCTGCATAGCGACTCCGCTGCGCCAGATGTTGGCAGACTTGCAGTGACGACAAATCTGCTCACCGGACCATTCACTCTGAAATTGCGTCTTTGCAGACGAGACACGGTCTCGTCTTGGGTTCCGTATATATCTCTGGCTCCGGCTTGCGCGTAACGCAGCTCAGGTCTTCCTACCACGTTGCGTGACCCTCCTGCCTAAGGAGAGGCCGGGATATGGACGCCGACAATCAGGATGAGAAACCCTTCTCATATACTCAGGTTGACGCGCTATTCTGACATCCAGATGAGCCCCCAACGCGATGCGCGTTCTTCGCGCCCCAGTCTCGAGAGAAGCCCGTGGCGGCGAGCCTTCCAGCCGCCGTCAGAGGCCCATCGTGTGTGGGATACCGGAGAGTATCTGTCCAAAATGAACTCGCGGATCCAGAGATGCACTACGGCGCGCCCCATCTCCTCATGTGCCGCGGCGATCTGCATGTAAAGGCGCGACGTCGATCCCGTCTAGATCTACGGGTACGATGTCTGGCAGACGCCATCGCCCCGGCGCAGTTTCTTGCACTATCGAGCAACTGCCGGGATACGCCCTGCACTTGCTTACCAATGTCCGCTTTGGGATGACGCCTACCCTCGGTTCGACGCTCGACGGAACGTCAGGGTGTGGCATGAAGAGGGTGCCGGGGGCGGATGGGCCGTGGCAGTTCATCGAGATATTTCTTTCGAGCGACGACTAGCGGGAAGTAGCACCTCGAAGTGATTGCTCCGGCAGCTATTGGACAGATCGCTACATCCGCGCGCAATCCCATCGATCGTTTCCTGTCCGCTCTTCGAACGATCATTTTCAGGGTGCGTCAGCGATCTTGCCAGGGGTTTATCCCGATACTGGCGCCCTTCGATGACTTGCATGATTGGTCAGGTGCATTGATGCGCTTGCAGACTATGCGATGCAGATCATTGAAAGTCATGGTGGTTCGGGCGGCTCGGGGCCGTGACGATGGCGAGCGCGCCTTCTGTGGCACCGAAGTGGTTCTTGACGACCTGCCTAGTGACGTAGCCTTGCACCTTCGCGGCGATTGTGGCGGCCTCTGCCGGCAACCTCCGGCTAGGCCGGCCAAATGGGAAAAGTCTTGAAAACGATGCAAGCCATCACGGCAAAGACGAAGATCGCGATAGCCTGCCAGGGCGGCGGCAGTCAGACGGCGTTCACCGCTGGTGCGCTGAAGGCGCTTTGCGAAGCACGGATCGCCGACGAGTTCGAGATCGTCAGCATGAGCGGCACGTCCGGTGGGGCCGTGTGTGCGGTGCTCGTGTGGTACGCACTCGAGCGCGGCGAGCATCTGCCGTGGCGACGGTTGGTCGATTTCTGGGAGGATAATTCGGCGCAGGGCTGGGCGGAGATTGCCTTCAACCAGCTCCTCGTCGATTCGGTCCGGATGATCAATAGTGGCCTGCTGCCCACCTTCCAGCTGAGCCCCAGTTCGGCGGCCTCGCGGTCGTTAATGCAGTTTGCGACGATGGGGTTGCGTGAAAACTTCACGAGCTTCCAAACACTGCTCGAGACGCATGTCGACTTTGCCGAGATCGCGTCCTGGGGCCCGCGTGCGAAACGACCCATCCTGATGGTGGGCGCTGCCAACGTCACCACGGGTATGCTGACCAAATTCATCTCGAACCGGGAGCCGATCCGCGTGGAGCACGTGCTCGCCTCCTGCGCGGTACCAACTATCTTTCCGGCCGTGCAGATCGGCGAGGATGTCTTCTGGGATGGTCTGTTCTCCGACAATCCGCCGGTACAGGAGCTCATTCGCCCGAGCAGCGTCGGTGCGGGGAACATCCCCGAGGAGATCTGGCTGATCAAGATCAATCCGACCCGGCGCGAAACGGTACCAGTGCGCATCGATGATATCATCGACCGCCGCAATCAGCTGGAGGGCAATATCTCCCTCTTCCAGCAGCTGCGGCACGTTGAGATGCTCAACGACATGTTGCTGTCCCACGCGTTCCGGCCCGAGTTCCTCGACCAGTTCGACATCAAAAGACCAGTGCGCATTCCGAAATCATTCTCGGCATCGCCCGACAAACCCTATCACATCCCCTGCATCGAAATGCCAGCTGAGATGGGGCAGACGCTCGACTACGAGAGCAAGATTGATCGCTCGGCCACGCATATCGACCACCTAATCATCGAGGGTGAGCATTGCGCACGGGCGTTCCTGCGTGAACGGGCGCGAACGGTCGCCGTCGAGCCGCTCGTGGCGACCAGCCGCTGAACCAATGCACGTTGGCAATCTGTCTACATGCTTGCTGCAGTGTATCAGTCAGCAACTGGCAGATTTTGAGTACGCTTGCGATCTGTTTGCTTGAGTGCCCCTCGGCTAGCAACTGGACCACAACGCGCTCCCCGTTCGTGAGTGTCGAACTCGAATGAGGTCTGTTGAGAAACCTCGTCCAGCAAGGTGTCTGCAACCTTGCTATCGACGCCGGCGCTTCCGCCGTGGCCCATATGCCGTTCATGAGAGGGAGCGAGTAGTCGCGCAGCACCACATCGGGCTTCGCCTCGAGGGCCTTGGCAACTGCCTCTCGCCCATCGTACGGCTGCCGAGAACCGCGGTCCTCATCTTCACTTTACATGACAGCGAGTTACTGATCGAAGAACGGTTTGGAAGGTGACGCGGCAAATTCCTGCGGCGCTTCCGCGACCACCGCGCATTTCGGCTGATCATCGAGTATTTTTCGAACCGCAGCACGCTCCTGCCGGCAGCACTCGCCCTCTTCGGCACCGGCCGTGGCATCATGGGCTTGGTCACGCTGGGGGCGAAAGAGGCGCGGAAGCGGTGCTCCGAAGACACTTCAAAGCTGATCCCGTTCGTTGGCGCTCGGCAGCATAACGCTGTGGCGCTGTTCTCGTGTTGCAGTCGCCATGCGCCGGAAAAGAAACAGGCCCGCAACGCGCTGCGGGCCTGTCATCAGCGATCTGTGGAATTGATCCTGGTCAGTCAGAGCTCAATTGTGGTTGCTGTCCACTTGCTGCCAGAAAGTCTTCACATTCCAGTCCTCTGCACCAGCGGTGGCCGCAAAGGCGGTAACGACAAACGCCAAGGCAAGAAATGCTGAAAGTATCGGCTTCATGATCATACTCCTTTTTTGCACCGTAACGTCTTTGCTGCAGTGCGTGGCGGTGATGACAGCTGACGTGCATCATCACAACGCACGCTTACGTGATGCCGCTTCTCCTATCCCATAGGTGCTTTCCGAGGCTGGCGTGCGGTCGATGTGCGCGCTTTTATAGCCGCGAACTTCCGGATTCCATCCCGGTCCGTCGCTTTGGAGGCGCTGGCTAGCCTGCCCCCCGTTCAGCCAGCGCTGGGCACCTTGGTTCATGTGACGGCCGTCGTCTGCGTATGTGGCCTGATTTGGATTTCGTTCACTTGATAACCACCTCCTAAAGGCGCAGGAAGGCAGGAGGACCGGCCGGAGTTCCCATCGGAGAACCGCCAAACAGCACGCGTTGACAGCTCGGCCAAGGCTTGCCACCGCACGGCAACGACAGGCTGCGCACAAAAGGCGTTGCGCAGGAGGCAAACGTGATGCTCAGACGGCGGTTGGCAAAGCCAGGGGCACAATCAAGGATGTGGCCCACAAGCTCGCGACAAAGCACACAAAAAAACTGACAACTAGCGATTGATTGCTTATTCGGAGCAACATGGCAATCTCGCCAACGCGATAGCTTTGCCGACACCCTGCTTGACCTTGCCTGCAGCTTCGTTGGCATAGCCTTTGATCTGATTGGTCTTGCTTCCCATGGGCTTTCTCCTTCGTGCGACAATCCCAGCGGAACTCACCGCCACTGTCAGCGAATGACAGACCCGCGAAATAACCGCTCAACGGGTGCCCCTTTATCCAGGATCCGTTAGGCGCTCATCCAAAATTCCTCTTCACTTGATGTCTTCCCCGCGATTGACCGCGGCATGAGTACTTTCCGACCCTACCGACATATTCAGGAAGCGTGTTCAGTCCTTTAGTGATGAGCGGCGCCGTGGTGAGTTGAGCGTTTTCAGGGGTCCAAAGCTCGGCACCTCCACGCTCCTCCCGACGTCGCGGTCGACGCGTCGATCAACGCGAGCGGAGCAGCCATGACGCCACCCCAGAGTCAATTCGGCCCCTGCCGAAGGGCGAGGCACGGTTTGGCCGTCGCGCTCGAGCGGAGCTGATCACCGATTGCCAAGTCGAAGACACACAAAGTTGGTGACCTGCAACGAGGCCGATCGCCTCGTATATGAGCCCGGCCTAGCTGGGCAAAAATCGGAAGTGATGGCGAGCCCCGTTTCACGCTCAGCGTGACGAGGCTTTTCCGCTGCGATTACGAGCGATTTTTGTCTCGGTTCTTGCGCCGCGTGCGGGTAGAAATAAGACCGTAAGCTAGCGCCACGCCCAACAGAACAGCTCCTCCCACCGTTACAATGAGCCAAAATGCCGGACCCGTGTTCATGGGAACCTCCATTCCCTTTGGATCGAAGTTCTTTCACATGGATCCGCAATTAGGTGGCAGAAGCCAGACCTAAAGGCCGACGCGAGCAACCTCCCCGCGGTTCATTCGTCACGTCCAATGGAGTGACGTTGCACTATGTCGAGCGCGGCAGCCGATCGCCCGTCGTCTTCCTGCACGGCAACGACGTAATGATCGACGGCTACTCCTGGCCCGCGTCGAACAGGCGGCACAGAGCAAATTCGATGGTCATTGGGTTCCATTTGAGGGGCACAGCTTCGGTGAACCAGCAGAAGATAGCTGCGAGCGACTTGCCGCGTGCCCTGTGGGAAACTACTCAGATGATCGGCGGTCCAATGCGCCGCACTGCCGTCGTCGACCACACTCATTTTTTATGACCGGTCATCGAAGTGTTGGGCGTCGTTTGGATATCCTCGGCATTTCCGGTCGAGTCCCTGTGCATGGCTGTCTCCAATTCAAGGGGATCAATAGCGATCACATGCCTCCTTGAGCCGGCTACACCGACGCAAGGCAGCTCTATCGTTGTCGACACGCGGCGGTAGGCGAGAAACGACAAACTGTCGAGCGTCACATCAAGCGTTTGGATCCTGTACGTTCCGGCGGGTTGGATCCCGTCAAGATCCGAAAGCGAGAAAGGACGCGAAAATATCACTGAGCTGCGCGTTGTCCGTCCGGTCATGAGGCTAACCCTGTCAGGAGGGTCGGGCGGTTGACGGGTGCCGCTTCGAGGGCTCATTTGCTATCGATCTGATCGTGTAGCGGCCATTGCTTTGAAACGCGAAGACGTTATCGCCGGCGGAGCGAGCCTCACGAAGCTCTAGGAGGACGTAGGCCTCCGCGCTGGCGCGCCCTCGCGCTGAAGCAAGTCGCTCGAGTCGGGCATCAGTAACAAGTTCGGTTGTATTTCTCATGCTCGCGTCCCTAGCCTAGCCATGTTTCTTGGCCGTGGTTACTAACCGAGCCTCGTTGAGCCCGACCTCACCGGACAGTTTTCCAGCTTATTTGTGGATTAGCAGCAGCGTAAGGGCGGAGGTAGCCTCGGAATATACTTAGGTGCGCGCTTTGGCTGACTGCGCTTGTTCGCGCTGGGGTCTGCCTACCCCGTTCTCTCCTTCATCACTCGATAGTAATGCTCTGCATGCTGGTAACAATTCTCAGTCTCGACGGCGTCGCCGGTCAAGGCCGCGGCCTGCGCCAGCGTTACGTACATCTGGTAGCGCGCCTTTGCATTGACGCCCTGTTGGGGCCCCGACCGGGAGCCGGATGCGGGTCTGTTTGAGCCTTGCGAGAATGCTCTGCTTCCATTTTGTCGATGAGTTGTCATAAAAGGCCTGGCGCATTTTGCGTGCCAGCTCCACGTGTAAGGTGAATTTTCGTCCGGCATCCGATGCTCGGACCTCGATAACGGCATGGTTGCGGCGAAAGGACTAGCGTGCCTTGAGCACTCCGCTGCGCCAGGCCGCAGTAGACCACCTTGCACCGAAGGCAGATGCGCTGACCTCCGCCCATTCGTTCGGGAGGGGTACCTTGGCAGAGACCAGGCGGGGCTTGGTCTTGGTGCCGGTCACGCGCTCGGTTGCTGGCTTCTTGTGTTCGTCCATGGCGTGGTCTTGTATTTTCCAACTCGCCTGCCGTCAGCTGGCTGCCTGTGGGCGGGCCTCGGATGCGGTTAGAGATTTTGGTCCGCTAACTTCTTCAATTTCGCCAAGCCAGCGAGCATCGGTGCAAGATAGCTTCGCACTCTCCTAGCTTCGTCTCCGTTGGGTGGGAGGCCGCTGGCTTGAATAAGTTGTTGCTCGACGCGCGCTTCGGTGCGGCCGATTATTTGACCCAATTGCTCTCGCAGCATCTCTTCACTGGCTGACATCGCGCGTCCTCCGATCTGTGCTAGAGCCGTCAATGTGCGTTGTGGGCGCGCTGCGAGCGGTGATGACAAAAGTGGCCGGGCTGTCTAGCTTCCACCTGACGCCACCTGGTAGGAACTCGTGTGTCACCTTTCCCTTTAGAGCCTGCGCTGTCAGCCGCTGGATAACCTGCCGGCCGAAACCCCAGTGCTTTGGTTTTATCACCATCGGACCACCGGACTCGCGCCAACTCATGCGGAAGCGCTGTCGTTCGCCACGGTTGACAAGCTCCCAATGCACGGCAACCTTACCTTCTGGCACCGAGAGCGCTCCATGTTTGCAGGCGTTGGTTGCCAGCTCGTGCAGCGCAAGACCAATGTTGCGCGCCGCGTTCGGTTGCAGGCCGATTGGTGGCCCTTCGGCCGAAAACTGCGCCCCATCCAGTGCGCCAAAAGTCGTCAGCTCCAAGCGCACAAGTTCATCGATACGTGCCTCGTGCCAATCATTAGCCATCAGGCAATCGATAGAACGACCGAGCGCTCCAAGACGACCCGAGAACCGAACCTCGAAATCGTCCTTGGTCGTTGTATGATGCATAGTTTGGCGCGAAATCGACTGCATCACGGCGACCAGATTCTTGATGCGATGACCCAGCTCGTCGGTCATGGAGCGCAGCTGCTCATTTTCTTGCTTGATCGCAGCGAAGCCCACCGCTCCGGCTGGACCGAGCGAACGCATGGTGTGGGTATTTACCCCGTTTGCGAGACTCATCGAATTTCCCCTTGACTTGATGTGAGGGCCGCAGCCCCGCTTAGTGATCTGATGGGAGCTCATCCCAAAACCTCCTGGCTCGCTGGTGGCGCAGTTGCTGTCGCGCTGATCGGACCTAGGGGCCGGCAATCCAGACAGCAGGAGGATGAGTGCAAGCCTAGGCTGAGGCCAAGCGGCGGGACAGACTCGGAACCTACCTATTCGGACCGGCAGCAGACCAAGCGCCAAAAATGGAAGCGGCCCAGCTTCGCAACTGGAAGCCAGGCCACCGACGGTTGCAGCATGAGTACGCAAGTACAGATCTCATGCTGACCTTGTATGAGCACACGAGAGGGAAGTCGTTGCCAAGGTTCGGAAGGTACCTACCACGGTGCACCGCACGGCTAATGACTCCAAAAGTAATGACAGCATTTATCATCCTGCTCGAGTTGTACCCGTGCAGTGCTTGTGATAAGATGAGATTGGGCCACCTGCGTTTCCCTCATTGAAACTGGGTTCACGAAAGCCAAGAGGACGAAGGCCACGACAGTCCGGCCAGACTCGGCCACAGTCGAACTCAGGCGCATTGCCAAAGCACGCGAGGATCTATTTCCCCGTCTTTGGTCTCGGAGCCTCCGCAGGTGGCCTCGAACGTCGTTCGCGGCCTTGCCGGCGCTCGATCAGAGGCGGACGCGGCAGCGCTATGCAAATTGCGGGAAACCGCGGCGACATGCGTTGCGAGTCTGACCAGTCGTCAGCGCCAGATCTTGGCATTAGCCAGCGCACGGTCGACAACCATCGCGCGGCAATCATGAGAAGACGGCTCGAGGTCCCTCCCGACCCTGATCCGCACAGCGATTGCTGCCGCCTGAGCCACAAGACCGCGCGCGCTGCCGGATCTGGCTTCCTGGCGATGACGCGGAAATGAGTACTTTCCGAGTTTGTTCATGCCATGGCAGGCGCCTACGCTGACGTCCCGAAATGGCATCGAAAGACGAAACGCCGTGGAAGCCCAATCCCCGATCAAGCCCACCGTGCGGAGTCAGCGGCGCAGCCGCGTTGGCAATCATCGGGTTCACCTGGGGCGGCTGGGTCACCGGCAGCAACAACCGAGTTGGTGCGGCAGCGAGTGCAGACTGAACTTGTCGAGGCGCTGACGCCTGTCTGCGTCGACAAATTCAACAGAGCGTCAGATGCCCCGGCACGGTTATTGGAACTGAAGAAGGTCGCTTCGTGGTGGGATCGCGAGCGCTTCGTACGCGATAAACGATCGGGCAAAGTTCGGCAAGGAGTTGAACAGCCGGGTCGGTGGTGCATGTGCGGTCCAGCTTACAAGCTCTAATCCCAAGCTGGCGATTTCCTGGATCTGAACTGGAGTGATGCATGGCTGACGCCCCGCAATTTGAGTTTCCGGCGCAAATGCGCGAGCTCGCTGAAAAAAACGTCGCGCAGGCAAGAGCCGCCTGCGGTCAGTTCATGGATGCGGCCCGCAAGGTGCAGGACGTGATTGGGACCATGCTGCCGGAGAACTCGATGACAGTTGGTATAAAACAGGTCCATGAGCATGCGATGGGGTTCACTCGGCAAAACATTGATGCGAGTTTTTTGTTGGCGAGCGAACTAGCCAATGCAAAGGATTTCCCGGAGATGTTGGAAATCCAAGGTCGTCACGCGCAACGGCAAATGGCGGCCTATTCCACGCAGGCTCAGGAGCTTGGCCGACTGATGGCAGGCGCAGTTAAAAGCGATCACATAAAGTGACGGACGACGGTGTGGGCCGAGTGTCCAGTGTCTAGTGAGGCACGTCCGACCGCGTTTTGCCGCAGCCACAATGGAGCTAGTGCCGTGACTTACGAAC
This sequence comes from uncultured Alphaproteobacteria bacterium, assembly GCA_963820375.1. Lineage (GTDB taxonomy): Bacteria > Pseudomonadota > Alphaproteobacteria > Rhizobiales > Hyphomicrobiaceae > AWTP1-13. The sequence continues at coordinate 12,672 of CAWFZX010000023.1, read as the reverse complement.
CCATCATTAGATATGCGCCAATTATCGTTCCCCTAATTCTCGTGGCTGGCGTTGCTTTTGTCACGGTCTATCATCCACTGAAGATATCGAAGGCACCTGGCATTGCCGACGCGGCGACAATCGGTTGTGTCGGCGTCGGACCTGAATGCACGCGCTGATGCAACGAGCTGGCCATGACCGTGCGCAGAACGACCAAGAGTGTCACCTTCCGACGGCCCCTTCTCTTTGAAAGGTGCCGACGGCCTTCAGCCGGCCGGAACCTACGTGGTCGAGACCGAGGAAGAGGCGATTCCAACTTTATCGTTCCTCGCCTATCGCCGCCTATCCACCACGATGATCTTGTCTACTCGATACGGAGGCGCTGTCGTACGGCAGGTGGTCACGATCGATCCAGCGGACCTCGAAGCGGCTCAGGCACGAGACCAAGACTGAACATGACCCGGCGAGCTTACTGCCTCCTCGCCGCGACAGGTTGGTCTGCGCTTCGTATTGGCAGTGCTCGGGTCGGAACGATCGACCATTGTCGGTGAATAATTTCAGACTCTTTGCTGCCATTGGGCCATCGGTTATCGCTTAGTGGCGCGGGATGCGACTGTTTCCCTTAGCGCCTACCTCATGCATCTGCCCCGGTGAACGTGATCTACCCAGGCGGATACGACCTTCCGACTCGCAACCAGCGGCCACTGCTCAACCATGTCATTCCACGAGCTGGGCAAGGTCAGACAGCGCTATTGAAGCGCGGATTGCACAAACCAACGAGGATAAGCGGGGGACCCGCGTGAAGCACAGCGGTGACGCCACGCCGGCGCACGCCATTTCCAATTTTCGGATCACGCGATACGACGCATCAGCAAGTTTGTGTTCCGGTACTAAGAGGTAGGTATTTTCCGTACCTTGGCAACTCCTTCCACGGCGTGCGTTCATGCTGAGGATACCTGAGCTTGGCGCGTGCTCGTCCCCTTGTCTGGCAGCCTCGACGAGCCTGACGGGCTGTCACTCTCTACCGGAAGTGTTCGACGCGCAATGCTTCGATGCGCATTGCTTCGATGCGCACTGCAAGGATTTAAGGAGAACTTTCGTGGGTCCCACTGTCCGTCTCTACTACGACACCGTCGTCGCGATAGCCCTGATGGCTGTGTTTGCGATCGTCTGCGGCCTTGTCGCTGCCGTGATTACAGGCGGCAGCCCGCCAAACTTCACCATCACCGGAGTAGCGTTCCTGCTCGCCGGCGCGTTTTGGTTCTTCCGCCTCTGGCGCAATTCGCAAGTGTCCGGTCATCCCCCCACCTGACCTCACGTCGAGAGCACGGGGCTGTTGCCGCGCACAACTCTCCACGCTTGCCTTGTGCTGCTGTGAATGACTTTGCTGACGGTTTTGGCAGCTCTCGCGGGCTCACCATGCTGGTTTGCACTCCTGATGCCCAACAAACAGGATGAATTCCAAATGCGAGACGATGGACAGACGGGATACCTCTTTCAATGTGGCGATGAGGAACTCTTTGCAATATCGCCAGACAAAACTGGCAAGAATATTCCGCGCACCAGCTGCACGCAGGGTTGGCTGCTACGGGAGCAGTTTCCGCTCGGCGCCCAAGTGCCAACGCTGAACATGATCGGCACTAAACCGATCCTCAGAAGTATCACTGACAAGGGTTACTACATTTGGCGCGCGGGCTTCCTTCCCGCCTGACGCATCTGCAGACGCACCCGTTGTGCAGCCTCGAACCGGCGCACTCTCGGTAACCAGCGAAATGATCAGTACCCATCAAATTTATCTCCCAACAAGCCGTGACAATCATCTCCGGCACCCCCATATACGAATTTCCTACTGCGGACCTGTCTTGCCTAAACGAAAGGGTTTTCCTGCGACGGACCCTCCGGCGCGATGATCGAGGCCGGAACACGGAGGCAGCCAAGTCGCCAGCCCGAAAACTGGTCGAGACTTGAGGGCGCAAGTGCGTCAACACACTATAAAGCCGGATACGACTGATGCGGAACCTGCTCGCTGCAAAGACGGGCGTCCAATCACCTCGGAGCATAACACCATGAAATTTCGTCCCCTCCACGATCGTGTCGCCCTGCGCCGCCTCGCCAGCGAAAGCAAAACCTCGGGCGGCATCATCATTCCCGATACCGCCGCCGAGAAGCCGCAAGAAGGCGAAGTCATAGCGGTTGGTCCCGGAGCGCGCGGCGAAGACGGCAAGATCGTCGCCATGGACTTGAAAAAGGGTGATCGCGTCCTGTTCGGCAAATGGTCCGGGACGGAAGTCAAAATCGATGGTGCCGAGCTCCTCATCATGAAGGAGAGCGACATCATGGGTGTGCTCGCAAACTAGCAGCGCCGGTTCCGCCTTCGCAAATCTAACAATCAGAAATTCTCTCAAACATACTTCGGAGACTCAAAATGGCCGCCAAGGAAGTTCGCTTTTCTAGCGACGCTCGTGAGCGCATGCTGCGCGGCGTCGACATCCTCGCCAACGCCGTGCGGATTACGCTGGGGCCCAAGGGTCGCAACGTTATTCTCGACAAGTCGTATGGCGCACCGCGATCAACCAAAGACGGCGTTACCGTTGCCAAAGAGATCGAGCTCGAGGACAAATTTGAAAATATGGGTGCGCAGCTGGTGCGCGAGGTGGCCCAGAAGACCAACGACATGGCCGGTGACGGCACCACGACTGCTACCGTCCTGGCACACGCTATTCTACGCGAGGGCATGAAGTCGGTGACCGCCGGCATGAACCCGATGGATGTGAAGCGCGGCGTCGAGAAAGCCGTGGCTCAGGTCGTCGAGGAGATCCAGAAGAAGTCGAAAAAGGTCAAGGATTCGGCTGAGATCGCCCAGGTTGGCACCGTGGCCGCCAACGGCGAGGAGTTGATTGGTAACATGATCGCAAAAGCCATGCAGAAGGTCGGCAATGAGGGTGTAATCACGGTCGAGGAAGCAAAGAGCCTCGATAGCGAGCTCGAAGTTGTCGAGGGCATGCAGTTCGACCGCGGCTACCTTTCCCCCTACTTCATCACCAATGCCGAGAAGATGACGGTGGAGTTGGAAGAGCCCTACATCCTGATCCACGAAAAGAAGCTGGCGAGCCTGCAGCCGCTGCTGCCGGTGCTCGAGGCCGTGGTGCAGGCCGGCAAACCCCTGCTCATCGTCGCCGAGGAGGTGGAGGGCGAGGCGCTCGCCACACTGGTCGTCAACAAGCTGCGTGGCGGCTTGAAGGTCGCGGCGGTGAAGGCACCGGGTTTCGGCGATCGCCGCAAGGCCATGCTGGAAGACATCGGCGTGCTCACCAATGGCCAGACGATCTCCGAGGATCTCGGCATTAAGCTGGAGAACGTCACGCTGGCCATGCTCGGCAAAGCTAAGCGCGTCTCCATCACCAAGGAACACACCACCATCATCGACGGCTCGGGCAAAAAGAAAGACATCGAAGGCCGCGTCAATCAGATTAAGGCACAGATCGAGGAAACCACCTCCGACTATGACAAGGAGAAGCTGCAGGAGCGGCTGGCGAAGCTCGCCGGAGGGGTGGCCATCATCAAGGTCGGCGGCGCCACCGAGGTCGAGGTGAAGGAGCGCAAGGACCGCGTCGACGACGCCCTTAACGCCACCCGCGCGGCGGTCGAGGAAGGCATTGTACCGGGCGGCGGCGTCATGCTGCTGAAGGCCGCCAAGGCGATAACGGTCAAGGGCGACAATGAGGATCAGGACGCCGGCATCAACCTTGTGCGCAAAGCACTGCAATCGCCAATCCGCCAGATCGCGGAGAATGCAGGCGTTGAGGGCTCGATCGTGGTCGGCAAGGTCATGGATGAGCGATCCGCCGCATTCGGCTATGACGCTCAGGCTGGCGAGTACGGCGACATGTTCGAGATGGGCATCATCGATCCCGCCAAGGTCGTCCGCATCGCCTTGCAAGATGCGGCTTCCATAGCTGGCCTGATGATTACGACGGAAGTTGGCGTCGCGGAAGCAGCGAAAAAGGACGCCGGTCAACCCGACCATAACCATGGCGGCATGGGCGGAGATGATGTAATGGCGCGAATAGAGCTTTTGTAGCCGGTCGAGCGATAGACGACGCTCAGAGACCATCTGTAGTGTCGAGGATGATCGTGTGGGTGCCAGGGTAGAACCCCCCCTGCAGCCTCGGCGAGCCTCCGGTCCCGACCCAAGCCGACTCCGCGTCGGTCGTGCGCGGCGCACGGAACAAAGCCTATCCGGGAGTCGGAACGTGTTTTGCGGTTGAAGAGAAGGGCTGACGCGGCGTGTGTCGCATCGATCACTTGGGGGGCCCGCCCCCGCGTCGTGTGATCGCGCTCCGTCATCGCCGCAAGCATGGCGGCACGAGGGTAGCTTGATCACGCCCTTGAGCTCCGCGACGCGGACGGCGATCTTCACGAACGTGCGCCTGATCGTCTCGAAGGTGGCTCCACCCGCGTGAACACTTCGGTGCCGCGCGCCTCAAGTTTGTGCAGCAGCCAGTAGATGTCTATGTGCAGGAAGCTGGTTTGCCTGCCACCGCGAGCAGGCGGGGACCGTGTCCAGCCGGTCCATGTCTTCGATCAGGTTCTCTCTCGGGGCCAGAATACTTCTCGTAGAGCGCCTTGCCGCGCCCTTCGAGGGGTTGGTGATGATGAAGCGCACATCGGGCCCTTGTAGTCGCGGCACATGGCTCCCGGCAACACCAGCGCGGGCTCCGTGCAGTAGTGGCTGTCACCCGCGCACCAGAGCGAGTTCCTGCTGGGATAGTCGATGTCGCCCATGTCGAGAATGATGCGCTGCGGTGGCCGCACGAAGCTCCGGCAATAGAAGATCGATCGCACCGAGCCCGATACGGGCCAACGCGCGCCAGTCGGCAAGGTTCTCGAAGGATAGTTGGCTCATAAGCTCGGCACCGCTGAACGTCGTAAGGCAAGGCGTAAAAGGTGCCGCGAACCGTCAGTCCAAATGGCCCAATGGGATTTTCTTGCTGCGGAGTTGTGCGCTCGCGGTCGACTCAGCATGAAGATCAGAAATGAGCTCTTTGTGAACGGAGTGGTTCTTTCCAGGCTGGCGCTTAGCCTTCTGTACCGGAATAAGTGCACGCCGGGTCTCGCGAACAACGAAACTGAGGATGATCGACAAGCCTACTAAGACCAATAGACCCATGGTGATTAGCGCAATTGATGACAAAATGTTCTCGTGGTCGCTTAGTTAGCGGTTTGCTTACCAGCAAAATGAAGATTGCTGTTCTTTGTTCCGAACGAACGCATCGCGCGAGCCAAGAAGTGCCTGATCCGCTTGGAAAACTCGGGGCCACGCCCAATGTCGGCTCCGGTTGAGCGATGCGCGCGCCAATCACCCATTAGAATCGTCGATCCGATCCAATCACTTTCGTGCCAAGCGAGCAATCCTATCCAGGTCAGCCGCAAAGTACTTGGCGGCATTTGTAAGCTTAGGCTCATCGTGCTTGCGTAGCTGGCGACGGCGACTCCGCGAGCTGATCCGAACGCAGATCGAGACGACCGCCAGCAGCACTGCGAATATCAAGAACGCGGTATGCATGGCGGTTCGGAGAAAAGAGTAAGCAGCGAAGCTTCACGTTTCATGGTCGGACCGGAATCGCGAGTTTGGACAACCTCCGCAGTAAACAAGCTTGGCGGTTGCCCGGAGCTCACTTCTTGGTGGCGGCAGCCAGAAGGTCGCCGCACGCGCGTCCGACGCCCCAGTTAGTCTCTTTCGAGTCCGGCAAGCTTGTCCATCCGCCCTTTTCAAGGAAACTGCCACGTTCGTAGTCGGTCGTGAACTTGAGCAGTTCGGCCGATTGCGCCGCATCAGCCGACTTGAGGAACCGATCGACGCAAAATGGAGCAAGGGCAGAGATGACCTTCTTTGCAGACCGCTCATTCGCCATCTGGTCCGCAGAACTCGCGGTATACCAGCCGCCGAAATAGAACCCCAGGATTAGCGTGACGATTGCACCAGCAATTGCGCCCCAGATTGCAGGCTTAGTCTGTGCAGGGATATCCATGGTTTCGTTTTCCAATGAAAATTGACCAAGGTGCACACTAACCAGGCGCATTGCTTTGCACAGACTCGGAATATACCTATTTGTTGTGGCGGCCCGTGACAGGTTCAGTTGATCTGGAACGCTTATCCGATACTTCCAGGTGATCGCCGAACCCGTTTCGACTTGCGTCCGACTTACCTTGGCATTGCGGCCGCGGCAGTCTCCCCGCCTAGTAACAAAGCGTTCCGAAAAATGGCCCGCGTTCAGGGGCAAAGCCGGTCCGCTGCCGAGTATTGAGCCTACAAGCCCGCGCTCCTAGGGGGTGCTGCTGTCGAGCTGCGCAACATACCCATCTCTATGACCGCCTATTCTATGACCGCCGGTCGAAAAAGCGCCGAAATCGGGTCATGGCCATAGTGGTATGTGATATGGTGAAGTGACCCACGAGCGTTCCACAATGGGAACCAGGGCTCACGAAAGCCAAAACGATGACTGGTCGCAGTGCATCACTGCCCGGCCGAACCCGGCCGCAGCCGAACGGGCGCGCGTCGCCGAAGCGCGTGAGTGTTGATTTCCCGGTCGTCGCACTGGGAGCTTCGGCGGGTGGTCTCGACGCCTTCAAGAAGGTCTTCGATGCCTTGCCGGCCAATAGCGGCATGGCCTTTGTGCTCATCCAGCATCTCGATCCTACGCACGAGAGCCTCATGGTCGATCTGCTGACCGGCCACACGCCAATGAAGGTTCTACAAGCGACAGATCGGATGCAGCTCGCGCGCGACCGCGTGTATCTCATTCCTCCGGGCGCCTATTTGGCAATCGAGGACGGCACCCTCCGTCTCTCCAAGCCGCGGGAGCGCCATGGTGCGCGTATGCCTTTCGACTTCTTCCTGCGCTCGTTGGCCGAAGAATGCGGTGAGCGTGCCATCTGCGCGATCCTCTCGGGCACCGGCACCGACGGTAGTCTCGGATTGAAAGCGGTGAAAGAGAAGGGTGGTCTCGTCATCGTGCAAGACCCGGAGGAGGCCACTTTCGATGGCATGCCCCGCAGTGCCATAATGAGCGGCGCCGATCTCGTGCTGACGCTGGCAAAGATTCCGCAAGCACTCCTCCGCTACGGCCGTCAGACATACGCCAAGGCGGGGCCGACGGACGTCCGATCGCCCGACACCGTCCAGGAAGCGTTCGCGGGCATCATCGATCTCTTGGCCGCGAAAACCCCGCATGATTTCTCACTGTACAAGCAGGGCACACTGCAACGCCGGATCGAGCGACGCATGGCCATGGCGGGCATCGAGAACGGCGATGGCTATTTGCAAGTCCTGCGTAAGGATTCCGGCGAGCGCGAACTCCTTGCGAAGGACCTCCTCATCAACGTCACGCACTTCTTCCGCGATCCGGCCGCCTTTGAGCTGCTGGGGGAGCAAATCATTCCGGAGCTCGTGCAGCGGCAAACACTGGATCGACCTCTGCGCATTTGGGTGCCTGGCTGCAGCACGGGCGAAGAAGCTTATTCGATCGCGATGCTCTTTCTCGAGCATATCGCTGCGGCAAAACGCAATATCAAGCTGCAGGTGTTCGCCTCCGACATCGACGCGGATTGCATAGCGTTCGCCCGCAACGGCATCTATCCCGAATTGATCGAGGCTGACGTGACGCCGACGCGACTCGCTCGCTTCTTCACCAAAGAGGACCACAGCTATCGGGTCGTGCGCGAATTGCGTGAGGCGGTGGTGTTCACCAGCCAGAGCCTGCTGGCCGACGCGCCGTTCTCCCGCCTCGATCTCATCTCCTGCCGCAATCTGCTCATCTATTTGGGCGCGGAGGCGCAGCGCAAGATTTTGTCGCTTTTCCATTTCGCGTTGCGCGAGGACGGTGTTCTCTTTCTTGGGTCCTCCGAGACGGTGGGCAATGCTACGAATTGCTTCGAGCCGATCAGCAAGAAGCACCGGATTTATCGGCACATTGGTCGCAGCCGGCCGAGCGAGGTTGAGTTCCCAGGTGGAGCCAATACTGTGGGTCGTTTACTCGCAAACAGCCTGACGCAGCAGACCAAGCCCCGGCGGCGGCTCGGTTTCGGCGAGCTATCGCAGCGAGCGTTGCTCGAAGCCTATGCACCCGCCTCCGTCCTCATCAACGCCAAGCACGAGGGCCTCTATTACTCGGGCTCGGCGGATCGCTATCTAAAGGTTGTCTCAGGCGAAGGCACAGGGGATGTGCTTGCCATGGCGCGCGAGGGACTGCGTGTCAAGCTCAGGTCAGCAATCCAGCGCGCCAAGCAGGATCATGCGCGTGTTACAGTCACGGGGGCCAAAACCGAACGCAATGGATGCCCGATCGGCGTGACCATCACGGCACTGCCGGTTAAGGGCGATAACGAGGACCTATTCCTTGTCAGCTTCGTCGACGATCCCACACCCAAGCTGAGCCCCGTCAAACCGTTTGAATTGGCGGCTGACGCGTCGCGCGTTACCCAGCTCGAGCAGGAGCTTGTGGCTACACGCGAGGACCTGCAGAGCGCCATTCGTGAGCTCGAGATGGCTAACGAAGAACAGAAAGCGATCAATGAAGAAGCCATGTCCGTTAACGAGGAATACCAGTCAACCAACGAAGAATTGGAAACATCGAAAGAAGAGTTACAGTCTCTCAACGAGGAGCTTACGGCGCTCAACAGCCAGCTGCATGAGACGGTCGAACAACAGCGCGCTTCATCCTACGACCTTCAGAACATCCTCAACAGCACCGATGTGGCGACCCTCTTTCTCGATGTTGACTACAACATCCGCTTCTTCACGCCGGCGGCGAAGTCGCTGTTCAATATCATTGCATCCGATGTCGGTCGGCCGCTTGGCGACCTGACGCGCCGGTTCAAGGACGACAATCTTTTGCCCGACGCGCGCGTCGTGCTGGGAAGCCACGCGCCCATCAGGCGCGAGGTGAGAGCTGACGACGGCAGTTGGTTCATGCGCGGGTTGCTTCCCTATCGGAGCGGGGATGGCCGAGTTGATGGGCTGGTCATCACGTTTGCCGGCATTTCCGAGATCAAGGCGGCCGAGCGGGAAATCGAGGCTGCGCGGGCCTATCTCGACAGCATCATCGCCACCATTCGCCAGCCTCTCGTCGTCCTCGACGAAGACCTGCGCGTCGTCTCTGCATCAAGCTCATTCCACCGCATCTTTTCGGTCAAGCCCGAGGACCTGATCGGGCGGCACCTTCGGGGCGCCGGAGATCATCTCGATGTGCCCGCCCTGCGGGAATTCCTGGCCTCAATCCAAGCCCGAGGCACGACCATCAGCGACCAGGAAATCGAGATGGAATTGCCGGGCTTGGGACGGCGGTCATTTTCGATGAGCGCTCGCGTACTGCGAGAGGAGCCTTCAGCAAGGCGCAAGATCCTGGTAGCGATCGTTGACGTCACCGACATCAAGCGCGAGGGCAAAGCGCTGGAGGCAGCAAGATCCGAGGCAGATCGGGCCAATGTCGGCAAGTCGCGCTTTCTCGCGGCGGCCAGTCATGATTTGCGCCAACCTCTGCAAACCATAAGCTTGCTCCAGGGCATGCTGGAAAAGCGCGTTCGCGATGAACCAACACTGAAGCTCGTCCGCAGGCTCGACGCGACGGTGAACACGATGTCGAGCATGCTCGACAAGCTGCTCGACATCAACCAGCTCGAAGCCGGGATCGTGCGCCCGACGATTGTCGATTTTCCGATCAAGCGTCTGCTCGACGAACTGAGGACCGAGTTCAAGTACTACACGGAGGCCAACGGCCTCGACTGGCGCGTGGTCTCATCCAGTCTTACCGTACGCAGCGATCCCCGTCTTCTCGAGCAAATCATGCGAAATCTGCTGTCGAACGCGGTGAAGTACACCACCAAGGGCAAACTGCTCCTTGGCTGCCTGCGACGCGGCGACAAGCTCCGCATCGAGGTCTGGGATACCGGCCCCGGCATCCCGGAACTGGAGCTTCCGGCGATCTTTGAAGAATTTCATCAGCTCGACAATCCCGCACGGGAGCGAAGCAAGGGGCTCGGTCTCGGGCTCGCCATTGTGCAGCGGCTCGCCGACCTGCTCGGGCACAAGATCGACGTTCGCTCTCGCCTGGGCGCGGGCTCGGTGTTCACCATCGAGGTACCGCTTGGGCGGCCTGAGCTGGCTAAGCTGCCGGCTCCGAGCCAGAAGGAGGCCCAAGAGAGCACACCCTCACGCGGCACGGTCCTGATCGTCGAAGACGATCCGGCAGTGCTCGAAATGCTGCAACTGCTTTTCGATGCCGAGGGTCACCGCACTCTAGTCGCCGTAGATGGGCATAAGGCGCAGGAGTTGGTTGCCCAACATTTGACCGTGCCGGACCTGATCATCGCCGACTACAACCTGCCGAAGGGCCTCAACGGGCTCGAGACCATCACAAGGCTGCAAGTGCAGGCTCAGCACACAATCCCGGCCATTGTCCTGACAGGCGACATCTCAACCGATAGTTTGCGCAAGATTGCCGGCCACGGCTGTGTACACCTGAATAAGCCCGTCAGGGCTACAGAGTTGACGCACCTTGCCCAGCGTCTCATAGCCAAGCCGCGCCCAGCAGCGTCCGACAGCGTGCAGCAACTGCCGCTTCTTCTGGACGGGGATAAGTCGTGCACCGTCTTTGTCGTCGACGACGACCGCACCATCCGCGAGGCGATGCGCGATCTGCTGAGTGAGAACGGCTATGCGGTGGAGCTATTCGCCGATGGGGAGGCCTTCCTCGGAGGCTATCGTCCAGGCCGGGAAGGATGCCTTTTGGTCGATGTTCTGATGCCCGGCATGAGCGGCGTAGAGCTGATCGAACGCCTCAAAGCTGAAGGCCACCAACTACCAGCCATCATGATTACCGGGAGTGGCGCCGTGCCGATGGCGGTTCAAGCGATGAAGGCTGGAGCTGTGGATTTCATCGAGAAGCCAGTGGGCCACGAAGAGCTGCTCGCCAGCGTCAAGCGCGCACTCGATCAGACGCGGGACACCGCCACGCTGTCTGCACGTCGGGATACGGCTGCACTAAGCGTTGCCAGTCTGACCACGCGTCAGCGCCAGATCTTGGACCTCGTCCTCGCTGGCCACCCAAGCAAGAACATCGCGGCTGACCTCGGCATCAGCCAACGCACCGTCGACAACCATCGTGCGGCCATCATGAAGAAGACAGGCTCGAAGTCTCTTCCAGCCCTGATCCGCACTGCGCTCGCTGCGGCTTGAGCAACCAGGATCCGCCTTCGCCGCCAAGTCCGTGCGTTCAGTTGCCGTCCTCCTTGCGTTTTCCCAGCGCGCGAAGCGGAAGGTACGGTATGACGCCCTGCCCATGCTTGGTGTCAACGATGATCTTGTCTGTCCCGCTCATGATGCGCTCCATGGTCTCAAGGTACATGCGCTTGCGGGTCACCTCGGGCGCCTTCCTGTATTCCTCGTAGATCTTCAGGAAGCGGGTGGACTGGCCGGTTGCTTCGGCCACGGACTGTTCGCGATAACCGCGCGCCGCCTGGAGAATTCGTTCGGCATCGCCGCGCGCCTCCGGAACGATGCGACTGGCATAGGATGCCGCCTCGTTCCGCAGGCGCTCCTTGTCGGCAGCCGCAGCTTGCACGTCCCGAAACGCGTCGATCACCTGGGTCGGCGGGTCCACCTTCAGCAATTGCACCTGATCCACGCGGACTCCGGCGCCGTAGTGGTCGAGCATGTCCTGCATCAGGGTCTGCACGGCCTGCTCGGTCTTCTGCCGTGCTCCCGTCAGGATCGGCTGGATGTCGGATTGGCCGACGACCTCGCGCATGGCGCTCTCGGCCACTTCCTTAACGGTGACCTCGGGGTTCTGCATGTTGAACAGGTATTGTTGGGCATCCTTGATGCGCCAGAAGACGACAAAGTTGACATCGACGATGTTCTCATCCCCAGTTAGCATCAGGCTCTCTTCCCGCACATAGCTCACACCGGGGCCGGTGCCCGTGCGCATGCCAACCTCGATAATGTTTTGCCGTGTCACCTTGGGCCGGCGCACCTCATCAATTGGATAGGGCATGCGAAAGTGCAGGCCGGGCGGCTCCAGCCGGGCGACCTTGCCGAAGCGCATGACGATCCCCAGCTCATCCGCGTCCACACGAAAAGTAAGAGCATAGTAGGCGACAATGGCAGCGAGGGCGGTGGCCACAAGGTAGACAATCGAGCTGGGCAGCCGGGAGCCACCCGGCGTCATCCGCCCCAACTTGTTCCGGCCGCGCTTGAAGAGGTCTTCAATCACCGGCTGCTTGAGCGAGCGGCTGCGCTTGTCGTCACCACCACCGGCATCCCAAGGCATGAGGCTTGCTTCCTTTCCCCGCTCAATGACGTTGCGCTGATCGGCGCCTGACGTGCGCGATCAGCGCGCGATCCATGCCGATTGGGCAACCGGCCCTGGCAACGAGAGGTCGGCGCCGATCAACGCAAAAATCCGGTGAGTCCGCCCGGTTAGCGAGATACACTATGGACTCCTGTGCCGAGGATCTGAACAGTGACGGCGCTCCAAGCTTGGCGCAGTGAACGCCAGGAATCCTGATCAACACACATTTCAGAGTGTGGTGCCAAGGTACGGAAGGTACGCATATGTGCTGAAACTGCGCCTTGCTCTTAGTCCCGATCGGAACTCCCCTTCTGTTTTTCCGAAGGGATCACAGCTGGCCACG
>CAWFZX010000022.1:0-370413 GCA_963820375.1 uncultured Alphaproteobacteria bacterium | reverse complement strand
CCTTCAAGCTCGGTTTGTGCGGTGCGTTGGGGTGGCCACCGTGTCGCGGGGCTCAGAGGAGGTCGCAAGCCTCTTGGGGCTCTGCTGCATGGACTGGGAGGTGAGACGGAGGGGGAAAACAGACCCTAAGACGGCGCCACCGCTGGCCGGGGTGTGGTCGACCTTGGCAACGGCGCCAGTGGTAGCCGACAGCGGCAGAGCTGCCCTACCAAACCGCTCCCACGTGTGCTGCGGATGGCTGGGCTCGGGCTCATCAGCGGGCGGGGAGGACGCTGCCGATGTTGCGTGCGGTAATCTCGAGCACAGGCCGTGCGGCAAGCAAAAGCCGCCCCCTGCGGAGCGGCGTTTGCAAGTGGAGGCTGTCGTTAGCGGATGACGATCCAGTTGCCACCGCGCCAGTAGCCATGACCGCGGCCCGGCTCACGCCAACGATGCCGATCATGGCGCGACCACTTCCAGCTGTCCGGATGAATGCTGAGCCTTAGTTCCGGACCGTAGGCTGGCCGGCCGCGTGCGCGCCAGCAATCGCCTTCGTCGTTACACACAATGGCAGCGGACGCAGCCGAAGCCGTCATGGCCAAGGCGCCGGCGCCAATCAGAAAGGCTTTGCTCAAGGCTTTCATCGGCAACACCTCCATTGTTTCACCTTGTCTAAAAAAGCGGCACATGGTGGATGGTTTCGTGCGCGCGGACTGCTCGATGAATGGATGTTCATGGTCATGCTGAGGGAGGATCGGCTCCCAAACTCATGTTCAGCACACGCAGCAAAAATTTCAGTGCCGGGCGGAAGGTTTTCCCCCTTAGCGTCAGCACCTGCGGCGCCGGCTCACCAATTTTGGCAACCACCCTGCGCATGGGCGGGCGCCATCAGGTTGGCTGGCGACGTGAGCGCTCGGCACGGTGGGCCCGGGCAACCCCAGGGGGGCCGATTTGCTGCGGGCTGCTGGCGGATCGCCCGACTAACGAGGAGCGCCTGGTTGCGATGGCGCGGAGTGAGCCAGGGCCGGGGGCTGCGCGGAGCGCCAGGCTGACCATTGCGAAACCTGCACGACCCGCGGGCGACCCGGTGACGAGCTGGGGGGCTCGAGCTGCCTGGATTAAAGGCTTGGCTGAGTTGGTGGAGCCGAGGGGGATCGAACCCCTGACCTCGTGAATGCCATTCACGCGCTCTCCCAACTGAGCTACGGCCCCTGCCTCTTGGGAATCCGGCGTGCCGCCTCGGCCGCCGGTCGTCTAAGTATTCCGCTGCGGGCGTTCGTGCAAGTGGGCGCCTCCCCGCAACGGCTTTTGTGCGGGCGCCCGACCGCCTCCGCCCGGTGCGGCGTTCTGCGCCAGTGGCTCACTGCGGCTCGTCGGGCTCCGCCACCGGTCCGCCTATGATATTGGACATGTCGGAGCCATCCTCCTCCTCTTCCTCGAGGAAGGTCTCATCATCGTCGCTTGCGGCCGGCTCGTCCTCACCTTCGACCACAGCCAGGTCGTCGCCCTCCGCCTCGGGCACATCTTCCGGCTTGGTGCCGGCGACATCGTAGGCCGGCTTCTTGGCCACGCGGCGGGCGGTCTCGGCCAGCGGTGCTGCCGCGGCCATCGCCAGCGGAGACGCCACAATTTCATAGGTCGCTTGGCAGATCGGACAGAGGATGGGGTCGCGATTGAGATCGTAGAACCGCGAGCCGCATTCGGGGTTCTGGCACGTGCGCTTGGTGCCGCGTTCGGCTTTCGTCGACATCGCAAAGGGCCTTCTGGACTGTGAGATTTGTGCGTTCATTGCCATGCGCCGATGGCAGTGTCAAAAGCAAATCGGCCGGAACGGACCGCCGATTTCAGGCCTTCATGTAGGGCTTTTGCCGATTGTTGACAGGGGGGCGACCCGCTGCTCTATGACGTGCTTCCGGGGTCGGCTACCTGCGCAAACAAGGCACCCCCGGACGAGGCCGCCGACATGCTGCAAACTCATTCACCCTTGGTCTCTCTGCGCTCTGAGGCCCTGAGCGGCACCGTGCACGTGCCTGGGGACAAGTCGATCTCCCATCGCGCGCTCATGCTGGGCGCCCTGGCCAGCGGCCGGACCCGCATCACCGGCCTCTTGGAGGGTGAAGATGTCCTCAATACGGGACGGGCTCTGGAAGCCCTGGGCTGCCCCGTTTCCCGGACCGCGGAGGCGTGGGAGGTGCTGGGGCGTGGCGTTGGCGGACTTGCCCAGCCGAACGGGGCGCTCGACTTTGGCAATTCCGGCACCGGCACGCGACTTATGATGGGTTTGGTCGCCGGTAACGATATCGTGGTCCGCATGGTCGGTGACGCGTCGCTGTCACGCAGGCCGATGAGCCGTGTCCTCGAACCTCTCGAACGCATGGGCGCGGTGGTGGAGGAGGGCGCACAGACTTTGCCGCTGTCGCTGCGCGGCACTGCCGATCTGCTGCCGATCGAATACCAGCTGCCGGTCGCTTCGGCGCAGATCAAGTCTGCCATTTTGCTGGCTGGGCTACACGCCTCCGGGCGCACCAGCGTGATCGAACCGCAGGCCACGCGCGATCACACAGAACGGATGGTTCGCTACTTCGGCGGCGAGGTGGCGATCACGGAGCGCAACGGCCGGCGCGTGGTAACCGTAATGGGCAATGCCGAGCTCGAGGGGCGCAGCGTTGTCGTCCCGGGCGACCCGAGCTCGGCAGCCTTCCTCGTTGCTGCCGCCCTCATGGTGCCGCGATCGGAAGTCCGCATTGAAGGTGTGCTGGTCAATCCGACTCGCATCGGCTTCTACACGACGCTCAAAGAAATGGGTGCGGATATCGATCTCAACAATGAGCGCGAACAGGGCGGTGAGCCGGTGGCCGATATTGCGGTGCGTCATTCAAAACTCAAGGGCGTGCGCGTCCCGGCCGAACGAGCGCCCAGCATGATTGATGAGTATCCTGTGCTTGCCTGCGTTGCCGCCTACGCGGCAGGCGAGACCCAGATGGCGGGTCTTGCCGAGCTCAAGGTCAAGGAGAGCGATCGCCTGGCGGCGACCGCCGCTGGCTTGCGAGCCAATGGCGTTAAAGCTAGATCGAGCGGGGATAGCCTGGTTGTCGAGGGCGGCAATGGAGTGCGTGGCGGAGGCACGGTTGAGACGCACCTCGACCATCGTATCGCCATGGCTTTTTTGACGCTCGGTCTCGCCGCGGATCGTCCCGTGACGGTGGACGATGCCGGCATGATTGCCACCAGCTTCCCGCAGTTCCGGCACCTCATGCAAGGACTTGGTGCATGTCTGGCTGCTCCCGAGGATGTCCGGCGATGATCATCGCCATTGACGGGCCGGCGGCTTCGGGCAAAGGCACCCTGGCCAAGCGCATTGCCGCCCATTTCGAGCTACCCCATCTCGACACAGGGCTGCTCTACCGGGCGGTCGCGCGCGACCTGCGCCAGCGCGGCGGCAATCTGGAGGATTCCCAATTGGCAGCCGCTCTGGCGCGGGACCTCGACCCGGCAACCCTCGATGACCCATCCCTGCGCGGCCCGCAGCTCGGCGAGGCGGCCTCCCTGGTGGCCAAGTTTCCCGAGGTACGCACCGCTCTGCTCGGCGTTCAGCGAACGTTCGCCGCGCAGCAACGGGGTGCCGTTCTCGACGGCCGGGATATCGGTACCGTGGTGTGCCCGCAGGCCACCGTTAAGCTTTATGTGACGGCCACCCCCGAAGTCCGCGCCCGGCGGCGGCACTTGGAGATGGTAGGCCGAGGCGAGACAGTGGATTATGCGGTCGTTCTGGCGGACATCCAGCGCCGGGATGCGCGCGACGCAGGGCGGGACGCCGCGCCGATGCGCCCTGCCTGCGACGCGATCTTGCTGGATAGCAGCAATTTGGATATAGAGACCGCATTCGAGATGGCCGTCGGAGCGATTACAAGGAAGGTTGGCCAACGCCGGCGCACCTGAAGGTGAGCCGCAATCTGGTTGGCACATAATCCTTCGGCGGACGGCACCTCACATGATGGGCACGCGGCGAGCGCTGTGACATGCAGCGGTGCCGATTCGGCATTCGGATGCGCGAGCACACGGGTCTCGCAGGTATGGAGCAGGAGTAGAATGAGCACGGCGATCGGTGAAGCGAAGGAATTGACCCCCACGCGAGAGGATTTTGCGGCTCTGTTGAACGAGACCCTTTCGGAGGAGGACGCCTTCGAAGGCAGCGTGGTGAAGGGCACTGTCACGGCCATCGAAAAGGATTTGGCCGTCATCGACGTCGGTTTGAAAATGGAAGGGCGCGTCCCGCTCCGCGAGTTCGGTTTGCCGGGCAAGCCTGCCGATCTGAAAGTCGGCGACACCGTTGAAGTTTATCTCGAGCGTATGGAGAACGCGCTGGGCGAGGCCGTGCTGTCGCGCGAGAAAGCCCGGCGCGAGGAAAGCTGGACGCGACTTGAAGAAAAATTCAACGGCAAAGAGCAGGTCGAAGGTGTCATCTTCAATAAGGTCAAAGGTGGTTTCACCGTCGACCTCGATGGCGCTGTAGCCTTCCTTCCCGGCAGCCAAGTCGACGTCAGGCCGGTGCGCGACATCGGCCCGCTCATGCATTCACCGCAGCCCTTCAAGATTTTGAAGATGGATCGGCGCCGCGGTAACATTGTTGTATCCCGGCGTGAAATCCTCGAGGCGACGCGCGCCGAGCAGCGCTCCGAGATCGTTTCGAAGCTGGCTGAGGGGCAAGTGATCGAAGGCCTGGTGAAGAACATCACCGACTATGGAGCCTTTATCGACCTCGGTGGCATCGACGGCCTGCTGCACGTGACCGACATGGCCTGGCGCCGTGTCAACCACCCGAGCGAGATCGTCAACGTCGGCGATACGGTGAAGGTGCAGATCGTGCGCATCAACCCGGAGACGCAACGCATCAGCCTGGGCATGAAGCAACTTCAGGCCGATCCCTGGGCCGGCATCGAGGCCAAGTATCCGGTGGGAGCGCGTTTCAAAGGCACGGTTACCAACATCGCCGACTATGGGGCCTTTGTGGAGCTGGAACCGGGCGTGGAGGGGCTCATTCACGTCTCCGAGATGAGTTGGACCAAGAAAAACATCCACCCCGGAAAAATCGTGTCGACCAGTCAGCAGGTGGACGTGCAGGTTCTTGAGGTGGACGCTCAGAAGCGCCGTATCTCGCTGGGTCTCAAGCAGACCCAGGACAATCCGTGGGACAGCTTCCTTGCCGTCCATCCCAAAGGCTCGGTCATCGAGGGACCAATCCGCAACATCACCGAGTTTGGCCTGTTCGTGGGGCTCGAGGGCGGTGTCGACGGCATGGTGCATCTCTCCGATTTGGATTGGAATCGGTCCGGCGACGAGGCGATCAAGGACTACAAGAAGGGCGACAACGTCAAAGCCATCGTGCTTGACGTCGACCCGCAAAAGGAACGCATCAGCCTGGGCATCAAGCAGGTCGGCGGCGACCCGATGGAGAGCGTCGGCAAGCTGAAGAAAGGCAGCCAGGTCACTTGCGAGGTGGTGGCCGTCCAGGACAGCGGCCTCGAAGTCAAAATTGCCGATACCGACATGGCGACCTTCATCAAGCGCTCGGACTTGTCGCGCGACCGCTCGGAACAGCGGCCAGAGCGTTTCAATGTTGGCGACAAGGTCGATGCAGCGATCATTAACATCGACAAGAACAGCCGCCGCATCACGGTGTCCATCAAGGCGCTGGAAATCGCCGAAGAGAAGCAGGCCGTGGCGCAGTATGGCTCCTCCGACAGCGGCGCCTCACTGGGCGATATTTTCAAGGCGGCGATCAAAAAGAAGGAAAGCGCCGACGATAAGAAGGCCGACGAGGACAACGATTAGAGCAAAACCCGGCTTGCGGACGCACGCGGTGGTGCTGTGGCTGGTGAGCCAACACCGGCCGCAAAGGTCCGCGCCGGCAAGGTGCCCGCAACCATGGTTGCGGGCCTCCGCGAGGTGCAAAATCACCTGCCACGCGCGACGAGCCTGCCAGGCGAGGAGCGGCAGGAGTGAAAGGAAAGCCCAACCGTTGCGCCTGGCAAGTGCTTCGCGCTGAGGAGCCTTTGGACGCCTGCGGGCTCTCAGCCCAGGCTCCAGCCTTCGAGTGGCCGCTCAATGGGTTGAATGGCCGCGACAGGCATTCTAAGCTGGCATGCTTGAGCCGATCGAACCACCCGCAGGCCAGCAGACAGAGCTCCGATGGCGCTTGAAACCGAGACTGTGCTCGATCGCCGCCGTCTACGCCGGCGCCTGTCAATCTGGCGCGGTCTGGCGGTCGTGGCCGGACTGCTTGCCCTTGGCCTGTTGGCGTTTTCCTCGACCGACGGCGTGGGGCTGGCTGATCGCAATCAGATTGCGCGGATCAGCCTTGAAGGCATTATCACGGAGGATCGCGATCAGCTCAAGCTGCTCAAGAAGCTTGCTGACGCCAAACACGTCTCAGCCGTCATCTTGTTTGTGAATAGTCCAGGCGGAACCACCACGGGAGGTGAGGCGCTGTTTGAGGCCATTCGCGAGTTGGCGCGAAGAAGCCTGTGGTCGCTCAGTTCGGCACCGTGGCCGCGTCTGCCGCCTACATTGTGGGGCTGGCGACGGATCACATTGTCGCCCGCGGCAACAGCATCACCGGTTCGGTTGGCGTCATCTTTCAGTGGGCCGAGGTCTCGCAGCTGCTGGACAAAGTCGGCGTGAAGATGAACGAGATCAAGAGTGGCCCGTTGAAGGCCAATCCGTCCCCGTTCCAACCCCTCGACGAGGCCGGCAAGCGAATTGCCGAACAGATGGTTGCAGAATTGCAACGCTGGTTTGTCGGTCTGGTGGCGTCCCGACGCGGCATCGATACCGCCAGCGTGGCCGGGCTCGAACAGGGGCGCGTGTTTTCCGGCCGAGAGGCGCTCGGCTACAAATTGGTCGATCAGATCGGCGGCGAGGCCGAGGTGGTCAAGTGGCTGGAGGAGAAACGCAATATTCCTAAAGGCCTAAGGGTCCAGGACTGGAAGCCAAAGCGGGAGAGTGATTGGGGATTGTTGAGCTCCTTGGCATCGACGGCGCTGCGAACGCTGGTCGGTCGGCGTGCAGCCGAGCAGATTGGTGGCCTGGTGAGCGAGGAGGGCGCGCTCGGCAGATTGCGCCTTGACGGACTCATCTCCATTTGGCAGGCTTCCGAAAGATAAGGAATTACAATGACTTTCGAGTAGCGGCGGGGAGGCAAATCAATGATCAAGTCCGAGCTCATTCAGCGCATTGCTGCGGCCAATCACCATCTCTACCATCGCGACATCGAGCGCATCGTCAACGTCGTCTTCAACGAGATCGTCGAGGCCTTGGCGCGCGGCGACAGGGTCGAACTGAGGGGCTTTGGTGCCTTCACGGTGAAGCATCGTGCGCCGCGGCAGGGTCGCAACCCACGGACCGGTGCAACCGTGTCGGTGGCCGAAAAGTTCGTGCCTTTTTTTAAGACCGGCAAGGACCTACGCGAACGCCTCAACGCCTGACGGGTTTGGATTGCAGCGTTTAGTATGCCAGGCTTGCGAGGATCGCTGCCGATCCAGCGCTTTGGTTTGGCCCGGCGGGGGCTCGCCGCGTGCCCTTCTGGAGCGGGCGTGCCTGATCGTGGCTTTATGATCGTCGCTTGTCGAAAACTTTGCTGTCCCCGACGCGCTCGCCTCGCGCGCGCAGGCAAGGATTGAGCCGGTGCTGCGTCGCTCCATGTGGTTGCTGGTGGCTTTTCCGATCGCGATTGTGCTGATCACCCTGGCGGTTATCAACCGTCACCCCGTGCGGCTGATTTTGGATCCCTTTCGACCCGATGAGCCGGTGCTCTCGCTGGTCGGGCCGCTCTATGCGTACGTGTTTGGGGCGCTGATCGTCGGTGTGATCATCGGCGGCACCGCCGCCTGGCTGGCCCAAGCCCGCTGGCGACGGGTGGCGCGGCGCCGGGCCGCCGAGGCCATCCGCTGGCAGGCGGAAGCGGACCGCCTGAGCCGGGAGCGTGACACACGCCTAGCCAGCGCCGCGCAACTTGCCCCGGCGCAGTTGACCCGAGCCGCCCACCCGCGGCCAGCGCCGGCGGCAATTGGACAACAGCAATGACGGAGCTTAGTTTGTGCCCGACAAAAGCGGGTGCAAACGGCCGTGACGACCAAGGTCAAGATCTGTGGATTGCAAAGCGAGCCGGCGCTCGAGGCAGCGCTTGCCGGCGGTGCTGACTATGTCGGCCTCGTGTTTTTTGCCCCGAGCCCACGCTGCGTGGCGCTGGACGGCGCCCGCACGCTGGCGGCCAGCGCGCACCGTGGAGGTGCCGAGGTGGTGGCCCTCCTGGTCGACCCCGACGATGCCCTGATTGATCGCGTCGTGGCGGCGGCCGAACCCGAGATCCTCCAGCTGCACGGCAGCGAGACGCCGGCGCGCGCAGCCGAAATCGGACGACGCTGGGGTCGTCAGGTGATGAAGGCCATTCCGGTTGCGGCCGCAGGTGATGCAGAGGCGGCGTTGGCTTACGCCGAAGCCGCAGAACTCATCCTGTTCGACGCCAAAGCGCCCACGGGTGCGACCCGGCCGGGCGGCAACGGGGCGCCGTTTGTCTGGGGTCTGCTGGGCGATGTCAAGAACCAGGTCGACTACATGCTATCGGGCGGGCTCACGCCCGAAAACGTGCAAGAGGCCATACGCGTCACCGGGGCCGGCATCGTCGATGTCTCGTCCGGTGTCGAGCGGCGGCCGGGTGAGAAGGATCCCGCGCTGATTTCTCGTTTCCTTCGCATCGCCAAATCGCCGCAGCGGGCCTAGGGCCAAAGCTGCAGGCGATACCTCGTGGGGGTGACCCGCCGGCGGTTCCAAGGCTTGCCCGGCGTGCTATAGGTCTAGCGGCAACAGCTAGCTCCACTGTGTAGATGCAAACACAAACCGACAAGCGCAACACCTATCGTGGCGGCCCCGACGATCGAGGCTTCTTCGGCCTGTTCGGCGGCCGCTTCGTTGCCGAAACGCTGATGCCGCTGATCCTCGACCTCGAACGTGCCTATGAGGCAGCCAAAGCCGATCCCGCCTTTCAGCGGGAGCTAAGCGATCTCAATGCGCACTACGCCGGCCGGCCAAGCCCACTTTATTTCGCCGAACGGCTGACGCAGCACTTGCGCGAAGTCTCGGCTGCCGGCGGCGGTGGCGCCAAGATCTACTTCAAGCGCGATGAGCTCAATCACACCGGCAGCCACAAGATCAACAACTGCCTAGGCCAGATCCAGCTTGCGCGGCGTATGGGAAAGACGCGCATCATCGCCGAGACCGGCGCCGGCCAACACGGCGTGGCTGTGGCGACTGTCTGCGCCCGCTTCGGATTGCCGTGCGAGATTTTTATGGGCGCAGTCGACGTGGAGCGGCAAAAGCCCAATGTCTTTCGCATGAAGCTGCTGGGCGCCAAGGTGAACGCCGTCACCTCCGGTGCGCGCACGCTCAAGGATGCCATGAACGAGGCGTTGCGCGATTGGGTCGCCAATGTGCGTGACACCTACTACATCATCGGCACGGCGGCGGGACCGCATCCCTATCCAGCGATGGTGCGCGACTTCCAGTGCGTGATCGGCAACGAAGTGCGTGAGCAGATGCTTGAGCAAGAGGGTCGCCTGCCGGACACGCTGGTGGCCTGTATTGGCGGCGGCTCCAACGCGATCGGCTTGTTTCATCCCTTCCTCGACCAGGAGGCTGTAGCGATCTACGGCGTGGAAGCGGCGGGACATGGCTTGGAGGTGGCAAACGGGCATGCTGCGTCCATGAACGGCGGACGGACCGGCGTGCTGCACGGTAACCGTACCTACCTTCTCCAGGATGCTGACGGGCAGATCCTCGAGGGCCACTCCATCTCGGCAGGCCTTGACTATCCCGGCGTCGGACCCGAGCACGCCTGGCTCAAGGATTTGGGGCGTGTCACCTACGTTTCGGCGACGGACGGGGAAGCGCTTGATGCCTTTCAGCTCTGCAGTAAAGTCGAAGGCATTATTCCGGCTCTGGAACCGGCGCACGCCCTGGCCTTCGTGCGCAAGCTGGCACCGACACTCTCGCGCCACAACCTTTTGGTGATGAACATGTGCGGCCGTGGGGACAAAGATATCTTTGCCGTCGCCGAGCATTTGGGCATGGAGATGTAACCACCCAATGCAAGCGCCAGAAAGGTACTTGAAAAATCCGCGGTCATGAACACAGCGCCCAACAGATGAGCCTATCCCGAATCGACCGGCGCTTTGCGGCCTTGAAGCTGGAAGGACGTGCCGCCTTCATCGCTTTTGTCACCGCCGGTGATCCCGATGCCGAGACGGCGCGGAAGATCGTCTTCGGGCTGCCGGCGGCGGGCGCCGATCTGATCGAACTCGGCATGCCGTTTTCCGACCCCATGGCCGACGGACCCGCCGTGCAAGCATCCTCCCTGCGCGCACTGCGTGCCGGGCAGACCATGCGCAAGACGCTGGAACTGGTGGGGGCGTTCCGTGCGCAAGATCAAGACACGCCGATCGTCCTGATGGGCTACTACAATCCCATCTATGCCTACCCGCGCGAGCGTTTTCTGGACGATGCGGTGGCCGCGGGCATCGATGGGCTGATCATTGTCGATATCCCCCCCGAGGCCGACGAAGAGCTGTGCCTGCCGGCCATTCAGCGCGGCCTCAACTTCATCCGGCTGGCGACGCCAACCACCGATGCCGCGCGGTTGCCGGCGGTGCTCGCCAACACCTCGGGATTTCTCTACTATGTGTCGATTACCGGTATTACCGGCACCGCGGCTCCCGACGTGGCCGATGTGCACGCGCAGGTTGCGAGGATTAAAAAATCGACTGAACTTCCCGTGGCCGTTGGCTTCGGTGTCAGGACCCCCGGACAGGCAAAAACGATAGCGGCGGGCGCGGACGGGGTCGTGGTGGGGTCGGCGCTGGTTAATGCCATTCGCGACAGCCTTGATCCGCAAGGCAAAGCGACTGGAAATACGGTCGCAGACGTCCTAAATCTGGTGAGAAACTTATCCGGGGCGTTGCGCCTCGCCTGAAGGGGGTTCAAGCCGACGCGGTGCCATGGACCGAAGGCTATAGCCCAGGCGCAGACTGCGGGAAGTGCCCAAGGAGCACTGAGGCGTGAACTGGATCAACAATGTCGTCCGTCCCAAGATCCGCAGCCTGCTCACGACCAAGCGGGATCTGCCGGACAACCTTTGGGTGAAATGCCCCGATACGGGGCAGATGGTCTTCTACAAGGATCTCGAAGCCAATCAGTTCGTCATTCCGGGCTCCGAGCACCATATGCGGATGGGTGCCCAGCAACGCCTGCAACACCTTTTCGACGATGGCCAATACGAGAAGGTAGCCGTTGCAACTGTGGCGCAAGACCCCCTGAAGTTCCGCGACGGCCGCCGCTACAGCGACCGGCTGAAGACGGCCAAAGGCGACACCGAGCTTGATGACGCGGTGCTGGTCGCCGAGGGCAATCTTGAGGGCTCGCCGGTCGTGGCAGCCGCCCAGGACTTCCGTTTCATGGCCGGCTCGCTCGGCATGGCGGCCGGCGAGGCGGTGATCGCGGGCATGCTGCGCGCCGTGGAAAACCGGGTGCCCTTTATCCTGTTTGCCGCTTCCGGCGGCGCGCGGATGCAGGAGGGCATTCTTTCCCTGATGCAGATGCCGCGCACGACCATTGCCGTGCAGAAGCTGCGCGAGGCGCGTCTGCCCTACCTCGTCGTGCTGACCGATCCGACGACCGGCGGTGTCACGGCGTCGTATGCGATGTTGGGCGATGTGCATATCGCCGAGCCCGGCGCGTTGATTTGCTTTGCGGGCCCTCGCGTCATTCAGCAGACCATCCGAGAGCAGCTCCCGGAAGGCTTCCAGAAGGCCGAGTACCTGCTGGCACACGGCATGATCGACATGGTCGTACACCGCCACAAAATGCGCGCAACGTTGGCGCGGTTGTGCCGCTTGCTGACGGCGGGCGCCGAGACTGCCAAGAAGAAGAAGCCATCGGTCGCCGCCAAACATGAGGAACGCGGCTACCTCAACGGCAATGCCGTCGACGGTGAAACGATCGAGACGCTCGCTCGCGTATCTGATGCCATGGAGCCCGAGCCGGTCGAGGACAACGAACGTTTCGAAGTCCGTCCCAAAGGCACGCGGCACGATGGAGAAGCCAAACCGCTTCCGCGTCCCGGCTCCCGCAACTGAAAGCCGAGCATCCCGGCCACGCCAAGCTGAAGCGTGGGTGCGCCGGCAGATCGCCCAACGCGGTGGTTGTTTCGCAACATGGATGTGATATGGGGCGCGCCATGCGCACGAGCGATCAAGTGTTGTCCGAGCTGAAGGCGCTGCACCCGCGGCGCATCGATCTAGCATTGGGGCGCATCGAGCGACTGTTGGCAAGGCTCGGCAAACCGCAGAATAGCCTGCCCCCCGTGATCCATGTCGCCGGAACGAACGGCAAGGGTTCGGTGAGTGCCTACTTGAAGGCGATGCTGCAGGCAGCAGGCAAGCGCGTGCACGTCTACACCTCTCCCCATCTCATTCGCTTCCATGAGCGCATCGAACTGGCCGGTGCCGACGGTAAGGCTGGTCCCATCGGCGAAACTGAGCTTGTGGAGTACCTGACGAAAGTTGAGCGCATCAATGCCGGGGAGGCGGCAACCTTCTTCGAGATCACCACCGCGGCCGCGTTTCTGGCGTTCGCTGAACGGCCGGCGGATGCTCTGATCCTGGAGGTTGGGCTTGGTGGACGTCTCGATGCCACCAATGTGGTCTCTCGCCCGGCCCTTTGCGTCATCACGCCGATCTCCCTTGATCACACGGAATGGTTGGGCCAGACGATCGAGCAGATTGCGCAGGAAAAAGCGGGCATCCTCAAGCCCGGCGTCGGCACGGTGGTTTCGCAGCAGCCGTTCGAGGCGTTGCAGGCGATCAGCTCCTGTGCGCAGGCGGTTGGTGCTCCCCTGACGATCTGGGGCCAAGACTATGAGGCCTTCGAGCAGCGTGGCCGCCTGATCTATCAAAGCGCCAAGCAGCTCATGGATCTGCCGATGCCCCTGTTGATCGGCCATCATCAGGTCGTCAACGCGGGTACGGCCATTGCCGCGGCCCAGCATCTCAAGTCTTTCGGACTAGGCGAAGCGCGGGCGATCGAACGCGGTCTCGTCGAGGTACGGTGGCCTGCGCGTATGCACCGTCTCACCAGAGGGCCGCTGGCTGAGAGTGTCGGGCACGGGTCCGAACTGTGGCTTGATGGCGGCCACAACCCTGCAGGCGCCGCGGCCATCGCCCAGACACTGGGAGAACTTGAGGAACGCGCACCCAAGCCTGTTGGCTTAGTGCTCGGCATGCTGGACAGCAAAGATGCCGAGGGCTTTCTCGCCCCATTCACTGGCCTCGTGCGGCACATCCGCACCGTGCCCATCGCCGGGACGGAGGCGGCGCAGGATGCGACCGCGCTTGCCGAGCTTGCCGCAAGCATGGGGCTGGTCGCCGCGCCTGCCGCCGATGTTGAGAGTGCCATCCAGCAGCTAAGGGCAGCCGAATCGGTGCCGATCCGGATCCTCATCTGTGGTTCGCTCTATCTGGCGGGCCAGGTTTTGGCCCAGCAGGAAGGGGCACAGGCACAAGCCAATTAACAATTTTTTCAATTGCCGCGGGCGCAACTCTGTATCCAGCCCATCCCTTGTCGATACATCTAAGGCCAAATCCCGGCGTTAGGGATTTCGGGCAAAAAAGTCGTCGATAAAACGGCGATAGATGGCCGTCAGCGCTTTAAGATCGGCAATCGGTACTTGCTCGTCGACCTGATGTGCAGTGGCATTGCGCAACCCGAACTCGACCACCGGGCAGAGATCTTTAATGAACCGCGCATCCGATGTACCGCCATTGGTGGTGAGCGCGGGCTTGCGACCCGTGATCGCCTCCACCGACGCGGACATCAGCTCGATGAACGGTCCAGGCTGGGTCAGGAACACATCGCCGTTGCCTTCGAAGGAGAGGGCAAATTTGGCTCCGACCTCGCTGGCGGCAGCCTGACACTGTTCGCGTACCCAAGCTTCGATGCTGGGGCGCGTGTGCAGATCGTTATAGCGGATGTTGAAGTTTGCGCGTGCGCTGCCTGGTATCACATTGGTTGCGGTGTTCGGCACCGAAATGATGGTCGGCTCCAGGCTCGTTCTCTGAAAGTGCTGGGTACCGTTGTCGAGCCGCGAAGTGGTCAGACGATCGATGATGCGGGCCAGCTTCGGGATAGGATTCTCGGCCTTTTCGCCATAGGCGGAATGACCCTGCCTGCCCTGCACGATGACCGTTGCATTGACATAGCCACGGCGGCCAATTTTGACTTCGTCGCCGAGCGCATCGGCACTGGTGGGCTCACCCACGAGGCAGGCATCGATTTTTTCCTGCCGTCGTTGCAGCCATTCGAGCAGCTTGCGCGTGCCGTTGATGGCAACCGATTCCTCGTCACCTGTAATGAGCAAGGAGAGCGAGCCGCGGCCAAGCCCACGGTTGTCCGTGAGATGGCCGATTGCAGCCGCCAGGAAGCAAGCGATGCCTCCCTTCATATCGACGGCACCGCGACCATAAAGAATATCGTTGTCAATGACGCCGGCGAACGGGGGGTGCGACCAGGCCGTCTCTTCGCCCGCGTTGACGACATCGGTGTGGCCGGCAAAGCAAAGGTGCGGCCCATCGCTGCCCAATCGCGCGTAGAGGTTTTCCACATCCGGCGTGCCCGCCTGCGTCATCGTCAGGCGATGACAGCTAAAGCCGGCCGGCTGCAACACGCTCTCCAGCAACGTCAAGGCGCCGCCCTCAGCGGGCGTGACGCTGTTGCAGCGGATCAGCGCCTGCGCAAGTTGCACCGGATCGGCATGACTAGTCGGCATGGGCCTCACCGCTCAGGCTGTGTATAGACGGCGTAACGAAGGCGGGGCTGGCGAAAAGACGATGCGGGGTCGACCAGGATACCCTCGGCAATCGCTTGGCGACCCAGCAGCATACGATACGACATGGTATCGCGATTGGTCAGGGTCACCTCGATCGGCCACTGGCGGCTACCGATGCTGAGCAAAGTTGAGATCACATACCGGCTCTCACGCTCCCCATTGGAGCTCGCAACATGGCGCTGATCCACCACGGAGGCCATGCAGATGACCTCGACATCAATGCGGCGCGGGATGGGGTGTACACCAAACCGAACCATCGGCTTGCGGCCGGTCCCGCACGGCTCGACGAAATAGGCATGCAGTGCTGAGGTCCGCGCGCCGGTATCTACCTTGGCCTTAATGGCGGGCAGTCCCAGGTCCGGGAGCGCGACCCATTCCTCCCAGCCAAGGATGAAAGGTGATTGGGAGGGGTGCATTGCGAGGGATCCGGCTCGTCGCTTCGACCTCTGTTTGCCAGATCGCTTTGCCGAGAGCAAACAAACAACCGGCGGCAGCCCCCAGTCAAGTTAGCAATGTCGCCGCCACGCCATGCCAACTTTGGCGTGCCAACAGCAGAGGTCTCATCCCGCATTTGCCCTCGCGGACAGCGTTGCCAGAAAGGAGTTGGTGCTGGCTGACCCTGCGGCAGCGTCTCCTGAACGGCCATGGGCGAGACGATCACTGACGGGGCTTGGACGGCCGGAGCGAAGGCTTGCCAGTCGCATTTGGCGCTGCTGCGGGCTGCTGGCCAATCGGGTTATCGCTCGCGGACTTAGGCTCGGCGGTCGCCCATCCACCGTGAGGGGGCAATTGCCAGTGCCGTGGCCGGCGTTGTGCGATTGACCGGCTTGATGCGGCGCCCTATTTGAGCAGCATGGCGACCCTTCCGATCATCACCTTGCCCAATGCGCTGCTACGCAAGCAGAGTGCGCCTATCGAGCGTATCGATGGGGCACTTGGCAAGTTGGCGGACGATATGTTGGAAACGATGTACGCCGCGCCGGGCGTGGGGCTGGCCGCCGTTCAGATCGGCGTGCCTCGCCGTCTGATCGTCGTCGATACGGCGAAAGAGGACGATCCAGCAGCCCCGCTGATCATGGTCAATCCAGAGATCGTCTCGTTGGGATCTGACTTGCGGTTGCATGAGGAGGGCTGCCTTTCGATCCCAGACGAGCGTGTCGAGATCGAGCGCCCTGCCAGGCTGACCGTGCGCTTTCTCGATCGCAATGGGAAGCTGCAAGAGCTTGCCGCCGAGGGCCTGCTGGCAACCGTCATTCAGCACGAGGTTGACCATTTGAACGGCAGGCTCATTGTCGATTATCTGTCGCGGCTCAAGCGCGACATCGTCATCAGGCGCTTCAAGAAGTTGGCAAAGGCCGGTTCGGCCGGTGCCTGACGCGGGATGGCTGCATGCGCATTGTCTTCATGGGCACGCCCGAATTTGCGGTTCCAGTGCTCATGGCGATTCTGGCGGCCGGCTACGAAGTGGCGGCTGTTTACACCCAGCCGCCCCGGCCGGCCGGGCGCGGTCTGCGCGAGCAGCCAAGTCCAGTGCACCGGGTGGCAATAGCGGCTGGTCTGACCACCCTCACGCCGACCAGCCTGAAGCAGGTTGCTGAGCAACGGGCATTCGCGGCACACGCGGCCGATGCCGCGGTGGTCGTCGCCTATGGCATGATCCTACCCAAGGCGGTGCTCGAGCTGCCACGCCACGGCTGCTTCAACCTGCATGCCTCCGCCCTGCCGCGCTGGCGCGGCGCCGCTCCGATCCAGCGGGCGATCATGGCCGGTGATCGCAACACCGCGGCGGCGATCATGCGCATGGATGCGGGATTGGACACGGGGCCGGTCTGCCTTCTGGAAGGCGTGCGCATCGAGCCCGACATGACGGCGGGCGAGCTGCACGATCTACTGGCGGCGCGCGGCGCCGGATTGATGGTGCAGGCGCTGGCCGATCTTGCGGCCGGTCGGCTTGTTTGCTCGTCCCAGCCGGCCGACGGGGTGACGTATGCGCCGAAAATCGCCAAAGGCGAGTCGCGCATCGATTTCAAAAGGCCGGCGCACGAGGTCCACAACCAAATTAGAGGATTGTCGCCGGCCCCAGGGGCTTGGCTGGAGGCGCAAGCGACGCGGCAGGGCGAGCGCATTAAGGTTTTGCGGTCGAGCCTTGCGGACGGCGCGGGCGCGCCCGGCACGGTCATTGGGTTAATGCAAGGACTCTCGGTGGCCTGCGGCACGGGGGCGATCCGCATTCTGGAAGTGCAGCGCCCCGGCAAGCGGCCGATGCCCGCCGAGGAATTCCTGCGCGGCTTTGCCGTGAGCCTTGGGGCGCAGCTGTGAGTGCGCATTAAGCAAGGCTTGCAAATCTTCGCAGGACGCGGCGTCCAGCCACTAGAGTCCCAACGCAGAACACGCAGCAAGGCTGGAGTAACAACATGCGTATCTTGGCCGCTTCTTCCCTGATGGCCGCAACAATGGCTTTGACAACGACGACCGCGCTTGCCGAGGCCCGCACCGTCCGCATCGAACCACGTCCGTTCTACGGCGCGACTGTGACACTGGAAGAGGGGGTACGCGTGTTCCGGCCGCTACCGCCGCATGAGCGCGTCATCATCAACCCGGGCAGCAAGACACCCCTTTCGCTGGGGATTTACGAGTCCCACAACTACAACACGAACTACAACTATGACTACGATGAGGACGGCTTCGGGGTCCCCGACCTCGGCGGCGGCAACTTTGGAGTGTTCCAGGGCAGGAAAAATTTCCGCGGCCATCGGCACGGTCACAAGGGGCACTTGCGGTCGTTTCGCAGCCCGCGGTCCTGACCCGGGGGTTCGCCTTTTGCCTGATGCAGCGGGCAATCGAGCCCTTGCCGGTCTGGACCGGAACGGCTAGTTGACGCGTGGGCCATCGAGGCCCCGCAACGATGGCCCCGCTGCAGAGCGAGCATGCCACGCTATCGGGTTACGCTCGAGTATGACGGCACGCCCTTCGTCGGCTGGCAGGTGCAGGCAGTTGGCGTTTCGGTGCAAGGACGCCTGGCCGAGGCGGTCTACCGACTGGCGGGAGAGCGCGTGACGGTGTACGGCGCCGGGCGCACCGATGCTGGCGTGCACGCGCTGGGCCAGGTTGCCCATTTTGATCTTGCAGGCGACTGGCCGGCCAACACCGTGCGCGCGGCGCTCAATTTCCATCTGAAGCCTGAGCCGGTCGCCGTCGTTGACTGCACGGTTGCCGCAGACACCTTCGATGCGCGGCGCAGCGCGCTGGCCCGCCACTACCGCTACCGCATACTCGTACGCGCCGCACCTCCGGTGCTTGATCGCAACCGGGTGTGGTGGGTGCCGCGCGCCTTGCATGCGGAAAGGATGGCTGCGGCGGCCAGGTTGCTGCTTGGTCGTCATGATTTTACCACCTTCCGCGCCGCGGGGTGCCAGGCCAAGTCCGCTGTCAAGACCTTGGATCGCCTGGAGCTGCGCTGCGTCGGAGAGGAGATCCATATCGAAGCCTCCGCCCGCTCCTTCCTGCACAACCAAGTGCGCTCGATGGTCGGGTCGCTGAAGTTGGTCGGTGAGGGCAAATGGATGCCGGCCGATCTCGCGGCAGCACTTGCGTCCCGTGACCGGTCGGCGTGTGGCCCCGTGGCCCCGGCGCAGGGCCTCTACCTCGTGCGCGTCGACTATGCGCCCGGCACGTCCGCCGCCGCGGTGAGCGCCGAGTAACGGACGAGCAGAAAACGCGGAAAAGTTCTATCGGATCGGCAATGTGCCGCTGCAACTTCCGCAGCTGGCGAGCGGACGTGGTGTGTGTGTGTGCCGAACCGCAACCTGCAAGGGCCGGCTTGCAATCCCTTCGCATGGCCGTGGGGGGCGCGTGCGCGGCTCCGCCAGTGTGACGACGCGCTGGGCTCGCTGGCCGGCAGGTTGCCCTTCGGCCAAGCGCCTCGCGCCGAGGCGACCGCTCTGCCGTCGTGCCCCAGTTTGTTCGCCAGCAAAGAAGCGTGCCACGTCGTCTCTGTACCCTGAGGTGGCAAAGGCACCCGGCGACAGCAGGGACGTTTCGAACTTCTGCCTTGCATGGCCGAACCCTGCTGGCGTTGCCTTCCCTTGCAGGGAGCGGCGGGGCATGATTGGAGTTTGATGGCAAAGCGGTAAGGGCTTGACGACAAATGCGGACGTGGTGGAACCGGTAGACACACAGGACTTAAAATCCTGAGGGGGTAACCCCGTGAGGGTTCGAGTCCCTCCGTCCGCACCACGTAAATCGCATGCTATATCAATTAGTTATATCCGGGGTCGTGCCGGACACTTTGCTCAGCCGGAATACCGGCTGCCCCCTGGCGTCCCGGGCCTGGGGGGATCCGGGATTCCGGCAAGCTCACAACAGGAAATCGCCTGACGCGAGTGGGATGATGCCGAAGATCTGTATCTCATATGGGCAGGCCCCCAAGTCGTCTTGCCCGGATAAGCGCGGCCCGGCCGCAGCATCAACGAGGAGATCTGCTGGCGCTTGCCCTGCAGATCCTTCTTGGCAGCCTGACGGGCGCTATGATGCCCCACAACTCGCCCTCCATGTATGAGGGCTCTGCCCGGCCGATCCTGGCAACCCTCGATGCTACATCGAGGGTGAGTCGCCTTATTTCTGGAGGGGGGACATACAGTCTAGCGGAAGTGGATGTTGTTGGCACCGGCTCTGTGCTTTAAGTCCACTTGTTGTGCAAAGCCACGTTCAACTCGGGAAGAGCGGGACGCTTTTGGATTACCTCACTATGGCGCTATGCATTTCTATCGGTACCGGTGTGCCGTGGCTGATCGCCATTTACTCGGACAACGGTGCCCGCCAGCTGATTGGGAACAGCGTGCTCGGGTTGGTCGGGACCGCCCTCGGCGCGAGCGCGTTCAACTTGATGTCTCCCACATACAGCATTATCGCTTTGATATCAGTGGGCCCGCTGGTCGCATTTCTGACAATCTCTGCCGGTCAGGCCGTAAAGCGCGCGATCGTATCCAAGCTGTCGCGGCCACCGTACTAGAGAACGCAAACAGCCGATCGCCCGATGGGTACACGGTCTCGATCAACGATCTCGTGTTCAAGGTCATGGCACTAACTCGAGAGGGCACGATCCGATCCAAACGCCCCTTGATCTGTTCGTCACCGATCCGGATCACGTTGCGGGGCACGGTCGAAGAGATGTTGAATGCTCTACTGGAAAGCGAGGCCGATCGGCTTTGCAACGCGCAGCGTCACGAACGTACTGAGGCCCGGCGTGACACCCGCGCTGGCCACTACGAGCGTAATCTGGAGACGAAGGCCGGCGAGGTGACACTGAAGGTACCGAAGCTTCGGCGCCAGACGTTTGAGACGGCAATCATTGAGCGCTACCGGCGGCGCGAAGCGTCGGTCGAGGAAGCGCTCATAGAGATGTACCTCGCAGGCGTTTCCGTGCGACGGGTTGAGACATTACGGAAGCGTTGTGGGGCACGCGCGTGTCGCCGTCGACGGTCTCTGACCCTCAACAAGAAGATTTACGCGACCATCGAGACGTGGCGTAACCGGCCGATTGCCGGGGAACGTCCGCATCTGTATTTGGAGGTACTGAAGCGGACTTGGGCGGGCGGGGTGCGCAACGTGTCTCTGCTCGTGGCATAAGGCGCGCCCCATTCCTACGACTGGCGAAGAGCGTACGACGCGTACGCACGTCTTGGGTTTTGAGATTAGCGTAAGCATACGGTCAGCTACGGTCAGCACCGCGTCGACCGTGTGCAGGTACTCAGCGCCGCCGAGCTTGTCGAAGGCCGCCATGATCGCCTGGCGCACATCGGTAGTGGCCGGCCGGCACTCCGAAAGCTCCGCGCAGCCTATCCAGCAGCTTCAAAGGGTGCCGCTGCATCTTTGGCGGTTATGGCGACCGTCGTCTCGATGTCGGACAACCTTGCCCCCGCGGTTGCAACCAGCACCGCAGAGGCAACTTTGGGATGGTCGAGCGTCAGTAGACTGAGACAACCAGGCGCATCGTGCAATCCCGCGACACAGTAGAAATCCATGCCAGCGCAAGCGACCTCGGTTGCCTATCAACCAGGATTGCCAAGACGGTTCTCCCGCCGCATCTGGTGCCGCCAACGTTCCGTGCCGAACGGCAAGGTGTTGGCGTCATATTCGAAGTAGTCGCTTCGACCGTTGAGCCCTCGCGCTGGGCCGTATGCGCGGCAGGAGCGCTGCCCACGGCGCCACCAGCAGTGAGGGGAGGCAGCCCTTACGCTCCCCGCCAATTGAGGCGCGGCACCCTTGATGCCAACCGCTGGCACCGGCTGGGCGACAGAAGCGGGCATCCCCAGTAAAAGAATTGCCGTTACCAATCCACGGTTGAACCACATTGTTGCCTTCCGGCTTTTATTGCAAATCGTTGGCACGGGCTAACAGTCGCGAAAAATTGCTCCCGGCTCCAGCTGCGGCCAACACCTCGGTTAATATGGGTAATCCAGGAGCTTTGCCAACCCGAGCCTTGGCTACCGCTGAGACGGCTAGGCTGTTCGTAATGCGCATTCGCGCCTCGGGGCGCAGCTTTCTGAGCTGCTTGAGCACATTCCCTGTGGCCTCGCCCGAGCCTGGCGGCTTCATCAGCTCCTTCTGCTGGCTGAAGTTGGTGCCCTCCCGGCCGACACGCTGCGCGCCGCTGCCAGGACGGCTCCTCGGCGAGGCCGGCCTTGTGCGCCTTCTTGAGGATTTTTGGGCCCGAACTTCTCTGCGCCCCCCGTCGTGATCTTGTCCCCCATCAATCGAGACCGCGCTCGAGCCCATTGCCCTCGCACACGAGATTCAGTCCGAGGTGCCGCATTTGTGTCCAATCCGATGGTTAGCCAGCGGGCCTGAGGGAGTCGAATCATGCGGTGGAGCCGCACTTTCTGCGGTGTGCTGGTGGCGCTCAGCCTAGTTGTGAGCCTCGACAGTCTCTTGCCGCCTTCTCCGGTCGACGCCAAGCGCAAGCTGGTGAGCCGCGATAGCGACTTGGCGCGCCAGTCACCTCCCATCGCTCTGCAACAAAATGGCGAGCTGTTGATCGCCGACCGGGCACTCCGGTGCGGCCGCATGCGCAACGTTCTCGATCCGGGGTTGCCTACTCTGGGCTCGGCACCACCAGGTGTCGTCGTCTTAAATCCGCATCTGCTCAACCGGCAGCCGGACGCCGTGCGCCTCTTCGTGTTCCACCATGAGTGCGGACATCACTATGTCGGTGCGAGCGAGCTGGGGGCTGACTGCTGGGCCGTCAACCAGGGCCT
The DNA here is from genome assembly GCA_963820375.1 of uncultured Alphaproteobacteria bacterium. Lineage (GTDB taxonomy): Bacteria > Pseudomonadota > Alphaproteobacteria > Rhizobiales > Hyphomicrobiaceae > AWTP1-13. The sequence goes on along the minus strand of CAWFZX010000022.1, from coordinate 348,246 downwards.
TCGGCAGGGCTGGCTCGACCACCAAGCCGTTGAGCAGGTGTGCCGGGACTTCGGCAATCATCCCGCTTCGGCCACGCATCCCTCTGGCGCCAGGCGCTGTGCCAGCCTCCGACAGTGCTTTGCGAATGCTACTGCCGCAGCCGCCAGGCAGAAGTCCACGGTTAAGCAGCCTCAGCTGGTGAGAACTGGCGGGGCTCGCCTCAGAAGCGAGGGGCCAACAAGAAGGCCGGGGCCCCCCGGCACCATGGCACCCACATCAAGGTCGTCACAGATGAATCGACAAGTGCTGCACGCCAAGCTGGACGATGACCTGATCGACCATCGGGAGAGGTACCGCACCCGCTAGTTCGATGCGGACGCGCGTTTGACCATCCGTGTCAGCGCGGCCGAGATGGATCGGTCTCCCCGCTAAGCCGGCGCCGTGCGCGGCAATAGGCCGCCCACAGGGCTTGCGGCTCACTGTGTAATTAATATTCCCGGCTGCAGCTTGCGACACCTTTGCGGCTGCCCGAAATCGGCGCATGAGGTCGGGTCGGTATGCCCGTACAGGTGTGGGACTTCTGCGCGGCCCAGCGTCCCCGCAGGGCGCTTACCCCCGGAGGTTTAGCGCGGGGGCCAAGCCAGTCACGCCCCGCAAACCCACTAACAGGGATCCGCCCACCTTGGGAGAGCCCGTGGCGCCTCGCTACGTCACGGCAATATCGCCACCATGTCAGGTTACCTGCGCGCCCGGCCCAACACGTCAAGCGGCCCGCACCTGGAACCGGGAGTATTTCTTCGATGAAGAGCCAGGCAAGAGAAAGCATCCCGGCGGTGATTGGGCCTCAGCCCTGCTTTGGCGTGCGCTTGGGTGGCATGTCGGGCGGGAGAGTGACCCAGAGATGTCTGGAATCTTCCCACACCGAGATCGTCGGCCCGGGAAAATTTGGGTCGGCAAAGGTGCCGATGGCTACGGCGACGTAACCGGGAAAGCCTTGGCCCTCCCAGTAGACCGTTGACCCGCATGTCGGGCAGAAGTGGAAGGTGAGGGCGTTGCCGCTCTCGGCCATGCGTGTCCACGCGGTAGACTTGCCTCTCATTGCTGACGGCGTGTCCACCTTTGAAGGCCCGCCGCGCCAATAGTTCAAATCAACCCCGCCGCTGGCATTGGCGCCCGCCTGTAGGATCTCCCAGAGGAATGGGGGATTTTCAAAGGCAAGCGAAGACGAGCTAGACCGACGCTATCGCCGTGGCGCGGTCGCTGTGGCTCGCGGACCGCAGCATGAAGCATCATGGCGTGCGCGACGTTGTATGGCGGGCGTTCGGTGCGGATGGTCCACATTGGGGCTCGATCCTTGGCCTTGCGGAGTGCAAGCCGCGGGCCTTTGCTCGGGTCCCATGCCTCATCTCCCCCGACCAGAACGGGAATAGGCTTTTCCAGCGCGGTCGTTGTGGGCTGATGACTTGGCGTCCGCTTCACGCCACGCGCAAGCATCTCGCACTGGCCGCTCACATTCGTTCGCCGGGCAATTGGCTGGCTTGCTTCACCCAGGCGGTGAATTCGGCTTCGTCGAGCTCATCGTCCTCATGGATGTCGAGGTAGCGCACGTCCTTTTGCTTGGACACGCCGGGTGGGACAGGGCGCAGCGACCGGCCGCGGAAGAAAGCCACTTTGACGTACTTTGTGAAGCAATGAAAACTAAGGAACCAGACCTGGTTCTCGACGCCATAAAAGGGCGAGTTCCATTTGACCGCCTTGTGCACGCCGGGGACGGCGCGCGCGATAAGCGCATCGAGGCGGCGGCCAACGTCGCGTTTCCAGCCCGGCATGGCCGCGATGTAGGCCTGCACGGGTGCGTCGCCGTAGGCCTTCTCGATTTGCGGGTTGCCGCCTGAGAGTAGGGCCGACTTCGCGGCCTTGCCGGACCGCGACTTCGGCAGCGTCTTGCGTGGCTTGGCTACGTCCGCAGCGACCCGCTTGGCGGCAGCCTTCTTTGTGACCTTCGCCGGTTTCTTGGCCATTGCATTCACTCCTATCCACCGCCGCCGCGCCCGTTGCGCCACTTCGCGCTATACAGCATTACTAACAAGTAGAGGCCGGTGAGCATGAGCAAGACGATGATGAATAGTCGGGACCGCCATTGAAGGGGCGGATCGCGGTCGAGAACCTCCTGAATGCGCTGGGGGTCGACCTCAACCTTGAGGGCGCACCGTTCGAGCTGGAGCAGCATGGGTGATCGGCTGTCGCGGTTCTCCCAACCGCGGTTGATTGCCTCGGTCATCTCGGCGAACGCCATGTTGGCAAGCCGCATCGGCGCGCCAAGTTCACGGCCAAGCTCGGTGGCAAGCCGCATGTCCTTGTGCGCAAGCTTCAAGGCAAAGCTTGGTGGGTCGTACGTGTTCGGCAGTAACCGGTCTTGGAGGCGGTCGAAGGTGCGCTGACGCCCGCTGGCGCCGGTGCGCAGGGTTCCCACAAAGCGGGCGGCTCGACCCCGGCCTTGATCCCCATCGAGAAAACCTCCACCAGCGCCATCTGGATGCCGTAGCCAGGGCAGTTGTGCACGAGCCTGGCCACCGAGCCGGCACCAATCGGGCCGATGTAGCGCGCGGCATCGGCGCGCGGATCGGTGCGGGTGATATACCACGTTAATTGGCGAAATAGCGTGTTCGCGCATCGCTTGAAATCCTAAGGGGGCAACCCCGTGAGGGTTCGCGTCCCTCCGACCGCACCAGCGTTTCGGCTAGCTATTCTGCGGCGTCCTCCAAGCGACGGCGGGCGGCACCCGTCTCGGCCGGGGTCGCATCCTTGCGTGTCCTCAGATGGTCGCGCGCTACGTAGGTATACACGGCAGGGGTAACGAACAGCGTGAACAGCGTCCCGATCGACATGCCCGCCGCAATCACCAGGCCAATCGAGTAGCGGCTTGCCGCGCCGGCACCGCTGGCGATCAGCAGGGGCACCATGCCGACCACCATCGCCGCGGTGGTCATCAGGATCGGCCGCAAGCGAATGGCAGCTGCCTCTTCGATGGCGCGGCGACGATCTAGGCCTTTGCTCTCCTGCAAGTGATTGGCGTAGTCAACCATCAAGATGCCGTGCTTGGAAATGAGCCCGATCAACGTGACCAGGCCGACCTGGGTATAAATGTTGATGGTCGCGAGTCCGAGGTTGAGCGGGATCATGGCTCCGAACATGGCAGTCGGCAACGCTATCAAAATAATGAGAGGGTCGCGGAAACTTTCGTACTGCGCGGCAAGCACCAGATAGATAATGATCAGAGCAAATACGAAGGTGATGACCAGCGTGCTGCCCTCCTGCACGTATTGCCGGCTTTCGCCTTGGAAATCGTAGGAAAAGCCCTCCGGCAGCTTTTGCTGGGCGGTGGTTTTGAGGAAGTCGATGGCTTCCCCGACCGTGCGGCCCGGAAACGGCACGCCGGACAGGGTCGCTGAATTGAGCTGCTGGAAGCTTGTCAGCGCATTCGGCTGCACCGACTGGCCGATGGAAACGACGCTCGACAGCGGCACCAGCGCTCCGGTCGAAGTGCGCACCTGGTAGCGCTTGAGCCATTCGTCGGTGAGACGATACTGGCGCGGGACCTGCGGAATGACCTGATAGCTGCGGCCGTAAAGATTGAAGCGGTTAACGTAGTTGCCGCCGAGCAGAGTGGCGAGCGACCCGCCGATGTCGGACATGGTGATGCCGAGGCGGTTGGCCTTATCATGATCGATTTTCAATTCGACCTGGGGCGTCTCGAACTTGAGATCAGAATCGGTGAAAATGAAGAGCCCGCTCTTTTGCGCCTCGGCCTGCACGTTTGCCAAAACCTGCGCCAACTGCTGATAGTCGGCGGTGGTGGTGATGACGAACTGCACCGGTGGTCCACCTCCGGCCGAGCCGGGCAGCGAGGGAAGCGCAAACGAGATCGCCTGCGCGCCGGCCACGCCGGCCACCTTAGGCTGTAGGCTCTGCAGGATTTCTTTTTGGCTGCGCTCGCGGTCCTCCCATGATTTGAAGAGAATCCCGGCGATGGCCTGGTGCACGTTGTTGCCCATGCCGTTGATGATAAAGACGTGTTCTTTCTCGGGCACGGTCGCGAAAATCTTATTCAACTCGCTGGTGCTTTGCTCGAGATAGTCGAGGTTGGCGGTCTGCGGGGTCTTGACGATATTGAAGAGGATGCCTTGGTCCTCCTCGGGTGCCAGTTCGCTCTGGCTCGTCATGTACATGATGGCGGTGCCCGCCATCACCCCTGCCAGAATCAGCAGTGTTACCGGACGATAGTTGAGCGTCCGATGCAGCCGACGCTGATAGCGCGCGCGCATGCGATCGAACGTGCGATCGAGAAATCTGACGAAACGCCCACCGCCGGAGTGACCGCCCTTGAGCAGCTTGGAGGCCATCATCGGCGACAGTGTCAAGGCGATGATACCCGAAACGATAACGGCACCGGCCAGCGTAAAGGCAAACTCGCGAAACAGCGCCCCTGTAAGTCCAGAGACGAAGCCGATTGGCGCATAAACGGCGGCGAGGGTAATGGTCATGGATATTACGGGCACGGCAATCTCACGCGCGCCCGCCAGCGCCGCCTCCTGCGGCTGCATGCCCTCCTCGATATGCCGATAAATGTTCTCGACTACCACGATGGCGTCATCAACGACGAGCCCAATAGACAGCACCAGCGCCAGCAGCGTCAGCAGGTTTATGGAGTAGCCGAGGGCCAGCAGGGCAAACATCACCCCCACCAGGGACAGGGGGATGGTGACGATCGGGATTAGGGTCGCGCGCAGGTTGCCGAGGAACAGGAAGATGACCAAGATGACGATCGCCGCTGCCTCGAGCAAGGTCTTTTGCACCTCCGAAATCGAAGCATTGATGAACTTGGTCGCATCATAGGCAATTGCCGCCTCCATACCGGCCGGTAGCTGCTTCTGGATGTCAGGGAAGGCCTTGCGCACGTCGCCAATGACGGTCAACGGATTGGAGGTTGGCGTGGCAAAGATGCCGATGAAGACAGCTTTCAGGCCATCGAAAACCGAGGAGGAATTGGCGCTTTCGGCGCCCAGCTCGATGCTTGCGACGTCGTCGAGGCGCACCAGGGCGTCGCCGCGGGTCGTGACGACGAGCTTGCCAAACGCGGCGGCATTGTCGAGCGACGTTTCCGCGTTGATGCTACTCTGCACAAAGTCGCCCTTCACTTGGCCGGCGGCGGTCGTGAAGTTGTTGTTGGAGAGGGCGTTGCGAATATCGATCGGCGTCACGCCGAGGGCGGCCATTTTGTCCGGATTGAGCCAGATCCGCATGGCAAACACCTGGCCGCCGAGGATTTGTGCATTGGCGACGCCATTGATGGTTTGCAGCCGCGGTTGCACCACGCGGGTGAGGTAGTCGGTAATCTGCGACCCGGACAAGTCCTTGCTGTTGAAGGACATGTACATCAATGCCGTCGTCTCACCGGTCTGCTTGACGACGACAGGGTCTTGCGAGTCGCGGGGCAGGACGGTCTTGATCTGCTGGATTTTGGAGAGCACATCGGCAACGGCCCGATCGGGATCGGCATCCAGGCGCAAGTTTAGGGTGACAAGGCTGACGTTTTGTTGCGACGAGGACGTCATGGTGTCGATGCCCTCAGCGCTGGCCACCGCCTGCTGAATTGGCGTCGTGATGAAGCCCTTGATCAGGTCCGCATTGGCACCCGGATAGACGGTCGTGACGGTAATGGTGGTATTGGTGATTTTGGGGAACTGGCGCACCGGCAAATTAAAGACCGAGGCCAACCCGACGAGCAAAATCAGCAGGCTTACGACGCTGGCAAGTACAGGTCGGCGTATGAAAATGTCGGTGAATGACATCGTTGCCAACTCTTACTGCTTGGGGCGCGGTTCTTGCCGCACCAGCGGCTGGGAGTTGTCGATGCGAATACTGGTGCCGGGATTGAGTTTGAGCTGGCCCGTGGTCACAATCAGTTCGCCCGGCGCGACGCCGGAGACGATGGCAACCCGGTCGTCGCGCGTTTCACCCGTCCTCACAAAGCGCCGCTCCGCCACGAGCGGGGCCTCTGAGTTGGGCGTCGACGCCGCCTGCACCTCGCCTTCTTTCGCAGGCGCTGCGCTGGCCACATAGACGCTATCTCCATACAGGCTGAAAGTTACGGCCGTGCGCGGTACGGTGACGACATCTCGCGGCTCACCCGCCAGCACAGTGACATTGGCGAACATGCCGGGCAATAGCTTGCGCTCTTTGTTGCGCAGCAGCCCGCGCACGAGCAGCGTGCGCGTCTCCTGCGCCACCCGCGCATCCAAAAACTGGATCCCGCCCTGGAACACCTCGCCAGGATAGGCATCGACCGTGAGCTGGATGGTTTGGCCGACCCGCAACTTGCCGATGGTCTGCTCGGGCATCGGGAAATCGACACGAATGGGGTCCAGCGCCTGCAGAGAAATCAAGGCCATGCCCGGGGCCACGTACTGACCTATTTCGATTTTGCGGATACCGACCCGGCCGGCGAACGGAGCGATGATGGCCTTCTGGGCGATAACGGCCTCTATGCGCTTGACCGAGGCGGCCGCCGTGTCCCGCTTGGCGCGGGCGGTGTCCAGGTTTGCCTCGGAGGTGACTTTTTTCTGCATCAGGTCGACCTGACGCGTGTGGGCGACGTCGGCCTCCTCCAGGGTCGCCTTGGCGCTGGCGAGGTCCGCGATCTCAACGGCGATGTCGAGCTGCACCAGCTTGCTTCCCTGCTCGACCTCCATGCTGCTCTCGACGGGCATTTCCGTCACGACGCCGGCTACCTGCGAGGCAATGTCAACGCCTTGCGAAGCGATCAGGGTGCCAATCGAGCTAAGCTGCTCCACCCATTTGTCTGCCAGCGCTTTTTCGGCCGTAACGGTCGCCGGCGGTGGGACCATCTGCGACAAGAAGGATTTAACCAGCATCGGCTTGACCGCGAACTGCCAAGCGCTGAGCGCGCCGAGCAAGACGGCAACGACAATGCCGGTGATGATGAAACGCTTGCCCATGATGCTTTCGCAGATCGCCCGCTGGAGTCAGTTGCGCCGATGCCGCGGTCTATGCTGGGGCCGCAACCTGCCTGCGACGATCCGCCTCGCGGTAGTCGCGCGTAACGCCGGTGCCACACCCAAACGGACCCTCGCCCCCCTTGCCGCTGCTCGTTCTCCCTGAGATAGGCGTGGCTGCTGGCCTTACAAGTGTCGCCTCCAACCGTCGGGCGGGACCGCGGCGCGCAGGCAGTGGGCACATAGCAGGCCTGCCCGCAGCGCGCTCCTCTAGATAATAAGCAAGCTTATAATAAGCACATGAGACGGTCTGCGAACCCACGACGTGAAATTTTGTTTGAGTTGTCCGACGTTGCGCGCGCGCTGCGCACCTACGTCGACCAGCGCGCCCGCGAGCATGGGATGACGCGTGCCCAGTGGGGCGTGCTCGCCAGGCTCGAGCGCGATGAGGGCATGATGCAAACCGAAATGGCTGAGGCTCTGGAGATTCAGCCGATTTCCCTCGTGCGATTGGTGGACCGGCTGTGCGAGCAAGGCCTGGTCGAGCGTCGCCCGCATCCAACCGATCGGCGGGCCAATTGCCTCTATCTCAGCGACAAGGGCCGCGCCAGGTTGGCGCAGATGGTGCCGCTGGGGCGCGAGATCTCGGGCAACGTCCTTGCCGCCTTCAGCGAGAGTGATGTGGCAGAACTTCTCAGCAAGCTGCTGTCGCTCAAGCGCAACATTCGCCGTGCGGCGGCACGCCAGCACGCTTCGGCCGCCAGCAGCGAGGTTCGTCATGCTCGCTAGCCTGCGCGCACGCAACGGGGTCCTCGGCCGGCTGCCAACGCTGCGCGCCACCCTGCTGCTGGTCATCCCGGCCGTGGTCGCCGGCCTTGTCATGTTTTTCTATCTCTTCAGCGGCCGTTACGTGACCACCGACAATGCCTACATCGGCGCCCAAAAGGTGCTGATCACGCCCGAGGTCTCCGGCAAGGTGGTGAGCATCGCTGTGCAGGAAGGCCAACTTCTCAAGCCGGGTGACGAATTGCTTGCCATCGATCCGGTACCCTATCGATTGGCGGCCCAGGAAGCCGAGGCCAGACTGGCGCGGGTTAGGACGGATTTTGCCAGCCTCCAGAGCAGCTTCGCCAGCCTTGGCAAACAGATTGAATTGTCGCGGCAAGCTCTAGCGGCAGCGCAATCGGACTACGACCGCAAGCTTGCTTTGTTGAACAATCGTATCAGCACACCTTCCGACGTCGACCGCTCGCGGGCGGCGCTGGTCGCCACCAAGGTGCAACTCGAGCAGCTTCAGCAGCAAGAGGCTATTGCCCGCCTCCAATTGCTCGACGACCCGAACCTTTCCCTCGAGAGATTCCCGCAATACGTCGAGGCGCTGGCCGCGCTCGATCGGGCACGGCGCGACCTCGCGCACACGACGTTGCGCGCCCCGATTGCTGGGGTCGCTACGCAGGTCGCCAGCATCCAGATGGGGCGGTACCTGACGGCGGGGGCGGCGGTGTTCAGCATCATCGATAGCGCCAACGTCTGGATTGAAGCCAACCCGAAGGAAACCGATCTGACCTATGTGCGTCCCGGCCAGCCCGTGGCAATTAGCGTGGATGCCTTCCCAGCCCGCCGTTGGGCCGGAGTTGTTGGCGCCATTAGCCCCGGTACGGGCGCACAGTTTTCCATTCTACCGCCGCAAAACGCTGCCGGAAACTGGATCAAGATCGTGCAGCGCGTGCCCGTGCGCATTGAATTCGCGCCGGGTCAGGACCTGCGCAGGCTGCGCTCCGGCATGAGTGCGTTGATCGAGATCGATACGGGCCGGGTCGGCAGATTTGCCTCGCTGTTCAGCTCGAGCGCCATTGCCGAGGCGCCGGAAGAATGATCGCCCGCGGCGCCCAGGGTTTGACGCCGACGGTCCAGCGCGGGCTGATCACCGTGTGCGTGATGATGGCTACCATCATGCAGGCGCTCGACATCACGATCGCCAATGTGGCGTTGCCCTATATGCAAGGCAGCTTGTCGGCGACGCTGGATCAGGTCAGCTGGGTTCTCACGTCTTATATCGTCGCGGCAGCGATCATGACCGCGCCGGTGGGCTGGCTCGCGGGTCGGTTTGGGATCAAGCAGGTGCTGGTCATCTGTGCCAGCGGCTTTACCGCCGCCTCGATGCTCTGCGGCGTGGCCCAAAGCATCGAGGAGATCGTGCTGTTTCGCGTGCTGCAGGGCATGTTCGGTGCGGCTCTGGTGCCGCTGTCGCAGGCGGTGATGCTTGAAATCTATCCGCCGGAGCGTCGAGGCTGGGCCATGTCGCTATGGGGCATGGGGGTGATGATCGGCCCGGTCATGGGCCCGACCCTGGGGGGGTGGCTCACGGACGCCTATTCTTGGCGTTGGGTATTCTTCATCAACCTGCCGTTCGGCATCGCCACGGTCCTGGGTTTGCTGGCCTTCATGCACCAGACGCCAAGCCGGAGCTTGCCGTTCGACTGGTTCGGCTTCGCCAGCCTCAGCGTTGCCATTGGCTCGCTGCAGCTCATGCTCGATCGAGGTGAACAATTGGGCTGGTTTGACTCCGGCGAGATCGTCGTGGAAGCGGCCGTGGCGGCGGCGGCACTTTACTACTTCGTATCCCATGTGCTGACGACCGAGCACCCGTTTGTTCCAATCGTGATTTTTAAGGACCGCAATTTCGTGATCGGTCTCGCCTTCATGTTCGTATGCGGCGTCATGTTGCTTGCGACCGCCGCGCTGCTGGCGAACTTTCTGCAAAACATCATGGGCTATCCGATCCTCGCTGCCGGCTGGCTCTTGGGGGTGCGCGGCGTCGGTATGGCGTTGGCCATGCCGTTTGCGGGCCGGTCGATCAACCGCCTTGGTCCGCGCAGCATGATCGCTGGGGGATTGGCCTGCAATGCCGTCTCGCTCTACTACACGAGCGGTTTTTCACCCGATACGCACGTCTGGACCATCATCTGGACCAGCATGTTGCAGGGCGCCGGGCTCGCATTTCTATTCGTGCCGCTGAACACGATCGGACTGGCGTCGTTGCCGGCCTCCGTGCGCACGGAAGGCACGGCCATGTGGACGCTGATCCGCAACCTGGGCAGCTCGATCGGCGTCTCGGTGGTCATCGCCAATCTGAGCAACAAGACCACCCTGATGCACGCCCGATTGGCCGAAAGCGTGACACCGTTCAATCAAGCCTTGGCCGATCCGGCGGCGGCGATGCTCGATCCCAGCACGGAGATCGGCCGTGCCTTGCTGGAAAACCTCATCACTCAGCAGGCGGCCATCATCGCCTATGCCAACGATTTCAAGCTATTGCTGCTGATCACTTTGTTGGCGTTCCCGGCCATTCTGCTGATCAAAACGACCCCCGCATTGCCGCCCCCGGCAAGCTAGCGGGCAGCCGGCCACGAAAACAGGGCGGCCACCCGCAGCGGTCTGCCCGGCCGAGTGCCGCCGGCGTCTCGGCGGCGGGCCGGCAACAACGAGCCGCTCGGCACCTACGGCTTGATATAGGCGTAGCCCTGCTTTTGCAGTTCCATCAGCCGGACCACACCGGAGGGGGTAACCTTAGCCTCGTTGATCAGCGTCACCGGCTTGTTCTCGGCCTTGGCCTGGTTTGCCTGCGTGTTGCCGCAGGCGGCAAAGGTCATATTGGGAGTTTCCAGCGACATCACCGAAATGCGCTCTTTGACCGGACTGGTATCGCTCCGCAGCATATGCAGGCCGGGGCCGTACGCCACCAGCTCGATGGCGACCGTCTCACCCTTGGCCTTGAAGTGCTCGGCGATGTTCTTGGCGTTGTTGAGGGCGAGGTCCATGACGGCCTTGTCGTTCTGGTTCACCTGGATTGCCACCTTGTGCTGGGCACTGGGCGCGGCCTTGGCAGGCTTGGCTGGGACCGCCTGCTTGGTTTGGGCCAGGGCCGGCGTGCCGGCCACGATCACGCCAGCGGTGGCCGTGATCGCCGCGACAAAGAAAGCCAGGGTACTCAGGCGCGCGATGGTCATTGCATGCTCCTTGGATCGACATCAACAGCGGCTTGCGGCCCCGCATCCGCCCGTAAACATATCCCTATGCCCCAGATATTGCGGATCCGGAACCAAAATCTGCGAGCGACGTAAAGGAGCGCCAGCCCTGCTGACGGGTTCTGATCACCTCTGGCGCGGCCCCTTAACGCCATGGCCAGCGGCCTTGACAGCACGGGCTTGTCTCAGCTCTCAGCCCTGGTCTCCAGGCGGATTGCGCACAATCGACATGGCTGAAAGCGCAACCTTGAAGGCGGCTGCAACCGAAGGTCGAGAGTTAATAGCCCTGGCGCCGGTCGATCAGATAAGGGAGCCGCTCCCCGCGGCGATGCCTGTGCATCTGCTCAAAGGCGTAGCGAACTATGGCGGCGGGTGCACTCTCGGCGGCATTGTGGGGCGTAATGACGACGCGCGGGTGCGACCACAATGGGCTGGCCTCCTGCAGCGGTTCGGTTTCGAATACATCAAGCGAGGCAGCGTAAAGTTCCCCCTTTTGCAGGGCGGCGATGACGTCGGCATCGACCTGCAGACCGCCACGGCCCGCATTAATGAGAACGGGACCCGGCAGCTGCGCGACACGGCCACCGAGCGACAGCTTGCGCAGCAAACCGCGATTGACGATGCCACGCGTCTGGGATGTCAGCGGCAGCAGCACGGCAAGGATATCGGTGGCGCCGAGAAAGGCGTCGAGCTGATCGGCGCCCGAGAAGCACGCCACCCCCTCCACACGCTTGGGCGCCCGAGTCCAGCCGCGCAGTTGATAGCCGAGTGCGCCTAGCACCTCGGCGGCGGCGGAGCCCAGCACACCGAGCCCCATGATGCCCACGCGGACCTCGTGGGCGCTCGGCTCCGGGAGGTACTTCCACAAGCGTTGCTGCTGCAGCTCGCGAAACTCGCTCATGCGGCGGTGATGGTAAAGAACGTTGAGGACAATATACTCGACCATGCGGCCCGTCAGGTCGGGATCGACGTAGCGCACGATCGGCACGTCGGGCAGCTCAGGGTCGCTCAGGATGCCGTCAACCCCTGCACCCACGGAGATGATCAGTTTGAGGTTGGGCAGCGTCCGCAACAGGCCAGGCGCTGGATTCCAAACCAACGCGTACTCGATGTCGGCGGCTGAGCCGAGGTCTGGGGCAATACGCAGGTCGAGCCCTGGGTCTTGCGCACACACGGCCTCCGCGAACAGGTTCGCTCGCGTACTTGCCGCAATGAGAAATGCCATGCCGCCCTCGGGGTGTTGCCGACGTTCAGTCAGACAAGGATAGCGCAGGTTTTGCGAACTTGCCCGGGGGTGCTAGCTGGCCACGGTCGCGCGATTGGCGACGGTCAGCTCGAAGGCGGCAGCCAGCAGCGCCCGGGTGTAGGCCGCCTGCGGCCGCTCGAACACCTCGGCGGAGGGCCCCTCTTCCACCACTTTTCCGCTCTTCAGCACCACAATGTAGTTCGAGAGGGCGCGCACGACCTTGAGATCGTGACTGATGAACAGGTAGGCTAGTCCGTGCCGTTTCTGCAGGTCACGCAGGAGATCGACGATCTGCGCCTGCACCGACATGTCTAGGGCGCTCGTCGGTTCGTCGAGCAGCACGAACCTCGGCTCCAGCACCATGGCGCGGGCGATGGCAATGCGTTGGCGTTGACCACCGGAAAACTCGTGCGCGTAACGGTCCTGTGAGTGCGGATCGAGCCCGACCTCGGCGAGTGCGGCGCCGACCCGCTGCCGCCGCTCGACATAGCTCATGCCGGGACTTTGGATCAGCAATCCTTCCTCGATGATTTGGCCCACGGAAAGACGGGGCGACAGCGATCCGTAGGGGTCTTGGAAAACGACCTGCATCTCCTTACGCAACGGCCGCATCCGACGCGAATCGAAGCCTTCAATACGGGTGCCGACGTAGGCGATGGGCCCCTTCGAGGAGACAAGGCGCAGCAAAGCCAGGCCCAGCGTGGTTTTGCCCGAGCCGGATTCGCCGACGACACCCAGGGTCTCACCGGCCCGGACCTTGAGGGACAGGCCGTCGACGGCCTTGATGTAGTCGACGGTGCGCCGCATTAGGCCGCGCTTGATGGGAAACCAGACTTTCAAATCCTGAGTTTCTAGCACGACCGGTGCTTTCGGGTTTGCCACCGGAGGTTGGCCCTTCGGTTCAGCCGACATCAGGTGGCGCGTATAGGCATGCTGCGGGCGCGCGAATACCTCGCTGGTTTTGCCTGCCTCCACTACCTTGCCTGCATTCATCACATAAACGCGTTCTGCCATCTTACGCACCACGCCCAGATCGTGCGTGATCAGCAGCATGGCCATGCCGAGCTCGGCTTGCAGCGACTTCAAAAGCTCGAGGATCTGTGCCTGGATAGTGACGTCGAGCGCGGTGGTGGGCTCATCGGCAATGAGCAGATCGGGCTCGTTGGCGAGCGCCATTGCGATCATGACGCGCTGGCGCTGTCCCCCTGAAAGTTGATGCGGGAAGGCCCCGAGCCGCTTCTCCGGATCGGGTAGACCGACCTTGCGCAGCAGTTCGAGCACACGGCCACGCACGGTCGCATCGTCGAGCCCATGATGCAGCTTCATGATCTCGCCGACCTGCTTCTCGATCGTGTGCAGGGGATTGAGCGAGGTCATCGGCTCTTGGAAAATGATGGAAATCTTCTCGCCCCGAATCTCACGCATCTCGTGCAGGGAGGCGCGCAGCAGATCCTTGCCACCGAACTGGATCTCGCCGCTCGGGTGCGACGCGGCCGGGTAAGGAAGGAGGCGCATGATGGACAGCGCCGAAACGGTCTTGCCGGAGCCCGATTCACCCACCAAGGCGACCGTTTCGCTCTTGCCGATGCGGAACGAGACGCCATCAACCGCCTTCACGGTGTGGCCGCCAGAACGGAAATGCACCGACAGATTGCGGACATCGACCAGGGCCGCTTGGTCTAGCATAGGCGGGCTCACCGGAAGGTCTTGCGCGGGTCGAGCGCATCGCGCACGCCCTCGCCGACGAAGATCAGCAGGCTGAGCAGGCCGGCGATCGAGACGAACGCGGTAATGCCCAGCCATGGAGCCTGCAGGTTGGCCTTGCCCTGCGCCAGCAGCTCGCCGAGCGACGGCGATCCGGGCGGCAAGCCGAGGCCAAGGAAATCCAGCGCGGTCAGCGCCGTGATGGAGCCCGACAGCTTGAAGGGCAGGAAGGTCAGCGTCGCCACCATTGCGTTAGGCAACAGGTGCTTGAACATGATCTTGCCATTGGAAAGGCCGAGCGCGCGTGCGGCGGTAATGTATTCGAAGTTGCGGCCGCGCAGGAACTCCGCCCGCACCACGCCGACCAGGTACACCCAGTGAAACAGCAAGAGCACACCGAGCAGGGTCCAGAAGCCGGGTATGAGGACCGAGGAGACGATGATCAGCACAAACAGTGAGGGAATGGACGACCAGATCTCCAGGAAGCGCTGGAAGACGAGATCGACGCGCCCGCCGAAATAGCCTTGTGTCGCGCCGGCTGTGATGCCGATTAACGAGGAAAAAATCGTCAGCAGCAGCCCGAACAATACCGAGATACGGAAGCCGTAGATCATACGCGCGAACACATCGCGGCCCTGATCGTCGGTGCCGAGCCAGTTGCGATTGCCGATCGCATGATAGCGCGCGATCTGATCGGCCGTGGCCTCGCACAGCTCGGCCTTGGTGGCCCAGGGCGGCGGGCCCGGAAAGCCCAGGCACTGGCCCGTCATGTTCTTGATGCGCGGATAGTCCTTGTTAATCGAATTGTACGAATAGCCGATTGGCGGCCAGATCGCCCAGCCGTGCTCGGAAAGCTCGTCGAGGATCACCTTGTCTTTGTAGTCGGTGACGGCAAGAAAGCCGCCGAACTTGGCTTCCGGGTAGTCGACGAACACAGGAAACAAGACCTCGCCCTTGTAGTAGGCGACGATTGGCTTGTCGTTGGCGATCACCTCGGCAAACAAGCTGAACAAGAATAGCCCGAGGAAGAGCCACAGGCTCCAGTAGCCACGCCGGTTGGCCTTGAAGTTGTGCCAACGCCGCCGATTGAGCGGGGACAGCGAGATGCCCGCCGTGACGGCGCGAAACGGCAATAGACCGCGGCCAAGCTGCCGGGTGGGCGCCGGGGCCGGAGCCGGTTCGGCCGGCTCACCCGGTTTCACGATCGGTTTGTCTTCGACGCGCGTATCCAACCGAATCAGACCTCCCGCGTCTCGAAATCAATGCGCGGATCGACCAAGGTGTAGATGAAGTCAGACAGCAGATTGATGCCCAAGCCTACCAGGGCAAAGATGTAGATGTTGGCAAAAACCACCGGATAGTCGCGATTGATTACGCTCTCGAAGCTCAAGAGGCCGAGGCCGTCGAGCGAAAAGATGGTCTCGATCAACAGCGCGCCGGAGAAAAAGGCGTGAATAAAGGCGCCGGGGAACCCGGCGATGATCAGCAGCATGGCATTGCGGAAGACATGGCCGTAGAGCACCTGGCGCTGGCCAAGTCCCTTAGCTTGTGCCGTCAGCACGTACTGTTTGCGGATCTCGTCCAGGAAGGCGTTGCGCGTCAGAAACGTCATGGTCGTGAAGGCGCCAAGGGACATGGCGATCAACGGCAAAGTGAGATGCCAGGCGTAATCGACGACCTTGCCGAGCAGCGATAGCTGGTTCCAGTTGTCGGAGGTGAGCCCCCGCGACGGGAACCACTGAAAGAACGAGCCGCCGGCGAATACCACCAGCAGCAGCACGGCGAACAGGAAGCCCGGAATGGCGTAGCCAATGACCAGAAAACCGGAGGTCCAGGTGTCGAACCTCTCACCGTCATGCACGGCCTTGCGCACGCCGAGGGGAATTGAGATTAGGTAGGTAATAAGCGTCATCCAGAGGCCGAGCGAAATCGAAACGGGCAGCTTCTCCTTGATGAGCTGTAGCACGCTCACGTCGCGGAAATAGCTCTTGCCAAAATCGAACAGCAAATAGTTGCGCAGCATCAGCAAGAAGCGTTCGTGCGCGGGCTTGTCGAAGCCGAATTGCTTCTCGAGCTGCTTGATAAACTCCGGATCGAGACCCTGGGCGCCGCGGTATTTGGAGCCGCTTTCGCCGAGGTTCTGGCTCGTCTGCCGGCTGGACGCACCGGCCAAACCGTCGCCCTGGCTGCCGCCGATACGGGAAGTGGCGGCGACGTCGGTGCCGGTAATCTGTGCGATCACGCGCTCGACCGGACCGCCCGGGGCGAACTGAATGACGGCGAAGCTGATGAGCATGATCCCGAACATGGTCGGGATGATCAGGAGCAGTCGCTTCAGGAGGTAGCTTGCCATCAGGCCTAGTTGCCCAGTCGGGTCAGTTGATGGTTTTCAGTTTGGCTGCCTTGTCGGCATCATACCACCAGCTGTCGATGATGCCGCGATCATAGCGTGGTTTGAGCTCGGGGCGAGCGAACTTGTCCCAGTAGGCGATGTTGTGCGCCGACTTGTACCATTGTGGAACCCAGTAATGTCCGGCACGCAGGACGCGATCGAGCGCCCTGGTTGCCGTGACCAGCTCTTCCCGGCTCTTGGCCTCGACGGCCTTGGCGATCAGCGCGTCGATCGCGGCATGGTTGATGCCGGCAAGGTTAAAGCTGCCCTCGGTCTTGGCGGCCTCGCTGCCCCAGAAATTGCGCATTTCCGCGCCCGGGGTCAGACGCAGCACATAGCGTGTGGTCACGACGTCGAAATCGAAGGACTTGACGCGGCGTTCGTATTGGGCCGGGTCGATGCGTCGCACGGAGGCGCCGATGCCCAGTGCCTCTAGGTTCTTGGCGTAGGGCAACAGGATGCGTTCGCTGACCGGATCGGTGATCAGAAATTCGAGGTTCAATACCTCGCCGTTAGCATCGACCCGTTTGCCACCCTTCACCTCGTAGCCGGCCTCACTCAGCAGGCGTGCGGCCTCGCGCAGCAATTTACGATCTTGCCCCGAGCCGTCCGAGACCGGCGCAGTGTAGGGGGCCTCGAACACCTCAGCTGGCAATTGGGCGCGGAACGGCTCGAGCAGCGCCAACTCGGCAGGGCTCGGCTTGCCGGCCGCCTTCATGTCGGAATTCTCAAAGAAGCTCTCGGTGCGCTTGTAAAGGCTGTAGAAGATATTCTTGTTGGTCCACTCGAAATCGAAGGCGTAGTCGAGCGCCTTGCGCACGCGCACGTCGGCAAGCTTGGCGCGGCGCGTGTTGAGGAAGAAGCCCTGCGCACCGGAGGGATTTTCATCGGGCAGAGTGAGGAGGGCAATGCGTCCCTGCCTCACAGCCGGTACGTCATAGCCGGTCGCCCAATCACGTGAGGTGAATTCTTCCCGCAAGTCATAGGCTCCGGCCTTAAAGCTCTCCAGCGCGGCCGTGCGGTCGCGATAGTATTCGTAGCGAATCTCCTCGAAATTGAAGCGGCCGCGTGTGACGGGAAGATCCTTCGCCCAGTAGTCGACGCGGCGCCGATAGCTGACGAACGCGCCTTGCCGGAACTCGCCGAGCTTATAGGGGCCGGAACCCAGCGGCGGCTCGAGCGTCGTTTGCTCGAAGTCGTGGGTGGCGTAGTAGGCTTTCGACAGGATCGGCAAACTGGCAACCGTGAGCGGCAAATCGCGGATCTGCGTGCCGGTAAAGCTGTAGCGCACGGTACCAGGGTCGACCACCTCAACCTGCGAGACGTCCCTTAGCAACACGCGGTAGTTCGGATGACCCTTCTCCTTCAACGTCGCAAATGTGAAGGCGACATCGTCGGCCGTAATCGGCGAGCCATCTGAGAACTTGGCCTCGCTGCGCAACCGGAAAATGACAGACTTTCGGTCCGCTGCCAGCTCGGCGCTGCGCGCAACCAAGCCGTAGACGGCATCGGGCTCATCAGCCGCGCGGGTCATCAGCGAATCGAACAACAGCTCGAGACCCTGCGCAGGGTCGCCCTTGAGAATGAAATTGTTGAAGCTGTCAAAGGTGGTGAGCGCGGCCGTTCCGATGGTGGCAAGCCGTCCACCTTTGGGGGCGTTCGGGTTGACCCAGCCGAAATGCGTAAAATCCGCTGCGTACTTCAGGTCGCCGAACGCCGACAAGCCATGCCGGCCGTTGTCAGCCAGGACGCCCGTGCAAAAGCAAACAGCGAAGGCCAGGCATGTGAAAAAAGGCAACCGCCTCGGCATGAGCTCATCCGCCTCCCTGGCGGGGTTGGTTAGCCGCGCGTGTCCGGCAGCCTTTTGGCAGCGGCATCGTCATACCACCACACCCGCAGGAACGAGGTATTGCGGGAAGGAAGCTTGCCGGGGCGACCAAACATGTCCCACATCGCCAGGCGGTCGAATGGCATATGCCATTGCGGCACGACGTAGTCGTGCCACAACAGCACGCGATCGAGCGCGCGCGTCGCAGCGACAAGATTGTCCCGATCGGGGGCCAGTATGATTTTGTCGATGAGCTTGTCGATGGCGGGATTCTTGATGCCGATGAGATTGCGACTGCCCTCCCTGTCGGCGGCTTCCGAGCCCCAGAAATCGCGTTGCTCGTTACCGGGCGATACCGATTGGGGAAAACTGCCGACAATAATGTCGTAGTCAAAGACGTCGCGGCGGCGCTGATATTGCGACGTGTCCACGATGCGCACGCTGACCTTGACGCCGAGCTTTTCGAGCGCCGATTTGAACGGCAGCACGATGCGTTCGAAGTCGGGCTGGACGAGGAGAAATTCGGCCGTCAGCTGCACGCCGTCCTTGTTGGCCAGCACGCCGTCCTTGGGCTTCCAGCCCGCTTCAGCCAGCAGCTTCGCCGCTTCGGACATGTGCTTGCGCGCGTCGTGTGGCGAGGCATTGACCGGGTTCTTCCATTCCGAACTGAAGACCTCCGGCGGGATTTGTGCGCGCAGCTCCTCAAGGATCTCCAGCTCGCGCCCCTGCGGAAGTCCGCCGGCTTTCAGTTCGGAGTTGTCAAAGTAGCTGCCGAGCCTGATGTATTGGTCATAAAACAGGTTCTTGTTGATCCATTCGTAGTCGAGAGCAAGGTTGAAGGCGCGGCGCACGCGCACATCCTGGAACTGCGGTCGGCGGATGTTGAACACAAACGCCTGCATTGGGGCGACACTGGCGATCGGCAGCGTTTCGAGCTTTACCAGCCCGCGTTTGACTGCCTCGAAGTCGAATGCCGTCGCCCACGCCTTGGCACTGCTTTCTCTCCAGAAGTCGAGCTGACTTGACTTAAACGCCTCAAAGGCCGGAACGCGATCGCGGAAATAGACGTACTTGATTTCCTCGAAGTTCCACTGCCCCTTTGCCACCGGCAGATCCTTGGCCCACCAATCCTTGACGCGCTCGAAGGTGATGGCGCGGCCGGCGTCGACTTCCTTGATGCGATAAGGACCCGAGCCAACAGGCACCTCGAGCGTGGATTTGCCAAGATCGCGCGGCTCGCCGTTCGCCGCGGTGCCTTCCCAGAAATGCTTCGGCAGCACCGGCAGTTCGCCGACAATGACGGGGAGCTCGCGGTTGCCTTTGACGTCGAATACAAACGTGACCTGGTGCGCCCCGGTTTTCTCGGCTTTCGTCACGTTCTTGTAATAGAAGGCATAGTTAGGGGAGGCCTTCTTGATGGCCTCGAGGGAAAAGATCACATCCTCGGGGGTGATCGGCTTGCCATCGTGAAAGCGCGCACCAGGGCGGAGCTGGAACGTAGCCGCGGAGTAGTCGGCAGGGTGCGACATCCATTCGGCAACCAGACCGTAGGCGGTGGTCTCTTCGTCCGGGCTCGACGACATGAGCTGGTCGTAAATCATACTGACGCCGGCAGCGACCGACCCCTTAACGGGAAAGGGATTGAGGGAATCGAAGCTGCCCAGGGCCCACTGGCGGATGCGCCCGCCTTTCGGCGCGGTCGGGTTGACCCAGTCGAAATGCTTGAAATCCGGCCCGTATTTCGGGGCGCCGATCAACGAGACGGCATGGTTCTGGACCGGCTCGTCGGCGGCAAGACTGGGCAGGTTGGTCCAAGCGAGCAGGAGAAAAAAAGCCGCAGCGGCGCTTCCGAACTCGTATTTCCGAGCCATACGCGAGCCCGTCCTTCGCTAGCAGGGTTTCACGATAATATCATCAAGCGCAGGCGCCAGATATATGGCTGCGCTGGCCCGGAGGCCAAGTTAATCCTTGTCCACTTGCGCCCGCCATTTCGGCCCGCTGGCCCGCATTGAATGGTCAGACGGCCCCGTTAAGCAAGCCCGCTCAGTAACCGAGCCAGGCCTCGAGCGGACCCTTGGGTAACGGCACCAGGAACCAGCGCTCGAACATGAAGAACAAGGCAAGGGCTAGGCTTGTACCGACCAGGACACCCTTCCAGACCACATATTTTCCGAAATACCACATGAAAAGAGCGATGTAGATCGCGCTGGCTGCGTAGATGCCGATGTAGCCGATGGCGCCGACATAGATCAGCAACGGAACCAGGACGGTGATGATCTTGAGGAACCCCGAGGTGCTGACGAACGGGATCTTTGCCCCGGCGTTGCGGAACAGGGCTCGATACAGATTGAGCAGGCTTGCCGCCGACATGGCAACGGCGATGTAGAAGGGAAAGTATCCCGGTTGCGGGCCGTCGGACTCCCATCCCATGCCGAGACGAATGCTGTCGCTGATGACCACCCCCGCGGCCACCAGAAACAGAAGGGCCACCACGATTTCCATGGTGCGTTTACTGAGGAGGCCGGAACTGTGCTGCTGGTCGGCGTCGTTCATTGGCGGTGTTTGGCTCAAAAATGGCATCCAGTAACCCGGCCCGAACAAGAGCTCGGGCCGGGGCGATTCACTCACTTCTTGGCGAGAAATCCGGCTTCCATCATCAGATCACGATGGGTTTTTTCGGCGCTGTCGAGCCAACTTACGAACTGGTCGCCGCTCATCATGGTCTGATTGTAGGCACCCTTCTCCATGTAGTCCTTCCAATCCTCGGTGGCGGCGACCTTCTTGAACAGGTCGACGTAGAAGGCGACCTGTTCTTTGCTGATCCCGGGGGCGCCGAAGACGCCGCGCAGCATTTGGTATTCGACGTCGATGCCGGCCTCCTTGCAGGTGGGAATATCCGACCACGCCATCTCCTTTGTGACCTTCTCGGTATAGGTGGAGCGTTTGGCGTCGAACAGGCACAACGGCCGCAGGGCCCCGGCCCGCCATTGCGCCACCGCTTCGATCGGATTGTTGACACTGGAGTTGACGTGCTTGCCGACCAACTGAACAGCCACGTCTCCGCCACCCTTGAACGGCACGTACGTCATCTTCTTGGGGGTCGTGAGCCGCTCCAGCGCCACAGTGATGATCTGATCTTCCTGCTTGGAGCCGGTGCCGCCCATCTTGAATTTACGATCGTCGCCGGCCTTGATGGCCTCGATGTAGTCCTTGGCTGACTTGAACTCGGCCTCGCCGTTGACCCAGAGGACGAACTGGTCGAGAGCCAGCATGCCGACCGGCGTCAGCTCCTTCCAGTTGAAGGGTACGCCCGTGCCGAGCGGCGTGGTGAACAGGTTCGACAGGGTGATGATAATCTTATGCGGGTCCTTGTTTGCGCCCTTGATTTCCAGGAAGCCCTCGGCGCCGGCTCCACCAGGCTTGTTAATTACCACTATGGGCTGTTTCATCAGGTTATGCTTGGCGGAGACGCCCTGGACAAAGCGGGCCATCTGATCGGCACCGCCGCCAGTGCCAGCGGGCACGATAAACTCGACCGGTTTGGTGGGCTCCCAGCCTTGCGCTGCGGCTGGCAGCGTCGCCAGGAGAACGCCAACCGCCACGCTCGCGCTTGGCAGCACTGACTTGACGTATCGCAACATGGTTTCCTCCTCTTCTTTTTACCTATCCGGCCACCTTGCGGGGACTGCTGCGGATTGCTCCAAGCACTGATCCGATCAGTGGCCAAAACAACATCAAGAGGCCGAGCGTCATGATGGTACCGACCAGAGCGTTCGAGAAAAAGATCGTGACATTGCCCTGCGAGATCAACATCGCCTGTCGGAACGAACTTTCGGCCTGGTCGCCCAGGACCAGCGCGAGGACCATCGGGGCAAGCGGATAGCCGAGCTTGTTGAAGGTGTAGCCGACGACGCCAAAGACGACCATCAGCCATACGTCGAACATGGCGTTGTTGACGGTGTATGCGCCGACGGCACAGATCACCATGATGGCGGGCGCGATGATCGAGAACGGTACCCGCAAAATGGCGGCAAACAGCGGCACGCACGTCAACACGACGATCAGGCCGACAACATTGCCCAGATACATGCTGGCGATCAGGCCCCAGACAAATTCCTTCTGCTCGACGAACAGCAGGGGACCGGGCTGCAGTCCCCAGATTAGCAGGCCGCCAAGCAGCACCGCTGCCGTTGGAGATCCGGGAATGCCGAGCGTCAACATCGGCAACAAGGCGCTGGTACCGGCGGCGTGTGCGGCCGTCTCGGGCGCCACCACGCCCTCGATTGTTCCCTTGCCAAACGCCTCACCTTGTTTGGAAAAGCGTTTGGCCAGACCGTAGCTCATGAAGGATGCGGGCGTAGCGCCGCCGGGCGTGATGCCCATCCAGCAACCAATCAGGCAGCTGCGCAGTGACGTGATCCAATAGCGCGGCAATTGCGCCCAGGTCCTCAGCACCGCGTCTCAGCCGCAGCTTGCCGTCGGCGCCCTTGAATTCCAATCCCTCTTCAATCGAGTTCAGCATTTCGCCGATGCCAAACAGACCGATTACGGCGATCAGGAAGCCAAAGCCCTTCAGCAAGTCGGTAAAACCGAAGGTCATGCGCAGCTGACCCGTCACGCTATCGAGCCCAACGGAGGCCAGCGCAAAGCCCAAGCACATGGCGGCGATGGTTTTGGCCGCACTGCCCCGCCCCATGCCAATGAAGCTGGCGAAGGTCAAAAATTGCACGGCAAAAAATTCCGCTGGTCCGAACCGCAAGGCGAATTTGGCGACCAGAGGTGCCAGGAAGGTGATGACGATGACGGCGAACAGGGCGCCGACGAAGGAGGAGGTGAAGGCCGCGGTTAAGGCCTCGTCGGCCCTGCCCTTCTGGGCCATGGGATGACCGTCGAAGGTGGTGGCGACCGACCAGGGTTCGCCGGGAATATTGAAAAGGATCGAGGTGATGGCGCCGCCAAACAGCGCCCCCCAATAAATGCACGACAGCATGATGATGGCCGACGTTGGCGGCATCGAAAACGTCAGCGGCAGCAGAATTGCCACACCGTTGGCGCCACCGAGCCCCGGCAGCACGCCGATGATGACGCCCAACAGGATGCCGATCATCATCAAGAAGACGTTGTACCAGCTGAGCGCGACCGCAAAGCCACCCATCAGCGAGGCAATTTCGTCCACTGCGCGTCTCTCTCTCGGCCGTTTCCCGGGCGCGGCGATCTACCTTGTCCGACCATGCGGAGGTGCCGCCTTCGTGTCTGGTATACCATGTGCCAATTAACCCAACTGCGCAACTCCCCCTTTGTCTGGGGTCGCCTGTGGCTCAATTGCGAATCGTTGGCAGGAGGCCAGTTTCCTGCTAATGGCACCTGGCTTGTCGCCTGCGACGGGCGTGGTGTATGGTATACCAAGAACCACCGGCGAAGGCCGGTTGGGTGGGGTGGAGCGCGTGGCCGATACGCAGCTTAAAATTGCGCCCATTGGCGAGGGCATCAGCCTAAAGGCGCGGGCCTACGAGGCTCTGAAATCAGCGATTCTCAACATGAATATCTACGCCGACGAGGCGGAGCTGCGGCTCGATGAGCGCGATTTGTCGCAGCGCTTCGGCGTCAGCCGGACGCCGCTGCGCGAAGCCTTGGCCCAGCTTGACCAGGAAGGCCTGGTGCGCATCGTCGCCCGGCGCGGCATCTTTATCGTGCGCAAGACCAAGGCCGAGATCCTCGACATGATCACGGTGTGGGCCGCGCTGGAAAGCATGGCGGCGCGGCTCGCAACCGAGCACGCGGCCGGCGATGAGATCGCTCAATTGCATGCGCTGGTCGACCAGTTCTCGCAGGACGAGATCGCCCGCAAGATGGGCGAATATTCCGACGCCAATATCAATTTCCATCAGGCCATCATCGGCCTCGGCAAATGTGCGCTGATCGTGGAGATGAGCAACGATCTCTTCTTCCACATGCGGGCCATTCGTCAGCGGACGATCTTCGAGCAAGATCGGGCCAAGCGGTCGATTGTCGATCATAAGGAGATCGTTGTGGCGCTGGAGGCGCGCGATACCGAAAGGGCAGAGCGGCTTGTTCGCCAGCACACGCTGCGCCTGCGCGATCATGTCGATCGTTACGTCAATCTCGACTGAGCAGACAATCGGTGGTGTAGCCAGCTTCAGATCAGAGGAGACAACCCCATGGCGGCCGGCCCAGTAGCAAAAGTCCAGCCTGCGCGCAGCGGCACACAAACTGCGCCGCCACGGCGGCGCTGATCCCGGCGCAGCCGACCCGGCATGCTCAAATCGCAAGCCCTCGCGCTGGTAAGGCATGCCGAGAGTTAGAGAAAATATTCAGGGAGGACGCAAAATGTCCGCAGCAGTACAGAGCATCGATGCAAAGGCGGTCGAAACGGAACGGGAGCTGACCGATGGCTTCCATCTTGTGATCGATGCGCTCACGCTCAACGGTATCAAAACGATCTACGGTGTGCCCGGGATTCCAATCACGGATTTTGGCCGCATGGCGCAGGCCGCGGGCATTCGCGTCCTCTCCTTCCGGCACGAGCAGAACGCCGGCCATGCGGCGGCAATCGCCGGCTTTCTGACGAAGAAGCCGGGGCTCTGCCTGACGGTCTCGGCTCCAGGCTTTCTTAACGGCCTGACGGCCCTGGCCAATGCCACGACCAACTGCTTTCCGATGATCCTGATGTCGGGCTCCTCCGAGCGCGAGATTGTGGATTTGCAGCAGGGCGACTACGAAGAGATGGACCAGCTGGCGATTGCCAAGCCGCTGTGCAAGGCGGCGTTCCGCGTGCTGCACGCCGCTGATATTGGCATCGGCGTGGCGCGCGCGATCCGTGCCGCCGTGTCCGGCCGCCCCGGTGGCGTTTATCTCGACCTGCCGGCCAAGCTGTTCTCGCAAGTCATGGACGCGGCGGCGGGAGAAAAGTCGCTGGTCAAAGTCATCGATCCGGCCCCGGCCCAGCTACCGGCTCCTGCGGCTGTGAAACGTGCTCTCGAGGTCCTCAGAAGCGCCAAGCGTCCCTTGATCATCCTCGGCAAGGGTGCCGCCTACGCGCAGGCTGATGAGCAAATTCGTGCCCTGGTCGAGTCGAGCGGCATTCCCTTCCTGCCGATGAGCATGGCCAAAGGCCTACTGCCAGATAACCACCCGCAGTGTGCAGGCGCGGCGCGATCGACGGTGCTGAAAAACTCCGACGTTGTGATGCTGGTCGGCGCCCGCCTGAACTGGCTGCTGTCGCACGGCAAGGGCAAGACCTGGGGTGCGCCGGGATCAAAGAAGTTCATTCAGATCGACATCGAACCCAAAGAGATGGACAGCAATGTCGAGATCGTCGCGCCCGTGGTGGGCGATATCGGCTCGTGCGTGTCGGCTCTGCTCGAGGGGATCGATGCCAAGTGGCCAGCCCCGCCCGCCGACTGGACCAGTGCCGTCAAGGCGAAAAGGGAAGAGAACATCGCCAAGATGGCTCCAAGGCTGATGAAAAATTCGGCGCCCATGGACTTCCACGCTGCGCTCGGCGCCTTGCGGGCCGTCATTAAAGAGCGTCCGGATGCCATCCTCGTCAATGAAGGTGCCAACACGCTCGATCTCGCGCGCGGTGTCATCGACATGTATCAGCCGCGCAAGCGACTCGACGTCGGCACCTGGGGCGTCATGGGGATCGGTATGGGCTTTGCCATTGCCGCCGCCATCGAGACTGGCAAGCCCGTACTCGCAGTCGAAGGCGACAGCGCTTTTGGTTTCTCGGGCATGGAGGTGGAAACCATCTGCCGGTACAATTTGCCGGTCTGCATCGTCATCTTCAACAACAACGGCATTTATCGCGGCACCGATGTCAATACGGCGGGTGGGTCTGATCCAGCGACGACCGTGTTCGTGAAGGATTCGCGCTACGACAAGATGATGGAAGCCTTCGGTGGTGTTGGCGTCCAGGCGACGACCCCGGACGAATTGAAGCGCGCTGTCGACAAGGCGATGGACTCCGGCAAGCCGACCCTCATCAACGCGGCGATCGATCCAGCTGCTGGCAGCGAGAGCGGCCGCATCGGCAACCTCAACCCGCAAAGCGTGGTGCGAAAGAAATAGTGGAGGATGGGCATGGGCAAGGCACTCGAAGGCGTCCGCATTCTCGATTTCACGCACGTGCAGTCGGGTCCCACCTGCACCCAGCTGCTGGCATGGTTCGGCGCCGACGTCATCAAGGTAGAGCGGCCTGGTGTCGGCGACATCACGCGCGGACAGCTGGTCGACGTGAAGGGCGCAGATTTGCTGTATTTCACGATGCTCAATCACAACAAGCGTTCGATCACGATTGACAGCAAGAACAAGAAAGGGATGGAGATCCTCGAGCGGTTGGTGAAAAAATGCGACGTGCTGGTCGAGAATTTCGCGCCGGGGGCGCTCGATCGCATGGGGCTGACCTGGGAGCGCATCCAGGAACTCAATCCGCGTATGATCTATGCCTCGGTGAAGGGCTTCGGTCCAGGCCCCTACGAGGACTGCAAGGTGTATGAAAACGTGGCGCAATGCACCGGCGGCTCGGCGTCAACGACCGGTTTCCGGGATGGGCTGCCGCTGGTGACAGGCGCGCAGATCGGAGACAGCGGCACCGGTCTGCATCTGGCGCTGGGCATCGTCACGGCGCTTTATCATCGCAGCATGAGCGGCAAAGGTCAGCGGGTCACTTGCGCCATGCAGGATGGCGTGCTCAACCTCGCTCGCGTGAAAATGCGCGATCAACAGCGTCTCGCGCACGGGCCACTTACCGAGTACAGCCAGTACGGTGAAGGCATCCCGTTCGGCGATGCCGTGCCGCGCGCGGGCAACGACTCCGGTGGGGGCCAGCCCGGTCGTATCCTCAAGTGCAAAGGCTGGCAGACGGATCCCAACGCCTACATCTACTTCATCACCCAGGCTCCCGTCTGGGAGGCGATCTGTGATGTGATCGGCGAGCCTGGCTGGAAGACCCATCCCGACTATGCCAAGCCGCCGGCGCGCCTGCCACGCCTGAATGAGATTTTTGCTCGCATCGAGCAGTGGACGATGACCAAGAGCAAGTTCGAGGCGATGGAGATCCTGAACAAGTACGACATCCCATGTGGGCCGATTTTGTCCATGAAGGAGCTGGCGGAAGACAAGTCGCTGCGGGCGACAGGCACCATGGTCGAAGTGGAGCATCCGACCCGCGGCAAGTATTTGTCGGTCGGCAATCCGATCAAGCTGTCGGCGTCGCCCTCCGACGTGAAGCGTTCCCCACTCCTGGGCGAACATACCGAGGAGGTGCTGGGTGAGCTCGGCTACTCGGCCGATGAAATTGCGGCATTGGCGCAAGCCGGTGCCACGACGGCAGCAAAAAAGCAGGCGGCGGAATAGCGATTCCTGCTCTCGCCGCTCGGCGGGACAGGCGAATTGAGCGGAGGCTTGGTGATGCGGATCGTGGTGCATGGGCAGGAGGCCTTCGGCAAGGCCGTACTGGAAAAGTTGCTGGAGCGGAAAGAGAATGTCGTGGCCGTGTTCTGTGCGCCCGACAAGGCCGGCCGGGCGGAGGATCCGCTGAAGGTGTTTGCCAGGGAAAAAGGTTTGCCGGTGCACCAGCCCAAGAGCTGGAAAACGCCGGAGGCGCTCGAGCTCATGAAATCGGCCAATGCCGACCTGTGTGTGATGGCGTACGTGACACTGTTTGTGCCGCAACCAGTGCTCAACGCACCCAAACTCGGCACCATCCAATACCATCCCTCTTTGCTGCCGCTGCACCGCGGCCCTTCCTCGATCAACTGGCCGATCGCCATGGGCCGTACCGAGACGGGGCTGTCGATCTTCTGGCCCGATGAGGGTTTGGATGAAGGCCCAATCCTGCTGCAGAAGAAGGTCGAGATCGGTGCCGATGAGACCTTGGGCGATGTCTATTTCAAGAAGCTGTTTCCCCTTGGCGTCGATGCCATGATGGAAAGCGTCGATCTCGTGCGCGCCGGCAAGGCAGCCCGCGTGGCGCAGGATCACTCCAAGAAGACCTATGAGAGTTGGTTCAAGAAGGATGTCGCCGAAATCGACTGGGCGAGGCCAGCGGGCGAAGTCTACAACCTCATCAGGGCGGCAAACCCGGCGCCGGGCGCCTGGGGCACCGTCAAAGGACACAAGGTCGATATCTTCGATTCGAGCAAGGTGTCCGGCAGCGGCAAGCCGGGGGAAATCCTCGTCCTCGACGCCATTGGCATGACCATCGCTGCCGGCGGCGGCGCCATCCAGGCAAGACGCGTACGCGGGGCCGACGGCAAGAAGGTCGCGGCCGCGGAGTGGGCCCAGTCGGTCGGCATCAAGGCCGGCGACGTTTTTGCCAAACCGGCAGCGCAATCGAGCAAATAGTCTTTAGCACCCGCGCGGACTCGCAGGAGGGAAAGTCAATGGCCGTGAAGTCGGATATCGAAATCGCGCGCGAGGCGAACATGAAGCCGATCGCTGAAGTCGGCAACAAGATCGGCATCCCCGCCGACGCGCTGCTGAACTACGGCCCGCACAAGGCCAAGGTGTCGTTCGACTTCATCAACTCGGCGCAAAAGAACAAAGATGGCAAGCTGATCCTGGTGACGGCCATCAGCCCGACGCCCGCCGGCGAGGGCAAGACCACGACGACGGTTGGCCTCGGCGACGGCCTCAACCGCATCGGAAAAAAGGCCATGAGCTGCCTGCGCGAGCCGTCGCTTGGGCCTTGTTTCGGCATGAAGGGCGGCGCGGCCGGCGGCGGCTACGCGCAGGTGGTGCCGATGGAGGACATCAACCTTCACTTTACCGGCGACTTCCATGCCATCACCTCGGCGCACAATTTGCTTTCGGCACTGATCGACAATCATATTTACTGGGGCAATGCCGCAGGACTCGACAGCCGCCGTGTGGCCTGGCGGCGCGTCATGGACATGAACGACCGCGCGCTGCGCTCGATCGTGAACTCGCTGGGCGGCGTGGCCAACGGCTTCCCGCGCGAGGACGGATTTGACATCACGGTGGCCTCCGAGGTGATGGCCATCCTGTGCCTGGCGATGGATTTGCAGGATCTCGAACGCCGGCTGGGCAACATCGTCGTCGGCTATACCCGCGAGCGCAAGCCGGTGAAGGCGGCTGACGTCAAAGGTGACGGGGCCATGACGGTCCTACTCAAAGACGCGCTGATGCCGAACTTGGTGCAGACGCTGGAGAACAATCCAGTGTTCATTCATGGTGGACCGTTCGCCAACATTGCGCACGGCTGCAACTCGGTGCTGGCAACGCGCACGGCCCTGAAATTGTGCGATTATGTTGTCACCGAGGCCGGCTTCGGTGCCGATCTAGGCGCGGAGAAGTTCTTCGACATCAAGTGTCGCAAGGCCGGTCTCAACCCGGCAGCGGCCGTCATCGTCGCCACGGTGCGCGCGCTCAAGATGCACGGTGGCGTCGGTAAGGACGACCTCAAGCAGGAAAATGCCGCGGCGGTCGCCAAGGGCTGCGACAATCTCAAGCGACATCTGGAAAATGTGCGCAAGTTCGGCGTGCCGCCGATTGTTGCCATCAATCGCTTCATCACCGATACCGACGCCGAGATGGCAGCGGTTATGCAGGCGGCCGAAAGCGCAGGCACCAAGGCCTTCGTGTGTACGCACTGGGGCGACGGCGGCAAGGGCATCGAGGCGCTGGCGCGCCAGGTCGTGGATGTGGCCGACAGCGGTCAGTCGAAATTCAAGCCGCTTTATGCGGACGCAATGCCGCTGCGCGACAAGGTCAAGACCATCGCCACTGAGATCTACCGTGCCGCCGACATTTCCTGTGACGGCGCCATTGAAGCCCGCTTCAGGGAGCTGCAGGACGCTGGCTATGGCAATCTGCCCGTCTGCATGGCCAAGACGCAATACTCGTTCTCGACCGATCCGAACAAGCGCGGCGCGCCCAGCGGTCACATCGTACCGATCCGTGAGCTGCGGCTTTCCGCCGGTGCCGAGTTCGTGGTGGTGATCACTGGCGAGATCATGACCATGCCCGGCCTGCCGCGGGTGCCCGCCGCCAATAGCATTCGCCTCAACGAGCAGGGCAAAATCGAAGGCCTGTTCTGAGCCCCCAAATGGGCTAGGGCCGCCCCGACTTGCGCGCCGCCCTCGCTAGGCGGGCAACGGCGGCGCGGTTCAGCTTGCCGGTCCGCCCGGTTGGCAAGGCGTCGCGGATGTAGATCACGTCCGGAACCTTGAACTTCTCGGTCTGGCCGGCGGCCCAGCGGCGTAATTCTTGCGGCGTCAGGCGAGAGCCGGGCACGAGGGCGACAATCGCGTGTATGGCCTCGCCCAGACGCACGTCAGGGACGCCGGCGCAGAGTGCACCGGTTACCTGTGGATGCCTCGCCAGCAGCGCATCGATCTCGGCGGCCGCGATCTTGTTGCCGCCGCGCGCAATGATGTCCTTGAGCCGACCGACGATTTCCACCCGGCCGTCGGGGCGCAGCCTCGCCTGGTCGCCAGTGCGCAGGTATCCGTCAGGATCGGAGCCGGTAGCAAGGTTGGGGCCATCCAGATATCCCAGCATGCCAAACGGGGTCTTGATGCACAGCTCGCCAGCCGTGCCACTCGTTACCGGCCGTCCGTTTGCATCGACGATGCGGTACTCCACTTGGCTCGTCGGTCGGCCGATCGAGCCGAGGCCCGCCGCGAACTCCGTCGGCGGTAGGCAGAAATCACAGGAGCCCGTCTCGGTCAGCCCATAAAGATCATGGATTTGCGTGTGCGGGAAGGCCGCACGCGTCGCCAGGCCGAGGCGGCTGCCAAGCGTCTCGCCGCCGCTGAGGAGCGTGCGCAATCTAGGCGCCGTGGGCGCCCGTGCGTGCGCCAAAAGAGCGCGCAACATGGTGGGAACGACGGCCACGACGCTGGCGCCCTCAGTCAGCTTGCTGGCGAGGCCTGCGGCCGTGAACTTCGGCACCAGCACCAGGTGAGCACCGCTCAAGATCGTGAGCAGGCTCACCCAGATGCCGAAGATGAAGGTGAGCCGCAAGGGAACGACGACGACGTCGTCGGCAGCAAGCTTGAGGAGCCGATCGAGGACTTGCAGTTTTCCCGCCAACCGCTCGTGGCCGAGCACGACACCCTTCGGCTTGCCCGTGCTGCCGGATGTGAACACGATCAACGCGGCGTCGTGCAGGAGCGCGTGCGCTGGCGCCGCAGCCTTTGACACTTCATCGACGTGTGCGCCCGAGACGCGCAAGCGTGCACCTGTCGCGCGTCGAATGCCGAGCACGCTTGCCTCGGCGGCGGCCGCGTGCGCCGGCACAGCCACTCCGCCGGCAAGCCAGATCCCCAACAGGGCGGCCAAGTCGCGCGGCCGGTTGGCAATGTGGCACAGCACGGGTTCGCTCGGCGTGATGTTGAACGCCATGAGGGCCTGTGCAATCGTTTGCGCCGTCGACTGCAGGTTGTCGGGGCAAAGAAGGGGCTCTTCGCCTCCCGCGATCGATGCTTGGCGCGCGGGCGAGGGCAGTTTGCAATTGCCGCGCAAGTGCGCCGGTCATGATCACTCTTTCGGGAAACGGGCATCGCGCCAGGCGAGCGCCGCCTTCAGCCCGTTGCGGGCCGCCATCTCCATGAACTGGACCTTGTCGGGTGAGCCGGCGCCCTCGATGCCGAGGTCGATGGCAAGCGCCTCCTCGAGGGCCGACAGCATGCCCTGCGCTTCGAGCGCGCGATTGATGGCGCGCTTGGTTTCTTTCACCAGCCGGGGATCGATGATGGCGATATGCTGGGCAAGTAGAAGGGCGGCGGCGTCGAGGTCATGTGCGGGTACGATGCGATTGATCATGCCGATCGCCAGCGCGCGTTCGGCAGCAATGCGATCCTGCCCGGTGAGGATAATCTCCTTGGCGAGCTTCGGTCCGACGATCCAGGGCAGGATCATGACCACGATGCCGGCGCCGAACTTCAGCTCAGGCTCGCCGAAGTAGGCATCCGGCGTGGCGATTGTCATGTCGCAAGCCAGCGCCAGTTCACAAGCCCCGGCAAGACACGCCCCGCGCACCGCCGCAATGGTGGGCTTGGGGTGGTGCCAAAAGCGCATCACGGTGTCGAAATCCTTGCGCAGAATCGGTTGCCATTGAGCGATGCCTGCCGGGCGCCGCGCCATCTGCTCTTTCAAATCGAAGCCGGAGGAAAAGGCCGCGCCAGCACCGCGCACGATGATGGCTCGCACGTTGGCATCGCCATCGAGCGCATCGAGGGCTTGGCCGATCTCGGTGAGCATCAGTTGGCTCAATGCATTGGCCTGGTCGGGACGATTAAGCGTGATGCGCGCCACGCCGTCGAGCCGTTCGACCAGGATGGTGTCGAATTGCACCGTGCTGCCTCCATTGCCGTACTGCATCGGACGCCGCCAAAGCGGGCTATCGATTCGTACCGTCTCTCATCCGCTCCATCGCCTTCAGCGAGGCAAAGGCATTGACGCGGCCGGCGCCGAAATCCTCGTCACGACCCTGCGGCCCTAGATCTTCGGCGCCGGCGGCAATGAGGTCGATCACCGCACCAGTATCCAAATCACGATTGCGCTCGAGCAGCAGTGCGACGATGCCGCTGACGTAGGCCGTGGCGAAGGAGGTGCCCGAAAGGTAGGAATGCTTGCCCTTTTCGACCGGGGCCAGGATATCGACGCCGGGAGCCGCAAATCCGATGTAGTTGCCGCGATTGGCCTGGGCGTAGCGATGATCTTTTTCATCGACCGCCGTTACGGCGATCACCTCCGGATAGGCTGCGGGATAGGCCGGTCCCGCCTTCGGCCCATTGTTGCCGGCCGCGGCCACGGCAATGACACGCCGGCTGGTTGCCGACTGCAAGGCAAGATGCAGTGCCTCGTCCCTTGGGCCAACAAAGCTCAAATTGAGGACGTTAGCCTTGTTCTCGACGGCCCATTGGATGGCACGCAGCAAGGTCCAGGAGGCAGTTTCCGCCACCGCGCCGGCAGCGCCCACGCGGAAGGCGCGCACAGCCAGGATTGAGGCCTGTGGCGCTGCACCCGCTACCACCCCTTGCGCGCGAATGATGCCGGCAACGGCGGTGCCATGAAAGCCGCCCCTGCGATCCGGGGTACCGACCGCGTCGAATGACAGCGTAATCGCCCCTTGCAGGTCTGGATGGGTCTGATCGATGGCCGAATTGATTACCGCGACGACGACGTCCCGGCCGCGCGCAAGCTCATGCGCTTGCGGCAATGCGATCTTGTCGAGCGCGTATTGCGGAAGAGCGGCTGGCGGCGTGCCGCTCGCGCCCTGCGTGCGGTAGCGAAAGTTCGCCTGCACGAGCCGAACTCGCGGATCACCCCGCAAAGCAGCCATGACGTGCGCAAGGGAACGGTTGGCTCTAAGCTCGTAGAGCTCGCAGCGACCGTTCAGCAGGGACATGAGCTGGGTTTGCTTGCGTTCAAGGCCGTGCCTGCGGGCAAACTCATTGGCAAGGTCGCCCGACTGATTCTGGTCCAAGACGATTAGGACCTGGCGCGGCACCGCTTGAGATTGGGCGGCCGTCGTTGCCGGCGGGCGCTCGGAGCGACGTGACACCCTGCCGACGGCACCACCTCTGCCAGGCCCATCCGGATAGGAGACGATCGGCCCCGACCGCCACCGCGGTGGCTTGCCCTTCTGCCTGCGTGGTCCGCGCGGATGGCGATCGTCGGCTGCGGTCACTGCTGGCTTGCCGGTGTAGCGCGCTGCCTGGGATAGCAGCGCCTTGCCTGCTTTGAAGCCGTGGGCGGAGCGGGCAAGACGAAGGCCGTCGGCGGCAGTTGCCGGTACAGCGGCCGTGCCCAGCAGGAGGCCGGTGCCGACGGCAAGAAGGCTCGCAGCCCGCCAAGCAAACAGGTGACACCGGCGCGGCATCGGCGCTAGGCGAACTGACATGACGGATCACTCCTTGGCCGGCAGCACGAAGCGCACGATGTCGCGGCGCTCCACCAGCCGACGCCGCACGGCGTCTGGCGCAGACGCGGGGTCGCTGCTGCGCACTTTGACTTTGTAGATGGCGCCCGGCTTTGGTCCATCGACAATACGGGCATCGAACTCCCCTAACAGCCGAGATATGGCCGCGGCGGAAGCCTCATCGGTGAAGCCGATGAAGAAGGACAGGCTTTCGCTGCGGTCCTGGCCCGCCGCCGTCTCATAGCCTGCGCCGTCGCCGCGCACCAATAGTGTCGTCAAGGCGATCGCCTGGACAATCAGCAGGCTCGCCGCAGCAAGCGCGGCAAAGCGCACGGCCCGCGGCGTCGGGGCGCTGAAGAAATCAACAATCGCCCGGTAGCCTTGGCTTTGCACGAGCTGTTCCAGCAGGCTGGGACGACGCACGGGCAGCGCGGCCAGCAGCCGCTCAAGGCCACCCGCCGACGACGTCGGCAGCGCCTCGTTGGCTTGGATGGTCTCCCGCCGTTCTTGGCGGATAAGGTCAAGCTGGCGGCGAAGGTCCGGGTGGTGGGCCAGATAGTGCTCGACGCGGTCGCGATCGGTGGCATCGAGGCTGCCGCCGACGTACCATGGCAGGAGCATCTCGATCTGCTCGCGTTCGGAGAATGCCCTTTCGGTTTCGGTCATGGCCAACCTCGATCTACTCCAGCGGCTTTCAACAGCTCCGAGATCCGCTTGCGGGCATAAAACATCCGTGTCTTTACCGTGCTCTGCGGTATGCCAACAATGCCGCTGACCTCGGCGATCGACATCTCGTGATAGTAAACGAGATCAATGACTTCCCGGTGCTCCGGCGACAGTTGATGCAGGCACCGACGCAACAGCGCGGCCTTGTCGGTCTTCTGTAGGACCACTTCGGGATTATCCTCTGTAGCAGGGATTTCGGCGGCTTCCTCCTCGTTCCAGTTCATCTCTTTACGCCGGCGCAATGTGCTAACGGCGCGATGGTGTGCGATCGCCAGCAGCCAGGTCGCCGCCGAGGCCCTTCCCTCGAACTTGTTGGCATTGCGCCAGGCCTCCAAGAACACCTCGTTGGTCAGCTCTTCGGCAATCGCCTCCTGGCGCACCAGGCGCAGGAGGAAACGGAAGACGCGGCCCTGATGTCGCGCATACAACGTGCGCAAAGCGGTCTGGTCCTGCGCAGCGATGCGTGCAACGAGATGCGCCTCATCCGCTGCTGGGATCATGCTGCCGCCACCATGGCCGGCGTCTCGCACTTCTTTTGTCGCTTGGACATGATCAAAGGTTCATGTGCTTTGCAAAAGATTTGGCTGGGCAGCGCCGATCGGCAATGGCGCCGGTGTTGCCGCCTGAGGCTAGCACGGCAAAGCAAGCTTGATTATCACCGGCAAGTAAGGTTGCAGGGTGGCTGCTGGGGCCGGAACGTTGGGCGCCAATAAGCCCTGCACAAAAAATCTTTGCGATTGGCGTGAACCTTCTTTGCGGCTGCCGCGACCATCGGGCATGCGGTCGGCGAATCACCAGCCGACGGTAACCCCAAGGAGTTCGCAGTCATGACCTCGTCCAAGCTAAGCCCCCTGAAAACATCCGCTTTGGTCCTCGGCGCCGCCGTTCTCTTGACCGGCCCCCTCACCTCCATCGCGATGGCGCATGGCCACCACCATCACCGCCACGGCGTGCGCATCTTCATCGGCGGCGGACCTGGCTTTTACGGCCACTACGGCCACTACGGCTACGGCGGCAGCTGCCAGCGTTTGAAGCTGCGGGCCCTGGAAACCGGAAGTCCGTACTGGTGGAAGCGCTACCGCTTCTGCATGTACGGTTGAGCGAGGACGGGCCGCAGCTCGCTCTGATCATCGCTCGCCGCCCCGTTGCCGCCCCCGTCGCGGCAACGGGGCGCGCTATCTTTTTTGGGTGTGAGCGACAAAACGCCGGTTCTCAGCTCTTAGAGCTCATTGCCTTGCGACTGCACGGCCGGCCCGCTATTGTAGCGATGCGCTGGCGTTTGGCGTCCATGGCACCCGCAGCGGCCGCCGCCACGGCGGCGGCAAGCCGACGCCGAGCCGATGTATCCGCTGCCATCAACCCGGCCAGGACACTTGGCGCGCGGCAAGGTGCACCCTGCCGGGCCCCGCCCGGCCGCGCCGTCCCTGGCGCAGCGGGGCACGCGGTTGCCAACTGCTGCGCTGAGTGGTGCATAATGCAAGGCTCAAGGCCGCGCAGATCGCCCGCTTTGCTTGGGAGAGGTATGGATGCCGAAAATTGTTCTGGTGCCGCCATCGGCGGATGCAGGCGCGATCGCCCGCGACATGGCGCCGAAGAGGTTCGAACTGGCCCTGCTGTCGCATACGAGCCCCGAGTTCGAGGCGGCCCTGGCGGGCATGGACTATATGGTGTGCTATCCCAATGTGCAGATGCCGGACGCCTTCTATCGCGCCGCGCCACGCCTCAAGCTCGTGCAGCTGCTGAGCGCCGGATATGACAACGTCGATTTGCCAGCCGCGCGCCGCGCCAAGATACCGGTCTGCAACAACGGCGGTGCCAATGCCATCTCCGTTGCCGAGCATAGCCTCATGCTGATGTTGGCCGTGGCGCGTAAGGTGATCTGGCAACACGGCAACGTCGCCGCCGGGCGCTGGCGCGGCAACGGGCCGGCGCCACGCCTCTATGAACTGCACGGCAAAACGCTGGGCATCGTCGGGCTCGGCACGATCGGCAAGAAGACGGCGCGACTGGCGCAGGCGTTCGGCATGCGGGTTCAATATTACGACATCAGGCGGCTGAGTGAGGACGCCGAGGACGGACTGGGCGTGCGTTTCCGCCTGCTGCGCGAGCTGCTGGAGACCTCAGATGTCGTCTCGTTGCACGTGCCGCTCAATGCATCCACCCGCGGCATGATCGCCACCGAAGAGTTGGCCCTGATGAAGCCGCTGGCGATCCTCGTCAATACGGCGCGCGGCCCGGTGATCGACGAGACGGCCCTCTACCAGGCGTTGAGCGCCGGCAGATTGTTCGGTGCGGGGCTCGATGTCTTCGATCAGGAACCGCCACCATCCGGCAATCCGCTTTTCTCGCTCGATAACGTGGTGCTCACAGCGCATTTTGCCGGACCCACTTGGGACAATCATGTCGCGCGCTTTCGCAACGCGTTCGACAACGTTGAGCGGGTTGAGCGCGGCGAGCCACCCCTCTGGTTGCTGCCGGAACTCGCCGGCTGAGGTCCTTGACCCGACCGGCGCAGCCCTGCAGGTTGCGGCAAATTTAGATCGGACGCCGGGGGAAGCCTATGACGGAGCAGCACCAGCCGGCGGCGACAGCCAAGCTGCGAACCGATCTGTTGCTCGGTGGCTTCCGCATTATCGATGTCGCCTCTTGCATGGCGGCGCCGGTGGCGGCGATGCGCCGGGGAGATCGCCGCACTCACTGCTGCAGGTGCTTGGCGTTGATTTAGAAGCATGACCCAAGGGTAACACGGATGGATTGGCAGGCGGAGCTCGACGAGTTGAGGGCGCGCGAGCGGATGGCGCGCGACATGGGCGGGCCGGACAAGGTGCGCCGCCAGCACGAGGGCGGTCGTCTTACGGTTAGGGAGCGCATCGATAGGTTGACCGATGCCGGGAGCTTCCACGAGATCGGAACCATCGCCGGCAAGGCCGAGTACGATGCCGCGGGGCGCTTGCTGACGCTTACACCCTCTAACTGCGTGATGGGCCGGGCCCTGATCGACGCCAGGCCGGTGGTCGTTGTCGGCGACGACTTTACGCTGCGCGGCGGCTCGGCTGATGCGACCATCCCGACCAAACCCATCCTGGCGGAACGCATGGCGGCCCAGTTGCGCCTACCTATCATTCGCATCATCGAAGGCTCCGGCGGCGGTGGCTCGGTCAAGACCATCGAGACGACGGGCCGGGCCAATCTGCCCGGCGGTCTCGGGCAGTCGAGCATCGGCTTCCAGCTCATTGCGGAGACCTTGTCCACCGTGCCCGTGGTGGCGCTGGGATTGGGTTCGGTGGCAGGTCTCGGCGCTGCGCGGCTTGCCGCCAGCCACTATTCGGTGATGACCAAGGGCACGTCGGCAATGTTCGTGGCCGGCCCGCCGGTAGTGGCACGCACCGGCCAGCAACTCGACAAGCAGAGCCTCGGCGGTTGGGAGGTGCAATGTCGAGCCGGCGCAGTCGACCACGCTGTCGAGACCGAGCAAGAGGCGTTCGAAAGCGCGCGCCGCTTCCTTACTTACCTGCCGTCATCGGTGTACGGCGTTTCCGAGCGCGGCGAGCGCAGCGACCCAACGGACCGGCGCGAGGAAATGCTTTTCAGCGTCGTTCCGCACGATAGGCGCAAGGTTTATCGCATGCGTCCGATCATCGAGGCGGTGGTGGATAGGGGCTCCATGTTCGAGGTGGGGCGGATGTTTGGACGCTCGATCATCACCGCACTGGCCCGACTCGACGGACTGCCGGTGGCGGTGCTGGCAAGCGATCCCTATCACTATGGCGGTGCCTGGACTGCGGAAGCCTGCCAGAAGATCGTGCGTTTCGTGGACATGGCCGAGACATTTCATTTGCCAGTGGTGTATCTGGCCGACTGTCCGGGCTTCCTGATCGGGCTGGAAGCGGAGCGCAGTGCCACCATTCGCCATGGCGTGCGTGCGATGGCTGCCATCAATCAGTCGAGCATACCGTGGTGTACCGTCATCATCCGCAATGCGTTTGGCGTGGCGGGGGCGGCGCACGTACCAGCCGGGCGCCTGGCCTTGCGCTACGCCTGGTTGTCAGGCTGGTGGGGATCACTGCCGCTCGAGGGCGGGATCGAGGCTGCCTATCGGGCCGAAATCGATGCCGCCCCCGACCCCAAGGCCAAGTTCGCTGAGATCGAGGGGCGCCTCAACCTACTGCGTTCGCCGTTCCGGACCGCCGAGGCGTTCTGGGTGGAGGAGATCATCGATCCGCGCGATACACGCAAGCTGCTATGCGAGTTTGCCAGTCTCGCGGAACCCTTGCGCACGCCGGGCCTGCGCGCTTTTCCGATGCGCCCCTGAGGTGCAAGGGGTTGCGTTCGCGGCGCTCACCGGTATCGTTGCTGTCAGTTGCAAATCCCTGCCGACCCGACCAGGGTCGATCCAAGAGGGGCTTTCGACCGGGAGAGGCGAACATGGCCATCGTCGTGAAGTCTTTGACACCTGCGGTCGGTGCGGAGATCTCAGGCGTCGATCTTGCAGCGTTGAGTGCGGCGGAGTTCGAGCAAATTGCCCAAATCTGGCATCAGCGATCAGCCCTGCTGTTCCGCGAGCAGCGCATTAGCGATGACGATCTACTGGATTTCAGCCGCAGGTTCGGCGAGCTCGACCCACCGCCGAACCAAGAACACGGACGCCTGAGCCCGCCCGGCTATCCGGATATTTATGTCGTCTCCAATGTGCTCGACGGCAGCGGCCGTCCGATCGGTGCACTCGGTGCCGGCGAGGCCGTGTGGCATACGGACATGAGCTATCTGGAGCTGCCGCCGGACGCTTCCATGCTTTACGCCCTGGAAATTCCGCCCGAAGGCGGCGATACCTGGATCTGCGGTATGCAAGCGGCATGGGCATCGCTGCCCGAGGCGTTGAAGGAACGGGTGCGCGATCGCCGCATTAAGCACGACGGCACCTACAATAGCGGCGGTTACCTACGCCAAGGGGTTGAGCCCAGCGACGATCCGCACCGGGCGCCAGGCGCCTGGCATCCCGCCGTCTGCCGGCATCCGGAGACGGGGGCGGCGAGCCTGTACTTAGGCCGGCGGCGCAATTCTTATGTCGAGGGCCTTGCCCCGGCGGAGTCGGAGGCGCTGCTCGACGCCCTGTGGGCGCATATCGACGGCCCCGAGCTACGCTACGTGCACAAGTGGCGGGTGGGAGACCTGCTCTTGTGGGACAATCGCTCCACCATGCACCGTCGCGATCCCTTCGATCAGTCGGCACGGCGTGTCATGCATCGCACCCAGATCAAAGGTGGGCGTCGGCCGCAGCCTTACCTGGCGGCGGCGTAGCGGCGCTGCCACCGTCCTGCTTGGACCTTGCCGTGCTGGCCAGGTGCCGGTTGGTACCTGATGGCGGCGGTTCGCAGCATCATTTGTTCTCAGGGTACAGGGTCATGAGGCCTTCCGGGGATGCCCCACCCAGGCCACGCTCGGTGATCAGTCCCGTAATCAGCCGCGCCGGTGTCACGTCAAAGGCATCGTTGCGCGCCGGGCTGCCGGCAGCGGCGATCTCGACCGCGAGCACCTGGCCGTCCTTGGTGCGGCCGGTCATGATCAGCACCTCGTCGGCGCTGCGTTCCTCGATTGGGATGTCGGCGCCGGCGCTCAGCGTCCAATCGATGGTCGAGCGCGGCACCGCAACGTAGAACGGTACATTGTTGTCCTTGGCAGCCAGCGCCTTGAGATAGGTGCCGATCTTGTTGGCCGCATCGCCGTTGCTGGTAACGCGGTCGGCACCGACCAAGCAAATGTCGACCAGGCCTCGCTGCATGAGGTGACCGCCGGCGTTGTCGACGATGATCGTGTGCGGCACCCCATGCGCGCCCAGTTCGTAGGCCGATAACGAGGCGCCCTGATTGCGCGGACGCGTCTCGTCT
Source organism: uncultured Alphaproteobacteria bacterium (assembly GCA_963820375.1). Classification (GTDB taxonomy): domain Bacteria; phylum Pseudomonadota; class Alphaproteobacteria; order Rhizobiales; family Hyphomicrobiaceae; genus AWTP1-13. The sequence goes on along the minus strand of CAWFZX010000022.1, from coordinate 307,528 downwards.
ACCCACACATGCAGCGCTACTCCGGCGTCCCAGGTCTCGTAAATCGGTGCCAGCGCCGTGCCCCGATCTACGCATGCCAGCCATCCGGCATTGCAGTGGGTGAGAATATTCACCCTTTCGCCCGGTCCTTTGCGCGCGGCAATCTCGCGGATCAGTTTGGCACCGTGGCGACCAATCTGCCGATTCGTCTCTACATCCTCCTCGCAAATCTCCGCTGCGCGCCGGTAGGCAGCCGCGACCCGGCGGTCGGGCGGCAAGTTGCGCACCGCCTTGCGCATCTCCTCGAGCGCCCAGCGTAGATTGATGGCGGTGGGGCGCTGCTCGGCCAGCAGGGCGATGGCGTCATCGAGGGCGGCCTCGGAGCTGTCGCGCCGCAACGCCAGGCACACGCCATAGGCTGCCGTGGCACCGATTAGCGGCGCGCCGCGTACCTGCATGGTCTTGATGGCTCGTGCAGCCTCTGTCAGTGTCCTGAGCGTTACGATGTGCAAGGCGTGCGGTAACTTCGTCTGGTCGATGATTTCCACCGACCAGCCGTCCGCCGCAAGCCAGATCGTACGGTAGGCCTTGCCGTCGATGTTCATACGCAGCTGGCTCCGCACGTCCGGCCCAGGCTGTGGCGGGGCCGCGCTCCAGCAGGCCGGGGCCGCGGGATGGCATGGCGGTGCTCACTCACCCTGGTGCTGGCGCAAGACAAAGCCGACAAGCGCTGCAACATTTCGTCCTCCTCAGCCAGCATCTGCGGCTCGGCACCCCGCTAGATGGGGCGTCTCCTCCAATCTGCAACCCAGTGGCTGCTGCCCAAGCCACGGCCCTGCCTCCGCGCCAGCAATCGGTTGCCAAGGTCAGCCTGCCAGCGCAGCGCACACGGCGTGGCAATCGCCTTCGCTTGCTGCTGCCCTGTCGCCCGCGCTAATGCCCCTCGAACGCCATCAGCCAATGACAGCTGATCCCGAGCGCGGCCAGTCGCTTCACTCCTCCGAGCTCCGGCAAGTCGATGACGAATGTGGCTCCGACGATCTCTCCGCCAGAGCGCTGCACGAGCTTCGCCGCCGCCTCCGCGGTTCCGCCGGTGGCAATCAGGTCGTCGACGATCAAAATGCGCTCGCCAGGATCGATGGCATCCTCGTGCATTTCGATAATGTCGACTCCGTACTCCAAGGTGTATTCCTGGCCGATGGTTTTCCACGGCAATCTGCCCTTTTTGCGCAATGGCACGAAACCGCAGCCAAGACGGTCGGCAATCGCCCCGCCCAGAATGAAGCCGCGCGCCTCGATGCCGGCCACCCCCTCGACGCGTGCGTTGGCGAACGGCGCCGCCATTTGCTCAATCGCCGCCTTGAATCCCTTCGGATCGCCCAGCAAGGTGGTGATGTCGCGAAACATCACTCCCTTTTTGGGGTAGTCGGGGATGGTGCGGATTAGACTTTTCAGATCTGGCACAGGCTTGCGCTCCGTCGGTTTCGGGCAGTGATAGCAAGCAGCCGACGCAAGGAAAACAGCGCCCGACATGGACGCAATTGCGGCTTGGGATGTGTGCCGTCCGCGCTTACACTAGCCGACCCCACCAGACTGGAGCCAGGCCTGCCATGAAGATCAAGCTGCACCATGTCAATTTCTGTTCGACCAATGTGCCGGCGCTGGACGCCTTTTATCGTGACGTGCTCGATCTTCAACCGGAACCTTCGCTGGAGGACGGGCGCATCCTTGACCAGGCGGGCTATCCTGGCAAGGTGGCCTTCCGCACGGATGGCAGCACGCAATTCCACCTGGCCGAGAAAGACTTGGCGATCAATTTCCGCACTGGCCAGGCGATCAATCCGGTCGAACGGGGGCACATCGCCTTCCGCACCGACGACATCGAGGCCTTCAAGAAGCGCCTAAAAGAAAAAGGCATTCCGTTCTCAGATTATGGCGCCTGGGCCATGAAAGGCTGGGAGCAAATCTTCTTTTATGACCCCGATGGCAACGTCATCGAGGTGCATCAGGTGCGGGAGTGACCTTGCGGCGTCGAGACTGCATGAGCCTTCCATAGCTTCGCCGCAATGGTGCGCTCGCCGCCTGCCCGATCAACGCGGCGCCAGGCTTGGTCGGGCGCGCGGGAGACATGCGCTCAATTACACCAAACGAGCGATCGCAACAGCACAGCTTAAGCTGAGCTGCGGATCAGGTCGGCCGCCTTCTCGCCCACCATGATGCAGGGGGCATTGGTGTTGCCGGACGGCATCGTCGGGAAGATCGAGGCATCGGCGATGCGTAAGCCCTCGATGCCGTGCACTTTGAGTTTTTCGTCCACCACCGTCTTCGGGCCCGCCGGTCCCATGCGGCAGGTGCCGATCGGATGATAGGCGGTGTGCGCGTGGCTTCGGATGAAGCTCAAAATCTCCTCGTCGTTGTGCACGCCGATTCCGGGCGAGTATTCCTCGCCGCGGTAGGCATCCATGGGCTTTGCCTCGACGATGCGGCGCATCATGCGGAAGCCGTCGACCATGGCACGCTGGTCGATCGCATCGGACAGGAAATTGAAACGGATTGCGGGTTGAGCCTCGGGGTCGGGCGAGCGAATGTGAATGGACCCCAGGCTCTCCGGGCGTAGCTGATAGCAGGCCATGGCCATCGACGGGAACTCTTGCAGTTTCCGGGTCTTTGGGTCCTTGATGGCATAAGGCACGATGTGCATTTGCACGTCGGGCGTGGCGAGCTCCGGCCGCGTCCTTAGAAAAGCCAACATGGGTGCCGAGGGCAGGCTGAAGAAGCCGCCTCCGGTCGTCATATACTTCAGGGCCTGGCCAATGGAGCCGAGACCCCTTGCCATGTGATTGTAGGAGAGATGTTTTGCCTTCACGCGCCAGGCGATGCGGGCGTTGATGTGGTCGCGAAAATTCTCGCCAACCGCCGCGGAAGCGTGCCGAACTTCGATGCCCATGTTTTTTCAGGATCTCAGGATTGCCGATACCGGATAGTTCGAGCAGTTGCGGTGTTGCGACCGCGCCCGCGCAGATGATTACCTCGCGTCCGGCCCGCGCTTCGATGCGCCTGCCCCAGCGCTCGTAGATGATGCCCGCACAGCGTCTTCCGTCCAGTAGAACCTTGCGGGTCGGTGCCTCGGTCACGATGCGCAGATTGGGCCGCCGCGTCGCCGGCTTGAGATAGCAGTGTGCGACACTCATGCGCCGGCCCCGCGAAATGCTGGCCTGCGTCTTCACCACACCTTCCTGGTCCTCGCTGTTGTAGTCTTTGTTGAGCTTGAAGCCGGCCGCAACGGCGGCCTTGAACAGCGCGTCGTAGAGCGGATTCTGGTCGGGAACCTCCGACACCCGCAGCGGGCCGCCGGTGCCGCGCCCGTTGCTGCCGTTGCTGTTCTCATAGCTTTCGATGCGGGTGAACAGCGGCGCCACGTCTTGCCAGCTCCAGCCGCGTGCGCCCATCTGCGCCCAGGTGTCATAGTCGAGAGGCTGGCCGCGCACCCAGACAAGCCCGTTGATGGCACTGGATCCGCCGAGCAGCTTGCCGCGCGGCACGGGAATGGCGCGGTTGGCGGTCCCGGGCTCCGGGTCGGATTCATAGAGCCAGTTGGCCCTGGGATTGTGAATCAGCAGGCCGAAGCTGATGGGAAACCGAGAATAGGGATGGCTCGCGCGCCCGGCTTCGACCAGCAGCACACGGTGCTTTGCATTTTCGCTCAATCGTGCCGCCAGGGCCGACCCGGCCGATCCGGCGCCGACGACAATGTAATCATACTCTTCCATAAGCGTGCTTCTCCACCAACGCGCGGGGTTGACCGCCATTGCCCCAAGTCTATCTCGGTTTCGGGCCAAGCTATGCCGTTCGTCGCCTCGATCGTCTAGGCAAGTTGCACTGGGATCGACAGGAAGCCACGAAACCTGGCGCGTCCGCCCCGAATCGGATCGCCTGCCAAGCGATAGTGTGGAAAGCGCGCCAGAAAGCGGCCGATGGCAATGCGGCCTTCCAGGCGCGCGACATTGAGGCCGGCGCAGACGTGCGCACCTGAGCCAAACGCCAGATGCCGATTTGGCTCGCGCGCCAGGTCGAGCCGGTCCGGCTCGAAGAACTCGTCAGGGTCGCGATTGGCAGCGCCAATACCGATGGTGATGAACGTGCCGGCCGGCATAGTCACGCCGCCCACCTCGGTCGCCCGCGCCGTGACGCGGTTGCCAAGCTGGTTGGAGCTTTCGAAGCGCAAAAACTCCTCGACCGCAGTGCGGATCAGCCCGGGGTTGGCACAGAGGCGCATCTTCTCGTTCGGCCACTGCAACAGCGCATAAAGTCCGTTGCCGATCAAATTGCTGGTCGTCTCGTGGCCTGCATTCAAAATAAAGATGATGTTGTGCAGGAGCTCGCGCTCAGACAGCTTCTCGCCATGCTGCTCGCCCTGGATCAGGCGTGTGAGCACATCTTGCTCGGGGTTGCCTGGATGTGCACGCCGGTCAGCAACCAGTCCCTCCAGATATGCCACGAACTCGCGCACCGAGCGCTCGCCCCGCTGTTTCTGCGCAAGTGTCAGCACCGGCTCGAGCGCACCGAGGATGGCAAGTGACCACTCGCGCAGCGGCCCACGCTCCTGCCTGGGCACGGCCAACAGGTTGCCGATTACCTCGACGGGCACGGCAGCGGCAAAGTCGGCGATGAGATCGCCGCTGCCGCGCTCGGCCAGCTGCGTGAGCAGTCCGTCGACGAGTTCGTCGACCGGTTGCTCCATCGCCGCTATGGCGCGCGGCGTGAAGGCGCCAGCGATGATCCTGCGCACGCGCGTATGCAGGGGCGGATCGTTGAAGACGAGGCTCGTCGTGTGATGCTCATAGAGCGGACTGTCGCCATACTTGGGAAGAAACTCGCGTCTTTTATCGGATGAGTACAGCGCCACGTCCTTGTAGACCGCTACGCAATCGGCGTAGCGCGAAAGGAAATAGCCGCCATCCGGCAACCGGTGCACGGGCGCATGCTGGCGCAGGGCGTGATAGTAGGGATAGGGATTGGCGTAGTAGTCGGCTTGCAAGTGCCTCAAATCAAAGGCCGCTGCCGCCGCTCGGGCCGCATTGGCGTCCGCAAAGCGGGCCGCAGCCCGTCCGACAAGGGGCTCACCGGCTGGTCCCATGCCACCTCCGCGCATTGCTCCTTCGAACCGGGCGCCAGCCGCGCAACCGTGAATTCGCCAAACTGCGGCTGCAGCTTGCCGGCAAGCCAGCCCAGGGTATCGGCGGTGCCGGTGCCCGAGCAAGAGGGTCGCGCGAGCTCCTTGTCGCCGGGGCGAGGGCGTGTGCTTGCGGAGCGGGACTGTCGCAACCAGCGTGCACTTTTGCGGCAGACGATGACTTGCTGCGCACGTTGCGGCGCGAGCGCGAGGCGCGTGAACGGCAAGCGCGCGAACAGATCGTCGTCTTCATGGCGGTGCCGGCTGACCAGCGCAGCGGCTTTGCCTTCGCCGCCCCGGCCGCGATCGTCACGGATTCGACGTGCCATTTGCGAAGCTGATTGGGTTCTTTCTCAAGGCGGTCCTGGCCGGCATTCCCGCCCAGTTCCTGCTGACCACCTTGCTTTGGCTGGTAGGCCAGGGCCTGCAGTCCTTCTTTCCGCAGCTTTTGAAACTCAAGGTCTTGAGCTATCTGCCACAGTAAAGGCTGCGCCCGCGTCGGCTCGCCAATCGGTTGCGACTGCCCGCGGTACCCACCGCAAACGACTTCTTCAGACCACGCCGCTCGCACGTGAAGCGGCGCTCTCATGCCCGCAGCACTTTACCCGGGTTCATGATCCCCGTCGGGTCGAGCGCCTGTTTGACGGCGCGCATCATGTCGAGCTCGGTCGCTGCTTTGTAGTGTTCGAGCTCGGCCAGCCGCGAGCGGCCGATGCCGTGCTCGGCGCTGATCGAGCCGCCAAGGTCCGCAACGATGTCGTGCACAATTCGGTTAATGTTGGCGCGCTGCTGCCGATATCGGTTACCGTCCCAGTCCGGCGGCCGTACCGGGTTATAGTGCATGTTGCCGTCCCCAACGTGCCCGAAGGCACACGGTCGGATGCCGCAATAGGCCTTGGCCAGCGCCGCATCGGCCCGGCCCAGGAACTCGGCGATGCGCGACACCGGCACAGATACGTCGTGGGCGATGGTACCCCCGGCGGCAACCTGGGCCTCCACCAGGCTCTCGCGCATTTTCCATAGCCTGGCCGCCTGCGCGCCCGAGGTGGCAATGATCGCATCGCGCAGCAGGCCCTTTGCGCCAGCATCCGCTAGGGTGTCGCTCAGCGGTCCGAACAATGAGCCAGGGGCGCCCTGATTGGCGACATTGAGCAGGACGTACCAGGGATACGTTTCGCGCATCGGGTCCTCGTGGCCCGGCACCCCTGCCAGCAAGAAGTCGACAATGCGCCTGCCGATCAGCTCGAAAGCCGACACCGTTTCGCCCAACTGAGCTCGCACATGCCCGAGCAGGGCCACCGCCGCAGCCGGGCTGTCGACCGCGATCCACGCCGTTTCACCGGCCGTCGGCTTGGGAAATAGGCGCAGCACCGCCGCCGTGATGATCCCCAGCGTTCCTTCGGCGCCGATGAACAGCTGCTTCATGTCGTAGCCGGTGTTGTCCTTGCGCAGGCTGCGAAGACCATCCCAGATGCGGCCATCGGGCAAGACCACCTCGAGCCCGAGCACGAGCGCACGGGCATTGCCGTAGCGCAAGACTTGGACGCCCCCGGCGTTGGTGGAGATGTTGCCGCCGATCTGGCAGGAGCCTTCGGCACCCAGACTCAAAGGAAAAAGCCGGTCAGTCGCGTCGGCCGCATCCTGGATTTGCTTTAACACCACACCGGCCTCGACCGTGATCGTGTCGTTGAGAGGGTCGATGCTGCGTATCTGATCCAAGCGCGAGGTCGATACGATGACCTCGCTCAGGTCGGCGTGCGGCTGCCCCGCGCCCGTCAAGCCGGTGTTGCCGCCCTGCGGTATGATGGCGACGCCGTTAGCGGCGCACAGGCGCACGATCTCGGCGACCTGTGGCGTCGTCTGTGGTCTGAGCACAAGAGGGACATTGCCGACCCAATCGTCGCGCCAGCTCCTGCAATAGGGAGCGACGTCAGTGGGATCTTCAAGATAACCCGAGGCGCCGACGACCACCTTCAAATCGGCAATGACGCCCGGGGGAACGGGTTTCGCGGAGCGCGTTTCTGCAACCATTCATTTGTCCTCTTCGCCAGACCAAGAAGGCCTGCGACCGGGTTGGCACGGCGCACAGTGCGGTGTCCCTCTCGGCATGACCGCTTAGACTAATTTCCGTCCGCAACCTTTTGACACGTCCGCGACTTCATGCCACGTTGGGAACACTGGAGCGAGCAGCGTCCGTCACAGTCGTCCATTGGGTGACCAACAAAAAACAGCCGCTCCGAGACGCATTTCCGTAGGGCAGCTGTCGCGCCTGCAACCGTGCAAGTGCGCCTCCTGAGTTGCGGGACTGGTGTTTGTCAAAAGGGAGGAATTCGATGTTGAAATGCCCCTTCAAGATAGGGCTCGCGAGCCTGTCCATCTTGGCCGCTGCGGCCATCGTTGGCGATGCTGCCGCGCAGGAGCGCGTGCGTTGGAAGATGCAGAGCGCGTTTGCGAGTTCGCTTCCCCACCTTGGCCCCTCGGGAGCCCGTTTCTCCAAGGACATCGAGCGCATGTCGGGCGGCAAGTTCGACATCAAGTTCTACGAGCCGGGTGCTCTGATCCCGCCGCTCGAGTGTTTCGAGGCGGTCTCCAAGGGCTCCATCGAATCTTGCTGGACCACGCCAGGCTACCACACCGGCAAATACCCATCCCTGGCCTTCTTCACGACCGTGCCTTTCGGGCCGAACTTCGGCGAGTTCCTGGCCTGGAAATGGTATGGCGGCGGCAACAAGCTCCGCGAAGAGATTTACGCCAAGCATGATCTCTATGCGGTCGATTGCTTCTGCATTGGTCCAGAGACATCGGGCTGGTTCCGTAACGAGATCAAGTCGGTCGACGATCTGAAGGGCCTCAAGATGCGCTTCTTCGGACTTGGGGCGCAAGTGATGCAGAAGCTCGGTGTCTCGACGCAGCTGCTGGCGGGAGCCGACATCTATCCGGCACTGGAGCGCGGCGTCATCGATGCCACAGAATTTTCCATGCCGATGATGGACATCAAGCTCGGCTTCCATCAGGTGGCCAAGTACAACTATTTCCCCGGTTGGCACCAGCAGGTCTCCTGCAGCGAGTTTTTGATGAACAAGAAGGCCTGGGACGCGTTGCCAGACAACTACAAGGCGATGATCGAGGTCGCGGGCAATGCACAGGTTGCCGTTACCTACGCCGAGACCGAGGCCATGCAGTTCGATGCGATGGCCGAGATGCGTGACAAGCACAAGGTGCTGGTCAAGCGCTGGGACGACAAGACCCTTGCGGCCTTCGAGAAGGCATGGCTCGAAGTGATCCAAGAGGAGTCGGCCAAGGATCCCCTCTTCAAGAAGGTTGCCGACCACTATCTGGCGTTCCGTAAGAAGTACGCCATTTGGGGCGAGTCGCAGTCGATGAAGGCGAGTTACGCCGGCAACTGAAGCCATGGCCGGCATGGCCATGCCATGCCGGCCCGTGCGTTTGGCGCACGAACCGCCAACCAGCAAACTCCCATCATGCAACTGCTTGCGTCTCAGGGGTCATCCGGCGCTGGCGGAGAATGGATCGCGCCACGATGACGACCGTTATGCCCAACGCCGGTGCCTGCCGGAGTAGCCCGTGATGGACGCATTGCTGAGGCTTTCGGAAGGTCTCCGGCGGCTGCTCGAATGGATTGCGCTGACGTCAGGGTGGCTATTGGTCGCCATGGCGTGTGTGACCACTTTCGATGTGCTGGCGCGCAAGGCCGGTATGCAACTGCCATTCACGAAGCTGCAGGAACTCGAATGGCACTTCCACGCTGTGATCTTTTCATTATGGATGGGCTACGGTTACACCATAAACGCGCATCCGCGGGTCGATTCCTTCACGGAGCATATGAGCTATCGCCGCCGGGCGTGGCTTGAGCTGTTCGGCTGCCTTGTGCTGGCACTGCCCTACATCGCTCTCGTCTCCTACTACAGCTTGGACTTCGTGATCGCGTCATACCGGCTGGGCGAGCAGTCCGACAGCACGGTTGGTCTGACGCATCGGTGGATCATCAAGGGCATCTACGCGGCCGGCCTCTGGCTGGTCGTATTTGGCATACTCAGCGTGCTCCTGCGGATCATTGTCTTTTTGTTCGCTCACAAACCGGAACGCGAAGTCAACTTGCAGATCGGCCATGTCATCACGGACGTATAGTCCGACACCTGAGGGATCTCCAAGATGCTTGAGGACTGGCTGGCCGATCACCTCGCCCTGATCATGTTCGTGACGATGTTCTTCTTCATCTTCTTGGGGTATCCGGTCGCCTTCATCATGGGCGGTTTGTCGCTGCTGTTTGCACTCGCCGGTGTCTGGCTCGGCGTCTTCAAGCTGATTGGCATTTCCGATGTCGTGCTGCGCATGTGGGCCGGGGTGGCGGCAGATCCGGTATTGGCCTCGATCCCGATGTTCATTTTCATGGGCGCGATCTTGGAGCGTTCCGGCTCCGCCAAAGACATGCTGAACGCCACCGAGGTCCTGTTGAAGCGTTGCCCAGGCGGGTTGGCCGTTGCGGTCATGGTGATGGGCACTATTTTGGCGGCGCCGATCGGGGTGGTGGGGGCGGCGGTGATTACGCTGTCGGTGATCGCGCTGCCGCAAATGCTGGCGGCCGGCTATGACAAGCGGCTTGCTATCGGCACCATCGCCTCTGCCGGGACGCTCGGGATCCTGATACCGCCGGCGATCATGCTGGTGGTGATGGCGGAAATGCTGGCAACCTCCGCAGGCAACCTGTTTCTCGCGGCCATCATGCCCGGCTTCCTGCTCTCGGGTCTTTATCTGGCCTACATCATTGCCGTTGCCGTTCTTAAGCCGGACGCCGCCCCAAAGCTGCCGCCCGACTACGGCCCACAGACCCGTGGCGAGTTCTGGACCGCTCTCTTTCGCGGCCTATTTCCGATGACCACGCTGCTGGTGGTGGTGCTAGGCTCGATCTTTGCCGGCTGGGCGACGCCGACCGAGAGCGGCGCTGTGGGCGTGATCGGTTCCATGTTGATTGCCGCCCTCAACAAGAAGCTGACCATCGGCATGCTGCGTGAGGCGATCTTCTCCTCATGCCGTGCCAACGGACTGGTGTTTCTGATCATCCTCGGAGCAACCGGCTTTTCTTACGTGTTCCGCGTGCTCGGCGGTGACGAGCTGATGGTCTCGACGCTCACCTATTTCGGTATTGATACCAAGTGGGAGATGCTGACGTTCGTGCTCGTGCTGGTCTTCCTGCTTGGCTTTCCCTTCGAATGGCTCGAAATCTGCCTCATTGTGCTGCCGATCTTCGGACCGATCCTCAGTAAGTTCGACTTCTCGGATCATATCGGGACAAATTCCGCCCTGATGACTTGGTTCGGCACCTTGGTTGCCGTGAACCTGCAGACCGCTTTCATGACGCCCCCGTTCGGTGCGACCCTGTTCTACATGAAGGGGACGGCACCGCCCGGTGTGACCATGAGCGACGTGTTCGGGGCGATGTATCCGTTCGTCGCGCTGCAAGTGGTCGGTCTGTTCCTGTGCATCTATTTTCCAAGCATCAGTCTTTGGCTGCCGCGGCTCGCCGGCTTCCTAGAGTAATCGCCCGGATGATGCCCACATCAATCGCCCAGCATCGATCGCCCATCGACCTTGCTCGCCACTGAGGGCACGCGCAGCTCATTTCTTCGCCAGTTAATCCCGAATGCCTGTCGCGGCGCGGCCGCTCTGTCGCCCTCAGGCGCGGCAGCGCCTGGCGCGCGCCTGCGCCCATTGTCAGTGCCGGGCGATGCATCGGTCCCCTGCTCCGTCCCGGGGCGCGATGGGGGCACATCGGGGGCAGGCGGCTCGACCCGTGGTGGAGGGCTCGGGCTCGCCGTCTTCGGCGCAATGCTGCAGTGCACCCGGGGCGCGCCGATTTGCAGAGGTTTTTGCCGCTTTTGTCGCCGGTGTTTTCGCGCCTGCAAGACGAAAAGATCTCAGCCCAGATGAGCGCAATTCTCACGGCTCTGCTCACGCCGAGATAGCAATTGGTCACTGTTCATCACGCGTCCGTGAGGCGCTCTTTTGCACCGCAAAAACCGCGCCATATCGGTGTCGTGCGCGGTGCCCCTGCACTGATGCATGAGACTAGCCAGACTGGAGAACATGCCATGCAGACCATCCTATCCGCCCTCGTTGCGCTTTCGCTGATTGCCGGCGTCGCCGGTGCGGCCAGCGCGCTCGATGCCAAGGCCTTCTACGAGCAGGTCGACCGCACTCACTACTAATCGCGCAAGCGAAGCCAAAACCAAAAGGAGATTGATCGTGAGGACCATCCTGTCCGCCCTCGTCGCGCTTTCGGTCATTGCCGGTGTCGCCGGTACGGCCAGCGCGCTGGATGCCAAGACCTTCTACGAACAGGTCGACCGCACCCACTACTAATCGCGCAAGCGAAGTCAAAACCAAAAGGAGATTGATCATGAAAACCATCCTGTCCGCCCTCGTCGCGCTTTCGGTCATCGCCGGCATTGCCCAGGCAGCCAGCGCGTTTGACGCCAAGACCTTCTACGAACAGGTCGATCGCGATCACAACTAAAGAGCCAATGTGCTCGCGAGCTTGCGCTGGGCCATCGTGGGGACCGGCCAAGGCTCGAGCATGAGGAGAATCGCCATGAAAACCGTGCTTTCGGCCCTAATTGCTCTGTCGGTGCTGTCCGGCTTTGCGGCCTCAGCCTCTGCCGATAGGGTTCCCCAGTCGATTTGGGAGCAGCTCGACCGCGATGGTCGCGGCGGCCATCCCACCTAAGCCGGCATCCAGTGATGCCCAAAGAGGCCCGCGCTTTTTGCGGGCCTTTTTGCGCTTTCGGGGAGGGGACCCCCTGCTCTTTTCTGGGACGGGACCTCCCCGGCGCTGCTGGCGCCTGGGCTAGCGGTGCCAGCTAGGCGAGATCAAGCTCTTCCTCGACCACGTGCTGAAGTGACGTTCCCGCCGCTGTCAGCACCATCTTTACCCTCAGCTTGGCGGGCCTTTCCTCCCGCACAATGCGCTCGAGTTCGCGCTGCGAGGTGACGCCGACCTGTTTCAGAAATTTCCTGAGCGATATGTTGAATTTATCTTCGTTCATCTGCGGCCTCCGGCCTCTTTACAGGGGTTGTTGGGCCCCCTGACGGCCAAGCGGTGCGTTTGGCCCAAGGTCCGCCTACCGCAACGCCGCGACCGCCAGTAGAGAATTCACGCACGAGACTATATATATGTGTTGAGCTTCCTCAGCCACGCTGCGAGATTGACCTACTTGAGCCCAAGCTGAATGAACGACGCGACCAACGTTTTTGCGCCTGCATTGATCGACCCCTTCGGTCGTCATGTCAGCTATTTGCGCGTGTCTGTCACCGACCGCTGCGATTTCCGCTGCACCTACTGCATGGCGGAGCACATGACCTTTTTGCCCAAAAAAGACCTGCTGACATTGGAGGAGCTCGATCGTCTGTGCTCGGCCTTTGTTCACAAAGGGGTGCGCAAGCTCCGGATCACCGGCGGTGAGCCGCTGGTGCGCAAAAACATCATGTGGCTGTTCCGCGCCCTATCGCGGCACCTCAAGAGCGGCATGCTGGACGAACTGACCCTCACCACCAACGGCAGTCAACTGCCGAAGTTTGCCGCTGAGCTCGCCGATGCTGGTGTCCGCCGCATCAATGTCTCGCTCGACACGCTCGACGCCCGGCGCTTCAAGGCGATCACCCGCTGGGGCGATCTCGCCCAGGTCATGGCCGGCCTGGATGCCGCGACAAGCGCCGGCCTGGGCGTCAAACTCAACGCCGTCGCCCTCAAGGGCGTGAACGAGGACGAGATCGACGATCTCATTCGCTTCGCGCACGGCCGCGGCTTCGATTTGACGCTGATCGAGACCATGCCGATGGGCGACATCGATGGCGACCGCACGGAGCAATACCTGCCCCTCTCGATCGTGCGTGCGCGCTTGATGGACCGGTGGACGCTGGAGGACATTCCGTTCCGCACCGGTGGGCCCGCGCGCTACGTGCACATCAAGGAGACGGGAGGTCGGCTCGGCTTCATCACACCGATGACGCACAACTTCTGCGAGAGCTGCAATCGCGTGCGGCTGACCTGCACCGGCACGCTCTATATGTGCCTCGGTCAGAACGACGCCGCGGACCTGCGCACGCCTTTGCGCGCCAGTGCCGATGAGGTCCTGCTGAGCCAAGCCATCACCGCCGCCATCGCGCGCAAGCCCAAGGGCCATGACTTTGTCATCGACCGGCGCACCCGGCAGCCGGCCGTCGCCCGCCACATGAGCGTCACGGGCGGCTAAGTTGCGGCCCGTGCGCGCGCCTCGGCGCTGCCCCTCCTTTTTGGCAAAGCCGTGCAAAGCCACCTGGCTGGCCAGCGGCGCGGGTTGCAACTTGCGTGCGGCTTGCAGATAAGGGCATTTCCCGCGCACGACCCGTCACGTGTTCATCACCGCTATCTCCTGGATGCTGATCATCGGCTCCAGTCACCGTGCGATGCGGGCTCCCGCCATGTCGTTTGCCGTCCTGGCACGCGCGCTCGCCGACCTGGGCTCGACAGCGTTTTTCATCCAGGCGCTGGTCAACATGCCGATCGGCGAGGTGTTCGGCATTTTGCAATTCACCCCGCTCGCCATCACAGCTGCAGCCGCGCTGTTCCTGCGAGCCAAGGTTGGCTGGCGCAGATGGTCGGCGACGGCCGTGGGTTTGCTTGGCGTCCTGCTCATCATCCGACCCGGTGCCGCTGCCTTCAACCCCTATGCCATATTTGCGATCCTCTCCATCTTATGCTCGGTTGCCCGTGACCTCTTCACCCGCCGCGTGGCGATGAGCGTGCCGACCTTGGTGATCGTGGGGATCTCGGCGGCGGTCGTTACCTTTTGCAGCGCCGGCTTTGCTCTCATCGAGGATTGGATCTGGCCAGCCGCGCCGACGGCGCTGCTCTTGTTGCTCGCCGGCCTGGCGCTGCTGGCCGGTCAATATTGGCTTGTGCTGGCGATGCGCACCGGTGAGATCGCCGTCGTGGCGCCATTTCGTTACTCGATTATCCTCTGGGCGGTGCTTGCGGGATTTCTGGTCTGGGGAGAGAGTCCCGACATTGCGTCCTGGATCGGCATTGCCGTCGTTTCCGCCGCCGGCCTCTACACCTTCATGCGCGAGTATCAGCTCGCTAAGGCTGCATTTTCGTGAACGACAATCCCTATTGTCTCGGTTCTCACGGCCCACAGGCCTCGCCGCCCGCCCCGGCCGTCGGATCCGGCGCCGTAAGAGCGGTCTGGCCGTGGGCTGCCTGTGCTGTTGCAGCCCTTGCATGGAGAGGCAGCAGCGCCTTGCCGGTCGTCTGGACCAGGACCTTTGCCAGCACCGGCACCCCTGCCGCTTCAGTCAGGCTGTTCCTGGTGAGGGGAGCCGGCGGCGGCGATCGCCTGTGCTCGTGGCAGCCTCTATATGCTGCTTGTTCTACGGTTTAGTATGCCCCCTGCCCACGAAAATTGCCAGGAGCCGTGCCGAATGAAACACAATCGCATGAAGGAGAAGATGGCGCGCGGGGCGCCGGCGCTCGGCTGCTCGGTGATGATCCCGTCACCGCAGCTGGTGGAGATGCTGGGTTATGCGGGCTTCGATTGGGTCCTGATCGATTGCGAGCACGGCAGCATCGGTCCTGCCGATGTGGAATTGATGGCGATGGCCTGCGACGCCGTCGGCATCACCTCCATTGCCCGCCCCAAATCCAATGCCGCGAGCGACATCCAAGCCGTGATGGATCGCGGGGTGATGGGGGTGCAGGTGCCGCACATCAATACCGCCGAGGAGGCGCGCCGCACGGTGGCTGCCGTCAAGTTCGGGCCCGGCGCTGCGCGTGGACTTGCGGTCGGCACCCGGCCCGATCGTTGGGGCCTTGGCGCCCGCCTCCCGGAATTTGCGCACAACGCCAATGCGCAGTCGCTCGTTTGCATTCAGCTCGAGCACGAACTCGCCCTCGCCAATATCGCAGATCTGCTCGCCGTCGATGGGGTCGATGTCTTCTTTATCGGCCCATCAGACCTCTCCCAATCGATGGGTTTTCCCGGCAATCCGCAGGCGCCGCCGGTGGCTCGTGCCATCGACGATGCGCTGTCGAGAATTGTGGCCGCCGGCGGCACACCCGGTATGCCAGCGACCATCGAGACGCTGCCCAAAGTCAAAGCTCGGGGCTGCAAATACATCTACACGCACCTGCCGCGTCTCCTCGGCGTGGCCGCGGCCGCGTTCCTGACGCCGGCGGCGGGAGGGGATGGCTGATCCCCGGCCACCCCCAGCGCGGCCTCAGACTTTGGCATGAGAAAGGCCAGCAAAGGCGCCGAGTGCTCTTGACATGCCACCCGGCTCACTTGTCAAATGGTCAGACCAACTGACCGCAGTGTCAGACCGACAATCCCCACGGAAACGCCCGCCGAGGTAAACGGATTGCCCCTTGAGGCCATACAACCCCGCCGCCTTTATCGCCAGATTGCCGATCAGCTCCGTCATCTGATCGACCAAGGCGAATATGCCGTTGGCAGCCGTTTGCCGGCTGAGCGCGTGCTGGCCGATCGTTTGGGGGTTTCGCGCCCGACTGTACGCGAGGCGCTGATCGCCCTTGAGGTCGAGGGCCGCCTCAAGATCAGGGTCGGCTCGGGCATTTATGTGGTCGAGCAACAGATTGCCGCTGTGGTGCCTGGCAGCGCCGCGATCGAGGGACCGCTGGAGCTGCTGCGGGCGCGTGCCTTCGTTGAAAGCGCCGTCGCCGAAGAGGCGGCCGTCAGGGCGCGAGCCGAGGACATCGAGCGGCTCGATGAAATTCTGAACGAGGTCGATCAGCAGCCCGCCGGCGATGCATTGATCGCCCTTGACCGGCGGTTTCATACCGCGATCGCCGCTGTTCTCGACAACGCAGTGATGGTGCGCTTCGTCGGCGAGCTCTTCGATCTGCGCATCAATCCTTATTTCGAGCAGCTGGCGCGTCACATCGAGAATGCGGCGACCTGGACGGAGACGCACTTGGAGCACATTGTCATTCGCGATGCGATCGCAGCGCGCGATCCGTTGGCTGCGCGCACCGCCATGCGCAATCATTTGCAGCAGGCGCATCGTCGCTTTTCACGCGACTTCGGCGAGCCGCGGATAAACGCGGCCGACACCGACTTGCGGCCTGTTCGCACACCTGTCGTAGCCTGAAGGGAAGGGTACCGCATTGTCCAATCGAAACAGACCGGCTTGCTTGAGATCTGCGCTGATCGGGACAAAGCGGGGAACAATGAGCAAGGGCCGAAAGCGGCGCCACAGCTGAGCTCGTTCAAACGGAGGAAATGCCAGATGAGAAAATCCAAGATCAGCCGCCGTCGGTTCATGGCGACGACGGCCGCCGTGTCGGCCACGATGGTCGCCGCACCTTTTGTGCGCACGGCCGGCGCCGCGGGCAGCCTATCGATCGGCTTTTGGGATCATTGGGTCCCCGGTGCCAACGATGCCACCAAGGACCTGGTCAATGCCTGGGCCGACAAGGAGAAAGTCGAAGTCCAGATGGACTTCATCACGTCGCAAGGCAACAAACTGCTGCTCACGACCGCCGCCGAGGCGCAGGCCAAATCCGGCCACGACATCATGGCCATGTCGACCTGGTTGCCCTCCGAGCACGCCAAGTTGCTCGAGCCCATGGACGACCTCATGGGCGATCTCATCAAGCAGAACGGCGACGTCAACGGGACGGTGCAGTATCTCGGCAAGATCGGCGGCAAATGGGTCGCCGTACCGGCCACCGTCGGCAGTCAGATGAAGGGCCCGGTCTCGCGCATCGACCTCATGAAACAGCACGCCGGCATCGACATCCTGGCCATGTATCCGGCCGGTGGCCCGCCCCAGGCTGATGCGTGGAACCTCGATGCCTTTCTGAAGGCGGCCGAGGCCTGCAATAAAGCCGGCGTACCGTTCGGTATCGGCTTGGGGACCACCTCCGACTCGGTCGACACCGCAGGCGCCCTCTTCAATTCGTTCGGCGCGGTACTCGTCGATGAAAAAGAGAAGATCCTGGTCAAGTCCGACCCCGTCCGCCAGGCGCTGGAATACTGCACCAAGCTTGCGAAGTTCTATCCGCCGGACGCGCCCGCGTGGGACGACGCCTCCAACAACAAGTGGCTCGTATCCGGCCGGGGCGCGCTGATCATGAACCCGCCGAGCGCCTGGGCGGTGGCTGTGCGTGATGCCCCGCAGGTGGCAGAGCAGTGCTGGCACCACGGCATGCCGGCTGGGCCGAAGGGCCGCTTCGGACCGTTCCTGCCGTTCTTCTGGGGCACGTGGTCGTTCGGCAAGAACAAGTCGGCGGCCAAGTCGCTCCTGCGGCATCTGTCATCGCCGGAGTCCGCGCAAAAGATGGTGGAGGCGAGCAAGGGCTACGACATTCCGGCTTTCGCCAATCTAACGACGTTCAAGACCTGGGGCGAGCAGGGACCGCCGAAGGGTTCGCTCTATCACTATCCCAACCCGCACAACCATCAGACGCTTTCAATCGCGGCGGCACCGACCCCACACAAGATCGCGGTGCAGATCTACACCCAGGGTCTGATGACCAAGATGATTGCGCGCCACATGCAAGGTGAGAGCATGGAGAAGACGCTGGCCTGGGCGGAGAGCGAGCTCGAGGGCTTCATGCGCGCATAGCTCAGTTACGATCCGGCTAACCGGCACACGGGGACCGAACCCCGTGTGCGATGCACAGGGAGAAATCGAAGTGGCAAGGTACAACAAGCTATCCCGTCGCAAGTTCGTGGCGACAACCGCGGCCGCCTCCGCGACCATGATCGCCGCGCCCTTTGTGCGCACGGCAGGCGCAGCGGGTAAACTCTCGATCGGCTTCTGGGATCACTGGGTGCCAGGCGCCAACAACGCCACCAAGACCCTGGTCGAAGAGTGGGCCGCCAAGGAGAAGGTGGAAGTCCAGATGGACTTCATCCCTTCCCAGGGCAACAAGCTGCTCCTCACCATCTCGGCGGAAGCACAAGCCAAGTCGGGCCACGATGTCATCGCCATGTCGACCTGGTTGCCGGCGGAGCATGCCCGCAATCTCGAGCCCGTCAATGACGTCATGGACGAGCTCATCAAGCAGAACGGCAACGTTAACGATACGGTGCAATATCTGGGCAAGATCGACGGCAAATGGGTCGCCGTCCCGGCAACCGTTGGCAGTCAGATCAAAGGGCCCTGCTCGCGCATCGATCTCATGAAGCAGCACGCCGGCATCGACGTGCAGGCAATGTATCCGGCAGGTCAAAAGGCGAACGCCGACGGCTGGACGCTGGATGTCTTTCTCAAGGCGGCCGAGGCTTGCCACAAGGCTGGGCACCCGTTCGGGATTGGCCTTGGCACGACGGCGGACAACGTCGATACCGCCGGCGCCATCTTCCACTCCTACGGTGCGGTGCTGGTCGATGCGAAAGAGAAGATTCTGGTCAAATCGGATCCCGTCCGCCAGGCATTGGATTACTACAAGAGGCTGATGCAGTTCCTGCCGCCTGATGTGCCGGCATGGGACGATTCCTCCAACAACAAGTGGCTGGTGGCCGGCAAGGGTGCGTTGATCATGAACCCACCGAGCGCCTGGGCCGTGGCCAAGCGCGATGCGCCGCAAGTTGCCGAGCAGCTGTGGACGCATGGCATGCCGGCAGGACCGAAGGGCCGATTTGCCCCGTTCGTGAACTACTTCTGGGCGACCTGGAGTTTCGGCAAGAACAAGTCGGCGGCAAAGAGCCTGCTCGCCCACCTCTCCCAGCGCTCCTCTGCAGAAAAAATGGTGGCCGCAAGCGGTGGCTACGACATCCCCTCGTTCGAGAAGTTCCAGGACTTCAAGACCTGGGATGAAGCGGAGCCACCGAAGGGCACGCTTTCCCATTACCCCAACCGCAACAATCATCAGATCCTGTCGGTGGCGGCGGCACCAGCACCCCACAAGATCGCCGTGCAGATCTATGTGCAGGGCCTGATGACCAAGATGGCGGTCCGCCACTTCCAGGGCGAGGCCATGGAAAAGACGCTGGCCTGGGCGGAAGGCGAGCTGGAAGGGTTCATGCGGTCCTAAGCCAAAGTGCATTCCCTCCCGCTCGGGAGGGAATGCTTTCCCGGCGGCCGCGCCGGACCGTGACGGATTGAGAGGCAGACAATGGTCGACGCAGCAATTTCTGCTCCCCACGAGACCACGGCTTCGGGTTCGCGCACAGGCTTGCGCAGAGCCATGCAGCGCAAATCGACGGTGGCTTTTTTCATGGCCCTGCCGCTGATCCTGCTGATCGTCTTGCTGGTCATTTATCCAGCCTTGTACTCGCTGCATCTGGCCACGCTCAATAAGTCGATGGAGCGCTTTGTCGGGCTCAGCAATTTCACCTTCTTGTTCAATCGGCAGACCTTCTGGCTGGTGGTGCAGCAATCGTGCATCTTCGCCATCACAGCCGTCATCTTCAAAGCGCTGATTGGTTTTATCGTCGCCCATTTCGTGCACAACATCCCTGCCAAGGGACAGCGCAAGTGGCGCGGCATGCTGCTGGTCCCGTGGGTCATTCCGCCGGCCATGAGCTGCCTTGCCTGGCTGTGGCTGTTCGACCCCTCCTACAGCGCCTTCAACTGGGTGTTGGCTCTCTTCGGCATCGGCCCGGTGCCGTGGACGGGTGACGCTTACTGGGCACGCTTTTCGGTGATTCTCGTCAATGTTTGGATCGGCGCGCCGTTCTTCATGATCATGTATCTGGCGGCGCTCAAATCGGTGCCGGAGCAGCTCTACGAGGCGGCCGAGATCGATGGCGCCAACTGGTGGCAACGCATGTGGTACGTGACCTTGCCGATGATGCGCAACATCATCGCCATCACGGCGCTGTTCTCGTTGATCGTAACCTTCGCCAACTTTGATATTGTGCGCATCCTGACGGCGGGCGGTCCGATCGACATGACGCACGTGTTTGCGACCTGGTCGTTCCGCGTCGGCATTGAAGGCGGCGATATTCCTTTGGGCGCCAGCGTTTCACTGTTTATGGTCCCGATCCTCGCCATCGCGGCCGTATTCATCCTGCGTGACATCACCCGGCGGGGGAGCGAAGTCTAATGGCCAACGTTGCGATTGGAGCTCCCTCGGCAGGAGCCAGCGGAAAGCCGCGATACGGCAGCATGAGCCGGGATCGCCAGTGGGCGCTGCGGTGGTCATACTTTTTCCTGGTGTTGTTTGCGATTTTCTTTCTGTTGCCGCCGATCTACATGCTGATCACCTCGCTGAAAACCAGCGCGGAGATTTCGGCCGCCACCAATCCGTGGTGGGTTTCCAATCCGACACTGAGCAACTACCGGGAACTGTTGGGTTCCAATCAATATCTGACGTTCTTCCGCAATTCGGCGATCGTGTCGGTGACCGTCGTCACGATAACCATGCTGATCAGCGTGCCCGCGGCGTTTGCACTCTCGCGCATGAAGTTCTGGGGGTCGGCCACCTTGGCCACCGGCGTCTTCCTCACCTACCTCATTCCCGAGACGCTGTTGTTCCTGCCGCTGTTCAAGATGTTTGCCGTGTTCAACGACTGGACGGGCATCCAGCTCATCAACAGGTGGTGGGTGCTGCTCGTTCTCTACCCGACGCTCACGGTACCGTTTTGCACCTGGATCATGATTGGCTATTTCGCTTCGATCCCAAAGGAGCTCGACGAGGCGGCGCTGATCGACGGGGCAACCTGGATGCAGACCCTGACCAAGATCTTTATCCCGGTAGCTCTGCCCGGCCTGATCGCAGCCACCATTTTCGCTTTCACGGTCAGCTGGGCGCAGTTCCTCTATCCCCTGGCCTTCACCACCTCGAGCGACCAGCTCGTGCTGCCGGTCGGCATCATCACGACGCTGATCAAGGGTGACGTCTTCAATTGGGGGCAGATCATGACGGGTGCGCTGCTGGGCGCGGCACCTCCGCTCATCATCTATGCCTTCCTGATGGACTATTACATCGCCGGACTCACGGCGGGCGCGACCAAGGGTTAGGGAACAATGGCGGAAGTCAGACTGCGGAAAATCATTAAGCGCTACGACGAGGTCGAGGCTGTTCGCGGTATCGATCTGGATATTGCGGACCACGAATTCGTGGTTCTTGTCGGACCGTCGGGCTGCGGCAAATCCACGACGCTGCGCATGATCGCCGGCCTTGAAGACATCACCGGCGGCGAAATCATGATCGGTGGCGATGTCGTCAACGATGTTCCGCCCAAGGACCGGGACATCGCCATGGTGTTTCAGAACTACGCGCTTTATCCGCACATGACCGTGGAGCAGAACATGTCCTTTGGGCTGCGCCTCAAGCGCTATCCCAAAGCCGAAATCAGGAAGCGCGTTGACGAAGCCGCCCGCATTCTCGATATCAAGGAGCTGCTCGCGCGCAAGCCCAAGCAGCTGTCGGGAGGCCAGCGGCAGCGCGTCGCCATGGGCCGCGCCATCGTGCGCAATCCCAAGGTGTTCCTGTTTGACGAGCCGCTCTCGAACTTGGACGCCAAGCTGCGCGTGCAAATGCGCACCGAGATCAAAAAGGTCCATCAGCAGGTGCGCACCACAACCGTCTATGTCACGCACGATCAGGTCGAGGCCATGACCTTGGCCGACCGGGTGGTGGTCATGAACTTCGGCGTCATCGAGCAGGTCGGCACCCCGCACCAGCTCTACCACTCGCCGCAAACGCGCTTCGTGGCGGGTTTTATCGGCTCCCCGGCCATGAATTTCATTCCCTGCCAGATGGAAGAAGCTGGCACGAACCTGAGCGTGCGCATCACCGAGGGCCTCAGCTTCCCGGTGCCGGCGGCGCGTGCCGACCGCTATCGCCGGCATGCCCGGAACGGCAAGCTCCTGCTGGGCCTACGGCCTGAGCACATCACCGAAGCGGGCCAGCATATTGGGCCCGGTGAGGTGCCGTTCGAGGCAAGACTGGAGGTCACCGAGCCAATGGGCATGGAGACGCTCGTCTACTTTCCGCTGAACGGCACGCAGGTGTGTGGTCGCGTCAACCCGAATGCGGGGGCCAAGGACGGCGCGCCGCTGCAGCTCGCTGCCGATCTCAACAACATGCACCTGATCGATGAGGCGACCGGCCGGGTGATCTGAACCGGAAAAACCCCGGGGATGCCGCGGTCGGGGGCACAGAACAGGCGCCTCACAAACCAGCGACCGAGCAAGTAAGGCATGGGGGCTCGCGGGTTCGCCGCGCGGCGTCCAGCCGCTTCCCCCCGGGCTTTGGCGTATTTCGTGTCGCCCCGGCCTGCGCGATCGTCTCGTGCAGGCCGGGATCTGACCAACGCCCTCAACAGCTCAAGGCCGGCAATGGGGATCCGCAGGGATCCGCGTCAACTCGTTGCGCCGCCGGCACGACCGAGCGGCGACTCAAAAATCCGCATCAAGCTAGTGCAAACGCCAGTCATGTGCAACTTAACTCAACGGCTGCACCACGGCTTAACCACCGCCTTGGTCGCTTAGCGACCTGGCCGCAAAGGTCGGCGCGGGATCAATTTAGGTTCGTAAAGAAGGTTCGAACTTCGCTCGCCAGCGCCGCCGGCTGCTCGAGGGCCGCGAAGTGTCCGCCTTTGGGCATCACGCTCCAGCGCTGGATATTGGTGTAGGTCCTCTCAGCAAGCCAACGCGGTGGCCGCAGAATTTCCTTCGGAAACTCCGCGTAGCCCACCGGCACGTCGACGGTCGCCCCTTCCGGGATCGGCCAGGGGCCGTGCAGGCGGGCATAGTAGGGCCAGAAGGACGAGCCGATCGCAGCGGTGAACCAGTAAAGCGCAATGTTTGCCAGCATTTCATCGCGGCTCAGCGCGTTCTCGGGATTGCCGTTGCAGTCCGTCCAGGCGCGGAATTTCTCGAGCAGCCAGGCGGCAAGGCCGGCAGGCGAATCGGTGAGTCCGAAGGCAAGTGTCTGCGGCCTGGTGCCTTGAATCCATTGATATCCGGTCTCTTCCCGCAGGAAGTGATTGAGCTGTGCGAGATAGATCTGTGCGCCGGGCGTCGGATTGGTCAGCATGGCTGGATCGCGACGGACAGCCAGCATGTTGAGGTGGAGGCCCAAGACGTGCTTGGCATGGCGATGGCCCAGAACCGACGCGACAAACGAACCCCAATCGCCGCCTTGTACGCCGAACCGTTGATAGCCGAGGACGTCGGTCATCAAGGTCGCAAAGACCCCGGCAATATCCTCCACGCCGAAGCGCTGCTGTCCCGGCCGAAACGACAGCGTATAGCCCGGCAGCGAAGGCGCCACGATCGTGAACCGGTCACTGAGCAGCGGGATCAGCTTGTGAAACTCAAACACCGAGCCGGGCCAGCCGTGGCAGAGCAGGAGGGGAATTGCATCACGGCCGCGCGCTTCTTCGTGGATGAAATGCACATCGATGCCGCCGATCGGTACGGTGAACTGGCGAAAGCCATTGAGCTTTGCTTCCCACGCACGCCAGTCAAACCCGGTCCGCCAGTACGCGGCGACCTCTTGTGCATAGGCCACGCTGGTACCCGTCGACCAGGCTTCCAGCGGTGGCTCGTCGGGCCAGCGTGTGCGCTCCAGCCGCTGGTGAAGATCGGCGATGGCCGCATCGGGGATGTGGAGCGTGAACGGCTTCGCTGCAGCCAGGCTCATTGCCGTCTCCGGAGACCTTCGCCACTTTGCCAGCTTGCTGCCTTGCCGGCCTGCGAGCTGGCTGCCAACAGGCAGTCGACTAATTCAGTCCTCCCGCTTGCGCCAAGGCGCGCAGGTGGTGATCGGCATCGCCAAACGCCATGTCGATCATGGTCAGTCGCTTGAAGTAATGACCAGCCTTGTACTCCATCGTCATACCGATACCACCGTGCAGTTGGATGGCGGTTTCACCCACGAAACGGGCCGACCTGCCGACCTGCACCTTGGCGGCGGCGATTGCCTTGTGCCGCTCGTTGGGGTCGGGATCGGCCGCCATCATGGTGGCGTAATAGGCCATGCTGCGCGCCTGCTCGAGGGCGGTGAACATATCAACGGCCTTATGCTGCAGCACCTGGAACGAGCCGATCGGTACGCCAAACTGCTTGCGCGTCTTCAGGTAATCGACGCTGAGCTCATGCAGCACCCCCATGGCGCCTACGCTTTCGGCAGCCAACGCAGCGATTGCCTCATCGACGACGCGCTCCAGAACCTGCAGGCCCGTGTCGGCTGCGGCCAGGACACCTTCTGGTCCGACGCGCACCGCCGACAGAGCGATGTCGGCAGCTCTAAAACCGTCCTGGGTCGGATAGTCGCGCCGCGTGACACCATTCGCTTTCGCATCCACCAGGAACAGACCGATGCCGCTGCGGTCCCGGCGTCCGCCGGAAGCGCGCGCCGTGACGATCAGCTGATCGGCACTGCCGCCGGCCAGGACAACGCATTTTTCACCTTCGAGCGTGTAGCCGCCCTTGCCGTCGGCGCGCGCCGTCGTCGCCGTATCGGCCAGGTCGTAGCGCGCCTGCCGCTCCTGATGCGCAAGGGCCAGCGTGAGATTGCCTTGCACGATCGCTGGCACCAGTTCGGCCAGCAACGCTTTATTGCCGGCATGGCGCAATGCGCCGCCGCACAACACCACCGTCGCAAAGTAGGGCTCGACTGCCAGAGCCCGCCCGAACGCCTCGGCGACGATCATGGTCTCGGTCAGGCCCTGCCCCAAACCGCCATACTCTTCGGCGAAGGGAATGCCGAGCAACCCGAGCTCGGCATATTGTTGCCAAAGCTTGCTGCTGTAGCCCTGCGGCTGTTTCATGTAGGCCAGGCGTTGGTTGAGATCGCCGTAATTGTCCAGGAGCAGCCGATCGACGCTTTCCTTGAGCTGCCGCTGCTCGTCGTTGAGATCAAAATCCATGACCATCCTCCCGGCAGGTTGCCGGCCTGCGCTGCTACTGGGTGCTGGGCAGGCTGGCTTGTGTCAGCCCGGCACCGATCAACAGGCTGCCACCGACCCGGTTGCATACCACAATGGCTCGCTCACTTTCGAGGAGCCCGCGTGCCCGTGAAGCCACCAGCCCATAGGCGAGCGCATTGGCAAACGCGAGGCAGAGAAACGTGGCTTCGAAAATCAGCAGTTGGCTCCAAAAGCCGCCCGCCGGATCGAGGAACTGCGGTAGGAAGGCGACGAAGAAAGTGATGCTCTTCGGGTTGAGTGCCGTGACGATCCAGGCGTGCCGCAACATGGACCGGGCGGGCTCGGCTCTGCCTTCAACGTGCAACTTTCCACCGGCCCGCCACAGCCTGATGCCGAGCCAGACGAGATAGGCAGCTCCAATCCACTTGACGATGGTAAACAGGAGGGCCGACATGCTCAGCAGAACGCCTAGGCCCATGAGCGACAGCGTCATGGCCGTGAGGTCGCCCAGCGCTACGCCGATGGCGACTGGCAGCGCAACCCGCATTTTGCGCCCTAGCGCATAGGAGATCACGAGCAGGATCGTCGGTCCCGGCATGATCAACAGTACGGTTGCTGCCGCGACGAATGCCAGCCAGGTTTCAATGCTCATAAGCTAGCTGCTCCATCGCCATTGCGCCTGCGCGACCGCTGGGGAGCCGAACGAAGCATTGGCTCGAGCCATGGCTTGGCCCCTCTGCAAGCTCGAACGGCGATACCCCAGGCGATGACCGGATTTTTTGTTGTCAATAGCCGTTAAAATCCCAGCACCGCCTTGGCGATGATGTTGCGCTGGATCTCGTTGGAGCCACCGTAGATCGACACCTTGCGGTAGTTGAAATAACCCGGTGCGGCAGGCGCGGCCCAAGCTAGATCCTCGGCTGGTTCGTTGGAGCCCGCCTGCCAATCGTCCGCATCGGCCTGGTAGGGTAGGGCCAGCGGGCCTGCTATCTCGAGCAACAATGCCGTGGTGGCCTGTTGGATTTCGCTGCCTTTGATCTTGAGAATCGATGAGGCTGGGTTAGGTTTGTTGCTCTTGCTGTGCCGTTCCTCCGAGAGTACGCGCATCTGCGTCATCTCCAGGGCTTTGAGCTCAACCTCGACGGCGGCCACTTTCTCGCGGAAACGTTCGTCCTGCATCAGCGGCTTGTCGCCGGCGATCACGCGCGAGGCCAGTTCCTTGATGCGCTGTACGCGCTGCTTGGAATAGCCGACGCGGGCGATGCCGCTGCGTTCATTGCCGAGCAGGAACTTGGCGCAGTCCCAGCCGCGATGCTCTTGGCCCACTAGGTTCTCGGCGGGTACCTTGACGTCGTCGAGGAACACCTCGTTGACCTCGCGCCCACCGTCGATGGTCTGGATGGGACGCACCGTGATGCCGGGTGTTTTCATGTCAATCAGGAGAAACGAGATGCCGAGTTGTTTCTTGGCGGTGGGATCGGTGCGGCAGAGGCAGAAGATCCAGTCGGCGTATTGCGCCGATGTGGTCCAGGTCTTCTGGCCGTTGACGAGGTAGTGGCCGCCTTGGCGAACGGCGGTGGTCTTGAGACTGGCAAGGTCGGAGCCCGCACCCGGCTCTGAGAAGCCTTGGCACCACCAATCGTCGAGCGCCGCCATGGGCGGCAGGAACCTTCTCTTCTGCTCATCGGTGCCGAAGGCGATGATCACCGGACCGCACATCGACACGTTGAACGGCAGCGGCTGCGGCACGCCATTATACTGCAGCTCTTCGGTATAGATGTATTGCTGCATCGGGGTCCAATTGGCGCCGCCCCACTCCTGCGGCCAATGCGGCACCGCCAGCCCCTTGGCGTGCAGGATCTTGTGCGATTTGACGAGCTCCTCCTTCTCCAGGTGCCGGTTCTCCATCACCTTCGCGCGGATCGAGGCGGGAATCTGAGCGCGAAAAAAATCGCGCAGTTCCTGGCGGAAAGCGTTCTCTTCCTGGCTAAATCGAAGGTCCATCGGCAGCCCTCCTCAAAGGATCTCGAACAGGCCGGCGGCGCCCTGGCCACCGCCGATGCACATGGTGACGACGGCATACTTGACGCCGCGCCGCTTGCCTTCGACCAGCGCATGGCCGGTCATGCGTGCGCCACTCATGCCATAGGGATGGCCGATGGCGATAGCGCCACCGTCGACGTTGAGCTTGTCCTGTGGGATGCCGAGCTTGTCGCGGCAGTACAGCACCTGGCTGGCAAACGCTTCGTTGAGTTCCCACAGGCCGATATCATCCATCTTCAGCCGCATGCGCTGCAGCAGCCGCGGCACGGCGTACACGGGACCGATGCCCATCTCATCGGGTTCGCAGCCGGCCACCGCAAAGCCGCGGAAAATACCCATGGGCTTGAGCTTGCGCCTGGCCGCTTCGGTGTCGGACATCAGCACGCAGGCGCTGGCACCGTCGGAGAGCTGACTGGCATTGCCGGCGGTAATGAACTGGTCGTCGCCGCGCACCGGTTTCAGCTTGGCTAGGCCCTCCATATTGGTCTCGGGCCGATTGCCTTCGTCGCGCTCGAGCGTGACGGTGCGCTGGGAGATCTCCTTAGTCTCCTTATTCTCGACCTGCATCACCGATGTCAGCGGCACGATCTCGGCATCAAGCCGCCCGGCCTTCTGGGCAGCGGCCGTGCGCTGCTGGCTCAGCAGCGCGTACTCGTCCTGCTTCGCGCGACTAATGCCATAGCGCTGCGCCACAATATCGGCCGTTTCGATCATCGGCATATAGAGCGCACCTTTGTGCTCGGCGATCCAGTCGTTGCGGTAGAACTTGGTGTTCATATTCATCTGCACCAGGCTGATCGATTCAAGTCCGCCGGCTACCGCCACCGGCACGCCTTGTTCTTTGATGGCGTAGGCTGCAAGCGCAATCGCCTGCAACCCCGATGAGCAGAAGCGATTGACCGTTTGCGCCGCCGCAGTCACTGGGAGGCCAGCCCGGATGGCGCACTGCCTGGCAATATTGCCACCCGTGGCGCCTTCAGGATTGGCGCAGCCCATGACCACGTCCTCGACGTCGCCGGGATCGATGCCAGCCCGGGCGACGGCGTGAGAAATCACATGTCCGCCCAGGTCGGCGCCATGCGTGAGGTTGAAGGCCCCGCGTACGGCGCGGCCGATCGGCGTGCGGGCGGTGGAGACGATGACGGCGTCGACCATGGTGGCGTTTCCTTCTGTCGCGTCTTATCAAGATTCCGGGTTTGAGAGAGGCAATGCCGCCCGGCGCCAAAGCCAGGAGGCCGTGCCAATCGACCGTGAAAAGTTGCCTGCATCTTCAGCGGCACGGCAACGAGGTCGGGCGGCTATCATAGCGTCGGTTCATTCGGCGGCGGCCTGCATGCTCTGGCGCTCCTCGGCAATTAGCTCTTTCTTCGACAGCTTACCGACCGCGGTCTTGGGCAAGGCGTCGCGGAACTCCAGCCCAGTGGGCAGTTCGTGCCTACCAAGCTTGTCGGCCAGAAAGGCACGCAATTCCTCGAGCGTAAAGCGCTCTGCATTTGGCTTCAACTGTATGAAGGCCTTGGCCGCCTCGCCGCGATAGCTGTCGGGGACGCCAATGACGATGACCTCAGCCACCGCCGGATGTTCATAGATCGCTTCCTCGATGGCACGTGGATAGACGTTGAAGCCGCCGGAAATGATCATGTCCTTCTTGCGATCGACGACATAAACGAAGCCGTCCTGGTCCATGTAGCCGATATCGCCGGTCAGAAACCAGCCATCGACGAAGGCAGCCGCCGATTCCTCCGGGGCGTTGAAATAGCCACGAAAGACATTGGGTCCCTTGATACGGATCTCGCCGGTCTCGCCTACTTTCAGGACGCGCCGATTGTCGTCGAGCGCTACCACGTCCATCAGGATGCCGGGCAGCGGCAGGCCGCAGGAACCGGGCTTGTGGGCGCTGTCCCTGGGGAGGCTGGTGCCGGCCGGAGAGGTCTCCGTCATGCCCCAGCCACCGCCCATGCGCAGGCCTGTCAGTGTGTGGAACTTCTCCGCCACCTCGACGGGAATGCCGGCACCGCCCGAACCGACGAAGCGCAAAGCGGAGAAATCCCGCTTCTCGATACCGGGCGTATTGACCAGTGCGATCCACATGGTGGGTACGCCAGGAAAGGCAGTGGCCCTTTTTACTTCGATGTCGCGCAACGTCGTCTCGACGTCAAAACGCATGCGCAACAAGATCTCGCTGCCGTCTCGTAGGCTGCGCAGGAGCACGGCAGTTAAGGCGTAGATGTGAAACAGCGGCAGGACACAGATGACCTTGTCGCTGCCAGGCTCGGTCAGGCGCTGGGCATCGCCCCAGATCTTGTAGATCGAGATGGTTGACGTCAGGTTGGCGTGGCTCAGCATCGCCCCTTTCGGCTTGCCCGTGGTGCCGCCGGTGTATTGCAGCAGGGCTACGTCGTCGACCGACAGGGTGGGCCACGATTGCGGCAACCTCGCCTCGCCATCCGCACGCAGCCTCTCATAGCGCAGCAACCCTGGCTCGTCCCGAATCGGCGTGGCGGGCGCGGCCGAGGGAGCAAATGCTGCATCGTCGGCGACGATCAACAGATCGATTGCAGCATCGGCTTTGAGCTTTTGCGCCAGTGGCAGCAGCAAGCCGACGTTGGTCGTCACCAGGATGCGTGCGCCGGAATTGGCAAGCTTATAGGCAAGCTCCCGTTCAGCATCGAGCGGCGACAGGTGCACGACGCGCCCACCGGCTTTCAGTACGGCGAAAAAGAAATAAGGATGGTAGGGCGTATTGGGAAGATAGAGCGCAACGCAAACGCCTCTCTTCACGCCGAGGCCCATCAGGCCCGCTGCCAGCGCTTCGGTGGTTCGGCCGAGTTGCGCATAGCTGATCGTGTTGTCGCGAAATTCGATGGCCGTCTGCTGGGCAAAGCTTGCAACGGCGCTGTCCAAGAGCGCCGGCAGGGTCGTGATTTCCAACGGGCTGTCCCAGCGCACGCCCGGCGGATAGCTTTTCTCCCACTGGTGCTCTACCGCCATACCTCACTGCCTTGTTGTTGAGCACCCGCCTGCGGCACTATGATCGTTGGAACCTAGGCGCGGACCGCGCCCTTGGCAACACGTTCACAACGGTCGGGAGGCCCCGGGGTCCCATGAAGAATCCATTCGATCTTTCCGGGCAGGTGGCCGTCATCACCGGATCGAGCAAAGGCATCGGCCGCGCGGCGGCGGAAATTATGGCTTCGCTCGGGGCTAAGGTCGTGGTTTCCAGCCGCAAAGCCGATGCCTGCGAGGCCGTCGCGGCAGCGATTCGCAACGGCGGCGGCGAGGCGATGGTCATCCCCTGCAACATCTCGCGCAAGCAAGAGGTCGAGGACCTGGTCAAGGGCACGCTCAAACACTGGGGCAGGATCGATACGCTGGTGTGCAACGCCGCCGTCAATCCCTACTTCGGGCCGCTGGAGAAAATCCCCGACGAGGCCTTCGACAAGATCATGAGCTCAAACATCAAGAGCAACCTTTGGCTCTGCAACTATGCCATTCCCGCAATGGCCGAGCAGGGCAGCGGCAGCGTCGTCATCGTCTCCTCGATTGGCGGCCTGCGGGGTAGTGCGCAACTCGGTGCCTATGGGATCTCGAAGGCCGCCGACATGCAGCTCACCCGCAGTCTGGCGGTCGAGTGGGGTGCCAAGAATGTGCGCATCAACTGCGTCGCTCCCGGCCTCGTCAAGACCGATTTCGCCCGTGCCTTATGGGAGGATCCGGACCGCCTGAAGCGAACCGTCGCTACCGCGCCCCTGCGGCGCATCGGCGAGCCCGAAGAGATCGGCGGCATCGTTGCGTTTCTGGCCTCGAGGGCTGCATCCTTTATGACCGGCTCGGTCATCGTCGCCGACGGCGGCGTCTGCATTGCCTAGCTGTCGTTGACAGGCGCCGGCTCGCCACCGCTCTGCTGGGCTTGCTGCTGGCCAGCGCCACCTAGCTGTTGCGCCTGCCCGGTAAGATCCCCATCTGCTTGCAAATGATGGACAACATGACCTCGTCCGCGCCGCCCCCGATGGAGCCGAGGCGGGTGTCGCGGTACGCGCGGCTGATCCAGGTCTCGTTCATGAAGCCCATGCCGCCCCAGTATTGCAGACAGGCATCGGAGATCTCGCGGGACAGGCGGCCACTTTTGAGCTTCGCCATCGAAGCGAGCATGGTCACGTTCTCACCCTTGAGCATCAGTTCGGCGGCCCGATAGGTCAACGCCCGCAGCAATTCCACCTCAGTCTTCAGTTCGGCCAGACGGAAGTGAACCGACTGATTGTCGAGGATCGACTGCCCAAAGGCTTGGCGCTGTCTGGTGTAGGCAATCGTCTCATCGATCATCCGTTCCTTGGTGATCAGGCCGGCGGCCGCGCTGTAGAGCCGCTCCTCCTGAAACTGCTGCATCTGATAGATGAAGCCTTCACCTTCCTTGCCGATGCGGTAGCGCTCAGGCACCCGCACATCCTCAAAGAAAATCTGTGCCGTGTCCGAGCAGCGCATCCCCAGCTTGTCAAGCGTGCGCGCCACCTGCACGCCCTTGGTCTTCATCGGCAGGCAGAACAGGGACTTGTTCTTGTGCACGGGCCCATCGCTGGTGTTTGCCAGCAGACACATCCAATCGGCTTGGGCACCGCTGGTGGTCCACATCTTGCCGCCGTTGATGACGTAGTCGCCACCGTCCTTCCTGGCGGAGGTCTTGATGGAGGCGACATCGGATCCTGCGCCCACCTCCGATACGCCAAGACAGGCGACATATTCGCCCCTGATCGAGGGTGCCAGAAACTCGTTGCACAACGCCTCTGAACCGAAGCGCGCGAGCGCCGGGGTTGCCATATCGGTCTGCACGCCGATAGCCATCGGCACGCCACCACAACGGATATGACCAAGCGCTTCGAGGAACACGAGCTGGTAGGAATAGTCGAGGCCCATGCCGCCGTATTTGGCAGGCTTGTTGATGCCGAAGAAGCCGTGGGCGCCCATCTTCGAAAACAGTTCGTGGGCTGGGAAGATGCCCGCCTCCTCCCATGCTGCGACCTTCGGATTGATCTCCACATCAATGAACGCTTTGACGGTGTGGCGGATGGCCTCGTGCTCTTGCGTGAATTCCATCGCCGTCGCCCCGGTGCGTGTGCTGGCTGCCTCATTCTTGCACGTTTGCGGCAAATGCCAACGCGCCGTTGCCAGCCGGCAACGACAGAGGCCGGCACCGCTTTGCGCGTGCCGGCCTCGGTCTCAGCAAGCCATCAGCTGTGGCAAAGGATCAGGCTGGCGGTGCCGGGCCCTGGCCAGCGTCGCCTGGACCAGCGGTACGATGGCGCCGATCACGCATGAATTCATCGAATTCGGCGCGGTCCCTGGCCAGCCGCAGCCGATCCAGGAAGGTGCGAAATTCTGCGGCTTCTTCCTCGAGGCGCTTCAAGGCTTCCTCGCGGTATTCATCAAAGGCGCTGTTGCCGGTTGGGCGCAGACCGGCTGTGGCGGCCCCAACGTTGCTCCCAGCGCTGCATCCTTTGCTCGAAGCGATCGCGCTTGCGCTCCCACCGTTCAGCCGCTCGCTCCTGCCAGCGCGCCAGATCAGAATGCCGTCCACATCCCATGCGTCCGCTCCATAGCAAATAGGCCAAGATCGCCAGCCCGACGGGCCAGAACACGATGAAGCCGAGAACCATTAAGGCGAGCCAGGCCGGCCGGCCGTAGTCGTCGATCCTCGCAATTGCTTCCGACATTGCCATCTCCGCTCTCCAGATCGCCTCCGGTGACCCCCTCGGCTCAGGCTGCCACCGCCATGTCAATGTATATAACATTTACATGGCAGCGGCCGGCGATTTCGTCAAGGGCCGATGGTTGCGTCAAGGAAGGGCCCCCGTGCGGGTCCGCAGACGCCCGGGACTTGGGAATTGGGGAGGACTACGACAAGCGGCAGCCCGGCTGCGGGAGCCGATTTTGGCGTGTGCAGGGGACGGCCCCGCCTGGGTGCCTCTGCCGGCTTGATAAGGCGCACACGCGCGTGCCCCCTTTGGCGCGCTTGCGGTCGGCGCCTGCTTGCGGGTTCGAGGCGCACGAGCGTGAAGGCCAGGACGGCCGGCGGGGGGCCCGCACCCGTCCCGCCAGCGTTCAGCGACACGGGGGAGCCTGCTCCCCACCAGCCTGCGCCGGCGCTGGCGGCTCGGCGCAGTTGCCAAGGCGCGAGCCGATGTCGGTCCCCGCTCATCCCGCGGCCGCATCCGCGAGGGTCAGCCTTCAAGGTCTGCGGTTGCGCGAGCGCACCGCCTCACGGCTGCCCAGCGATGGCGTGCTGCCGTCATCCCGCCGGCGCCGGCAGACGACGAGCCCAAGGCAGGCGTCAGCCAAGCGGCTGGTGCGTTGACGGCATCGTGGTAACCTGTTCTGATCCTGCGCGACGGTGCCGCGCGGCGCCTGCGGGGGCGCTGGGCGAAGCTGTTTTCGCCGAGTGGTAGGGGAGGGTTCCATGGACGAGCGAGATCTGCGAGACCTGATCGCTAAGGTAAGGGCTGGCAACCTGTCGCGCCGGGCGTTTGTTCGCCAGATGCTTGCGGTCGGTCTAAGCGCCCCGATGGCTACGCAGATGCTCGACTATTGCGGCGTGGCGAAAGCGCAGAGCAAGTTTAGCTATAAGCCAAGCAAGCGCGGCGGCGGTGGAGCGTTGAAGGTGTTGTGGTGGCAGGGCGCCACGCTGCTCAACCCGCACTTTGCAGTCGGCACCAAAGATCAGGAAGGTTCGCGCATATTTTATGAACCGCTAGCCGCCTGGGACGGTGATGGTGAGTTGCTGCCGATCCTGGCCGCGGAGATTCCAAGCCGGCAAAATGGTGGCCTCGCAGCGGATGGCATGTCCGTCACTTGGAAGCTCAAACGCGATGTGAAATGGCACGATGGCAAGCCATTCACGGCCGATGATTGCGTCTTTAATTGGGAGTACGCCTCCGATCCGGCCACGGCGGCCGTCACGATCGGCAGCTACAAGGACGTCAAAGTCCAGAAGCTCGACGATTACACGGTCGTCGTGCGCTTCGCCAAGCCGACACCGTTCTGGGCCGATGCCTTTGTCGGCACGCGCGGCATGTTGATTCCCAAGCACCTTTTTGCAGACTTCATCGGCGGCAAGTCTCGCGATGCGCCAACCAATCTCAAGCCGGTGGGAACGGGCCCCTACAAGTTCGTTGACTTCAAGCCGGGCGATCTCGTCAAGGGCGAAATCAATCTCAGCTATCACCGGGAGAATCGGCCTTATTTCGACTCCATCGAAATGAAGGGTGGTGGCGATGCCATTTCGGCGGCGCGCGCCGTGATCCAGACCGGCGAATACGACTACGCCTGGAATATGCAGGTGGAGGACGAAATCCTGCAGCGGCTCGAGAAGGGCGGCAAAGGCGTCGCGGTGATCACCGCCGGCGGCAACATCGAGCACATCCAGCTCAATAGTACTGATCCCTGGACCGAGGTCGACGGGGAACGGTCCAGCCTCAAGACCAAGCACCCGGTGCTCGGCGATCCGGCCGTGCGGCAGGCGCTCGGCATGCTGATCGATCGACAGTCGGTGCAGGATCACATCTACGGCCGCACCGGCACGGCCACCGGCAATTTCGTCAACAACCCGGAACGCTTCGTTTCCAAAAACACCAAGTGGGAGTTCAACGTCGACAAGGCCAGCCAGGTGCTCGAGGCTGCTGGCTGGAAAAAGGGCGCCGACGGCATCCGGGCCAAGGACGGCAAGAAGCTGAAGTTCGTATTCCAGACTTCGATCAACACCCCCCGGCAGAAGACACAGGCGATTGTCAAGCAAGCCTGCCAGAAGGCCGGCATCGACATGGAACTGAAATCGGTCGTGGCGTCCGTGTTCTTCTCTTCCGATGTTGCCAATCCGGACACCTACCCGCATTTCTATTGCGACATTCAAATGTACACGACGACCATGACGCAGCCCGACCCCGAGCTGTTCATGAACCAGTTTGCCTCCTGGGAAATCGCCACCAAGGACAACAAGTGGCAGGGGCGGAACATCACCCGCTGGAAGAGCGAGGAGTACGACAAAGCCTTCCGGGCGGCCGAGGGCGAGCTCGATCCTGTCAAACGCGCCGCGCTTTTCATCAAGATGAACGAGCTGGTGGTCGGCGACTACGCGGTCATCCCGGTCGTCTATCGTCCGCGTGTGGCGGCCATCTCCAGCAAGCTGCAGGCTCCGCTCAGCGGCTGGGACAATGACCTGTGGCTGCTGTCGGACTGGTATCGGGAGGCATGACGCGAGTTATCGGGGCCGTCCGCCGGCTGGAATGGGATGACGATCGATGGGGTCCTACCTGCTAAGACGCCTGCTGATCGCCGTTCCCAGCCTGCTGGGGATCAGCGTGGTCCTCTTTACCGTGCTGGCGCTTGCTCCCGGTGATCCGTTTGAGGAATTGGCGACAAATCCCGCCGTTCCGCCTGAAGTGCGCGCGGCGCTCCGCGTCAAGTTCGGTCTGGATGATCCCGTCGCCGTGCGCTACGTGCGCTGGCTGTTGGCCATGCTGGGCGGCGATTGGGGTTTCTCCTTCGTCAGTCGCGTGGACGTGGGCGCCCTCATCCTGCAGCGCCTGCCGACAACCTTGTTCGTGATTGGCTCCTCACAGGTATTGGCAATCCTGATTGCCATGCCGGTTGGCATCTATGCTGCGACCCGCCCGTACTCGTTGTTCGACCAGGTTGCCAACACTTTTGCCTTCGTCGGCTTTTCCCTGCCGACCTTTTTCACCGGCCTACTGTTCATCCTGGTCTTTAGCATCACGCTGGACTGGCTTCCGTTCGTGTACCGGTCCGATATCAGTGCAACCGGCTGGCAGTGGTATGTCGAGAACGCACGCCAGGCGATCATGCCGATCACCGTGCTAGCCCTCTTCCAGGCCGCATCACTGACACGCTACGTGCGATCGGCGATGCTCGACGTCATTCGCCTCGACTACGTCACGACGGCCCGCGCCAAAGGGCTCGCCGAGCGTGTCGTCATCCTGAAGCACGTAGTGCGCAATGCTTTGATCCCCGTCGTTACCCTGGTTGCTCTGCAGATGCCGGGCATCTTCGGTGGCGCCATCGTCACCGAGCAGATCTTCCGTATTCCCGGCATCGGCTCACTGCTGATCAGCTCGATCCTCGCCAATGACACCCCGGTGGTGATGGCGGTGACGTTTGTGTTTGCCTGCCTTGTCGTCTTTTTCAACCTGATCGCTGATATCCTGTATGGATGGCTCGACCCCCGCATCACCTTCGCTTGAGGTGGGCGCAAGCGGCCTGCGCCGCTCGCGGCCTGCGATCGCCCGCTTTCGAGGCATGGCGCAGGTTTCGCCGGCATCGGCTGGCATTGGCCA
The DNA here is from genome assembly GCA_963820375.1 of uncultured Alphaproteobacteria bacterium. Classification (GTDB taxonomy): domain Bacteria; phylum Pseudomonadota; class Alphaproteobacteria; order Rhizobiales; family Hyphomicrobiaceae; genus AWTP1-13. Next base: position 271,145 of record CAWFZX010000022.1, on the reverse strand, counting down.
GTGCGGCCATCCTCTTCTTGATGATGCTGGCGATTGTGTTGGGACCGACGCTGTGGCCGGTCGCCATCAACGACATCGACTTCAGCGCCCGCCTCAAGGGGCCAAGCTGGGCGCATCCGTTCGGCACCGACGATCTCGGCCAGGATCTGCTGGCGCGGATGCTTTACGGCGGGCGCATCTCGTTGGCGGTCGGGCTGGCCGCCATGGCGGTCGCCATTGTGGTCGGCACGCTAATCGGCGCGATCGCGGGCATGTCCCGTGGTTGGGTCGGCTCGGCCCTGATGTGGCTCACGGACCTCTTCCTGTCGCTGCCGCAGCTGCCCTTGCTGCTGCTGGTGATGTATCTGTTTCGTGATTTCCTGAAGGGCTTGTTTGGCCCCGAAGGCGGCGTCTTCGTTCTGATCGTGGCGGTGATCGGCGGATTGCGCTGGATGCCGGTCGCGCGGCTGGTGCGTGCGCAATTCCTTTCCCTGCGCGAAAAGGAATTTGTCGAAGCCGCCAGGGCGCTGGGGGCTTCGAAATCTCGCCAAGTGGTGCGGCATATCCTACCCAATGCGCTGGGACCCGTGATCGTTGCCGGCACCATCGACGTCGCGGCTGCCATCATCGCCGAATTGACCTTGTCGTTTCTGGGTCTTGGCTTTCCACCCGATATTCCAACCTGGGGCCGTATCCTCTTTGATGCCAAGGACTATCTCGACATCGCTCCACATTGGGCCATGTTCCCCGGGGCCGCGATCTTTCTCGCTGTGCTGACCATTAATTTCATCGGTGACGGATTGCGTGATGCGCTCGATCCCCGCAAGGTGATGTGATGGCAAGGCGCGCGATGTGAGAACCGGCGTGAGCGAGGCACTGCTCGAGATTCGCAACCTCAAGACGCACTTCGAGACCGACGACGGCATGGTGCAGGCCGTTGACGGGGTCGACCTGGCGATCGGCCGGGGTGAAACCGTTGGCGTCGTCGGCGAGTCCGGTTGCGGCAAGACCGTCACTGCCATGTCGGTATTGAAGCTGGTGCCGATGCCGCCCGGGCGCATCGTCGCCGGCCAGATCCTGTGGCAGGGCCGCGACCTGGTGCCGCTGCCAGCCGAGGAAATGAACGGCATCCGCAGCAAGGAAATCGCCATTGTGTTCCAGGAGCCGATGACCTCCCTCAATCCCGTCTACACGGTGGGCGAGCAGATTGCCGAGGTCGTTCGTCGCCACGAGGGCCTGGGCCGCCGCGCCGCGCTGGACAAGACCGTGGAGATGCTGCGTCTGGTGCAAATTCCAAATCCGCAGCGGCGCGTACACGACTACCCGCACCAATTCTCCGGTGGCATGCGGCAACGCGTCATGATCGCCATGGCGCTTTCCTGCGATCCCAAGTTGCTGATCGCCGACGAGCCGACGACGGCGCTCGATGTCACCATCCAGGCACAGATTCTGGAATTGCTGCAGGATATGAAATCGCGCTTTGGCATGGCCGTTATGCTGATCACCCACGCCATGGGCGTGGTGGCCGAGACGGCCCAGCGTGTGGTGGTGATGTACGCTGGCAAAGTGATCGAGGAGGCCTCCGTAGAACAGCTCTTCGGTCGGCCGCGGCACCCTTACACCCGCGGCCTGATCCGCTCCATACCCCGCATCGATCGGGCTGCCGTCAGTAAGAGCCGGCTTGAGACCATCGCTGGAGTGGTGCCAAGCCTGCTGCATCCTCCGCCTGGCTGCCGCTTTGCGGCACGCTGCCAGTACGCAATGGCAAAATGCCGGGAAGCCAGCCCGCCGCTGCTGGAGGTGGCGCAGGGTCACAAGGTTGCCTGCGTGCTCGAGCAACCCGAGGCGGTGCGATGACCGAGCCGCTCTTGCGGGTGAAGGACCTCGTCAAGCACTTCACCGTCACCGGTGGCGTGCTTTCGCGGGAAGTCGACCGCGTGCACGCGGTCGATCACGTCAGCTTCGACATCGGCGCCGGCGAGACGCTGGGCCTGGTCGGCGAGTCCGGTTGTGGCAAATCCACGACAGGTCGCTGCATCCTGCGCCTGATCGAGCCGACCGCAGGTGAAATCTGGTTTGCGGGAAACAATGTCACCGCCTTCGGTCGCGATCGTCTGCGCGCGCTGTGCCGCGATATGCAGATCATCTTCCAGGATCCGTTTGCCTCGCTCAACCCGCGCATGACGGTCGGCGCTATCATCGGCGAGGCCTTGACCATCCATAAGCTTGCCAAATCGAAAGACGCCTACCGGGACCGCATTGTCGATCTGCTTGAGACCGTGGGCCTGCAGCCCGATCACATGCGGCGATATCCGCACGAATTCTCCGGTGGCCAGCGCCAGCGTATCGGCATCGCCCGCGCGCTTGCCGTCGAGCCCAAATTGATCGTCTGCGATGAGCCGGTCTCAGCCCTCGACGTCTCGATCCAGGCCCAAGTCATCAACTTGCTGGAGGACCTGCAGGAGAAGTTCAGCCTCACCTACCTCTTCATCGCCCATGACTTGTCGGTGGTGGAGCATATCAGCACCCGGGTGGCCGTCATGTACCTTGGCCGGGTGGTGGAGATCGCCCCTGCGCGCGATCTGTACAATGAACCGCTGCACCCCTATACGGAGGCGCTGTTATCCGCCGTGCCGATTCCCGACCCGACGGTGAAGCGCAAGCGCATCACGCTCAAGGGCGACGTGCCAAACCCAATCCGTCCGCCGAGCGGCTGCCATTTCCACACGCGCTGCCCGATCCGTCAGCTGCCGCTGTGCAGCACGGAAAAGCCGTTGCTCAAACAAGGCCACGCCGGCCATTGGGTCGCCTGCCATCTGCGCGGATGACTGCCGACCAGGCGCTGCGCCAGGGAGCCTGATTTTCGCTCAAGCCAACCGGATGCCCGGGCAAAGCCCGGCCGGCGCCGCGGAGCTCTATTCATCACGCCGCCTTGCGGTCTCCAGCAAAGCCTCCGGGTCGGCAATGCCATAGTCGCGCCGCACCGCGGCCTCGGTCACGTAGCCATCCAAGAGATCGCGGCCGATCGCCGATCGCTGACGCTGGGCAGGAGCTCCGAAGCCGCCGGAGCCCGGCGTGCGCATGTCCACCACCGAACCGGCAGCAGCGGGGAATGCACCCTTGCTCGGCAGCTGCATGCTCTTGCCGTCGGCTGTGGCAAGCGTTACGACGGCCGCCGCGCCGGCCAAGCCGCCCTGCAAGCCGAACGGCGGTGACGACATGCGCTCCATGCACAGCGCACCGGTCGCATCCTCGAGCAGTCGCCACACCCGGCGCGCGCCGCAGCCGCCGCGGTAGCGCCCGGCGCCTCCGGAGTCGGGCTCGATGGCGTACTGTTCGACGCGGAGGGGGAAAGCCATCTCCAACACTTCGACCGGCGTGTTCATGGTATTGGAGATGCCGCTAGCAATGGTGTTGATGCCGTCCTTGGTTGGTCGGGCGCCGAACCCACCCTTGATCGTTTCGTAGGATACATAGCGACGCCCGCTGCGCGGATCGACACCGCCAAACGTCATGATGGCAGACGTTCCCTGGCTGCAGGCCATCACCTGCTTTGGCCAAAACTGCACCAGCGCGCCCATCACCATGTCGGCGACCCGATGCGACATCTCGTGATTGGCGTACACCACCGGAGCCGGGAACTCAGCATTGACGACCGAGCCCTTCGCCGCCCTCACCTCGATGGTGCGCCAACAACCGGAATTGGGCGGAATCAGATTGTTCGGATCGACCGCCATCTTGAGGCCGCAATAAATGCCCGACGCGGTCACCGATAGCGGCGCGTTCATTGGACCCTTGACCTGGGGGGCGGAGCCGGCGAAATCGACGAGCAGACGTTCGCCGGTCTTCTTCACCTGCATGCGGATCCAGAAAGGTGCGTCGCCACCTTGGGCATCATCGGCGATGCCGTCGCCGTCGCAGAAGTCCTCGAAGTAGCCGGTCCCATCGGGAAGATCGCAGAGCGCCGCACGCATCAGCCGCTCGGAGTAGTCCATCACCTCAGCCAGGTAGGAGATGAGCCGCTGGGTGCCGTAGCGCACCGCCAGCGCCTTTAGGCGCTCGGTCGCCCGCAGGGTGGCCGCCAGCTGCGCACCGAGATCGCCTTTGCGTTCGTCGGGCGTGCGAACGTTGGCAAGGATGACCTTTTCGAGGTCCGTGTTGATCACCCCGCGGGCCACCAGCCGCAGCGGCGGCAGACGCAGGCCTTCACCGTAGATTTCGCTGACCGCGCCGTAGCTGCCGGGTGTGGCGGAGCCGACATCGGGCCAGTGCGCCCGCAGGCAGGCATAACCGAGGAGCCGCCCCTCGTGGAACGCCGGTCGCACCACATTCACATCGGGCAGATGACTGCCGCCCTGGTAGGGATCGTTGTGAATATAAACGTCGCCATCGGCCGCATCGGCACCGAAGGCGGCAACCACGGCGCGCACCGCATCTGGCATCGAGCCCAAGTGGATCGGCAGGTCGGGTCCCTGCGCGACCATGTCGCCTTTGCCATCGAATACGCCGCATGAGAAGTCGCCCGCCGATTTCAGAATTGGCGAGTAGGCCGTTTTGCAGAGGACAACGCGCATCTCCTCGGCGATCTTGAACAGCGAATTCTTGACGATCTCGAACGAGGCCGGATCGGCGGCCGCGGGCTCATCCTTCATGCTCGCTCCCCCTGGGCATGCGCGCGCACGAGCCAGACGTAGCCGTGCTCGTCGCTGCGGCCCCGCCACCCCGGCGGGACCAAGATGGTCGATTCCAGCGACTCGATCACCGCCGGTCCGACCACCGCGAAATCCGCCGGCAGGCGCGCCCGATCGAGCACCGCCGCCTCGTGCCGGATCCCGCCGAACCACAGGGCACGTCGGCCCTTGGCCGGATCTGTACCCGGTGCGGCCGGCGCCTGGCGCAATTGTAGAGGCGCGATGGCGCCGATCGCGGCGACCCGCAGGCTAACGAGCTGTACCGCTTCGCTTCGGTTGTCGTGACCATAGGTGCGACGATGTCGGGCGTGGAAGGCCTCGGCAATGGCGGCGAGGCCTGCCGCATCGAGGGGGCGAGCAGGGACCGGCACGGCAAGCTCGTAGGACTGCCGCGCATAGCGGGCATCGACGCTGCGCACGAAGCGGCGGCGCGACGGTTCGACCCGCGCCCGCTCGAGCATGGCCGCGCCCTGCGTTTCCAGCAGTCGGAACGCCGCCTCGAGTGCGGCCGGCGCGGCCGCTGCGGTGGTGGTGTAGACGGTGCGTACATAGTCGCGCTTGAGATCCGAGCCGACGAGGCCGAGCGCGGAGAACGCGCCCGGGATCGGCGGGCAGATGACTTCCGCCATGCCAAGCTCCTCGGCAAGCGCCGTGGCGTGCATGGGCCCGGCGCCGCCAAATGCGGCGAGGGCGAACTCACGCGGATCATGCCCGCGCTGCACGGAGACGATCTTCAAGGCCTCGGCCATGGCATTGTTCACCACATCGATCACGGCCGCCGCAGCAGTGCGCACGGTCACCTGCAACGGCCCCGCCAGCTTCTGGCCTACCGCACGCTCGGCCGCCACGTAGTCGATCGGCAAGTCGCCGCCGAGCAGTGAGCCGCTGTCGAGATAGCCAAGCAGCAGATTACAGTCGGTCACCGTCGGCTCTTCGCCGCCGCGGCCATAACAGCTGGGACCAGGCGCGGCCCCAGCACTCTTCGGGCCGACGCGCAGGGCGCCGGCGCGATCCACCCAAGCGATGGAGCCGCCGCCCGCGGAAACTTCGGCGAGGTCGATCACCGGCACGCGAATGGGGTGTCCGGTTCCGTGCATTGCGCGATTGCCGCTGGCTTCGCCTCCCACCTCGTATTCCGGTGTGGTCTCATACTGTCCGTCGCGGATCAGGCTGGCCTTGGCGGTAGTTCCGCCCATGTCGAAGGACAGCAGGTTCAGCCGGCCCGTCTGCCGCGCGGCGAGGGTCGCTGCCACCACGCCGGCGGCCGGCCCCGATTCCACGGCGATCGCCGGCATGGCGATGCCCTCAGCTGCCTCGAACAGGCCGCCGTTCGAGCCCATGACATACAGGGGCGGCAGTCCTCTTCCCAGGGTGGCTCTTTGCAGCCGATCCAGATACGACGACAGGATCGGTCCGACGTAGGCGCACACCGCGGTGGTGCTGGTGCGTTCGAACTCGCGGATCTCGGGCAGCACCTCGCTCGACAGGTAGACGGGAATGTCTGGAAACGCTTCGCGCAGACGGCGCCCAAGCCGCGCCTCGTGCTCGGGGTTGAGAAAGCTGAACAGCAGCGATACGGCGATCGCCTCCACCCGATCGGCCTTTAGCGCAGCGATCAGCTGTTGGATCTCCTCCTCCGCCAGCGGGATAACGAGACTGCCATCGGCGCCGATGCGCTCGCTGATTTCGTGGCGACGCCGACGCGGGATCAGGATCGCCGGTGCGTCTTGGAACAGGTCGTAGAGGTCGGAGCGCGAGGAGCGGCGCAGCTCCAGGACGTCGCGGAAGCCGCGGGTGGCCACGAGCGCGGCGCGGGCGCCGTTGCCTTCTAGGATGGCGTTGGTCACAACCGTGGTGGCGTGGGCGAAGAGGCCGACATCGGCCGAGCCGATGGCGTGATGCTGCATGGCCGTCTCAAGCGCGCGCAGTACGCCCGCAGCGAAGTCTGCTGGCGTGGTGAGCGCCTTTGCAACCCCAATGCGACCGCTGACGTCGTCGACCAGCGCCACGTCCGTAAAGGTGCCGCCGATATCAACGCCTATTCGCCAGGCCATGCCGGCTCCCTCGCTGCTGCCATGGAAGTGTAGGCAGGTTCTGTCGGTGCCGGCAACGAGCAGGCCAGGCAACACGGCCAACCGGGCCGGGCCTAGGACCTTTCAGGGACACCTCATGTGGCCCGTATCTTTGTGTTCACCCTGCGCTGACTTAACCGAAACTTTACGGCAGATTGCGAGGCTGCAGGCGAGCCTTGGACTTGTGCTGTTGCGTCGGGGCGCTCGGCAATGCCTTTGGCCAAAGGCCTCCTCTATTGCCTGCCGGTTATGAGGCGCGCGGCGACCTGCTCCTGCTGCTCCCCGGGAAGTTTCACATGCCCCAGCCCTTTCCCACCAAGCCCGGTTTTCGCCAGCAAGCGGACCCCCTCGCGTGGTCGCACGGCGATTGGAAACCAAACCGACCGTCGTCTGACCTTGACCTGGGCCTAGACCCGGGCCGAGACCTGGGCCCAGGACCGGGCGCCGAAGCCGGTGAGGCGGCGTGGCACCACAACGAGGCCTTCGAACAGTTGTGCGCGCGCCTCGAACTTGTGAACGCGCGCATTGATCATGCACGGACAGCACTCACGGCAGAGCGCCCGGATCTGCTCGACGGCGTGGTCGATGCCATGCATTCCCTCAAGGCGGGCATCGCGGCGGTGCGCGCCGCCTGGGAAGGCGACGACCCCTGGCCGGCTCCGGCTGCTGGCGCCGGAGTTTCCCCGGCCGCGGCGGTTTCGCCGGCGCCGTTCGCTATCCAACCCGAACCCTGGCGCGAGGCCTTGGGCCGTCTGAGGCCCGATGATCGGCCCGATCCCTGGGATGCCGAAACAGCAGAGGCGTTGATGAGGGTGTGCGAGGTTGCCACGCTCGAGGATTATGGGCGCAAGCCAGATCGTCGGTCGCGGAGGCAACCCAAGCTGGTTGCGAACGCCGTCACGCCGGGGGCGGCGGGCGGCAACGCCGTGGAGGCGCGCTTAACCGATGTCGCTGAGCGTCTGCAGCAGGCGCTGCCACGCCTTGACCTGGGCCAATGGTTGGAGCCGATCGAGCAACGCCTCCGCCAGCTGGAATTGCAGGTGCACACGGCCTTTAAGGAGACCTCGACTGGGCCCGATGCGCACAGGCTCGGGACGGTTGAAACGTCGATCCGGGATCTGGCGGTCCGCATCGAGCACACCCGAGCCGAGCTGGCCCGCTTCGATGCCATCGAAGCTCATCTGCGCGAGGTGCTCGCGCAACTCAAGGGCTTCCAGGCGACACCCAGGCCCGTCGGGGCGCTGGCGGCCGCGCTTCGGCCGGGTCCGGACGGAGATCAGACAGATACGCTCGAAGCCTTGCTCAAGTCCTGCGCCGCCGCTCGGCGGCAGGATGCGCGTTCCGCAGTGGGCGCCCTGCAGTCCATTCGGCAGGCCATTGCCCAGATCGTCGATCGCCTGGATACCCCGCGCGGTGGCGAACCCGCGCCGGTCGTGGCCGCCATGGGGGAAACCGATCCGCACGCCGATCGCGATCTCTTGCTCAAGGCCTATCGGGAAGGAGCCCGCGCGCTCGGCGAGACAGGGGAGGCTAGCTACGACGCCGACGCCTTCCACAGCCCGGCCAGACAGGACAGTAGCGGCGGCCGTTGGCACTGGCACGCCAAAGACTAGCGCCCGCTCGATGTCGGTCGCTCGCTCAAGGGAGCGCCGTCTGGCCTGGCCCATTGCAGGGGCACGGGCGGCCACTGCCGAAAGGCGATCCGACCGGTCATTCCTCCTCGTGGACCTGTCGAGCCGGCGCGTTCGGTTGGGCGGCTGATGGCGCCAGCCTGGTCGCCAGGCCACGCGGGGCTTGAATTGCGTCCGCACATGGTGTCGGTATGCGGTGGCAAGAGCCCACGCAACGCCGGCGCGGCGGAGGGTGTCATGGCTTCCGACGTCGGCTTCTAGCGGCTCGCCCGCGCGGCTACGTCGGTGGGTCGGTGGCTCCCGTTGGCCAGCTCGGCGGTGGTGCGCTTAAGTGACGGTCAGATTGAGAGCGGTGTGTTGATCTGCGCCCAGCCAGGCAGAGCAGCAAAGGCGGTGTTGCTGGCAATGCTGGCGCTGCTGGCCATGGTTGCCTTTGCCACGCAGGGCGCGGCACAGCGCAAAAAGCAGGCCGCGCCGCCACCGGTCGCCAAGGAAACGCCATTAAGCAAGGTCGAGGAAGTCAAGCGCGAACAACAGCCCGGCGCCAAGGAATCCGTGCAGGCGGATGTTTCGGCGCGCACTGTGGCGGTGACGTCCTCGTTCAGCGGCACCGAAATCGTGATTTTCGGCGCCGTCGACAACAGCCAACAGCCGAGCGCGGAATCCGGTTACTACGATATCGTGATCGTGGTTGAAGGGGTCCCCGGCCGGCAGGTGGTCCGGCGCAAGAGCAATGTCGCCGGCCTTTGGCTCAACACCTCATCTGCGACGTTCGACCTGGTGCCCAGCTACTACGCAATTGCCTCCACACGGCCGATCGACGAGATCGCGCCCGAGGAATTTCGCGCTTCGCATGGCATGGGCTTTCAGCATTTGCGCTTCCCCCCGGCTTTCGGGCAGGCGCAGGCCCTCTCGACCGAGGACGTCAAGGAATTCCGTGAAGCCATAATCCATTTGAAGCAAAAGCAAGGCCTCTATGTGCAGGATCAGTATGGGGTGGCGTTCATTGGGCGCAGCCTGTTCCGCTCCACCATCGAATTGCCAGCCAACGTTACGGTTGGGCCCTTTGATACGCGCGTCTATCTCTTTCGCGACGATCAGTTGCTGAGCCAGTTCTCGGTGCGACTGACGCTGGAGCGGGAGGGCGTGGAGCGCTATTTGCACGCCTTCGCCTTCCAGCATCCGATGTTTTATGGTCTGGCCACGGTGGCTATCGCGGTAGCCGCTGGCCTGCTGGCATCAACAGTCTTGCGCCGAAGCGCGCCCTAGGCCGAGGCGGTGCCAGAGCTGCCTGCAACCCAAGTCTGGTGCCGAAATTTTCAGCAACCGTCGGGCAGCGAAGGGCCTATCGGGTGGCGAGCGCCCTGCGCTACACTTGGCCGTCATTCACCAGTCACGGCTTTCCTCGGTCATGCCGAAATTCGCTCCAGATCGATTTGGCCACATCAAGGGCCTGCCCCCGACCGCACCGGGGCAAAGCATTGGCCTGCTCGGTGGATCGTTCAATCCGCCGCACATCGCCCACCGCCAAATCAGCGAGATCGTCCTCAAGCGACTGGGGCTTGACCAGGTATGGTGGCTGGTCACCCCCGGCAATCCCCTGAAAGCGCGCGGTGAGCTTGCCGCCCTCGGCGAGCGCTTGGTCTTGTGCCGGGCCATGGCCAAGAATCCCCGCATCAAGATCACCTCCTTTGAGCGCGACCTTCCTGCTCCCTATACAGCTGGTACGCTCGCCTTTTTGAAGCGCCGCAGCCCACTGGTGCGCTTTGTTTGGATCATGGGTGCGGACAATTTGACTGGCTTCCACCGATGGCGGCGTTGGCGGGAGATCCTGACCATGGTGCCCGTCGTCGTGGTGGATCGGCCCGGCTGGCGGCTCAAGGCCTTGGCCTCGCGGGCGGCCAAAGCGTTCGCGTTGAGCCGGATCCCCGAAAGCAAGGCCATGGGCTTGCCGGCCATGCCGCCTCCGGCGTGGACCTTTCTGACCGGCCCGCTCTCACATGTGTCCTCCACCGACCTGCGCAGTAAGGCGCGCCAGGGTCAGATAGTTGCCAAAAAGCCACATAGCGCTGCGCCGGCGCGCGTCCGACGTGCCAAAACGGCGCCCTCGGCCCCGGCCGGTCCGCGCCGACAAGGCAGCGGCCCCGGGGGGGTGCCACGGACCGGGACCGGACCCGCGCTGCGGCCGCCCCCCGCCAAGACGCAAGGCCCTTGAAAGCTGCGGCCGTCGCCCACTATCTTTCCGTTGGTGAGTCCCAAGTCTGGGATTTGATCCGGAGTCGAGGCCAGCCCGGCATAGCAGGCTTGGCTGTTGCCCGCCCGACAAGGGTTTGATGACGAAAGGACCGTCAGCGCAAAATGCCAACCGCACTTGAGGGTGCTCACCAGAGCACGCCTCCAGCCGAACTCGTGTCTCCTCAACACGGCTCGGAAGCCCTACTTGCGATCATCACGGCCGCCCTCGACGAGGCGAAAGCCGAAGCGGTGGTCGCCATCGATATCAAGGGAAAATCTTCCATCGGCGACTATATGGTGATCGCCTCGGGCCGCTCCGACCGGCATGTGGGCTCAATCGCCGAGCAGCTCCAACAGAAGCTGAAAGATGCAGGCTATGGTCGCGCGCGCATCGAGGGCCAGCCCCAGTGCGATTGGGTCCTTATCGATGCCGCCGACATTATCGTGCACGTGTTTCGGCCCGAGGTACGGGAGTTCTACAACCTCGAGAAAATGTGGTCGGCCGCGCGCCCGAGCGATCCGACGACGCACTAGTTCGCGGGGCGGCGGCCCTGCCAAGCGCGGCGTCCTTTCGGCGAACACGGGGACGCTCAGTCATGCGCGTGGTCATTGCTGCTGTCGGTCGTCTCAAGGACGGACCGGAGCGACTGTTGTTTGAGAAATATCGCGACCGGTTCGAGGCCGCCGGCCGGCGGCTTGGGCTTTCGCCGGTATTGTGGGGCGAAATCCCGGAAAGCCAAGCCGCCACTGCGGATAAGCGCAAAACCGCAGAAGGGGCCGCGTTGCGCAAGCTTGCAGGCGGTGCCGAGACGCTGATTGCCTTGCACCTGCGCGGAAAATCGTACACCAGCGAAGGTTTTGCCCAGCTGCTGGCAAGGATCCGTGACGATGGCACCAAGGCGGTGGCCTTCGCCATCGGTGGACCCGACGGGCTGTCGGCGGATATTCTGGCCACAGCCGGCCACACGGTCTCCTTCGGGGCGATGACATTGCCGCATCAACTGGCCCGCATCGTCCTCGCCGAACAGCTTTACCGGGCGGCGACCATCCTTGCCGGCCATCCCTACCACCGCCCATGAATTTGCAAAGGTGCCGGCAACGCGTATCGGCCCCGGCGCCTCTGAGGCCACCTCTTGAGTGAGAACCAATGCGAGCAGCCCCATGAAGACACTGGCGCCGGAAACAGTCGCCGTCCAGGCTGGCGATGCAGGCGATGAGGCAACCGGCGCGATTGTTCCGCCGGTTCACCTTGCCACAACATTCCTGCGCGATCCCGACAACCAATACCGCAAGGGTTACAGCTACGGTCGGCCCGACAACCCGACGGTCCGTCAAGTCGAGCAGGTGCTGACGCATCTCGAAGGCGCCGCCGCCACTGTGGTGGTCGCCTCGGGTATGACCGCGGCGACCACGGCCTTTTTGGCGCTGGATCGGCCGGCACATGTGGTGGTTCCCAACGTCATGTATTGGGGACTGCGCAATTGGATCGCTCAGGATGGCCCCGGTCTCGGCATTGAACCCTCCTTCGTTGATGGCGCCGATTTGGCGGCGATCGCCGCCGCGGTTCGCCCCGGCCGCACCAAGCTGGTGTGGGTTGAAACACCGGCCAACCCCACTTGGGCTATCACCGACATCGCCGAGACGGCGCGCATCGCCCACGCCGCCGGGGCCCTTCTCGGCGTCGATTCGACCGTCCCAACGCCCGTGCTGACGAGGCCGATTGCTCACGGTGCCGACCTCGTCATGCATTCGGCGACCAAGTATCTGAACGGGCATTCGGACGTGATCGGTGGCGCACTCGTGTTTGCACGCCAGGGCGCCTATTTCGAGCGTGCCAGCCGCTTGCGCAGCTTGCTCGGCGGCGTCCTTGGGCCTTTCGAGGCGGCGTTATTGCTGCGCGGGCTGCGCACTCTGCACGTCCGCGTCCGCCACCAGTGCGCGAGTGCCATGACGATCGCCAGCCACTTCGACCGACATCCACGGCTTGAAGCCGTGCTTTATCCGGGTTTGCAGCGGCACCCCGCTCATGCCACCGCTGCACGCCAGATGCAGGGCGGCTTCGGTGGCATGCTATCGGTGCGCGTGAAGGGTGGCGAGCCGGCCGCCGTCGCCGCTGCGGCCAAGGTGCGGGTGTGGAAGCGGGCAACCTCCCTTGGCGGCGTCGAAAGCCTGATCGAGCATCGTGCCAGCATTGAGGGGTTTGGGTCCCCCTGTCCGCCTGATCTGCTGCGGCTGTCGGTTGGCTTGGAAACAACGCACGATCTGATCGGCGACCTTGAGCAGGCGCTGGCTTGAGGATTGCCCGTCGATCGCTGATCCCCGGCTCACGGCACTCTGGTCTGGATTGGTGCGCGCGGACGCCGGGCCTCCCCTGGCTCGAGCCTGAACTGCTGATCGAGCGAATACCAGGGTGCAGCAAGGCCCAATTCCCCGTGCGCTGCGTCGTGCCGCACAAAATCGCCGATCAACGCCCGTGTAACGCCGAACTGTGCGTCGGTCTCAAGGTGCGGGTCATCGGGTGTATAGATCTGTGAAATGAGGGTCTTGAACCCGGGCTTGTGCACCATGAAGTGAAGGTGCGCCGGGCGGAAATTATGCCTGCCGGTTGCCGCTATCAGCTCGCCGACTGGGCCGTTGATGGGCACGGGATAGCCGGCCGGTTTGACGCTGCGGAACTGGAACCGGCCCGCATCGTCGGTGAGGAAGCGGCCACGCAGGTTCATGTTGGCCTGGGTGGAGTCCTGGTTTTCATAGAGGCCATCCGGAGAGGAATGCCAAACGTCAACCTCGGCGCCAGCAACCGGTCGCGCTGCGCCGTCCAGGACCTGGACGCTACAGACCAGCGCCGGCCCTGGGGTGGGCGAACGAACAATGCTGTCGCCGCTGCGGCAAAGCGGTTGGTCGTCACGCCAGAACGGGCCTAGCAGATTGGCCTGGGTTTCGGTCTGTCCGTTGTTGCCGTTGTTGAGGAGACACACGAGCGCCGACACGCCGAGGGATCCTGACATGAGCATTGCCTCATTGTGCCAGGCCGTTGTGTGTTGCCCGAGAGCCGCAACCAGCCGGATCGCCTCGTGGAACTCGGGTTCCGTCAGCCGCACCTCGCGAACAAAGCCGTGCAGATGCCGCACCAGCGCCAGCAGGATTTCGCGGCTGCGCGGGTTGGCGGTGCGGCTGAAGGCCTCGATGACGGCGGGTGTGATCGAGGCCTCGTTTTCGATGATCATTTCTCGACCTACTCTGTGCTGCTCTAGCTATGCTAGCCGACGTCGCACCAGGCCTGGGCCACGTGAGGTTGTAACCAATGACTGAAGCTCCGGAGCGTCGCATTGAAGGCAAGAAGCGGCCATTTACGGGCGCCGAGTACCTGGAGTCGCTACGCGACGGCCGGGAGGTGTATATTTACGGCGAGAAGGTGCGCGATGTCACGCGGCACCCGGCCTTCCGCAATGCGGCCGCTTCCGTGGCCAAGCTTTATGATGCTCTGCACGACGCCAAATCCAAGGCCGTGCTGACCGCCGAGACCGACACCGGCTCCGGCGGCTACACGCACCGCTTCTTCAAGGCGGCGCGCTCGCGCCAAGACCTGATCGGCCAACGCGATGCCATCGCCGCCTGGGCCCGCATCACGTATGGCTGGATGGGACGCAGCCCCGATTACAAAGCCGCCTTTCTCAATACGCTGGGCACCAACGCCGAGTTCTACGGCAAGTTCGCTGCCAACGCTCGGGCATGGCATGTGCGTGGACAGGAAGCCGTGCTCTACGTCAACCACGCCCTCGTCAATCCGCCGATCGATCGGGCCAAGCCAGTCGAGCAGGTGAAAGACGTCTACATTTCGATCCAAAAGGAAACCGACGCCGGCATCTTTGTGTCGGGCGCCAAGGTGGTCGCCACCAACTCGGCACTGACGCACTACAACTTCCTCGGTCAGAACATGGGCCAGGACATCAACGACGACAGCATGGTCGTGATGTTCATGGCAGCAATGGACACGCCCGGCATCAAACTCATCTGCCGCGCCTCCTACGAGATGGCCGCCGCTGCCACCGGCTCAGCCTGGGATTATCCGCTGACCAGCCGCTTCGACGAGAATGACGCCATTTTCGTGTTCGATAACGCCTTCATTCCTTGGGAGAATGTATTCATCCATCGCGACGTCGAACGTCTCAAAGCCTTCTACCCGCGTTCGGGCTTTGTTAATGGTTTCACGATGCAGGGGTGCACGCGGCTCGCGGTAAAACTGGATTTCATCGCCGGTCTGTTGTTGAAGGCTGCGCGTGCCACGGGCGTGGAGGCTTTCCGCGGCGTGCAGGCGCAGGTTGGCGAGGTGATCGGCTGGCGCAATCTGTTCTGGGCACTGAGCGACGCCATGGCTTGCAATCCCGACCCTTGGGTGAATGGGGCGGTATTGCCCAACATTCGCGCCTCGGTCGCCTATCGGTTGTTTGCGACCGAAGCCTATCCGGCGGTCCGCTCAATCGTCGAGAAGGTCATCGCCTCGGGCCTCATCTATCTGCCGAGCCACGCGCGAGATTTTAAGCATCCTGAGATCGATAAGTATCTGCAAAAGTATGTGCGCGGTTCGAGCGGCATCGACTACAAAGCACGCATCAAGGTGATGAAACTACTGTGGGATGCCATTGGCAGCGAGTTCGGCGCACGCCACGAACTTTATGAGATGAATTACGCCGGCAGCCACGAATTGGTGCGGCTGTTCCCCCTGCAGCAGGCCCAGGGTTCGGGCTTGCTTTCGGAGATGGAAGCGCTAGTCGAGCGATGCATGGCCGACTACGACGAGGATGGCTGGAAGGATCCCGCATACAGCAACGGCGAGGATTTCTCGGTACTCGATCGGCTCAAATAGCTGGGGCTGGCCGAGCCTCGGGGTGCCTTGGCAGCCTCCGACAGGACGTCCCGCGGCCAGCCCTCGAGCGGCGCAACTCTTGCAAAGGGCCGGGGAAAGCCCATGGCCTTCCTGCCTTTGCGCGCTCCAACTGGCGCGCGTGCGCCCCCCGCATTTTTCTGTCTCTACCTGGTCTGGCGCCTAAACCTTGCGCTTAACCCCCGTCTTCCTTGAGGACGCGGCTGAGGGCAGCTACGGCCGCGGCGATGTCGTCGCTCTCGACGTCTAGGTGTGTGACCGCACGGATCATGCCGCCGTAGGAGGTGCCCATGCGCACGCCGCGCTTGGCCAAGGCGGCGACGATTTCTTTCGGCTTGCGCCCGCTGCCGCTAGGGTCGAGGAAGACGATGTTGGTCTCAACTTCCGGGTTCATGATCCGCATGCCGGCGAGGCTGCCGATCATCTCCGCCAGACGGCGGGCGTTGGCGTGGTCTTCTGCCAACCGCTCGACGTTGTGGTCGAGCGCGTATATGCCCGCTGCTGCCAAGATGCCG
The DNA here is from genome assembly GCA_963820375.1 of uncultured Alphaproteobacteria bacterium. Taxonomy (GTDB): domain Bacteria; phylum Pseudomonadota; class Alphaproteobacteria; order Rhizobiales; family Hyphomicrobiaceae; genus AWTP1-13. The sequence continues at coordinate 255,137 of CAWFZX010000022.1, read as the reverse complement.
GATTGGCGCAGCGCGCCTCCAAGGCGGTGCTTCCAGGCCCAGGCCTCTTCGATAAAAGCGCGCGACCCGGCGAGCACGGCGCCGACCGGACAGCCTAGTCCCTTCGACAGATCCAGCCAGACGCTGTCGCACGGCGCCGCCATCCGCTTCGCGGTCACGCCGCTTGCGATTTGCGCGTTGAGGATACGCGCACCGTCCATGTGCACGCTGAGCCCGTGTTGTCGGGCCGTATTGGCGACGTCTTCGATGGCTTTCAGCGGCCACACCGCCCCGCCCCCCCGATTGACGGTTTGCTCGAAGGCGAGCAGCCGCGAGCGCGGGCTGTGACGGCCACCGGGATCGCGCACGGCTGCCGCCACCTCGGCCGAGGCAAACATGCCGCGCTTGGTTGCCAGCGGCCAGGTCTGCACCCCAGCGAGGCTCGAACCACCGCCGGCCTCCGAGGTGAAAATGTGGGCGACGTCGGCGGCAATCACCTCGTCGCCCCGCCGGCAGTGCACGAGCAAGGCGATTTGATTGCACATCGTGCCAGAGGGGAGGAAGAGCGCGGCTTCCTTGCCGAGCAGGTCTGCAACACGCTCCTGGAGCGCGTTCGTGGTGGGATCGGCCGCGATTTGCTCATCGCCGACCTCCGCCTCCGACATGGCCTTGCGCATGCCGGCAGAGGGTCTGGTCGATGTATCGCTCGAAAGGTCAATCAGTCGGTTTGCAGCCATGCGTTACCTCCATGTTGGATGCCGCAATCGAGCCTGCCGGGCGCGCCAGGGCAAGGCACCGAATGATCGCCCTCCGCGCCATGGTGTTGGCACTCGTTCTCTGCCGCTGGCTTCCGCGACCCTGATTTGGGAAGATGGCAAGGAAAGGCCAACAGGACTAGCGTACCGCGATGGTGGCATCACGCATGTACGATTGGCTGATCGTTATCCTCGTCAGCCTGGCCGGTTACGTTGAGGCACCGGCCTGGTTCATCCTTTTGGGTGCCTTTGGACTGACGATCGAGGGTTGGTGGGGCAAGCTCGGCCTGTTGCGGCCTTCTCCCCGCGCGGTCAGCACGAAAAAGACCGCGTATTTCGTGGCCGGGGCCATTGGCAACCTAGGGCTTGCGGCACTCGGCTATCTGCTGGGCCAAATTCTGCGCGGTCTGGCGCCTTAGCTGAGGGCAGGCCACAGAAAAAAGGCCCGCGAGTCGTTCCTACCGCGCAGGCCAAGTTGACGAGAGAACGGGTACTCTTTCCACGCTGGGTTCCGATCGAGAAGGAACCCGTATCCTATCTGCCTGATTCGCGCCCCCGTGTCAGCCGGATTACCGGTTCACGCCAGCAACAGGCTCAGGCCTTTTTCTGCCAGCGGCCGTCGGGCGACTGCTGCCAATAGGTGACCTCGCAGCCCGCGTCCTTGACGAGCCTCCATTGCTCACGCGCTCGATCGACCGCGCTCGGATCGCGACCATCGAACAAATAGACGACCCGAGCGTACGACGCGACGTCTTTCACCTCCGCGCCATCCACCAAAAAGCGCACCGTCGCGCGGTTTGGATTGTCGTCCGAAGTCGTCAGAAAAACCGGCTGTTGCTCTGGGTTGCCGTCGCGCCGCGTGCCGTGCGGCAAGAAGCTGTCCTCACGGTAGGTCCAAAGCAGAGTGTCGAGAGCCTCGACCCTCTCCTCGGATCCCACCTGGATGACGGCCCGCCAGGTACGCTCGAGCGTGCGCTCTACCAGTGCTGGCAGGGCTCGCTCCAACGATTGGTGCTCGAGATGGTAGAACAACACTTCCGTCATGGCCGCGTCGCCCTCCCCTTCCGCTGATAGATGTCGCAGTGTCGGTGCGCCGTCAACGGCGAGAGTGGCGGGATCAGGTGCGCAGCTTGGGGCGATAGCGCTGCTCGGTCAGACCATAGGTCCAAGCCACGGCCTCGCGCGCTGAGCGAACGGTGGGTGGCACCTGCAGGAAGTAGTGCTTGTGCGTGCCGTCCGGCTCAGCGGTTCCATTGACAACTTCGACGGCCGCCCAGGCTTCCCAGCGCCAGCGCTGCCGCCACAAGACGCCGGTTTCGTCGTGGGACACCCGATAGGCGCCGCCCTCGGCAATGAAGCGCTGTGGGGTCAAGATATCGATCATGCAGCGCCGGATCTGCGGATCGTGGTTGGCGGCAATGGTGCGAACATTGATGCGTTCCGGGCGGTCGATAAGCCAAGGTGGCACCAGCACACCCTTCCATGCATAGACCGACCAGCCATCCAGATAGGTGAGCGCCGGGCCATCCGCGGCATGCAGCCGGCCATTGGTATCACTTCGGATTGCCGTCGGCCGCGCCGACAACCAGCAGATGCGCTCAGTGGGCAGGATCCAGGCGGCATTCTTGGCAATTTGCCAAAGTCCGGCGAGCGCCGATGTCTGCCGGCGCAATCCGCCAACGTCGTGGAAATACTCGAGCACTCCCAACGAGGATGTCGCCTGAAAGCCGAAGCTGGCCGCTGGAAAGCCGAGACTGGGGTGGCGACGCAGACTGACAAGTGCCGCCAGCCGCTTGCGCAATGTCGGCCTGATCCCCGCGCAGTCGCGGGCAACCGCCTCGTCGATGCTCGCGCAGAAGGGGGGGAGACGGGAAAGCCTTGGCTCTTCAGCCAAGGCGGTGCGAACCGCTACGCCAATTGCGCGATCGACCGCAGCCTCCGCCTTGCGACGAACGAGATCGACGACCAAGGCCCTGACATTTTCGCCGCCGGCATCCACTGCCGCGACCCACAGGTTGGCAATCTCGCGCGGACTGGTACCCCAGATGATCTGACGCGGCGGGGCCAGCCCCGCCGCGGCGTAGGCGCTCAAAACGCCGGCCTCTGCCTCGTCCCGATTGACCGCAGCGGTTGAGCGACGCAGCTCCGACCAGCGTTCTCCGTAGGTTGCAAGCGCCGCTTTCTGGAAGGCGGCCAGTCGCGGCAGTTCAATCAGCGACAAGTACCGCATCCTTCGGCTCAAGCTCGCGCTGGCGTCGCACCCGGTAGGTACCCTCGCGCAGGGTTAACGGAGCGTGCTCGTCGTGCACGACCACCGCGGACCCATCCGTCACCTTCAGGTGGCCGAGATACAGTCCCGCCGGAATCTCCCGCGCTAGGGCATCGTCGCGAAACATGGTGACACGGTCGTATGTGGCATGACGGTGCCCTGTCGCCTCGCCTTCCGCCAACACGACCGCGCCAGCCGCGTCGGCCGTCAAAATGGTCCCCGACGGCTCGATATCTGCAACCCGTTCGATCAATAGGTCGCCCTGTGCAAACATCTCTGTCATCGAAATGGCTCCTCTTACTGCTAGCTAGCTCCGCCTGCTGGATGCCAGATACTTCAACCCCTTAACCGCTCAACAGGTTCCATCTTTCGCCCTAGAATTGCACTGCAACTTCAAGTGATCGTGGGGGTGTTTGAGGATCGGGCGGCAGGCCTGGGCGAACTTGGCGCCCGCGCTGCCGCGTGCGCCGCCCCGGCGCGCGAAGATCAACCGCAAGAGCGACAAAACCGGCCGGCAGATCGGCAGCCTTGCGCAGGTGGCGGCAACGCCGGCCCGTGCGCTTAGCAGCAGTGGCGGCCCAGGGCACAAGAAACAAACGGTGAAAAGCGGCGAACTGGAACAGGGCGTGTGGGCTGTCGGTTACTTCCAGGATTGGCGTCACAGCCTTGTGAGTGGCGCCCGTTGGAGCACGGAACCAAGAAGGAGCGTCCGCATGAATTTCAGGCAATCGCTAGCGGTGTCATTCGCCGCGCTTATGTGTACGGCCTCGGCGGCCTTGGCTCAGGCCCCTGACAGGGGTGCTGGGGGTATGGGCGGCGGGGCCGCGCAAGCCCCGGCGGAAAAGATGGAGAGGGGTCAGCCAGGCGGCGGCGCGGCGGGTAGCGGCCAGCAAAACCGGCAACCCTCCCGGGGCATGAGCCAATCCGGAGAACGGCGCGGCGGCGACCAGGGTGGCCAGGGTGGCCAGGGTGGCCAGGGTGGTCTGTCGGATCGCGGACAGGGCGATCAACGCTCATCCGGCAGGTCTGCCAGGCCGGACGGCGGCAAGGAGCGGGACAACGCCGCACGAAACGGCGGCGATCGGCAGGACAAGGCACAGCGCGCCGGCCGCGACAGGGATCAGGACAAGGCTGCCCGAGCCGGTCGCGATAAGGATCAGGACAAGGCGACCCGAGCCGGTCGGGACAAGGATCAGCAGAATACCACCCGGTCCGGAAGCGACAAGGATCAGGACAAGGCGGCGCGAACGGATCGCAATCGCGACCAAGGCAAAGCGGCCGAGGGTCGCAGGCCCGACAACAGCGGGCAGCTACAGCCTGCAAAGCGCGTGCAGGCGAGCGAAAAGCAGCATGCAGACGTCCGCCAGCATCTGCTGCGCGATCGCAAGATCGAGCGGACCAAGATCAATGTTTCCGTTAACATCGGCGCCACCGTCCCACGTTCGGTGCGTTTGCGTCCGCTGTCCTCGGTGATCTTTGGCTTTGCTCCGGTTTATCGCGGTTACAGCTATATTGTGCTGGAGGACGAAACCATCTGTATCGTCGATCCGAGCAGCTACGTGATCGTCGACGTTATTCCCGCTTCCACGCAGCGGGCGGAAGGACCCGGTGCAGGCGGGCCTCTCACCTTGACGGCCGATGAGCGGCGCCTCGTTCTTAGCAGCGTCGACAGGGGGCGCTCAGCCGATATCAGCGTACGGCTCGCCCTCGGCGCCGAAGTTCCCCGCTCGGTCGAGGTGGTAGAGTTCCCCGATCAGGTCATCGAACGCATTCCACGCTTGCGCTCCTTCCGCTACGTGATGGCACAGGACCAGGTCGTCATCGTCGATCCGAGCGACCACCAGGTGGCCCTGCTCATCAGTGAGTAGCTGACCGCAGCAGAAACCTAAGCTTAGCCCCGCCCGCTTTGCGGCGGGGCTTTTTTTGGCCGCTGCAGGGCCCCAGGCATCTGCCAATCCAGCTGCTCCCTGCGGCGGCGCAGGGGCCCCTGTTTACAGCCTAGCTCCCGCTCGTTCACGGCAATGTGATTGATGTCGCCGGGAAAGCTCAGAGACCCTCGTGCGTTACCAATTTTAGTGCTGATCTTGGGGCGATCAGCATGCTGCATTGCGGGGTTCTGGCAGATCCCCATCGTTGACGGGGTTTTATCAACACTTTACCAATTTTGCATCAGGCGCGCAGGCAGCCCGGCTCTTGCAGCTGCGAAGCGCCTGGAGGGGAACGACGGTCTTCAGCCACGGACCGGTGCATTATCGGGGGGCTAGCCTTGAAAATTGCGACGTTTGGCCTTGCTGCGGGCCTCTTGGGCTCTGTCTTGGGCGTTGTGATGAGCGCGGCCAACGCGGCCGATGCTGAAAATTACAAGATCCTTCGCTTGGACGGCAACAACGTCCGTTGGCAGCCTGTTGTGGGAAAGACGCCTGTCATTTCCTACGCCATCGCCAGCCGGCAGATGGATTTCCCGGGAGCCCGCAATTGCCAAAAGATTACCGCGCCCGATGAATTGCTGGCGGCATCGGCCCTGACGATTTCCACGTTCCGTGCTGAGGTCGCCGCGGCCTTCGCCATGTGGCAGGCAGTTGCCGACATTCACTTTCGCGAAGCGGAAAGCGCTGCCGACGCCGACATTATTCTGGGCGCTCAAGTTGATCCGACGGGGCACGCCTTCGCCGATGTCTTTTACGATGCGGCCTCACGCGAACGCTTGAAGCCGATCTCCAAGGCGCTGGTGTGTCTCAATCCTTCGAAGGCCTGGAAAATCGGCTTCAATGGCGACTTGAGGACCTACGACATTCGCTACACAATCGCGCATGAGATCGGCCATGCAATTGGCCTCGACCACCCCAACGGTGCCGGCCAGGTTATGGGCTACCGCTATGAAGAGCGCTTTCGCCAGCTTCAGCCTGGCGATGTGGCCGGCGCGGTGATCCTGTACGGCGATGCGCGGGCGGACGGCGTGGAAGTGGCCGCCGAGTCGGCGGATCCCGAGCAGGCTTCTTTGGCACGCGGTTTGGCCAAGAGCTCTGGAAGCAGGGCGTTTCCGGCACGGCCGCAGTGAAGCTCGCTCGAGCCTAGCCCCACAGCCGCGCCGAGGCGATATCGGCGCCTTGGCGCAGTGCTTGCAATTTCTTCCAGACAATAGGGGCGGCGACCCATTCGCGGCCGGCAAAGGTGCCAAAGCCGCAGTCGGTAGAGGCAATCACGCGCTCGCGTTCGCCCACCACATCGACCGCCTCCAGCAGGCGCCGCGCCACGACTTGCGGGTGTTCCACGAAATTGGTGGTGGTGTCGATGACGCCCGGAATGAGCAGCCAGTCCTTGGGCAACGGTTGGCTACGCAGGGCATCGTATTCATGCTGATGTCGCGGGTTGGCGAACTCGATCGTTAGCGCTCCGGCTCGGGCCTGATAAAGCACCGGCAAGATCTGCGCCAAGGCAATGTCGTGAATGTGCGGTCCTTCCCAGTTGCCCCAACAGCAGTGGAGCCGCACGCGCTCCTTGGGAATGTCTGCCAAAGCGGTGTTGATCGCCGCCATGTGCAGCTCACAGGTTCGCAAAAATTCGCTGTCGCTTTGATCCTGGAACGTCATGGTGCGCTCCATCGCCAGATCCGGCGCATCGATCTGCAGCAATAGTCCAGCTCGGTGGATGGCCAGATATTCCGGCCGCAACTCCCGCGCCAGTGCCATGAGATAGGCTTCGTGCGAATCGTAATGAGCGTTTACCATCGTTGTGGCGACGATGCCCGGTGACGGCGCCGTCAGAAACATTTCCACGAATGGTTGAGAAGCTGCCGCGGTGGAGACCTGGAAGCGCCTGATCTCGTCCTCAATACCCTTGCTGTTGAGGTAGCGCACCTCGCCGATTGCCTGCGGCGCGTTGGAAATCTTGCTGCGCGTTGGAAACCGGCGCAGGAACATGTCGATCAGCTCGGGTACCTCGGCGAAATCGCGGCCGACTTTGCGCTTGGATTCGCCGCCAAAGCCTGACATCCGCTCTGGGATATAGGTCTGGAAGCCCACCCGTTGCTGTTCACCGTCGTTGCCGACGTCGATGCCGGCCGCAACCTGGGCCGCCACGCTGGCGCGCACGGAGCGGTCCATCGCCGCGGCCAGCAGATCAGCGTCGATGGCTTCGCCGGCCTCACGGCGGATCAAGAGATCAGTCAGCACCTTGTCACGGGGCAGGCTGCCCACATGCGTCGTCAAAATGCGATCGTGGCTGCGGATCATGCGTGCTTCCTGCGAGATCGTGTGTTTTGGCCGCCAGTATATTCCTAGGCTGGCTGGTTTGCGAACGGTCGTGGCAGCGGCGGACCTTGACCGCGCCAGCGACCGACTACCTCGCGCCGGCGGCCATGAACAGCTGGCTTGCCAGCCGAACCGCGAAGACCTCGCTGCCGGTTCCTGCCGGGCAAGGTCATTCCGTTTTGCTGCCTACGCCGTAGCTAAATAGGTCCAGCGGGTCCGCACTGGCCGCCGCCTCAATGTCGACAACGCCGACGCCGATGAGCCGGAAGGTGCGGCCGTCAGCGGCCTTGTCGATCAGCGCCGCGACATTTTCGTAGATCACCTGTGCCTTCTGGGTCGGATGCGACAGGCGCCGGCTGCGGCTGAGGATGCGAAAATCAGAGGTCTTGAGCTTGAGCACGATGCCGCTGCCGGCCACGCCCTTGCGCAAGAGTTGGCCGGCGACGCGTTCGCTGAGCCGACCGGCGATGTCACGCAGCTCCCCGGCTGAGGCGGTGTCGTGCTGAAAGGTGGTTTCGGCGGAGATGCTTTTCAGCGCTTGGTAGGGGGTGACACGGCGGTCGTCATTGCCGTGCGCATAGAGCGCAAGACGGTGTCCGAATTTGCCGAAGCGCGCGACCAGCACGGCCTCGTTCAGGGCCTGTAGGTCGGCGATTGTCCTAAGGCCGCTGGCTTCCATCTGGCCTGCCGTCACGGCACCGACGCCATGGATCTTCCGTACCGAAAGCGGGGCCAGGAAGCCCCTGGCTTCGTCCCGGCCGATCACCGAGAACCCGCGCGGCTTTTCAAGTTCGGAGGCGAGCTTGGCCAGGAACTTGTTGCACGAAAGTCCGATCGAAACCGTGATGCCGACTTCGCTTTCGATCCGAGCGGCGAGCTGAGCTAGGGCCTCCGCTGCCGGCGGTGCCTCGGTTCGATAGTCGTCGGTGAGGTCGAGATAGGCCTCGTCGAGCGAGAGCGGCTCGATAATATCGGTTGCCGATTGGAAAATGCTGCGGATCTGCTCGCTGACCCGCTTGTACTTCGCCATGTCCGGCTGGATCACTCGCGCCTGCGGGCAGCGTTGCAGTGCCTGGAACATCGGCATGGCTGAGCGCACGCCAAAGGTGCGGGCGATGTAGCAGGCGGTCACGACCACACCGCGGCCACCGGTATGCCCGACGATCAGCGCCTCACCAGCAAGCTCGGGCCGATCGCGCTTTTCGACGGAGGCGTAGAATGCGTCGCAGTCGATGTGGGCAATGCCGAGGCTTTCCAATTCTGGGTGGCTGACGAGCCGCCTCCCCCCACACCGCCGACAATCCGCAGCGACCACGTCGCTGATCTGGCAACAGCTGCGGCACAAGGCAGGCATTGGTGTGCGTGGTTCGCTCTGGGCCATGCGCAACGCTGCCACGAGCGGCAAAATGAAACCAGATGCCGACGGCTTCTTTCCCCGGCTGGATCCGAGGCCACACATCGATCAGGACGCAAGGGGCGCCAGCGGCGCAGGCCGAAATTCGCGATCAACTCGGCCAAGCCTTTCCCGGGACTACCTTGCCGCGCCGGCTGGCTACAGAGCCCTTGCCACCAGCTCCTTCATGATTTCGGTGGTGCCGGCATAGATGCGGTGGACGCGGGCGTCCGCGTAGGCGCGGGCGATGGGGTATTCCAGCATGTAGCCATAACCGCCGAACAGCTGCAGACAAGTATCGAGCACCTTGTTGTCGAGTTCGGTCAGCCACCACTTGCTCATGGCGGCGGTGGTGGCGTCGAGCTTGCCCTCGAGGAACAGCGCTAGGCAGTGATTGAGGAATACGCGCGCCACGGTCACCTCGGTTTTCACTTCCGCCAGCTTGAAGCGCGTGTTCTGGAATTCGGCCAATGACTTGCCGAACGCCTTGCGCTCGCGCGTGTAGTCGATGGTCCATTGCAGTGCCGCCTCCATGATGGCAACCGCGCCGATGGCAACCAACAGGCGTTCGCGCGGCAGCTGGTTCATCAGGCAGGCGAAACCGCGGCCCTCCTCTCCCAGAATGTTCGACGGTGGCACGCGCACATCCTCGAAGAACAGCTCGGCGGTGTCCTGGGCATTCTGGCCGATTTTTTTCAGGTTGCGGCCACGCTTGAAACCGGGCCGCTCGGCTTCCACCAGCACCAGGCTCACTCCCTTGGCGCCGGCTCCCGTATCGGTCTTGGCGGCAACGATGATGAGATCGGCGAGCCCGCCGTTGGTAATGAACGTCTTCTGCCCGTTGACGACGAGCTCATTGCCCTTGCGCAGAGCCGTCGTGCGGATCGCCTGCAGATCGCTGCCTGTGCCCGGCTCGGTCATGGCGATGGCGGTGATCACTTCTCCTTTCGCCATTTTCGGCAACCAGGTGCGCTTTTGTTCCGCACTGCCATAGTTGAGGATGTAGGGCGCCACGATATCGGAGTGCAGCCGGAAGCCCGGCGCGGTAAACACGCGCTTGGCCATTTCCTCGATCATCACCGCGCTGTAGAGAAAGTCGGCGCCCGCGCCGCCATACTCCTCCGGGGTGTCGGTCAATAGCAGGCCCGCCTCGCCGGCCTTGCGCCAGACCTGGCGGCTGACTTGACCCTCCTTCTCCCATTGCTCGTAGTGTGGAGCGATCTCACGTTCGATGAAGGCCTTGACGGTCTTGCGGAAGAGCTCGTGCTCGTCCTTGAAAATCGGAGCGGTGCTGGACATCGGGTGCGTTGCGCTTTCGGCTGCCTTTGCGGGTGTTACCAACAGCCTAGCGAACTGCGCGGTCGCGCGCCACGGTTAGCGCTTGCCCAGGGCGTTTAGCTCCTCATCGCTAAGCGTGCGAGCTTCCTCCTCCAGCATGACAGGAATGCCATCGCGAATCGGATAGGCGAGGCCAGCTGCCCGGCTGATCAGCTCTTGCGCAGCCTCGTCATAGATAAGAGCGGTCTTGGTGCGCGGGCAGACCAGCAGCCCAAGCAGGCGGCGGTCGACGCGTTCGGTAGACCCTCCTGGGAGCGCTTGAGGCGTCTGTTTCGGTTCTCGGCTCTCTTCCGCCATCACAGTCACGCCGGCATTGGTTCGCATCAGTGCACCATTGTCCCGTTGCCTCATTGCAGCCTCGAGCCCGAACCTTCCGAGCCGGCTGCCAGGTCCAGTTCGGCCAATGCGACCAGCATGTCGGCCCGCGTTTTCAGATCGGGGGCTTCGAGCAACGCCTGTTTTTCCTCAGGGCCATAAGGACTGATCGCGGCCAGCGAGTTGACCAACCGTTCCGTCGAGGCGTGGCCAATGGCCGCCCAGTCGGCGCTGAGATTGCGCGCCTCCAGATAGGTCCGCAAGGTGTCCAACAAGGCCTGCCGGTTGACGGAATCCTCGCCGGAGCCGGCAATGAAGTCCCTATGAAAGCGCTCAAAGCCGACGTTCCAGATGCGGTAGGGTTTGTCAGAGGCAACCTCTTCCTCCAGCAAACAGCGGGCAATACCCGACAGGGTGATCAGAACCCGGCCATCATCGAGCTCTTCATAGGCCGTCAGACGTCCGACGCCACCAACCGAGCGCAGTTCCACCGACTTGCCGGGTGGTGATTCCTCGTCACCGCTCTTGGGCTGGACCAGACCGAGCACGCGATCGCCCGAGAGGGCGTCATCAAGCATCGTCAGATATCTCGGTTCAAAGATGGTCAGCGGCAAGGTTACGCGAGGCAGCACGATGGCCCGCCGCAGCGGAAATACCGGCACGCGGCGCGGCAGATCGGCCGGTTTTCGATATCGCTCCAACAGGATCGGCAAAATATACCCGCTATCTACCGCACTCACGAGAACAGGAGTGAAGAAAGCCGACGCCGCCCTTCGAGGGTCAGGGGATCTTTCGGCCCCCAAGCGTCAAACAGCTGGACGAGTTGCTTGCGGGCTGCCTCCTCGTTCCACTTGCGATCGCGGCGGACCGCCTCCAGCAATTGATCGAGCGCCTCGGCCTTCTTGCCTTTGGCAGCAAGCGCCGTTGCGAGATCGAGGCGGGCCTGGTGATCCGCCGGCCGAGCCTGCACTTGGGCCTCGAGCTGCGCGACGTCACCGGCCTTCTCGGCGCCGCGCGCCAGCTCGAGTGCGGCACGTACGCTGGCGACAGCCGCCAGGTTCTGCTTGTCGGGTGGTACGAGACCGATCGTCTGCTCGGCGCGAGCCAGATCGCCGGTCTGCAGATAACAGCGTGCGAGACCAGCGAGCGCCAGAACGTTCTGCGCATCTTCCTGCAGCACCGAGGCGTAGATTTTGGCAGCGCCCTGCAGGTCGCCGGCCTCCAACGCCTTATCGGCCGCCTCTACCACAGCGGCCACTTCCTCGACCACTTCGTCGCCGAGCAGGCGATCCACAAACGCCTTCACGGCGCTTTCGGGCTGCACTCCCATGAACCCGTCCAGCGGCCGGCCGTCGCGGAAGGCATAGACCGTAGGAATCGACTGGATCCTCAGTTGCGCTGCGATCGCCTGGTTCTCGTCGATGTTGATCTTGACCAGCTGAACCTTGCCCTTGTAGCTGCGCACCACTTTCTCGAGAATGGGCGTCAACTGCTTGCAGGGTCCGCACCACGGCGCCCAGAAATCCACCAGCACCGGCACTTTGCGCGAGGTCTCAATGACGTCCTTGGCGAAGGTGGCGGTGCTCGTGTCCTTGACCACGTCGCCAGTGACGCCGGGCCCATCCTTCTGCTCTGTGCTCTTGCCAAAACCGAAAACCATCTCGCGCTTTCTCCAGCTGCAGGTCGCGCCCATAGTATCGCGCATAATATAGTGCAGCTATGGCGTAATGCTAAGTCGGGCTAACGGGCCGCCTCGCTGGCCTCGCCACCTTCGCCCGTGACGGCCAAGATCCGAGGTTGGTGGCCGCAGGCATGGATAAAGCGCAGCAGGTCGGCGGCCGCGATATTGGTGGTCGCCGTATTCTCGAGCGGGTGGTAGTTGAGCTGCTGATGACGCATCATATCGGCATCAAGGATGACGGTTACGCGCTGGGTTTTGTCGTTGATCAGCGCAAAGGGTGTGACGGAGCCGGCCGGAACTCCCAGCACCTCCAGCAACAGCTCGGCCCGGCCGAAGCTGAGCCGGTCGCTGCCCAATCGCTTGTGCAGGTTCTTCAAATCAACGCGGGCCCTGCCCAGCGCCACGACCAGGAACAATCGGTCTTTCTTGTCCTTGAGAAACAGATTTTTGGTGTGCCCGCCCGGCAGCGCCCGTTCCAGGCTCGAGCTCTGCTCGACGGTAAAGACGGCCTCGTGCTCGACCGTCTCGGTGCTGATGCCGAGCTCAGCGAGCCGCGCAAACAGGTCTTGGCGGGTGGCGGGCAAGCGGACTCCCACATTGAGGGTAACGGCTCGAAGAACGCACTCCTACGCGATGGCAGCGGGCGGGCACAATAGGCCGTTGCGGCCACCCAGGGGCTGCTTGCCAACCCTGGGGCTTTGCTGCATAACCCGGTGGGTGGACGCGGGTGTAGCTCAGGGGTAGAGCATCACGTTGCCAACGTGAGGGTCGAGGGTTCAAATCCCTTCGCCCGCTCCAAATCTCCCTCGCGGGAGTGAACAAACAATAAACCAGGTCCCTCCAAGTCTCGGGTTGCCAGCGTGAGGGTCGTGGGTTCATCCCATCGCCCGCTCCAAGACCTAGGTGTCCGACCCGGACAGATAGGTCACAATATGTCCCTAAGACATGGGTGACAACCTGGGCCCGAACGGGTTGTCGATGGGTTGCAAGGCTCTCTGCTCCAGATCGATATATCCCAGATCATCGTCGATGAAGCTGACGAGCCTAATTCCCTCGTCGACCTCCTTGATACCGAGCCGTGTCCGGCCAGGACGGTGGAGACGTTGCTTTTCTTTCTGTAGATGCAGATACGGCCGCAGGCGGTGACGAGGACGTCGCGGTCGTGCAAGGGGGTATTCGAGATCCGGGACCTTGATAGAGCCGCCTTGAGGAGATGTTGACCTCGGCAGGGCATTTCATGGCGCTGGCTTCGTGTGGCCTTTCCGGTCACCGCTTTGCTAAGAATCCCCTCTTGGCAGCCTGGCGCGCGCAACGCCAGCGGACGGCCCTTCGGTGGGCCGCAGGGAGGGCAGTGCTTGTGAGCCCTCAGGCCTCGCTGCCAATCTGCCGCGTGGGATACTTTTCGGCAGTGGTGCTTGTAGAACTGCAAGCCATGCTCGGCGGCGGCCTTCTTCCGTAATGTTCTTGTTGTGCAGCAGACCGGCAAAGCAAGAGCCGTCTCCTGCCAGCATCACGTCTTCACATCGCTTGCCAACTTTGCTGCTGTGTGCTCGGGCCACGGCAGGTGCGCATGGGGCTTCAACCTGCGTCGACGCGAACCACGCCACACCACGCGGCTGTTGGAAGTCCTCCAACATGGTCATTACCGCCGCGTCGTGATCAGGTTCCAGTTCTAGCCAGCAGGCGGCCAGGGAGAATGCGCTCCCCGCTTCGTGTTAGAGGACGCATCTTTCTTTTGAGGTCGAATTTCTTCTAAAGGCCAGTCTGACATGCTGGTCCCAGTTACTGAGCTTGCTGCACGCGATGCCCCGCAAGCGCGAAGCGGCAAATCACATCTTCGCTGTCCGCGCACGCGAACTCTGATCGTGGTCAGCAAGTTGGCGGTTACCACGACAGGACATTGTGTCAGTTTGCTTGGTGGAGTTGCTTTCTCCAATCCTATCCAGCGAGCTTCCATTGCAACTCCCTAGCCTTTGAATTGCGTGCTGCACGGTATGGAGGCCTGATCCCGCACGGCAGGCATGGAGTTGGCGAGGATGGTCTGATCTGCAGACGCCCTGGGGGGTGTGTTCATCTTTGAAGCAGGAGTTGGTGCGCAATGTTCTTCCATTCCCCAGATGACACCTCGGAGTTGTCGCTGCAGTCCGGATTGCTGGCGGCCATCAATAGCTTGCAGTCGTTTGTCGAGCGCCCGGACCTCGGCGATGTGCTGAGACAGGCCTTCGGCATGAACGCCGATGTTACAGCGGCGGAAAAGCTGCTGCGTTCTCTGGCTGCTGGTGAATTGCCGCGCGTCGAAGTGGTCGAATCGGCTGTCCTCAATGGCGCCCATGGTGCTTTCGTTGCGGCCAGCAATAGCATTCTGATTTCCGATAAGCTCGTGCACGACAGCTCGAGCGGCAATGCTGCGCTGACAGCGGTGCTGCTGGAGGAGATCGGCCACTTTATTGATGCTCGGGTCAATTCCAGGGACGCGCCGGGTGACGAAGGCGAGATTTTTGCCCGCTTCGTGCAGGGCCTGCAGCTCGACCCGGCCACACTTCAGTCGCTGCGGTTGCAGAATGACCACGCCACGATCTCGATCGGCGGCCAGGCGTTGGCGGTCGAGCAGGCGACTTTGCTCGACGGCTCGCTTACCGATTGGACAGCGGCCAACCGGCTCGATAACGGGGCAAGTGGCGTCGCCGGTTATGAGGCCTACGGACGCTACGATCCGGTAACGGGAAACTTCGAGTTCGCGCTGAGCTCACCGGTGGCGATCGGCGCCAATACCACGTTTTGGCTGAATACGGATCGCAACCTCACCACCGGCTTTCAGGTCTTTGGTTTCGCGGCCGGGGCGGAGTACAACATCAACGTCGATGCGACGGGAACGCCGCTGCTCTACACCGGCGCGGCCGGACAGACGCCGGTCACCGGCGCCCCCGTCACCTTTGCCTATAGCGCCGACAGGACGGTCCTGGAAATGACCGTCTCCGGTGCCGCGCTCGGCGGCACCCAGGCGCTCGACGTCTACATGGACGTCAACAATTCCGTGTTCCTACCCAATAGCTATGCAAACTTCTCTTACACGGTCGCGCCGCCGCAGAGCACACCACCCGTCACCGTCGGTAGCGTCATTCTCGACGGCAGCCTTGCCGACTGGACGGCCGCGAACCGCATCGACGCAGCGCTCGGGATCGCGGGCTACGAGATCTACGCCAAGGTGACCGGCGACAACTATGTGCTCGCCCTCAAGTCTCCGCAGGCCATCGGTACCGACACGACGGTCTGGCTAAACACCGATATGAATGCCGCGACGGGCTTCCAAATCTTTGGTTTTGCTGGCGGTGCCGAGTACAACATCAACTTCGACGCCACTGGAAATGCGCGTCTCTTCACAAATGACGCGGGACAGACGGCGGTCTCGAACGGAGACATCATCGAGCGCTTTTCGAGCGACAAGATGATCGTCGAGCTGGCGATTCCAAAAGAGCTGATCGGCTTCACAGGCGCGGCACCTGCCATCAACACGATCTACGATATCAACAACGTTGTGTTCCTGCCGACTAGCTTCGCTGCCACGCAATACACGATCCCGGCTCCCACGGCTCCGGTCGTCGGCGCCGTCACGCTCGACGGCAGCCTTCTCGACTGGACCGCCGCCCAGCGCATCGACGGCGTTGCGCCCGTGGCCGGCTGGGAAGTCTATGGCCGGGTTTCCGGCGACAGCTACGTGTTTGCGCTCAAGGCGCTGACGGGAACTTCAATCGGTGCCGAAACGACGGCCTGGTTCAACACCGATCAGAACATCAACTCCGGTTACCAGATCTTCCCGACGCTCGATGCCGAAGGAAACATCATAGTACCGTCAGGCGGAGCCGAGTTTAACATCAATTTCAGCAGCGGTGGTGTGCCGTTTCTTTTCACCGGCGGCGCCGGCGCCACGCCCGTCTCCACGGATCCCATGCTGTTCGGGCGCAGCGCCGATGGCACCACCGTCGAATTCGCCGTGGCCAAATCCGCGATCGGCAATCCGACAGGCCTCGACGCGTTGTTCGATGTCAATAACACGGCGTTTCTGCCAGGCAATTTCTCTGGACCGCAATATTCGGTTCTCGACAATTCCGGCCTGCCGCTGCGCACGGATTTCTCCAAGAAAGTGGCCATCGTCTATTCGGAATCGACAGCGGAGCGCTATTTCGGCGATCCCGCGCTGCCGGGGCAGCAGGACATCAACTTGACGGCCTATTCGCAACTCTTCATGGCGGCCCAAAACCAGGCCGCCATGGCCGGTGTACCCTTCGATATCCTGACCGAGGCGGATCTCACCAACCTCGCCAATCTGGTCAATTACGATGCCATCGTCTTCCCGTCCTTCCAGTTCGTGAACAGCGCCAACGTCCTGGCGATCGAAAACAACCTGAAGCTGCTCGCGCAAAACTACAACACGAGTTTCATCACGGCCGGCAACTTCATGACGGCCGATCAGACTGGCGCGCTGCTGCCCGGCGACCCCTACGCCCGCATGAAGGCGCTCCTCGACCTCGCGCCCGAGGCCGGCGGATTTGAAGGGACCACGAGCGTTGCAATCACTTCGGCCGGCGCGGGCTTCGCTGGCGTCGGTGGCTATACCGCCGGCGACGGCATTCGCACCTATGCCAACCCCGCTGGCGTCGGTTGGCTCGCCTTTGGCGATGCAACCCCCGGCGTGACACCGCTCACGGTGATCGATAACCAAGCGGTCGTTGGGGAGGGCGCCGGCACCTACGCGGCCGTCGTGGCCGGCAGCAGCAATGGCGATCGCAATGTGCACTTTTCGACCGAAGCCCTGCTCGGCGACAACAACCAGCTGTGGCAGGCGATCGAGTATGCGGTGAACGGGGCCAACGGGCCGACCGTGGGTCTGCAGATGAGCCGCCAGCAGGCAATCGTGGCCGCGCGGGTCGACATGGACCAGTCACAGGAGAGCTTCGACGTCAACCCGGAAGAGGGCGGACCCGGCATCTACGACGTGCTGTTGCCGATCTTGCAGCAGTGGAAGACCGACTACAACTTCCTCGGATCATATTACATCAACGTCGGCAACAACCCACCCGACCAGCAAACAGACTGGACCATTTCAGGGCCCTTCTACCAGCAGCTGCTGGCCATGGGCAACGAGATCGGTACCCACTCCTACACACATCCTGAGGACACCAATCTGCTGACGCCAGAGCAGATTGCGTTCGAGTTTGCCGACTCGCTGGCCGTCATCGAACAGAATCTCGGGATCAATGTGACCGGCGCCGCCGTGCCTGGCGCCCCCGAGCGCCTGCCGACCTCGCTCGAGATTCTGCCCTTCTTTGATTACATTAGCGGCGGCTATTCCGCCGTGGGCGCGGGCTACCCCGGTGCCTTCGGCTACATCCTGCCCTCGCAACAAGACAAGGTCTATATCGCCCCAAATGCGGTCTTCGATTTCACGCTCAACGAGTTCCGCGATCTGTCGGCGGCCCAGGCTGACGCGTTCTGGGCGCAGGAATTTGCTTCGTTGACGGCCCATTCCGACGTACCGATCGTGGTGTGGCCATGGCATGACTACGGCCCAACCTTGTGGGAGGTGAACCCGGGTACCGCGTCACCATACAGCCTGGCACAGTTTACCAACTATATCTCGCGGGCGGCCCAAGCCGGTGCCGAGTTCGTCACGCTCGACGATCTCGCCAGCCGCGTCGAATCATTCGAACGGTCGTCGGTGACGTATTCGGTAGCTGGCAACGTCGTGACCGCTGCCGTGACATCAACCGACGCGGGCAATTTCGCGCTCGACATCGACAACCTCGGCACACAGGTGATCGCCAGCGTGGCAGGGTGGTACGCCTATGACAGTGACAGCGTGTTCACCGACCGTGATGGTGGCACCTATACGATCACCCTTGGCGCTGCGGCGGCCAACGTGTCCCACATTATCGACGTTGGCGACCGTAACGAGCTGGTGTCGATCACCGGCAATGGCAGCAGTCTGTCCTTCCAGATCGTGGGCGAGGGCAAGGTCGTGGTCGATCTGGCAAATAGTGCCACTGCTGTCGTTACCGGCGCGACCGTGGTCAGCCAAGCCGGTGAGATCTTGACGCTCAACCTCGGCCCGATCGGCACGCACGACGTCGCCGTCACTCTACCCGCGCCGAGTGCCGCTCCGGTCATCACCTCGAACGGTGGCGGCGCCACGGCCGCCATCTCCTACGCCGAGAATGGCATCGCTGCCGTCACCACGGTCACGGCGACCGACCCCGACGTCGGCCAGACGCTCAGCTACGCGATCGGCGGCGGTGCCGATGCCGGCTTGTTTAACATCAACGCAACGACCGGCGCCCTGACCTTCATCACCTCGCCCGACTTCGAGACCCCGCGCGACGCCGGCCTCAACAACATATACGACGTCATCGTCAAGGTGACCGATAGCGGCGCTACGCCTGCCAGTGATACGCAGGCCCTGGCGGTGACCGTTAGCAACGTCAATGGCACGACCTTCAACGGCACTGCGGCGGCGAACGTGGCGAACGGCACACCCGAGGCAGATACGATGAACGGGGCGGATGGCAATGACACGCTGAGTGGCCTTGCTGGCAACGACGCCCTCACTGGCGGCGCCGGTAACGACACGCTCAATGGCGGTGCCGGCAACGACAACCTCAACGGCAATGCGGGCCTCGACGTCCTGGATGGTGGCGATGGCAATGACATCCTGAATGGCGCCGCCGACAACGACACGGTCACGGGCGGCGCCGGCAACGATCAGATTACGGGCGCGGCAGGGATCGATCTGCTCACGGGTGGAGCCAACGCCGACACCTTCGTGTTTGCCACGGCTGCTCAATCCGGGACGGGCACGACCCGCGATCGCATTACCGATTTTGTATCCGGCGAGGACAAGATCGATATCAGCGTGTTCGACGCCAACACTGTGGCGGGAGGCGTCCAGAATTTCACATTCCTGACGACTGCGGGCGCAGCCATCACGGCCGCAGGCCAGCTGCACTACCGCCACGATACGGCAAACAGCCTCACCGTCGTCGAAGGCAATACGAATGCGAACACCACAAATATGGAATTCCAAGTTGTCTTGAATGGGATCCTCAGCCTTTCCGCATCCGATTTCATCCTTTGAGGCGAGTGAAGGATCTGTGAGGCGTGCAGCGTGTGCAAGCGCACAGGCAGAGCGGGAAAGCGACGCCAGCTCGGCTGCTGTCTGAGGTGGCCGCTTGGAACGGGCTTGAGCCGGCGAGGCGCTTCATCCGGCGCTTGCCCCGGCACTCTGACGAAAAGCAGAGTTTTGCGTTGCGCGGCGTCGGCTGCCGTTTCGGGTGCGCGGTGATGATTGACCGGCAACCACATTACCGTGATCGGCGGGTCCGAGCGCCGCGGCAGTGCTTGCCTGGGCGCCGATGATGGAGACCAATCTGCAAACGCACGAGCCAGGAAAGCTGGGCGCTGTGAGCGCCAGCTTCGGCCGTGCTCTGCTTGCGCTGTTTGTGATCTCGGGCATGATCAACCTGTTGGCTCTCACCGGCTCGATCTACATGCTGCAGGTGTATGATCGCGTCTTGACCAGCCGCAGCGTGCCAACGCTGGTCATGCTCACCATGATCGTGGCGATCGTCTTTGTCTTTCTCGGCCTTCTTGAAATTCTCCGCAGCCAAGCGTCGGGGCGCATCGGCTCGACTTTCGGGCAGCGGCTCACCGGTACCGTGGATCGGCTGGTCCTGCAACGCCCGCTGTTCGGCATGTCGTGTGCCCAAGCGCAGCAGCCGATCCGGGACATGGATCTGGTTCGCTCATTCCTGGCAAGCGGCGGAGCGGTAGCCTTCCTCGACCTGCCCTGGATGCCGCTGTACCTGGGCTTCGTCTTCCTGCTTCATCCCGCGCTTGGCCTGCTGTGCCTCGCCGGGTTGGTGCTGATCGTGGCATTGGCCCTGCTCACGGCGCGTTTCTCGAAGGGGCTGGGAGACCTTGCCTCCCAGGCGGATTTGCGGCGACGCGGCCTCGCCGATGCCAGCACGCGCAATGCGGAATTGCTGCATGCCATGGGCTTCGCCGACCGTGCCGCGGAGCGCCTGCAGCGGGCAGATCGTACGTTTCTCTCTCTGCAAACGAAATCCGGTGATGTCATCGCCATTCTGGGCGGCATCTCGCGCGTGCTTCGTCTCTTCCTCCAGTCGGCAATCCTTGGCCTTGGCGCTTATCTAACCATCCGTGGCGATGTCACGGCCGGCGCGATCATCGCCGCCTCGATCGCCAGTGCCCGGGCGCTGGCGCCTCTAGAGCAAGTCATCATCCACTGGCGCAGCTTCGTTGCCGCGCGCCACGGCTATGCGCGCCTACGAGATGCGATCAAGGCGGTGCCGGCCTCCCCCAAGCCGCTCAAGCTGCCGCCGCCCCGGCTGAGCCTCAGCCTGAGGAATGTCAGCGTCGCCATTCCCAGCAGCCGGCAGCTTGTGCTTCACGACATCGACTTTGAACTCCAGCGAGGTCAGGCACTGGCGGTGATCGGTCCGAGCGCTTCCGGCAAATCATCGCTGGCGCGCGCCATCGCCGGGGTCTGGCCGATCCAGCGTGGCTCCATTCGCATCGATGGAGCTGAGTTCGATCGCTGGTCGCGTCAGGAGCTCGGCCGCCACATCGGCTACCTGGCGCAGGAGGTGGTGCTGTTCGAAGGCACCGTCGCAGAGAACATCAGCCGCCTGGAGGAGGCCGAGGACAGCGAGGCGATCCTTGCGGCCGCGCACGCCGCCGGTGTTCATGAGATGATCCTGGGCCTGTCGCAGGGTTACGAAACCTATGTGGGGCCCGATGGGGTCTACCTCTCGGCCGGGCAGCGCCAACGTATCGCGCTGGCCCGCGCCCTGTTTCGCGATCCGTTCCTTGTGATCCTCGACGAGCCGAACTCGAATCTAGATGCTGAAGGCGAAGCCGCGTTGACGGGCGCGATCCACGCGATCCGCGCTCGCGGCGGCATTGCGGTTATCATCGCCCACCGCCCGAGCGCGCTGGCCGCGGCCGACCGGACGGCAATGATCGCACAGGGCCGGGTGACGGAGTTCGGACCCACCGAGGAAATTCTCCGGAAGATCTTTCGCCAACCGATCAGGGCCGTCGTACCGGCCAAAGCTTGACCAGATGCTAGGACCGCCATGACCGACAGCATCACCCAAAGGTTCACGAAATCCGCGGCGGGTGCGTCGCGGGACGCAGACGTCACGGGCCTGAAGCGACGTCTGATCGCAGGATTGATCGTCACCATCCTGTTCGCTGTGACAACTTTCGGCTGGGCCTCGTTCGCCGAGCTTTCCGGGGCCGTCATCGCCCCGGGAACCGTCGTGGTCGAGGGCAACAGCAAGAAGGTGCAGCATCCGCAGGGCGGCATTGTCAGTGAAATCATGGTCAAGAATGGGTCGCAAGTTGCCGCAGGCGACGTCCTGATCAGGCTCGACGCCACCCAGGCGCGGGCCTCGGTCGGCATCATCAGTACCCAGCTGGCCGAGCTCACTGGTCGACAGGCCCGTCTGGTCGCGGAGCGCGACAACCACAAGAGCATCGCTTTTCCCGAGACGCTCGGTCGGTTGGCGGGGCTAGACACGTCGCGCATCATGGAGGGTGAGTTCCGGCTTTTTCGTGAGCGCTGGGCGGCCAACGACAGCCGCAAGGCGCAACTCGCCGAGCGCATCAGCCAGTTCGAGGAGGAGATCAAGGGCTCCACTGTGCAGCACGGCGCCAAGCTGCGGGAGCTGGCGCTGATCAAAGATGAAGTCCACCGCGTCGGCGACATGTATCGACGCGACCTCCTGCCGGTAACGCGCCTCATCAGCCTCCAGCGCGAGGAGGCACGCATTGACGGTGAGAACGGCACGCTGATCGCCCAGATCGCGCGTTTACGGGGGCAAATCGCGGAGATCCGGTTGCAGATCGCGGCCATTGATCAAACAACCTCCTCCGATGCCCAGAAAGAGATCAGGGAAATCGAGGCACGGATCGCTGAGCTTCAGGACCGCAGGATTGCGGTGGAGGACCAGCTTCGCCGGATCGATATCCGATCGCCGATCGATGGTGTCGTGCACGAGTTGATCACGCATACGGTCGGTGGCGTGATTGGCACAGGCGAGCAGCTAATGCTGATCGTGCCCCATCGTGAGACCCTCAGCGTTGAAGTGCGCATTCAGACGACCGACATCGATCAGATCCACGTCAACCAGAAAAGCATTCTGCGGTTTCCGGCCTTCCATCAGCAGTCGACGCCGGAAGGTACAGGCTGGATCACGAGGCTTGCCCCCGATGCTAGCCGAGAATCGCAGACCGGCCAGGCATATTTCGTGGCGAGGATCGCGCCGGATGCTGCGTTCCTGGAGACCAGTCATGGGCGCCGGCTGGTACCCGGAATGCCGGTCGAGGTGTTTATCGAGACGGCGCCGCGATCGGTCCTGTCCTATGCGATGAAACCGCTGACCGAGCAGTTCGCGAGGGCATTCCGCGACCGATGAGCGGTCACCGCAACCCAGACTACGACACGCGAGCGAGGTGGTAATGGCAATCTTGGTAACTGGTGGCGCCGGCTACGTAGGCAGTCATGTCGCCTACGAGCTGGTCGACGCAGGCAGGACCGTAATCGTGCTCGACAACCTGTCGACGGGCTTTGCCTCCTCAGTCCCTTCGTCCGCGCATTTTGTCATCGGCGACGTCGCCGATCAGGTGCTGTTGAGCAAACTGCATGAGGATCACGGGATCGATGCCATAATCCACATGGCTGGCTCGGTTGTCGTGCCCGAATTGCTGGCCGATCCCATGCGGTACTACCTAAACAACACTGAACGGTCGCGGGCGCTCATAGCGTTCTCGATCGCGGCCGAAATCCGCCACTTCATCTTCTCCTCGACGGCCGCTGTCTACGGAACTCCAGCCTCGATACCGGTCGGCGAGGATGCCCCGCTGCGGCCGCTGTCTCCCTATGGAACGTCCAAGATGATGACGGAGATGATGCTCGCTGACGCCGCCAAGGCGCATGCTTTGCGCTACGTCGCACTGCGCTACTTCAACGTCGCTGGCGCAGATCCTGCCGGTCGCACCGGTCAATCGACGAAGGGCGCGAGCCACCTGATCAAGGTTGCCTGCGAAGCGGCGATTGGCCAGCGCAAGGCGATCGATGTATTCGGGACGGACTATCGGACTCGAGATGGAAGCTGCATCCGCGACTTTATTCATGTCAAGGATCTGGCGCAGGCGCACCTTGCGGCCCTCTTGCATCTCGAGAAAGGTGGGCCGTCGCAAATATTGAACTGCGGCTATTCAAGGGGCTTCTCCGTTCTGGAGGTGATCGATGCAGTGAAGCAGATGTCCGGTCGCGAGTTCGCGGTACACCGCTCGCAGAGACGTCCAGGAGACGTCGTCGAGATCGTGGCCGACTGCTGCCGATTGCGTTCCGTTCTTGACTGGACGCCCCGGCACGATGACCTCGGTAGCATCATCAGGGATGCCTGGCGATGGGAGCAGCGATTGGCGGCCGCTCGCGTTCAGACCTCTGCTCGAATGAGCAGTCGTGCGCTCTGGCCTTTGCATGGTGAGCGAACGACGTGACCGAAGAGCTTCATTGGTTGCGACTCGCTGTCGCCGCACTCCTGGCCAGTCTAATCTGCCATGCCGCTCAGGCGGACGATTTGGCGCCACTGCAGCGTACGGTCAAGCGCGAGATTTTGGCACTCTACGACGGTGGGCAGGAAGGCGCCGTCGACGCCACACGCATTCACAGATTTGCGGAGCTACCGCTCAACCACCTTGGCTACGTTCTGCGCTATCGGGACGTACGGTCTGGCTTGCCGGCGCCGCATGAGGCAGCGCACTTCGGCGGCGTACTGACCTGGTTCGTCGGGCCGGTAGCCGAAGGCGAAGCCTACCTTGCCTGGGCAGATCTGGCCGCCCGGGAGGGCCTCCGGTTCATCGTGCTGGGGGATCTGGGCGCCGTGGTCACTGCGCGCAACCGGCAGCTTGCCAACCGCGTCATGTACCTGTTCGGTCTGCGGCATACCGGACAGTACGTGTCTCCGGCCGACAGCTCGCAGATCACGAGACTAGATAAGGATCTGTACGAATTCGAGTGTCTCCTCGATCCTGTTCTGCCGGACTATCCCATCGTTGACGTCATCTCCAACAATGTCAGGATTGGCCTGCAACTCGCAGAGCCGACACACGCCGGTTCCAGGCTGACGACGCTTGTGGCTGTCGGCGAGCGTGGTGGATTTGCGGCGTTCAATTACGAGTTCTGCCATCAGCAGTCGCCCCTTCATCGCGGCAAGTGGATCATCAACCCGTTCGAATTCTTTCGCGCCGCCCTCGGCGCACGCACCTTTCCGATACCTGATCCGACCACCCTATCAGGACGCCGTGTCTACTTCAGCTTGATCTCCAGCGATGGTTGGTCGGTTCCGGTCGGGTCCGAACGGGGCTGGCGCGTACACGGAACGGCCGCCGAAGTGGTTGCGCGCGAGCTGATCGAGCCGTTCCCCGAGCTGGCCGTCACGCTCGATCTGCGCGATGCCGACCTCGTAGGGCGTGGCAACGATCCCGCCAGATCGCGTGCCCTAGCTCAGCACCTGCTGGCCCTGCCCCAGGTCACGCGGCCGGGCAAACACCCGATCGCATCCAGGGTGTCGCGACTCGATGGCAACTATGACTCGATCTCTAATCTGACACCTTTGGCAACCGGCAGCGCGCCGCGGCTGACCCTGACGGCCACCAGCAACGAGCTGGCATACCAGACCGCCGACGCCCGCCTACCTACGGCCTTGTTCAGCTTGCGCGACACCATGCGAAGAACCGAGCTGCCGCGACGGCTCAAGCCGGCCAACATCAATTTCCGCATGCGCGTGGGCCGTGAGCACGCCGCACTCAGCATATTGCGACGACACCTTGAAGAGGCACGTTCCGCCCCCCTAGCGCCAATTGGGGCGAGCCTCTATGCCGAAATCGCCGACGGTTTTTTTACCACCGAAATCGCCGAGATCGGAGAGGCCGCTTGGCGGATCACGAGCCGCGGCCAGCTCCAGACCTTTCGCTTTGACCGGATCGGCGACAAGGTCATTGACGTGCAGGGCAGCGAAGGCGTCGTCGGATACACCCGTCATGGCGGTGCACTCTACGTCACGGTCGATGAGACGATCGAGGCGGCGGTGATTAGGCTGACGGATGTGCCGGCTACCCCATCCGGAATCGCCAATTTAGAGTTGGCCGACAGCCGCTGGAGGGTGCGCAAGCTTGTGCGCGAGGACGGCCGAATGTCCTTCGAGGCCGAAGGCTTTGGCCCCGGCGAATTCAACTGGCGGGCACCTGCCCGGATGGCATGTCAGGTAATCGCCAGACGGGACAATGCCTCACTTTGGTCAGGGTCCGCGGCAGCGGACGAAAGTGGTCGCCTGGCATTTGCAGTGCCTGTGCTTGATGCCAAACCAACGACAATCGAGATCGGTCCATGCAGACAATAAGGCAGGGCAAGGCGCGACACCATATGGTGATGGGGTTCTTCGCGATCCTCGTTCTGGCCGTAGGGCTTTTTCTGATACCGCGTCAAGACGAGTACGCGGTGATGCTGGTGCGCGATGGACGCTACGAGGAGGCCACGCGCATACTGCTGCCGATGCGCGAGGCGGCGAATCTGCGGCCGCAGGTGCTGATGCAGGCCCTTGTCCTGCGCCTCAAGTTGGGCGACATCCCAGGCGCCCTCGAGGCGGCCGAGGCGGTTCTCGCTGTTCGACCGAACGACCGCGGGGCGCAGGAGATTCTGGCCGACTTGTTGCTGCAAAGCGGCCGGCTCGACGATCATTTCCGAGCCACCGAGGGGCTGCTGCGCGCCCGGCCGGACCCGGAACGTCTCTCTCGCCTGCTGGCTTTGTATCGCCACCACGGCCACTACGACGAAGAACTCCAGCTGCTGCGGACGTTCGCGGGTACCCGCCATCTCAAGCTGCCGCATTACGAGCGGCTTGGCGCTCTGCTGTCGGCGCGTGGGGATTGGCAGGGCGCGGTGCCCTGGCTCCGGCTTGTCGACCAACATGCGCCTGCGATCGAGAGCTCGGCGAGACTGAGACTGCTGCACGTGCTGCTGGAGAGCGGTCGTCTCGACGAGGCCCGACGCCGCGCAGAGGTGTGGTTGAGCAAGTGGCGAAACCCGTATCTGGCGGGGAAGCTTATCATCAGGCTGGCGCAGACTGATGCCAGCGCGGCTGTCGCGCTTGCGCAAATCTGTGTGCAGCGGATGCCGGAAGCGACGTTTCAGATTGCCGCCGTGTTGACCGAAAGCTCGCAGGCGCCGGTAGCCCGCGAGCTCCTGGCTCGATGGGCCGACCGGACAGACGAACCCTCAGCCGAGGCGGCGAGAGGGTATGTGCATGCCTCCCTGGCGGCAGCTGAAAGGCGCAAGCCAGTGCAGAAGCTGCTGCAGCTTGTGCAGGCGGGGGCACGACCGGAGATTCAGGCCGCGTTCGCGGAGGAGATCGCCTACGCCTATGGACCGGAGATGTTGACTCAATTGCTGGCTCTCCTCCCGCGCAAGGCCCTCGACGTTCGTCCACTGCTGGCCGCACAGATGGCGCGAGTGGGTGGCAATCGACAACTGGCGGAGTGGTATTTCGATCGCGTCGATCCATCGCGCCTTGCCAGCCATCAGCAGGAGATTTGGCTATCGTTGCTAAGCGCGCTGAAGCCGGTCCAAATCGCGATCGAGAGGCTGATCGAGCTGCGTGAAAGCGGACGCATGCCGCCGGAGCTCGTCGATCTCCTGGGTGATGAGGCGAGGGGCGCAGCTATCCCGGAACTTGGCAATGCGGTTTGGGTCACGATCGGCAAGTGACGCGGCTTGATTTGCGACAGGAACTGGCGTCATCGCAATCTGACGCCGGTCAGATGAAACTGCTGGTTCATCGCCGGCGCCGCGCGGATACTCATGGCATCGATCATTTAGATGGGATGTGC
This sequence comes from uncultured Alphaproteobacteria bacterium, assembly GCA_963820375.1. Lineage (GTDB taxonomy): Bacteria > Pseudomonadota > Alphaproteobacteria > Rhizobiales > Hyphomicrobiaceae > AWTP1-13. The sequence goes on along the minus strand of CAWFZX010000022.1, from coordinate 228,184 downwards.
TCTATGGCGTCGCCTCCGCCGCCGGCTAGGATGCGCCTTCCCTCCGCGTCGCGGAGGCTATGGCGAGGCGGCGCTGCTTCGTGGCTGCTCGAACTCCTGATTGTCCTCTCGATGCTGCTGCTGCTCGCGGTCGTCACTCCGATCGGTTCGCAGCTAGGATCGATCAGCCCGCATCCGTTCTGGATCCCCGTCCTGCTGCTCGCCAGCCAGTATGGCACCATACCCGGTATCGCTGCCGCCGTCGCAGCGATGGCGCTCCACTGGGTGGCAGCAGGCGCCACCTCCCAAACCGGTGGTGAGGACGTCTACGATTATCTCTACCGCATGTGGCGCGAGCCGATGTTGTGGCCGGTAGCAGCAGTGGTGCTTGGCAGCTTCCGGGACCAGCACGCGCATAAGGCGGACGCGCTGCGTTCCCGACTTGTCGAGGCGGATGCGCGCGTGCTTTCGATCGGCAACCTGGCCGAGAAACTTCGGTCTCACTGCGATGCGCTTGAGCGACAGATTGCGTGCACGGCAGAGCGTTCGATCGAGACCGGCCTTGCCGTGCTTGACGATGTACATCGGGCTCGTCAGGAGGAGCTGACGCCCGCCCTGCAGCGAGCGATGGACATGCTCCTCGGCAAGGCGAGCTACCTGCTGCTGACGTCGCGCGACGGCCGACTTGCCATCAACCCCGAGCTTTCCTGCGTTTTGCACGAGGCGCGAAAGCTGCCCGCGGTCGAGAGCTTGCCTGAAGGCTTGGAGGCAGAGCTGATGCGCGGACACCGGCTGCTGTCCGTTCGAAGGAGCTGGGATGTGCACCTTCTCGCTGGTGTCGCGCTAATTGCAGCCCCGATTCTCTCGTCCCAGGGCGACCGGCTGATCGGCGTACTGCTGGTTCAAACGATGGATCCCATGCGGCTGACCGAGGAGACCGAGCGCAGCCTACGCATGCTTTGTCGCGAGCTCTCGCATGCCTTGAGCAGGGACCCAATCCTGATCACGTTCAAGCGGGAGCGGCTGCCGACGCGGCTCGTGTCCGTCGCAGCCGGTGGGACCACCTAACGCACGCTAACGGGTGCTCACGAGGTTGCACAGGTTTTTGGTCTCGATGATTGGAGACGCATTCACAAGGCTGGCGAAAGAAGAGCACTGATGGGCGAGCGCACAGACCGGCGAGCGAGCACAGCCAGTGAGGCTGTGAAGGGCTTTGATGGCCAGCTCTTCCGGCTGGTAGGCGCCCTTGTCAGTGTCGACCTCCTTGTGATTGGCATTGGCATTGCCGTTGAGGCCAACCGGCTCGCTATTCTGCTGGCACATGTCCTGCTCCTTGCAGCCTGCGCCTGGTGCTTTGCCCCCGCCCCCGCATGCGATCGGACGCTCTGGACAGTTAGTTTGGTGCTCCTCCTAATTGCCGGTCCACTAGGCGGCCTGAGCGTCATCCTGCTTGCCCTCGTCGAGCGGTGCGGAGCACCCGAGGCAAATGTACTGGCGGCTTGGTACGACTGGTTGTCCGGTGGGGAGCGCTCCGATGCAACGCTGCGGATGCACGAAGGGATCCTCACCGGACGTGAGTTTCAGCCGACGCTGCGGAAACCCCGGAACTTCGCCGACGTGATTGAGAAGGGCACCTTGCCCGAAAAGCAAGCCCTGCTCGGCCACATCGGCTTGAGGTATCACGGCGACTTCTTCCCGCTTCTCAGTTCAGCCCTGCGCAGCCCTCGATCGGCTGTTAGGGCCCAGGCTGCAGCGATTTTCGTCAAGCTGAAGGAGGACTTCAGGCGGCGCCTGCACGCTGATCGCCACAGCAGCCGCGCCGTGCGCCGCAACAAGGATGTCCCGGCCATGCTCGCTTGCGCGCGTTCGATCGTCGATTGCGCTGAATCCGGCTTCCTCGATCCCGCCGAGGTGCGCGAGGCGCTGGCTAACGCCAAGGCACTATGCCTGGACGCCGCAGAGCCCGGCAGCAGTTCCACCGAGCAGGCGATGATCCTGTGCCGGATTATCGCGGCGAGTGACGAGGATGACGGCTGGCTCGACCGGTTTGTGCAATCGGCTCCGGTTTCCTGCTCGCAGACGAGACGTCTGGCGGCGCGGTGTCTGGTGGCTGCGGGACGCCACGCAGATCTGCACCGAATGCTTTTTACAGTAGCGGACGGCGACGACTTACCTGGAAGGACTGCTGGTGGCGCTCCGTTTTTGATTGGCGGTTAGTGATGAGCGACGCGTCGATAATGGATCGCAAGGGCAAGGTGAGGATGGGCGGGCAGACTGACGTCTGCCTGATCATTGAAGGCTGCTACCCGTATGTGGCGGGCGGGGTCTCCGCATGGGTCGATTGGCTGATGCGCACTCAAAAGGATCTGACTTTCTCGGTCGTCGCGATCACTTCTGGCCATGAGCAACGTCGGCCGCGCTATGAGCGTCCACCTAACCTGCTCGCCCAGCATGACCTCGGGCTGAATGTGCCCGCGCCCCGAAGGCCGTGGCGGCTGGGTACGCGCCGGACCTGCGCTACGCAGAGTCTGCTACCGGGGCTAAGTCGCTTCCTCAGCGGCGGCGGGCTGGCCGAATTCCGGAAGCTGGTTGGCATCTTCAATACAGAGGCGAACGAGCTGTCGCTCGCCGAACTGCTCCAGTCCGCGGAAGGATTCGGCGTCGTTCGCGGCATGTACGAGACGTTGATGCCGCACGCCTCGTTCCTGCAGTTCTACTGGGCATGGCGCGCCCTGTGCGGTGGTCTGTTTTCGACGCTGAAATTTGGCCTACCCGACGCCAAGGTCTATCACGCGATCTCAACGGGATACGCGGGGCTCCTTGCGGCCCGCGCGACGGTCGAGACGGGGCGGCCTGCACTCCTTACCGAGCACGGCATCTATACAAACGAGCGCCGCATGGAAATCCAGATGGCGGATTGGATCTACGACACGGTCGATAAGGGTCTCAACGTGGATGACCCACGCATGGATGTGCGCGATCTCTGGATCCGTACATTCGAGACCTATGCACGCACCTGCTACGAAGCCAGTTCGCAGATCACCACCCTCTATCGCGACAACCAGGAGCTGCAGGTCTCTCTCGGAGCCGGTTCCAGCAGGCTCACGGTTATTGCGAACGGCATCGACGTCGACCAATTCGCCGCTCTCAATGCGGCACCGCAGGGCGCGCCGCCGACCATGGCGTTGATCGGACGAGTCGTTCCGATCAAAGACACGCGCACCTTTATTGCCGCTGCAGCAGCCGTGCGGCGCCAACTGCCGAACCTTAGAGCCCTGGTGATGGGGCCGACGGACGAGGACCCAGCCTACGCCGCCGAGTGCCGCGAGCTCGTGGCGGAACTCGGCCTTGAGGGTTGCGTCGAGTTCACTGGCTCAGTGCTCATAACGCATTGGTTGCCGAAGGTGCATGTGGTGGTGCTTACGAGCCTCAGCGAGGCCCAGCCCCTGGTGCTGTTGGAGGCCGGTGCCGCTGGCATTCCCTGCGTGGCGACGAATGTCGGCGCTTGCCGAGAGATTATCGAAGGCGTCGGCGAAGAAGATGATCCGCGGGAGCCCGGCGGATTCATAACGGATCTCGTCTCGCCGCAGCAGGTGGCCGACTGCGTCTGCAGACTGTTGCATAGCAAGGCTCTGAGGCAGCGGCTGGGCGAGAACCTGCGCAGGCGCGTGCGTCGCCGCTACGCCACGTGCATTGCTCAGGGCAGCTACGCCAAACTTTATAGCACCTTCATGAGAGAGCAGACGCCCCTGTCGGCCATGGAGCCCGCGTAAATGGCTGGCATCGGGTTCAGGCTCAGAGCGCTGAGCACGCAGGACAACCTGCTGGCACCTATGGCCTCGATCGGCCATGCCGCCGTCATTGCAACCGGCCCCTGGTTGTTCACGGTGACCGCCCTGGCGCTGATCAGCATCCTGACCGCCGAGCACGCATCCCTCTCGGTCATTGATGGCTTTCGCCTCGTTGTCATCTACGCTTTCGCCGTCTCTCTGATCTGCTCGGCTCCGATTATCCTGGTGGCGGGTCGACTCGTCGGCGACGCGCTCTATAGCCGCGATGTGGGCCAAGTGCGCCCTCTGTTCGTTGCCGCATTTGTGCTGAGTGGTGCGGTTTCCTTCGCGATCGGCCTCCTCTGCCATCTGGCTTACGGCGTGCCGGCAGCAACGGCCATCCCGGCCGCCAGTAGCTGCGCCGTCGCCGGCCTGGTCTGGGTCGCGCTGGCGTTCTGCGGTGCCGTCCGCGACTACAAGGGAATTACGCTTGGCTTTCTAGGCGGACTTGCATTGGCAGTCATTGCCACGGTGCTGGCCACGCGCTTCAATGGCGGCTGGACAGCCATGATCTGGGCCTTTAACGCCGGCCTGCTGATGGTCCTGTCGGCGCTGGTGAGCCGGGTGCTTGCGACCTTTCCACAGGCCGTTCCGGACCTATCCGCGGCCCTCTGCACATTCGCCTCAGGTCTATGGCGCCATCTGCCGCTGGCACTGGCCGGTCTCTTTGGTGCGATCGCCATATGGATTGACAAGTGGGTGATGTGGACCGGCCCGGCGGGCGTGCGGCACGAGCTAGGGCTCACGCACGCGCCCATCTACGACAGTGCAATTTTCACCGCGCAATTGACCATCATCCCTGCGCTGGCACTATTCGTTACCAACGTTGAAACGTCGTTCTATGTCCGGTACAGAGCCTATTATGCGGCAATTCGAAATCACTGCACTCTCAGCCAGATCGAGGCGCATGCTGAGAACCTCAAGCGGATAACGTTTGCAGACCTGGGCCGGACGACCTTCATCCAGACCGCGCTCTGTCTCGTCGTGGTGCTTGGCGCGCCGACGATCGTCGAGGCCACAGGCCTGTTCTTCCAGCAGGTCGGCGTGCTGCGACTGGGCGCGCTAGGCGCGCTCTTTCAGTTTCTTTTCTTCGCGGCGACGTCGCTGCTGCTGTTCTTCGACAGGCACGGACATTTTTTGACGTTGCAGGCCGTCTTCCTTGTTCTGCAGGGCAGCTTTGCCTTGGCGACTGTTGACCTCGGACTTGCCTACTACGGCCTTGGCTATCTCGCCGCTTGCGTAATCTGCGCGGCTCTGGCCCTCGTGGTCCTTGAGCGCAGCATGGAAGATTTGACTTTCATCACGTTCTGCCGGCCGCCCCGGAAACCCGTCTTGCTCCGCCCGGGGCGACTCCCTTCGTTGAAACCCCTCATCACAAAGATGGAGTAGAGCGATGCAAACCACCAAGATGAGCATGTCTTACGCGGTGGGCCCGATATTGTGTTCGGCACTCCTCGCAACGGGTGCTGTTACGGACCTGCAAGCTGACGATAGTGTGGCCAAATCCGATGCGGCGATGTCCGCTGATGTGGTGCGGCCCCCCCGGCGCGCGAGCGCGGCTGCGCTCGCCGTCGGTGATCGGCTTAAAATCGCCTTTCTTGAGATCGTCGACGTTGCTGGCGCCAGTCCTTCCAGCCGGGGCAAAACGGGGGTGGACTCCACGCTTCGCACCTTCTTGCAGCGCACGGACCTCAGCGCCGAGTATTCGATCGACCAGGACGGCATCGTCTCGTTGCCACGGCTTGGCAAGTTCCAGATCACGAAGGAGGTGGGCCCACGTGATCTAGAGGCCTTGCTGGCCTACGCCTTCACGCGTGCGACCGGGCAGCCCGTGGAAGTCAATGTCAGCATCCAGGACCGCCGGCCCGTCTACGTGGTGGGCATGGTGAAGAACACTGGCGCCTTCAAGCACGCGGGCCACATGACTGTCCTCCAGGCCATCGCTTTGGCCGGTGGTATTGACCGCGGGACCTGCAACACAGCGGAGCTGATCGAGGCTAGCCGCGAGCAGGAACGCGTCGCTAAGCTCACCCACCAGCTCACGCGCCTGCTTGCTCGCAGGGCTAGACTGGAGGCCGAGCGTAAAGGGAGCGCGTCGATGCAGCGACCCTCGCAGTTGACCGCACTCGCTGGTAAGGACGGCGCGGAGATCATGCTATCCACGGAACAGAGGCTCCTGGAGCTCGATCGGGGGAGGCGCGAGCAGCAGCGGACCGAGACCACCGCCGGAGTTGCAACCGCGCGCAAGGAGATCGAGACGATGCGCGCCAAGCTCCTCCAGCTGAACGCCCAGAGCCAGATGAACAGCGAGTATCTCAACGACCTGCTCAAGGTGCACGGCCTGGGCACGCGGGTTGGCGTCATCAAGGTTCGCAGCGATTTGGCCGAGATCGAGGCGCGGCGTCAGGATATTCATGCTGCAATGGCGGCCGCCGAGGCGCGGCTGGCACAGTCGGAGCGCGCTGTCGCACGGCAAGCATCCGAACATGCCAGCGAGCTCGCCAGGTCTATCGCGACCACAGAGGCCGAGGCTTCGGAGGTGCGCCTGGCGCTGGAGTCCGCCGGATCGCTCGCAGAGACTCTAGGCCAAGGACGACTGCTCAGTACTCGCAGCCAATATAACGCGCATCCGATCTACCAGATCGTTCGCCAGGGTCGGGAGGGACCCGTCGTCCTCCCGGCACAGGAGAACACGCCGCTACAGCCCGATGACGTGCTCCAGGTCGGGCAGGGAACCGCATCGCCATCCGAAGTGGGACACTATCCTGGCGAAGATGTGGGTCATTACACGCAGATCAGCGCTGAGGAGTGAGAACACGCAAGAGCAGTGCCGCAAGTGAGAGCGCTAGGGGCGGGCCCGATGGTCCTTGCCGCGACGCCAAAGCTGGTGCCGAGAATTCGGAGATACGAGATGCGCCTTCGCGATGTTTTCCTAGGCCTCGTGTGCGCCATCGCCGCTGTGCCCCCAGCATTTATGCCGCACCGGTCAGCCGGCGCAAATAGCCTTCCATCCGCGCAGGGGGCGCGCACCGACATGCGCACCATCCTGGCGCGCGTCGGGCGATGGGGATGCCAATATCAAAACATCGACGTTGCGAGCATCGCCGCCTCTCCGCTTGATCTGATCGTTGTGGATCCCATCATCGATCCCGCCAGCGGGCGGACGCCTAGCTCGGAAGAGATGCGTCAGCTCAAGCGGAAGGGAAGTAACGAACGACGCCTGGTTCTGGCGTATTTGAGCGTCGGTGCCGCGGAGGAGTACAGGCCCTACTGGTCAGCAGACTGGAAGGGCGGTGCCTCGCCGCCTTGGTTAGGCGTGGAGAGCCGCGATTGGCCGAGGAGCTACTCGGTTCGCTATTGGCATCCAGAGTGGCAAAGAATCGTGATCGATGCGAGCGTGCGGCTGGCCGATGCTGGCTTCGACGGCCTGTTCCTGGATCGGGTCGATGCGTTCCACGATTGGCGCATGAGCCGCCCAAGCGCGCTGGACGACATGGCCGATTTCATCACCCAGATCGCTGACGCCGCCCGCAGCCGCAAGCCAGGCTTTTTGCTCGTTGGCCAGAACGCAGAGCCGTTGCTTGCCTCGCAGCGATATCTCGACGCAATCGACGCCGTCAGCAAAGAGAGTTTGCTGACCGGTCTCGCGGGTCACGCGATACCAAACTCGACCGAGGACATCGCCTGGAGTCTGGGATACCTCCAGCTCGCGCAGAAGGCAGGTCTCACGATACTCGCGATCGAGTATCAGAGTGATACGTCGCTCATTGCCGCGGCCACTACCGAGTTTCTGCGGCTGGGCTTCATACCTTTCTTCGGTAACCAGCTGCTGGACCGTCTGCCTTGACTGCATCGCCTAAGAACGGCAGCCTGAGGATGTCTCGGGGTCCAGCAATCCAGCTTCACCGGATCCCATGCCCATTTCCCCGGCCGCATCGACTAACGCAAAAAAAAGCAGCTGCGGGCGCCGACGCCACGCCAGCGTCATTGACCTCAGATTTTTGTTCCTGACGAGCGATTGCTACGCGCTGTAAAGTTATGGAACGAGTGCCTCTACAGGCCCCTGCAGACCTGATGCCTTAACATTGTCTCGTCCAGGAATGGGCGGCTGATTTCCATGATCAGGAGAAGCCACCCGAGGCGCAGTAAGTCACCGTGGCCCAGCATCAAATGCATGGCTTGCGAGCGAACCTCATCGGCAGACAAATAGATGCCTTCGATAAGATGCCATCTTTCGCCTATCTCATCGCACAAGGACACTATCAGCACTTGCCGCATGACCTCGCTCTCGGCGAGAAAGTCCCTAGCCTGGGTACTGCTGTCGGCGTAAGCGCGCAGTTCTTTTACTTTTTTGATCCATTTTCTGGCAATCGCCCGAGCTTCAATTGGCGCCGGGGATGCTAGTGCCGACCGCCCGAAAGCGACAGCGATGAGCTCCTCGTAAATTGCGCGAGCTTCTAGGAATATCTTCGCGTCTTCGGTCACAAACATCTCTGTGGGTACCGCCTCTATCGCGCGCTCCGGTTTGCGCGCCACCGAGACAGCGGGCTTCTTGTTATGACCGTGCATGATGGCTCTTCGCTTCATTGATTTTCGATCGGTGGCGCGGCCAGTTCTTCTGCAATGACCTTCGCAATTGCCTATCGCTAGTTACCGGCACTTGACGGGCCAAACGCGGCTACACGCTGTCGATGATCCTCGCGCCGCGACAACTCCCTTTCCCCCCGCTTCTCCGATCGCTTCAGAATGTTGTCTCAGCGAGACAGGGAGTGCTGGGCAATGGCGAGTTCACAGATCCCTGCGCAGCCCGCCGCAAACACCATCGGCAAGTTCACTTGAACCTCAACAGAGCATGTGCACTGACACCATCATTCGACAGTTACCGACTTGGCTAGGTTTCGGGGTTGATCAACATCGGTGCCGAGCTGCACGGCCGCGTGGTAGGCCAGCAGTTGAATCGGCAGCGCATAGATTAGCGGCGTGACGAAGGAGTGCGTGTTCGGCATACGGACGTGGCCCGCCAACTTGCAGCCCACCTCTTCGGGCAACGCGTTCGATACCAACATGATCTGGCCGCCGCGTGCCGCCACCTCCTGGACATTCGAGACCGTCTTCTCGAATAGGTCGTCCTTCGGTGCCACAACGATGACCGGCACTTTCTCGTCGATTAGCGCGATGGGTCCGTGCTTCATCTCACCAGCTGCGTAGCCTTCGGCATGAATGTAGGAGATCTCCTTGAGCTTCAGGGCGCCCTCCAAGGCGATCGGGTGGCTGGTTCCGCGGCCCAGATAGAGCACGTCGCGAGCGCGTGACACCTTGATCGCCAGCTCCCTGATTTGCGCGTCCGAGCGGAGAAAGCTTGCGGCCTGACGCGGCACGGCGGTCAGTGCACTGACGAGCTGCAACTCCCGCGCCCGGCTCATTGCACCACGGGCTCGTCCGAGCGCGATCGCTAAGCAAGCCAGAGCGGAAAGTTGGCAAGTGAATGCTTTGGTCGAGGCAACGCCTATCTCGGGACCGGCGAGCGTGGGTAGAACGGCGTGGGACTCGCGCGAGATGGTGGAATTGGGTACGTTGACGATGGACGCAATGCGCTGTCCGTTGGACTTTGCAAAGCGCAGCGTCGCCAAGGTATCTGCCGTCTCGCCGGACTGCGACACAAACACGGCAAGTCCGCCGGCCGGCAGGGGCGCCTCCCGGTAGCGCAGTTCGGAGGCGATGTCGACCTCAACGGGAATGCGCGCGTAACGTTCGATCCAATGCTTGCCGATGAGGCCGGCATAGTAGGCGGTGCCGCACGCCGAGATTGTCACGTGCTTGATTGCAGCAAGGTCAACGCCAAGATCCGGCAAGGCCACGGAGCTCGTAGCCATGTCGAGGTAGACGGCGAGCGTACGTCCGATCACATCGGGCTGCTCTTGAATCTCCTTCGCCATGAAGTGGCTATGGTGGCCCTTGTCGACGATGAGGTGTCTTGCTGTCAATTTGACGATGGGACGAACAACCTCGCGATCGGCGCCATCGAATATCGTCGCGCCGACGCGCGTGATGACGGCCCAGTCACCGTCCTCGAGGTAGGTGATGGAATCGGTGAACGGCGCAAGCGCTATGGCGTCCGAGCCCACGTACATGTCGCCGCGGCCGTGGCCAATAGCGAGCGGCGAACCGCGGCAAGCGGCAATCATCAGGTCATCGTGGCCGGCAAAAACAATTCCGAGGGCGAAGGAACCCTCCAGCCGCTTTAGTGCCGCGCGTACCGCCTGCACCGGCGTGCAACCCTGCCGCAGCTCCTCAGTGACCAGGTGCACCACGGTCTCGGTGTCCGTATCGGTCTCGAAACTATGGCCCTTGGCGGAAAGCTCGGCCTTGAGTGCCTGATAGTTCTCAATGATGCCGTTGTGAACAACCGAGACACGGTCGCTCATATGTGGATGAGCGTTCCTTTCAATCGGCTTTCCGTGCGTAGCCCATCGGGTATGGCCGATGCCGGCGTGGCCGGAAAGCGGCATGTCTGCGATGCGTGCCTCGAGATTGCATAGCTTGCCTTCGGCCCTGCAGCGCTCGATATGGCCGTTCTCAATCGTGGCGATGCCCGCCGAGTCATAGCCGCGATATTCGAGCCTGCGCAGGGCGTCCATGAGATCGGGAACAACCGGCCTTGTGCCGAGAATGCCGACGATTCCGCACATGGCGACTGATCCTTGCTGTGGATGCTGACAACTCCCATTCTGCGGCGAACGTAGGGCCTTTCTTCAACTGCTAATTCCTTTTCCAGATCAGACTAGGCATCATACGGACCGCTACTGGGCCAGCTGCTGGGGTTGTGTTTTGGAATGGGCGCCGCCCTCCCACATCAGTTGCGAAACACCGACGTCAGACCATCTGTGGTCGGGGGTGTTGCCCACCGCATCTGCGCATGTTGCAATCGAGATCCTCCAGTTGGCGCGTGCAAACGTCGCCCCCCGACTTCCAGAGCGATCTAGTCGAGCAGCGGCGGTAGAAAACAAGAGACCAGTCCTTGTCAGAGCCGCGGGTCGGCGTTCTGGATCATGACGATCGCCGCCTGTTCTGCCCACCACAGCGTTGCGCCGCCATTGGACGTAACGGCCTCGCCATCGAAAGTACCCATAACTGGGCGCGCTCGAACCGTTTGAACACCGGTTGCGGCAAGCTGCATTCTGTCGCTGTCAGTTGGGCCTGCGAAGTCCGAGCGGGTGATTCCCGACTTGCTCGACCGACGCAATCACTTGCGGTGAGATCTCCGGGCTAGGCCACGGTGGGCTCGGGCCGCTACTGCCGAGCGTGGTGAGAAGCAGGGCCCGTATTGGAGATAGCAGCCCCAGTTTCTCGGCATCGATCAAATTCAACAAATGACGATTGAGGCGCCGTATGATGCGCAGGGTCTCCAGCCGCATCATGATGCGGCTCAAGGTGTCGGGATTCATCGCAAGGTAATCGGCAATATCGTCCCGCGACATAGGGAGGGGCAGCAGGTGGTTGCATCCGACGACGGCCGGCCCAGAACGCATCGCCAGCATCAGCAGAAAGGAGCTGACGCGTGACTCTGAGTCAAGCTGTCCTATCATGATCTGGTGGAGGTTTCGCCGCATAAGATGCGAGCGGAGCTTGCGCAGCGTGGCCGGCGTCTCCGGACAGCTTTCCAGTGTCCCAACGCTGGCAGCGGCAGACCGGTTCTCCAGTGACGCATTGGTCAGCGCCCGCAAAAAGAAGCCTGAAAATGTGACGGCGATCGAGGCCGGAATGGCGTCATCGGGCATCAGGAAATCGAGGATCTGGCGGCGTCCTCCGGCTGGAACGGCTTCAAGCGCGAGAACGCCGTCGAGCACCCGCAAAGTGTTTTCACTGGATACCAGCGACCGGTTAAGACGATTTTGGCGCCGCAGTTCGATCCTTTGGCAGATCTGAGCAACAGCGCCAATCATCGGGGCAGGTTGCGACAGCTCGCCTCCGATCGGCTGGGCAGCGTACCGGCTCAACTGAGCGGGCTCGAACAGGTACTCAAGCGGCTGGTCTGCGGAAGGCAGCCGCGAGCCCTGCTGGAGTCGTCTGTTAACACTCGTGCTGCCAGCGGCGCACGGTCGCGTTCTTCGGTCATTTTTCGGCACAAAACCCTCACCCCAACTGCGCACGCCTCAAGCGTGCTGTGCTTGACCATTCAAGTGCTTCAAGACGTGCTCCGAACGAACCTCATAGGGTCCCCGCTTGTTGTCGGGTGGGAATGCCAACGCCGAGGCTTAGTCCCTAAACCCGCGGGCTAATATTCGCCTGACGGTTGTATCGAAAACATTGGCGTTAACCCCGATATTCTACTGACGATCACATAGAAATAAATCACGCTAACCCCGACAATTCTGAATAACTGCCCCCTAGTTCTTTGGTCCACGCCGGGTTGTTTGCCCTGAAGACTTTGGTCCTGAAGACTTTGGTCAGAACACTTTAGTCCAATTACTTTAGTCCAATAGGTGTTTTGGTCGAAAAAAGAGGATTGGTTGCGGACTGGACCTGGCTGGCTGCTGCTGGTCCAGCCTGTGAGAATGGCATTTAGTCCTCAGTGTTGCCCGTCAGTGCTGCGTCGGCGCGCAGGACGACGCCTCGGCCCGCAGATGCAACTCCTCCAGCGGCCGAGATGGAGGCCCAGCATGCGCACAGGAAGGAGGTGCCATGCAGGTCTGGCACCGCTTATTGGCGTCGCCACCCCACATCGTGGGGTGCGGTTCTCGCTCCTCAGCTGCCCCACCGCACTTGCAGGGAAGGCGATGGGCAGCCCTTCCTTGCCCCTCTGTCGCGGTCCAAGGCTGGTTGTGAGGAGTGCAGCAATGTCGACACTGGTGTCCCCGGCCGCCGACGCTTATTTTCCTGCTGGGGCTGCTGCGCCTTGGGCGCCGCTGCATTGTTGATGCCCACTAGATCAGGCCAAGAGGCTCGACCATGTCCGAACCACCAGGCACCCTTAACCGGGCGCAAACGCACGACATCCTGCGCGCGGCGCGCAATTGGCTCGACGAGGACGGGCGCATCGCCTTGGCGACTGTGGTGGGCACTTGGGGGTCGGCGCCCGTCGGCATCGGTGGGCAGATGGTGGTAGCGCAGGATGGACGCTTCGAAGGATCGGTTTCGGGCGGCTGCGTCGAGGGTGAGGTGATTGCCGAAGCAGAGGACATTTTGGCGAGCGGTCAGCCCAAAACCCTCGATTTCGGTGTTGCCGACGAGACGGCCTGGCAGGTGGGCCTGCCGTGCGGCGGACAAATCCGGGTGTTCGTCGAGCGCTTGGAAAAGCGTGAAGGATTGCCGCTGATCGAGCGCGCGCTGACGGCACGCAACGACCGACGTGGCTTGCTGGTGCGAACCCGACTTAAGGATGGCCACCACGATATCTATGCCCGTGACGATCAGGGGCTGGACCCAGCAATTCGCAAGCGCTTCGAGAGTGGCGAGAGCGAGCTAGAGATGACGCCCGACGGCGAAATCTTCCTGCATGCGATGGTACCGCCCGCGCGTGTGCTGATCATCGGTGCCACGCACATCGGCCAGATTCTCGCCCAGCTCGTGACGATGGCTGGCTACGAGGTTGTGGTGATCGATCCACGCACGGCCTTCGCGGCTGCGGCACGCTTTCCGGGCATTCGTCTCGACACGGAATGGCCACAAGATACGATCCCGAAGATCGGTCTCGATCCCTACACCGCCGTCGTCGCCCTGGCGCATGTTGGTCATATTGACGACGAGGCGCTAAAGCTCGCCATGCGCTCCAACTGCTTCTACATCGGTGCACTCGGCTCCAATCGCAATCATGCCAAGCGGATGCAGCGACTCGGGGCGGCCGGCTTCAACGAATTGGAGATCGGCCGCATTCATTGTCCTATCGGTTTCAATATCGGCGCGCAGACACCACAGGAAATTGCCATTGCTATTATGGCGGAGCTGGTGCTGGCCTTACGCGGTCCCAAGGAATACAAGGCGGCTAGTTGATGGCCTGCAGCCGGGTCGATCGCCTGATTGCCCCAGTCGTAACCTTCCGGGAGACCATCCCATGCTCGACGCCTACCTCTATGATGGGCTGCGCACGCCCTTCGGCCGCCAGGCCGGCGCATTGTCGCGCGTGCGCCCGGATGATTTGCTTGCCGGTGTGGTCAAAGAGGTGGTGGCGCGCTCGAACTTCGCGCCGGAATTGATCGACGACGTGTCCATCGGCTGCGCCAGTCAAGCCGGCGAGGACAGCCGCAACGTTGCCCGGCACGCCATCTTGCTCGCAGGACTACCGGTCGATACGCCGGGCTCAGTACACAACCGGCTGTGCGGGTCGGGGCTCAATGCCCTTGTCGCGGCGGCGCACGCGATCAGCTGTGGCGAAGCCAACGTCTGCCTGGCCGGCGGGGTCGAAAGCATGACGCGGGCACCGTTCGTGGTCGGCAAAGCGGAGCAGGCCTACAGCAAGAATTTTAGCGTCTATGATTCGTCTCTCGGCGCCCGTTTTCCCAATCCGAAGATCGAGCACCAGTTCGGTGCCGACACGATGCCCGAAACAGCCGACAACCTCGCCCGTGACCACCAGCTTTCGCGCGAGGCCTGCGACCGATTCGCGCTTGCCTCCCAGCAGAAGTACGCCAAGGCCAACAAGGATGGGTTTTTTAAGAGCGAGATCAATCCGGTGGCAATCCCTCAGGGCAAGGGCAAGCCTGACATCGTGGTCGCGGCAGACGAACATCCGCGCCCCGACACATCACTCGAGACTCTGCAAAAGCTCAGGCCTCTCTTCAGCGATGGTGTGACCACGGCCGGCAATGCGTCCGGTATTAATGACGGTGCGGCCGCCCTTGTCGTTGCCAGCCGTGAGGCCGGCAGCAAGGTGGGCGCCAAACCGCTTGCGCGCATCCTCGCATCAGCTGTCGCCGGCGTGCCGCCGCGCGTCATGGGTTTCGGGCCGGTGCCGGCGACGAAGAAGGCCTTGGAACGCGCCGGCCTCGAGCTCAAAGACATCGACATCATCGAAATCAACGAAGCCTTTGCCGCGCAGGTGCTGGCCTGCCTCAAGGGTCTTGGCCTCGCGTTCGAGGATTCGCGCGTCAATCCGAACGGTGGCGCGATCGCACTCGGTCACCCGCTCGGGGCCTCGGGCGCCCGGCTGGCGCTGACCGCAGCGCGCCAATTGCAGCGCGCAGACGCGCGATACGCCCTGGTGTCCATGTGCATTGGTGTCGGTCAGGGCATCGCAGTTGTCCTGGAACGGGCCTGACGTTCTGCGCGCGGTCCGCCCGGGTCCAGCGCAAGCCGCTACGGCCTTCCCGTGCCCTGCCTGCCCCCGCGTATGCCCGACGGGGGCGATGGCAGTGGGCATGATGTTGCACCGCCGAAATGACGGGCTGGTCATAAAGCTTCGGTTTGATAGCGTACTCGCGCATGCAGGGGGATCAGGGCAGGACGTGGGAAGGAGCGCAGACGAACGACCAAGGAGGCCGGGCGTGATCACCACGAAGCGTTGTCCCCACACGGGAGTTGTAAATTTTTTTGTGCGGGCAGATCCCTATCTGGCTGTCGGCTCTGTGAGCCAGGATGCAAATCCGCGGCAATTTATTTGGCGCTGTTACCTCGACGGCCAGGGCGCGGGCATCGCCGACGATCTGGCGATCGCTGAGCAAAATCTTCGGATGGCAATCGCGCGTGGCCGGGATCTTAAGCCCGCCAATGTCAATTGATGGGGCGCCATAGCGGGCCGGTTCGACAGCGCCGCGGGCGACGTTAAAAGCTGAAAAAAACTGCAAGGCTCGCTGGCCATGCGGCGCGAGCTCGAACATCAAGCCCCCACGCATATGAGCGCGCAAATGGCATAGGCCGGTGGCGCAGTCCCTAGCGCTTTTCCAAGGAGGATCCGCCGATGAACTCGCACAATCTTCCTCGCGATACCTGGCTTCCTCGCAATACCTGGCTCGTCATCGAGCATGGCGAGCCGGACGGACGCCCGTTGCTGGTTTCTCAACACGCCAGTTGTGGGGAAGCGGAGGCCGAACGGGACCGCCGCAACAGGAACGCGAGCGCGCCACACTTCCAGGCCTGTATCGTCCTGGAGCCGATCGCCCAGCACATGGGCGGACAACAATCACCGGCTGCGCTGCGGCGTTGACCTTGGCTGCTTCAATGAGGACTTGGCTCTTGCAATGAGGACTTGCCGTCTGAGGACGCGCTGCTGGCTTGTGTCCGCGCGTTTGCAATCTCGGCTTCGCTGCAGCCGGCCTGGCGGAGTACATTGGCCGTGTCTGCGCCGAGAGCCGGAGGCGGCAGGTCGGGCTCGACCGGCATGGCCTCGATATTGACCGCCTGGCGCAACGTACGCCTGACCGGCGTGTCCTGCGCGAAATTGGGGGTGAAGAAGCCCACGTCGGCCAAATGCGGATCATCCAGCAGCTCGCATGGCCTGCGCACAGGCTGGGAAGGAATGTCGAGCTCTTTGAAGAGTGCGAGCCATTCCGCAGACGTTCGCGACGGTAGAACCGTCGCCAGC
The DNA here is from genome assembly GCA_963820375.1 of uncultured Alphaproteobacteria bacterium. Lineage (GTDB taxonomy): Bacteria > Pseudomonadota > Alphaproteobacteria > Rhizobiales > Hyphomicrobiaceae > AWTP1-13. The sequence goes on along the minus strand of CAWFZX010000022.1, from coordinate 211,858 downwards.
ATGTCGTAGAGATCGTCGACGCGACGGCTGCGCTCGGTCGCATTGCTGAACCAGGGCTGCTCGCAGACATCAGCGCGCCCGATCTCACGCAACACCTTGGTCCAGTTGCGCAGTGTATAGGGCAATACGCCAATCCAACCATCCTTGGTCTTGTAAGGACGACGACCACGGGATAGGACGCGGGTGTAGCCGACACTCCCACTCGCCTCGAAGGTCGCCGCACTCAGGTGCTCGCTCAAGCTGAACGCGGCCATCAGCTCAAACATCGGCACCTCGATATAACCGGGTACCTCACCACTGCGTTCGCGATAGAGGAGAGCTGCCAGCAGGGCATAGGCGAGATGCAGGCCCGAGATTTTGTCGGCGGCAATTGTCGGCGCATAAAGCGGGGTGCCGTCCCGCATCTCGAACAGACCGGCAAAGCCCGAGGCCGCCTGGATCACATCGTCATAGGCCGGTTTGCCGGCGTAGCGTCCCTGCCGGCCAAAGCCCACGGCCGCCGCATAGACAATCCGCGGGCTTGCCGCGCGTACCGCCTTAAAGGTGAAACCCAGCTTATCCATGGCCTCCTGGCGCATGTTGTGCACCAGGGCATCGGCGGTCGGCAGCAGCTTCAACAGGGCGGCCTTGCCCGCCTCGCTTTTGAGGTCCAGCGCAACAGAACGCTTGTTGCGGTTGTTGTTGGCGAAGATGGCGCTGATGCCGGGTGCGGCCACCGGGGCTACGGGTCGCATGCTGTCGCCCTCGGGTGGTTCGACCTTGATCACTTCGGCCCCGAGGTCGCCGAGAATCTGGGTCGCATAGGGGCCGAGAATGACCGACGTCAAGTCCAGGATGCGCAGGCCTTTGAGCAGCGGGATCATGGGAAGGGCTCGCGGAAGAGGGCAACCTCATTCAGGTAGCATGTGAAGCGCCAGCACGACTACAGCGGCCCGGCCCCTGCAGGCGCAAGCCCAGGTTTTGCAGCTTTCCCAGCCAGGCTGGGTTCGCGGGGACCCGTCTGGGGGAGGGAACGCCTGCTGCGGGAGCACGTTTCAGCACAAGGTTCGGCTTCGCTTCCCTCCACAGCCGGATCGACGTAGTCCTCAAGGCACCAAGGCATCCGCCAAGGTGCCTTCTTCTTTCGTCCTCCAGCAAAGGCCACCGCCCCGGCGCGGCCGGCGGTTGCCGTGCGCGGGCGCTTGCTGCCCGTTCGGGCGCCGGCGCCGGCAGCGGGCTCACGGGCTTGTGACGCACCCCCAACGCGCATTGGCGTCCCCCCGCCATGACTTTGCCTCTTTTTTGCAAATAAAACGATCATTCGTTTTGTTTTGTGCAATGCAAATGCGGCTGACGCCGGACCTCCGGCTCGCGCCGATCTTAGAATACACAGGCGGATCAATGCCGAAGCTCAAACCTGAAACCCAGCACGCGCGCCGCGCGCATATTTTGGATGCCGCCGAACGCTGCATTGCAAACGCCGGCTTTCATCGCACGACCATGCAGGACATCTGCCGCGCGGCTGCCATCAGCCCCGGAGCGCTTTACGTTTACTTCGACAGCAAGGAAGCGCTGATCGCGGGCATTTCCGAGCGGGACCGGCAAGAATTCGCCGAACGGCTCGAGGCCTTGGCCGACGCGCCCGATTTCATGCAGGCCCTGCGCGCCCTTGGCGAGCAATATTTCCTGGAGGATGCGGCCAAGGACCACCGTATGTCGATCGACATCGGCCTTGAGTCGACACGCAACCCGCGCGTGGGTGAGATCTTCCGCCGCTTCGATCGCTATCTCGTCGACAGCTTCGAGACGCTGTTTCACAAGCTGCAGCAAGAGGGCCGCATCGCGCCCGCGCTCGACATCCCGACCACCGTCAAGGCCTTTCTTGTTGTCGCCGACGGCATGTTTTGGCGCCGGGCCGTCGATCCCGCCTTCGATGCGCAGCGGGTCATGCCCGCCGTGCTCAAGCTCATCGAAACCCTGCTCAACCCTAAGCATTGAAAGCAGCCCGACTGTGGTCACCGGGGGGAGGGACAAATGCTAAGGAAACTGGGCATCGGCTTGTTTGCGCTGCTGGCAGCAGTCGGCGTCGCCGTAACGCTGGTCGCGCAGCCTTCGCCCAAGCGCGCTGCGCTGCCGCAGCCGGAGGAAATGCTGGCTGCAGCCGTCACCGTTGCGCGCGTGGCGCCGGCGCAGTTCACCGAGACCGTGCTGACGACCGGTTCGCTGGCGGCCCGCGAGGAGGTTCTGGTTGGGCCAGAGGTGGAGGGCCTGCGGGTCACCGAAGTGCTGGCCGAGGAGGGTATGCGCGTGAAGAGGGGCGACGTACTCGCCCGCCTCGTGGCCGACACGCTTGAAGCCCAGCTCGCACAAAACGACGCCGCGCATGCGCGCGCGCAGGCGGCCGCCGCGCAGGCCAGGAGCGGGATCGTTCAGGCCGAAGCCCGGTTGCTGGAGGCCAACAATGCCTTCGAACGCGCCAAGCCCTTGCGCGCGGCCGGTCACTTGGCTGAAAGCGCCTATGACCAGCGCGAACAGGCGGCGCGTACGGCGCAAGCGCAGCTGCTGGCCGCCGGCGATGGACTGAAGGTGGCGGAAGCGGAAAAAGCCCAGGTCGAGGCCCAGCGACGCGAACTATTGTGGCGGCGCGGTCGCACCGAGGTGATCGCTCCGGCCGATGGCGTTGTCAGCCGCCGCATGGCACGCATCGGTGGATTTGCCGCGGGTGCTGCCGAGCCCATGTTCCGCATCGTTGCCAACGGTGAAGTGGAACTCGACGCCGAGGTCCCCGAGACCCGCCTGGCGGCCGTGCGGATTGGACAGCCCGCTCGCGTCGAAGTCGCCGGATCGGGCGAGGTAATGGGGACGGTGCGCCTCGTCTCACCCGAGGTCGACAAGGCGACGCGGCTTGGCCGCGTGCGGATCTATTTGGGCGACAATCCAACCCTGCGCGTCGGCTCCTTTGCCCGTGGCGTGATTGAGACCGCAACAGGCGAGGGTCTCGCGGTTCCGGCCGCGGCAGTGCTGTTCGGACCCGAGGGGCCGGTGGCCCAGCTAATCCACAACAATCGCGTCGAAACCCGCAAGATCAAAACGGGATTGTCGAGCGGCAGTATGGTCGAGGTTCGCGCGGGTCTCAGCGAAGGTGATCTGGTGGTCGCCCGCTCCGGCACGTTTTTGCGTGACGGCGATTTGGTCCGCCCGGTCGGTGAACAGACGGGCGCAGGTGAGGTCGCTCGATGAATTGGAACGTCTCGGCATGGTCGATCCGCAAGCCGGTGCCGGCGCTCGTGCTGTTTATGGTGCTGCTCGCGCTCGGCTATGTGAGCTTCGCTGAGCTGCCCATTACCCGCTTTCCCAATATCGACGTGCCGATCGTGCAGGTGCGCATATCCCAGGCGGGCGCGGCGCCGTCTGAGCTCGAGGTTCAAGTCACCAAAAAGGTCGAGGATGCCATCGCCGGCGTGCACGGCATCAAACACCAGACCTCGGCCGTCACCGAAGGCTCCTCCATCACCACCCTCGAATTCCGCCTTGAGGTGAACCAGGATCGCGCTCTCAACGACGTCAAGGATGCCATCTCGCGCGTCCGCGCCGAGCTGCCGCGCACCATCGATGAGCCCATTGTCACGCGCGTTGAGATCGAGGGTTTGCCGATCATAACCTACGGCGCGCGCGCTCCCGGCAAAACCCCCGAACAGCTCTCCTGGTTCGTCGATGACGTGGTCATACGCGCTTTGCAGGGGGTCAAGGGCGTGTCGCAGATCGAACGCTTCGGCGGTGCGGAGCGTGAGATCAGGATCGCACTCGATCCGGATCGGCTGCTGGCCTTCGACATCACCGCCGGTGACGTGAACCGACAACTGCGAGCCACCAACGTCGATCTTGCCGGTGGCCGGGGCGAGATCGGCGGGCGCGAGCAGGCCATTCGCACCCTGGCGGGCAAGCAGTCGGTCAGCGATCTGGCTGCCAGCATGATCTCCCTACCAAAGGGCCGCAAGGTCCGGCTCGATCAGCTGGGCACGGTGAGCGACGGCATCGCCGAAGAGCGGTCTTTTGCCACGCTCGATGGCAAGCCGATCGTCGCTTTTGCCATCTCGCGCGCCAAGGGGGCAAGCGACACCGTTGTGGCAGCCGACGTGGCCGAAAAGATTGCCCAACTGCAGCGGGCGCATCCGGACGTCGAGTTCAAGCAGCTCGACAGCATGGTGAACTATACGCTCGGTGCCTACCGATCGACCATGAAGACGCTGATCGAGGGTGCGATCCTGGCGATCGCGGTGGTCTTCATCTTTTTGGGCGACTGGCGTGCGACCCTGATCGCGGCCATCGCCCTGCCGCTATCGATCATCCCTGCCTTCTGGGCCATCGACGCCGCCGGCTTTTCCCTTAACCTCGTCAGCCTGTTGGCCATTACCATCGTCACCGGCATTCTGGTCGACGACGCCATCGTCGAAATCGAGAATATCGTGCGCCACATGCGCATGGGCAAATCGGCCTACCGCGCTGCGCTCGAAGCCGCTGACGAGATTGGCCTGGCGGTGATCGCCATCACGCTCAGCATCATTGCGGTATTCGTGCCGGTGAGCTTTATGGGCGGCATTGCCGGCCAATATTTCAAGCAGTTCGGCTTGGTAGTAGCATTCGCCGTGTTTTTCTCGCTGCTGGTGGCGCGCCTAATCACGCCGCTGCTTGCGGCCTATTTTCTACGCGCCTCCGCCCTGAGGCAGCGGGAAGGCCGGCTGCTGCAGGCCTACACGCGCCTCGTGCGGTGGTCCGCCTTGCATCGCTATCAGGCGGTGACGCTTGGGCTGATGATTTTCGCCGCCTCGGTGGGCAGTTTCTATTTGCTCCCCGCCGGCTTCCTGCCGGCCGAGGACAGCGCCCGCATGCTGCTCGCCGTCGAGCTACCGCCGGGCTCGCGCCTCGAGGAAACCAAGGCCGTCACCGACAAGATTGTGCGCAAGGCGCGCGAGCGGCCGGAAGTGGCCAGCATATTCGTCAACGGCGGGCGCGTCATGGGCTCAGGCGCTGAAGTGCGCAAGGCGACGCTGGTCATCAATCTGCTGGAAAAGGAGCGCCGCGAGCTGCTCCAGAGCGAGGTGCAACTACGAATTGGCGCCAGCCTCAATGATCTGCCCGACATCCGCTACTGGTTCCTGAAGGACAATGGCCAACGGCAATTTCAGCTCGTCGTTAGCGGACGCGACGCCGAGGCCGTAACGCATGCGGCCGCCGCACTCACCAGCCAGGCCAAGCGCATTGCACTGTTAGCCAACGTCGTTTCCAGCGCCGAGCTCGACCGACCCGAACTACGTGTGGTGCCCAACGCTGAGGTTGCCGCCGAGCTGGGTGTATCCACGGAGGCAATTTCCGAGGCGGTGCGCATCGCCACCATCGGCGACATCGGCGCCAACCTCGCCAAGTTCGACGTGGGCGACCGTCAGGTCCCGATTCGTGTCCAGCTCGAGGAGCGTGCGCGCCGCGACCGGCAGATGCTCGAATCGCTCAAGGTCCCGACCGGCTCTGGCGCAGCGGTGCCGCTGACGACCGTTGCGCGCTTTGAACTGGGTCAAGGGCCGACGGCCATAGACCGCTACGATCGCAGCCGCCGCGTTGTCATCGGTGCGGATCTGGTGGGCGATACCCCGCTAGGAAAGGCGGTTGAGCACGTCATGGCGCAACCGGCCGCAAAGCAGTTGCCGCCGCAGGTCGAGATCAGACAGTTCGGCGATGCCGAGATCATGGCTGAAGTGTTTGAGAGCTTTGCCAAGGCCATGGGGGCTGGGATCATGATGGTGTACGCCGTCCTGGTGCTACTGTTCGGCAGTTTTCTGCAGCCGGTGACGATCCTGTTCTCGCTGCCGCTATCGATCGGCGGCGCCATCGTCGCCCTCGCTATCACCGCCAAGCCAATGAGCCTGCCGGTGGTGATCGGTGTTCTGATGTTGATGGGTATTGTCACCAAGAACGCCATCATGCTGGTCGATGTTGCCATCGAGGAGATTGCACGCGGTGTGCCGCGGCTCGATGCTGTCGTCGAAGCGGGACGCAAGCGTGCCCGCCCCATTGTGATGACCACCATAGCCATGATCGGTGGCATGCTGCCGTCGGCGTTCGGCCTCGGCTCGGGCGGCGAGTTCCGCGCGCCGATGGCCATCGCCGTGATCGGCGGACTGCTGTCATCGACGGTGCTCTCGCTGGTGTTCGTGCCGGCCGTGTTCACCGTCATGGATGACGTTGGTGGCAGCATCTGGCGTTGCTGCCGACGCTTTGTCGGCGAAACCGACGAACCGGCCGCCCCGGATCTAACGCCTGGCCGGCGCGGACGCCAAGCCGACCCTGCAAGCCTTGCGATGGCCGCCGAGTAGGGGCGCCTACCGACGAAAATCTACAGACCTGCCGCCACTAATCCCCGCGTTGCAGGGTCGCTTTCTCCGGCCTAGGCTCAAGTCGTGGGGGGATATCTGCGTGAGCGGAGGATCCCAATGTTTGACGTACGCAGCATTCTCGACGAACTGCTCCGCGGCGGCGCGCGAGCGCAGCAACAGCGGTCGCCTTCCCGCTCAGAAAAGCTGTCCGATTGGCCCGGGCAGGTCGCTCCCGCAGACCGGTCGGTGGAAGGCCAGGCGGTGCCGCCAAGCTCGCCATTTCCCCAGGGGGGCGCTGGCGAGCGGCCGGCCAACGCGCCGCTGGAGGGCACGTCTGCGCCCTCGGGCACGGCTGCCCTGCCGGCCGCAACGAGCCTTGAGGATCTGCTGCGCAGCGTCCTCGGCAATGGCGATGCGCCCGAGAAGAAGGGCGTCGGCGGTGCAGCGGGCGGCGGCCTCGGCGATCTGCTCGAGAAGTTGCGCCAGCAGACCAGTCAGGGCCGTGGAGGCATCTTCGATGTTCTCGGTCAAGTCTTGGGGCAGGCTGCCGCAGGGGTGCGCGAGGGTGCCGACCGGGCGGATATGGCGACCGGGGCTTCGAAACATTCGCGTGAAGCCATCGAGCAGATGACCGGCAAAACCCCTGAGCAAATTCTTGCCCAGCTCAAGGCTCTGATCGCTGACAACCAGATCGGTGCTGGCGCTGCGCTCGGCGGTCTCGGCGCGCTCATTCTGGGCACGCAAGCTGGCCGCTCGCTGGCTGCAACGGCGGCGAAGCTGGGTGGCCTCGCCCTGATTGGCGGCCTTGCCTATAAGGCCTACCAGAACTACCAGCAGGGTCAGGCGCCCGCCACCGGCGCCGGCCCGTCCGATCGGCAGCAAACTCTGCTGGTGGCACCGGAAGGCTCCGGTTTCGAGCCCGGCGCGCTAAGCAACAACGGTGCAAGCTTGCTGATCCGCACCATGATTGCCGCTGCCGCCGCCGACGGCCGCATGGACGCTAGCGAGCGCCAGAATATCTTGGGCAACTTGCGGCAGGCGGGCGCCCCGGCCGAGGCACAGCGGTTTCTGATGCAGGAAGTCCAGCGTCCAGCTGCGCCCGCCGATCTCGCACGCGAGGTCTCCTCGCGCGAGCAGGCCGTTCAGGTCTACACCGCCGCACGCATCGCTGTGGATGTCGACAGCGAGGAAGAACATGCCTTCCTGACGACCTTAGCCGAACGCCTCGGCATCGAGCGCCAGCTCGCCGCGCATATTGATGCGGCCGCCCGCCGCACCTAGCGCTCGTTGCGCAGGAGAGGGCTGCCGGCCCGGACTGCTGGCGCCTCAATCGGCAGCCTCGAACAGCCGTGGCTGCAGATCTGAGGGCGGGCGACGCGGAATGCGCTGATGTGGTCCGAAGTCCACCCGATCCGTCAGGCCCGGATAGCGCACCCGGAAAACTGCCAGGGCCTTGTCGCGGCTGCCCGCAAAGCGCCGTTGTTCCCAGATGTCATACAGGCGACGTGGATCGCAGCCATAGCGCAGCAGAATGTCCTTGCGGCGGATCCTGAGCCAACGGGCAATCCAAATGTCGATGGCATCCGTTTCCGTTAGCGGGCGCGCCGCCGGGCGGTTGCAGGGGCAATCGGCCACACTCAAGGCTTGACTGTCGAACAACATCCCCCATTGATCGCCGAACAAATGAGCAAACTGATGGCTGCGACCTGACGCCCATCTGCGAGAACCCCACAGCCGTGATCCTGTTTCCCGCCATCGATCTCAAAGACGGCAAGTGCGTGCGCCTCAAGCTCGGGGACATGGCGGCCGCCACCGTCTTCAACGAAGATCCTGCGGCGCAGGCCAAGCTGTTCGAGAATCAGGGTTTTCGCTATCTCCACCTGGTCGACCTCGACGGTGCCTTCGCCGGACGGCCCGTCAATGCATCCGCCGTGGCGATGATCCTGCAGGCCGTGACAATTCCCGTGCAACTCGGCGGTGGTATTCGCAACCTTGCCGCCATCGAACGTTGGCTCGACAAGGGGGTGAACCGCGTCATTCTAGGCACCGTCGCCGTTCGCGACCCGGAACTGGTTCGGCAAGCCTGCAGGCGCTTTCCAGGGCGCATTGCCGTTGGTATCGATGCCAAAGGCGGCAAAGTGGCCGTCGAAGGCTGGGCGATCACCAGTGAGCTGTCCGCGCTCGATCTGGCGCGGCGCTGCGAAGACGCAGGCGTCGCAGCCATCATTTATACCGACATTGCCCGCGATGGCGTGCTCAAGGGTCTAAACCTCGAGGCCACCGCGGCGCTTGCCCGTGAAACCAGCATTCCGATCGTCGCCTCGGGCGGTCTCGCCGGCATCGAGGATGTTGAGGCTCTCCTGCGGCCGGAGCACGCCAGGCTGCAAGGTGCCATTGCCGGTCGCGCTCTCTATGACGGTCGGCTCGATGCGCGGGCGGCTTTGGAACTGATCCGCAGCGCCGCGGTTGCCGGCCGTTGAGGTGGCCTGCGCGATCTCCTGGCCTCGGCTGGCCAAGCGCGTGTTCTGGCCGTTTCAGCAGCCGCGCCTACGGTCGGCCACACCGGGCCCGGCAGCGCCGACGGCCCAAGCGCCTCGCCGCAACCGAAGAGCCGACGCATCAGCGGGTTTGTGCTCTAGGAAACGCCCCTCATCGAGTTCCCCTACCATACCGCCGCCGAGCAGTGCGGCCACAATGTGCCCCCGCGGCAGGCATCGGCCGCGTGCCCCTGCGGCCATGCTGGTCTTTTTTGTTGCGCGCAACCCCCGCCCATCGCAAGAACCTGGCCATGCTCAAGATCCGCATCATTCCCTGCCTCGACGTTAAGGATGGGCGCGTCGTCAAGGGCGTCAATTTCGTCGATCTCAAGGATGCGGGTGATCCCGTGGAGGCCGCTGCCGCCTACGATGCGGCCGGAGCGGACGAGTTGTGCTTCCTCGATATCGCCGCAAGCCACGAACATCGAGACACCATCGTCGATATCGTCGAGCGGACAGCTTCGCGCTGCTTCATGCCGCTCACGGTTGGTGGCGGCGTCCGCACCAGTGCGGATATTCGTAAACTGCTCAGGGCCGGCGCCGACAAGGTCTCCATCAACACCGCGGCCGTCCAGCGCCGCCAGCTGGTCGCTGAAAGCGCCGATAAGTTCGGCGCGCAGTGCATTGTGGTTGCCATCGACGCCAAGCTGGTCTCACAGCCGCGGGAGACGCCGCGCTGGGAGATATTCACGCATGGGGGCCGGAACCCGACCGGGCTCGATGCCGTTGCCTATGCCCGGGAGGTCGTCGCGCTGGGCGCCGGTGAAATCTTACTCACCTCGATGGATCGCGATGGCACCAAAGCCGGCTTCGACCTCCCCCTCACGCGGGCCATCGCTGATGCGGTGCCTGTACCGGTCATCGCCTCCGGGGGCGTCGGCACACTCGATCATCTCGTCGAGGGGGTTCAGCGTGGTCATGCAAGCGCCGTACTGGCCGCCTCGATTTTCCATTACGGAACGTTCACAATCGAGCAGGCCAAGCGGCACATGGCGGCGGCGGGCATTGCCATGCGCCTTGACGCCATCGCATAAACCTCCTTCACTTGCCGTTGATAGAGGCAGCGCCACAGCGATTCGGGGCCGCGCGCAAGCCCGAAAGTGGCTCGGCCTTCACCATGCGCTGCGCCGGCTGTGGAAATATCCTTGCCAAGAGAGCATGGTGGATCAAGGCGGGGCCCGGGGCCTCGGCTCGTCTCTCTTACGTGTACGCTTGTGTGCGTGCCTTGGATCTGCTTGAGAAAGACGATTGCCTGAACGGCGAACAATCCCCATCTTTTCAGCGCCCACTGTGGCGAAGCGGGCAGCGCTGTGGCGCGATCCGGCAACGCCGGGTGAGCAAAGTGTTAGGTGCCTACCCCCGCCTCACTTTTTTGGTTTAATCTCGGTACAAATGCGCCGACTGCAGAGGCGATGAAAGATGACGACAAAGGATAGCATCTTCGACCTCTATGCTCAGGCATACGAGAGCCAGAGGCAGCACCGCCTGTCGCTAAGGGAATATCTAGAGGCCTGCCGAACCGATCCGTCGATGTATGCCGGAACGGCAGAGCGCATGATTGCCGCTATCGGTGAGCCCGAGCTGGTGGATAGCGCCAAGGACGCGCGGCTCGGCCGCATCTTCATGAACCGGACGCTGAAGGTGTTCCCCGCATTCAGTGATTTTTACGGTCTTGAAGAGACGATAGAGCGCATCGTCGGCTTCTTCCGTCATGCCGCGCAAGGGCTCGAGGAAAAAAAGCAGATCCTGTACCTGTTGGGCCCGGTCGGCGGCGGTAAGTCCTCGCTGGCGGATCGGCTCAAGGACCTGATGGAAAAGTGTCCCGTCTACGTGCTTGCCACCAACGACGGCATTAGCCCGATTTTCGAAAGTCCGCTTGGGCTGTTTGATCCGATCTCGATGGGGGCGATGTTGGAGGATCGCTACGGCATTCCTCGGCGCATCCTGATGGGCAACATGTCGCCTTGGGCGGTGAAGCGGCTCGACGAGTTCGGCGGCGACATTTCCAAGTTCTCCGTCATCAAGCTGCATCCTTCCAAGCTGCGGCAGATCTGCGTTGCCAAGACCGAGCCCGGTGATGAGAACAATCAAGACATCTCCTCCCTGGTCGGCAAGGTCGACATCCGCAAGCTCGAGCACTTCGGACAGAACGATGCCGATGCGTACTCCTATTCGGGCGGGTTGAACCGCACCACGCAGGGCGTGCTCGAATTCGTGGAGATGTTCAAGGCGCCCCTCAAGATGCTGCACCCGTTGCTGACGGCGACGCAAGATCGCACCTACGTCGGTACCGAGAACGTCGGCGCCATGCCCTATCAGGGCCTGATCATCGCCCACTCCAATGAAAGCGAGTGGCAATCCTTCCGTGCCAACAAGAACAACGAGGCATTTCTCGACCGCATCAGCGTCATCAAGGTGCCCTATTGCCTGCGTGTCGCGGAGGAGAAGAAGATCTACGAGAAGCTGCTCGCATCCAGCGAACTCAAGGATGCTGATATCGCGCCAGGGACGCTCGACATGCTGGCGCGCTTCTCTGTGCTGACGCGCCTCAAAGCGCATGAAAACTCATCGCTGTATTCGAAGATGCGCGTATACGACGGCGAGAGCCTGAAGGACACCGATCCGCACGCCAAGACCATCCAGGAATATCGCGACGCCGCCGGCGTCACGGAGGGCATGGACGGCGGCTCAACCCGGTTCGCCTACAAGATCCTTTCGGAAACCTTCAATTTTGACACGCACGAGGTGGCAGCCGATCCGGTGCACCTGCTCTACGTCATCGAACAAGCCGTCCGCCGCGAGCAGCTGCCCGAGGAGACGGAAGCGCGCTGGCTAGAGTTCCTCAAGGAGGAACTGTCCCCGCGTTATGCCGAATTCATCGGCAATGAGATCCAGAAGGCCTACCTGGAATCCTATAACGATTTCGGCCAGAACCTGTTCGACCGCTATGTGGCATACGCCGATGCTTGGATCGAGGACCATGACTTTAAGGATCCTGACACCGGGCAGTTGATGAGCCGCCAGGTGCTGGAGCAGGAGCTTTCCAAGATCGAAAAGCCGGCAGGCATTGCCAATCCGAAGGACTTCCGCTTCGAGGTGGTCAAATTCTCTTTGCGCGCCCGCTCCAAGAACGGCGGCAAGAATCCCAGTTGGACCAGCTATGAAAAGATCCGCGAAGTGATCGAGCGGCGGATGTTCAGTCAAGTCGAAGACCTGCTGCCTGTGATCAGTTTTGGCAAGAAGCAGGACAGCGAGACCGAAAAGAAGCACGAGGAATTCGTGCAACGCATGGTCGAGCGCGGCTATACGCCTCGCCAAGTGCGGCGCCTGGTCGAATGGTATATGCGGGTGAAGAAATCGAGCTGACCAGCAGCCCGACGACCCGGCGATGACCTCAGGTTTAGCGCCGGTTGCCCGCTGGGCGGCCCTTGCGATCCGCGCTGATTGCCGCATACTCGACTTGGGCTGCAGTGGTTAGGAAACTCATGCAGATCGTCGATCGCCGCCTCAATCCGAAGTCCAAGAGCCTTGGCAATCGCCAGCGTTTTCTGCGCCGAGCCAAGGCAGAGATTCGCGAGGCCATTAGAGATTCCCTGAAATCCCGCAAGGTCTCGGAAGCCGAGGGGGCCGAGAAGGTCACCATCCGCTCCAAGAGTTTGCGCGAGCCCAATTTTTCGCTGGGCCGCACGACCGGCGCTCGCGACTACGTCTTGCCCGGCAACGAGGAGTACAGGGTCGGCGATCAGATCCCGAAGCCGCAAGGCGGGGGCGGTGGGCGGGGCAACCAAGGCAGTCCGGATGGCGAAGGTCAGGACGAGTTCACCTTTACTCTGACGAAGGAGGAATTCCTCGATCTGTTCTTCGACGACCTCAAGCTTCCCAACCTGATCAAGGTCAAACTCAAGGACCTGAAGGCGCCTAAGTTCGTGCGCGCGGGCTTTACCAGCGACGGGCCGCCGGCCCGGCTCAGCCGCACCCGCACCATGCGCAAAAGCCTTGGTCGGCGCCTGGCCCTGCACCGACCAAGCCTATCGGATATCGAGGCGCTGGAGGCGGAGCTGCGGACGGCTGAGGAGGAAGTGCCGCCTGATGAGGCCAAGGTATCGGCCCTGCGCACCAAGATCGAGCACAAGCAGCGTTTGCGGCGCACGATTGCCTATATCGATCCCCTGGATCTGCAGTACAGCCGCTTCGAGCGCGTGCCAAAACCGACGACACAGGCCGTGATGTTCTGCCTGATGGATGCGTCCGCGTCGATGACCGAACCGCTAAAGGACCTGGCCAAGCGCTTTTTCATGCTGCTGCATGTGTTTCTGTCGCGCTACTATCGGGAAGTGCATCTGGTGTTCATTCGGCACACCAGCACGGCTTCGGAAGTCGACGAGGAGACGTTCTTTCGGGGCACCGAAACCGGTGGTACGGTCATCTCCACCGCACTCGACGAGATGTTGAAAGTCGTGCGCGACCGCTATTCGCCAGCCGATTGGAACATCTATGCGGCGCAGGCCTCCGATGGCGACAACTTCCACGACGATATGCCGCGCTCGCTCGAGCTGCTGAGCAAGGAAGTCTTGCCGATCTGCCAGTATTTCGCCTACATCGAGACGACCCACGGCGAACGCTTCAACGACTCGGTTGAGACACCGGTCTGGCACGGCTACGCGGAAATCGTCCGGACACGAAAGAATTTCGCCATGCGCCGCGTCGCCTCTCCGGAAGACATTTTTCCCGTCTTCCATGAGTTGTTTTCCGCAAACGCTGTCACCACCTGAGGAGCTGGCTCTTGACCGACACCAAGCTGCCTCCACGACGCAAGAGCCGCGTGCGGCCCCTGTTCGACGGGTCGGAATGGAACTTCGACCTGATCCGCAAGACCTACGACACGATGGGCGAGGTTGCCCTGGGTGAGCTCGGGCTCGACATCTACCCCAATCAGATCGAGGTGATTACGGCCGAGCAGATGCTCGATGCTTACTCCTCGATCGGCATGCCGCTCATGTACAGGCATTGGTCGTTTGGCAAGCGCTTCGCCCACGACGAGGCCTTCTATAAGCGGGGCATGCGCAGCCTTGCCTACGAGCTGGTCATCAATTCCGATCCCTGCATCAACTACATCATGGAGGAGAATTCCATGACGATGCAGGCCCTGGTCTTGGCCCATGCCGCGTACGGCCACAACCATTTTTTCAAGAACAATTACCAATTCCGGCTGTGGACGCAGCCCGACCATATCATCGACTACTTGGAGTTTGCCAAGCGCTATGTTGCCGAATGCGAGGAGCGGCATGGCCAGGATGCGGTTGAAAGCGTGCTCGATGCGGCGCACGCGCTGATGAACCACGGCGTGAGCCGAGATTTCAGGACCAGGCCGCGCGATGTGGCTAAACGCGAGCGGGAGAAGGCAGAGCGGCGGCGGGCCTACGAGGAGGCGACTTACGATGATATCTATCGCACCCTGCCCGAGATCGTGCGTGAGAACGTATCGGAGTCATCGGCATCAGTGAACGAGCAGCGTCGGCTCGGCTTGCCCGAGGAAAACCTGCTGTATTTTCTGGAGAAGCATGCGCCCAAGCTTGAGGATTGGCAGGCTGAACTGTTGCGCATTGTGCGCCTGCTTTCACAATATTTCTATCCACAGCGGCAAACCAAGATGATGAACGAGGGATGCGCCACCTTCGTCCACTATGAGATCATCAACCGGCTGTACGACCGCGGCCTGCTGACCGACGGCACCATGCTTGAGTTCCTGCACTCGCATTCCTCCGTCATCTATCAGCCGTCCTTCAATGATCGTCGCTTTGGGGGGTTCAATCCCTATGCCCTCGGTTTTGCCATGATGTGCGACATCAAGCGCATTTGCCTCGAGCCGAGTGACGAAGACCGAGCCTGGTTTCCGGATTTCGCTGGCTGCGGCGATGCGCTCGGCACCTTGCGGCAAGCGTGGGCAGAGTTCCGGGACGAAAGCTTCATCCTGCAGTATTTGAGCCCCAAGCTGATGCGCGACTTCCGTTTGTTTGCTGTCAGTGACGACGCCAAGGATGCAGCCATGCGCGTGGCGGCCATTCATGACGAGCAGGGCTACAAGGACATACGGCGACGCTTGGCGCGACAATACGACGTTGCCGTCCAGGACCCCGATCTGCAGGTAACCGATGCCGACCTGTCCGGAAGTCGGCGGCTGGTACTGACCCATCATGTGCGCAAAGGCATCCTGCTCGACAAGGCCGAGGCGGAACGCACCCTGCAGTATCTGGCCCAACTCTGGGGCTATCGGGTGAAGCTGATCGAAAGCGACGACGGGCGCATCTTGAAGGAGCACGAGGCTCTGCCGATGCCGTAGCCGGCGCGGCCCGCTTAATCTCGGCTGAGCAGGCGGGTGGCGACGGCATAAAGACCGTCTTGTCCTAGCATCCACACGGCCATGCCACCATTGCCGAACAGCGGCAGAAAGGCATCATCCAACACGTTGAGGCCGCCGGTGAATGCGCCGAACGCCGGCATGATAAGCCGCCGGTTGTTAGCAACGAAGCATGGGCGGCGAATGGAGGTGCCATAGAGCGAGAGCCTGGCGGCGGGATGCATGTGGCCGGCGATCTCATGTGTGGCGCAGCCAGCGACAGGCTGGTGCCGTAGGGTAATGCCCGCGAGCTTGATCACAGCCGCGACGCGACCGCCGAACCTTGCTGCGATGCTGGCATCATGATTGCCGCTGAGCCAAATCCACTCCCGATCCTCCTGCAGAATGTCGAGCCGTTCGAGATCTTCAGCGTTGATGCGCTGGGCGGCATCTGCATCGTGGAAACTGTCGCCCAGGGCAATGACGCAGCGCGGCGCATAGCGGTCGATGGTCTCGGCCAGCCGGATCAGCGTCTCGCGCGTGTCGTATGGAGGCAGGAGCGCACCCGTCCCGGCATACGCCGAGGCTTTCTCTAGATGCAGGTCCGCGACCAATAGGGTCTGCTCGGCTGGCCAGTAAATCGCGCCCAGGCTGTCGGCGATCAGTGACTTACCACAAATCGAGATCGGCTGGCCTGCCTTGTCGGGCAAGAGGTTCAGACGTTCGGACTTCAGTTCGAGCATGCATTACCCCCTTGCCATCGCCTCGCGCACAAGCTCGTCGGCTGCCTCGCGCAAGATGCCCTCTGCCGCCGCCCTGGCGTTGACCAGTTCCTGGCCGATCTGCAGCAGCACCGGCACGGCCAGCGGTGACACGTGGCTTAGGGCCTTGTAGCGGATGCGTCCCTTGATTCGCCGCAAAAAGTCGCCGAGCCGTTGGATATCCAATAAGCCCGCTGCCGCATCCGCCCAGGCGGCTTCGAGTAGGATATGGCCGCGATCGTGCTTGCGCAGCACGTCATAAATAAGGTCCGAGGAGATGGTGACCTGGCGGCCGCTCTTGACCTTGCCGGGATGGCGCCGTTCGATCAGGCCGGCAATCACGGCATTGATGCGGAAGGTACGCTTCATCAGGTTCGATTCGGCCAGCCAGGCGTCGAGATCGTCGCCAAGCATGTCCTCGGCGAACAGGTTCTCAAGATCGAGCTGGCCTTGCCGCTGCAATTCCGCCACGTCGCGCAAACACCAGATGGCCAGCGCATAGTCGGTGGCGACAAAGCCCAGCGGTTTGGCACCGACACGGTCGAGCCGCTTCGTCAGCAGCATGCCGAGGGTTTGATGCGCCAGCCTGCCCTCGAAGGGATAGGCCACCAGGTAATGCCGGCGTGCGCGCGCGAAGGTTTCGATCAAAACTTCGCCAGGTGCCGGCAGGGAGGACCGCTCCCGCTGTAGGCAAAGCCACTGCCGCACCGCCTCGGGGAGTTGACGCCAGCCGGCCGGTTCCGCCAACAGGGCGCGGACTCGGTCGGCAAGATGCGTGGAGAGCGGGAACTTGCCGCCCTCATAAGATGGGATCATCGGCTCGGGATCGCTCGTCCGGGTGACAAGGGCCTCGGTGTCCTTGAGTCCCGCGAAGCGCAGCACCTCACCAGCGAAGGCGAAGGTATCGCCGACCTTGAGCTGATCGATGAAATATTCCTCGACCTCGCCCAGTGCGCGCCCGCCGATCAGCGCCCCACTCATGCTAGGCTTGCGCTTGCCGGTGCGCCCCCCGAGCAGCCGGATCTTGATCATCGGCGCCTCGACGATGGTGCCGACATTCATGCGATAGTGTTGGGCCAGTCTTGGATGCGCAAGGCGCAGCCTGCCCTCGCCGGTCGGCCGCAATCGGGCGTAGCGCTCATAGGCACGCAGCGCGTAGCCGCCGGTCGAAACGAAGTCAAGGACGCGGTCGAAGCTTTGCCGCGTCAAGTTCGCGTACGGTGCGGCGCTACGCACTTCCCGGTAGAGCGTGCCGGGTTCAATTGGGCCGCTGCAGGCCATGCCCCAAACGTGTTGCGCGAGCACGTCGAGCGCGCCTGACCGATGCGACAAGGCGTCGTGTGCTCCTGCCGCCGCGGCTTCGATCGCGGCGTGACACTCGAGTACCTCGAAGCGGTTCGACGGCACCAGCAAGGCGCGCGACGCCTCCTCCAGGCGGTGATTGGCGCGGCCGACGCGCTGCATCAATCGGCTTGCACCCTTCGGTGCACCGACATTGATGACGAGGTCGACGTTACCCCAGTCGACACCGAGATCGAGGGTGGAGGTCGACACCACCGCGCGCAACCTACCTGCTGCCATGGCCGCTTCGACCTTGCGTCGCCGCGCCGCGTCGAGGGAGCCGTGATGCAGCGCTATTGGCAGGTCGTCATCGTTACAGCGCCAGAGTTCCTGGAACAGCAGCTCCGCTTGGCTGCGGGTGTTCACGAACAGCAACGACAGCTTGTGGGCCCTGATGGCGTCGAGAATATTGGGTACGGCGTAGCGGCTAGTGTGACCGGCCCATGGCAGGGCTGCATCGGTTGGCAGCATTGCAATGTCGTGCGGTGCGCCGCTGCGGGCGAGAATTAGATCCGCCAGACGCATGGTCTTTGCGTCGGTCTGTGGCAGCAGATAGGCCCGCAACTCACTGGGGCGCGCCACGGTTGCAGACAGCCCGATGCGCACGTGCCCAGGCGCTATGCGCGCAAGGCGCGCGAGGTCGAGCGCCATCAGGTCGCCACGCTTGTTCGGGGTGAGTGCATGTAACTCGTCGAGGATGACGACCTTCAAATCGGCGAGGAACGCCGCGGCATCGGCATGCGACAGCAGCAGCGCAACCTGCTCGGGTGTCGTCAACAGCAAGTCCGGCGGACGACGGCGTTGGCGCTGCTTGCGTGCAATCGAGGTGTCGCCGGTGCGGGTCTCGACGGTGATCGGCAGATCCATTTCCCTTAAAGGCGCCACCAGGTTGCGGGCGATGTCGGTTGTCAGCGCCTTCAGCGGCGAGACATAAAGCGTGTGGATAGAGCGATTACCCGGCTGTCGCCCGCGAGCGGCCAATGCCACAAGGCTCGGCAAGAAGCCGGCCAGCGTCTTGCCGGCGCCAGTTGGCGCAATCAACAGCGTCGAGCGCCGCTCGGCCACGTTCGCAAGCAGTCCGAGCTGGTGCGTACGGGGTTGCCAGCCGCGACGGCGAAACCAGTCGAGGAACAGCGGCGGCAGGCGCGGCGACGCGGCGGCAAACGCCGCGCGCCGTTCTGTGCGCAATCGCGGCCTGATGTCTCGCATTGCTCGCCTCGAACGCTGCCTTGCGCGCACCGGCGCCGGTCCCTTACAATTTGTTTTGTCCCTGCAGACTATGCTAAGCGGGATGCAGGCGCCGATGCGCTGCGAGGCGAAAAACGAGGGACGGCTGCATGGACCGGCAGCAATTTTTCGGCGACAGTATTGCGGGCACTTTGCTCCGATTGGTGCTGTTGTCGATTGTGGTTGGCATCGTCTTTTCGGTGCTCGGCATCACTCCCTTCAACCTGATCGAGCGCATGCAGCAGCTGGTAAGCCGGATCATTGATCTGGGCTTCGATGCCTTCCGCTCGGCATTTACCTATTTTCTGCTCGGCGCCGTGGTTGTCATCCCCGTTTGGTTCGTGGTGCGCCTACTCAAGCTCGGGCGGCCACGCGACCGGCGCTGACGATCGCGCCTGCCACGGCCCGGTCGCCTACTTGTTGACGAGCGCGTCGCGAATCTCCCGAAGGTAGAGTCTCGGACTGGGAAGGGGGAGGGGCCGCGGCCCTCTCTTCGCTGCGCTCAAGGCGCTTGCGCAGCTCGTTGATCGCCTTCACCAACATGAATACCGCCAAGGCGACAATCAGGAAGCTGATTAAGTTGTTGATGAACACTCCGATATTCATGGCCACCGGATCCTGGCCCGGCGCGCCGGCCCGCAACGGAACCCTGATGTTCGAGAAATCCACACCCCCAAGCATCAATCCGATCGGAGGCATGATCACGTCCTTGACCAGGGATGAGACGATGGTGCCGAAGGCGCCCCCGATGATGATGCCCACGGCCATATCGACGACGTTGCCCTTGATGGCAAATTCCTTGAATTCCTGCAGTATGCTCATAGCCTGTTCCTCTCCGCGCGACCTCGCACGCCAACCCCTTTTATGCGTGACTTTGCCGCCGGACGCCAAGCTGCTCATGGCCAGGTATTGGACAAGGCCGGTGCCTTGCCGCACAATGTCCTGTCGCTGCAAGGGTAAGAGCCTGAGCTGGCGCGGAAAATTGCTGAATGCGCGGCCATATGGAGGTTGGCTGCAATGATCGAAGGCTGGAGTGTGGTAGCCCTCGCGATCGGCTACGTGAGCATCCTGTTCGCGGTTGCCTGGTATGCCGACCGTGCCGCGCGCACCCGCAAGCCGGGACAGGACCGACCGCTGGTCTATGCCCTATCGCTGGCAGTTTACTGCACCTCCTGGACGTTTTTCGGTAGCGTCGGTCTGGCGGCGTCGACCGGCTACGATTTCGTGCCGGTCTACCTGGGCCCGATCCTGCTCTTCCTGTTCGGTTGGCGTTTTCTCGCGCGCATCGTGCGCGTCGCCAAGAGCCAGAACATCACCTCGGTCGCCGACTTTCTTGCCGCCCGCTATGGCAAGAGCCAAGCGGTAGCTGCCATCGTCACGGTCATTGCCGTTGCCGGAACGCTGCCCTACCTGGCGCTGCAGCTCAAAGCGGTCGCCATCTCAGTCGATGCGCTGCTGGGAGCGCGACCACTGCAGCAGCTGCACCTTCCTACCGATACTGCATTCATCATTGCCATCGCGATGATCATATTCGCCATTCTGTTTGGCACGCGCCACATCGATGCGACCGAACACCAGGAGGGGCTGATTGTCGCGGTCGCGGCCGAGTTGATCGTCAAGCTTGCGGCCTTCCTCACCGTCGGCCTGTTCGTTACTTTCACGGTTTTTGGCGGCTTTAGCGGCTTTCTCGAGCGCGCGCACTCGCACCCGGAAATCCAACGCGTGTTCGCGCAAGGCTTTCATGGCGGCACCTGGATTACGGTGACGTTTTTAAGCTTTGTGTGCGTCCTGCTGCTGCCGCGGCAGTTCCACGTGGCCGTGGTCGAGAACAATTCGGAGAACGAAATCCGCCGGGCCGCCTGGCTGTTTCCGGTCTATCTGGTTTTGATCAATATCTTCGTCGTACCGATCGCCGCCGCTGGCCTCATCACCTTGCCGAAGGGGTCGTTCCAGGCGGACAGCTTCGTGATCGGCCTGCCGCTATCGGCAGGCGCCGAGCTCATCACCCTATTGGCATTCGTCGGCGGGTTGTCGGCTGCGACCGCCATGGTGATCGTCGATTCCGTCGCCCTGGCGATCATGGTCTGCAATGGCCTGGTGCTTCCGCTCCTGTTGCGCCGGCGTTTCGACGAGGCGAAGGGCCGGCAAAAGGATATGGCCTGGCTGCTGCTGGCTGTGCGTCGCGTCGCAATTTGCGCGATCATTTTGCTGGGTTACGGCTTCTATCACCTGCTGGGCCAAACGCACGCCCTCGCCTCGATCGGCCTCGTCTCGTTTGCCGCAATCGCCCAGTTCGCACCGGCATTTTTTGGCGGATTGATCTGGCGCAAGGCCACGGCTCGCGGCGCCATTGCAGGGATCCTCGCCGGCTTCGTGGTGTGGGCCTACACTTTGCTTCTGCCCTGGATCGTCGAGGCGGGCTGGGTCGGCCGCTCGATCATGTCGGAGGGGCCGCTCGGGCTGAGCCTGCTGTCACCGCAGGCGCTGTTTTACCTGCGCTTCGAGCCGCTGACGCACGGCGTACTCTGGAGCATAGCCGCCAACGTCTTGATGTTCGTCACGGTTTCGCTGCTGCGCGCGCCGGAGCCGATCGAGCGGCTGCAAGCACACGTGTTCGTCCAGGATGATCTGCCGCGCCCGCCCATTACGCCGGCGTTCCGTCTCTGGCGCACATCCGTCACGGCAGCTGATCTCCAGCACGCCGTGGCCCGCTATCTTGGTGCTGAACGAGCCGAGCGCTCGTTCGCGGACTACGCAGAAAGCCGCAACACGCCGCTGGTGCCGGAAGCCGAAGCGGATATCCATCTGTTGCGCTTTACGGAGCATCTATTGGCGAGCGCCATCGGCGCCGCCTCTGCGCGGTTGGTGCTCTCGCTGCTGCTGCGGCGCGGCGACGTCGGCAGCCAATCCGCCTTGCGCCTGCTCGATGATGCTTCCGAAGCGCTACAGTACAACCGCGACCTCCTGCAATCGGCCCTGGACCAGGTGCGGCACGGGCTGAGCGTGTTCGACAAGGATATGCGGCTGATTTGCTGGAATCGGCAATTTCGCGAGCTGCTCAACTTGCCGCCGGAGCTAGGCCGGGTCGGCACGCCGCTGGATCGGATCTTGCGCACCTGTGCGGAGCGCGGAGACTTTGGCGCAGGCGACGTCAACAAGCTCACCGCCGATCGGCTCAACAAGCTCGTCCTGTCACAGGAGACCTTCCAGGAGCAATTCGACAACGGTCGGCGCATTCTGGAGATTCGCACCAATCCGCTGCCGCAAGGTGGCATCGTCACGACGTACTCGGACATCACCGAGCGGGTCGCCGCTTCCGAGGCCCTGGCCCGCGCCAACGAGACGCTTGAGCGCCGCGTGCGGGAGCGCACGGCCGAGCTGACAGAAGTCAATCAGGCCCTCGCCATTGCCAAGCGCAAGGCCGACGAAGCCAATCTCGATAAGACCCGCTTCCTGACGGCGGCGAGCCACGACGTGCTCCAGCCCCTCAACGCGGCGCGGCTTTACGTCACCAGTCTCGTCGAGCGCCAACTTGGCGGTAGCGAAGCCCAGCTCGCTCGCAACATCGATGCCTCGCTCGAAGCGGTCGAGGAGATCTTGAATATTCTGATCGAGATTTCGCGCCTCGACACCGGCCGGCTGGAGCCGGACATCACGTCGTTTCCCCTCGCTGACATATTCGAGCGCCTGAAAGTGGAGTTTGCGCCGCTAGCCCGCGAAAAGGCGGAGCTGGAACTGCGCGTGGTCGCTACCCGAGCGTGGGTGTGCACCGACCGTCGCTTGCTGCGCCGGGTCCTGCAGAACCTGCTGGCCAACGCTATCAAGTATACCCCGAGAGGCAAGGTTCTGCTGGGAGTGCGCCGGCACGGCAGCGAGCTGACGATCGAGGTCTGCGACACCGGCCCGGGCATTCCAAAAAGCAAACGCGCCGTCATCTTCAAGGAATTCGAACGACTGGAGGAGACGGCCGCCTCGGTGAGGGGGCTGGGGCTCGGCCTATCGATTGTGGAGCGTATCGGCAAGGTGCTTGGTCACCAGGTCGATCTGCGCTCGGTGCCGGGTAAAGGCTCGATTTTTTCGGTCCGCTTGCCGCGGGCGGCGCCCGGTGTGGTCGAGTCGGCCCCCGTGTCCGTCCCGGCGGGGCGCATCGCCGGTCTCACGGTGCTCTGCATCGACAATGAGCGCAGCGTGCTCGATGGCATGCGCGTCATGTTGAGTGGTTGGGGCTGCAAAGTGATGACCGCCCAGAATGCCGCAGAGGCGGTCGACCGGTTGCAACCCGGTCACGCCCCACCTGATATCATCTTGGCCGACTACCACCTCGATAGCGGTACCGGCCTCGACGCCGTCGCCGCCGTCCGCGCCGCCAAGCGATCGCACACGCCGGTTATTGTCATTTCCGCCGACCACACGCCCGAGGTGCAACGCGAAATCCGCAAGCACGGGCACGCATTCTTGCGAAAACCGCTGAAAGCTGCAGCTCTGCGCGCCCTGATGCACCAATTGACGGCACAGCGGCCAGTCGCCGCCGAATGACGCCGATCGGAAAGCGATCTTTCGGGAAGGGCAGCGGCGAGCCCCCCGCAGCATGCTTCTGCGGCGTGTCGAGCCGCCAGGCCCATCGGCTCAGCTCGGCGCGCGCCAATCGTTGCCGCCGCTGATTTTGTTGATTGCGATCACCGCCTGCGTGCGGCTATCGACCCCAAGCTTCTGTAGGATGGCGGAGACGTGGGCTTTGACGGTGGCTTCCGAGACATTGAGCTTGAAGGCAATCTGCTTGTTGAGAAGGCCTTCCCCAAGCATCATGAGCACGCGTACCTGTTGCGGGGTGAGGGTGGAAAGCCGCGACACGAGTTGCCTCGCCTCACCGACCGGTTGGCTCAAGTCGATATCGGCCGGCAGCCAGATTTCGCCATCCATGATGCTGCGGATCGCTTCCCGGATGCGCTCGACAGGTTGGGATTTGGGAATGAACCCAGAGGCGCCGCAGTCCAGGCAGTGCCGGATGGTGCCGGCGTCGTCGCTGGCCGAAACGATCGCCACCGGGACCTCCGGATGTTGCGCTCTGAGGTAGAGTAGCCCGGACACGCCGTGGACACCGGGCATCGTCAGATCGAGCAGGACGAGGTCGATTTCGCCGCCCGCCGAAAGCCGGTCGGTGAGTTCGTCGAGGGAGCCGGCTTCCTGCACCTGGGCGTTCTCGAATGACGCCTGCAGAGCCTGGCTCAGCGCCCCTCGAAACAAGGGGTGGTCATCGACGATGATGAACTTGTAGGCGGCCATATTCGGACCCGTTAAGCGTCGATGCTGCGAAACGCGAGCTGCGGTCTCTGCGTCCATTCCGACCGGCAACGACCCCGCAATCTAGCGTTTTCTCGGTGAATTTGCTAATTGTGCGGTGCATTTATCCCTAACCCATGCGCGTTTTTGCCTGCGGCTGGGGTAGACGCACCGCCTCACTTGAAACACGAATCGCAACCAGTCTGATCGCGGGGCCAGAAGCGCCCCCACCCGGCCACGTGGCCCCGAGTTCCTTGGCCCAGCGTTCTCGAACGAGCCAGCATCATGATCGAGCGCAACGAGCGCAAAGCCTATTGGCGTCACACGAAAGTGCAGATGCTGACCAGTCTGTTGCCGTTCGTCCTGGCCATGGTCATTCTCCCGCTCTACGCCGATGCGCTCAATGACAAGCGGGTACTCGGAGTGCCGCTTGGGTATTTTCTCGCCTGTCACGGGCTGATGGTTATTGCTTTCATCACGGTCGCCGTTTTCATCAACCGGCAGGACGCCATAGACCACTGGCATGGGGCGCACGAGGACTTCTGACCAGCATGGCGTTCACTTCGAGTACCCGGCTCGTCAATCCGCGCCTTGGCACCTACTTCGGTATATTCACAGCGGCGCTGGCGGCGCTGCTGTTGATGGCGCTGATGCTCGAGCAGCTCGGTGTGCCTGACAACTTGCTGCGCTTGCTGATGTTTGCGGCGCCGCTATTGCTCTATGTGACGATCGGTTTGAACTCGCGCGCCAAAGAACCGCACGACTATTTCGCTTCCGGTCGCCGAGTGCCCGCGTTTTTCAACGGGCTCGTTCTCGGCGTCTGCGCCCTGGGCGGGGCAGGATTTCTCGGCCTTACGGGAGCGCTGTTCATCGCTGGCTTCGATGCGCTATGTCTGAGCATCGGTTGGTGCGCGGGGTTGGTCTTCATGACTGTTCTCTTCGCCCCCTACATTCGTAAATTCGGCACTTATACGATTCCAGCCTTTCTCGGCAGGCGGTTCGACAGCCGCGCGGTGCGCATTGTTGCCGCCGCGGTGCTGTGTCCGCCGATCGTGTTGGTCCTGATCGCCGAGACTCGCTTCGCCGCCTACGCATCCAGCTGGCTGCTGGGCCAGCCGGAGCACTTGATGACAGCCATCCTGATCGTGCTCGTCGCCGCCGTACTGGCCGCCGGCGGCATGCGCTCCCTCACTTGGTCGAGCGTGGCCAAGGCTATCACGGCGCTGCTGGCCCTTGCCGTACCGGCAACCATATTCGCGTTGATGGCTTCCAATCTGCCATTGCCGCAGATGACACACGGCAACACGGTAAGGGTCCTGGCGCGCATGGAGATGCTGCGCAATGTTCCCATCGTCATCGCCCCTCCGCTCGCGCTGGACCTGGCCGGGGCCGGTATGGAGCCGCTGGTGAAGAGGTTCGTGCAATCCTTCGGTAGCGTCGGCAACTTGGGATTTGTCCTGGCATCGTTGGTGATGGCGGCCGGGATTGCCGCCTCGCCCGTCCTGCTGCCGCGCGCAGGCACGACGCCGGGTGTTTACGAGGCAAGGAAGTCGCTGGGGTGGGCGGTGCTCGTTGCCGGCGTTGTGCTCCTGACCTTACCCGCGGTGGCCGTTTACGTGCGCTTTCTGTTGTTCGAGCAGGTGATCGGCCAATCACCGGAGCAATTGCCGGCGTGGTTTCAGATTCTGCAACAGGCTGGAATCGCCCAGGTTGAGCCGGGTACCCAGCCCGTAAGCCTGGGCCGCTTGGGCTTTGAGCGCGACGCCGTCCTGTTTGCCTTGCCCATTGCTGCCGGGTTCCCGCAAGTGCTCGTGTATCTGGCCCTGGTCGGAGCGCTGGCGGCCGCCTTGGCGGCCTTGTCGGCTTCGTTGTTCGCACTGGCGGCAATTGTGGCCGAAGACGTCGTGCGCACCTCTCCGGTGGATGCAGCGTCGGATCGCGCGCGGCTAGGGCGCGCTCGCGTTGCGTTGGCTGGTGTAGCCTGCGTCGCCATCTGGCTGGCTCTTGCCGTACCTGCCGACCCATTGCAGCTCTTCCTATGGGCAGTGACGCTGAGCGCCTCCGCGTGCTTTCCAGTGCTGGTGTTGTCCATTTGGTGGCGGCGTACCAAGGCCTGGGGGGCGATGGCGGGTATGGTCACAGGGTTGGTGGTGGCCGCCGGCGCCATACTGCTCGCCGAAATCGGCGCATTGGCGTTGCCAAGTGCTCTGGCAGCGGTCGTTGCCCTACCTTGCGCCCTGCTGATGACGGCTGTTTGCAGTCTCATCGCTCCGGCGGCTGGCGGCAATGTGCTCGAACAGTTAGGCGAGATGCGCATCCCGGGCGGGGAAACAGTTTACGACCGCGAAATGCGTCTTTCGCGCCTGAAGAACCGCTCCTCCTGACTGCATGGCTGGTGCGTGCCGCCCAGAACTTGCCTTGGTCGAGCGCTCATGTGTAGTGCTTGGCTACGGCGCCTGGGCCGGAGACACCAGCGACAAGAGGAAACCACCAGCGATGTCGGCACGTGAGCGGCTCGGTCTCTACGTCCCTATCGAGCCCTATCGCCAGCAGCATCTCAAAGTCGACGACAAGCACGAGATCTTTTTTGAGGAATGCGGCAACCCGCGCGGCAAGCCGGTGGTCATCGTGCATGGCGGCCCAGGGGGAGGATGCAACGCCAGCATGCGCCGTTACCATGACGCTGCGCGCTATCGCATCGTGCTGTTCGACCAGCGCGGCTGTGGGCGCTCCTTGCCGCACGCTAGCCTGGACAAAAACACCACCTGGGATTTGGTCGCCGATATGGAGCGTCTGCGTGTCCATCTCGAGATCGAGCGCTGGCAGCTGTTCGGCGGTTCCTGGGGCTCGACCCTGGCACTCGCCTATGCGCAAGCACACCCGGACCGGGTCAGCGAACTCGTGCTGCGAGGCATATTTCTGCTACGGCGCGACGAGCTTGCCTGGTTCTACCAGGAAGGCTGCAACTGGTTGTTTCCCGAAGCGTTCGAGGAATTCTGCAAACCCATCCCGGCAAGCGAACGCGGCGACATGATCGCGGCTTACTACCGTCGTCTGACGCATCCCGATCGCCAGGTCCAGCTGGCGGCCGCGCGGGCATGGTCGGTGTGGGAGGGCAGCACCCTCTCGCTGGTGCAGGATCCCGAGCGCATCAAACTGTTCGGCGCCGACAACTATGCCATCGCATTCGCCCGCATCGAATGCCACTACTTCGTCAACCGGGGCTTTTTCGAGCGTGACGATCAACTTCTTGCCGGCGTCGGCGCCATTCGCCATCTGCCCTGCACGATCGTGCATGGCCGCTACGACGTGGTTACACCCGTGAAGAATGCCTGGGATTTGTCGCTTGCCTGGCCCGAGGCCGACTTGCGCATTGTCGCCGACGCTGGTCACGCCATGACCGAACCGGGCGTGGTTCACGAGCTCGTCGGCGCGACCCGACGCTATGCCAATCCGCCGCGCGATTGAATTGGCGGCGCCCTCAGCGGGCGCCGGGCTGCGGTGTTTCTGCGGGCAGGTTCAAGAGTGGTAACGGCGCGCTGCCATACATATTGAGGGGCAAATTCCCCGACCAGCGCTTGGCCACCTCAAGTTGGACGAGCGAGGTATTGGAGCGCAATGCTTGGCCCTGAGCCTCCAGCGCCTTGGCCTCGGCGAGGCCCACCAGCTCCTTGCCCTTGGCTTGCGCCGCGGCGAGCAGAAGTTCACCGTCGGCCTTACCGCGAGCTTGCTCGCGCACGGCATTGGCTTCACCTTCCGCTTGAATTTTCTGGCGCTGCGCTACAACTTCGGCCTGCCGCCGCTCCTGCTCGGCCTGCTCGACTTTCGCCTTGGCAATCGCTGCTGCATCAACGGCCCGGCGATACTGTTCCGTGAACCGTATGTCGTTGATCTGAAAGTCAACGATGGTCATGCCGAACAGATCCATCGCATCCGCTGTCAGCGCTTTTTGTACAGCCAGTGCAACGTCCCCGCGATGGGCAGCTACCTGCGTAATGTTGATCTTGCCCATTTCGCGCTTGAAGCGGTCAATCATGAACGATTCAAGGTTTGCCCGGTAGTCGCGGTTGCTTGTGAACACGCGACGGACTTCGTTCTCGTTGATGCGAAAATTGAGCGTTACCAGGGCGTCGAGCTCCTGGTTGTCAACCGTGTAGGTGTTGAGATGGTCCTTTTGCAATCTCTGGATACCGATCGGATAGGTCTCCAGGCCGTTGACGAACGGAATGCGAAAGTGCAGTCCCGGCCCGGCGAGGGAACTGAACTGGCCGAACCGCGTCACCACCGTTCGCTCATACTCGCCGACCGTGAAAAATGGCGATACCAGGTAGAGCAAAAACAGCATCACCAGGACGGCGAGCAATCCAGCGCGCTGAACAGGCCACCCCTTGAAGCGCCGCCCCCGCTGGGCAACCGGGGTATCAAGAGCTGGGCCATTCACGGTTCTCCAGACTTGCAAGGCCACTTCGGCCACTCGCCAAGATCTTCACGCATTAGAGTAAACGCTTCGTGGCGATGCGCCTTCAAGCACGGGGGAGGGCGTTCGGCCGCCTTCAGCCGGCATTGAACCCGCGCCGGGCGCAGACCGCTGCCCCCCGTAGATTTCCCTTAAGGGTCGCCTTGCCGCCTGGTTGCCAGCCACGCCGTCCTGAGTGCTGCGCTAAGGCAGGGCACGGCGTCTCGCCTGGCGCAATTGCGACGCCCAGACACTCTGGCTATCGACCATTGCGGAAGCTGGTGTGTCTGCGGCGCAGGGTGCAAGTGTCGTGCGCAAGCCCGACATCATGCCTGGTGTTTGTTATCGGAAGTTCGCTACGCGCTCGGCGAGCTCGAGAATGAGCCGCGCATTATCGGCGGCTGGCGTGCCGGTCGCTTCACCCTTGTAGAGAACCCTCGGATTCGACCAGTACGGGATGCGGGGGCAGCCGCCACACCCGGCATTGTAGCTCATG
Organism: uncultured Alphaproteobacteria bacterium; assembly: GCA_963820375.1. GTDB lineage: Bacteria > Pseudomonadota > Alphaproteobacteria > Rhizobiales > Hyphomicrobiaceae > AWTP1-13. Next base: position 183,076 of record CAWFZX010000022.1, on the reverse strand, counting down.
ATGTCTCGCCATTTGGCTCCGTTGACGTAGCCATGCCCATATGGCGCCGGCTCGTCGTTCTCGTCCACGAAACGATCATGCCGGGCTCCAAGAATGTGGCCGATCTCGTGCGCGATCGACATGGTGGTCGCAGCGCAAGCATGATGTACGACGAAGAATGCCTCGTCCGAGGTCGGGCCAATTCGTGTCGAAAGTCCGCAACCCGTCGGATTGTCGATAATCAGGCCGACAATGTCGGCCTGCTTTTCATCGCGGAGTCTCCTGACGTTGCTGAACGGGCCAAGGCCGTCGACCATGGTGTAAAGATGCGTGAATTGATCGTCTTCCGTTTCGTCATACTCGATCAACTGGGTGTGCACGAGCCGCAGAGTGACGTTGCCGATGCCGCTGTTCTTGAACGTTGTATTAGCCTCCTCGATGGCAAGGGCCAGCAAATCCGCCGGCTCACGCACATAACGCTTGGCGACGTTGCCGGTGTAAAGGATCATCACGTCGATGGTGATCGTCTTGGCCTCGAGGGCCTGCCGCTGCGCATCCAAGAAGGGAGCAACGGCGGGTTCAGGGGGTGCTGACCGCAGCGGTGCATGCTCCTTGGGTATGATCTTGGGACTGGGGATTGGCACGCTATCCCGACCGGGGGCTGGATCGGGATGATCGGCGGGAAGCCGGCGGCGATCCATCTCGGCGAAAGCGTTTACACCCCCACCCAGGCTTTCGACCGTAAATATTTTACCGTTGAAGGCGAAGTAACCGGTCAAAAGGGCGTTGCTCCACAACATCAACGTCGCCCGCTCCCCCGTCTCCGGCACCTCGCCCTGCCAGACGACGCTGCCGTCCTTTTGCAGTACGGATCCAGTTTGTACCAAGGTGACGAATTGACCGTCCCCGAGCGGCAGTGTGACCTGCGTTCCGATCGGGTCAGTCGGGGCGCCTGCGTACCGGGCGCTGTCTAAGCCGGACGGCTTTGCGATCTTGTCGATGATCGCCTGTTGGTCGGGCGTGAGCCGGCCTGGTTCCGCACCGTCTTGTGCCAGCGCCAGACCTAAACCCGCGCAAAGCGCGCACAAAGCCGCTGCCAGGCGCAGTCCCTGCCAGCATTGGTCGGTGCGATGAGACTTTGTAGACACCCGCAAGACAAGAGCCTTCGGCTGAAGAACGCAGCATGGAGCCCATGTGGTATTCTGGCGCGTGCTGACCAGAATGGGTCTTTTCGCCGAGCTGGGATATCGGGAAAAGACTGGAGCGTTAGCGCTACCGTTCCTGCGGGCGCCAGCGGGTGTGACCCCTGGTGATTTGCGCATTTCACGCACCAACGTCAGCGCGCCGGTGGCGGCTTTTTCGCAGCGGCAAGCGCCAAAATCAGGCCCTTTGAGCCTTATGGCGGTGCCGCAAACGCCCGGCGCGCCCGTATTAACCCTTATTGAAGAAAACCCGAGTTTGCATCGGGAAAACACCCGATGGCGCGATATCATCCAGCCGGTCACACTTAAGGCGTGACCATCCAAGTGTCGGGGATCTGGGACCCTCCGGGCTCCCACTAGCACACTGTACGGAATGCAAACCGCACCAAAAGCTGGACATGCGACATTGGCTGCGAGCAAATCTGCCAACGCGCGCGCTCGTCCCGTTTGGCTTTCAAACGAAAGCGACGAATTGTTGCGATTGGCGGTGCAGGTTGGCGGTATCGGCATCTACGACTCAGATATCGAGCACAACCGAACACGCTTTTCGCCAGAACTTTGCGCCATTCTCGGGCTCCCGCCCGGGGCAGAGATGACCTACGCGGAAGCTTCTAGGCTTTTTGATGCGCGCGATCGGGACGTTATCAATGCTCGCCTGAAAGCGGCCCGAAGATCTCCCGACGAGGGCAAGTGGGATGGGCTGCATCGCATAGTGCGTGCGGATGGAGCTGTACGCTGGGTTGCCATTCACGGGCGGCGTTTTTACCGCGATACGCCCGGCGGCCGCCAAGCCGTGCGCTCGATTGGCACGGTGATCGATGTTACGCACCTCAAGGAAACTGAGGCTGCGCTGCGCGAGAGCGAACTGCGGTTGCGCTTGGCCCTTGAAGCGGCGCAAATGGGCACCTTCGAGGTCGATATATCCGGGCAAAAAGCCATGATCGACGCCCAGCAGGCGCGCCTGCTGGGCCTCCCCGAAGATACGCACGTTGTCTCTATAGACGAGTTGCGAACCCGCATTCCGCTGGCAGATTTGCAGGCAAGCGATGCCAAAAAAAGCTCGATGGAACAGGGCGCGGAAGGCTATCACCACGAGTTTCGCCTGCGCATGCCCGATGGGTCCGAGCGCTGGCTGAGCGCGCATGCCGCAATACGGGCGGAACGCATCCTTGGCGTGAATTTCGATGTGACGGAACGCAAACGCGCTGAGGAGGCGCTGCGTGAAAGCGAGGCACGCCTACGCATTGCCACCAATGGGGCCGCGCTCGGCGTTTTTGAATGGGATGTGAAGGCAGATCAGACCATTTGGGTAAACGACCGCATGTACGAGATCTTCGGACATGCGCGTGCCGATGGGACCTTGAGCAGGCGGCAGTTGGTGGACAGATACCTGCATGCCGACGACGTTGCCGCGTTCGAGGCCAGTCTAACGAACGCGCTGCGGTCGGGTGGAAATTTCCATGTCATTTGTCGCGTCAAGCAAAAGAACGGCGCACGGCGCTGGCTACAACTCGACGGCAAATTCGAATTTGCGCCCGACGGTGAGCCGCTACGTTTGCTTGGCGTGGCAGCCGATATCACTGCGCGCAAGGTTCTTGAACGCAAGACTAGGGAACTGTCTGAAAGATTGATAACGCTGCAAGAGGAAGAGCGCCAGCGCATCGCCCAGGAACTACACGATTCCACCGCGCAACACCTGGTTGCCGCCAGCCTTACGCTGATGGGGCTCAGGCCGAAGGGCCGCCTACGAGGTGAGCAGGAGAGGCTTTGGAACGAGGTGGAGGCCTCGATGGGCGAAGCCTTGAAGGAGCTGCGCACGTTTACCTATCTGCTTTACCCCGTAGCGCTGCGCGCGGACGGTCTGCAGGCCACGGTGCAGCAATACGTCGACGGATATTCCAGTCGCGCAGGGCTTGCGATCGGCTTCAAGTTGAGTCCAAAGGTCGATAACCTGCCGTTCCGTACGCAGCAGTCCCTTTTTCGCATCCTGCAAGAGACGTTGACCAATGTCTATCGACACGCTTCCGCATCGCACGTCTCGATCCAGTTGCGATGGATTTCCGGGCGGATCCATCTGGTGATCACCGACAACGGTCATGGCGTGGCTGGCACGGTGGAGCGTGACAGCGCAGATTTTCGTCCCGGCATTGGCATCCGCGGCATAAAGGCGCGCGTGGACCAGTTGGGTGGCGATCTCAGGATTCGAACCAGCTCACGGGGCACCAGGGTGCACGTTGTCGTGCCCGTGGACTAGCTGGCACGCACGCCGGCACTGTGCGCGATAGGCGGCGGCAATCTCTGCCCATGCAGGCGGCCAGCCTACGCCCGAGGGCGGAAAAAGAGAGCGGCAAAACGCACTGAGGTGCGCTCCGGCAGGGTCGAGTGGGCCAGCGGAGGAATATCGGCATTTACCGTTCCATCGAACCCGGGTTTCCACCGATGCCCGTTAGCGAGTACTTGTTCGACAATGCGGGTGAGGGAAAAAACCGATGACAAGAATTCTCATCGCAGACGACCATGAAGTGGTGCGTTCGGGCCTCCGCAGCATTCTGGAGGCGCAGCCTAGATGGGCCGTCGTGGGCGAGGCATGTGATGGTAAAGAGGCCGTCAGCAAGGCGTTGGAAACATTGCCGGATGTCGTGCTATTAGATTACTCGATGCCGATCATCAATGGCACAGAGGCGACCCGCCAAATCCGCGCAAGATTGCCGCGGACTGAAGTCTTGATCTTTACCATGCATCAAAACGACACTTTGCTTCACGGCCTGCAGCTGGCCGGGGCGAGTGGCTTCCTCCTCAAATCAGATGCCAAACGCCACCTGATACGGGCCATCGAGTCGCTGGCTTTGCACAAGCCCTATTTTACCGACAGTGTGTCCAACAGCGGGGACCTGGCAAAAACCGCGAGCCAGTCACCTCTCACAAATCGTGAGCGCAGCGTCGTGCAACTGATCGCCGAGGGCTGCACGAACAAGCAAATCGCCAATGTTCTCAGCATCAGTCCCAAGACAGTGGAAACACACCGGGCTGCGATCATGCGCAAGCTCGCGCTCTCCTCAAGTGCCTCGCTTGTTCGCTACGCGGTGCGAAACGGCATTCTTACCGCATAGCCATCCAAGGGTCGGGGGCCGCATGTCACATTCAGTCAAGCGAAGTTGTAGTACGCCCGATCTCTCGGTGTTGAAAGACGTGAATGTTCTCGTGGTCGAGGACAACTGGCAGGTCGCCAAGGCTCTCGAATGCGCGCTAAAGCAGCTTGAAATGCAGGTTTCCGGTCCCGCGTCGACGACCAGCGATGCGAAACGACTGGTCGCGGCGCAAATGCCTACTGTGGCTATCGTCGACGTCAATCTAAAGCGCGAGATGGCCTGCGATCTCATTGTCGAGTTGCACGAAAAGGGCGTCCACGTGATCGTTATTTCCGGTTATGCCATTCCACCAATCCCGAAGAAGAAGGCCGCTGTCATCCTGCAGAAACCGTTCAGCGCCGAAGATCTGCTTACCGCACTGCGGACCGTCGTCGTGGGACAGGGCACCCACTGACGCCCGACTGACACTCCTACGGGACCCTGTATCGGCCCGCGATCCGCCAATCCCGCAAATCGCTGCAAGCGGCAAGGCCGAACGATCAAGGCCCTGTCCCGGCAGGGAGGCGACTTGAGCTGATCTTCCACCGACAAACGCCACACGGCGGCCGGCCTCGGCGCTACGGCTGCAGGGAGCCGAGAGCAGGCGGCGTTGGGCCTGCGCGGCAGCGGGATTTAACCTCACGCCATCTCAGGTCATGACCTGATACACCCGGCGGCGGCGATCAGGGAGTTTGCAAACCAACGGTGCTGGTTTTCGCCGAGGCATGGAGGGGAAGATGTTGGCGCAAGTGTATTCCTTGCTGCGGTTGGTAACCTTGCTCGCCCTCCTCAGCCTGACTGCCGTGGCCGTGTCAGTACTCCTCGTCGGTCTGGTCCACGCCTAGCCGGCGCCGGCGCATTGATCGACACTGCCTTCTGCAGGCTCGCGGCCCTGTAATGCCGGGCGCCCAGAACTGCCTTGTCGTCGATCCGGAAAATGGATTTGGCCATGTCGGGAAATATCCTTGCAACGATCGCGCAATCTTTGACATCCGGCACGATTGCGGAAATGGCGGCTCGAGCCAGGATTGATGGCGCCTCTGCCCGCAAGGCAGCAGAGCTCGGTGTGCCCGCCATCCTCGGCGCCCTGACCGAACTCCACTTCGGATCCAAAGGCGATGCACGACTGACGTGCGCGCTTGCAGGGCCATGGCGCAACCCCCTAGACAAAGGCGGGCCACCAGAGACGAGCGGGATGCCAATGCAGGGACAGCAGGCTGGCGGCAGTCTCGTCACATTTTTGCTTGGTGAAGAGAGCGCCGGCATTCTCGCTAAGACGATTGGCAGGTGTGTGGGTGCTGGCGAAGCGGCCATGCACCCCTTTCTCGACGCACTGATGGCGACGATCCTGCGCGCTCTTGTGCAGCAGTGCGGTGCAGCTAACCCAGACGGCAAAGCGGTTGCGAATTTGCTCAGGGTTGAGAGGGATCTTGTTGCGACGGCGATGCCGGCTGGCTTAGCCAGCCTGTTGCGTGAGAAGGGCTTCTATGATCGCCTCGGTTGTTCGCTGCCTCCGGTTCCGGTGCTAGCGGCGCGGCGCCGAACGTGGGCCGGCAAGACTACTCCGCGCCCGCCGGCGACGGCTTCAGGGGTCGCATCGCTTACTCGCGATCTTTATGTAACCTGGCCGTACTGGGTTTTGCCGCTCATCGCGTTGACGGGTCTTGGCTGGTACTTCCTCGCCGGCGATATGAGCCAGCGGGGTGGCGGGGCGGCCAACGTTGTGATCGCGCCTTTGCCGGAGTTGCGCAGCCGGGCGGCGAGCAAAGCCAGCGTCAATGGGAACTCCAATTTGGCCGCGGCGGACCAGGGCCGCGACGACGACAACCGCGTGGACCAGAAATCAGCAAATGTGACCGAGGTGGCGGGCGCAGACCCACAAACCGCCGCGGCGGTGGTCAGCCAAGGCCGCTTCCTCGGCATCGGTGAGGCGGATCTGCATCGCCGGCACGATCAGAATGGCGGCGAAGTACGTCCGCTCGCTGACCCTGCAAAAGATGAATTGTCCATCGCCGCAACGCCGTGGCGGCGACATTTGCGTTTTGTCTCACCCGAATTTAAGGGTGCAATTCCCCAGCGCGATTGAGAGGCCCGCCGGTTCCAGAGCCGCATCTGCCATAACTTCCGTCGACCGCCGAGCTTGTGACAAAATGGCAAGCTCCCTTTGGGCAAGCTTGGCATCTTGCCGCCGCGCAGGGCAGGCGGCGCCGTCAGCGCTATTCGGTTGGGGGTGCGGGACGCAGCGATAGCTTTGGGCGATTGCGGGCGATGCATCGGAAACCGACGTGGCACGCTGAGGTGTCAATCGGTTGAGGATGTCGAGCCGCTGGCCTATAGCGCCTGCAGTAGTTTGGCGCGCATAAGTAGGACCCTCCCTTGAGCACCTTGCGCGGGATTTGGCTATCTGGCTGGCAGGGGTCATAGCTCAGCTTCTCTTCACCGCCACGCGGGTTCTTCGGGATACAGCACGGCTTTGCCGCGTCGGGTTGATGGCGCGCACTGAACCAGTCCGACGTCCATTCCCAAACGTTGCCGATCATATCGTAAAGGCCGTAGTCGTTGTGCGGAAAGGCGCCGACCGGAGACGTGCGCTCGTAGCCGTCCTGCGCCAGGTTTTGCCAGGGAAAGTGACCTTGCCAGGTGTTGGCCATTGACTTGCCGCCTGGACTAAGTTCGTCGCCCCAGGCGAATTCGGCATCCTCCTCTCCGCCACGCGCCGCGAATTCCCATTCTGCTTCGCTGGGCAAATCCTTGCCAGCCCAGCGCGCGTAGGCGAGTGCATCCTGATAGGCGATGTGAACCACAGGATGGTCGCCGAGGCCTTCGATCGTGCTGCCAGGACCCAGAGGGTGGCGCCAGTCGGCGCCTTTCATGAAGTTCCACCAATGTCCCCAATGGTCGGCTTGGACACGTTCGAGCGGACGGCGGAATACCAGCGACCCCGCGTACAGCATGTGCGGGAGCGCACCAGGGTAGTTCTTGGGGTCAGGCGGGATTTCGGCAAAAGTGACGTGTCCAGTTGCGGCCACAAAGCGTGCGAACTGCGAATTCGTGACGGGTGTACGGTCTATCCAAAAACCGGCGACGGCAACGCGATGTGCGGGGGCTTCCTCGGGATAGTGTCGATTGGAGCCCATGCGAAATGTGCCACCCGGCACCCACACCATGTTATCGCCCCACGGCTTGCGATGCGGTGTACCGTGTTGCAGAGCCGCGTCGATGTCGATCTCAGGTCTCATGGCCTTCTCAGTCTCCTTGCCAAGCGCGGATGTGCCCTTTCACGCGGGTTATGGCCGGATCGGGTGGCTGTGGTTGCGTAAGCGCAGCGAGAACCACACGAGCAGGAGCCCGTACAGGATGGCATAGGCGCCAATGACGTAAAGCAACGCCAGCGCGCCTACGCTCGGTCGCGTGAGCATAATGAAACCGAACACTACGGAAAGCGCACCGCCGGCGATCAGCAGCCATTCATCGTGGATCTCCTTGCGGAGCTGGATGGCGCCGACGATTTGCATAAAGCCGATCGCAATCGCCCAGCAAGCAATGAACACCTGCAGCACGACCGCGGTCACGCCAGGCCACAGGAAGGTCATGGTGCCGGCGGCAATGCCGAGCAGGCCGACGACCGCGAGCCACCAGCGCGGCGTCGGGGTGTTGCCCGTAATCGCCGCTGCCAGAGCAAAGATGCCATCGGCGAGGGCGAAAGCGCCGTAAAGCAGGACCAGTGTAAAAAGGCTGACGCTGGGCCAAATGAAGGTGAGGACGCCGAACAGGATGGCGCAGAGCCCTCGCAACAGGATCAGCCACCAATTCTTGGCCAGCGCATGCAGCATGAAGCGTGGTGCAAAGGGTGGGTGCGTGTTTGTCGAGGTTGCCACGACGGTCCTCCTTTTTCGCTGCTGTTGGCTATAGCCGTTGCTCAGTGATTGGCGGCATTTGGCCGCCATGCCATGGCTTTGAGCGCGTGGGCGACGCTAAAGCTTGCAGCCTCTGGCACCGGCCAATTTGTCGGCTGGTCGCTGCAGGTGGTCCTACTGCGACTGACTGCGCCGGGTGCAGGCGGAAGGCGCCGTCGGGGTACCGATCAGAGCTGGTGCTCGATGGCAGGTTGGCACACGGGCTGGATGCGTCATTGCTAGCCATGAGCTCCTCACCGATGCGGCGCGCGAAATCAGCTCGATCAGCAGCCGAAGGAGGCTAACCGATTGCAGCATCCCAACACGGCAGTCCGGGTGCTGAAATCGGTGATTACCCCTGTGGCATGATGAAGGAGTCCCGACGCAACGCGGCATGGACGAGAGCACAGGACAACGTGCAAGGCCGGCACCTCGCCGCCAAACGCACCCAGCCGACTCTGCTGGTGCTGCCCTGAACGGGGGCTGCCGCCGCGCCGCTGGCGATTGGCAGGCACCGGCCGCATTCTTCCGTTGCGAGCGTGCTGAGCGGTGCGGGAAAGCGGCCAGCTATGGCTGCGCCGTGAAATTCGCCCCTCGAGGCCACTCCCGATCAGGCCGCCTCGCCGCGCAACGACTGGCACGGAACCATGAATTTCGGGCCGACCTGCGGTGGTTCACATCAATATCGAGTGCTAGGCGGGATGTCATCGCCACGCCGATCTGATCGCCAGATCAGATGCCCTACCTTGCCGGGTCAAATCTGCGAATACTTCTTCAGCCTTGGTAAAGGCATCTGGTTAATCGACTGTCGCGGTGGCGATCCCTGCGGGATAGCGACATCCCAATACTGGCTTTGTAGGTGGCGGCAGCGGCCATTGCAATGGCTTGAACTGAACAAACACTGGCCCCATCTCAAGCGACAAGAGCAATTGTAGCTCAGGTCTTAAAGCTTAGGGCATCCGGGTTAGTTCTACTGGGGAAGCGGGACGCAATACTGTAGGCTGATAATCTGGCGGCCCCTTCGTTGACTAGACCTCGCTAATAGGGTCGCGATGGAGCGCCATTTGACATGATCCGCATTCTCATTGCAGACGACCACGAGGTTGTGCGTTCGGGGCTGCGAAAAATTCTAGAGGCGCAGCCGAGTTGGGAAGTCGTCGCCGAAGCCGGCGACGGCAAGGATGCGATCACCAAGGCAACCGAGACCAAGCCGGACGTTGCCGTCCTTGATTACTCGCTACCTTTGATCAATGGTATTGAGGCCACCCGGCAGATCCGGGCACGTCTACCCAAGACGGAAGTGTTGATCTTCACGATGCACGACAACGAGACGCTCATTCAGGAGCTATTGAAGGCAGGCGCGCGCGGCTACTTGCTGAAATCGGATGCGAAACGTCACCTGATAGGCGCCATTGAATTGCTCGCCGGTCACAAACCCTTCTTCACCGCCAAAGTCTCCGAGGCTTTGCTCGATTCGTTTCTGGCACGACCGGCACGTGAAGGATCAACGCTAACCAACCGCGAGCGTGGCGTGGTGCAGCTGATTGCCGAAGGTCACACGAACAAGCAGATCGCGAACATCCTCAATATTAGCCTCAAGACTGTGGAAACACATCGTGCCGCGATCATGCGGAAGCTAAATCTGTCCTCTTCCGCCGGTCTCGTGCGCTATGCCATTCGCAACAAAATCGTCGAGCCCTGAGCGCGGAGCGGGCCTTCTGTACAGGAGTGCCAGTAGCTACTGTTAGGCGGCGTGACGTCAATGCAAGCCGGGCACAGAGCCATGATCTGCTCGGTGTGGCGAGAGGCTCGGTGTTTGCTCGGTAAAGCAGCAAAGCCTTGCGCGAAACCATCCGGCGGCCTAGCGGGTTGATCTGATTTTGCCGCCCTTGTCATCACGGAGTAGGCTGAAAGCGCGTGAGCAGCCTAGCCTCGGACTGCCGGGGAGCGCAGGTGCACAATAGGTCCCCTACCAAAGCCTTGCACTCGTTGCTGGACTTGCCATTTGCCTCAGCCGCCGGAACCGGTCAAGGCGCAGGTGGCCGAGCGCGGGCATTTTTGTCGATATCTCGACCGCATCGTGAGCTGACAAACGGCGCCAGCATTTTAGGCGCGGGTGACTCACTCGACCCGGGCCAGGATGCATTCGCGCCGTCTGGATCGTGGGTGATTGTCCCTGCGGCGTTGGTCCGGGCCAGACTAGGTCGGGTTGCTGCTCTCCGCCATCGCGCCCTTTATCCAAGGGTCGGCTCGCCCCGCTATCCAAGGGCTGGCTTATGCGAGAGCAGCAACGAGCCATGACACAGGCTTGGCTTTCGCCCGGTCCAACCGTCTTGGACCACCAAGCTTAATTGCGGCGCCTGGCCGGGCGGTCCCAAACCTACCAGCGCCCCCGCCAACCGTAGCCGGCTGACCGGTAATAGCCGCGGTCGTAGGAAGGCGCGTAGTAGGCACTGTAGGCAGGCGCCGAATAGTAAACACGGGGAGCGGGGACAAAGGCGACGATCGGCGCCGGGTTGAACGCCGGCGCCACGAAGTAAGCGCTGCTATAGCCCCAAGATGGTCCGTAGCCATAATAACCATAGCCACCCCCCCCACAGGCACATCCATCGCAGGCCAAGGCCGGCAGCCCGCCCAGCATCCCGGTAGCTCCGGCAATCGCCAGCATCGACCAAATCCGCTTGTACATCCGCACCTCCATGCTCTCACTCGCAACGATCCGACGGCGCCAGCGTGGCCCGAGGTATTGCAAGTCGACATCCGGTTTTGTGTCGATTTTCCTTGCTGCGAATCCGGGACGGCTCGGATTTGGGGCGGCTAGCAGAAAGGTTCACGTTATCCATAAAATGCCGGTGATCAGACTGGCCCTACGTCGGTGGTGAGCTCAAGCCGGAAGCCGCGGCGACAACGCGGCAGGGATCCTGTTCATTCAGAGCGGAGGCAACAACGCCTGCCTGGCAGTCGGGTCAGGCAACCCCCAACCGGATCGCCAGCATGGCATTCGCACTTGTCTCGTGCCGAGGCTCCCACATCAGGGCCTGCAGGTATCTCAGGCACTGAAAGACCCGACCCATCTCAAAGGCGAAAAACCTCCCCGTCGCCAAGGCAATGAACTCAGCAATCCCGCGATCGCGCATTCGGGTAAGCCCGGATGGGCAAGGAGCATCATTACAAGCAAATTCGGAGGAACCCACTTGGATCGGGAGGAGCTGCCGTGCGCCGATCAATGTTCGCCGCCGTAATTGCCGTGACGAGCGGATCTTCGTTCCTTTGTGGAGGCGCGTCTGCGCAGTGGCGGGATTTGCCGGACGGCATCGATAATCCGAGGCCGCGCTATTATGACTACCACGCCCCTCAAGTCTTTTATGGTGACTCTGGACCGGTTGGTTTCGGATTCTCCGAGTACGTCACTGCGCCTTACGCAGCAAGTCCGGACCCTGCCTATGCAAATCCTGGATATGGCTACGCTGGGTCTCCTCAGCTGGGGCCGACGGTTGTTGTTCCGATTGCGCCGCGACCGATTTGTGGGGTGTATCGGTATTGGCGCGACGGCATCTGCCGCGACAGGCGCGGGTACTGAGGCTCAGTTGCCGATCTCGGCGCCAATCCCGGTTGAAGCAACTGCATGCTAGGCGACTACTTCGGTTCGTCACGGGTACGCCGTCGCCGCATCCATCGCCACGCCATCTGACGCAGGGACTCGTTAGGCAACTCCACGTCGCGGACCAGCTTTGCACCCTCCGGACGTCGCTCGAGCGTGATCTTGCGGGTGTGAAAGGGCTCAAGCTCCGGGCGATGGCCAACGCTGAGGAGCGTTATTTCCGGCCGATCAACCAGCAGGTTCATAAGCTTGTCTTGACTTTTGGCATCGAGGGCAGCAGTCGCTTCGTCGAGCACGACGATATCGGGATTGTGAAGCAAGATTTGCGCGAACGCCAACCGTTGCTTTTCGCCACCGGACAGCGTCTGGTCCCAGAATCCTTCGGCGTCGAGCTTGTCGAGAAGAGCCTCGAGACCAACTTGCTTGAAGGCGGTGGCGACATCTTCGACGCTGCGGCTATCTGGTGCATCGGGGTAAGTCGCTGCGCGCCGCAGCGTGCCAATCGGCACGTAGGGTCGCTGCGGAAGCAGGAACATTTTTGCGCCTTTTTTCACCTCAATTGCGCCGCCTCCCCACGGCCACAGGCCGGCGATGGCGCGCACTAGGGTGCTCTTGCCCGAGCCCGATGCGCCGGCAATTAGGACGCGCTCGCCAGGGGCGATTGATACATCAGTGTCATCGACTACCGCGGTGCCGTCATTAAGCCTGACCGACAGGTCTTGAAGGCGCAGAGCCGGGCCAGTACCTTCCTTGTTGATGGCGATGCGGCCGACTCCCTCGCTTTCCTCAGCTTCCTGCAATGCATCAAGCGCGATCATGAGGGCGGCGACACGGCGTGCGGACGCCGTCCAATCGGCCATTTTCGGGTAATTGTCGACCAGCCAGTTGAACGCGCCTTGCACGATGGTGAAGGCCGACGCTGCTTGCATTACTTCACCGAGCGACATCGATTGGTCCAGAAATTTCGGTGCGCACAAGATGATCGGCAATACCGGCGCGATGTAATTTGATGTTTGCGAGATAATCGTCGTTTTCATGTTTTGCCTGGCGATGTCTGCCCAGCCGGCGAGTACTTTTCCGAGGGTGCGGTCGAGACCGATCCGCTCTTCTTCCTCGCCTCTTATCAGGGCGATGCTTTCGCCGTTCTCGCGCAGGCGCGTGATTACATAGCGGTACTCGGCTTCGGCTTGGTTCTTAGCCTCGGAGGCCTGCACAAATCGGTTGCCGATGAGCATCATGGAACCACTCGCCACGATTGCGTAGACCAGCGCCGCGATAACGAGAAAACCGGGGATGTGTAATTGTAGGCCGCCTACGGAAATGTCCAACGCACCCCCGATAGTCCACAGCACGACAATGAACATTGCTGCAGACAACAGGGCCTGTGTTACCCCGCTGACGAAGTCGACCGGTGATTCTGTGGCGATGCGCACATCATCGGCAATTCGGTATTCAGGATTTGCATGGTCGCCGCGCAGGAGATTGAGTTGGTAATAGCGACCATGCGCGAGCCAGCGGTCCACCAGACTATTTGTGAGCCAAGCGCGCCATTTGCGCTGCAGGGTCATCCGGGCGTAGACCTGAAAGACGCTCAACAGCACGCTGACTGCGAGAATCACGAAATAGAGAATGGATAATTTGCCAACCGCCGCTACGTCCCGGTTCTGCAGACCATCAAAGATTGCCCGGTTCCACGCGTTCATCGCGTAGGCGGCACCGAGCAAGCAGACAATGATCAGCATTAGCCCCCCCGTTAACGTCCAAGCCGAGGTGCCACCGCTAGACCAAAAATGGGATGCCGTTTGCCAGAAGCGTCGGAGCAAAGATCGTCGCTGCAACTCCTCGCTTGAATTGCCACCTCCCGCGGAGCCAGGCGGCTTGGTATCGGCGCTCAGCCGGGTCAGAGTACCCATGATGTCACCAAGAGTTGGAGCCCAATGCTGCCGGTAATATCGAAGGGAGCACGATCGTCTCATGGCACCAGACGGGTGCCAATGAGTGCGGGCGATGCAGTACGGCGAGGCATGCGAAGCGCCACCGAGGGCTTGCCAATTTTGGCCATCCGCCGGCACTTGCCAAACTGGCTGCAAGGATTTTCATCAGGGCCCTTCGCGAGTCGTGGTGCCAAGCATCCGCCAACCTCAGTGTTCCAAAGACCATGCAACCTTGGCTGCTGTGTGCGCCGTCGTGGCTATCCGCTACGCCAATCCCAGCCGCCCGGAGATCAGACCTTTAAGGGTGGCCGCGACGGTGGGCCGAACGCGCCTGCTTCGGTTGATCCTGGGCGAGCCAGCCGCAAAAGTGGTCTGACCCCGCCTGCGGAGGAGCTCCGGTGATGTCGCCGGGTGATGGCGATACCGAGTGGCCATTGGCAGGCTACCACAAGATCCGGGCGGCACGCGCGCGACGCACACCGCTCATTTTTGACATCAGGCGGGAGAAAAGCCTGGCTTGACCACCAATTCGCCGTCCCCTCGTCCAAACAACGACTTGTGCGCGAACTTGTTCCGATAAGGCGATGGGAGCACGCCCCGATGGGATGGGGGCTGCAAGATTGTGTTTCCAGATGGGTCGGGCGACCCACATTTGCAGACTGAAGAAGGGCTGGCGGGTGGGCACGGCAAAAACGACGTGTCAGAGCAGGATCAAACTCGCAAGCTCACCGCAAATGGCACCCGAATGGGTCTAACTCTCCTCGTGGTGCCTGTGCCCTTGCAGCGGCTGCCGATCGGAGTGCAAATCATTGCGCACCCCGGCGCGACGACGTGGCCTTGCCCATTGCTTACAGCCTGGAGAAAGTTGGACCCGCTAGCGCCGCGGCCGCCCGCGTAGGAGAAACCAGCAAATTTGTCGACGAGCCGGCTTCGCTGGTGGCCGCCACGAAGGTCGGCCAGCTGCCATGCTCGAGATGTTGCGGGCGGTGGTGACGCCGGCGGGCTCGGCCAGAAAGCTTCGAACTCCGTTCCGCTCCCGCGCCGGCTCTAATGCACAGCAGCCGCTGGTTTGCGCGGCTGGACGTCATCGAGCACAAAAGCTCATAGTCGGAGCCATTGTCGTATTTCCAGATAACGCGGAGCAAGGCTCGTCAGCTCGTGGTCGAGCCGCCGCAAACCGATGTGCGCCGACAACGGCCAATCCCCGCGTCAGGCCTGGCGAATGCGCTGAACGGTGGGCTTGATGGTTGTCCACCGGCGTTGCCGTGTCGGAGTGATGAGCAAGTCGCGCAGCCAACCGCGGTCGACATTAAGGCGGGCCTCCTTCTGCTATCCCCTGGGGAGGTCATGCAAGGCAGCGGCCAAAGCTTGGAAAACACGACGATTGCGCTGGATTCGCCGCCGTTGCTTGACGGTTGTGGTTGGTATCAGCCATGTGTATCTCCAGGTGCACCAGCTCGGGCGGTGATCGCCGGGGGGCACCTGACGTCGGCAATGCACTGGTGCCAGACGCTTAGGGGCTAAAGTCGCGGCAGGGCGGGGGCTGAGCCGGGACTTTAAGCGTTGCAGTTGCCTAATGGAATGATCATGCCAAAACTTCGACTGCGGCCAGAACTCTGTGCTCTTCTCGTGGCAGCATTCGTGCTCGGCTGTCTTAACGCGCATTTTTGGCGTCTCCTCTACCAAACGGTAGCCCCGAACGCGCCTTTTGACTGGTTGTTTCTTGCCAGCGTTCTGGTGGTGCTACTAGCCCTCTTAAATCTGCTGTTTGGCGCCTTCGCCATGCCTTACGTTTTCAAGCCGATGATGACGATAGTGTTGTTGGCGTCGGCTGCGGCCGCCTACTTCATGGACGAGTACGGCACGGTGATCGATGCTGGTCTGGTCCGCAACATCGTTGCGACCAATGCAGCGGAGATCCGCGATCTCCTCACCTTCAAGTTGATGGTCTACCTATTTTTGGCCGGATTGCTTCCGGTCTATCTGTTGTGGCGCACGCGCCTTGCCTATCGCTCCATCGAGGCTGAGCTCGTCACGAAGGCCTCGGCTGCTATCCTTTGGGCGGCGATCGCCGTAATCGCCGTCCTGCCGTTTACAAATAACTTCATGTCTGTATTCCGAGAGCAGCGCCAACTCCTGTATTTCCTCTCGCCGATCAATTCCTTGCATGCCGTCTATAAGTACATGGGAAAAATGGGTGCTAGCGCACCCCACCAGCTTGTCTCGCTTGGGGAGGATGCGCGCAAGGGCGACGCCTGGCTGGGGCGAAAAGGTCGCTCACTCACCGTCATTGTTGTCGGAGAAACGGCGCGGGCGGCAAATTTTTCTCTCAACGGCTATCCACGCCTGACCAATCCGCGTCTGGGCGCAATTCCGGGATTGATCAACTTTTCGCAAGCCTATTCGTGCGGAACGGATACCGCATCGTCTCTACCGTGCATGTTCTCAAATCTCGGCAGGTCGAAATTCGACGTCAATCGTGTCGCGCACCAGGAGAACCTGCTCGACGTCGTACAGCGCGCCGGCTTTGCCGTACGTTGGCGTGAAAACCAATCGGGTTGCAAGGGCGTATGTACGCGCGTGCCGACGGAGCTTCTGGTCGAAAGCAAGCAAGATCGCTTCTACGAGATTGCTGATGCGCTTGATGAAGCGCTGTTACGCGATCTACCCGAACGGATCAGCGCTCTGGACCGGGATGGCCTGTTCGTGCTGCATATGATGGGCAGTCACGGGCCGGCTTATTACAAGCGCTATCCTTCGCGGTTCGAACAATTCAAGCCAGCCTGCAAGGAGGCTCAATTCAGCCGCTGCAGCAACGACCAGATCGTCAATGCTTATGACAACACCATCCTTTACACCGACTACGTGTTGGCCGAGTTGATTGCCCTGCTGGAGGAAGAGGATCGGCAAGGCATTGCCACTGCGCTGATCTACTTGTCAGACCATGGCGAGTTGTTAGGTGAGCGCAATCTTTACTTGCATGGTATGCCGTACGTTCTGGCGCCCGATGTGCAAAAGCACATTCCGATGCTGCTCTGGCTGTCACCGCGATACCAGCAAGCTTTTGCGCTGGATACCGCCTGTGTTGCCCGCAGGAGGGAGCAAAGAGTGAGCCAGGACAATCTGTTTCATTCTGTACTCGGGCTCCTCGACATCGAAACCCACATCTATGACGCGAAGCTTGATGTGTTCGCCGGCTGTCGGCGCAGTTCAGAATAAAGCTGGTCGAGCAGAGCGCCTAGTCAGCTGCGGCGGCCGACACTATCGGCATCGCCTCTGGTTTTGCACTGCCTATGGAAAGTGTGCCGCAAATCTCGCGCGGCCGCCGTTGGACGTGGTGAGATGGCTGATGGTTCTACAGTGACCTGCGAGCAAAAAGCCGCACGGGAATGGCCCGCGTTGCGAGAACAGCTCTGCCTCGCTCGCGATAAGCGGGACCAAGCTAGCGGGAGGACCCAACGCTCCTGGCTTGATAAGTGATCGATCTTGCCAAGGCGTTCGTCATTCTGCCGCGGTGTGCTGGGCGAGTTGACGCGTGTTGTCCTTGGGGGCGAGGACCGGTGTATGTTAAGGGCGAGTCGTTGATCAACGGTTACTCAGTGTCATCGTCAAACGCAAGGACGGCTGCATAGCCGTCGCTCATGGGCGCAGTGCGCGGAGGCGGAAATGAGGGATTTCGCGGGCAAGCTTGCCGTCGTTACCGGTGGTGGCACCGGCATCGGGCGCGAGTTGGTCCGGCAGCTTGTGACCCAGGGTTGCAGCGTTGCCATGTGCGATGTCTCCGCCAGCTCGATGGCTGAGACGCGCGAACTCTGCAAAGAGCAGGGGCTGTCGCGCGGCGTCCGGATCACCATGCACCTGGCCGACGTCTCCGATGAGGCGCAGGTTCTGCGCTTCCGTGCTGCAATCATGCGGGATCACGGCGTCGACAAGGCGCAGTTGCTCTTCAACAACGCAGGCATTGGCGGTGGCGGCAGCCTGTTCACCAATAGCCGTGTGCAATGGGAAAAGACCTTTAACACCTGTTGGGGTGGCGTTTATTTCTGTACCAGGGCTTTCCTGCCGATGCTGGTGGCTTCGGATGAAGCGCACATCGTCAATACAAGCAGCGTCAATGGTTTCTGGGCATCGTTGGGCCCGCATACACCACACACTGCGTATTGCGCGGCCAAGTTCGCAGTCAAGGGTTTCACCGAGGCGCTTATCACGGATTTGCGAGTGAACGCGCCACACGTCAAATGCTCTGTTGTCATGCCGGGGCACATCGGCACATCGATCGTTTCGAACTCCCGCCGAATTCAGTATGGGACCGAGACCGATATCATGAGCCAGCAAGAGATCGTCGAGACACGCGCGCGTCTGGCTGCTGGCGGCCGGGATCTGTCGCAAGTGTCTGATGCAGATCTGCAGGCGTTAACGATCGAGCGTGCTCGGCAATTCGCCGAGAACGCGCCGACGACTGCTGCCACTGCAGCGACCATCATTCTCGACGGCGTCAAAGCGGGTCGCTGGCGCATTCTCGTTGGTGATGATGCGTATCAGCTCGACGAACTGGTACGCCAAGCTCCCGAAGACGCCTATGAGGTGGCTTTTTTCGAGGAGCTGGCGGCCAAGATCGGGTGGCGAGTGGGCCGCTGACGCAGCTCCCAGCTGAGGGAGATGTGCTTCTGGCAAATCTCGTGTTCGAGGCATGCCTAATGCAGTCGGGCGTCGAGCACAGGCCTCGCAGTGACCCGGCCAGCAAACCGCGGCCTTGTCACCGGCTTCAAATACCCGCGCGGTACCGATCCTAACGTGGAAATTGGCACTGCGCCGCGGTCGCCGTCAAAACAAGTGAATTGCATGAGGTGCAAACAGACCGATCGCGGTCAACACCAGACCAAGGGCTCCCAGCCCAAGCGCGAGCCACGTCAGAAGCATCATGCCGGTTATCACAGTCGCTGATGCCAACACGATAGCGATCTGGAATGCAGCTGAAGCCATCTCGTAGTGATGATGCTTTGCAAGCGCGGTGTCGCGTTTTGCCTCCATCTCCTTTGCCCGTGCTGCCAGCTCGACGGTACCCTCACGAACCTCTGGCTCTGACCGATAGCGCGCGGCCGTCTTCTGCCAAGTGTCGATCTGCTGTGTTGCGGCTGCTTTGACGGCCTCCGAAGCAGCCGTAGCATTGACCATCATCTCCTCCGCGGCCGTCAGCACGACCGTGCGGCGTACGTTTTTTGCTTGGAAGAACGCCCACAGGTTTGCGGCCTCGATGTTGTAGCTGAGTGCACCTGTCTGCGCACTCTTGCCGAGGGTTTCGGAGAACGCCAGAAATAGCGCCATAACGCCAATGAGCAAAGCGACCTTCTTGTTGATGTTGTCGAGGAGGTTCGCATGGCCCCGCTGTTGGTCGCCATGTTTGATCTCATGATCGACCTCGTGTTGCACCGCGTGCACGCCGTGTGTCATGGCTTCTCCCCATCGCTCGAGTGTTCATTGCCGCCACCCTGGGTCCTCGGCACAACGGCATATACATCATCTGGCCGTCATGCGCATGAAGGACTAAGCCCAATCAGCAGCCGGCGCACTCGGGGCACGGCACTGACCGCAGCGGGGCGCAACCGGCGTGTAGGCAAGTCGCAGGCGGAGTTGCGGCTACGGCATGGATTTCGAACGCATGCCCGGGGCGCAAATGGAAGGAGGCGGTCGTCTGCGCAGCTATCTTCTGGCGCCCGCGTCGCAACGTCCCGGCGATTGGGGCGGACTTGCTTGCCGCGGCCGACGACCGAGGTTGAGGTTGGGTGCATCGTCTTGCCAAACGTCTGCAGACGCCTCGGCAAGGGTGGTCTGTCTCCTCAAGACACCTAAACCTTCATGGCAAACGCGGGCTTGGCAGATCCGGAAGCCAAGATTTTTGCAATACTTGCTTGGCTAGCTGCTCGTCGATGTGCGGAAGAATGAGTTGTTGAAACGCAAAGGCAACTTGATTGTATTCCCGTTTGCAATCGGCGGCCCGCTGTTTCGGCAAGTACGTCACGACCTCGGCGAAGACTTCGGGATCCGCGCCATAGGCCACGCATAGGAGATTGTAGAAGCGCTGCGCCGGCACACCGTGCACATCGGAGAACGCCTGCAGCGGTAAGATCACCGTCGAATTCTGCACAGCATCCCGATAGGAATAGGCGGCTCCGGAAATTAGCTTACGCGCTTCGTCTTTGCCAAAGTGCAACATCAGATACGTCGAAAATTGATCGGCGGCATCCTCGGCGCCACCGAAGGACGGCACGTTGAGTAAATCGAATGCGGCGTGGCCGAACTCATGAGCAACGACGTAGAAGAACTCACCAAGCAGCGCGTCTTGCGGTGTGATGCCGGCTGGTGTTGTTTCTTTGGGGATGCCTTTTTGGATCTCGGCCAGATACTCGTAGCAAAGAGTTATCGATGGGCGTTGGTACCAAGCATTTGCTCGACCATCACAGCCGACCGTCTTCAAAGTCAGATCGATCGGTAGTCGGAATGGACTGAAGATCTTTTGCAGCTTCTCCAGGACGCGATGCTCTTTGACAAGCTCGTAGAGCGATTGATGTGCCGGATTTTTCGGCTCTTCATAGGCGAACAGTATTCGCTGCGATTGCGCGTCCGGAGCTGTACTTGCCGGGGTCGCGCTCAAGAAGATGCAAGCTGCCAAGACAGCTAATCTGGCCTTGCCCATGGCATCTCCATCGTTCCCGCGTCGGGAACCCACAGCCATTGAAACAGCAGCCGTGACAATGCCGCTACCGCCTGGCGTGTTGATCGCGGCGCGTTTGGCGTCGCGCGCCGCAATCAGCAATCAGCCAACCCGCCTGCTTGACGTCTATTCGGCGGCCGGAGTGGCATCCACAAGATAAAGCTTGCCGCCTGAGCGATAGATGATGGCGCCGTTGGAGACTTCATGGCCACCCTTGCTGAGGGCCTCTGGGGTCGGATTGGCTTTCGGTTTGCCCAAGTGAAGCTTGAAGGTCGCCTTGTCTACGTAGACACCTTCATTGTTACCGAGTTCCGCGACGGCCTTGGAATCGGTCTTCATGTATTGTGGCATTCCCAGTTGCGAGCCCGGGCCCGACATGCCGAATTGGGCAATTGCCAGACCTGAGGCACCGATCGTAACCCCTAGCGCAACAGCGCCGATGGTCGTCAAGCTCGATCGTGTAAGTGACATCGCCGTTCTCCCAAAAGAAGCAAATGCTCGTGCGTGAGCTGACTTATGGGGCACGCTTTTTGGGGGCGGCGAAATAGGCGCAATCACTGATGTCGATCAGGGATAAGTCCTGAGCGCTTTAACATCGGCGCAAGTGGTCTATCGTTTTGGCCAGGCGGGCCGGTTCGGGAATGGTCCGTTGGCAGAGCGGAAAAGTGAGCAGAGTGCTGACGAAAAGCTGCACTTCAGCGGGAAACTCCTGCACTCACTTTTTTATCCACTTTGTCTTCTTTAGGCTTGGTGTGTCGCGTTGCGCTATCTCCAGGGACGCCAGCCGCACGCCGCCGTTGTTACTTCTGGTCCGGCTTTGGCAGGCATACTCGTTCTGCTACGGCGAGCCCTCGACGTCGTCATGGCAACGAGCTGCCGAATGCGTTGCCGCCTTGGTTAACACGCCTATCGCGCCCCATCAGGCGGATCCAGCAAAGTGCCAGGGGGCGGGAATGCTCGGCCGCGAGGCCTCCAGTACTTCAAATCCGATCCCCGCTCTTGTCGTCGAGCTGGCAATCGACATGACGCTCAGGAAACCACATATTCAGCTGTTTATTGGCTTGCCTGTTCCAGTTACGCCAAATTGGCACTAGCTACGTGCGCCTGGCCCAATAACCGATAAATCTGGGGCGTTGCGTCTTGAGCCGGTCGTTCCTCAACTATGTGAAGTTGACGACCGAAGCGTTGTCGAGGATTGAGTTCGTCCTAGCGGCAACCAGCATTATCGTCGGACTGATTTTTTGGACCCGAACAGATTTTGCAGAAGCCCGACGCAACGCCGAGACCAAAGTCTCAGCTGCAGCCTTGGCCATGGAGGAACTTGCGCGCAGTTCTTTGCTGGCAATTGATGGCGTGCTCGAGTCCGTTGCATCCAGGGTTGCGGAACAGGGTCTCGATAATCTTGGTTCCCACTCGGAGCAGGAGCGCCTAAGGCGCATCGCCAGCCGCCTTCCCGAAACCGGGGTGGTCTTCATTGCCGACAAGAGCGGTAACGTCGTGGCGGCGACCGAATCCTACCCCTTACCCGTCAGCGTCAGCGATCGCGAATGGTTCCGGATCCTTCGGGACGGAACGGCTGAGTTTCACGTCGGCCGCGCCCTGAAGGGGCGCACGGTTCACAACCTGTTCTTTCCGGTTGCTCGTGCGATCCGAGCAGCCGATGGCTTGTTTATTGGCGCCGCCCAAGTTGGAGTGGAAGTAACGTACATCGCCAACCTCTTCCGCGATCTCGCCGTCGGGGCTGAGGCGCAACTAGGTCTCTACAGGGTGCGGGATGGCGCCGTCATTGCCAGGTACCCCATGACGGAGGCTCTCCTTGGTGAAACCCTCGCAACATTGCCGTACTTCCCGGGATTGGTCGCTTCACGCGGCCAAAGTTGGACGGGCTGGGCCAACAACCGCGGGCAGACCGAGCTTGTTGCAGCTCGCGCCTTGAGTGGCTGGCCGCTGATTGTCAGCGCCAGCTTACCCAAGCGTGCGCTGTACGCGGGGGCATGGAGCCGGCTGTTTTGGCGCTCGCTTGTGGCCGCCGGGATGATTGCAATGTTCTTGCTGTTGACCGCACTTGCCGTGCGCCAAGCTCGGAGGGAGGCATCGCTGATGGCGGAGCTTGAGCACCGCGTCAAGAACATCCTCGCCGTGGTCTCTGCCGTTGTCGAGCGCACCCGCGAGGATACCCGATCGAAAGAGGAATTTGTGTCTTCACTGCGAGGCCGGATTCATTCGATGGCCGGTGCACAGACGCTATTAGGGGATAGCCGCTGGCGTGGCGTCGATCTCACCAACCTAATTCGGGCCGAACTTGAGCCTTATGCAACCACGACCAACACCGATCTCCATGGTCCCGCTGTCTACCTCACACCGGACGCAACTTACGCTATGGCGATGGTCATGCATGAATTGGCGACCAATGCCGCAAAGTATGGTGCCCTGTCGCAGCCGGAGGGGCGCGTATCGGTGCACTGGACATTGACACCCAAACATTCCCAAGGCGCGGCGCTGAAAATTCAATGGGACGAAATCGGCGGACCTGAGGTAGCGATGCCGAGCCGCCAAGGCTATGGCAGCGGCGTAATCCGTGATCTCCTGACTTACGAATTGGGTGGCAGAGTTGATCTCAACTTCGCACGTCATGGCATCTGCTGCCGCATCGAGTTGCCGGCGTCGTCGATTTTTGAAACCATCGCCTGACCGTATCTGGCGTTGCCCTATTGAGGCGCTGCGGTTGTGAGCAGCGAACTTTGGGTGGTTTGCCGGCGCCGAACCCGTGTCCACAACGAGATGGATCCAAGTTTGGTGGCCCGGTTCGAAGTGACGAAAAGGACAATACTCAGATGATTGCAATCAGCGGCGCCAAGACGGTGCTGTCATAGCCTGCCGCGGCACGTCAACAGGAGCGCCGGCAGTGATCATGCACGGTCATCCCGTGGCATCGGCTTTGCAGGGGAAAATGCCGCCGCGAATCACGCCGAGTACCATTGACAGTCGGTCCGCCGCAAACTACCGTTTTTCTAATCACAATAAAATTTGTTGCCATTCAAAAAACTACCATTGGGGAGGAAATATGGACTTGTGCAAGCGGATCGCTCCACTGGCTGCGGTCCTCACCATTGCCTTTGCCAGTTCGGCAACAGCGCAAAAGCCAATTCGAGTTGGCTATCCCGTGATTCTTTCCGGCCCAGGGGCGCTCATTGGCGAACCTTCGCTGAAAGGCGCACAAATGTTCGTGGAGGAGATCAACGCAAAAGGTGGGGTTCTCAATCGCAAGATTGAGCTCGTTGTGCGGGACACCAAGGGCAACGCCGACGAGGCTGTACGTGTCGCTCGCGATCTCATCCTGCGGGAAAATGTCGAATTTCTTTTCGGCACGCTCACGTCTGCAGAGGGACCCGCAGTCTCCCCGATCGCCAAGGAGCATAGGATCGTATTCGTTGTTCCCGTGGTGAAGACCGACCAACTCACGTCGCCGGAGAATCTGCATCCTTATGTCTTTCGGACCACGACCAACACCACGATCGAGGGGCGAACGGCGGCAGAGATCTTAGCCAAATGGAACGTGAAGCGTGTAGCCACGATGAGCCCAGACTACGCCTTCGGCCAGGATGTCACGCGGGCATTTGTCAATCATCTCAAAAAACTTCGTCCGGATATCGAGATTGTCGACCAGCAATGGCCCAAGCTCGGCGAAAGCGACTACAGTCCTTTCATCAATGCGCAGTTATCGAGGCGGCCCGACGCGGTCTTCAGCAGTTTGTGGGGCGGGCACTTTGTGACCTTCGCTAAGCAAGCAGCGGCGCTGCGCTACTTTGAGACCATCAACAACAACTTCCTCGGGGCTGGCGAAGCCGGAGCAATAGAAACCGCCAAGACCATGGGTGGCGACTACCCGTTTGGAATTTGGGCGAACGCCTATGACGCCTTCAACTGGGATGGGCCGCCGGCGCACAAGGAATACATCGCCAGGTTGCGCGCATTCAGCAAGGAGGAGCATCCCTCCTCGTGGCCGATCACCGGGTACATTGGCATGCAGATGCTGAGCGCGGCAATCGTCAAGGCGGGCAGCACAGACTCCGAAAAGGTAGCAGCGGCGATGCTTGATTTGACAGTAGATACGCCAATCGGCAAGCAAACGATACGCGCCAAGGACCATCAGGCGAACCGCGCTCAGTTCTGGGGAAAGATGACCAAAGATCCGAACTATCCATTCGCAGTCATGAGTCCACCAGTCTACATCGACCCAACGCCTTTCATGGATTGACGCAGTGCATGCCAGGGGGGAGACCTAGGGGCAAGAGCCAATCTGGTTCGGTCAAGAGTGTGGTCAAGGTGCTCGATATTCTCGAGCACCTTGGCGCCCGCCAGGGCGCGGTTAGCGTGTCCGAATTGGCTCGCATCACCGGCCTCAATGTCAGCACCGCATTCCGCCTTTTGCAAACACTGATGCAACGCGGCTATGTCGAACAGCAACGCAGTAGTCGAGGCTATCAGCTTGGTCCGCGGCTTTTCCAGATGGGAGCAGCATACCTGCGAGGCAGCGACCTAGCGGAGATCGCACGGCCACATCTTGAGGCGCTGCGCGATACCGTGCAGGAGACGGTCTATCTGGTCACCTTCAGCCAGGGCGAGATCGTGCAATTGTGTAAGGCCGACGGCAAGCAAGCCGTCAGCGCATCCGCACGATCAATGGTGCGCGAGCCGGCCTATTGTACAGCCACCGGCAAGGTTCTCCTCTCCGGTTTGTCGCTCGATGACCTCGACAAGTACCTGCAGAGCGTCAAGTTGCGGTCGTTCACGCCTCACACAATCAAGACCAAGGCCCGCTTGCGGCAAGAGATCGCAAAGGTTCGTGACAATAGCTTTGCCGTCGACATCGAAGAGTTTGTGCCGAACCTCTGCTGTGTGAGCGTCCCAGTGCGCGCCAGTAAGGATAAAAGCACGGTTGCCGCCATCAGCGTCGCGATGCCTAAGATGCGCTTCAAGCGAACACTGGTGCCGCGCTGGTGCGACCTGTTATGGGCAAGATCCGTGCTCATCTCCCAGCAGCTTGGCCTAACCGAAGCCTAGCGGTTGTTCCTCACCACTTGGCCGACCGCATGCAAAGGCGGCACTGAACCTCGCCCTTGACGGGCCTTAAAGGCGCTGGCGCCTGCCTGCACTGCAAGCAAACGCCCTAATCGTCTTGTCGGGCACGCTCCCGGTAGCGCTCGATATCTTCCGGCTCCTTCTCGTCGATCTGCGTGAGACGATTGCGCGCTTTGCTCTGGGCGTGCAAAAGCTCGTCGAGTTTGGCCTGGATCGCCTGTGTATCTCGGTATTCGGCCCTTTGGATCAGCAGCGTCATGAACCAGGTGGCTAGAACTGCAAAGCCGTGCCACCCAAAATTCTGCCTGTCCAGAAGCAACCACAGGAGCCCATAGATCGCGACCATCAGGAAGGCAAGAGGATGCGCTGCAACGACTCCGAGGCTCGTCAGTGAGCGTCTGATCAATTCCATTGCCATTCTTCCATCAGCGCAAAGGTGTGCCAGCTTAAACGTAGCAAACAAGCGACGGTTCCGGGCCAACAGCCAACAATGCTGCGAGCTCCCGCCGCGGGCCATCGAGATCTTAAGGCAGCGCTGGGGGTGGAGGGTGGCGTCCTCACCGGCACAGGTCAGGTACGAGGGCGCCGTTTTTGAGCATTCGAGCGCATTGCGCCGTCAAAGCGTATCCGCTGTCAGCGGATAGGCAACAGTTGCGCCTTGCGTCGGCTCCCCGGGCGAGGCAGCGAGGGCCTCTTGTGGTCCGCCCAGACGCACGCGAGCTGTTGGCGGCTAGCGCGGGCATCTTGCACACCAACAAGATTTGGGGTCGACCAACGAGGTCAGTCCTCACTTTCGGATTATCGAGCTGCAACGCTGAGGCTGGCGTAGAACGCTGAGGCTGGCGTAGAAGGTATTGTTCAGCCGACATGCTGCCCAACCCGCGAAAAGGGTGCATCCGAGGAACACTCGGGAGCCTGCTACGTTGCTAGGAAATGGCACGAAAGCAAGCCTCCCCGGGAACAAAACAACGGCGCAAAGGCGCCAGTGACAACAGCCCACCTGCCCGCCCGGGCCTGAGTGACAGCGAGAGCAAAGACCGGCGGGTCATGCCATGGGCACGCAGCGTTCACGGCGCGGCCACGGTGACGCGCGTGCCGAAACAGCCAAGAAACCTTGATCGGCCGCCGCTGGCCGCGCCGGACCTATTCGATGTCATCACATACTTCCGAGCCAGAGGTGACAGCTACGTGCTCATCGCCAACATCGGCTTTTGGACCAAAGACAACCCCGGCAAGGCGTTAACTGCCCGCGGATTGAAAATGTGGTACGAGGCGGAGTTGCAGCAAAGAGGGCTTGCGAAGCCTTCGCGACAAACGCGCCCATAAACTCAGGCCTCGTGTCGGTGCCGCCTCGAGCGCGAGCACACGACATTCAGGGCGCCTCGGGTTACTTTTACGCCCCGTGCCCGTATTCGATCGACCTGAAGATTTCAAATGCTAAACCCGGCTGCGACCAACGCTTCGCGGAGAGAGGCATCGAGCAGGAGGGCGCTAAATCTTATGACTGCGGGTCGCTGCAGTCTTACCCTTGGTACGACGAAATCGTAATGTTCGTCTTGAATGGGAATGAAGCCGAGGCCGTAGCGACGCGCCACGCTGTCAATAGTCACGCCCCAGTCGGCCCGCATCTGCGCCACGGCCGCGGCCACGGCGTTGTGGGACTTGGGCTGCGACCAATAACCTGCGGGGCGGCTACCCTTGAGCAGTCGATCAATCAGGACGCGCGTGCCGCTACCGGTGTTGCGACAGATCATCAGACAATCGGGTCCGGTAAGCGCAGCCTCGACCGCCTCCTCAACGGAACGCAGTTCAAAGCGTTGATCGCCGTTGCGAAAGACAATCCCCTGCAGGCGCCTGTAGCCGGAAATAAGCTCGAGGTCCGGCGTGAGAAAGGGCTTGTTGTATTCGCCGGTCGCAGGATCCATGAGGTGGATGGGAGCAATGTCGCATTCACCTCGCTTGGCGGCTGATAGTCCGCCCGTACTACCGACGTGCATGGCTTTCACCGCCACTCCCTGCTCCCGTAGGCGCTCGATGATCATGTCGAGGCCGATGCAATGGCTGCCGATGATCACGAGCTCGGCGAGACGTCCCGCTCGGCCGATCAGCTGTACCGAGACCGGTGTATCCGCGGCGATGCTCTCGACCTGTCGGTCGATGGCAATGAAACCATCAGCCTGACTGAACGAGGTGACCGCACCGGATCCCTTGGCAATTGGATAGGCAGCGAGCGCATTGTCGTCTCCACCGCGGACCAGCGACACCATCATGTATTCCGTGCGGCCACGTTCGGAGGTGACGCGCAAAGGCAGCGTCGCCTCCGCACGCCCCACTTCATCTGGCGGCAAGCCAGCGAAGGCGCGGATCACGGGAGCGACGAACTCATGGAAGGTGAAGATCGCCGATGTCGGGAAACCCGGTAGCACCGTCACGGGCTTGCCCGCCGTGACCGCCAAACAGACCGGTTTGCCCGGTTTCAGCGCGACACCATGGACGAGCACGCCGGGATCATTGAGACGAGCAACCACCCGATAGCACAGGTCCCCGGCGCCTTTCGAGGTTCCACCAGAGATAACCACCGCATCGCAGGATGCGAGACCTTTGCCGATCAGCCGCGACAAGGCATCCTCGTCGTCGGGCCCGATCCCGAGCGGCTCGGCGATGCCGCCGGCCTCCTCGACGGCTGCGGCCAGGATCGCCGCATTTGAATCGTACACGGCACCGGGACGCATCGGATGTCCGGGCGGCACGAGTTCGTCGCCGGTCGAAAGAACGGCCACGCGCGGCTTGCTATAGACCGCCACGCTGGAACAGCCGACCGCCGCCAGCATGCCGATGATGCGTGAGGTTATCAACTCCCCGCTGCGGACGACCGTTTCCCCGCGCGCCAAGTCACTCCCGGCGAAGGCGATGTGCTGGCCGGGAGTTGCCGCGCGCTGCACCTCGATCAATGTCTTGCCGTCTCTCGGCAACGTCTCGGTGTGTTCAACCATCACCACTGCATCGGCGCCGCGCGGCAGCATGCCGCCGGTTGCAATCAAGGTCGCCGAGCCTTCCGCCACCGGCAGGCTGGGCTCGACCCCCGGCGTCAAGATCTCCGCATTTAGCCGCAAAATCTTCGGCGCCGCTTCGCTGGCAGTTGCCGTATCGCCGGCACGCACAGCAAAGCCATCGACGCTCGCTCGATCAAAGCCTGGTACGTCCACCCCGGCCACAACCGATTCCGCCAACACCCGGTTCAAGGCCAGCAACAGTGGAACGCGCTCGCTGCCGAGAGGCCGTAACTTGAGATGACGATGGAAACGGCTGACCGCCTCGTCACGATCGACCACCTCGAGGAACTGCTCCTGACGCGCAAGGCGACCCAGCGCGGTTTCAACCTCAGACAAGATGCGGGACGGTGTCCCCTGGTCAGGGCTAGGCACGGCTATATCCATCATATAGGTGCACGGTAACGGCCGCACCTTGGGGATAGCCTTCGCTTTTTTCCGGAACCAGGACGAAGCCATCTGCCTCCGCCACAGCCCTTAGCCCTGCTTCGGCAATGGCAGCGATTGGCTCCACTGAATTTGCCGTCAGGCATCGCACCGGCCGGAGCTCCATCATGCTGATCTCCGACACGATCTTGCGCGCAGCCGTCATTTCTCGGCAGAAATACGGAAGCTCAGGATTGCGGCCCGCAAGCCTCCGGATTGCCCGTCCCGCAAGGACCTCATAGGCCAATAGGCAAGCCAAGGGAGTACCCGGCAGGAGGAACACTGGGACGCCGGCCGCCAGGCCGATTCCCACCGTCTCGGCATGCCGCAGGGCCACACCATGCATTGCGAGTTCGCCTGCCTCAGCCAGCGCGGCTGCGGCATGATCATTGGAGCCAGAGCCGGTGCCGCCGGCAACAAGGATGATGTCGGCGCCGGGCGAGGCTAGCAGCGCCTGCCGCAGCAAAGCGCGATCGCGGGCAATCGTTCGCTGTTCCACCACAATGCCGCCGTCGCGCTCGATCAAGGCACGCAACAGCGGGCCGTTTGCGTCATAGGCTTTTCCTTGCGGCAGCGGCTGTCCCGCTTCGATCGTCCCGTCGGCTATCAGACAGCGCACGCGTGGCCTGCCAACCACAAAAACGCGTGCTACCCCGGCGAAAGTGAGCGGCCCAATATCGGCAGGTCTGAACCGCCGTCCCGCTGCGATCAGCGTGCTGCCGCGCCTGCCCTGACTGCCTTTTCGCTCAACGCCGCTTCCTGCAACAATTGGCTCGGTGACGATGCCGGCTCCCTGCGCGTCGAACTCGACTTGCTCCGCGCGAATGACGGCGTCGGCGCCGTGCGGTAGTGGTTCGCCGGCATCTATCCGCACGGCGCCACCCGCGGGCAAATCGGCGAAAGCTGCCGCCCATTGCAACACACACGGATTGTAGGTGCTGGCACCGATGGTCTCCTCGGCCCGCACCGCAACGCCGTCGACGGCTGCCCGATCAAATGACGGGAGATCCAGATCTTGCCTAACGTCTGCGACGAGAACGCGGTCCGCAACCTGCAAAATGGAAATTTCTTCTGGTGCCATTGCGCCCGCCTTGGCGTCAATCCAAGCGAGTGCGTCCTCAACGTGCGCCCTATCGGCGATGCCTGGGAACCGGTCCATGCGCCATGTGTCTGGTTTTTAACGCCTGCCAGTGTCTTGTGCCGGGAAGAGCGCCCAAGAGCAAGCCTGCCCGGACTGCGGCGGCGATTGCCTTTGAAACCAAGCTGGCTGCCGTTGGCTCTCGCTCGTTGTTCTGGGCAATCGCGCAGCTTAGTGACGGGTCGGAGGGTGCAGTTAGATCAAAAAATCGTCCTTTTTGGCTTTGCCGCCTTTTATGGCTTTGACTAGCCAACGCGGCATTAGACCGCGGCCGGTCCAGGTATTTGCTGGATTGTTAGGATCACGGTATTTCACGGGCACCTTTCTTTTGCGGCCTCGGCCGAACAGGTCATCGATCTCAAAGCCGTGCGCCTTGGCCAGCGCAATGGCTTTAACGCGCACTGCTGCGCGCTCTTTGTTTTGCCTTTCGCTCTTCAGCCGTGCGACCCTCCGTTCCGCCCGCAGGAGCTGTGGATACGACATTTTGCCGAGCGCATTAATTTTTGCCATTTCTCCTCCAGAAAACCGATGATTACTTGGGCATTCGGACCATAGGTTGAGAACGTACTTCAATTGGATCTTTCGGATCACGCCGATCGCTGCAACGCCAGCGGTCGGCCCCGGGCCTGAGGCAGCCCCTCGCCTAGGGGTTAAGGCGGTCCTGCAAACGCTTCCAGCCGATGGCGAGTGAAATCCCAGTGGCGCGCCAGCCGTGCAGCGGGATACGTCGTTTCGGTGTCGTTGGCAGTGGCGCATCTTCCTCACGCGCGCCAGCGACACGTTCGGCCAGAAGCTTACCCATCATGCTCGACATGGCCACGCCACGGCCATTGTAGCCAAGACCCGCATAGAGGTTCGGCGCCAGCTCGTGCAGATGCGGCACATGGTCGGTCGTGAGTGCGACGTACCCGGCCCAGCGGAATTGTACGCGCGGCTCACCAAGGATGGGAAATGTCGACTTTAGGCGCGCGAGCACCGGGCTGTAGCCGGCCGGAGCATCCGTTTCTTGCTGATTGGCGCGTCCGCCGAAGACGAGACGGCACTTGCCGTCCATGCTGAACCAATTCAGCACGCGGCGCGTTTCCGATACGCCCTGACGCCCCGGTAAAACGACTTGGCGCAGGTTCTCCGTTAGCGGTTCCGTAGCAATAACGGATGAGAGAACGGGAATTATCGTCTCCGCCAAGCCCGGCCATAGCCGATCCGTGTATCCGTTCGTGCACAGCACCGCATGCGAGGCCGTTACGGTGCCGGTCGGCGTCGACACCTTCCAGCGCTGGCCCATTCTTTCCAATGCGAGGGCCGGACTGTTACCATGTACCTTTGCGCCTGCGGACGCTGCAGCTCGCGCCAGGCCCCGCGCGTACGACAATGGGTTAATCGTGCCGCCGCGCCGATCGAGGAATGCTCCCACGTAGTCGCCGCCGCCGATAAGGGCGTGGACCTGGTCGCGTTCGAGTACGGCGACCTCGGCACCCTCGGCGGCCCATTCCTCTGCGCGGTTACGCACCTCGGCGAGACCCTTCGGACCGGGAGCACCTTGGATCCACCCGACCTGGGCGGCATCGCAGTCAATGCCATGACGCCGGATGATGTCGAACACGAGATCGGCCGTACCGCCGACCGTCTTTGTTAGCCGGCGGCCGCGTTCCTCTCCAAATTTGGCGCGCAGCTCGGAGGGGTCGAGCTTGAGCCCGGGAATGACCTGACCGCCGTTGCGGCCCGATGCCCCCCATCCCGGCTCATTGGCTTCCACCAGGACAACCCCGATGCCGCGTTCTGCGAGATGGAGCGCCGTCGACAGTCCGGTGAAGCCGCCGCCGACGATGGCACAATCGGTTGCCAACTCGCCGCTGAGAGCCGGGTAAGTCGCAGCCGGTGTCGCGGTCGAGGCCCAAAGCGATTTCGGAAGTGGTTTCATTGCTCTGACAGCGCTCCCGGCATCCGGCTGCTCATAGTGTTGCCGCCCTCAGAGGCAAAAGAAATCCTCGCAGCGGAGGAACAAGTATCACCAGTTTGCAGCCCGAAGAGAAAGATCGATAGTGTGTTGTTCGCCAGCATCGGCGATCCAAGATCAAGGGACAAGTGCTGTCAATCTGTCCGGCCGATCTCGACCGCCGGCAACTTCACCCAGGTAGCCAAGGGGAGCGCGCGTGAGTACGGGACGCAACGAGTTGCTGGATTGGATCGAGCGTGACCGCGATGAGCTTGTCCGCTTCTTGCAGGACTTCGTCCGGCATAGAAGTCCCAACCCACCCGGCGACACCCGCAGCACGGCGAAATTCATCACCACCGTTCTCGACCAGCAGCGGCTGCCCTACCGTGTCATTTCTCCGCATCCCGAGATGCCAAACATCGTTGGCGCTTTCGACTGCGCCAACGCCGGGCGCCATCTCGTCCTCAATGGCCACATCGACGTCTTTTCCGTGGCCGATGATGGTGCCGGGTGGAGCAAGGACCCCTGGGGCGGCGAGATTGTCGACGGTAAGATCTACGGCCGCGGCGTGGCCGACATGAAGGCCGGCACGACGGCCTCCATCTTCACCTATGCATACCTGCATCGGCTCAAAAGACCAGCTCAAAGGGAGGTTGACGCTCACTGCGGTTTCCGACGAGGAGACCTTCGGGCCGTATGGCGCCCGCTACCTCATGGAACATCATCCTGAGGTGCATGGGGACGCACGTCTCAACGGCGAGCCATCAAGCCCCTTCAGCGTTCGCTTCGGCGAGAAGGGTCCGCTCTGGCTCGAGATTACCGTCAACACGGCGGTGCGCACGGCGCATATACGCATGCCAGCAAGAGCGCAACCAAAACCGCAATGGCAATCGCCGCACAGTTGGAAAGGCTCGTCGAGATCAAGCCTCAGCTCTCCGACAATGTTCGTGCGGCGATCGACGCCGGCCGCGCCACGATGGATCGCGCCATGGGCCCGGGCGCTGGCGAAATCGTCGCCAAGGTTACACTGAACATCGGCACCATTAGTGGGGGCGTAAAGGTCAATATGGTGCCGTCGAGCGCGACCTTCGAGCCCGACATCCGTTTGCCCCTCGGGGTTACGCGCGAGCGGGTATTGGCCGAAGTGGCCATGATCATGGAGGCATTCCCCGAAGCCACGGTCAGGGAGACCAATTGCAACTTGCCATCGTGGGTCGACCCAGACTGTGAGATCATCCGTATTGTGCAGAAGAAGTCGAGCAGCTGCGCGGTTTCAAGCCGCAGCCAATCGTCAGTCTGGGTGGCACCGACGCCCGGCTATGGCGTTATCGTAATATTCAGGCCTGCGTGTACGGCCCCTTCCCGCACGGCATGGGGTCTTTTGACGAGCATGTCGATATCGAGGACTTCCTGCACATTGTGCGCACTCACGCGCTGTCGGCCTTCGACTTCCTTTCCGCCTGAAACGCCATCGCCTTAGTTCCTCTCTCTAGCTGGTGACGATGTAGGCGGGCTTGACCTGGCTCAGAACCTCGGCGCCCGTCTGGGTAATGGTGATGGTATGTCCTAGCGACATGGCCAGGTTCCTGCGGGCATCGATCAGGATGGCGTGCAGAAACAGCACCATGCCCGTTGCCGCGGGCAGCGGGTTGCCGGCGTACAGCATTGGCGGCACGTCCATCCAAGTTGGCCGGTAGAGCGCCCCCAGCGAATAGCCGCAGGCCGCCATGCGAGCATGGCCGAACCCCGCCTCGTCATAGATGCGGCGATGCGCGGCATCGATCTCGCCGAGTGGACGGCCGGGCCGTGCCGCCTCGGTCATGGCCGCAAGCGCGTCACGCGTTATGTCAAACATGTGCCGCTGTGCGTCGTTGGCCTTGCCAACGGCGACGGTCCGCATCAGGCAGGCGCAGTAGTGCCGATAGCTGGCGGCAAATTCCATCGTCAGCTGATCAACCGGGCTCAGATGCCGGAAACCGGTGGCGCTCCGCACGAGCAGAGCTCGGTCGCCCGATCCAAGCACGGGGCCAGATGGCGGCGGATCACCGCCACCGACCAGGATCGGCACCATGCCCGCCGCAGCGATGTCGCCCTCGAATGCGCCGGGCTTCGCCGCCGCCAACATCGCCTCGAGCGAGCGATCCGCAAGCTCTGCCGCCTTGCGCACGAAGGCAATCTCGGCTGGAGACTTGACCAGCCGCAAGTTGCGGACAAGGTGAGAGGCGTCGACCAGCTCACACCAACCCGCAAGCCGCCTGCGCACCGCCTCATGCTTGTCCGCCGTCAGTCCGAAGCAGCGAAGCTCGATGCCGACGCGGGCGCCGGCAAGCTTGCTCTCCTCCAGGATCGCCTTCAGTTCCAGTGCCGGGTCGGCGCCCTCACCGTCATACCAGAGCCTCACATCGGTGATGGTCGATGTGCGCCGCGCCTGTTCAAGATCCGGACGGCGGGTCAGAAGCACAATGTCTTCCAAGCCAGCGGTGAGCACGGCACATTGGAAAAAAACGAAGCCGCTAGTGTCGAAGCCCGTCAGATAGTAGAGGCTCTCCTGCGCGAACAGTAAAATGGCGTCCAGTTTCTCGCGCCTTAGCGCGGCGCGCGCGCCAGCTACCCGGGCGTCGAACTCGCTGCGCTCAAAATGCAGGACCATGAACTCCATCCTTTCACCGGCCAGTGTAAGCTTTCACGCCCGGCCGGTGGATGAAGCCTGCTCTGAACCGAGCATGCAAATCAACCAGTCGCACTCGGGCGGCCTGGTTGGAACGGGCCAATTGCCCGGCTTTATACAAACGCGGAACGCAAAAGCCTGATTTCCTTGACTTGGAGGCGAGCAATGCTGTGAACTCCGACGAGTTCGTCATGAACTTGGCATCGGATGGATACCGGAGAGGACGGCCATGAAGAGGTTGGTTGTTGGCAGCATGGCGCTGTTCGGCGCCGTCGCGATGATGTGGTCAAGCGAAAGTATCGCTCAGCAAAGCCTTACCGTTTCGTCCTGGGGCGGTGCCTTTCAAAAGGCGCAACGCGAGGCGTGGTTCAATATCGTCGAAAAAGAGCTTGGCATAACGATCAAGGAGGATACGACCTCAGGCGTCGCTGACATCCGCGCACAGGTCGCCTCCGGCCGTCCGACCTGGGATCTATCCACACAAGGTGCCCATACCTGCGGCATCCTCGAGAAGGAAGGCAAGCTGGAAAAGCTCGACCCGGCAATCGTCAATGACGCGGGCGTGCCGAAGGACCTGAAGACAGACTATTGGATCTCGCAGATTGTCTATTCCATCGCTATCGGTTGGCGCACCAAGGCCTTCGCTGACAAGAAACCAGCGGGCTGGGCAGCCTTCTGGGACACCAAGAATTTCCCCGGACAGCGCTCCATGCGGCGCCACCCGATCTATAATCTCGAGGCCGCGTTGATCGCCGACGGTGTGCCGATGGACAAGCTTTATCCTATCGACGTCGATCGTGCCTTCAAGAAGCTCGAGGAGTTAAAGCCCCACGTGCTGGTGTGGTGGAACTCCGGTGCCCAGTCGGCACAGATCCTCCAAGACGGCGAGGTCGACATGGTCGGCGCCTGGAACGGCCGCATCCAGGCTGCTATGAAGGAGAAGGATGCCAAGGGAGGTCCGCTTGCCATCACCTTCGAGCAGCAAATGCTGGTTTCCGATTGTTGGCTCATTCCGAAGGGCGCACCCAACAAGGACCTAGCCATGAAGGCCATCGCCATCATGATGCGCCCC
Organism: uncultured Alphaproteobacteria bacterium; assembly: GCA_963820375.1. Classification (GTDB taxonomy): domain Bacteria; phylum Pseudomonadota; class Alphaproteobacteria; order Rhizobiales; family Hyphomicrobiaceae; genus AWTP1-13. The sequence continues at coordinate 147,252 of CAWFZX010000022.1, read as the reverse complement.
GACGTGCAGGCGCGCCTGCCCCAGTACATAAACTACGCACCAGCCAACCTCGCCGCCTTCGAGACCGGTCTAATCTCCAAGGAGCTTGCTGCACAGCTCCCCAACTCGCCGGAGAACATTGGCAAGGGCTTCTCGCTGAACGTGGACTGGTGGGTCAAAAACTCCGACGAGATGGTGAAGCGCTTCGACGCGTTCACGCAAAAGTAGCCATTTTGCGCACGAACGGCCGGTCTGGCGCGGGCACCGGTGGTGCAAGTGCCGCCGACGCCGGAAAGACCAAAGGCCGAGGCGGCAATTGACGTATATATGAAGAGCGCGGCGACAATCTCACTGCCGATCTCAATCCGAGAGGTTACGAAAACGTATGGGCAGACCGTTGCGCTCGACAACGTCAGCCTGGAAATCGCAAGCGGCGAGTTCATAACCCTGCTTGGACCATCGGGATCGGGCAAGACGACGCTGCTGATGGTGCTTGCGGGCTTCATCCGCCCGAACAGCGGTGAAACGCGATTCGGTGATCGCGATGTTACGCTCGTGCCTCCGCACAAGCGCGATGTCGGCATGGTGTTTCAGAACTACGCGCTGTTCCCGCACATGAGCGTGGCCGGCAACGTGGCCTACCCACTGAAGCTGCGGGCCGTTTCGCGTGCGGAGATCCAGGAGCGGGTTCGCCGTGCCTTGGACATGGTCCAGCTGTCGGGACTGGGCGAGCGGCAGGTTGACCAGCTATCGGGCGGCCAGAAACAGCGGGTGGCACTTGCCCGCGCCATCATTTTTGAACCGCGCATTTTGCTGATGGACGAGCCGCTCTCGGCCCTCGACAAGAAGTTGCGTGAGCAGATGCAGATCGAGGTCCGTCATCTGCATCGGCGTCTCGGCATGACGACGGTGTATGTCACCCACGATCAGCGTGAGGCGCTGACCATGTCGGATCGAATCGCTGTGATCAATCACGGTCGCTTCCGGCAGGTCGACAAACCGCAGGATTTATATGAACGCCCCGACAACCGCTTCATCGCCGAATTCATCGGCGAGTTGCATTTCCTTCCAGTTCGGGTAAGGGACGGCGCAGCGTACCTCGGCGAACGGCCGATCCAACTGGCATCGCCTCCGCGGCATCAAGCAGCCGCCCAATATTTGGTCCTGCGGCCGGAGAAACTGAAGATCGTCGATGCGGCGGACGGCACCCGCTTCAACGTCTTTGCCGGTCAGGTCAAAGAGCTTGTCTATCAGGGCGAAAGCTCCTTGCTCTACGTGTCCTTGACCGATGGTCAGCCGATCGCCATACGTCAGCCTACCGGTGGCGCGCAAAGTGCCCCGTCCCCGGGCGCCCCAATCATGCTCGGGCTTGCTCCCAGCGATACTCTCATCGTGCCCGCAGATGAGGCCTGACAGCCATGGCTATTGTGGTTGGACGCGCACAGACGGCCGACCAAGTGGCTCGCCAAGCTGGCCGCAACGCCGCCGAGCTCCGAGCGCAGACGCGTGCGGAGCAGTGGTTGCTGGGCAGCCTGGCGCTTCCGGGCCTCCTTTTGATTGCCATCGTCGCGTTGGCCCCGATCGTGTGGCTATTCTGGCTCTCGTTCCGTGACGCTGAGGGCATGACGCTGGCCCACTATGCGCGTTTGCTGCATCCATCCTATCTGCTGACGCTGCGCAGCACCTTCGAGCTGTCGTTCCTCGTCACCATCGTCTGCATCTTGCTTGGATATCCGCTCGCCTACGTCATCGCTCAGGCACGGCCTCGCGTCACGGCACTTCTGCTCCTGCTCGTCTTGTTTCCGATTTGGACCTCGCTACTGGTGCGCTGCTACGCCTGGCTTGTCCTGTTGCAGCGGCGCGGCCTTATTAACACATGGCTCTCCGACATGGGGCTGATCGACGGCCCATTGCGTCTCGTGCACAACTTCACCGGCACCACCATCGGCATGGTGCACATCATGCTGCCCTTCATGGTGCTGCCGCTCTATGCGTCGATGCGCGCTATCAATCCCGACTACCTGCGCGCCGCCGCCAATCTCGGAGCTTCACCTGTACGAGCCTTCTGGCAGGTGTTCGTGCCGCTGTCGCTACCTGGCCTGGCAGCTGGCATCGTCATCGTGTTTGTGCTTTGCCTCGGCTTCTACGTAACGCCGGCACTGCTGGGCGGTGGACGCGTGATGATGTGGTCGATGCAGATCGAGCGCAATGTCTCCTACTACGGAGATTGGGGTGCCGCCAGCGCCCTCGGCGTCGTGCTGCTGGTGCTGACACTCGGCATCCTTTGGCTGCTCGGGCGCTTGCTTGGGTTCGACAAGCTGACCGGAGCGCGCTGAATGCTTTCCGGCCCAGCCACAGAGACCCAGATTACCCACTGGCGACGGCTGTGGCTCTATGCGCTGGTCGGACTGATCGTGCTGTTTCTGATCGCCCCGAGCCTATTGGTCGTTCCCCTGAGCTTTTCCGACTCGCGCTACCTGACATTCCCGCCCCCGGGCTGGTCAACGCGTTGGTACCAAGCCTATTTCAGCGCCATCGAATGGCGCGAGGCCACCTACGTCTCGTTCGCGGCTGCGATCCTGACCATGCTACTGTCGACCACCTTAGGGACGCTCGCCGCCTACGGCCTGCACGCGCTTCGCAGCCGCTGGTCTGCCCTTGCCTATGGCGCCTTTACTTTGCCGCTGGTCATTCCCGCAATCCTGATCGCAATTGGCATCTTTCTCTTTTACGCACAGCTCGGGCTCAATAACACACTGACCGGTATCGTGCTGGCGCACTCGGCGCTCGCCGTTCCTTTGGTCGTCATTACGGTCGCGTCGAGCCTCAAGAGCTACGATATGAATCAGGAGATGGTTGCGCGCAGCCTAGGTGCCAGCCGGCCGCGCGCATTTCTGACGGTGACGTTGCCGCAGATCAGGATCTCGGTCATCTCCGGCGCGCTGCTGGCCTTTATAACCTCGCTTGACGAGGTGGTGATCTCGCTGTTCATCGCCGGAGGGGACAAGGCGACCTTGACCAAGCGCATGTTCAACGCATTGCGTGACGAGATCGATCCGACTATCGCCTCAATCTCGACGCTGCTCATCGTCTTGTCGGTATTGCTGCTAGGACTGAGCCAATTTATTCAGTCGCGCGCGAAAGGACGATCATGACGTTGGGCCCGCTACCTTTCGAGAGGCGCAGGAACGAGATGGCTTGGTGCCTTCCTGCAGTGGAGTGCGGAATTCAGATCAGATAGAAATTTGATTTTACGGGCAGCGGTTTGTGCCTGCGAGCCTTCGTCACGACGAGAGGGCACCCCGGCGCGGCTATACTTTCCAGTTGCCAATGGAGGTCGGGGAGAACACGCTGTCCCGTCCCCGGCCGGCCTCTGGTCTGCCGAGAAGGTCGCGCCGCCCGGGTCAGACCGGTTCCTCTACGCAGACCGTTGCCTATTGGGGGGCGGATTGCCGGCGTCAGCCAGTGCGGCCGAGTCCGCTGGTAAGATCGTGGTAGATCGTGTGCAGGTGTTGGGCAGCGGGATCGACCGAACCGAGCTCGATTACAAAGCCATCACCGATCACCCGGTATCCGAACGCCTTCTCAGCGGTATTGGGCCCGTACCAGGCGAAGTGGACGGCTTCACGGTCGCCCGACGTGATACGCGCCCTCTGGGGGGTCGCAAGCGCAGGCGGCAAATGGTCCATTGTGTAGGTTTCGACAAGTTGCCAAAGAAGATCGCGCTGCGCCGGCGCGAATGCAGCCGCAGCGAGGCCAACTTTCTGGCCGTTTGCGCGCTCGCGGCCCGCATAAGAAAGAATGTTGCTCAGCGCCGTTTCGGATAGGCGCGCGCGCTCCTGCAGCCTTGGCGCAAGATCGCTGTACAGGCGGCGCGCTAGCGCCTCCTCCGCTTTCAGCGTGATGAGACCGGCATGTTTTCCGCTGACCACCCGGTTGGGATTGGCGGAGAAGGATGACGGTGTCACCGCAATGATGCGGTCGTCGCGCACGGCCAGGGAGAGGCTGAGATGATGTCCTTCAAATCGAAATCCCCAACTGCCAGTTTTGCCGGGCGCTCCGAATACAGCGAAGGAGAAGCGCTCCGACGAGCGCAGGCCGGCACCGTTGCCCTGGGCTGCCAGCACGTCCTGGAGCAACATCACATTTTTCGCTTTCTCCAGGCCGGCGGGAGACAGCACGGATGCCAGCAAATTCCAGGCGAGCTCCTTCTGCAGGGCGCTCATTTGCTCTAGCCGCAAGCCGGGCTTGATGAAGTCACTGCTGCCGAAATAATTCCAACTCCGCCATTCCGCTCCATCCCAAGCAAACGAGGCAGCTTTTCGCTGGTCGGGCGCGAGGCTAGAAAGGAAACGGTCTGTGCGCTCGAGAAGATCGGCCGCAGGCGCTAGCCCAGGCTCGGCCGTGACGGCGGGGGCGTGGGGAAACGACGCGGCACCGACCAGTGCGGCGCCGGCGAGGATCACGCGGCGACGATCGGGCGTTTGAGAATCATGGCGGAACTTCGTCATTGGACGCCTCCGTTCACTGGCTAGTAGCCGCAGATTATGCGACCTGAGCGAGGCAACTGAAGCGACCGCAAACTCGATTCTCTCGAGGTCCGATCACAATAATGTCAGCGTCCGTCGGGGTCGGCATAGCGGCCCACGAGCATTCATGCACCCAATACAGCAAGTCCCCGGCTGGAACAGCCAGCGTCGGGCAGTTGGCTCCAAAGCGGTCTGATCGCCGGGCACGAACCTCGCGCGCGGCGTCATGGTTGGCGGACAGCTGCCTGAGCTTTCGGCCGCGGTGCTGGTTGGGTTAGTCGGGTTTCTCAGCTATGGCGTCAGTCTCGTGCTGTTCGTCGATGCGTTGCGGCATCTGGGCATAGCACGGACCGGCGCGTATTTTTCAACTGCGCCATTTCTGAGAGCTACCGCAGCGCTAGCTCTGCTGCAAGGCGCGCTGGCAATGCAGCCGCTAGCTGCCGGTCTGTTGATGGCCCGTGTCTGGCTGCAGGTCAGCGGGCACGACCCACAGCATCACCGGCATGAGCATGCCCGGCGACCCGGCAGGTGAGCCCCATCCTCTCCCGCACGCCATGAGCGGCAAAAGCAGCGCCATCCGCACCCGGACATGCATCACCAAAAACAAGCACCAGCGCCGCAACGGGGTTGGGGCGAGGACCGATCAATAGGTCGGCCCAGGTCGCCCTGTCGGTCGTTACCCGCCAAGGTGCCGGCGGTGCTTGCCCAATCCGGACTGGTCGCTGCGCGTGACAGAGGTCTATCGTCAGGACCGCTCAGGATTGCAGTTGGCACATCGTCGTGCCCCGTGGCCGCCTAGAATGAATAGGATAGACCGTCCAGGATGCGAGCCAAGATGCGCAAACGCGAGGCGGCTCCTGGCGCGCTTTCTTTCGTATTGGCGAACGGGAGTGACGTATCTGCGAACGGAGTCACATTGACCCAATGAATGCCCTTGATGAAGTCACATCTCTGCGTCAGCTAATCATGGGCTTTCGCATTAGCCAGATGATTTTCGTGGCAGCGAAGCTGGACCTGGCAGATCATCTAGCGCGAGCACCGTGCACGGCGCGGGAATTGGCGCCGACAGTGGGTGTTGACGCGGACGCCCTTTATCGCTTGTTGCGAGCGCTTGCCAGTCTCGGCGTGTTTGCCGAAACGACCGGGGGTCAGTTCGTCACGACGTCCGCAAGCGAACTATTGCGGCGGGACTCACCTGGCTCATTGCGGAGTACGGCGATCCTCTATGGGGATGAACTGCTTTGGGGCGCCTACGGCCGCCTGTCTCATGCAATCGAGACCGGGACTTCGGCGTTTGAACACCTGTACGGCCAGCCATTCTATGAATATCTGAACGAACATCAGGGCTCGGCAACGCTTTTCCACGAGGCGATGACCGGCTTCTCAGAACTGGAGGCAGCGGCAATCCTTGCAGCCTACGATTTCTCGGGTGTGGGCACCGTCGTGGACGTTGGAGGCGGTCAAGGTGCTCTGATGGCGGCTGTGTTGCGAGCATATCCCGACCTGACGGCCCTGATCTTCGATCGTTCTCCGCCGACGGAAGAAACGCAAAGACTTTTCGATGCTGCCGACATCGGCGGGAGAGGCAAGTTCATCCAGGGTGACTTTTTCAGCGGTGTACCTGATGGTGGCGACCTATATGTCCTAAAGAGCATCATCCACAATTGGGCGGACGAGCCCGCCAAAGCCATCTTAAGAAGATGCCACGCTGCTATGCCCACTAAGGGTCGCTTGCTCCTAGCAGAACGCGTCATTCCACCCGGAAACCTACCGTCGGAGGCCAAGCTCTTTGACATCAACATGCTGGTCACCGTGGGTGGGCGCGAGCGTACGGAAGAGGAATACAAAGCTCTCTTGCAAGCGGCCAACCTGGAATTGACGCGGAATATTTCCACGACCTCTCACCTCAGTCTTGTTGAAGCTGCGATATCGAGTGCATTTTGATGCGGCCTGCATTTCTTTTCGACCGAACGTGTCTGCTGACGCGCGCAATTGAGCACGGGGCAGATCGCGCCCACCTTGTTTGGGGACATCGGACATCGATTTCTCCGCTAATGCACCGCACCGATTTCAAACAAACTGCGCTGCTCAGTCCTTGATCGCGTCGGCAGTGCTGCGGCAAAGATCAATCTGAAGAGTGCGTCGGGGCTCTCCTGTGGCTCACGGTTGCCTAAACTATCCTCCCGAGCCTGAACGCAAGCGGATGGGTGTAAGCTTTGCGGGCGCGATCAAGCGCAACTGTTTGGCGCCTTAATAGATAACGGTGCGGGTTTGGAAGAGCGCTGCAAACGATCGCAGCCGCTGCGACGACTGCGAGCGCCAGAACTTGAACCTTTGCCCCATGGTACAAAGCTCTCTTAATGCCACCCAACACGTCGCGCACCCGATCGACCAGGCGTGAGAAGGTGTTGCGCGAGTGAGGTTCTGGCAGCGCAGCGTAATCCCGGCCATAACGCCGCTGCCTCAGATCATTGAGCTAATGCAGACGAGCTAAGCCTGCCGCCGGTATGCCTCATCGCGACCCAGGCCGGCATGGTTGTATCCGATCGGCTTTCTGACCACATCAGAATCCACCCAGCGCCCGCGGCAGCATGCGCTTCAAGACGGCGTCGCGGCGAATGAAGTGATGATAGAGTGCCGCGCTGATATGCATCAGAACGAGAAGGATCACGAGCCATCCTACCCATCGGTGCAGGGTGAACAGTCGTGTCGCAAGCTCTTCGTTCTTGCCGACAATGCTTGGCAGTTCAAACAATCCGAAGAAGGGTGTGCTGGCCCCGTAGGCGGAATTGGCGATGTAGCCTACGATCGGCATGGCCAGCAACAGCACATAGAGCGAAGTATGCACGATCGATGAAACCGCCCTTTGCCAAGGCTCAATCTCCGCTTCGGGGGCCAGTGCGCCTGCGACAAGCCGATTGATGAGACGGAGAACCATCAGAACTAGAATCAATACGCCTAGTGATTTGTGGAGGTTGTAAAGGGAGTCTTGAGTTGGTCCCTGGCCGACACGATCCATCACGATTGCCACCGGCACGGTTACGAGAACGCAAGCTGCAACTAGCCAATGCAACAATTTTGAAGTTGCAGGATAATGATCCGTTCTGGTGCCATAGGTCATCGCTCGCTCCTGGTCAGCTCCGCTCGAGCTAATTTACCGATCAGTTAACGCGCTGCGCGCCGAGTGGTTCGAAGGCGAACAGACTAACTTTCAATATTTGGGCAAGGGGCAACAAAGAGCGGCGGTGACGCATCAATCAAAATTCTAATACTCTCTCAAAGTCGTCGCTGTCTTGGAGGTAAGCCCACGGTGAGGGATACTCTGGATGAGGGGGATCGGCATGCCTGCGGCTCAACCATCGTCACCAGCCAACTGCCCCTCGAGCTCTGGCACGAGATCATCGGATTGGCGACGGGCTTGCGGAAACGGCGACCACACCGGCGGAAGTTCAGACTGACGGGGCCATTTCTGGTCCCTGATGACGCGGGAATTGCCACTATGACGCAACAGCAGCTGAGAGACAAAGTCCGAAGCTTACTGCTCGGGAACGTGAAGGAAGGATACTCGGCCCTTCTGGGTGCGCACTATTGCTACGTCATGCCATCCAGAGGGCGGTACCAGTTCCAATGGTTCTGGGACACCTGCTTTCACGTTTTTATCTTGTGCGCACTTGATGAAGTTGAACTCGCATATCGCAACATGCAGAGCCTGTTCCGGCAACAGGAGCACAACGGGTTTGTCGGCCATATGATTTTTTGGAAGCAAGTTCTGCCCCAACGAATAACCGACGTGTTTCAGGCGCGCCCGACGCTGCAGGCGCTTCGACCCCACATGAGCGCACTGGTGCAGCCACCCCTGATAGCCCAAGCCCTGAAGCGCCTCTATGAAGTCAGCAAGGACAAACTCGTTCTCTACGAACTGCTGGCTAAAGTAGTGCGCTATCATGATTGGTTGGCAAGCAGTCGGAACTTTGATGCAGACGGTCTTATAACGATCATTTCGCCTTTTGAATCTGGGATTGATTGGAAGCCATCCTTCGACGAGGTCGTAGGATACAGGGCAAGAACCACGCCCAAAAGCCTATTGACCAGCGAACTGTACTGGAGAGTGATGGCAAAGGTCGACGCAGCGAATTTTTTCAGGCAATACGATCTTCGAAAGATTCGAGATCACGGCGCGTTTCTTGTAAAGGAAGTCGGCTACAACACCATCTATGCGTGCGACTTGCTGGCACTGGCAGAGTTGTGCGAGATCGCTGATCTCCCGCTTAGAGCGATTCAGTATCGACAAGCGGGACAACGCGTCGAAGCGGCGATACTCCAGCATATGTACGATGAGGAGACGGCAGCCTTCTACGACCTGAACGGTGCAACGGGCGCCCAGCTGAAGGTGCTCACCGCGATGTCTTTTTTTCCACTGCTTCTGCCGCAAATACCTGTGGAGATGGGTCGCGAGGTTGTCCGGCGGCATCTGAGCAATCCGCATGAATTTTCATGTGCCTATCCGCTTCCCTCCGTAGCGATGAATGATCCGTCCTTTTATCCGAAGGCGACGTATGCGCTATGGCGCGGGCCGACCTGGCCGGTCATCAACTGGTTTTTATTCAAGCGCCTGCGGGACAAGGGTTTCGAAGGTGACGCCAACTCTCTCTACCGATCCAGCGTAGACTTGATCGCAAGGTCCGGATTCCGCGAATATTACAATCCATTCACGGGCGAGGGCTATGGAGCGGAGGACTTTACCTGGTCTGGCCTCGTCGTTGACATGGAGTGACATCAGCAGCCGAGGTGCAGCGTGCGCTCAGCAGGTGCCGCCGACGCCCTCAGTGCCGAGCTCGGTTTGCGCTGCCGCGATGGAGCTGAGACTGTCCCGCAAGCAGCCCTCTATCATTCGCTCCATCCAGGCATCCAGGCGCGACCGAGTATGCTGCTCCTGGCACATGATCGGAAACCGGACGGCAACAGATCGCCAGTCGCGGCAAGGGACCCGGCGAGGAATTCACGCCGACCGTGCATCCTCGAGAATCATGGCCGCTGCTTTCTCGCCGATCATGATCGAGGGCGCATTGGTATTGCCACCGACGACCTGCGGCATGATTGAGGCGTCGGCGACGCGCAGGCCCAGGATGCCGTGCACCCGAAGTCGCGGATCGACGACGGCGTCGGAGCCCGTGCCCATGCGGCAGGTGCCGACAGGATGCAGATTCGAAACGCCGCGATTGCGCAGGTCCTCGATCAAGTCCTTATCGCTGGTGACCGAAGGTCCTGGCACAATCTCTGCCGCGATATAGGGCTTCAGGCTCGGTTGCTCCGCGAGCTTCCGGCAGAGCCGCGCGCCGAAGAGCATGGCTTCCACGTCGTAGGCGGTCTCGAGGAACTTGAACTCGATCTTCGGGGGCGCGAGCGGATCGGCAGATTTGAGGCGCACGCAGCCGCGGCCTTCCGGATGCAGGTGGACCGGCGTGACCATGAAGCCCGGCCAGGCGTGGGGGATGATGCCGTCGCGATCCCGCCGCTCGATGGAATAGAGCGAGATGTTGAACTGCAGATCGGGCTGATCGAAGCGAGGATCGGAGCGCACGAAGATGCCGGCTAACGTGCTGGTACCGCAGAGCGGTCCTTGCCGCCCGAGCGCGTACTGGACGCCGGCCTTTAGCTTTTGAACGGGTGAGCGCGCGAGCTCGTTGAGCGTGATGGCTTTGTTGGCTTTCCAGGCGACGAACGAGTTGAAGTGGTCGTGCAGGTTGGCACCAACCGGAAGATCGCGATTGACATCGATGCCCATCTCCCTGAGATGCGCGCCGGGCCCGATCCCCGATAGCATCAGGAGTTGCGGGGAGCCATACACGCCACCCGAGACCACGATCTCGCGGCGGCAGCGTGCTCTCTGCAACCCCCGCGGCGTGCGGAACTCGATGCCGACGGCGTGCCTATCCTCGATCAAGAGACGCGTCGCATGCGCTTCGGACTTCACAACGAGGTTCTTCCGGTTGCGCGCGGGTTTGAGGTAGGCGGTCGCCGCGCTCCAGCGCCGGCCGCTGCCGATCGTGCCCTGGTAGTAGCCAACGCCCTCCTGCGTCGCGCCATTGAAGTCATTATTGCGCGGGATGCCCGCCTGCACTGCTGCCTGGATCACGGCCTCGATGATCTCACTGCGGAAGCGCTGGTCGCTGACTCGCAGTGGCCCGCCAACGCCGTGAAACTCGTCCTCGCCCCGCTCCTGGTCCTCGGCCTTGCGGAAGAAGGGGAGCACGCTGGCATAGTCCCATCCGACACAGCCACGCTGTCGCCAGCGGTCGTAGTCGGCCGGCGTTCCGCGCATGTACACCATGCCGTTCAACGACGAGGTGCCGCCGAGCATCTTGCCACGCGGCTGATACGAGGTGCGACCGTTGAGGCCGGCAACGGGCTCGCTCTCGAACCGCCAATTGTAGGTGTCGTGCGTATAGAGCTTGTGGAAACCGATCGGGATGTGAATCCAAGGATGGCTATCGCGCTTGCCGGCCTCCAGCAGCAGCACGCGATAGCGGCCGTCCTCGGAAAGCCGCGCGGCGACGGCGCACCCCGCCGAGCCCGCGCCGGTCACAATGAAATCGAAGATTTCCTGGTCCATTGCAGTCCCTTGTCGCGCAGCCGCGCGGCATGTAACGGTGCGGCGGATCGACGTGCCTCTTCCTCTGTGGCAGTCCCGGCGAGATCAAACGAGAGTTGGCTCGCCACTACCGGACCCTGCCCATAAAGCCGGCCACCTGTCCACGGCCCCCCTTGCAAAATCCGAGTGTGTGCTATGTGGGCAAATGGTTGCCGCCGCTCCGCACAAAGCTATGCTCCCTGCCACCCATTTCCATGCACGCACTTGGCGCGCCTACGTCCGGAGGAAGCCTGATGAAGATCACTCGCATTGTGGACCTGCACGCGGATGCCGGTTGGCGCGTCTTCTCGTTCCTGAAGATCGAGACGGACACTGGAATCGTCGGTTGGTCAGAATACAACGAAAGCTACGGCTCGAAGGGGCTCTCTGGCGTCATATTGAAGCTTGCCGAGACCCTGATTGGCAAGGACCCGCGCCCGGTCGAACGCATCACTGCAGACCTCTACGCGAAAACGCGCCAGGCCCCGGGTGGCCTCATCCAGCAGGCGATAGCGGCGATCGAGAACGCGCTCGTTGACGTAAAGGCAAAGGCGCTTGGCGTGCCCGTATGCGAGATGCTTGGCGGCCCCGTGCGCGACCAGCTCCGCCTCTACTGGTCGCACTGCGGCACCTATCGCTTGCACCATGCCGAGCAGATGGGCCTCGCGCCGGTGCGCAATCTCGACGACATCCGCAAACTTGGCCAGCACGTGCGCGAACGCGGCTTCACGGCGCTGAAGACCAACATCTTTTTGTTCGATGGTGCGGGTCCTGAACTCTATATGCCGGGGTTCGTCCGCTCGCCTGGCGGGCCCGAGCTAAACCCGTCGCTGCGCGTTGAGGAGGCGCTCGATAAGCAGCTCGCTGCCTTCCGCGACGGCACCGGGACGGACATCGAGTTCCTGCTCGATCTCAACTTCAACTTCAAAACCGAGGGCTACATCCGCCTCGTCCGCGCGCTCGAGCAGAGGCAGCACCGGCTCATGTGGGTCGAGATCGACAGCTTCGATCCCAGGGCGCTCGCCCTGATCCGCCGCTCGGTTACGACGCCACTCGCGAGCTGCGAATCCCTTTTTGGCCGCCGTCAGTTTAAGGACTACCTTGAGAGCTACTCGATGGACGTCGGCATCGTCGATTTGCCCTGGAACGGCATTCTCGAGTCGATGAAAATCGCCGCCATGGCCGAGGCCTATGAGGTAAACTGTGCGCCACACAACTTCTACGGCCACATGTCGACGCTGATGAGTGCCCACTTCTGCGCGGCGATCCCAAACTTCCGAATCATGGAGATCGACATCGACGATGTGCCTTGGAAGGACGATCTCGTCACCGAGCCGCCGCGCATCGAGAATGGGCACTTGATCGTGCCGACGAAGCCCGGCTGGGGCGCCGATGTCAATGAAGCCGCGGTACGGAAGCATGCCCCAAAGTGATGTCAGCCACATCGCATTAACGGCGGGCTGCACAAGAGGTGGCATTGCTCGGCTCCTCCACCTTAGGTATGCACCGGCTGCGTGTCGCACCAAGCTCGCCCGTCTGGCCAACCTCACGACTGTCGTGGAAGCGAACGCGATCGATCCGCTGCGACCATGATTGCCATGTGCCACTAAGCCGGAAGACCGCGGAGGAACTCGAGCAGCGCGGCGTTAACCTCCACCGCGCGCTCCTGCTGCGTCCAGTGCCCGCACCCGGGGAGCATCTGCACCTTCCGCAAGCCCGGCACGAAGTGGTTCAGGTTGGCGATGAGCTGGTCCATGCCTGGGGATAACACGATGAGGTCGCGATCCCCCGCGATGTAGAGCGCGGGCACAGTGACCTGCGCCCCGCAGAGTGCGGCCTGGATTTCCCAGTTGCGATCGCATGAAGGCTGCCGTGAAACCTCGCCGCATGGACTGTGGCGGACATTGAGATTGCCGTGCGCCTACCTCGAGCCTATTGCGTTCGACGAGGGTGATCGACTGAAGCCGCAGTGAGGTCCCTGAGGACCGCTCTGGCACCAACGGTAAGTCTTCAGCCCAGCAAAGAATTGCTCTGGCCTTCCGTATCCGGGCCATGCCGTCGAATAGACGAACTTTTTGCGTCCGGCTGTCAGGCTCGGGCGATTGGCAACATCGAAGCGCTCGACGTTTGAGTAATCAAGTGGGAGGACCTTGTACTTGGTCGGCCTCAACGAGATGGGTCTTCGGCCCTGCAAAGAATTGCAGCATGCGTGTTCCTGACCCATGCAGAAGAAGTTTGTAAGTGCTGTTAGCTCTCGTCGAGCAACGAGGCAATCATCGCAACCAACAGGTGAGCGAGCGGCGAAAGCCTGCGGCCATGGCATCCCGTTCCGAGCAAAACCAACGATGAGGTTTGATGGTGCGCCGGTAGCTGCCGCAGCCGGGGACGTGATAGACACCGCGGTGGCCTGTCAGGCGCGCGCGAAACGCGTACTTGCCCTTGATTTCGCAGCCCGGCGGCTTGAGCGTGTAGTTGGTGAAGAGTTTAGCGCGAGCATCGGGGGGACAGTTCGCCCCGAGCAATGTCGCGCTGACCTTCCGACCTTGCCGGAAATCGTGCGGAGCCAAGAAGCATCCCCGCCAGATGCTAAGGGGGCGCTCTCGCGCTTTGCGCTCGTCGTCTGCGAAGCGACCGAGGGGATCGACGTTAATGGCCCAACCTTGCCGCACGAGCCAGCGCTGAAGGTCGACGCCACCCACGGCGCAATTGCCGATACGGCGCTGCGGAAACTCCGGATCGGGGCCGAGGTCGCGACAGACGACGGGGCGGTTCGCGATAAGCTCTTGAAGCGCTTCGACTGCAAATAAGCCGCAGGGATAAGCTCCCGCGTGGTCAATGCAATACTGATCGAACTCCGGCGCGTCGACACCGTCGAGACGGTAAACCGTGCCATCGACGGTAAGCGTATCGGCGTCATCCGCTCGGGCCGAGGCGAACGCCAACAGCAGAACGGGAAGCATGAGCACCAGACGCATCGAGGTAACATTGCGTTCGAGGGAGACTCAAGTGCGAGGATATCGCCAGTCAATCGGGCGTGAGTAGGGCAGCTCACCCCCTTTGCAGGACGCATGCCGTAGCCACCACTTTCGCTTTCCTTTGCGGTCCTGAGCCGCACGCCAGGGCCGCCTTCGTCGGACTTTGTGCGGGGCAAGCGATCTAGCCACCGCCAATTGACCCTTCTCGCATACTTCTATGCCAAGGCGCGCGGCCCTGTTTCGCACTTGTATGTGGACTCCGAGCCGGCGGCAAAAAAGCTCACCACCGGTGCGGTTGCCACGCTCGGCGCGTACCTTCAGATCGGCCGCGCCAAGGCACTGCGCTGGTCGGTGGCGTGGCCAACCCGTGCACAAGCACGGAGGCAAATACCTGTCGCGGTGTGGGAGTGTAAAGACCCTCGAAGGGAAACCTTTAGAAACGACGGTTATCGCGCTACTGGAGTTTCCTTCGGTAGATGCCGTCCAGGCATTCGCCACTGATCCGAACTATGCTCCTTACGCCGCCGCGCGGCAGGCAGTTAGTGAGAGCCGACTTCAATTGCTCGACGACACAGACGTTGCCGGAACGGTCCCCTACCTTCGTAAAGCCTGAGTAGGCCTGCGAGTTGCAACCCAGTGTAGAATCCCTCGGCCGTCCTCACATAGACCGGCACCTGACCCGTACTCCGCTGCGTGCCACACTCGACGATCCGATGCGCTTCAAACGATCGTGCGCGATCGAGTTGCGAAGGCGGTTGTTGTTGAACTCGTCACAAGGTCGCACGCAACGTGCGCAAGCGTGACACCGCACATGCCGAGCTCGCGGTGCTCTGCGGTGCGATCCAGCTGGTGTCACGCAAACTCACGCAACCGCTCTTGATTGCTCTAACCAATAATGCGGCTGGGCGCATATTTCATGCCGAACCGCATCAGCTGCTGAACAAGTTCTGGGTACCCCATGCCAGCATGCTTTGCCGACTGGGCGAAATCCTCATCCTTGGCGATCTGGGGATTGGGATTGGCTTCCAGCAAGTAGGCATGGCCGTCTTCGGTAATCCGGTAATCGAGTCGCGCGTACCCGCTCATACCAAGCAGGCGGTAGATTTCCTTCGAAAGGCCCGCCAGCTTCGTTTGCATCTTCTTGGAAAGTCGCGCTGGACCTGTCTTCAATCCGACCTGGCGCTGATACTCAGGGTCCCACTTCGCCCGATCGGAGGCGATCAACGGTTTGTCCGATCCCTTCTTTGTCATCGCGAACTCCCATGGAGGGAGCGTCGCTACCCGATCGTTACCCATGACTCCCACATAGATCTCGCGGCCCTCAATGAACTGTTCAGCGATGGCCGTCGATTTTGTCGTTCGCTGAATGAACTCGATGCGTTCTTTCAGCTTTTCATCGTCGTGGACGATCGAAGCTCCGGATATCCCGGCTGACCCCTCCTCGGTCAGCGATTTCACGAACAATGGAAAGCCTAGTCCATCTGGCCGCTTGAAGCCGCGTCCCTTCGCGAAGATGGCAAACTCCGGCACCTTGATACTGTGATATGCAAGAATTTTCTTGGTGAGTGCCTTGTCGCGCGCGAGCGTCAATCCCCGTGGATTGCAGCCCGTATAGGCCTGCCCACGCAGCTCCAGATAGCTGACAACGTGCTGATCAAAGTGGCCGATGCCACCGAACTCTTCCACTAGATTGAAGGCGACGTGCGGCTTGTGAGCGTCGATGGCGCCGCGAATGGTGGAGAGGTCGTCTGACACACCAATAGAGAAAACCTCATGTCCAAGAGCTTCGATCGCGTCGCGTACATCGAATTCAGTTTTGCGCAATTCGCGCTGCTTTTCGCTGAAGTCCTTTAGGTCACCGGTTGGGAGCAGCTTTTCGTCCGCCAACATGATGACCCGCAATTTTCTTTTGGCCGGCGCTTTCCGCTTAGTCATGGGAATAGTCGTGGAGAGATTGTGCGAGTTTGATCGCAGTTGACGAGCTCTGCGCAAACATTCATTTGCTCGGCTTGTTGACCATGTTGATGGCGATGTGAGTGAGCTTGTGGTTTGCGGCTTTTTCCTGGTCGAGGATCTCGGACAGAAGGTCGTGAGCCTCGCTCTCGCCCAACGCTTTTGCCCACTCCCGCAGCGTGCCGTATCGGGCGATTTCATAGTGCTCGACGGACTGGCAGCAGCCGATAATCGCGGCGTGCTTGGCGACCGCGCCCTTGGCGTCTTCGATCACGCCCTCGGTTTCCTTGATGAGGCCTTCGATGGCATCACACTTCTCACCGGCAGCCTTCTTGCCGATCGACTTAAAAACGGTTTGCAGGGTCTTGATCTGTCCCTTGGTTTCGCTGAGATGCTCCTTTAGCGCGCTCTTCAGCTCACCATTGCTTACCGCCTCTATGACCTTCGGTAGCGTCTTGGCGATGGCATTCTCAGCGAAATAGATGTCTTGCAGGGTATGCGCGAAAGCGTCGGCGAGAGTTTTCATTGGCAATCTCCGGGATGAGGGATTGGAAAACCCCAAAGGCTAAGCTTCGTTCCGACCTAGCTTCAAAAGAACGGCCCGGGCCAAGTGAGACAGTTGTGAGACAGCGCGGCGGCTCGCGCGATCACCGCGCGGCTGCTGGCCAAACATGGTCTGCCTGAGCGGGTCCAGCCGTTCCCTGACGTCGCATCGGCGCGGCGCCCTCTGGAATTCGTAGCTTTATCTTTTGGCTGCAGGCGGTGCCGTGACCCCGCGAAGTTGAGGAGCAAGGTCATGGGCAGCAAGAGCCATAAGGTCAAGGGCTCCGTCGGCAAGACCATCGGCAACACGCAAGATGGAAGCAAAGGGAAGCTCAGGAGGTCAAAGGCGAAGGTCAGAAGGTCGTCGGTCAAAGAGACCATCAAGGAAGTGGCTGACCGAGATTGCCGACAAGACCCGCAAGATGGTCCGAGACCCGCCGCCCAAGGGCGGGCGGGAGTCCGTCGCGCGGCCGACCGACCGCGCGATCGGGCGCGACCCGGCCAGCATGGCTGGGGCGGTCCGGGGCCCTCCAAATCTGAATTCGCTCGCGCAACCGAGAAGCGGGCGGCGAGGCCGCCCACAAGGTCGCGCAAAGGCTGACCGGCAAACTAGCAGCGATGACAATACTTCGTCACCCGCTTGCGGCAGGTGCCGGCCCAACGTCGCACGCAGCGGTCATGGCAGTGGCGGTACCTTCGGCAATGGATCGGCGTGATCGCCCCGCTATCGATGCTCTCAAGGCTCGGCAGGGCTGATTGCGCTGGAGCCGCTTGGCTGCTCGGCGCGGAGGCGAATGCGAGGCCCGCTGCGACCGCGACGGCGCCTAGCCAGGGCAGCAATGTCCATGTCTTCATCGGTGTCCTCCTTTCAGGTTCCATCCTGAACGGGTGAGCCTAGGCTGAAGCGATGGCTGCAGCAATCGACAGCGGTCCGAACCAGCGCGTTCGCAGCGACGCTGTTGCCCACAAGAAACGTAAGTCGCAGTGTCGCGGATCGAATGAGGAAGACACTCCCTCCCGTGCGCAAGTTATCCAAGCACACCGGGGTGACGCCGTGCGCAGACATCATTATTGCTTCTGCAGGCAGCCATGGCGGCTGTCATACTGACGATGGCGGCAGGCTCTCTGGCCGGCCCTTATGTCACCACCGCCGTTGGCTACTATCGGGCCGGGATCGGCGGCCAGATTCCTTCCCATGGCGTCATCCTCAACGCCGGCGCCACCGTTGATTTCTTCATCAGCACTTTGAATGTCCTGTATGTGCCCGAGCGCAAGCCGGCAATCTCGGCTTGTCACTGCCGGCCCGTGGGCTGGTTGGATGTTGATGCGAGCGAGGTGTGTCCGGGTTGGGCAATCGCGAACGCTACCTTCCGGACCGCATAACGGCTGTCGTATGTCGCGGAGTGCTAATCGGACCTAAGCGCGTTTTCCGAACACGACAATCAAATTGTTTGATGGCATCTCATGCGCCTGCAGTAGATCGAACCCGGCCCCATCTGCAAGGCGAGAAACGTCGTCGAGATCCCGAACGCCCCATGCCGGGTCTTGTCGGCGCAGGAGCAAATCAAATCTCCTGTTGCTCGGCGAGGTGTGCAGGCCCCGCTTCTGGAAGGGTCCGTAAAGACACAGGAGACCGCTGGCGCTCAACAATGATCTGCCGCCACAAAAGAGGGCTTCTGTTGCCGACCACGGTGCGATGTGGATCAGATTGATGCACACGAGCGCCGCAGCGGAGTCGATCGGCCAGGGCAAAGCGCAGACATCAAGATACACCGGTGGGCGCACATTCGGAAATTCCGCCGCAGCGAGCCACGCGAGAATTGACCTCAGGCAATCAGGGTCACGTTCGCTCGGCTGCCAAATTAAATTTGGCATCGCTCGCGCGAACTGCAGCACGTGCTGTCCAGTGCCGCTGCCGACCTCCAGGACGATGCCGCGCCCGGGTAGCACCTGAGAAAGCACCTCGCTGATCGGGGCCTTATTCCGCTCTGCCGACGGGCTGAACAGTCGGTCGCTTGGCAAGATGCCTACCTCTTCAAACCGCACCAGGGGCCACACGATAAGAACGCTCTCCGCCAGTGCAATTCACTTTGCATTGCGGAAAATGCAGAGAGCAGCTAGGGCCCATCAAAAAGTGATTGCTGCAGAGACCCATGTCGCGCCGCAGGGAGGGTCTTGTGGTGCCACGCAGGCGGGTTAGGATTGTCAGTGTGAATAGTTGTTCAAGTTGACCCGAGGGAAGCTCTCATTGTCGCGATCGCGGCACTTGCCACATCCTGGAAGCATTTCGAAGCACAGGCACAAAGCGCATCAGCCGCCGCCACATTGTGGCCAACAGGCAAGCTCCGCGCTCATATCGCTTCCAATCCCGTGCTGTAACCCGTGCCCCCGACGGCACTCTCGGTGGCGTGTCGGTAGTCGTTGCTCGCGCGCTCACTGCGCATCTCCGCGTTCCGATCAAACTAGCCCTACGACAATCCCGCGCGCTACAATGAAAGCCTTGCAACCGATGACTGGGACATGGGGCTCGCCGCGCGTGATCCTTCTCACGCAGAGCACCTAGCGTGCGAACCTGCGACAGTTATCGATGTGGCTTCTGGGTGGTCATGAACGGCTGTCGAGCACACGGGAACCTCGGGTCATCTTTTTGGTCTGCTTACCTCCGGGATCGGGAGCAGGCGGAAAGGACGGTGCGCCACGCCCCGTCGCCTCTTCAAGGAAGGGACATACGATCTTGGTGTTGCGGCGGCGAGTAGTGCTCGCGCTACGTGCGCGTACCGATGCTATTTGCCCCCAATGTTCCAGAAGTCTTTGAGCCAGGCGTGCCTCGCCCCGGAGCTAACTGGCACCTTGGCAATGGGTAGTGGATGCATCGGGTCCTTCAGCGCGGTGCCTTTGCTCTCAACTGCAGTGACCGCGATATTCTTTGCGACCACCGCGCTTCCATGATTCGCCGCCGCTTTGTCGCTAGCTGACGCCTGGTGCGCCACGCCCGCACACGAGAAAGACGCGTCAAAGCTATTCTGAACCGAGGTGCAAGCTTTAGCCATTGCCCTTGCTGGCGTGGCAAAGGGCTCTTGATTGCTCCACGCCAAATCGCTGTAGTCATTGCGAATATCATGCCGCCAGACCTCAGCCTGGAATTGCCCGCTGCGCAGGTGGCGCGCAACTGGCCAATACTCAAAGGCGGCGGACTGTTCCTGCGCAAGTGCGGACGTTGTTAATGCAACGCCATAGGTCATGGCTAGGACGATCTTTGGAAGGAGCATCGTTTCCTCCTGGTGCTTGTCTGATGGACTCAACGCCGAGCGTGGACCCGCGTTTTCGCAGGATCCCGTCCGCCCCGTAGCTAGTTGGCCAAGTCAGGCCATTGTGTGACCGGCCCAATTACTCAAAGCCGGGATTATGCTCACTCGTGGACAAGGACAGCCTCACACTTGGTGTGCTCGGCGACTGGGCCGCTCGCTCCCACCCGGCTTGAGGTAAGGTTCCAGAGAAGAGAGAACAGCGCAGGCTCGGGATAGCGAACCCCAAAGCGGTGGCCTCATTCCTCCGCTGTCCTCCGATTGAACGGTAACACTCCATACATGCGTGACCAACCCCCGCTGGGCGGCACGGCATGCCCGAGCACCCTGGAGGGGCACTTAGCCGCGGGGCTGGGTGCCCTACCATTCTGTGGGCTCGCCCGAGCGTTTCTTTCGTCACGTCGCCCATATTTCTGCTAAGCTCGCTATCGGTGGCTTGTAACTGGTCAGGCGCCATCGGCTCTGTACCCGCGATCCGCTCCCGCCTGCTCGCTCTAACTTTAAACAAGACATCGTTCTATGAGTTAGCCGCCTGGGCGCCTGTCCTTGCTTGGAAGAGGTAGCCTGCACGGCATGTGCCATGAGTTTGCTTGCGCACGTCTTCATGCGTTGAGCTATCGCCTTTGGACGATTGAGCTACGAATAGCGTCCAAGGTCGGGCTAGGGGGGCCAATGGCCAAGCACAAGTTGGAATGGCAATGTCGGGCCCTCACGGGCGCGGCCGCGGACGTTGTGGCTATGTTCGATCATCGCGCGCAACAGCAGTTGGGAGTGCCTGATGAAATTCAAAGCTGACGCCTTGATCGGATTTATTCTCTGCCATTCGCTTGCGGTGCTGGCTCTTTTCCCCCCGTTTTTTAGCTGGACAGGTGTCGTCCTCCTGGTCTTTGGAATGCTGGCGTTTGGTGTTCTTGGAATCAATCTCGGCTTCCATCGCCTCCTAACGCACCGCGGCTTCACGGTTCCGCTCTGGCTAGAGCACACGCTCGCCATCCTCGGTACGTTCTCCCTGCAGTTCTCACCGGCCTTGTGGGTAGCCGTGCATCGCCGGCACCACCACCATGCGGATGACGAACAAGACCCGCACTCACCGCTCAGAGGCTTTTTCTGGGCGCACTTCGGGTGGCTGCTCGTGCGCTCAGGTGATATGCGGTCGCGCCCGCTCATCGAGCGCTACGCAAAAGATGTCATGCGCGATCCCCTCTACGCGATACTCGAGCGCAGAAAGAACTGGATCAAGATCTCGTTTCTGATGTGGCTGGTATATTTCGCGGTCGGCTACGGTTGGGTTATGGCGTCGGGCGGAAGCTCAGGAGAAGCGCTGCTATTTGGCTCCAGTCTTGTGATCTGGGGAGGCGCGCTGCGAACAGTCGTCGTCTGGCACACCACCTGGTCCGTCAATTCGGTGACCCATATTTGGGGCTACCGCAATTACGCGACACCTGACGATAGCCGCAACAATCCGCTCATCGGATTCATCACCGCCGGTGAAGGGTGGCATAACAACCACCACGCCGATCCCGCGTCGGCGCGACACGGTCACCGTTGGTGGGAATTTGACTTCGCATGGCAGGCTATTCGTTTTCTCATGTGGCTCGGCCTTGCGACAAAGGTCTCGCTTCCGTCTCCCCACCTCGCGGCTGAGTTCAACGCTCGCGTAACCTCTCGCCCAACTCCCCCGTAACTTCTGTCACACTAGTCCAAAATTCAGCGCGTCTATGCGCCGCGAGGGTCGGTCTACGCCGCCAAACTCGCGATCGTGGCGTGATGGACGTCCATGGTTTTTACCGATGCCCGGCAGCTTTCTCCAGCGGCCAGTCGCTCGAGCTGTTGCCACAGCGCTGTGCGATAAGCCTTTCAAGGGTGTCGCTCGAAATTGACTGTGCGTCGACTCACTTACTGCCACGTAAGCTGAAAAATCCGCATCCAATTGTCGAAGGCAATCTTTTGTATAAATTCTTCGTCAAAGCCGCTGGTCCGCAGCGCTTCAATCAGGTTGGGCAGGCCACTGGCATCCTTAATCGCCGCTGGAATCGTTGCACCATCGAAATCCGAGCCAATCGCGACGCGATCTATCCCAATGCGGTCTGCCAGGTAGTGGAAGTGGCGTGTCAGCACGTGCAGCGGCGTATTCGCGTCGAGCTTGGCGTCGGGGCGCACGTCGTTGACGGAGAAGTTTACTCCGACGATGCCGTCAAATTCGCGGATGGCGTCGAGTTGCCTGTCAGTCAGGTTCCTTGTCGAAGGGCAAATCGCATGTACGCACGTATGGGTCGCCACTAGCGGGGCCGAACTCAATCTCGCTACGTCCCAGAAGCCCTGCTCGTTGAGATGGGACAAGTCGATCATCACTCGGAGTTTGTTGCATGCCTTGATCAGGTCTCTTCCCGCAGGGGTCAGCCCGGGGCCGGTATCGGGCGAGCGGGGCCACGCAAATGGAACGCCATGACCGAAAATATTGGGTCTGCTCCACACGGGTCCGAGCGAGCGCAGCCCCGAGCGATACATGTTCTCCAGCTCCAACAGATCGGCATCAATGCCGTCAGCGCCTTCCATGTGCAGCACGATGGCAAACGACCCAGAACGAGTGATTGTATCTATTCCATCGATGCTCGTCGCGATGCGGACTTTGCCGTCGGCACGTGCCTCCAGCTGCTGCAATGCAGTGAGCTGCTTTCCGATTTCACGTCGCGCGTAAGCTGCATCCAGAGGCTCAGCCAAACGCACCTCATAGCTGGCGTCTGTAACGGTCAGGTCGTCTACTGGCGGTTGCTCCGGACGGGCCATCATGGCGAACAGCCCGCCTTTGAGGCCGCCGTCTGCGGCTCGCGGCAGGTCCAAATGGCCGTTGGCCGAGCGGGCCAGGAAGTCGACACCCTCCGGGCAGTATTCCTGTAACCGCTGCACGCAGTCATTGTGCCCGTCAAAGATCCCGATCACGACGGTTCCCTCCATTGGGCCGCTCCATCTCCGACCAGGGTGGCAGGACGATCCACTTTAGATGCTACCCGCTGCTCGAGACACTTCGATCGTCCTAACTCGACGCCCGCTCTGGGCACAAACTCACGAATGTTGGCGAGAAATTTCCAGCGGTGTCCAGTAGCAGCAAGGCCATCTGGATTCTCCGCCGGACGGCCTACGACACTATAGAGGCGAGGCTATCGGACCGCTTCCACGAAGCTGATCTACCCGTCGCCGGGCTGCTTGCGGCGACCGCGCGCGACGGTGCCCGTGGGTGTAGTGCACACGCGTCACTCAATAGCGCCTTCGCTCGCCGTCCACATTGGTTATGATGAGGCCGGAGTGACCGTGGCGACTTCGGCCAAGCGACCGTTACACGAATGTGCCGAGACCCGCGGCTTCCGGCCAGGCGTGGGCTCGGTCGTGCGGCTTGGCCGCGCGATACGGCGCGATCCCCGGCCGGCGCGGCCGGGGGGATGGCCAAAGAAAAACTCAAATTCACCACACCCTGGTCTTCTTCGGGGGCAGCTTGCGCACGACGAAAGCACCCGCTAGCGGATCGAGCTAGCCCGCCCCGCCGCATCAGCTCAGAAACTCAGCCCACGGTGTACGCATGCCAGAAGCGGTTGACCCAACGATCGTCATCGGTGCCGGCGTCGCCGGCCTCACGACTGCCCTCTATCTGCAGCGCGCGCGCGAGACGGTTGTCGTCATAGACCCTCTCCCGCCCGCCGGGGGCGCCTCGTTTGGCAATGCTGGACTAATCAGCGCTGACACCTCGGTGCCCATCGCGCTTCCTGGCATGGTCCGCAAGGTTCCAGGCTGGCTGACAGATCGGCTCGGGCCGCTGTCCGTCGATCTGCGCTACCTGCCGACGGCGCTCCCGTGGCTGATGCGCTGGGTTGCGGCGAGCCGCGCGTCGCGCGTTGAGCAGATCTCTGATGCCATGCGCGCACTCCATCAAACGACGTTCGACTGCTGGCGCGAGCTACTGGGCCGGGCCAAGTTCTCCGAGCTGATACGTCCGCTCGGACAGGTCCACGTGTGGGAGAGCGATAACGAGACGCCATCCACTGCACTCGAGCGCAGCCTCCGGGAACGCCAAGGCATTCGTGTAGACAAGCTCTCGCAGGACGATCTGCGGCAGATGTTTCCTGGCATCTCACGCCGCGTGGTGCGCGGTCTGCTCCTCCCTGGCAACGGCTTTACGGTCAATCCGCAGCGCCTCGTCCAGACGCTCAGTGAGCTGCTGCGCGAAGTAGGAGGCACGCTTGTCGCTGAGCGCGCGTCACGGATCATTCCCGACGAGAGCGGCGGCTACACCGTCATGACCAATATCGGCTGGCGAAAGGCGAAACGGGTAGTGGTGGCGGCAGGGGCCTGGTCGAATGATCTGCTGAGGCCTCTGGGTATCCGCATTCCTCTCGAGACCGAGCGCGGCTATCACGCGATGCTCACCGCGCCGGGCATCGACCTGCGCCTGCCGATCTCGAACAAGACCAGATCATTCGGCGTCACGCCGATGGAGCATGGTTTGCGCGTAGCGGGAACTGTCGAAATTGCCGGTCTGCAGGCACCTCCGAACTTGGAGCGTGCAAAGGTGCTGCTCGAGCACGTCAAAGGCATGTTCCCGGATGTCGACACGCGCGAGCACCGCTTCTGGATGGGCTTCCGGCCTTCGACGCCTGATAGCTTGCCCATTCTCGGCGAGGCTCCGGGCTTGCCGAATATCTTCCTCGCCCTTGGTCACGGCCACTTCGGTATGACCGGTGGACCGCCGAGCGCCAAAATCGTCTCGAGCCTGGCCCTGAAGCGTCCGCCACCAATCGATCCGGCTGCCTATTCGGTAAAGAGGTTCGGCTAAGCGAAGCCGACCCACGCTCCGACGTTTGCCGTGGATTGGGGGGACGACAAGATGTCCGCCGTGGACAATGGGCTTGCATGCCTGTTTTTTATCGTTCGAGTGACACGACTGTTCGACGATTGAAGGTCTTTCGTCTGCTAGCGGCCCGTCACGTCCGCGCTTGCTGGGACTGCTGCTGCCACCCTCGCAGCGCCGGGTACTGCTTATTGGTTGAGACGCCGACCAGATGCGCTCGATGGGACCAAACGTTTCATTCGGCGTCAGGTTTCAGGCCATTTCTTCCAGTGCATGGCAAGCGTGTGACGCGTCTGCACCACAATAGACACTCTCCCACTTGCTGCGGCTTGCGGCACAGAAACCCGCCGTCTCGATCTCGCCGTCTCGCAACCAGCCTTCCGCGTATTCGCAGACCACCGGGCCGTCGATGGTGGATGCTGATCTGATGCCCTCGATGCTCCGGTGCACGAAAGGTTGGACCTCAGGGGCATGACACCTCGTTGCGCCCCTGCCTAGCCGATCATCGGGCGCTTGGCCGCCAAGAGAGATCGTCGGAGAACACATAGATAGCGATCGCCGCTAGGAACAAGACAGCGCCTACCCAGAACAGCGGCGAATGATGGATGCGCCTCGAGTGGAGCTGCTTCTTCTTGGACATCGCGCTCACCTCAGATCCACACATGAGAGTGTGGGCAATTGCCGGGGTAGTCAATGCGTCCTGTACAATTCCGCTTATGGCGCAGCAGGGGTTCATGTGCCGTGCGTGACGGCAAGGTCTGATCCTAAGGGTCCTTCATCACGCAAGCGGTCGACGTAGAGCCGGATGCCGCGCAACTTGAACCTGCTCAACTTAAGAGCCGGCTCAAACCATTTCTGATACTGGACCAGATTGAATTCTTCAGTTCAATAGTGGTCGGGCTGGGCTTTCTATCGGGCAACCCACCCTGTGCCATCGCTTGCGGACGGATCACGCCAACCGTGATTTCACCGTCGGTGAAATAGCGGTCACCTTCGCCGTTACGACCGTTGATCGTGGGACCGATACCGCCGACCTGATAGATCTGCATGAGTACGCCGGTGCGGGAGAGCTCCGCGATCACCAGATCGCGCTCCGCGTCAATATTGGGCGCGATGTGGTGCGTGATCTGACCGGTGTAGCGGCTGATGCCGACGCCTCGGTCAAAGGTCGCGGAACCCAGCCAGACCGGCCGCTGCTCTGCTCCCTTCTTGAGAGTCATCCACAACCGCACATGATGACGTTCGTCAGCGCTGCCACCCACAGATTTCTCGAACGCAAGGTCTTGTTGTCGACCGTCGTAAAAGAGGTTGCTGACCGGAGCGTCCGAATATTGCCTGTGCAGCAATACGCTCTCCGCGATCTCCAGGCTCGTTTTCAATGTAATCGGATCCGCGGGATACCACCCAGCCAATCCCCATGACCTGACAACATCGTCCTTGCTGCCGACGAGACCGATGTTCAGCGGGCCGCCGGGGATTCCCTGAGCCGTGACTGTCGTCATAGGCCGGCCCCGCAGGCCGGGCTGGTGCTCGTAATGCGACCAAAGCACGGGAAGCACTAGGTAAGCCAGCGCGAGATACCCGGATACGCAAAGACCGAGCACGATTGCCGCGCGCATAGGCCAGGTTCTCCCGTGGTCAATGTTGTCGATTGCCGTTGGCACGCTCCCGCCCTCCGGGCCGCCTCTGAAGGCACGATCCCTATCGCCGCGATTTGTTCCAACGCGCGGCGCCCGCAAGGTTTCGCGCCGGACAGATCAGCAGCCTTGCGGGAACGCTATCAATGGGAACAAACCCTCAGTGCGCAGCTTGCAAACCCTGAGTGTGTCTAGCGATCGATGGGTAGTTCGCGCGACACCCGCGCATGTCGGCAGATCGCGTTCGACGGTCGACGGAATGTTTTAGATGACACCGACCGTCAACCTCTGTGCACTCATACTCCCGAGGCTGATCCCTGCCACTGATCCGGCGATACCTTTGCAGTCATCGACGCGCTGGCTGGTCGGAGTGCATCGGACCCTAGTCATTGCATGTCCGCATTTGGAGTGTCTGCTGCCGGTGGTGCTTGACACCGATAAGCCATACATTGTTCACGGCGGGCGACGCCAGTGCTTCCTCAGCGGCTGATACTTGCTACCCTGGCCTGGCTCCTTGAGACAGAGCATCTTGCGTTCCAAGGGTCCAAGGCGTTTGACCTTACGTCAGGTTTGGGACCACTTCTTCCGGCGAATGGTTAGCGTGCGACGCGACTGCACCCATTCTAGACGTTCATGTCGCAACTAAGAGTGCCAGTGGTCCTGCCAATCCGAGCACGCAAAGAAGCGCAAATCCTGTTTCTTGGAGCAGCCTCGCGAACTCCTCCTGGGCGCGCTCCCGTCCACCAGCGTTGACCATCATGTTCTAGTCAGAGAGCTTGCTTTCTGCTCCCTCATTTGGGTGACCCTAGCAAGCGCTCGACGAAGTTGCGTACCGCCATATCCTCCAGCATGCGGTGGCGAAGGTCACTGACGGGCGTCTCGCTCATTCGAGAGCTAGCCAACCCGCAGCACTGCCTTGCCGAGATATTTGCGGTCGACTAATTGCTGGGCGATTTTGCTGATCTCGGTCCACGAAGCCTCAATCTCGATTTGCGGCACAAGCAGCTTCTGCTGGACCAGGCGCAACAAGACGGAAAGTCCTTCGCCCGCTGGCTCTACGCGCCTGAGCTCGTCGAATAGAATCAGGCCATAAAGCTGGACGCCTCCTTGGCGGAAGAATACGCCGCTCTCGATGCTGCTGTTCGGGGCTTCCGAGACGCCAAACGTCACACACGTTCCTGCCGTGCGAAGCATGGTCAGTGCAGCGGCGAGAGTCGTGCCGCCCACGGAATCGAGGATCAAATCGTAGGGACCAGATGCGCGCGCAGCCTCTAAGGTTTCTCCGATCACGACGCCGCCCGTGCAGGATTTTACGATCGCATCGCGCTGGTCTTCGCGCCGGACATGGCCGTACACGATCGCACCGGCGGCTTTTGCAAGCTGAACTGCGAGATGACCGACGCCTCCGCTCGCGCCGTCGACTAACACCTTCTTGCCGAGGAGTAGGCCCCCTTTGCGCAGCGCATGCAGCGCGGTGAGGCCCGCCACAGGCAGGGTCGCCGCTTGTGCCTCAGTGACACCTTCCGGGATTTCAGCAAGCGATACGGACGGAGCGCGGATCCGTTCGGCCCAGGCACCCGACGCTAACATACCGACGACCCGTGCTCCGATCTTCGGGCCACTACCCTCGGCGACTACGTCCTCGACAATACCGGTGAAATCCCAGCCCGGACGCCAGCCGTCTTCGGCGGCCGTTAGCGCGCGCTTGACCTCGCCGCGGTTGAGGGAGATCGCAGTGACCCGGACTGTGACATCGGTCGGGCTTTTCGCCGAAATCGGCACCGGCGAGATCCGGAGTTTACCGGCTAAGTTGCGGTCGACAACGACGGCGCGCGTCTGTTCGGCTGTCGGCATGTCAGGGTCCTTTCTGCATTGTCGATTGCGGGACCTCGCGCATGGATTATAGAACACGTCGCGAGCACTATTGCTGTTGCGCGCAGATGATCGAACCAGCCCAGATTGGCCGCAAATCCATCCCCGCCAGCCTCCATGGTGAACGGTAGCGCCGGCAGGGCAGGGCGTCCATGATCGATTGCCCATCGGCCAATTGCGTTTGACGACCGTCTGGCTCTGTATAGGCTCGAACGAGAACCAACGGCAGTAGATCGCGCGCAAGCGGGATCGAGATGCGAAGAACGTAAGGGGACGTCGAGCAAGTCCGCTGCTTGGGGGAACCGCGGTGAGGTCGATGCGCAAATCAGGGCACGGTCGCTCCGGTTTGACGGTCGCAAGCAGGTCCAATTACAGCATCAGCACGTCGGATGGCGTGGCCAGTCAGGTGAAAGGAATTTCTGGATCTCAAGCAAATAGCCGTCTGGATCGCGAAAGAAGCAGTTGTAAATGTTGTAGGTTGTGTTGATCGTTGGTGTCTTCTCGAACGCCACCCCTTTGGCACGGAGTGCCGAATAGCTGCCGTCGACGTCATTGGTCACGAAGGTTACGATGACGCCAAGGGGTGCTCGATCAGGCGGCGGCGCCTGCTGAACCGCGGAACTCAAACAGATGCCGAGGAATGCGTTGCCGGAACCGACCCGGTAGATGCGGGCCAGCTCTTGGTTCAGGACCAACTCGAGCCCCAAGATCTCGCCGTAGAAGCGCTCACTTCTCTCAAGATCCTTGACATAGAGAAATGTGACCTGCTGATCGAAGGGTAGAGACATCGCAACACTTTCTCCCACTCGCCTAGATCGAAAATGTGTAGGTCACCGGCTGCTGGAACCTGTCGCTGTCAGCGCCAACGATCAATGCACAGCGAGTTGCAGCTTACTCGTCCCCCGGAACACCGAAGCTCGGAGCGGCCGACGGATCGATAGCCCGCGCAACGTAGGCCTCGAGTTGCGGCTCGTACAATGCCCATAAGCGCTCGAGATCGGAGATCGGGTCTGCGTCTGACCAGTCCACTCGCAGGTTGGCAACAGGCCAGGACACGTCCCGCACGATGAGAAGGCCTGCTGAATGGACTGGTCCTTCCTCGCCTCCGGCAGTGAGACCTGCGCGCATTGCGCCGAGCAGTCGGCCGCCGAGAGTTCCAGTCGAACCGACGAAGGCAGAGAGCATGCGCTCCGGTACGACCTTGCTCCTCAGCATGTTCCCGGCCGCAGCGGCGCCTTCTCCTTCGGCTGCAGCGTACGTCCCGAGCGTCTTGCTGCCGGAGAACACACCTGTGCGTCCGGCTGCATCGACGGCGAGGAGCTGGCGAAATGTGATGTGGGCCACAGACCCAACCACGATGCGCACCGCCTCTGGTGCTGTCGCGCCGAGTGCCATCAGGTCGAGAAGCCTTGGCCCAAGCGTCGGGTCGGTGATGTTCTGGCTTCCGACGGCGCCAACGTGGGCGCGTGCATACGCACAGCGTGCGGCGACCGCGGGTGAGGACGACGAGACGGCAATGCCCAACATGCCGGTCCGCGCGCATCGCGCAACGATCGAAAACGTCATGTCACGCCTCAATCCGGAATGACGGCTATCGCATCCACTTCTACCAGCCATTCTGGCCGGCCCAGCGCCGAGACGACGATCCCAGTCGAGACCGGAAAGACACCTTTGAGGTGTCGACCGACCACGCGATAGACAGTCTCCCGGTAACGCGGATCGATGATGTAGATCGTGATCTTGCAAATGTGTTGGAGCGACGAGCCCGCCTCCGTGAGCAGCATCTTGATGTTTTTCATGGCCTGCTCGGTCTGAGCGGCCACATCGCCGACGCCGACGCTCTTCGAAGTCTTAAGGTCCTGGCCGATCTGCCCGCGCACGAAAACCATCGTTCCCTTCGCCACAACTACCTGGCAAAGGTCGTTGTCGAGCTTTTGTTCGGGGTAGGTGTCCTTGGTATTGAACTTACGGATACGCTGGTGCGCCATTTGGGCTCCCTTCAGATCGAGCTTCGATGCTGTCGGCCTCGCGGCCCGCATTGAGCGTAGGGATGCTGAAATTCATCGCGCTTGGTTCGGTTTTGCCCGAGCGCATGCGCTCTTAAGACCGATGCCGTAGTCGACGAATTGCTGCGCCTGTCGCACAGCCGAACCGCTTGCATTCTTGCGAGCAACTATCGCACCTCACCTTCTCTTTGCGAAGCGTTGTGATACGCCATGTAATTGCGCTGGATTGTGATTTGGTCTGCGAGATACCTCGCGTCATGCCACACGCCCCAAATGAAGCTGGAGCCTCGCCGCGACTGCCAGGGTAGGCCTAGGAAGTATATGCCTGGCTCGGCCGAGACGCCGCGCTGATGCTTTGGCCGACCATTCTCGTCAAAAGCGTCGACCTTCAGCCAGCTGAAATCTGAAGCAAAACCTGTCGCCCAGATGATCGTAGCGATTCCGGACTTTGCCAGATCAAGCGAGAGAATAGGATTCCTCACACACTCTGAATCCTGCGCAGTTGCACGCGCATCGGGCTCGTCCGGCAGATTGAGGCCATTTCGCGCAGCATAGGCGTCTGCTTCGTCCAACACCGACAGAAGGTTCGCATCACCCTTCGCAAGATTCTCGACGAGATCCGGAGCAAAGCTGATCAAGCCATTGTCATAAGCTTCCGTACGGCCGACGAGGATCATTCCTTTTCTGGCAAGGAGGCGAAAATCGATCGTATGGCCTCCATGTGTACCGCTCACGGCAATCGTCACATGCTCCTTTCCAGCTTCCCGGGCTGCGGCGTCCCACTTGCCGAGAACACCCAACCACCAGCAGTAGTCACGCCCACGATAGGCCCGCGGCGGCCGATCATGTGGCCCCACTGAAAGGTAGACGAGCCGTCCCGATTCTAGGAGCTCCTCTGCGATCTGGGTACCCGACGAACCCGATCCCACAACCAACACTGCGCCTTCTGGCAGCTGGCCTGGGTTGCGGTAACTAGCGGAGTGCATCTGCAGTACACCCGTGTCGGAGGGAACCATTACAGGCATGATGGGGCGCTGAAACGGACCGGTCGCGGCGACAACACTGTCGGCCTCAATCACGCCCGCGGAAGTTTCAAGGCGGAAACCGGGCCGGCCAATCTTCCTCTCGACACTCAGCACTTCGATACCGCAACGGATGGGAGCCGAGATCTTCTTTGCATAGGCGACGAAATAGTCTGCAACAGTTTCCTTGGGCGGAAAGTCGTTTGGACCCACGCTCGGATCGACATCGCTGAACTCAAGACCCGGAAAGCGATCATGCCAAGCCGGACCGTTCGCAACCAACGAGTCCCACCTTTCCGAGCGCCAGCGTTCGGCAATCCGGTACCGCTCCAGAACCAGATGAGGCACCCCGTTTGCGCTCAGATGTTCGCTCATAGCTAACCCGGCCTGTCCACCGCCGACTACAAGCGTGTCAATCTTTTCAATCGGCATGCGTTGCTCCATATGGCGATGCCAGGAAGCAGATTTGTCTGGTCGCGCCGACCTGCATCAGGGTACGCCAAGGCACAACGTAAGCTGGAGCAGAAGCCGCGAGCAAGTTGGTTTCGGCGCTAGACACGGCAGATAATGTTGAGGAGCGCGTGGCGCGTCTCCGTGTGCCTCACTGTAAGGGAGTGCTCGATGGCAGCCGGAAGATCCCTCTGGCCGCTCACCCGTTCGCTGTAGACGCCGCCCGCACGGCACACGTCTTCGAACATCGAATAGCGGCATTGTCGAGCACCATCAGCGTGTCGAGCTCGTCGAAGCGGTTGGCGAGCGGATCGCCGCGCGCGCCGCGACGGCCTGGCAAACCCGGTTCGGCAGATGCGCTTCCGGTGCATTCATCTTGACGATGCAGCCGACGGCACAGTCCGGACAGTTTCGCAGCGCCCCAATTGGCGATCGTCGGCTTCAATGGACCGCTCCTTCACGCAGTTTCTTTGTGCCAGCGAAACTAGCAACCGGGGCCTCGGACAACTTGCGTTGCGTCTCGACGGCGCGTCGGAGACCGGCGTCGACTGACCGCCAGCCATCGGACGGGTTGAATGGTCGACTATTTTCATCGACGGCCTCACGGCCGATGAATAGACTGATACCCCACAGCGGTTGGGCTCATATCGCGCGCACCCGCAGCTCAGGAGGTTGCAGCATGAAACGTCTTTCCGTTCTCGCGTTTGGATTTGGTCTGCTGCTGCTTTCATTTCCCGCTGCGGCGCAAGACAAGCTCGTTGTTAGCATCTGGGGCGGCAGCTGGCGCGATCTCGTGGCCGAGACCGTGGCTAAGAAATTCACACAGGAAACCGGTGTGGCCGTGGAGTTCATCACTGGCGGCACCATCGACCGCCTCAACAAGGCGAAGCTTGCCAAGGGGAACCCGGAGAGCGATCTTAACTTCACGACCTCACATGTCGGTTGGCTCTATGCTAACGACGACCTTTACGAGCAGCTCGACCTCGCCAAGGTTCCCAACGCTGCAAACCTAGTCGAGCAAGCCAAGATCAGTCCCTATCACGTCGGCACCTGGGCCTACGTCTACACAATCGGTTATCGCCCGGACCTGTTGCCGGGGCTTACTTTCGAGAGCTGGGCCGATCTGTGGAAGCCTGACATGAAGGGCAAGCTTGCCGCACCGGATTTCGATCCCAGTCACATCATCGTTGTTTCCGCTCTGCTGTCTGGTGGCGATGCGGCGCAATGGGAGAAGGGGCAGGAGAAGCTCAAGCAGCTGAAACCAAGCTTCAAAGCCTACTACACCAATGACGCCAACAGCCAGCAGCTTATCGCCAACGGCGAGACGCCTGTGCAGGTCATTTTGTCAATGAATGCGCACCACATGGTCAGCCAAGGTGTACCCATCAAGCTTGTCATCCCGAAGGAGGGCGCGGTCCTCGGTATCGACACCATCGCAATCATGAAAGGGTCAAAGAAGGTCGACCTGGCTTACAAGTTCATTAACATTATGTTCGACCCCGCCATGCAGGCGGAAGTCGCCACACTCAAGAAGGGAAGTCCGGTAGTGACGAACGCGAAGCTCAATCCTGAGATCGCCAAGCTTCCCGGCGTGTTCTCGACCCCTGAGCAATGGAAGAGCCAAGCCATCATCATCGACCACAAGTTGCGCGCCGCGAAGACCGCGGAGTGGCGCAAGTGGTTTGCAGAGAACATCATGAATTGACGGGACGGCTTCCGCGGCAGACGCCCGGCCGGCCGTCTCGCCGCGAGTAGCCCACGCAATGAAGCCGCAACCCTTTCTGCGCACCTTTGTCTTTCCGGCAGCACTCTGCGCGCTCGGCTTCCTTGCAGCCATGGCGACCGTGCTGCAGTACAGCTTGCGTGCCTATGTGCCCGGTTCTCTTGAGGCCGGTGACCTCACGTTCGACAATTTCTCGGCGCTGCTGAAGCCACTCTATGCCCGCGTCTTCATCGACACAGTCTGGATCTGTTTTCTCACCGCCGCGTGCACGCTCATAGTCGCGTATCCGATTGCCTACACGCTAGTGCGTGCTCAAAATCGGTTGATCAAGGCCGCTATCCTGATCATCGCAGTGACACCGCTTTTCCTGGGCGAGGTCGTAAGGACCTATTCCTGGATCGTTGTCTTCGGCAACAACGGCTTCATCAACTCCGCTCTGCTCAAGCTCGGCCTGATTGACCGTCCGCTGCAGATCATGTTTACGACCTTCGCCGTCATCACCGCGCTAGTTCACGTTACGTTGCCGGTGATGGTTATCATGCTGGCAGCCGCGCTAGCGCATATTGACCCAACTTATGAGAAGGCGGCCCAGAGTCTTGGGGCCGGTCCCATCCGCACATTCGTTACCGTGACATTGCCGCTTTCCACACCAGGTATCATTGCCGGGGTTACCACGGCTTTTGCCTGGACCTTCAGCGCCTTTGCAACCCCTCAGCTGATTGGCGGCGGTCAGGTGAACATGATCTCAAATCTCGTCTATCAGCTCGGTCTCGCCAGCTTCAACTTTCCCTTCGCCGCCAGTCTTTCGGTGGCTGGCTTAGCACTCACCTTCGCGATCCTCAGCCTCTTGCGATTCATAGCTCGACCCCTCGAGAGATTCGGTCCGCATTGATATGGCCCGATCCACTTTCCAGCGCATGTTGGGGATTGCCGGTGCCTTCGCCGTGCTGGCCATTCTTGGCTTCGTCATTCTCCCGGCGGCTGTTGTCACTCTGGCTGCCTTCAACGACAAGGCAATTCTCGCGTTTCCCCCCGAGACCTGGTCGTGGCGGTGGTTTGCCAAGGCACTCGCCTATGACGACTTCCGTTCGGGCTTTCGTAATGGCCTCATCGTCGCCGGCTGGGCTTCCTCCATCGCCCTGCTGGTGGGAGCAACTTTTGCATTTGCGCTCGATCGCTATTCGTTCCCCCTCAAGGGAACGATAGAGACCGTTCTGTTGTCCTCTTTGGTCGTGCCCCATTTCACCATCGGGCTGGGCTTTCTGATTCTCGCCGCCCAGGTTGGTTGGGCACGCGGCTTTGCGGTCGTCGTTGCTTGCCACGTCGTGTTGGTGCTGCCCTTCGTGTTGCGCAGCGTCTACGTCTCGTTGCGCAATCTTGATCAAAGGTTCGAGCTTGCCGCCGCAAGCCTCGGCGCGTCGCCAGCCAGGGTCCTCGTCACCGTGACCCTACCCTTACTCGCGCCTGGCTTGGTCGGCGGTTGGCTGCTGGCGGCAATCCTGTCGTTCAACGAGTTCACCGCTTCGCTATTCGTCACAGCGCAACGCACCCAGACGCTGCCAGTCGCGATGTACAACTACGTGCGTGAGTACGCCGATCCCTCCATGGCCGCGCTCTCAGTCATGTATATCGTCGCAACGGCTACGCTACTGACTCTGGCCAACGCCTATCTCGGCCTTGGGAAATTGCTGAATGTCGAGACTCGCCGCTGAGAATCGATCGAACGAGCGTGCGGGAGCCATAACGGTCGGCTCCGACAATGCTGCTGTTCGGCTCCTGCGCGCAAGCAAGCGATTCGGCAAAGTAGTTGCCCTCGATGATGCCACGCTATCCATCCACCGCGGCGAGCTCATGACCCTGCTCGGGCCATCCGGCTGCGGCAAGACCACGTTGCTCAATCTGGTCGCCGGATTTCTTGTGGTCGATGCCGGCGAGATCGAGATCGACGGCAAGCGCGTCAATGAAATCCCGACCTACAAGCGCGAGATCGGGATGATGTTTCAGAACTATGCCTTGTTCCCGCACATGAGCATTGCGGACAATGTCGGTTATGGGCTGCGCATGCGAGGCATCGCCAAGCCCGACCTGAAGCATCGGGTCGCTGAGGCCCTCTCCCTCGTGCGGCTCACCGGCGTGGAAGATCGACGGCCCTTCCAACTCTCTGGCGGTCAACAACAGCGTGTGGCGCTGGCTCGCGCGCTTGTCGTCTCGCCGAAGGTGTTGCTGCTCGACGAGCCATTTTCAGCGCTCGACAGAAATTTGCGCGCATCGATGCAGATCGAGATCAAGGAGATTCAGCGCCAGCTCGGCGTGACCACGATCTTCGTGACCCACGATCAGAGCGAAGCCTTGAGTTTGTCGGATCGGATCGCCGTCATGTTCGAGGGACGCATTCGCCAGGTTGGTAGCCCGGACGAGATCTACCGCCGCCCTGCCGACCGGTTTGTCGCGTCCTTCGTTGGCGATGTAAATGTGCTGCGCGGACGCCTGGACAGGGGCGACGGCCAAGCCATCGTCACGCTGGGCGCAGCCAGGATATCCGTTCCAACAGAACCACTCTCCCGAGCCCGAGCCGGCGATCGCGTCGACCTGTTCGTACGGCCCGAACAGATGCGCTTTGCGAATGCGGGCGAGCCGATAGCCGTCGAGGGCACGGTGGTGGCGCATATCTATCAGGGCGGCTACGTCAATCTCTATCTCGAGGCGCCTGAAGTTTGCACGAGCCGCATACTGATGAGATCGCTGGAGCCCGATGCGATCAACCGCTGGCCCACCGGCACACGCGTCGGCGTATCAATCGCCGGCTCCGACGCTATGGCATTCGAGGCGGAACCAGCGTCGCAGAGCGTGTAGAGCAAAGAGGAGAACTCGATGCCGGCCCGTAAGGAGGACAGCGTTGCCACAGTCTATCTCGGTCTTCTTGCCGAGCGCGGGGTCGAATACCTCTTCGGAAATGCGGGGACCGACTTTGCCCCGATCATCGAGGCCTACGCCGAGGCCGAACAGAAGGGCACCCGTGTGCCTCAGCCGATTCTCGCCACCCACGAAAACCTTGCGGTCACCATGGCGCATGGCTACGCGATGGTCTCGCGCAGGATTCCCGCCGTGATGGTGCACGTCAGCGTCGGGACGGCCAACATGGTCTGTGCCGCGATGAATGCGGCCCGAGAAAACATAGCCATTCTTCTCACGGCGGGGCGCTCGCCCATCACGGAAGGCGGCCTGCTCGGCTCGCGCGACGGCTATATCCACTGGGCGCAGGAAATGTACGACCAGGCCGGCATGATCCGTGAATTGGTCAAATGGGACTACGAGCTGCGCAACGCCGAGCAGCTCGAAACCGTCGTCGATCGCGCCCTCTCCATTGCAGGTACCGAGCCGCGTGGGCCTGTCTACCTGAGCCTCCCGCGCGAGGTTCTAGCCGTGCAAGCACAGGGCAACCATCGGACATCGACCCGTCTTCGCGCCGCGGCACCGGCCGCGCCCGACCGCCAAGCCGTCGCCGAGGCGGCGCAAATGATCGCCGGGGCCAAGAGCCCGCTGATCCTGACAGCCAGCGCAGGCCGCGATCCCGCTGCGTTCGATGCTCTGGCTCAGTTCACCGATCGATTTGCCATTCCCCTCGCGCAGTTCCACCCGCGCTATCTGTCGCTGCCATCGTCGCATCCCATGAACCTCGGCTACGACCCGAGTTCTCTCGTGGCCGACGCCGATCTCATCCTGGCGATGGAGATCGATGTTCCCTGGATCCCCGACCATGTGGCTCCGTCGGAGGGGTGCAAAGTCATCCAATGCGGCTTCGACCCGCTGTTTGCGCACATTCCCATTCGAGGGTTTGCTTGCGATCTCGGCATCACCGGTTCGACAGCAACGATCCTCCAGGCACTGACAGACGCGCTGATGGGCGAGGTCGCGGAGGCAGCGGTAGCGAAACGGCGGACACGCATCATCAAGCAGAGAGTTTCCCTGGCAGCGGAGTGGAAGAGGACCTGTGAGCTCGTCTCCACGCGGAGCCCCATCCATCCGGCCTGGG
This sequence comes from uncultured Alphaproteobacteria bacterium, assembly GCA_963820375.1. Taxonomy (GTDB): domain Bacteria; phylum Pseudomonadota; class Alphaproteobacteria; order Rhizobiales; family Hyphomicrobiaceae; genus AWTP1-13. Next base: position 109,754 of record CAWFZX010000022.1, on the reverse strand, counting down.
TAAGCCATTGCCTTCATCAGGCAAAGGACGCACGTTCGATCGTTGTCAACGAGTACACGCTACGCCTGACGCATTGCGGGTTCGAATACCCCGACAGCTACTTCGGTTCGAGTTCTGCCTCGGGTCTGGGTTGGGGGGCGGGCGCCGCGCTAGGCGCCAAGCTTGCGGCTCCGGAGCGACCGGTCGTTGCCGTCGTCGGCGATGGCGCCTATCTCTTCAGTAATCCAGCCGCCGTCCACCATGCTGCTGCCCTGCACGACCTGCCGGTTCTCTTCATCGTCATGAACAATGCGATGTGGAACGCCGTGCGCCATTTTACGACCGCGATGTACCCAGGCGGGCGCGCCTCGAAGCGCAATGAGTTGCCGTTCATTCGACTCGATCACCTCCCGGCATTCGAGCAAATCTGCATCGCGGCAGGCGGTTATGGCGAGCGCGTCGAAGACCCCGCCGCCTTGCCCGACGCCCTCGAGCGCGCCATTGCCGTTGTGACGCACGAAAAGCGGCAGGCGCTTCTCAATGTGATCTGCAGTGTCGAATAAGTTTCTCTCCGTGCATCTGGGCGCGGCCGAAACCAGCAGATGCCGGTTGACCCGGACCAGATAGCTCGGCCCCGGGCTGATCCGCAGATCGATTTGACCGTCCTGGGCCTCCTTCAATGGTCCGGAGATCGATCGCCTGCTTGAGGCGGCAAACAAGGGGCGCCACGGCATTCGCGACCACGCCCTTCTGCTCATGATCTACCGGTACGGTTTGCGGATCAGCGAGGCCATCCAGATGCGGCGCAACCAGCTCGATCTCAAGCGGTCGAGGTTGTGGGTCGCTCGCCTCAAGGGCAGCCTGAGCGTCGAGCACTCGATTGCTGGCGACGAGCGCCGAGCCATCAAGCGCTACCTTGCTTCTCGGGAGGACAACCTGCCTTGGCTGCTCGTGTCCGAGCGCGGCGCACGGCTCACTCGCCAGGCCGTCAACACATCGCGCGCGTGGCGGCGAGAAGGCGAAGCCCAGCAGGGTCTGGCCCCACATGCTCCGCCATTCCTGCGGCTATCACCTTGCCGACCAGGGCACTGATTTGCGCAGCATGCAGGACTACCTCGGTCACCGAGATCCCAAGCACAGCGCGCACTACACCCGTGTTGCCGGGCATCGGTTTGAGGGATTATGGCGATAGGCTAGCCGGCTTCCCGGGCTATTTTTCGTTTCCTATGCGCCGAAAAGACAAGAGACGCTCCTGGTACGGATCGCCTCTTGCATATCGGCCGCCGCGACGCCGCGGCGGGTATCGGCACGCCACGGCGTCTGGTCAGTTGTGGTTCCGATCGACCTGTTCGTAAAAGGTCTTGGCGTCGAACGCGCTGGCGGTACCGGTGGCACCGGTGATCACCAACAGTGCAACAAGAGCGGACGTGATGGTCTTCATGGCTATCTCTCCTCTGATCCTATTCGACCCGCTGCACGTGCGGGTGTGAGCGTGTTGTTCCATAGACGGGTTCGGGCCGCTGTTACGGAGGGAACAACTCTCACCACCGTCCGCGAAAAACAAACCAGCGCCTTTGCCAGCTGTTGAAGGTTAAGCGTGACCCGTGGTGACCGGGTCAAAGACACCGAGGTCGACCCAATCCGGTCATCTTAACCGTGCTGGCTCCGCGGCGCTGATTCTGCCGATGAGCGCACGCCATTGTCCTGGCGAAACTCCGTAGGCGTTCCGAAAGTGTCGCGACATGTGCGCCTGATCCGCAAACCCGCACGCCACTGCGATGTCTGCGAGCGGTCCGCCGCGCAACAGCAAATCACGAGCCTGTCCCAACCGCCGCAAGAGCTGAAAGCGATAGGGGCTTACGCCGTAAGCAGAGCGGAACTGCCGCGCCAGTTGCCAACGGCTCATGCCGGAAAGCCGTTCAAGTGCCGAGATCGAGATCCTGGCACCCGGCGCGCTCAAGAGAGCGTCCCGCGTGGCGCGGACACCCCTGAGATTTATCGCGCTCGTTCGCGTCGACGCCGACCCGGCCATACGCGAGAGGGCGTCAGACAGCGCCACGATACTGCAAGCTGTCGCCGATTCGCCTTCGACGTCATGTGGCGCCGACAGAAGGGCGCGGACGGCGTGGCAAAGGTGTTCATCGTTCGAGACCGGCTCATGAACGAACGGCAGACTCTTCCCGCCGGTTGCCGCCAGGATCAAGGTCGGGTCGATGTAGGCTATGTGATAGCTGAACCCTCGGGCATCGCCGGCACGACCGTCGTGCTGTTCGTCGGGGTGGAGCACAAAAGCCTGGCCCCGGATGCTGTGTCGGGCCGCGCCTCTGTAGGTGAAGGCTTGAATACCGCCTGTCGTGATACCGATCGCGTAGGTGTCGTGGCGATGCCGTGAGAACGAAAACCCCTGAAAAATCGCGGACATTCGCTCGACCCCGTTATTCGAGGGAAAAGCCGTGATTTGGTTGATCGGCATGTTGGCACGCACAAACGTTCAAGACGGGCTGTCGCCAGGAACCTACGCTGCTTGCCAAAGGAAAGCCAACCGACATACCGGAAGGTTCAGTGATGACGCTTGATCAAGCGGCAGCATTTTTGGTCTTCGCGCTCGTGGCGGCCATCACACCGGGTCCGAGCAACACCATGATCGTCGCCACCGCATCGGCGGCCGGATTGTGGCGTGGCCTGCCTTGCGTGTTGGGCGCTTCGGCCGGGATGGGGACATTGCTCTTCTGTAGCGCCCTTGGGCTCGGTCAACTCGTCATCGCCCAGCCCATGCTCCTCAGAGCCTTGAACTGGGGCGGCGCCGCATTCCTGCTGTGGTTCGCGTGGAAGATCGCCAATGCTGGCCGCGTCTCCGACGTGCGGGCCCCGAAGCCTGTCGGCTTCATCGGAGCTGCCGCGTTCCAGTGGATCAACCCGAAGGGCTGGCTCGTCGCCGTCGGCGCCGCCGGCACCTACCTGCAGGCGACCCCAGACAATGCGCTCTCTCAAGCGATGGCCTTCGGCGCGCTGTTTTTCGCCACGGCCCTTCCGAGTGGGCTTGTCTGGCTCGCTCTCGGCGCTACCGTGCACGCGCTGTTGCGTGATGAGCGCAGCGCGCGAATGTTCAACATCGTAATGGGTGTGGCGCTCGCCGCCTCGGTCGCCACGATGTTCCGCTAGTTGCGGAGGGCAGCTCCTGGCACCCAATTGACCAGCTTTGGCGTCACCGGCATGCAAGAGCGCGCAGCCCTTCTTGGAGGAACAATTTCTGTGCAAGACCGCAGCGACAGGAAGGGTGTCATCGTGAGCGCGCGGTTTCCCTGTCAAAATTCATCCGCGCAGGGTGCGGCTGATGATGGTGTGGTCGGCACATGAATATTCTGCTCGTTGACGATCACGCCGTCGTCCGCGCAGGCATACACCGGCTGCTTGCCACTGAGCCCGGCGCTTCGATTCTGGAGGCGCAATCGGGTCAGGAGGCTCTCGAGATCTGCGGCCGCGAGCAGTTTGACCTCATCATTCTTGATCTCAACCTCCCCGGCTCAAGTGGACTGGTGCTGCTCCACCGGCTCATTCAACTGGACAAAGCTACGAAGATCCTTGTTCTCAGCATGCATTCTGAGCCGGTCTACGCGGCGCGCGCGTTGCAGGCCGGCGCCCAAGGCTACATCAGCAAGAGTGCGACAGCGGAGGAATTCGTTGAAGCCGTGCGGCAGGTCGGCAAAGGGGGGCGTTACATCGAACCCGAGATCGCCGTGAAACTGGCCGTTGGAAAGTTTTCGAGTGTAGATCCGTTTGACCAGCTTACGGCGCGCGAAATTGATATCTTACGTCTCCTTGGCGAAGGCAATACGTACACGCAAATCGCTGCGGCAACGGGTGTATCCTATAAGACGGTTGCCAATTCAACGAGCGCGATCAAAGAGAAGCTTGCAGTTGAGACAACTGCCGATCTCATCCGTCTGTCGGTTGAGAGCCGGGCGAAGTGAAGTGCACGCCCAATGCTCGGCTCTGGACTGGGCAACTCAAGACGCGATCATTTCTCTCGTCGTTACCGAGCTTAGTCGCACGACATCATTTCTCGCTTGCAGAAAGCGCGAGACGAGATAGGCGATGTTCGCTGCGGCAGTGTCGTTGCGCCAGTGCATGACGCTCGATGCCTGGAACGCTCAGTTCGCCCTGATTAGGCGGATTGCCAAAAGTTCCTGGGACGGAATGGGAAATCTTCCCGATTCAGATCGGAAACTAGATCCGTGACGGGCGCCGCAACCGGGCAGATGCAATCGTGCCGCAGCCTGCGGACAATCGAAACAGATTTAAAGGCAACACCCTTGACCAACGACAGAGGGGAGCCTTTGCGTAGTTGATCGTATCAACAAGAGGAGCAAAAAGCCGGCAGCGGGTAGGCTTTCTGCAATCATAGCTAGTCTGGAGGGAATATGACGATTTCCAGGCGTTGCGTGGTGGTGATTGTCGGCTGCGTGATCCTGGCTAACGTGGCTCTTGGGCAGGTGCAGGCCCCCAGCGAGACGTCTCAAGACCCACAGCCTCCCCAGACGGCACCGCCCGTCGAGAAGAGCCCGACCCTGCCGAAAATGCAGGTCGTCGCACCGCCCAAGAAAAAAGACGTCCCGCCACCGCAAACCGCACCGTCAGCCGAGAAGGCCCCGGTTCTGCCAAAAATTGAGGTGGTCGCTCCCAAGCAGAAGGCGCAGCGGCCGCCTCCGGCGCCCCCCAAGGCGCTGCCGGCGCCGGCTGCGGTGCCGCTCGTCGCCGCGACCCCTCCGCCAAGTCCGCCGGCCTGGGCCGGCACGTTCGAGGTGCGCATGTCGCCCGTCGGTGGCAGCGAGCTGCCGGTCGACAAAGTGCCGGCCGGCATCAGCATCGTCACATCGCCCCAGATTGAGCGCCTGCATTCAAATTCGGTCGCCGACACGGTCAACACTTACGTTCCCGGTGCCAGCATCAACGAAGCGCTCGGCAATCCTCTTGCCGCCGATCTGCAGTACCGCGGCTTCAGTGCCTCTCCTCTCAACGGCACACCGCAGGGGCTTGCCATCTACCAGAATGGCGTGCGCATGAACGAGGTGTTCGGCGATAGCATGAACTGGGACCTGATCCCGCAGATTGCCATCGCCGACATCGTCGTGATGGGCAACAATCCCGTCTACGGGCTCAATGCCTTGGGCGGCTCGGTCAATGTCCTCATGAAGGACGGCTTCAGCTTCCAGGGCACCACCATCGATAGCCGCTTCGGCTCGTTCGGGCACAAAGAGATTGCCGCCGAGACCGGCCAGAAGTGGGGTAACTGGGCAACGTATGTCGCGGGCGAGTGGATAGACGAAACCGGCTGGCGCGACCTGTCACCGGCAGAGGCCAAGCGGCTCTACGCCGACATTGGCGTCAAGGGTGCCGGCAAGGAGTACCATCTCAGTTACACCTTTGCCGACACGTTTCTAGGGGTGGTGGGGCCGACACCGCTCGAACTCGTCGATGAGCGCCGCGCCAATGTCTTCACCTCGCCGCAGTCTTTCGACAACCGCATGCAGATGGTGAACTTGACCGGCTCGGTCGCTGTCACCGATACACTCAAGATCTCCGGCAACAGCTACTACCGTTCCTTCAACCAGAAGCGTCCCGACGGCAACGTGTCGGAGGCGATCGCCTGCGATCCGGCCGGCGCGAATGCGGGCTTGCTGTGTTTCGAGGAGCCGGACGACGTGCTGTTCGGCCGTCGCGCCAATGGTGCGATCGTCAATGTGCCGATCGCCGGCTTGCCCAATGGCGATGCGAGCGTTCTTGGCGGCAACGACCGCGTGGCCGTGAACTCCTCTTCTTACGGCGGGACGCTGCAGGCCGTCAGCAAGGCGCACCTGTTCAACCGACCCAACCAATTGCTGGTCGGCGCCAGCATTGATGTCGGCCGCGCCGGTGTGAAGTCGCAAAGTGAGCTGGGCGTGCTCGATCCGCGCACGCTCGTCGTCTCCGGGCTTGGCATCATCATCGATCAGTCGCTCAATCCCGATCTCGACGAAGGCGACGTGGAAGTGACGCCGGTCGATCTCCTGGTCCGCACCCATTACTATGGCCTCTATTTCATGAACACGCTGGACGTGACGGACCGTTTGGCCTTCACGCTCGGGGGGCGCTTCAATCTCGCCAACATCAAGCTCGAGGACCAGCTCGGCGACGACCTCAACGGCGATCACACCTTCCAGCGCTTCAATCCCATGCTAGGCGCAACGTACAAACTGCTGCCGGGTGTGACGGCCTACGTCGGCTATTCCGAATCCAATCGGGCACCGACGCCGGCGGAGCTGGCCTGCGCCGATCCGGCACGGCCATGCCTGCTCGAGAATTTTCTGGTTTCCGACCCACCCCTGCAGCAGGTCGTGGGCCGCACGATCGAGGCGGGTCTCAGAGGCGAATTTGCCGCCGGCTACGCCGGCCGAGACGCGCTGGGTGCGCCGCGGACCAACAGCATTGGTTGGAGCCTGGGCTATTTCCGGACCCTGTTGAGCGACGACATTCTGACGGTTGCCAGTCCGATCCAGGGCCGCGGCTTTTTCATCAACGGCGGCGAGACGCTGCGCGAAGGCCTCGAGGCTGCCGTCAACTACCGCTCCGACCGGCTCTTCCTGTATGCGAGCTATGCGCTGGTGAACGCCACCTTCCGCAACGCGCTGGAGATCGCCTCCCCGGATGCGCCCGTCGGGGTCGCTTGCAGTGCTTTTGTGCCGGAGGACCCGGAGGATGAGGTGCCGAACTGTGCCAGGGTGCAACCTGGCGATCAGATTCCCGGCATTCCACGCCACCGCTTCAAGCTCGGCTTTGACTATTGGGTCACCCCACACTGGCGGGTCGGCGGCGACGTCGTTGCGATGTCGAACCAATTCTTCCGCGGCGATGAAGGCAACGATGATCTGCCGCTGCCGGGCTATGCCGTGGTCAACCTGCGGACCGGCTACAAAGTGACCGACACCGTCGAGGTGTACGGCTTGGTGAAGAACCTGTTCAGCAAGGACTATGCAACCTTCGGCACCTACTTCGACCCCGAGGCCTTGCGCACGGTGGCGGGCGACCCCGTCGGCGTCGGCCGCAACGGCACGCTGCTCGAAAACCCACGCACCATTACCCCCGCGGCGCCCCTGGCCGTGTATGGCGGGGTCAAAGTGAAGTTCTGACGGTGCATGCCCACGACACGCTTGTTGCGTCAACAAACTCACTTGCTGCGGTGCCGAAGCCGTCGTGTGCCTCAAGCCGACTTGGATCTCCTGCAACGACACCGTGCCGCCAGATGATCACTGGTAGTTGCCCATGGCGCGGCGGTTGTGGCGTGGCGTCCGAGGAGCGGATCGTTTCGCCTGTCGCTGACCAAGCAGTGGTAGGCGGAGGTCTTCACCTATTGGCGCAATTGCGCGAGAACGGTTTCTAGGCCGTTGCGCCGGCCATCTCGCTCTTGACGGCTGCGCGCGCCGGCGAATAGCCCCTCGAATCCTATAAACTGATCGATCGACGAGATCTCTACTGTAAACAAGCCCAAAGTCTGCCCGTGGCCCGTAACCGGTTAACCCGGACTTCGTCGATTGGCCGCAACAAGTGCCATCGCCTCTTCAATCATGCCCTTTGCTTCGATCTCGCCCGACATTGCGGCAGCAAAATAACGGAGGACAGCGGCCATGTGTAAAGGAGCCAACCCAAGATCGAAGAAGGCCGGGGCGAGCATCTTGAAAAAGCGTAGAGCTTCCTCGGGGCCACCAGGCGAGGGTTCAGGCCGCATCGGATCGTCGAGCACACTTGCAGCCACCTCCGCCATGCGCTTGAAAATCCTGTGATCCGAGGCACCGGCCTTCCTCGAGGCATCGACTGCTTGCGCCAAGAAATCCGATACCACCATGTCTAAGTGCAGCGGCAGCCTATCGTTGATATCGACGATGTTTGTTTCCGCCTGATGCGGATGGCGCTTCTTAAGCTCCGCCAAATTGGATAGCTGCTTACCAAGATGGTCGCGTAAATCGAATGCACTACTCGTCATCTCTGTTTCCCCGCTCCTTCGTTCCAAGCAGACATCTGCCAAATAGTTTGGCTAGGTGCCCCCCAAGATCACCACGCTTCCCCAAGTGCGACACCGCCCACAAGAGCTTTGGCGATGATTGCGTTTTGACGTGCAGCGTCGTCAACCGGAGGTGCGTGATCCATTTGTTGATAAGCTGTGGAGACTATCGAACGTGTGAAATTGGTTACCTTCGCCGAAATGGTCGCAAGCCGCGTAAGGCCTATGCATACCCGCAATTAGTGTCGAACCCTTTCGCGCAGTGCTTTGTAACTAGCTGCCCTGATTGCTGCGCGATCTGTGGCGTTGCGCGCTCCCAAGTACGACGTGGGTCGAAAGCTTGCCATGCCGTGCCATCCTCGACCACTTGCTCAAGGTCGCTCGGAGCCGCGGCTACCGCCACATCAGCCTCGAGACCGAAACAGGCCGATCATTTGACCCTGCGGTCGACCTTTACCGCAAGCGTGGCTTCGTGAAAGGCGAGGCGTTCGGCGGTAGCGGGGCGACAGGGTTCAATCAGTTCCGCCATCTGGATCTGACCGCCTTCCAGCGCCCGAGCCCTTGCGAAGATGACTTGATCTCGCCGGTCGAGGGATCAAGTTCCTTCAAAGCGCCCATGCCAAGCGGCTCGCCGTCCTGCCAGGCCGTGTAGAAGCTGATATCAAACGCTTGCAGACCAGTCTGATCCAGTGCGAAGACACTCCCCGGCGGCGAATATTCATGCATACCGCAAGGTGATACCGGAGCAGAGCGACAACGCGATCGTCAAAGTCCCCGCAAATGACCTTCATGTTGGACCTATTAGAGTCCGACAAGCGAGTTGTGTGATGCGTTCTGAGCATTCCCTGGACGCGCGAAGCAGTTCATGTGCTGAGCGCAGAACAGGGTAAATCGTTGCCCCAAGTGCCACGGTACAGGCGATGCTGATGACTTGTAAGCACTCCCTGCTCTTGCAACCCTTCCATCGCTGCAAGGCTGGCGCGCCGCATTAGCCAACTTGGTCATCGATATCGGTTTGGCCGTTCGTGGCTGAGCCGCCGTGGGTTTGCGTGGCGGTTTCGTGCGCTGAAACCCGGATCGGGCTTGACGTAGAGGGTCAATGCGTTGTCGGTTGCCGCATATTCGGTGTCGGCCTGGACAGCCAAAGACATGGCCTCGTCCAGATAGAGCGTCCCGCTGGTCGGTGCGATGAGGAGCGATTGTCCACAGGTGCAGTGTCGTCATCTACCTACGGCGCATTGCATGGAGCTAATATCCGGGAGGATCAAACGGCTCCGATGGAGTCCTCCCCCTTACCGAACATGACGTCGAGTGCAGGATGAGCGTTGCGGAATATGACGCACGTGATGTGCTCGATAGCTATCTTGGCGCGCTCAATAGGCTCGATCAGAGCAGCGTTTGTGATGCAGCAGAGCTTGGTTACCCCAAAGATCTGATCAAGTTCGTCCTTCGTCACTGCATCAAGACGATAGAAGAGGAAGACAAACGGACCTTTTTGAGAAATGCTTACCTTTCACTTGCCAACTTCCATGAGCTGACCGACGAAGAACGGGCGGCAGCGACGCTAATCAGCGAAATTAGAGCGTCGTCTGGAGGTCAATCGGAAGAGGAGAAGGAGGCTCGCATTCGTGATGCGGCGACATCCCTCCGAGCCGCGATTGAGAGGCACAAAGCGGAGTTGGCAATACTGGGACAGGAACTGAGGATTCTGCAAGCTGACGACCCGACAAGTGCACCTGCGGGTCGATGATGGTTGTTTGAGCGCCTCGGAGGTGGCGAGCCATGATGCGGATTGGGTGATCCTGTCGGCTTGTAATACGGCATCGGGACGTTGCGGGAACAGTGTTCCGGCATGGGCGTTTGCCAGGCAGTCCCCTTTTGGGGTCCATCTGCCGTTAGCCGGCACGTTCCACGTCGCGAAAAGATGGTAAAGTCGGAATGTGGCACGTGGTTTTGGGCTGAAATGCCTCAGGGTCGCCGACACCGCTACCACGCGTGTGTGCGCCCTACCCAGCCAGTCCTCGCCACCGTAGGGCGATGCACGTCCTTTGCCTAGCAATGGCCCGGCAGCTTCCATCACCGGCCAGGCGCTTGAGTGCCTCGGCCTGCTGATGGTCGCTGCACTGGGGAAGCGGTGGCAATTGCTCGACGCCTCGGTTGAGGCAAGAGGAGTGTTGGCAGATGTGGATGCTCGTTGGCGGAATTGCCCTCTTCTTCGCGGCGCATGTCATTCCGACACTTCCGGAATTTCGCACACGTCTTGTCGGTACTGTTGGATCAGGCCCCTATACTGGCCTCTTCGCCCTTATCTCATTGGCGGCGCTGTTACTGATCGTGTTGGGCTACGGGCAAATGCAGGGGCTCGCGCGCGGCAACCCGCAACTGTGGGTACCGCCTTACTGGACCAAGCACATCACCATGCTGTTGATGGTTCCAGCAATGGTCCTCCTGGTCGCGGCCTATGTCCCAACGCGCATTCGTACCGCCGTCCGCCATCCGATGCTGACGGCCGTGATATTGTGGGCGTTTGGCCACCTTCTCTCCAATGGCGATCTGGCGTCAGGGCTCCTCTTCGGCAGCTTCTTCGCCTATGGCGTCTACGACATGATCTCCGCTAGCCAGCGCGCCGCCTTTGGCCCACTGGGCAGAGCGCACGGCAGCGCAGCGGGAGATGTTGCCGCGATTGCCGGCGGGCTCGCGCTGTATGCGCTGCTCGTGTTCTGGGGCCATCAGATACTGACCGGCGTACCGCTGAGGTAAGCTAATAAAGCACAGCGCACTGCTACGCGAGCGAGCGCTGGTGGGCTCGTCGCGGGCGGTCCGATGCCGAAGACCTGAAGGCCGTGCGTCGGCGGCTTGCGGTAGCCACGGCGGAGCCGTTCGGGACCTTGCCTCGTGGACTGCACCGGTGAAACCTTTGACAAAAACCGGTGAACCTTACAAAAGCTGACCGGCGCACAAATGCACCGCTGCGATCCTGATGGGTATCTGGGCAGACCTAGCGGCGTGCTTCCGTTCGAAGCCGAGTGCGCCGCCAGGCCTGCAATGGCTACTGCGCCAAGTTCAGAGGGACCTCTGCGGCCCCAGCTAGCCGGGGGGAGCCCAAGGAGGCGATGGATCCTTCGGACCGTCCCATCCCGGGGCACCCCGCTCGGAGCGGATGTCTGCGGCAATCGCAGGCCCTGAGATCGAAGCAAAGACCGTCAACACGAAAACTGACAACGTTAGCAACTGCTTCATGATCATCATCCTTCTAAGCCCCGCTGCACCGCACTTAAGTATGCTGCTGCGCTTCGAGAACGGGTCATCACAGGTCCTTGATCTAACTTGAGTTTTGTTCAGTGCAGAAATAAGCACCCCCGGCCGCTGAGTTCGCTCGCACCCCGCGGTCTGCGACGAAGGGAAACGGGTTCTTCGACTGCTTCGCTCCGCTACAAACTGCCATGAGCCCGCAGCAATTGCCGCAAGCGGAGGTGGTGACGCGCCAGCAAGCCTCCTCTTGCGCCGTCTAGGCCAGTGGTTTGCCCCTTAACCTGCCCGATCCTGCGGCCGGCTCGATCGGGTCAGTGGCCGAACGGCGCCGCTTGCTTGCCGCCTGAGGCACGCCACTTGGTGGCCGGGTGCCACCTCAAGAAGCGGCGGGTCGGTGACCCGACACGCGGGCTCGACATAGGGGCAGCGCGTATGGAAACGGCAGCCGCTCGGCGGTCGCATTGGGCTCGGTACGTCACCTTCGAGGATTATCCGCTTCGTGCGCCGCCGGGCCGGATCGGGTACGGGTGCGGCGGCGAGCAGAGCCTCAGTGTAGGGGTGCAGCGGCTGCGCAAACAGCGCGCGCTTGTCCGCCAGCTCAACGATGCGCCCAAGATACATGACGGCAATGCGGTGGCTCACGTGGCGCACGACGGCGAGGTCGTGGCTGACGAACAGGTAGGCGACCTTGAGCTCCTCCTGCAGGGCAATCATCAGGTTCAGCACCTGCGCCCGTACGGACACGTCGAGCGCCGACACTGGCTCATCGGCCACGATTAAGTCGGGATTCACGGAAAGCGCCTTGGCGATGCCGAGCCGCTGGCGCTGTCCGCCAGAGAACTCGTGCGCGAAGCGCCGCATGCTCTCAGGCCTCAACCCCACACGGATGAAGAGGTCCGCCACCCGCCGATCCTTCTCGTGGCCCGTAGCCAGACGGAAGTTCTCCAGCGGCTCGCCGACAATGGTGCCGGCCGAGAGGCGCGGATTGAGCGAGGAGTAAGGGTCCTGGAACACGATCTGCACGCGCCGGCGGTGCTCCCACATCGCGCCCGGGGACAGCCCCGTCACGTCGACTCCGCCAAGTCGAATTCGGCCGGCCGTCGGTTCGATCAGCTTCAGCACCATGCGGCTCAGCGTGGTCTTGCCGCAGCCCAACTCGCCGACGAGGCCCAGGGTCTCGCCGCGTGAAATGGAGAAGCTCACACGGTCCACCGCCCGCACTATGCCGCGCTGACGCTGCAACAGGCCTGCGCGTACCGGAAAGTGTTTGACGAGATCCTCGACCTCAAGGCTGAGGGGCGCGCTCATGCCACTGCCTCGGCCACACGGGCAGTCTCCCAGCAGGACACCAGGTGCGACGCCTCTATCTCCGTCAGCGCCGGAGGCGATGCACGACACCGCTCGACAGCAAAGCTGCAGCGCGGGACGAAAGCGCAGCCAGGAATCGGCTGCGTCAGGGCCGGCACAATGCCCGGTATCTCCGTGAGGCGGGGCCGAGCACCAGTCGGATCACTTCCGTTATCGGCGCGCGGTAGCGCCTGCAGCAGCCCGCGCGTGTAGGGGTGCCGGGGTTGCGCGAATAGGGAGGCTGCCGGCGCCTGCTCTACCATGCGGCCGGCATACATGACGAAAACGCGCTCGCAGGTCTCTGCGACGATGCCGAGGTCGTGGGTTATCAGGATGATAGCGGTGCCGAGCTTCTCTTTCAGGTCCAGCATGAGATCCAGGATCTGTGCCTGGATCGTGACGTCGAGCGCGGTGGTAGGCTCGTCGGCAATCAGCACTTGCGGGTTGCAGCAGAGCGCAATCGCGATCATCACGCGTTGGCGCATGCCACCGGACAGTTGGTGCGGATATTCGCCAAGGCGCTGCTTGGGATCGGCGATGCGCACCAATTCGAGCATCTCGCGCGCCCGCTCGCGGGCCGCGCGCCAGGGCAGCCGTAGGTGCCGCACCACACTCTCGGCGATCTGGGTGCCGATAGTGAGCACGGGGTTGAGACTGGTCATCGGTTCCTGAAAGATCATCGCGACGTTGCGACCGCGCAGCTCACGCATTTCCTCGTTCGAGAGCGCGGTGAGCTCGCGTCCGCCGAAGCGAATGGAACCGCCGACGATACGCCCGCTCTCCGGCGCAATGAGCCGCAGGATCGACAAAGCCGTCACCGACTTGCCGCACCCGGACTCGCCGACTATGCCAAGCGTCTCGCCACGGGCGAGATCGAATGACACCCCATCGACCGCGCGCACCACGCCATCTCTTGTGAAGAAATGGGTTTGGAGATCCCGCACTTCGAGTAGCGGACTCACATGCGCCTCGCCAATCTTGGGTCGAGGCGGTCACGTAGGCCGTCGCCCATTATGTTTACAGCAAGCACAGTGATGGCCAGGAACGCACCGGGGATGAAGATGGTCCAAGGCGCGATCTGGAAGAAGGTGCGTCCTTGCGCGATGATGTTCCCCCAGCTCGGTATCTCGGGTGGAACGCCGGCGCCGAGGAACGAAAGCCCCGCCTCGATCAGCATGGCAGAGGCGCAAACATAGGTTGCTTGCACGATCAGCGGCGCGAGTGTGTTGGGCAAAATGTGACGCGCTAACAGCTTGCCCGTGCGCGTGCCACCCGCGACGGCGCTCTCAACGTAGGGCTGGGCACGGATCGACAGTACGACGGAGCGCACCACACGCACGATGCGCGGCACTTCCGGAATCACGATTGCTGCAATGACGATGCCGAGACCCGGTCTGGTCAACGTGATGAGCGCAATCGCGAGCAGGATCGACGGGATTGCCATAATGCCATCCATCACGCGCATAATGACGCCGTCGATGCGCTTGAAGTAGCCACAGACAAGCCCGATGACCAGGCCGATCAGGCTCGCGAGCCCAGACACCGCTAGTCCAACGATCAGCGACACGCGTGCACCATGGACGGTGCGCGAGAACACGTCGCGGCCGAACTGATCGGTGCCGAACCAGAAGCGCTCGGATGGTGGACGCAACCGGTTGATTGGCATCTGCCGGAACGGATCACCGGCAAACCAGGGGGCAGCCAGCGCCATAGCTATGAGGGCGACAAGCAGTGCGGCGCCGATCACGATTGTGGGGTTGCGGCGGACGAAGGTAGCGATGCGGGCGACCGGTGAGCCGACCGGCGGCAGGGTGTCATCGGTGGTGGTGGCAGTCAGCACCATGGCTCAGTATCTGATGCGCGGATCAAGGAAGACGTAAGAGACGTCGATAACGAGGTTCACCAGTACCTTGGCCGCCGCGAATACAATGATAAGACCCTGGACGATTGGGTAGTCGCGCTTCAGCACCGCATCAACTGTGAGGCGGCCAAGACCCGGGATGTTGAACACGGTCTCTGTGATGACGACGCCCGAAATGAGCAGCGCGATGCCGATGCCGATCACCGTGACGATCGGGACGGAGGCATTCTTCAAGGCGTGCAGCAGCAGCACGCGACTGGTCGAGAGTCCCTTGGAGTTGGCGGTGCGGATGTAGTCCTGGGCGAGCACCTCCAACATCGAGGCGCGCGTGATACGGGCAATCAGAGCCATGTAGGTTATACCGAGTGCCAGCGACGGCAGTATGAGGCTTTCCAGCCACGGCCACAGGCCCTCAGCAAGCGGCCGATAGCCTTGTACGGGAAGCCAGCCGAGCCTGACCGCAAACACGTAAATCAGCACGTAGCCGACGAGGAACACCGGCATGGCGAAGCCCAGCACGGCAAATCCCATCACCAGCCTGTCGATCAGCCGGTGTGCTTTCCACGCCGCCAGCACGCCGAGTGGTACGGCGAGGCACACGGCAACCAACAGCGTCGCCAGCGTCAGCGACAGCGTCGGCTCGAGGCGCTGCAGAATCAATCGACTGACCGGCAGGTTGGAAAAGATCGAGATCCCAAAGTCGCCCTGCAGCATGCTGAGCACCCAGAGCGCGAACTGCTCAAGGATCGGTCGATCGAGGCCGAGCTTGCGACGCACCGCGGCAAGCTGCTCGGCGGTCGCGTCCTCGCCGGCGATGATGGCGACAGGGTCGCCAGGCGCCAGCCGCAAGAGAAAGAACACAAACACGGCCACCACGACCATGACAGGGATGGTTGCAACAAGTCGACGCAGGATAAAAGCGGTCATGTGCCTTCTCGCGCGGCTGTTCCCTTCTCGGTGCTTATGTCCATGCGCCTGACTTCGTTGTGACGAGGGGAGCCGGCAAGGACGGCAAACCGGCGCCTTCGCGACCAGCGGCCCCTCACCCTAGGGCCCTCCCTTGGGCGGAGAGGGGATAGCCGCTATTTTTTCGTAATGTTCCAGAGCACGACGAGGCCGGTGTTGGGCACGATACCGTCCAGGCGGTCGGAGCGGTAGGCGAGCATGGCGTTCCACTGCCCGAACGGAATGTAGACCACCTGGTCCATGGCGCGCGTTTGCAGCTCACGAGCGATCTTGGCCTTCTCCTCATCCTTCTGGGCGAACGCGTAGTCGTTCCTCAGCTTCTCGACCTCGGCATCGCACGGCCAACCGAACAGCCCCTTGTCGCAGGCGGCCCCGAGCCATGTGTGCAGAATAGGGTTGGACGAGCCGACACCGCCCGTTGTGGTGACGAAGATGTTCCAGCCGCCCTGTGCGGGTGGCTCCTTCTTGGCGCGGCGCGAGACCACCGAGCCCCAGTCCATCGACTGGACGTCGACGTTTATGCCAGCGTCGCGCATTGCCTGGATCAGCACCTGAGTGGCCGGCGTGATGGTATTGTGGTCGGTAGCTGCGAGCACCGTGATGGGCTCGCCGTTGTAGCCCGCTTCCTTCAGCAGCTGCAGTGCCTTCTTTGGGTTGTACTCCTTGAACCAGTGGTTGCCGCCGTCATTGGCGAGTGATGAACCACAGGTGATGAGGCCATGGCAGATGCGGTAGTATTTGGGGTCGCCGACAATGGCGCGCAGGAAGTCCTCCTGGTTGATGAGGTAGTACATGGCCTGCCGCGCCTTGATGTTGTTGAAGGGCGGGTGCAGATGGTTGAGGCGGATCATGCCGTGAGTGGAATCGAGCTTGCCCGTCGCCATGAGTTTCACGCCCTTGGCTTTCTCCAGGATCGGGTAGAAGTCGATATTGGGGTTCTCGTAGAAGTCGATCTCGCCATTGATAAGCGCTGACATGGCGGTTTGCGGATCCGATATCCACACGAGTTCTATGCGATCGACGCCGGGGAACTTCGAACCAGCGAAGCTCTCAGCCTTCTCGCTCGCCGGCCGCGGTACATAGTCGGCATTCTTGAGATAAACCGCCTTGCTCCCCGGTACCCACTGGTCCTTGGCGAACACAAAGGGCCCGGAGCCAACGGCCTCCTTCACCTGCTGCTGTGGGTCGGTGGCGGCATCCTGCGCGCGCATGATGACGGCGACCGACGAATTGGTCTTGCCGAGCGACTCCAGCACCATCCCGTATGGCTTTTTGAGCGTCATCCGGAAGGTCTTGCCGTCTAACTCCTCGAGCCTGTCTATGAACGAGAAGAGTCGCTGACCGACGCCGTCTTTCTTTCCCCAGCGGTCGAGCGAGGCGATCACGTCCTTGCTGGTGACCGGCGAACCGTCGTGGAACTTAAGCTTGTCGCGCAGCGTAAAGGTATAAACGAGCTTATCCTCGGTGATTTCGAAGTTGTCGACCATCTGCGGCTTCGGCTGCATGTCGGCGTCGTTACCGAACAGCGTGTCGTAGACCAGCATGCCGTGGATATTGGCGATTGTCTGGGTGGTCCAGATTGGATCAAGCACGCGCACGTCGGCGTGCAGCACCGCACGCACCACCTTCTCCTGCGCCTGGGCAAAGCCGATAGAGGCGAGACCCAAAGCAACCGCAGCGGCTATCGCAATGCGGCCTTCGCGAATTGGCGCAAGCGTCCACAAGCTCATGGCTATCCTCCGGAATGGGCTGAGCGCAGTATGCTTGGGAGGCTGCGCCCGCACAATATGCAAGCCGTCGAAGCATGAAACCCGGCCGCTGAGACAGCTTTCCTAACGTCACCTGCCTGCACGCTGCCAGTGCGCAGGACACCGCAATCGCCGAGAAGGACACATCTTTTAAGGTGAGGTGACCGTTCGGATCGAGTTCGATATCGATGCACACTTGCGGCCGACGATGGCGCGCACCCGCGTGTGATGTCGCCTTAGGTGTCCTCGCAATCGTGCGCCAGCATGCTCCTGTTGACTTTGGCCCACTCGCCAGCTGGGCCGCCAAGCGAAGCATCAGCTGGTCGGCGGCAATGTGCCTGAGCTATAGGTTGCGGGTCTTGCTTCCTCGGAGCTCCTCCATGACAAGCCCCCGCGTCGCAATCTTCGGGCTCTCGCTCGAGTCCAATCGCTGGTCACGCCCCGCAAGCGAGGAGGATTTCAAGTCCGCTTGCTGGCTCGAAGGCGATGCCATTCTGCACGAAGCGCGTCTGACCACTCCAGCCATGCCAATGGAGGCGGCGGCATTCGTCAAGGCCATGGATGCAACCGGACCATGGGAGCCGGTGCCGATCCTGATTGCGAGCAGCTTTCCGGCAGGCCCGATCGAGCAAGCCACTTTCGAGCGTGTGCTGGCGATCATGATCGCAGGTCTAGAGGCGGCGTTGCCCCTCGATGCCGCCTACATCTGCAACCATGGCGCGATGACCGCGACACACAAGTTCGATCCCGACGGCGAGATCGTCACGCGCGTGCGCCAGGTCGTTGGGCCGAAAACGCGTATCGTCATGACGTTGGACCTGCACGCCAATGTCTCCGAGCAGATGGTGGCGCCCTGCGATATCGTGGTAGGATATCGCACCAACCCTCACGTCGACATGATAGAGCGCGGCGAGGAGGCGGCATTTGCGCTAAGGCGAATTTTGGCTGGGTTGGCCGAGCCCAAGACCGCCTTGGTGCGGCTACCCCTGGCGCCGGCCTCCGTAAACCTGCTGACCAACGCGGGCCCCTATGGCGAGCTGATCGATTACGGACAGAAGCGTCAGGCCGAACACTCGGGGGCCATTCTCAACGTCTCGATCTTCGGTGGCTTCGTGTTCTCCGATACTCCGAAAAACGGCATCGCCGCCGTCGTGACCGCGCGCAGCGACCGCGGGCTCGCCCAAGCACTAGCCAACGAGATCTCCGAACGGGCCTGGGCGATGCGCAGCCGCTTTCGCAAGACCCTCATGCCTATCACCGAGGCGGTTGTCCATGCCAATGCCCGCGAGCGTGCGCCCGTTATCTATGCCGATTCCGGGGACAACCCAGGCGGAGGCGGCAGCGGCCGCACCACAGAATTACTCATGGCGCTCTATGCTGGCGGCGCGCGCGACGTCATCTACGGCTCGTTCTTTGACCCCGCGCTGGCGTCCGAGGCGCACAAGCTCGGTGAAGGGGCGCGTTTCGTTGCCCGCTTCAATCGCGATCGTGGCCAGGCATCCTGGGAGCAATGGGATCTCCCGTTCGAAGCGGAAGCAGAGGTCGTGGGTCTCAGCGATGGGCGGTTCATCGGCAAGCTCGGCCTATTGCAGGGCCGCAAGATCAACCTCGGTCTCTCCGCTGCGCTCCGCATAGGCGGCCTCACGGTTGTGGTGATTTCGGCGCGCTGCCAGACGGCGGACCCGATGTTCTTCGAAATGTTCGGCATTGACATCGGCAAGGCGCGGACCGTGGTCGTCAAATCACGTGGGCACTTTCGCGCCGGGTTCCGGCCATGGTTCCCGCCTGAGCAGGTGAAAGAAGTCGACACCGCCGGGCTGACGAGCCCGGTGCTGGAGCGCCTGCCATTCGAAGGCTTGCGTCGACCCAGCTATCCGCTCGACGAGGACGCAACGTGGGCACCCTGAGGTTGTCAATCTCTCCTCATCAGATCCCATGGGGGTAGCCTCCCCCGCGTCGTTATCTCACCGGAGTATTGCTCGGCACTTTCCGTCGTGTGACCGCTAAGTATCGACGCATCGTGAAGATAGCGCAAGCGACACAATGTTCTGGAGGAAGGCAAGCTTCCTGTCGTGTTCGACTAGATTGACGCGGGCAGGCAGTAGGCCCCTGCTCGATGCCCGGCGTCTTTGCGGCGAGCACTTCGCGTTCGTTGGCTGCTTCGGGGACAGCGCCATCACCGACCATACTGGGCGGTCGTGAGCTACCAGCTAATCGGCCGATGGCCGGGATATCGAACATCGCATCGAGGACGCCGCTTCCAACCTGCTCGTCATGGGCGGTGATTTCGATCTTCACAAAACCTGCGCGTTCCAGAATGCCGCGGTCGCTAGCGAAAGCGAATGGGCCGGGTTCGTCCGGTTCGTGAGCAGGCTGCGGTGGCAAATGAGCGGAGGCGGCCCTAAGCGGCAGGATGTCGCGCGCGCGTTCCCCTACAGCGCTCGCCAGCAGACGAAGGCTAGTCGCCCAGGCAACGACAAATGTTGATGAACACAGCGGTGGGGTCAGTGAAGAACATCCGCCAAACCGGGAGTAGGTGGCGTCGAACGAGGCTGGTTCGAATGGAAATACCTGGGCATCGGCTTGGACGAGGCGCACTCTTTCGCAGCCGCTGGTCGTGCGCTGCTCGAACGCAGGCACCGCTGCCGACAGAGCGAACTCAGCAATTGTACCGTCCGGCGCGACAGCCTTGGCAAGTTCCAGAACAGTCTCAACCCCCGCCACAGCCTATGTCGAGGACGCACTCACCAGAGTGCGCGCATGCGCTGCCAAAGCCCGCCGACCAAGCGGAGCTGTGCCTCCAAGAATTCCCGGACCTCTGCCCACGCACCGACTCGTACTTCGTCTTAGGCCGGCGCTGATTTGGAGCTGCTCCGGTGCATGGGGCTAATCTTGTTCATGCAGAGATCATGGCACTAAACCCAACTAACCTCTTCAGCTGCCGCGGATTTGGCATTCGTACATCGTATGACCTTGGGAACTTGCTTGGATTCCATCTGGGCTTACAGTGCACTATCCGACGCTACACATCGAGACTCCCTTGGCCTTGCTCAGCCGAATGTTCTTAGTTCTCGGGGGACTGCTCGCAGCAGCGCCACTCCTCGGTGCTGTACCGCCAAGACTTGAGCTCGAGCCGGAATATCCGTCTCTAGTGGGACAGGTATTGATCGCCTCGCCGGTGATTGGCGATCCCCGCTTTAGCCGCACGGTCATTCTCATGGTGCGGCACACCAAGGACGGGGCGTTCGGCATTACGATAAATCGCCCGCTAGGGGAACATTCGCTGGCGCAACTTCTTGGGCTTTTTGGCGAGAGCGACGCTTCCGCAGAAGGTAACGTGCAGATCTTTGCGGGCGGCCCTGTGCAACCTGGAGTCTGCTTCGTTGTTCATAGCGCTGACTACAATCGCTCCAACACCATCGCTGTCAAAGAGTTCGCCTCCGTTACCCCATGCAGGGACGTGCTTGGTGACATCGGTCGCAAAACCGGCCCGCAAAAAGCACTGATCGCTTTCGGCTACGCAGGTTGGGCATCTGGTCAGGTCGAAGGTGAGCTCGCACGCAATGATTGGGCCACTGCCGCGGCTGATGCCGACCTCGTCTTCGATGTCAAGCGGGAGGGGGTTTGGGAAGCGGCGATGACACGTCGACCTCGCGATCAGTGAGACGGAACGGTGGGCATCCGCCGACGATGGGGGAACTCAGGCCCAATACAACTCCTAGAGAGAAAATATTGCACACAATCCGCAGGCTGCCCTGCATTGAGGTGCCGGCGACGCCGACGAGGGGCCGGGACCGCCGGCGCCACGTTCCTTGATTTGCGGTCGGGCTCGGACGCTCAACAGAGGCTGGCGTCCGGAAACGCCGCGACCGCTGCTATGCTTCACCCGATGCAGGCAATGGGTCGGAGTCGCGTATGTCCCTATCACAGCTCAATCGCATGACGGCCATTACTCTGGCGCGCGAGATCGCGCAGCACCGGGTATCGCCGGTCGAGGCTCTCGATGCCGCATTGGCGCGTATCGGCGAGACCGAGCTGCAGCTCAATGCCTTCGTCCAGGTTGATGCTGAGGGAGCGCGCGCGGCAGCCCGTGGCGCCGAGAGCGACATCATGTTGGGAAGGCCCCTCGGGCCGCTGCACGGCGTGCCCGTGTCTATCAAGGACCTGATCGACGTCGAGGGGCTGAGAGCAACCTATGGCTCTCTGACGCTCAAGGACAATATTGCCCGAGCCGATGCACCTGCCGTCGCCAGGCTCAGGGCTGCCGGTGCCATTATCATCGGCAAGACCACGACCTCGGAGTTCGGCTATCGCGGTTATACGCGGAGCCTAGTGCACGGCGATACCAGGAACCCCTGGCACCTCGGGCGCACGCCGGGCGGCTCGAGCGGCGGAGCCGCGGCCTCGGTGGCCGCCGGCGTCACGGCCATCGCCCTGGGGACAGATGGCGGCGGCTCGGTCAGGGCGCCGTGCTCCCTGACCGGCCTCGTCGGTATCAAGGCGAACTTTGGGCGCATTCCGGTGTGGCCGGGGAGCGCAACATCGACACTCGCCCATGTCGGACCGATCGCCCGCAACGTCGACGACGCCGCCCTGCTTCTGTCGGTGTGTGCTGGACCCGACGCGCGCGATCAATTCTCGCTGATGCCGCCCATCGGGGAGCCGCCTCCGCGGGCTGAGGTATCTCGCCTGCGCGTCGCCTTCTCGCCGACGCTCGGCTATGGGCGAGCGGATGCCCCTGTCGCCGTGACGGTCAGCGAGGCGGTTGGCAAGCTGGGTGCCGTCTTCCCGAACATCGAGCTGGTCGAGAACGTCTGCACCGACGAAGGCGCGATTCTCGCCGCCGAGTTCATCGGCGGATGCAGCGCACGGCTCGGAGATGCCGTCGACAGCACGCCAGACCTGATCGATCCGCCACTGCTCGCCGCAATCCGCACGTTTCGTGCGACAACGACCGACTGCTTCACCCGCCTGCTGCGGCGCAGGCAGCAGTATCGCGAGACTGTGCGACGGTTCTTCGAGCGCTACGATATACTGATTACTCCGACGCTCCCTTGCACTGCCTGGGACATCGATCGTGGTTCGCCGCCGGGCCATGAGGATGCCAGTGCGTGGTCCTATTTCACCTACCCATTTAATCTGACGGGCCAGCCGGCAGGCTCGCTGCCCTGCGGCTTGAGCGCCGAGGGATTGCCGATAGGCCTGCAGCTCGCCGCCCCGCTTTGCGGCGAGGCTCGCTTAGTGGGCGCGATGCGCGCAGCCGAGGCGGTGCTCGGCTCGGCGTGTCCGGTTCCAATTGAGCCGCGCGATAAGCACGCACGGTCGCAGCAGGCTTGACAGGCCGCGGATGCCGATGCCTGCTAATGGCGCGAAGTTTTCCCGCCCCTCGATGCGCTCTCACCTTCCGATCGAGCCAGAGTGAGTGCAAGAACAGGCATGACCAATCGCATAGCCATCGACATCGGTGGTACGTTCACCGATTTTGCTCTTCTGGACTCCCGTACTGGCCGCACGGCCATTCACAAGCGACTGACCACGCCCAGCGATCCCGCCCGCGCCGTGCTGGAGGGCATCGTCGAGCTGCTGGCGCGGCAGAAAGCGAGCATGACCGAGGTCGAGACCGTCATGCACGGCACAACGCTCATCACCAATGCGATCATAGAGCGGCGGGGCGCGGTTACCGGCTTCCTCGTCACAAGGGGTTTTCGAGATGTGCTCGATATCGGTAAGGAGCAGCGGTACGATCTGTTCGACCTGCGCATCCGCTTTCCCGAACCACTGGTGCCGCGGCCGCTGCGGCGGGAGGTGAGAGAGCGTATCCAATTCGACGGAACGGTCGAGACGCCGCTTGACGACGCTGAGGTGCGGCGCGCAGTCAACGAGCTCGTCGAAGAGCACAAGATCGAGGCGCTCGCAGTAGGCCTGCTACATTCCTACGCCAACCGCGCGCACGAGCGGCAGATCCAGCAGCTTGTGGCACGAGAATTCCCATCGCTTCACCTGTCGATCTCGTCGGATGTTTGCCCATTCATGCGCGAGTTCGAGCGCTGGACCACGACGATCGTCAACGCCTACACGCAACCCATGGTGGACCGCTATCTGGCGGCTCTAGAGAACGGGCTCCAGGAGGGCGGCTTTGGCGGCAAGTTCTACGTCATGATGTCGAACGGCGGCGTCGCCACGCCAACCACTGCCCGCCGGTTTCCTGTGCGCCTGATTGAGTCGGGCCCAGCGGCTGGTGCGCTGATGTCCAGTTACATCAGCGAACACCTGACCGGGCGACCGCATGTGCTCTCCTTCGACATGGGCGGCACGACCGCCAAAGGCGCGCTGATCCGCGACCGGATGCCGCTGCGCAAGTACGACTTGGAGGTCGCTCGCGTCCATGCCTTCAAGAGGGGCAGCGGCCTACCGCTCAAAATCCCCGTGATCGACATGATCGAGATCGGCGCCGGGGGCGGTGGCATCGCTCGCGTGGACCGACGCGGGGTGATCCAGCTCGGACCGCGCAGCGCCGGGGCTGACCCCGGCCCCGCCTGCTATGGCCGCAAGGGGCGTGACGCTACGCTGACGGATGCCAACCTGGTGCTCGGGTATCTCGACCCGGCGTTCTTTCTGGGCGGCAAGATGCGGCTTTACCCTGACCGCGCCGCCGACGCGATTCAGTCCACCATCGCGCGCGAGCTCGACCTTCCACTCGCCCGCGCCGCTTGGGGAATTCACGAGACGGCAAACGAGGATGTGGCGCGTGCCTTCCGCGTGCACGCGGCCGAGCGTGGCTTCGACTACCGCGGATGCAGCATGATCGCCTTCGGCGGCAGCGGTCCTATCCACGCCACGCGGATCGCGCGGAAGTTGAAGATACCCGAGGTGATATTTCCTAGCGGCGCCGGCGTCATGTCCGCGTTCGGCCTGCTGGTGAGCCCGCTCAGCCACGAGACCATAAACTCAGACCGCCATCTGCTCGACGAGCTCGATGCCAGCGCGTTCGAGGCCAAGTTTGCGGCAATGACCGACGAGGTGACGTCGTTCCTGCGCGAAGGCAACATTGGCCCCGCCGAGGCGAACATCGTGCGCAGGCTCGACATGCGTTACCTCGGTCAGGGTTACGAGATCGAGGTCTCCCTCCCCAACGATATCGATACCAAGGAGCTTCTGAAGCGTTTGCCAGCGCTGTTTGCAGAGAGCTATGCGAGCGTCTTCTCGATCAGCTTCATCGAGCAACCCCTCGAGATCGTGAACTGGAAAGTTCGAGCTTCCGGGCCACTACCCTCGCTGAGCGAGATGGGGATAATTCTGACCGCGCCTGCAACCGAGGCTCCGCGCCAAGCCCTCAAGGCGCGCCGACAGGCCTATTCACCCGCCAAGAACGATTATGCGGAGTGCCCGGTCTACGACCGATATACACTGGAGGTTGGGACGAGGCTGATTGGGCCGGCCCTCATCGAGGAGAACGAGAGCACCTGCGTGATCGGTGACGGCGATCGCGTCAGCGTCGATCAATACCGCAATCTAGTGGCAACGGTGGCGGAGGCTTAAGACATGCGGCGCGACGCCAGCTACGACCCCATTGAGTTGGGCATCATGTGGGATCGCGTGATCTCTATCGCCGACGAGATCGTATCGGCGCTGGTGACGACGTCGTTTTCGACCATGGTGCGGGAAAGCGGCGACCTTTCCTGCATGCTGTTCGAGGGCAACGGCCGCTCGCTGGCGCAGGGCAATTTCAGCGTGCCGTCGTTCACCGGAACAGCACCGCCGACCCTGCGTCACATGCTGCAGCGCTTTCCGGCCGAGACGCTCGAGCCGGGTGACGTCGTCTTCACCAATGATCCCTGGCTCGGCACCGGTCACGTCTACGACGTCAACGTGATGCGGCCGGTGTTTCGCGGCAAGAAGCTGGTCGCTTTTACGATCAGCGTCACGCACCTCGCCGATATTGGCGGAGCGGGCTACTCGACGGGCGCAGCCGAGGTTTACGAGGAAGGCCTGCGCGTTCCCATCACCAAGCTGATGCGGCGGGGCAAGATCAACGACGAGCTGATCGAGCTGATCCTGGCCAACGTCCGACTGAAGGCCATGGTGTACGGCGACATCATGGCCAACGTCACGTGCAACGAAGTGGGCGGCCGCCTGCTGCTCGAGTTCATGGACGAGTACAAGCTCGACGACCTGTCCGAACTGTCGCGCACGATCATCGCCCAGACCGAGCGCGCCATGCGAAAGCGCATCGCGGCCATTCCCGACGGGGTGTACCGCAATGCCATCCTGGTCGAGGGCATCGACGAGCCGATCACGCTCGCCTGCGCCGTGAGCATCTCCGGCGACCAGGTGCACATCGACTTCGAGGGGACCACGCCCTCGATCCCGCGCGGCATCAACGTACCACTTTGCTACACGCGCGCCTTCTCCAACTACGCGCTCAAGGTGCTCACGATCCCGGAGCTGCCCAACAACGAGGGCGCCGCCAACCCGATCTCCATTTCGGTTCCGCCCGGCTGCATACTGAATGCCTTGCCCCCGTCATCGACGGGCGGGCGCCACGTGATCGGACATTTCGTGGCGCCGCTTATCTTCGGCGCGCTCGGCCAGGTACTGCCCGAGGAGGTGCAGGCCAGACTCGGGCATGCTGTCGCAGCTGAGCTGTCGCGGCAGGCACCGCAACGGCCGCGGCGTCTCGAGCCTCTTTTTCGCGTCCGGCGGTTTCGGCGCCCTCAAAGGTATCGATGGGCGGGCAGCCACGCCGGGTCCCTCCAACATGATAGGGACGCCCATCGAGATTTGGGAGCACGAGACGAGCGTGAGCGTTCTCAAGAAAGAGCTGGTGCCGGACTCCGGAGGGCCTGGCGAGTTCCGCGGCGGGAATGCCCAGGAAATCCATCTGCGCAACGACAGCGGTCACCCGCTCAACGCAGCCTCGTTCGCTGGCCGCACCGAATACCCGCCGCTCGGCGCGCAGGGCGGTGCGCCGGGACGCCTGCGCGAGACACGCATCAACCGTACAGTGGTGCATCCCAAGGGCCGCTACATCCTCAAGCCGGGCGACGTCTTCGAGACGCTGGAGGCCGGAGGCGGCGGGTTTGGCGATCCGCGCAAGCGCCCTCTCGAGAAGCTGCTTGCCGACGTTCGCAATGGGGATGTTACAGTAAACGGGGCGCTCAGGGACTTCGGCGTGGAAGTCGATATAAAGAAGGCAACCGCGCGCAGGGTCCGTTAGGTCGCCGCTGCGCAACCAGGGTCGGAGGCACCTCATGCCGCGCATCATCGATCTGTCCGTGAGCATTGAGAACAACATGCCAGTGCACAAGAACATGCCGCGACCAGTCTACCTGCAATGGGGCAGCCACGAGAGCTCGAAGGCGAACAAGCATGGCGTGCCCGAGGACCCGTTTACCTCGGCCATCGAGTACATGGGCATGCTCAATCACGTGGGCACCCACGTCGACGCCTTCTATCACTTGAAACCAGACGGACAGACGATCGACGAGATGCCGATCGAGATGTTCATGGGCAAGGCCATCTGCTTCGATCTCACGCACATCTCCGACCTCTGCGATATCGACGTCAGCGATATGGAAAAGGCCGAGGCGAAGACCGGCGTGAAGGTAGATGGCCACATCGTCCTACTGAACACGGGCCTGCATCGGCGCCACTACCCCCGCAACTCGGTCATGCACTCCAATGCCGGACTCACGGCCGCTGCCACGCATTGGCTGGCGGACCGGAAATCGCCTCTGCACGGAGTGGAAGGCCCGTCAACCGACCGGCCAAACTTCAACGAGTTCCCCAACCATCGCGTCTGTCGGGACCGCGGCATCACTCACGTGGAGTGGCTGTGCAATCTCGAGCAGCTGGTAGGCAAAGGTGAATTTCATTTCCAGGCGGTGCCGCTCAAACTCAAGCGCGGCTCCGGCGGTCCTGCTCGCGCCTATGCGGTGCTGCCCTGAGCGACCGGCCGTTGCTGCATGTCAGCTCTGAAATCGGGGGGCCGCAGAAGCGGTGGGACAATGCTAGGGTCGCGGGCGGCACAGGTGTTGGGACGAGCCTTGGGGAGGTGACGAGGTGAGCGCGCAAAGCAGTGGCGATCTCGGCCGGCTCAAAGAAGCCGCCAGCAAGCACATTATCCGGTATGTGACCGCGTTCGCGCCGTATCTCGGCACGAAGGCCAAGGGCACCTACATCTACGACGATCAAGGCCGAGAGATCCTCGATTTCTGCTCAGGTCAAATGTGTGTCACGCTCGGTCACAATCATCCCGCGGTCACTGAGGCAATCGAGAAGAGCTGCGAGGATGTCGTCCACCTATTCAGCGGCCTGCTATCCCCGCCGGTACTGCGGCTGGCGGAGGAGCTGGCGGCGATCCTGCCGCCCAACCTGCAGAAGATGATGTTCATGAGCACGGGCAGCGAGTTGAACGAGGCCGCTGTCCGCATGGCCAAGCTAAAGTCCGGCGGCTTCGAGGTGATCGCGCTGACCGGTTCGTGGCACGGCATCACGGCCGCGGCGGCCTCCAGCACCTACAATGGCGGCCGCAGCGGATATGGACCGGCGACGGTCGGCAGCATGGCGATCCCGGGACCTAACTGCTACCGCTGCCCCATCAAGCACTGCCGGGACAAGTGCGACATGACCTGTCTCGAAGTCGGCTTCGGACTCTATGACAACCAGGCTGTCGGGGCCCCTGCCGCGGTGATCGTCGAGCCGATCCAGAGCTCGGCCGGCATCATCGTTCCACCGGAGGGCTACTTCCCGAAGCTGAAGAAGCTGTGCGAGGAGCGAGGCCTGCTGCTCATTATGGACGAAGCCCAAACTGGGCTCGGCCGCTTGGGCAGCAACTTCGCGTTCGAGCAGGTTGGTGTCGTGCCTGACATCCTCACGCTCTCTAAGACGCTCGGTAACGGTCTGCCCATGGCGGCGACCATTACCAGTGACGAGATCGAGCAGGACTGCTTCGACAAGCAGTTCCTGTTCTACACCTCGCACCTGTCCGATCCGTTGCCCGCCGCCGTGGGGCTCGCCGTGCTGCGAGTGTTGCGCGAGGAAAAGCTCGCCGAGCGGGCCAAAGAAATGGGCGACCACCTCATGAACGGTTTGCGCGCCCTGCAGCAGAGACACGAGTGCATCGGCGATGTACGCGGCCGCGGTCTGCTGATTGGGCTCGAGATCGTTAAGGACCGCGAGAGCCGTCACGCCGACCGACCTCTTGCCCACAAGCTCCAGCGCTTGTGCCTGGAGATGGGCCTGGTGATGCACGCCGTGCGCGCCAACTCGCAGAGCTCGATCCGACTGGCGCCGCCGCTGACCGTGTCCAAGGAGGAGTTGGACAAGGGCATCGGCATCATGGACAAGGCCTTCCGCAAAGCCTTGGACTCCTGATCCGCGCTAGCGCAGCAAGGTGAGTCGCGTGATCTTCTCCGGCGGCAGCTCGGAGAGATAGAAGTTGCCTTCCATGTCCCCGCTCATGCCATGGGCGCCATTGAGCGTACCGCGACAGCGGCCAACCAGCTCGCCGTCGAGGCTCAACATGCTGATACGCGGGATTTGGTCCGTGACATAGATCAGACCGCGATCATCGCCGTAGATGGCCATGGGGTGGTAGAAATCACCCCATTCCGCGAGGTAGACGCCATCTCGGTCGAAGATCTGGACCCGATTGTTTTCCCGGTCGGCGACCAGGACGCGGTTGCGGGGATCGATCCAAACGGCGTGCGGGGTCGTGAATTCGCCCGGACCGCTTCCGCGGCCGCCCCAGGTGCGCTGGAGCCGACCATCGGTGTCGAAGCGATGAACGACCGAATTACCGTAACCATCAGCAACGTAGATGTCGCCGTCTGGGGCGATGGCAGCGCTGGTGGGATGATTGAATGGCGCCTGGAATCGGGGGTGGTGGCGTTCTCCCAGCGCGAGCTGCCGGCGGCCTTGTGTGTCATAGATCAACACCTGATGTGCGTCGCGGTCCACAACCAGGACACGCCCGTCGGCAGTCGCCGACACGCCGTGCACATCGGCGATCTCTCCCTCGGCCCAGCTCTGGAGGAACTTACCGTCGGACCCGAACGCAATAATCGGCGTATCGGTCCGCTGCCCTACGTGCACGACACCTTTGCTGTCGACTGCAACATCGCTGAGAAACCCGAACTCTCTCCCCTGGGGCAATTTCGCCCAGTTTCTTTCGAGAGCGTAGCGCCGGTCTCCGAGCGCCACGATCAGCGTTTCTCGTGTCATGGGAATGATCCATTGCTTTCGTGAGGGTTCGTGTGTGCCGACGTTAGCCGCATTCGCATACGCTGGGCAACGACGAGGCTGCACAAAAACGTGGCAAGGAGATCGCACTGCACGCAGCTTGTACGCGCGGATGCGAGCCGGTATCTTCTTTCTCCATGCTATCACGCTGGTGCCGGTTGATTTGCGGTAAAGAGAAGCAGAGCGCCTGGACAGTCAGCGGTCAACATGTCCGTGCTCAAGGTCTTGACGCACAGGGCGCGAGGGGCGCGGGCACATTGTGGGAGAAAACTCGATGCGCAAATTCTTGTGGGCTCTTGCGGCGGCAGCCATCGCGGTCTCGGTCGGAACGGCTCAGGCGGCGGAAAAATGGGACATGGCGTCCGGCTTCCCGGACAACAATTTCCACACCAAGAACATTCGGGAGTTCATTGCCAAGATCAAGGCAGGCACCCAGGAGCTGGATATCATCCTGCATTCCAACCAGGCGCTCTTCAAGCTGCCGGACTCCAAGAAGGCGGTCCAAAGCGGTCAGGTGCCTCTGGCCGAGCTGCTTCTCGTCCAGTTCGGCAACGAGGATCCGATCTACGAGATCAGCGCCATTCCCTTCCTGGCCGACACGATCGAAAGGGCCCAAAAGCTGTGGTCGGTCAGCCGCGGTCCTCTGAGCGAGCGCCTTGCCAAGGATGGCATTCGCCTCCTCTATGGCGTGACCTGGCCAGTGCAGGGCTTCTACGCCAAAACGCCGGTCACATCGGTCTCCAATTTTAAGGGCGTGAAGATGCGCACCTATAGCGCCATGACCGGGCGCATGGCCGAGGAGATGGGCGCGATCCCCACCAACGTCGTTTTCAGCGAGATCCCGCAGGCGTTCTCTACCGGGCTTGTCTCCACCATGTATACGTCGCCCGCGACCGGCGTCGACACGCAGGCATGGGACTACACGAAGTACTTTGTGAACGTCGGCGGCAACTTCACAATGAACGTGGTAATTGCCAATGAGCGGTCGTTCCGTCGGCTTGACGCCGCGACGCAGAAGGTCGTGACGGATGCGGCGGCGGAGGCCGAGACCCGAGGCTGGAAGATGAGCCAGGATGTTACGTCAGAGCACCTGAAACTCATGGCCGAGAAGGGCATCACCATCACTGCGCCGGACGCTAAGTTCCGCGCCGAGCTGGAGCCCATCGGTGCCACACTCACCGCGGAGTGGGTCAAGAAGGCCGGGCAAGCTGGCGAGCAGATCATCGCCGCGTATCGCAAGCAGTAGCCGACCGCCGGCAAATGACGGTACGGTCAGCACGCAGGCCGTGCCCAAACGTGGGGTAGCATGCGTAAGGCGCTAGACTTCCTGTATCTAGCCTGTGGCGTGGTCGGCGGCATCTTCCTCGTGCTGATAGGTAGCGTCATCCTCTACCAGGTACTTGGGCGCAATCTGGGTTACGGCATTCCAGGTGTGGACGATCTCGCCGCTTTGTTTCTCGTCGTATCGGCCTTTCTGTCGCTGGCGCCCACTCTCCGCGCAGGAGGTCACATACGCGTGAACCTTTTGCTGCTCTACCTGCCGCACTCGCTGCGGCGGCTCGCCGAGCTGTGGTGCCTCGGCTTCGGCGCCGGCCTTGTGGGCTTCCTCACCTACTTTACGATCGACATGGCATGGGAGTCGTTCGTTTACGGCGACCGCGCCATTGGCCAGCTGCCGATCCTCATGTGGATCCCACAGGGCGGTGCGGCGCTAGGGCTGTTGGCCCTGACCATCGCCTTCATCGACGACTTCATCGCAGTGTTGCGCCATGGAAAACCGAGCTATCGAGACGCAGAGATGGACCTGCAGTCAGAAGGTTGAGCCCTCCTTTGCCCGGCGGTAAGCAAAAGAATGACCCCTGAAGTTCTCTCTTTGATCCTGCTGTTCAGCCTCTTCCTACTGCTCGGATCCGGCGTTTGGATCGCCCTGTCGCTGATCGGTGTCGGCGCCATCGGCATGATGCTGTTTTCGTCTGCGCCCATTGGCAAGGTCATGGCGACGGCAGTGTTTAGCTCCAACAACAGCTGGGCGCTGACCTCACTGCCGTTGTTCATCTGGATGGCTGAGATTCTTTTTCGCACGCGCCTGTCCGAGGACATGTTCAGCGGCCTGGCGCCGTGGCTCGTGCGCCTTCCTGGACGCCTCCTCCATGTCAACGTCGTCGGATGTGGAATCTTTGCAGCGGTATCGGGATCCTCAGCAGCGACATGCGTTACCATCGGCAAGATGTCGATGCCGGAGCTGATGCGGCGCGGCTACGACGAGCGGATGTCAATCGGCAGCCTTGCGGGGTCTGGTACGCTTGGGCTGTTGATACCGCCTTCGATCATGATGATCGTCTACGGGTTGGTGGCGGAGGTGTCGATCGCCCGCCTGTTCATAGCCGGCGTGCTCCCTGGCATCATGCTGATGGGCCTATTCATGGGCTACATCATCTTTTGGGCATGGCTGAATCCGACCAAGGTTCCGCCAGCCGACATCCAAATGACTTTCTCCGAGAAGATCTACAATTCGCGTCGACTGATCCCGGTAGTGCTCCTGATCATTGCGGTCATCGGCTCGATCTACGCGGGCTATGCCACACCGACAGAGGCCGCGGCCGTCGGAGTGCTCGGATCGCTCGGAATCGCCATTGCAACGGGCAACTTCGCCTGGAAGAACTTTGCCGACAGCGTGATGGGTGCAATGCGCACTTCCTGTATGATCACGCTGATTCTGGCAGGAGCGGCGTTTCTTGCCGTCGCCATGGGCTTTACGGGCTTGCCGCGACAGGTTGCCGGGTGGATCGCGTCGATGCACTTGTCGGTCTACACGCTGCTGCTTGCCCTGCTGATCCTTTACATCATCCTGGGTTGCTTCTTGGACGGCATATCGATGGTCGTGCTCACCACCTCGGTCATCCAGCCGCTGATCATTCAGGCGGGTGTCGACGTGGTCTGGTACGGGATCTTTATTGTTCTGGTGGTCGAGATGGCGCAGATCACCCCACCGGTGGGTTTCAACCTGTTCGTCCTACAAGGCATGACGGGGAAGAACATCTTCTACGTTGCGCAGGCGGCCTTCCCGTTCTTCCTAATCATGATACTCGCCGTGGTCCTGATCACGATCTTCCCTCAGATCGTCACGTATCTGCCCAACCAGATGCTTTCGGCAAAGTAGCGTCGGCAAGATTCAGCCGGTCTTTCCGTGGTGCTCGAGCCAGTGCCGCGCGATCTCGTCGCGGCGCGCGAACCAGGCCTTTCCAGCCTTGTTCATATGCCGCAGCACGCGATCAAGCCCAGCAATCCGCCCCGGGCGGCCGATGGTGCGCAAATGCAGCCCTACGGTCATCATCTTGGGCGCCGTCTCACCTTCCTTCCATAACCAATCGAAGGCGTCACAGACGTAGTCGGCAAAATCGCCGGCCCGGATAAAGCCCGCCTCGGGGCGCTGGAAGCGCATGTCGTTGGTGTCCAGGCTGTAGGGCAACACGACATGCCTGCGGCCTGCCAGAGTGACGATGCGCGGCAGGTCGTCGTCGTACGCGTCGCTGTCGTAGAGGAAGCCGCCCTCCTCCACGAGCAGGCGGCGCGTGTTGGGCGTGTGCGGGCAGCGGGTATGCCAGCCGATGGGGCGGACGCCGCTGACCGCCCGAATGGTCTCGACGGCGCAGGCAATGCGCTCGCGTTCCTGCTCCTCGTTCATGTTGAGATGCGATTCCCAGCGATAGCCGTGGCAGGCGACCTCAAACCCGCGCTCGATTGCGTCCTTTGCCAGCCACGCCGACAGCTCGAGAGCTTCCGCGCAGGCATTGAGCGTGCAGGTGGCGCCGTGCTCCTTCAGGACTCGCACGATGCGCCAGTAGCCGGCGCGCGTGCCGTAGTCAAAATGCGATTCCATCGTCAGATTGGGCTGGCCGACGATGTCCTCGACCATGTCGTAGACCGGCTCGTTGCGATCATCGCCTCGGCTGACTGTGCGCTCGGACCCCTCTTCGACGTTCAAGACAAGGGATACGGCAACACGCGCACCGTTAGGCCAGCCGGCATGGGGCGGGTGCTCGCCGTAGCCTCGCAAATCGCGATGGGGCATAGAGGGGATCGGCTTCGTTGGCATGGACACCCTACGTTTTGGAGGTTCCTAATCCTGCGAGAGCGATCAAAATCGTTCATGCCGCATGGATGCGCAAGTGCTCTGCGCAAGAGGGCCGCGACCGTCAGATTTCAGTTGCTTGCCCTTCACCTTGATGCGCGTTGCCGCGCCCCTCCGTGAAGGCGCTGGCGACGATCCAGCGGCACATGGGCGATATCCTGAAAGGGTGGGTCCGGGGCCGGGGCGGCGATAGCGCCGCGTTCAACTGCGCCCATGGCGGCGAGGGCAGCGAGGTGGCGGTGCAAAAACCGGGGTTGTTCCGCTTGTTGGGGGACTGCCGATTTTCCCGAGCGCGGCCGGCAAGAGCTTGAGGCGATCCTCATCCCGATCGACGGAATGCGTGCCGTCTGCCGGCAGAGCTTGACCCTCAACGGACCAAGTTGTCGTATCGTGACCCGCGGATTGGCTGAAAAGGTTTCGCTCTGCTCGCATTATGCGATCGTACCCGAAAGCAGGAGCCCACCCGTTACAAGAAGCGTCAACACCCAGAGCAAATCGACGTTCAGCCAAGCTTGTCGAAGAATGGAAAGGTCGACCCATTCGTAGATGAGCACGGCAACGAAGGCGGTGGTGATGAGCATCGCCATGGTGTGGAGCCCAACGGCAGCAAGGGCCGTCGGGAACGCGGCAGCGAAGGCCGCCTCATTTGAACTGGTTGAAACGCACGATGCCATGAGGACTGGCCAAAGCATGAGACCGGCACCGTGAGCGGTCGCCATGAGGAACGACCAGGCGGCCAGTCCCCACAGCCCAACCTGCATGCCGAAGCGCACACGGTGGTGATGCACGATGCGCCAGTGGTAGGCGGCCCATCCGAGCAGCAGAAGGCCCGATCCAATGCGCACGGGGTGGGGAGGAACGAGGGCGCCTGCAATGACCAGCAACCCGGCGACAAGTCCGACCGACACAGCATGGCCGATCGCAATGGGAATGAGCGACCTAATCACGATTGCCCTGCTTTGCTGGTGCAGGCCGAGGGCAACTGCGAACAGCCAGCCCATGGCGGGGTTCAGCCCGTGAAAGGCGCCGAGCCCCGCGAAAGTCAGCCATGACCAAGCGTCGATCATGATCGCACCCAAACTTTGGCATCGCTTACGGATAGCAGTAGGAGTCCGACGAGCAGTCACCGCCTTCCAGACGCACCTGGTGCGGACGATGCGGCACCGGCCAGGCCACGAAAAACTTCGGATCGAAGGCGATGCCACCATTGAGATCGGCGTCGAGCTTCACCATCCAGCCCTCGATGCCGTCGGGATAGAACTGCGGGTCGATGGCGCCGTAGAGCGAGTTGGTGAAGTAGACGCGCTTGCCGTCGCGGCTGATCTCCACCATTTGTGGCCCGCCGCTGAGCGCGCCGTTCTTGGCGCCGGGATGCGTGGCTCTCGAGACGATGCCGCCGATCCGGACCTTGCCGGTGAGCTTGGGCTTGAAGGGATCCGAGACGTCATACTGCTGCAGGTCGCCCGTGCCCCAGCAGGCAACGTAGAGGAACTTGTCGTCCATCGACAGGTCGATGTCGGTGCAAAGCGGGGGCACCGCCTTAAAGCCCTTCAGCACTGGCGGCAACAGGTCCGGATCGGCTGGCTCGGCCGGGATCTCGATGACCTTCTTCACCGCCCACTTGTCGCCGTCCTTGTACCAGGTCCAGATCGAGGACGAGAGGTTCTCCAGGCTCACCACGCAGTTGACGAAACCGTAGGCTTTGGTGGGATCGTGCGCCGGTCTAAGCTCGAACACGAGCTGGTACTTGTCGCCGAAGTCGATCGTCTGCAGGTGCTTCCGCTTGTGCAGATCCCAGAAATGCAGGCGGCGCCCATACTTGGCGCCGAGCAGCACCTCTGGGATCAGGCCGTTCTCGAACGTGTCGGGCGTGCCCCATTCACTCGTGACCATCGTGTCGTGTCCTAGGTGCCACCAGGCGTCGTAGGCGAAATGCTGCGGCCCCCGATCCATTTCCCACTGGCCGCGCACATCGAACGTCTCGTGGTCCATCAGAAACACGCCGCCGGGCCCCTTGCCCTCATGATTACCGAGCGCGGCGACGTAGATGCCCTCGGGTCCGCAATGCACCGTGTGAGGCCGCGTGTAGCCAGCCTTGTCGGCGACCTCGGCGGGCTCGATCACCTTGACGATTTTCGGGTTCTTGGGATCAGGCTTGGTGTCGAGGATGTGGATGCGCGAGGACCTGAGGCCCGGCACCACGAGATAGCGACGCTCCATGTGGGCGTGCGATGCGTTGGGGCAGAGGCAGGATGAGCACGCGTTCCAACCAAAGTGATGCAATTCGTCGCCGGCGTTCGGCATAGCGGTCGTGCCGATGATCTGCGAATAGGTCTTAGACTTCGGATCGACATCGACGACGGCGATGGCGTCCGGCGTCTTACGGTCCGGATCGAAGGCCGCCACATAAGCCAGCGTCTCGGACTTCGCCTTCATGGCCATGCGGGGCGAGGGATAGAAGCTCGGATCGGGCGTCCAGATCGGCATGGTGCGTACTCCTGTGGTTTGTGGCGGACTTCCAACGACGACGGTAGAGTTGCTAGGTCACTCTCCTCCAGTTGGGCCGAGCGGTGCGCAGACTGGGGCCTGTCCTTGCGATGTGTGCGGGGCCACCCTCAGCCTTATTTGCCCCCGGTGGACGTGCGGTGGTCTCGAACTATGCAGCGCCGCGGTCTGTGGCATGGACCATATTTGCCGTAGTCTTGGGCGACCCAGAACCGATGGCTCACCGCGATGATCACGGACGACACGCGGCAGCTTCTGCTTGTTGGTCCCCGTCGTCGCAGCTTCCGCAGCGTCGGGCGCTGTGAACCACATCAATGCGACGTTGCATGCCGTCAGCCGGGCTGCCGTTCATCAGCAGATGCTCCAAGACGAGCGCGTTCACTTCCGCCGGGTGTGTGATCGGCGACATGTGGCCCGCATTTCGGATCGTGCGATGCCGGGCGCGAGGCAATGTTTCGGCGAGGAGCCGGGTTATGGCACGCGATGGAGCCGGCGAGCGCGTGCCGCACAAAATCAGCGTCGGCACATCGATCGCAGCGTAGGCTTCCAGCGGCGTCTTCTCTTCAATTAGGCTCCAGAAGTGATGCCCCACGTGCACGGCGAGCTGCGCAAACTGCGCCTTCTTATCGTCGGACACGCTCTCCCAGCTGCCCGCTCCGCCCCAATAGTCGATGAAGGTCTGCATGCCGCTGGCGTAGTCGCCGCAGATGACGCCATGATTGACGGCCGCCGCGACGGCTCGGATTTCGTTGAGTAGATGCGCATCAGCTCCCTGAGCACGCTTCAGGATGTGAAATGAGCTGGGCTCGATGAGCGTGAGCGAACGCAAGCGTTGGGGGTGGCTCAGGGCGAACCTGAGCGCGACGCCACCACCGTAGGAATGACCGATAAGATGCAAAGACATGCCGTCCGGGCATGCTTCGTGGATGGCTGCCGCCTCCTCGGCAAGGCTCAACGGGCCGGCACCGTGCCAGCGGCCTTGATTGCCGTGGCCCCAAAGATCGAGCGGCAGGGGGTGGAGGCCGGGCAACTGCTCCGCGAGTGCCTTCCATTGCCGTGCGGAGCTTGCCGAGCAGGGGACCAGCACGACCCGATCGAGTGGCTGCGGAGTGGCAATGGCTAGCCCATTGCCGTCGCATGCTGACACCGGATGCCCCTCTGATGCGGGTAACTCAGTCGCTTCCCGTTGTCGAAGACGATCGTGGTGACAGCAGTCATCTGGACGCCGCATCGGCATCATCCTCGAAATTAAGAAAGCCGAACCGGAACCTGGTTTCGGAGAACGCTGGAGACGAAGGCAGAGCACCGCTGGGAGCGGTTCCCCCGCATGGCCATGCGGGGGAGGGATAGAAGCTCGGATCGGGCGTCCAGGTTGCCACGATGTATTCTCCTCTCCCGTCGTTCTCTCGCAGAGAGTATGATGCGCATTGAATGGAGTCCTGGGAGGCCGCCGGGATATCTCCGGGATTGTGGTGGTACCGACGAGGGCTGGAAGAGTCCGGTGGAGCAAAGCGTTAGCTTCGGTCGCTATCGGTTCGATCTCGAAACCGGGCGCCTGTGGTCCGGGAAGCGGGAGGTCAAGCTCACGCCGAAGGCTTGTGCCGTGCTCAAGGCGTTGGTGACGCATGCCGGACAGCCGGTCCGCAAGGAAGAGCTGTTCGCCTCGGTGTGGAACGGCACCGTCGTCAGTGATGACGCGCTCACCTCATGCATCCAGGAGTTGCGCAAGGCTCTTGCGGATGATGCCAAGAAGCCACGCTTCATCGAAACGCGGCATCGCCGCGGCTATCGGTTCATCGCTCGAGTATCCAAGCTAGCGGCCAAAATCACTGCCGAGTCCGAAGGCGCGCCAGAGCATACGTCAAAGGTGGCCCGCGCAGCAGCGGGCGATCTCGATCTTGACGCGCTTTGGACCCAACCGGCAATTGCCGTCTTCCCGTTCGAGGACCTCAGCGAGATTGTCGACCGTGCCCACTTCGCAGATGGGATAACCCAGGACATCACTACAGCGCTGTCATGCTGGCGAAGATTTCCCGTCATAGCCCGCAACTCGACGTCGCTCAGTAAGGAGAAGCACGGTGACCCTGTGGCGGCAGCGCGGGAGCTTGGGGCACGCTATTTCTTGCAAGGCAGCGTGCGCCGCGCGGGCAGCAAGATCCGAATCTGCGTTCAACTAGTCGACACGAGCTCGCGGACGCAGATTTGGGCGCGCCGGTATGATCGTGATCTCGGTAACATGTTTGCCGTGCAGGATGAGATTACGGCTTGCATCGTCCAAAGCATTGAGCCGCAGCTCAGCCGGCGAGAACTCCATCGCGCGTTGCGTAAGCATCCGCAGAATCTCGACAGCTGGGACTACACGCAGCGCGCCCTTTCATGCCTCTATGGAGCGTTGTCGCACCTCCACACATTCGCTGGGGCGGATGCCGCCGAGGCCCGCGACCTGCTCCACAAGGCGATCGAGCTTGACCCTGCGTCGTCCTATGCGCATTCGCTGCTGGCGCTGTCGCACTTCCATGACGCCCTGGCGGACTGGACAAAAGATCCGCCGCGCGCCCTCACAGCGACACTGCAAGCAGCGCGCCGTGCGGTCGAGCTCGACGACGATGACTGGCTGTCTCACGCGCTGCTTGGTATCGCCGTTCTCTGGACCAGCCGCAACTACGACAGAGCTCTGGAAGAGGTGGAGCGGGCAATTGCGCTCAATCCCTCGGCTGTAATCGCGTACCAGTTCCTGGGGTGCGTCGCCGTCTTTGCCGGGCGCGCAACGCAAGCATTGCCGGCCCTGGAGACCGTTTTGCACCTGGATCCACAGTACCAGTCGCGGTCTCTGATCCTAGCGGACCTGTCTCTCGCGCGCCTTCTGCTTGGCGACGTCGAAGGTGCTGTTGCTGCTGCGACAGACGCGGTCCACCGAGAGCCAGAGAATGTCCGTGCCCACCACCGGCTGGTTGCCGCGCTTGGGCACACGGCGCGGGAAGCGGAAGCGAGGGCTGCGCTGGAGACGCTCCTGCATCTCCAGCCGGACTTCTCTGACGCGTACGTCCGCGCCACCTATCCATTTCGGTTCGCCGAGCATCTGGCGCTGTTCAATGAAGGACTTCGCAGGGTAGGATGGCAAGGCACCTGTTGCTGACGACGACTCATGGCTCGACCTCTTGACCCGCACGACCGCGCGGTTTTCCACAACAAGGCCGAACTCAAAGAGGCTGCCTCTTTGGAGCGCAATCGTTGGTTTGCTGCGCTGCGTGAGTCAAGTCCTGGGGCATCCGCTGACGCGACGTACTCCTTGAGCGTACTCGCTGGAAAGTCCTTACGAACGAACAGGCTTGTCCGAGTTGAAGCGCCCCATTCCGACGAAGTGGTCACGGCCGATCTCATTCCGGCGATGCCTAGTCCTCTGCACTTCCCCAATTCTTTGCTGCAACTGATCAGCCGGCCGCAGCTGCTGTAGCAAGACAGTCAGCACCGGCTGCCCCAAACACCCAGCCGAGGGTGTCGTACAGTGCTTCCGGCCGCGCAGTGGCCAGGAGGGTATTGCGCAGATCGCGCAGCACTCCCGTTGCGTGATACACCTCACCGAATTGCCGAGACGTCAACTGGATGCGGGCAGCTCGCAGGTAGCGAATGTCCTCGTAGGCCCGGAAAGCAGCCGGCACGTCGTCTACCTTGCTCACCTGGTCGGCCAACAATACTGCATCCTCGAGGGCCATGCAGGCGCCCTGAGAGATGTAGATGTATGTCGGGTGAGCCGCGTCGCCGAGCAACACCATTCGTCCCTTTGCCCAGTTCCTGAGAGATGGCCGATCGTAGAGGACCCAGGCCCGCGAGACATCGATATAGGGAAGCAACGCCTTTACATGACGGCAGGCATCGCGAAAGCGAGTGAGCAGGACGTCTCGGTCGCCCTTGGGATTGTCAGCGCCGGCGAGGGCGTTCGGATCGCGGTAGCTGGCCCCGATATTGTAAATCTCGCCGCGGCGGAGCGGATAGTGGAAAAGGTCGAGCTCCGGCCCGCCCCACATGGTCACCGACTGCGAATAGAGTACTTCCGGGATTTCCGAGACCGGTACAACGCCGCGACAAACAATATAGCTCTCGGTCCGCGGTGGCTCTGCACCGAAGAGTGCTGATCGTGTCATCGACCATAATCCATCAGCCGCAATCATCGCCTGACCTTCATAGGTCTCGCTGTCTGCCGTGCTCACGACGACGCGGTCTCCGAGGTCGCGAAAAGCAGTAGCGCGAGTAGAGGTCTTGAGCGTGATGCGTTCGCTAGCCTTGCAGGCCGAGACAAGGATCTGCAGCAGATCGCCGCGATGCATCATAGCATAGCGGTAGCCGAATTGCTCGATGAAGGCATCGCCAATCGGCGTCTGATAGACAACAGTTCCCGTCAGCATGTCGCCGAGGACGAGTCGCTCGGGGTATGCAGCAACTTGTTGTAC
Source organism: uncultured Alphaproteobacteria bacterium (assembly GCA_963820375.1). GTDB lineage: Bacteria > Pseudomonadota > Alphaproteobacteria > Rhizobiales > Hyphomicrobiaceae > AWTP1-13. The sequence goes on along the minus strand of CAWFZX010000022.1, from coordinate 69,238 downwards.
TGCTTCGAGAACGCCAAGCGCATCGAACGCCTTGAAGGCATTGGGTGGCATCTGAATGCCGGCCCCGATTTCGGTGAGGTCGACAGCCTGCTCCAGGACGAGGACGCGTTTGCCCTTCCGCGAGAGCGCCAACGCCGCTGCAGTGCCACCGATGCCGCCGCCGATCACGATGAACGGTAGATTGTGGAGACGCCCCTCGGTCATTGCACAAAAGACCGCCCGTCGGTTGGTTATCGAAGCCAGCCTGCGGCCCGATATTGCTGAGCCCGGCCAACGTTAGCAAAGGAAATCTCGATTGCACGTGGCGGCGCTTGACCCCAGGGCTCAGACGGCCGGAGCAACTTCTGAGCCCGCCAGATGCGAAGAATTCGTCTGCGAATTCTTGGGTCTGCAACGGCGTACCGTAAAGACCTGATCATGTTTGCACGGGCTTTGGGGAACCTTAGTCTTGGGACGTACCTACGGTTGGCGCCCGCACTATGCAAATGCGGACGTGTCCAGGGCCAACCTAGGCGGTTGGCACGCGCGCAGCAAATGTCTGCAACCAGGTGCTCAACGGACGGGTTTGTCCGGCGCGATGTTCGCGGCCACTGGAGGGTCGAAGGCTTGAATTGGTGGCAGATTGCCGTTGAACCGTTCTACCTCCACGGTAGTGAGCTGTCCTGTGCATCCCTGCGCCAGTGATGAGGTGCCGACATCGCGCGTAAGTACGTTGGGATTACCATGGACGCATAGGGGTTTGTCCGCCTCGGGGTCAACAGGGTCATACCAGGCACCAGTAGGAAGCTGTATCACGCCCCGGCGGATGCCGTCGGTGATGCGTACGCCGGCGAGGCAGGCGCCGCGTGAGTTGAAAACGCGGATGATGTCCCCATCGGCGATACCTCGGACTTTAGCATCGTAGGGATGCATGCGCGCAACCTCGCGCCCGCGGTGCTTGGCGTCGTTGCTATGGCCGCCGAAGTCCAACTGACTGTGCAACCGGGTTGCGGGTTGGTTGGCAACCAGGATTAGCGGCGCGGACCTGCATGGCACATCGGTCGGCGCAAGCCACGTGGGATGACCTGGGCAATCGGGCTCGTTGAAGCTTGCGATTTTCGCGGAGAAAATCTCGATCTTGCCGCTGGGGGTCGGGAGCGGGTGTCCCTCCGGATCGTCACGGAAGAATCGGAGCCGGCCGCCGTCATCGGGCTGCTGCGGCAGGGTCAGGGCACCGCGGGACCAGAATTCATCGAAGCTCGGCGCCGGCAACTTCTGCTCCGCGAGCGCGGCACGTGTCGGCTCGTACAAGAATTCCAACCATTGGCGGACGGTGCGACCTTCGGTGAACTTCGCGCCAGTGCCGAGCCGTTCGGCAAGGTCTGAAAATATCGCGTAGTCGTCCCGTGCCGTGCCATACGGCTTTGCTACCGGATGCATGGCAACGAGCAGCGGGTCGTTAGAGCTAGCGCCGATGTCCTCCCGCTCTAGCGTCATCGTACATGGCAAGACGATGTCGGCATGTCGCGCCGTCGCGGTCCACGCGAGTTCATGCACGACGAGGGTGTCGACCTGGGCAAAGGCGCGCCGCAACCGGTTGAGATCCTGATGATGGTGGAAAGGATTGCCTCCCGCCCAATAGACGAGACGGATGTCGGGATAGGTCCGCGTCTGCCCGTTGTATCGATAACTGGATCCAGGATTGAGCAGCATGTCCGATATACGCGCCACGGGGATAAAATCCGCGACGGAGTTTCGACCCTGCGAGAGCGTGCCGATGGGTACGGCATTGTATCGACGACCATAATACCCGATGGCGCCGAGCGCGTAGCCATATCCGCCCCCCGGCAAACCGATCTGTCCAAGCGCGGCGGCGAGCACGGCACCCATCCAGACGGGTTGCTCGCCATGTTTTGCGCGCTGCAGCGAGTGCGATACCACTATCAGCGCGCGGCGGCCGTACAGGCTGAACGCGAGGTCGATGATCGTCTGGGCCGCCACGCCGGTGATCGCGGCGGCCCAATCCGCGCTCTTGGGCTGGCCGTCGGTTTCGCCCAGAAGATAGCGCTCAAAGATGGGCCAGCCGACCGTGTAGCGATCGAGAAAGTCGCGATTGTGCAGTCTGTTGAGGACGAGCGTGTGAACCAGCGCCAGCATGAGTGCAGTATCGGTGCCAGGGACGCTCGGAACCCACTCAGCGCCGGCCTCATCGGGAAGGTCGGCGCGCAGGGGGCTGACGAGGACGAACCGGCAGCCCCGGGCCCGAGCACGTTGCATAGCGCCGCGCTCAACATGCCTACTGATACTTCCGCCGGCGACCATGCTGTTCTTCAGTGCCATGCCTCCGAAGGCAATCACGACATCGCTATGAGCGATGATCTGCTCCCACGTCACGTTGCGTTTTGTGAGATCCTCGTAATCGGTAAGTATGTAGGGCACGAGCACCGACGACGCGCCAGAGCTGTAGCTGTTGACCGAACGCACATAGCCGCCCAGCGAGGTGTTGAGAAAGCGATGGATCTGGCTCTGTGCGTGATGGAAACGGCCTGCGCTCGCCCAGCCGTATGATCCTCCGAACACTGCGGAGGGCCCGTAAGTGTTTCGTACACGGGCGAGTTCGGCGCCCAACAGATCGAGAACAGCATCCCAAGGCATCGCCACATAGTCCTCGCGCCCGCGGCGATGGTCGGGCCCTGGCCCGCGTTCAAGCCATCCCTGCCGTACCATGGGCTGAGCGATGCGTGCTCGATGATGGAGTGCGGCGGGAAAATTCTCGATAATACTACTAGGGTCGGGATCTTCGGGATCCGGGCGGACCTCGAGATTGCCGTCCTTCAACCGCGCCGAAAAGACACCCCAATGGGAAGTGTGCGGCTTGAAGGCTTCTTCGTGCGTGGAGGCGGGGTTGTCTATCTTTTCGACCATAGCGGACCTTCCAGCTTCGTCGGAACTCTACTCATTGGACGCCGCCGAGTGAACGCGGAACATCATCGGCGACCATAGAGTGCGCCTTTGGCTGCCATCGCCAGCGCCTTCACAATTAGGGACATCGGCGGTCTTCCGCCAACCTGCGACATATCGCGGCCGAGCATGTCCGTTATTGGAGGTAATACGACCACCATGTGAACGCGCTCCTCCCACAAGAAACCGGGTCCTTATTCCTTTACCGCGCCAGTGAGGGAGGAAACGTAGTAGTCGACGAAGAAGAAATAGAAGATTGCAATCGGCAGCGATCCCATCAATTCCCCCGTTGGGACCTCGGAATTTCCATTACTGCGGGACAAATGTGCGGGATTTGCCCGCGCAGACCAAACCTGCTGTCATGGCTTACGTCTACACCTGCCCGTTTACCTATCAAGGGCTACTTCAAGTCGTTGAGCGTGTCTGTAAGGCCGTCGGCCGGACTTGCTCGCGGTATCGCCGAAGTGTTCCGAGTGCTGCCAGAGCATACATCTAACGAACCAACCACTTCGTCGGCCAGCGGCAGCATAACCTGTCAGACCTGCGTGAGACGCCAAATTTCCGGGCGCCGGTGGTGTGAATCTTGGCTGTGGATAGGACCTTTGCGCCTTGGCTCATGGGACACTCCTGTTTGCGACGGTTGTTGTCCCTACGCCAAACCGCGGTGTCGCCAACACAATCAAGCACTGGCAACGTCGATGATCGCCTCGACAAAGGCCTTTGGAGCTTCCTGAGGCAAGTTGTGACCAATGCCGCCCTCAACGTGCCGATGCGAATAGGGACCAGTGAACTTCTTCGCGTAGGAACTGGGTTCCGGATGCGGTGCGCCGTTGGCATCACTCTCGAGGGTGATGGTCGGGACTCCGATGGTGGGCCCCACGGCGAGCCGTTTCTCCAATTCGTCATACTTGGGTTCACCTTCGGCCAGACCAAGACGCCACCGGTAATTGTGAATGACGATGTCGACGTGATCCGGGTTGTCAAACGCCGCCGCGCTGCGGGCGAACGTCGCGTCGTCGAAGCTCCATTTCGGAGACGCGATCTGCCAGATCAGCTTGTTAAAGTCGTTGCGGTTTTTCTCGTAACCGATCCGGCCGCGCTCCGTGGCGAAATAAAACTGATACCACCACTCGAGCTCGGCCTTGGGCGGCAACGGCATTCTGCCGGCTTCCTGGCTGCCGATCAGGTATCCGCTGACGGCAACGAGCGCCTTGACGCGCTCCGGCCAGAGCGCCGCGACGATGTCGGCCGACCGTGCGCCCCAATCGAAACCAGCGAGGACCGCCTTCTCGATCTTCAGCTCATCCATAAAGGCGATGACATCGACCGCCAACGCCGACGGCTGGCCGTTGCGGAAGGTCTCTCTCGCAAGAAAGCGCGTCGCGCCGTAACCCCGCAGATACGGTACGAGCACCCGATACTCCGCCGATGCCAGCAAAGGCGCAACATCGACGAAGCTATGAATGTCATAGGGCCAGCCGTGCAGAAGAATGACCGGCGGGCCATCGGCGGGACCTGCTTCAGCATATACGACGTTCAGCGGGCCGGCATTGATTTGCATCAGCGGACCCAATGAGACGTTTGTCCCCGGCTGGATCGTGGGCAACTTCGTCTTGGCGGGCTGTGCGCCTGCCGAGGACTGCATGCCGAGCTGGGCGGCAGCGGCGGTCATGGCTGCGGCACCGAGAAAGCGGCGACGATTGGGATCGACGCCCTGCGCGATTCTGATGGTATTCATTGGTGAATCTCCTTCGTTCGCTGTTCGGGCGGACCAGCCGAACGTGAACGCGAAAGCCTCCACTCCACTCAAAGCTGGCTCTCGGTGCCCCGATTGCCACGGCGAGTACCACGGCGACCAAGAGTTTGTTGGTTTCACCAACCCTTCCAGTGAGCTGCTGCCATGATGCGTGTGGGGATCATTGTGCCTCCCGAAGTGATCTGAAGGCGGCGCGGAGTTCCGTTCAAGCCGGACCGCGCGTGGACAGTTCGCCTCTCCACTCTCGCACCGACAGCTCACGTCGTCGGATCGTCCGCGGCGGCGATGAGATCGCTACTTTGCCCGAGCTGTCGCTTAGGTCGGTATCAGCACAAACCCTCAAGCGACGGGGGGAATGATGAGCAAAAAAGCGGTAGAGCGAATTGCTGTAGGGACGAGGGCGATGCGTGGCAGGTTCTTCACCGCTACGCAGAAGATCCCCCGGCTGCGGATAAACTCCACCTGATCGAGCCAGGAGCTGGCGCCGAGGGGTGCGCGGCGTTGCGGGTGATCAAGTTCTCCGCCGCTCTGCGTCAACGTAGGTCGACAACGCGCTGCCAAGGTGATCGAACACCGCACGCGTGCGCGGGCTTGTGCGCAAGTTTTCATGCATGACCAGCCAGATTTCGAGGTTGAACACGAAGTGTCTGGGCAATAGCCGGATGAGATTGGCCTCACGTTGGCCGATAGGCACCTGGCAGATGCCGATGCCATAGCCGGCGCGGATGGCTGCAAGGTGGGCGAGATCGTTGTTGGTGCGCAGCGCGAACATATCGCGCGAGAAGCGCATGCCTTTGGCCTGTGCCGACCGCACGGCAGGCGTTTAGAAAACGCTCTATAGGGGTCTCCGGCGGACCGCGACCGCGCGACAACCTCCTCGTGCTCCCACCGCGTAATGCGACGCTGCTTGCCCGGCGTGCACTGGGCCTTGATTGGGCATGTACGACACGCATCGGTCCAATAACGGCGAAGTTTCTGGCCGTGCTCCTCAGCTGTAAACCGATACGTGAGTTTCTCACCCGCCGGGCACCGCCGGCTCGACTGCAACCGGTTGAGGTAGCCGTGTGTACAGCTTCAAGAGAACCGAAGGATCGTAGGAGGGTCGTCTGGTCGCCGCCGGCTCCACACTGTCGAAGCCCAAGTCAGCTAAATCGAGCGCATCGACAAATGCATCAATCACGCGAACAGCATTGCTATCGTCGATGAAATCATCGAGGCACTCCGGCAACAGCGTCGACTGCGCCCGATCAGCACCGGCAGCGAAGCGCTTCATCGATCCCCCCGGAGAATCACCAGAAGAAGCATAGCAGCGGCCGCGTGTTCACACAGTCAGGGTCACTTTGCGACTCGCCACTGCGAAAAGGCTTGTTCGCTCCGACTGCAGACTCGTGCGCAATGGCGCGCAGCGATTGTGCGTATTAGAGGTCAACTAGTTCGGGGAACGCAATCCAAGTGACGGCGCCCAGCAACGCCCCGACGCCGGCTGCCAGCGTATACGGAAGCAAGCGCGCGTTACGACCGAGAGAATGATCCGAATGGGACGCGGGGAGTGGGGGGCGGAGTTTTACGTCGCCGCTGCGGTTGTGAAACGGGTGCCAACGCTCGACGCGCTCGCGCTGGCGGAGCAAATCCCAGCGCTCGGCGATGCCTAGATGCGGGTAGGACAGCGCGAAGTCGCAGTGGCGGATGCTACCCCGCCGACACAGCATGCAGTCGCGCAGATATCGACGCCTTCGACATTTCAGCTCGTCGTGGTAGGTCGTCATCCCGGCAATGCAGCACGTAGGTGTTGCCGCCGTCTTACCCACGGTAAGGAATCGGCTGGCTTGCTTAACGCACGACGAATACCCTCAGACGCGCCTGCCCATGACAATGTGCGGCCGGCTCGGGCGGCTCGCGCAGAAAGGCGAGAGCTGAATGATGCCCCCCAGTTGAATTACAGAAATGGGCCTATGGCGGACGACCGGGATTGCTCGGCTTGGTGTCAAGCAAGGGTACGGCGAGCGCGTCAAATGCCCCGGCCATTTGGCGACTTCTGCAACGAAGTCTGCAAAACCCGGATGTCATCGTCCGCAGTAAGCACTTGATGTTCGCACGACCTTGAACTGCAGCCCTGGTCGAAGACCCGCTAGCTGCCGGAGTTCCTGATCGGAGTATGTGGGGTTCTTGAGAACAAAGTTTCTGAACGCAGAGGACTGGAAGAGCCCGACCATATTGGAAAACCCGGTTGTGCGATCAATCCAGTCATCCACGTAGGTTTCTGCATACTCACCCCACGCAAATGACTGGAGATTCGGTGGGGACACCTGTGTCAGATGCTCTATGAAACCCTGTGCGTCGTATCCTGCGTCAACCGCCAAAGTCGTCAGTTGCCTTAACGGGGCATCGAAGAAATTTCTGGAAGGCGCCGAGGGTGAGATTAGCGTCTCCAGCATGGGCGCCTTTGCAACCAGGCAACCGATGGCACCGTCCTCTTCGTAGGCCTCGGCCACGATGGTGCGGTTGTGATGGTCAGGTTGGCCATGTGCAATCTGAATATGACGCAGTGCTGGGAACGGGACGGCAGAGGTCGCCAAGCGGGCAATATCCCAATTCCGCGTCCCGTTGGAACCCTCATCCGGGCCATCAAGCGAAAACGAGAGTAGGGAATTTGCAATCGGATTGGCCGACAGGGCCTCGATCGTTAGCCCACATGGTTCCCCGAAGGGCGATCCGAAAAAGAAGACATGGAAGCGATCGCCGTGCGCCCTGAAGTCCAAACGCTCGACGGCGGCTGGATGGACAGCGTTCTTGCACAATCGAACTATCTCGGCTCTGAGGCGTTCAAGTGCTTTCTGTGCGGACACACTCGTCTCCCGTAATTGAATGTGCTTCGATGCTCTGCCTTGTGGTCGTCAAGGCAGCCATGATGTCCGCATGAGCTTGCCGCTCGCCGTATGACCCTGAACCGATGTTTATGAACCGCATCCTGGGCCTCGGTCAGTCGCTCTCTCGCAATGCCACCGGCGAAGACTTTAGATACAATTGCCAGATAGACACTACTGCTCGTCACTTCGCGAGCACGCATGAGAGTTCCGCTGTCGTACGCACTGGCTGCTCTCATAGGGGTGCATGATCATCTGCAAAGCAATAGCCTGTGAGGGCTCGGTGAGGCCGCGTGATAAACGCCGATTGGCCGGTCTGGGACTCGACAACTCGCGCGCGCCTCTGCGTGACACTAAGATGAAGGTTTGGTGTCAGTTCGGTAACGCGCGGAGCAGTCGATGAGGATGCTGTGGCAGGGGCCGTCACGTCCCCTGGCCTGGTGGTGGGCCCTGTTGACGTTGGCCAGCGCTGGCAACGTCTCGCTCTGGATCCTGCTCTGTCACCAGTTCTACGTTGTGCCAACTAGCGCCCTGGGTAGCGCGGCCGACGTCGAGCTCATGCTGTTCCTTTGCGCAGCCTATGTGTTTGGCTGCGCCTTCAGATCGGTTCTCCCGCGCGCGGATGTTCAACGGATCTGCCTGTTCGATACTTGGTTATCGAGCGTTGTCATCGGCCGATCGGTAGCAACCGTCGCCGAGATCTCGTTCGCAGCCCAGTGGGCAATCGTCCTGCGCCAACTCGGCACTATCGCAGGAGCGGACACCACTGTAATTGTGGCGTCGGTGATCGTGCCGCTGATTGTCGTTGCGCAGTGCTGCTCGTGGTATGGAGTGTTGACGACCAACTACCTAGCCAATGCCGTCGAGAACTCGATATGGGCCATCGCCTTCCTCATAGTTGGAATAGCCCTTTGCCGGGTTCTACCAGAGTTCGAGGGCATCGCTCGCTTGGGCCTTATCGTCGCAATCTTCGGAATTGCAGCGTACTTGGCTTTTCTTATAACCATCGACGTCCCAATGTACCTCAACCGGTGGCGCGACGACATTGCAGGCGGGCGCGAAATCCTAAGTCCGCTCCAGGGTCTCCGTGACGCGTCCACGCGTTGGATCGTGACGCATGACTTTATTCACTGGAAGGACGAGATTGCGTGGATGTCCCTCTATTTTACAGCGGCCGTGTGGGGGAGCCTCGCACTTTGCTTGGTTTACTGTTTCCAAGACCAACTTTCGTGGTATCGCGTCGATGCTTGGACCATCACCATTACGCGACAATCGCTTCCGCCTCCGGGTCGAGTTCAGGCTGGTCACGGTGAACAAGCGCGGATGGCAATAAGGTGAACGCGATCTCGCGCAGCATCTTGCGAACGGCAAGGTGGTTGCGGTCGTCGATCGGCACGTCCGACTTTAGCATCTCGTCGGCCTTGCGAATGATGACCGCAAGGTTCTTCAACATGGCCTGCAGGGGCGTCACGTTGCCACCCCGACCTACGCAGGGTCTTTACTGGACTCGACCCATCGTTCGGTTGGAGGACGTTTGGCGAAGCGCAACGCTACATCGCGAGGAAGCGAACCGCATCCGGCTCGCAGAGAATGCGGGAGCGTGGCTCATTTCGATAACGGGACTGGCTCACCTGTAACCCCCGGTGGGCCAGCGCAATTTAGGCGACCCTCATTGCATGCGGTAGGATGATTACAGTGACCGCTCTTGCGCCTGAGCTGACATAGTCTTGCCCCCTGCGTACGGCACAATGCCCCGGAGCTTGCTGATTAGCCATGACAACGGAACCTTCGCCAATAGCAACCAACGTCGAGCATCTCACCGACGCGCTTCGTCGGTCCGGAGTGCTTGGCGATGGCCGCAATGTAAGCGTTGTTGTCGAAAGCTCGCGCACAACCGTGTGAAGCCGTCTGGGACAAGGTAACAAATGTTTGGCACTTGCTGTTTGGAGGATCTAACAGAGACGCACGTGAGCGCCAACACCTGGTGACTGCCGCCAAGTACGGCACAATGCGAGAGCATGGTTGAGGCATGATCATTCATGGCGACTCGCATGTCTGGAATTGTCTGTTGCCACGTGACTGTTGGAGCAACGACGTTCGCTTGTTTGACTGGGGTAGCTGGAACATCGACACCGCTAGCGACGATCTCGCCTACATGATGGCCATGCCCTGGTATCCTGATCGTCGGCAGCGTCTCGAGCGATCGTTGCTTGACCGCTATCACGCAGCCCTGGTCACCCACGGCGTACGCAGTTACGATCGAACTGCGCTTGACGAGGACTATCGCTTATCCGCGCTTTGGCTGCTTATGCGACCTGGTGGCAAGAGGCGAGCAACATCCCTCCGGTTATTTGGTGGAATAACCTCGAGCGTATCCTACTGGCGGTCGACGATCTCGGATGCAGCGATTTCCTTGCCTAATGGCGGGACCGGCGACGGCGTGTTCAACGCTTGCTTCGTTAGCTTGACGATCCTCGACAACGAAGCGGTCATTTGAAAACTCGGCGGCTCTTGGCCCAAGCCTGACTTCGAATCTAGCAATGATGACATTTGCCATGGACCGGTTCTATGAAGACGCCAACTCACTCTTCGTTAGGGGCCTATGACGCGTTCCACGCCGGCGGCCGTCCTACGGCAAGGAACTGATCTGAGCGCGCGAATTACATAACTTTTCCGAACGTCGCCTTTTGGCGCTGGCAGACAGAGCACCCGGATTTTTGACGGCGCAAGCGCCTTGATCGGTTGAACCAGAACGGAAGGACCCGCACATGCCCAAGCTCCGCGTCCACGCCTTCTCCATATCCCTCGACGGCTACGGCGCCGGCCCGAAGCAGGATCGCGACGATCCCCTCGGCGTCGGCGGCGAAGTGTTGCACGAATGGTTCGTCGCCACCCGCACGTTTCGGCAGACGTTCGGCAAAGAGGGGGGCACGACGGGCGTTGATGACGACTTCGCGGCGCGCGGCTTCAGCAACATCGGCGCATGGGTCATGGGTCGCAATATGTTCGGGCCTGTCAGAGGACATTGGCCCGATGACACCTGGAAGGGATGGTGGGGCGACAACCCGCCTTACCACTGCCCCGTGTTCGTGCTCACCAGCCACGCCCGGACATCGATCGCTATGGACGGCGGCACCACCTTCCACTTCGTGACCGACGGCATCCACGCGGCGCTGAAACGTGCCACCGAGGCCGCGAAGGACCGTGACATCCGGCTCGGAGGTGGAGTTGCAACGATCCGGCAATACCTCCGCGCGGCGCTGATCGACGAGATGCACCTCGCCATCTCCCCGGTCCTCCTCGGGTCCGGGGAACACCTTCTCGCCGACATCGACACACCAAAGCTCGGCTATCGGTGCACCGAACACGTGACCACGGCGAAAGCTACGCACGTCGTCTTTACAAAGGGCAGCTAAGCACCGCCGGCACCTAGATCACAACCCCGCAGGTATTAATCCGGCGATTGGTGCACTGGCGAGGGCGGTGCCAAAACTCCGGCGCGAGCCGCGCGGCCCGAAAACAACCTGCCGGCGGATGCTTTGTTCGCCAATCGCATCCGTTATGCAATGGCCGAAACCTGCCTCAATCGCAAGCCAAGAACGCCAAGTGGACCGATCAATTCTTTCGCAGAATTTTATCCATCGCCTTTCCCCGCGCCAGTTCATCAATTAGTTTATCTAAGTAGCGAATTTCTCGCATGGTTGGCTCCTTGATATCCTCCACTCGGACACCGCAAACCACACCCTTGATCAAGGCTCGTGAAGGATTGATCTTAGGGGCCTTTGCAAAAAATGTTTCAAAGTCAGTCTGTTTTTTCAGTTGAGCTTCTAGCTCCTTCTGACCATAGCCCGTCAACCAAGAGATGACCTGATCGACCTCCGCTTTGGTGCGCCCCTTTTTCTCTACTTTCGCAACGTAAAGGGGATAAACGCTTGCGAAGCTGGTCGTATAGATCCGGTGTTTTGTCATGAGTTTCTACTCCTGAGCTCTCGCTCGCCAAGCCCCACTGCGGAACGACCGCGCAAAATGTGGGACGTTGGCTTATCCAAAGATCAATCGATCGCCTCGATGCCTTGCGCCTTCAACCGTTCGAGATGGTCCTTCATCTCCTTCAGCCGCTCGGGGGAGTGGCCTTGCCACTCCGTGACCTCTCCCGTGACCCTGAGCGGCTCGCGGGAGCGATAGCATTGCGTTGGATTGCCCGGGAATTTCTTGTCCGTAAGGTTGGGGTCATCCACGGTCGGACCGGTCGGCTCCACGATGTAGATCCTTTCCCGTCCGTCGCCGGTGGCCAACTCGGCACCCCAAATGGCCGCATCTAGTGTGCCGGTCAGGTAGACCCAGGACGCCTCCTTCCGCGCGCCGTAATTGGAGCTGTAGCCGGCCGCGATCAGGTCTCCCGGTTTCAGGTCGACCCGGGTGCCGTGGTAGAATTGGCGCGGGGTCATGTTATCGGAGGCTGTCATCGGTTCGCTGCTCGTTTCAACTGCCCCAAGCGACGTCGTGTGGGGTGCGCACTATTCCATGCATGTCATCGGAATCAAGCGTCTGGCCGTGCGGGTTATTCCAACGGTCTGAAAGTTTGCAATGGGTCCGGTCTAACGGAATGTCCGCTTCGGGCGAACAAGTGGAGCACCTTTCAGCACCTGCACAATATGCTATATCCGCGGTCCTCAGCACCCATGTGGAACTGGTCGTTAGGGAGCGGTGTCGCGCGTGAGGCGCTCACCAGCATCCACTTCCTCTGCATCAACCCCTACTCATCCACGGCCGCCGTCGCGACGAGTTCGAGCTTCACGCCCGTCCCTAGGTCTGCGACGCCGATCGTGGCTCGGGCGGGCAGGTTGACCTCGTTGAAATGCGCCTTCCAGACCCGGTTGAAGTCAGGCTTGTCGGCGAGATCCGTTACGTAGATTGTTACCTGCAGCACGCGCGCGATGCTCGAGCCACCCGCTTTCAGCAATTTGGCGAGCTGGCGCAGCACGTCGTCGGCTTGGCCAGCCATGTCGAGGCTCGTGTCCTCCGCAACGACGCCGCCTATGTAGAGCACGCCACCGTGCGCCACGATCTCGTGACCAAGACCATCCCAGGGCAGCAAACGCTTGATCATGTTCTCTCCAATGCATCCACAGCGCGTTTAGAGTAGCATGGAGGTTGCTATTCCACACGTAGTGAACGAGACGCTTACCGGTACGACCGCACTAGTAGCTGCTTGAGCACTGACCAGCGCACGCCCGCCAGCGGCCCGCCAGGGGCGAATGAAATCGACGGTGTCAGGTACCTGAAGCGTTGCGATCCATCAGGTCGGCCAAGCCTCAACCTCAACGGCGGTATCGTTGTAGCACGCGCCCTTGGCTAGGTCGGCCTGGGCGTCGGCAGACACGAGGGCACTAATTGTCTGTCCAGTCTCGCTGGTGGCGATCCAGGCGCCCTTCTCAGACGCCACCACGCCCGGCGGCACGGCGTCGCTGATGATGAGCGGTAGGACGACGTTGCCAAGCTCGTTCCAGACGCGGATGCGCTTTACGTTTTCGAGTCCACGCGCCGCGGCATCGATGGGATTGATGGACAATGGCGGCGCCTCACCGGGCTTGCCGCCAAGCCCCAACAAGGTCGAGGAGATACGCTTGTCGGAGGCCGGTGAGATCAACGACAGCGGCAGCTTAGCCGCCCGAGGCCTGTAGGCGGCGAGGCGCGCCTCGGGTCCCCAGCGCTCGGCGAGTGTGTCTGAGACCAGCTCGACCTTGCCCGAGGGCGTCGCTGGCATCACCGTGTCGAAAAGCGCGAGCGGCCGCCCATCGGCCGCGCTCATGCGCAGCGCTTCATTGACCAGGATCTCGCTCGGGCGCATGCCGCGCATACGCGGATGTGATCCATCGATTGCATCGTCCATCAATTCTCTATCGGATGCCTTGAAGCAGGGCTCATCAAAGCCGAAGCGAGCGGCCAGTCGGCGGAAGATCTCGGTATTGGGCAGCGCATCGCCGACGGGGGGGATCGCGGCCTCGCCTCGCTGCAGCCAATGATGGCCGTATGCGGGATAGATGTCGTCGCACTCGAAGTGCGTCGCAGCAGGCAGCACGATATCGCAGAGCGCCATGCTCTCGGTCATCGCGATGTCGATGCCGGCAAGGAACAGGTCCTCGCGCATCAGACCCTTCAGCATGCGGTTCTGGTCGGCATGCACGACGACGGGATTGTGATTGTAGATAACGAGCGCGCGCAGCGGGGGCGCAATGTCATCGTCGGCCAGATGTCGGCCGATGTCCATGATGTTGAGCGTACGCGTACCAGGGGGCACAAGGTCCGGCCGCTGCAGCTTCGCCATCGTCTTGGGAAAGCTGTTACCGGCTCCCAACACGATGCCGCTGGTCGCATTGAGACGGCCCATCAGCGCCGGCAGCGCAATCGCCGCCCGGATACCGCTGCCACCATTGCGGCCACGCTCAAGGCCATTGCCAGGCGCGATGACGAGGGGGTCAGAATCGGCCATCCAGCGAGCTAGCGTGCGGATATCATCGGCCTTGATCCCGCACTCGGCGGCAGCCTTCTCCAGCGGCCAGTCGTCCGCCCGCGCCATGAATGCATCATAGCCGAGGACATGCTGGTCGATGAAAGCACGGTCATGGGCGCCGATGCGCTTCAGCTCCACAGCGAGCGCGAAGGCAAGCAGAACGTCCGTGCTCGGTCGCGGCGCGATATGGAGGTCGGCCTGCTCGGCGATCTTGGTGCGCAGGGTATCGATGACAACGAGTTTGCCACCCTTCCGCAGACTCATGCGAATCTTGCGCACGAGATGCAGGTTTGCGACCGTCGCGTTGTTGCCCCAGACGATCGTCAGTTTGGCGTTCTCAGCCGCCTCGGGACCGATGCCCGGGACCAGGCCGTAAGTGCCGGCCCAAGCCTCGCTACGCACTCCTCCGCACATGGACCGGCGATAGAGTTGGCTCGCGCCGAGCTTGTGGAAGAACCGCAAAGATATGCTGTCGCCGGCGAGCATGCCGTGCGGGCCGGCGTAATTTAGCGGCATCACCCCTTCTGGCCCGTGCGAGCCGATGACTTCACTCACCCGCGCATAGATGATGTCGAGTGCCTGTTCCCAGGAGATTCGCTCGAAGCGGTTCGTGCCGCGCGGACCCACCCGCTTCAGGGGTGTCGTTAGTCGTGCCGGCCCATGTACGAAGTCGGCCGAGTGGTGCGCCACTTTATTGCAGATGACGCCGCTGGTGAGAGGCAAGGCATCCGAACCTCGCACCTTGGTGATGCGTCCACTGTCGACCGTTACGGTCAGGCTGCAGGTATCCGGGCAGTCGAGGGTGCAAACTGCGGGTTGCTCGAGCGTTGTCATCACAGGGTCCTGCTCATCGGAGAAGCAACTCTGACACACAATAACACAGTCCGTGTCGCTGGGCACAAGTCGACCCTTTTTTCTAGTCCGTTGTCCCGCCCCGAAAGCCATCAGAACAAAACGCCCTCGTAGCCGTTGCACGATGTCTGGCACGGCTGCCATTGGTGCTTCGGTTGAACCTATACACCTGCAGACATAGACAAAGGATGGTCCAAGTCCTTCAGAATTTGCGATCTGCACGTCCGGAATTAAATGGGTTTCTGCCGCCTCGAGAGGCAGGCAGAGCCGCCGCGCTCTGCCACGCAGGTTAGATGTCGATAAATAGATTCCGCCCATGGGGGTCCGCACCCCTTGACATAAATCACCCCATACAAGGTTTGGGACCACTTCTTCCGGCGAAAGGTTAGCGTGCGACGCGTCTGGCCCAGTTGAGAAATTCCCCCCGTCCTGTTCACCGTGGGTTCAGTCGCCTGGATCGACACTACCTGGCAGCTGGGGATGCAAAAACCCAATTGCTAAGGAGACGTTCGTAATGACCCAAGGTGTTGTCGTTGCGTCGGTGCTGGTGATGGGTGGCATGCTCGTCGTTGGCCAACCTGCTGCCGCAGCTCCCGCGCTTTCTTCGGACCAAGCGCCCAGGGGCGAAGTCATCGTCCAGCAGATTCAGTATCGTTATTGCCGCGGTTGGCATCGCGAGTGTAGCTCCCGCTGGGGTTACGGTTGGCTTTATCGGCGGTGTATGAGGCGGCACGGCTGCTGAGGCATGTTGGCCCCTTCTCCCGCACGGGCCGACTACTGGGGAGCGTCCTCCTTTTTGCGCCGCTCCCCTGCACTCGTTAGCTGGGGCTGCACCTGCACGACCCCAACGGCGCGTGGGTCAGGAGCTGGCACCTTTTCCCCATCGATTGCCACTGCGGGAACGATCCAGTCACGAGCGATCTTCACCGCGTAGGCTTCACTCAACACCGGATAAAAAATTGGCTGTTACGGCCTTGCGCCCATCGTGGCGCGACGCAATTTCGGGTCTACTTCAAAACCGGACAAGCACGTCACAGCCCTCTTTCGATTGATGTTGATCGCTCCGCTTAGGGGCCGGTGCCCCCCTCATGCGTCGCAAAGCCCACGCTCGCGCGCTCCGGTCAAAGATGCTTTCTAAGCAGCACCCAGTTGACGCCGGGATGCTGCCACTGCTCCTTGACCATCTTACGTTGCCCAATCTCGCGGTACCCGCAGCTCTCGTATAGCCGTCGCGCACCAGCATTCGTGTCCGAGACAATGAGGCTCACGCTCGCCTTTCCCGCAGAACCGGCAAATCTCTCGGCCAAAGCAAGGAGTGCCAGGCCCTGGCCCTTGCCTCTGTACTCTGGGGAGACGGCAACCACATGAATGTACCAGGTATCGAGTGCGAGGTTCATGAGCTCGTGCAGTGGTACGAGCACAGCTGGAAGACTGTCAGAAATACGCTCGGCTTTGTCACCCAGTGGATAGCTGATGAGGCCCGAGATGGACTGCCCGGCAAGCTCTGCGATAACTGCGTTGCGATAGGATAGTCCGCCGGTTTCGCTTGCCACACGCTCGCGGCCAATGTGCCATGGGTCGTCTGGTCCGCCAGCAATCTTCGTCCATAAGTAGACGGCGAGGCCCTCGCTCGCGAACTCCACGAATTGCGCCAAAGTGCCGGAGTCATTGATTGTCGCACGACGAAAGGGAGGCTGGATAATTGACATCGTCTTCGCGGTTCAGAGTCATCGCTGGAGCCCTGTCATACGCGAACGGTGCGAGGATGTCTCTTGTTCGCACACAAGAGCCATACCTCAGTCGATCACCAGCATGGCCGGAATTGAGAGAGTTGCGCCTTGCGAGTGCGTTCGACCGAGCCGTCTGAGATGGCGGCCGCGACAAAGCCTAGCGAGCAGTCGCGTACCGAGTCTTGCGTGGCGTCCGGTAACGGCCGCTGCGAAGCGTAGACAGGGAGGTAGCAGGCCGGAACGACAGTAAACGGGAACATAGCCCCGAAATCATTCGTGATCAGAGTAGCCGACCCTATCTCCTTTAGGGGAAGACGTCGCCTGACCTGGGGTACCTTCAACCAAATCAAAAAACGGACACCGTTGCTGCGACCGAAACTGCGCCTCCCGTAGATGGGAGCTGCAGGCATTCGCAGTGCTGTAAATCAACTACCGAAGTGCATGGTGCGGGAAACCCGCACGCCACGTTCTGTGGGAACGGGGAGCGGGTTGCCGCCTCCCGTGACCCCGTCACGAGACCAACGATAGAGGCTCGATTGCCCATCGGGTTCGGGCTGCAAGTGACCCCATCCTGAAGTACTGGAAACAAACTCTGCGAACACTTAGGTGACCCGTTCGAGTGATTATCCTGCACGCGCCGAACTGTTGCCTTCATAAGTTGCTCGTATCCCGGAGGTACCAATGAGATGTGCAGATTCAATGCATGATCCGCCAAGCCCTTGCAGCAGATATTTCCAATGTGGCGTTGCTCTACCATGCTGTTTGGCACGAAACCCAAGCCCCGTTCATGCCTGCTGAAGAATGCGAGCTCCGGTCTATGCCATTCTTTGTCGAGAGGATGACCGCACTTCTCCCGACCACCCTAGTGGCGGAACGGCACGGAGCCATAGTGGCGTTCTCGGCATGGAAGTCGGGGCTCCTGGGCCAGATTTTTGTTGCGCCCGCTCATCGAGGATCCGGAGTTGCCGCAACTCTGCTGATTGCTACTGAGATTGCGATGGCCAAAGAGGGCACGCTTGAAGCCGAACTACACTGTGTCATTGGTAATGATCGGGCACGCCGATTTTACGAGCATATGGGGTGGCTTCGCCGCGGTGAGATAGCCGAGAAAGTTGCAGGAACTCACGGACCGGTTGATGTACCTTTCTGGTGTATGACCAAGGTCCTCAGCGTCACGGGCGTATAGCGGCGAGGTCTGAAAATCGCGCGCGTAAAGGATGGCCCCTTCGCCGGCTAGCCTTTCGCTTTGAGAGCGATGCCCCGACCGGCAAAGAATTTGTTGAAGATCGGCACCGGAAGGGACGCATACTCCTGAGAGCTCAAATTGTGGCCTGAAGGATTGTGGAAGATGATGTCGTCTGCGGCTTCAAGCACTAGGACGAGGTGTCCCCCTTTGCTCGCCGGCTCCCTGTCTGGCCATCGAATTGAGTGGTGAACGGAAGCAATGAGAAATTCGGCTTCTTGGAACACACGCCCGATGCCATCGGCTGTGATGCCTGTCACAACCTCCGCATCGACGGAGTATTCCTCCCGCATGAACCTCACGAAGGGCGCGTAGATGAGGCCCTTGATCTGACCCGTTGGACTGACGGTGTAGCCACCGTACTCCGTACACTTTCGGGACAATTCCATTATCGGTATCGCGCGGCCCGTGCGGGCGGCAAGGATCATTTTCAGGCAAGCCATGCCGCAAAGATTGCCCGCCCACTGGACATATTCCTCTATTGTTTTGGCTCCAGAGGATGCCCATTTTGGGTCCTCGGCAAGCGCGACCGCAAGTCCACGCGCGAGAACATCGCCCGTGATGTCGCGACTCTCCCATTGGCTGAAGTAGGGCACCGTCTTGGTCCGAGCCTCCACCTGCCGACCCCACCGATGATCCACAGGTATCACTCAAAGCTTAGAGCATTGCGACGCTCATGGCGTGCTAGCGCGTGACCAATCAGCTTGTCCATGAGATCGGACTGAGACAATCCGCTTGCCTCCCAGAGCTTGGGGTACATGCTGATCGAGGTGAAGCCCGGCAGTGTGTTCGCTTCGTTGACGAATATGGTCTCGCCACTGAGGAAGAAGTCGACCCTGGCCATGCCTTCGCAGCCGAGAAGCCGAAACACCTCGATCGCAAGCTCGCGGAAACGGACAGCTTGCTGTGGAGAAATATCGGCGGGAATACGCAAATCCGCACCGTCGGCGTCGATGTATTTCGCCTGATAGGAATAGAACCCGTGCCTGCTCGCCGGCACGATCTCGCCGAGTTGCGACGCAAGGACTTGGCCTTCTGCGTCCTCCAAGACAGAACACTCGATCTCCCGCACTTCTGCCACGCGCTGCTCGATAAGCAGTTTGTTGTCGTAGCGCAGTGCGCGCATGCACGCCGTCGCAAACTCTGCTTCTGACTTCGCGCGAAAGACACCGACTGATGAGCCCATGTTGGCGGGCTTCACGAACAGGTCGGGCGTGCCCAGTGCTGCAACGGCCGCCGAGTATTCGATCCGCAACCCGGCTGTCATCGTGATGAACGGTACAAGCGGAAGGCCGGCGTCGCGCATCAGGCGCTTGGCGACATCCTTGTCCATCGCCGCGGCTGAGCCGGTCACTGCCGAGCCGACGTAAGGCACATCGGCGAGCGCGAGCGCTCCTTGTACCGTCCCATCCTCCCCGTTCGGCCCGTGCAGGACGGGAAATACGACATCGACGTGCGGAGCCGCTTCATCTCGTGCGTCACCCTCATCACAAAACAGGAATTGGCCTCGTCCTCCAGGAATTAACGCCAGCTGGCGTGACTTGTCGGGGATTGTGAGCGATGCAGCACCAGTTCCCGCGCCATTGCCGGCATCGCAAAGGAGCCAGCGACCATCCCTGGTAATGCCGATGAGGGAGATGTCATACCGATCTGGGTCGAGTGCGCGAAGGACATTCGCAGCCGATGCTCTGGAGACTTCGTGCTCAGCGGAACGGCCCCCGAACAGTAGTCCAATGGTAATCTTGCGATGCTCCTCAGCCATGTTCCCCACCGTGGAGCCCTGCGAGTTGTGGGATCAGCCCTCAATCCCGCCCCCTGACACCCAACTTTACTCCACATTTATGTGGCTGGCCGATGTCTGAACTTGGCAGTGCGCCCCGTGGTCGCGAATCATCAGTGAGGGAGGATCTCACCCGGATATGTCGATCAGTCTGGAAGCTGGCAGGCGGCTCGATTGGGTAACCAGTTGGGTCGGAGCCCTGCGACAAAGGCAGCCTTGCGCTGCTGAGCGATCCGGCGGCCGTAACGTGAGTGAAGCCTGGGCAGGCCTCGAAAGTGACAAGGCGGATGCCGACCCTCCTGCCATTTGGGGAAGGCAGTACGAGCGGGGAAGCAATCGACATGTGCCACCCATTTGGTCCGCCGGGGTAGTGG
The DNA here is from genome assembly GCA_963820375.1 of uncultured Alphaproteobacteria bacterium. Lineage (GTDB taxonomy): Bacteria > Pseudomonadota > Alphaproteobacteria > Rhizobiales > Hyphomicrobiaceae > AWTP1-13. The sequence goes on along the minus strand of CAWFZX010000022.1, from coordinate 49,185 downwards.
GCGCGGGACGTCGGAAGGGTGGTTCGTGGTTACAGAGGGAGACCCGTCCATGGTGGCACGCAACTTGGCAACGACCGGCGCGCGCGGACTTCCCAATCGAGAATGAGCGAACGGGCCTCGGGTCGAGGCGGGGCCGGAACGAGGCCAGCCCTTCAACCGCGCCGCGCCGACTCAATCGCGGCGATGTCGATTTTCTTCATTCCCATCATCGCATCGAAAGCGCGCTTTGCTTCGTCGCCGCCAGCCGCAAGCGCATCGGTCAGCACGCGCGGCGTGATTTGCCAGGAAATTCCCCACTTGTCTTTGCACCACCCGCACTGGCTCTCCTGCCCGCCATTACCGACGATTGCATTCCAGTAGCGGTCCGTCTCTTCCTGACCTTCGGTCGCGATCTGGAACGAGAAGGCTTCGTTATGCTTGAACACGGGACCGCCGTTGAGGCCGAGACAGGGTATGCCGAGGACCGTGAATTCCACTGTCAGCACGTCGCCCTGCTTTCCGCTGGGATAGTCGCTGGGCGCATGGTGCACGGCACCGACCGTGCTGTCGGGAAAGGTTGCAGCATAGAAGCGGGCAGCAGCCTCGGCGTCCTTGTCGTACCACAGGCAAATTGTGTTTTTGGACATTACTTGGCCTTTCGCTTTGGAAAATATTCACGATCACGACGGTGGCCCGATCGGGCTATGCAGCCTTCCTGAAATCACCAATCTGTGCATCGAACGCTCGCTTGAAGGCAGGCCGCGCGGTGCAGCGTCCGACATAGGCGGCGAGGCGCTTCTCGCTTGTGACGATGTCGGTGTGCTTCAGAATTCGCAGCACGGTCGTCATCATCAAATCACCCGCAGTGAAGCGGTCACCATCGAGGTAGGGTTTGTCGCCGAGCGACTTGGAGAGCGCGGACAGGCGCCTCTGCACAAACTCCACCGCCCCCGGGCGGCGCAGTTTCGCCCATTCCTCATTCTTGTAAAAGAGATCGATCAGGGCGACGTTTATAACGAACGGCTCGATGGAATTGAGCGCCGCGATTAGCCACTGCGTCGCGCGTGCGCGTCCGCTCGCGTCCTTCGGCAGGAGCATCTCGCTGCGTTCGCCGATATGCAGCACGATGGCCCCGGATTCGAAGAGCACGAGGCCGTCTTCCTCAAGGATCGGCACCTGCCCGAAGGGCTGCAGCGCGCGATAGTCCGATTTGTTCTGATCGCCCAGTTCGAGGAGGCGCGTCTTGTAAGGTAGACCAGCTTCCTCCAGCGCCCAGCGCGCGCGCAGATCGCGCACTTGGCCCTGGGCAAACTCTGGAACCCATTTGAAAGCGGAGATCGTGATCATTCGATGCGCTCCCTTTGCGATTCTCGTGGCGTGGGCTGAAGCTCGTCGAAGGCTTCGTTCCAGCCGACCAGATGGATGTGGCTACGCTTGGTACTGTGGCAGATATGTGGTCACGGAACGCTCCGTTCGGTTCTAAGAAAATGGCGTTCCAGCTTGTCGAGCGCTCCGTTCCAGCCATTCTCGTGGCTGCGGCAACTCTCCTCGTCGTGCAGGCGCGAATGAGTGAATGTGAGTTCGGTCCCCTCGGCAACGGCGCGAAGCCTGATTTCGACAAGCGACTCGCCGGGATCTTCGGCGCCGCCCGTCCAGCGCCAACTCATGCTCAGTCGCTCGGGCTTCACGACTTCGAGATATTCGCCGCTGCTCTCATGCTCGCTTCCATCGAGCATGCGGAAGCGTACCCGGAAGCGGCCACCAACCTGCGGGTCGGTCTCTGCCACAAGCACGGGGCCGCCGTCGGGGCCCCACCAGCTGGCGATGCCTTCCGCTGTGGTGAGCGCATCGAAGACAATCGATGGCCGCGCCTTGATCCGGCGCACGAGCGTTAAACTGGTCATCGTCTGTTCTTCCTCGCTTCGGCTTCCTTGCTTTCGGCATAGGCCGCGAGCCGATCGAGGCTGTTCGACCAGAAGCGTTCGTAGCGGCGCAGCCAATCCATGGCTTCCCTCATGGGCTGGGGCCGGAGCCGTACCGTCACGGTGCGCCCGATTTTCGACCGGGTGATGAGGCCAGCATCGTCAAGCACGTCGAGATGCTTCATCACGGCAGGCAGCTTGATCGAGAAGGGCTGCGCCAGCGCGCTGATGGATGCGCCGTCTTCGCGTTCGAGCCGAGCGAGAATTGCCCGCCGGGTCGGGTCGACGAGCGCCGCAAATGTCCGGTCGAGCCGTTCACTATAGTTCACCATATAGGAAAGTATCGGTCAGAAAGGGCTGGTGTCAACCCCGGCATCTTCGCACCGATAAGCTCGCCCTAGCCGCAATGCGGACATTCGCCAGTCTAAGGTGATCAAGCGCGTCGCCCTTTGACAAAGCCCGAAATGGCCGCTCCTGGGCTCGAAGCCGACACGTTCGCCGGGGCAACAGGACCGTCTTCTGGACGAATTATCTGATCGTCGTTGTGTTCGCAATATCACAGGGATACTGGCAAATACTCGCGCCTTCCGTTTCGGGGGTGAGCGCTTGCCGATACTCGACGGCCTTTTCGCAAGCCTACTGGCACTTTGCTGGTGTCTATGTGTGAGCCGCCGATGAGGAGCTCCGAGGAGGGGTGATTCTACCCCTCGAACGTCACGGGTGCTCGGAACGGCAATGTGTCTTGGGATCATATCTGCTCGACGGCCTCAAACCCGCTTACCCCATCCCATCCGCTACTGCTTGCACTTCGCGAGCGTGTTCGTGGCGGCGCTCGCCCCTGACACATTGTGGATCGTGGTCCAAGAATTCTTCACTCAACTACAGGTGTTTGGACACCTCTGCTCGATGTGATTCCACACGGCGTCTGCCCGCCAAGCTGGCGTAACCGTTTCGTCTGCTCACGTCTCATTGGCCGCTATACCGGGAGATCAACAAAGATCGGATGGCGTTCTTACGACCAATCAGGCCGACAAAGCTATTCACGGCAACCACTCTCGTGACATTTTCCTGCGCTCAGAAGGATTCGTCCGAAAGACATGGTGCGGAAAATCAGTTATGTGCTCGACCTCCAAGATCGATCGCCAACGAGCGACGCGGGCAAAGCGCCACGCTATCTCGGTTTTTTCATCTCGCGCGCCAATTTAGCTAAGTTTTCGGCGGCCCTTGGCGAGGCGGTCATCCACTCATCGCTTTCTCCGCCGGTAACCAACTCCTCGCCGCTCTTGGGCTGATTGGTTAGGCGGGATAACTGCAGCTCATCGTACGTCAGCCAGTACATGTCTTTATGCGGGGTTGCCAATAACCTCAACATGAGGTTGGCATCGACGCCCATTTCGACGAAGTAATCCTTCATGGTGACGTAGGTGGCCGCTGGAACTCTGCGATCGGAAACCGCGCCGGGCACATCCCTTTCGATCACGTGGTAAGCCGCCTGATGAACGCCAACTAGGGCAGTAGGTCCTACCGAGCGCACGGTGCCAGCTGCTAGGATGTTCGTGCAGGCCGATGCGCAGCTCGCCAACTTGCCGCGCGGCAGGCCAAACTTCATGTGGAGAGCCTCGGCCTTGCGGCACACCTCGGGTGTAGATGTGCAGCGGGCAGACTCCGTGCGCGTCACATAAACGTCGAGTTTGCGAGCGCGAATCATCCGTCCAACCTCGTAGGATGCTGCCAGGTTGCCGCCCAAGGAATCAATGAAGATCGGAAGCTTGCGATTTCCGATGGATTTCAACACGGCACGGAACCGCTCGGGCGTACTGCCATCAATCCGGCCTTCTGCGGAAATCCATTCCGCACATTGATCGCCGCACTTAGGGTTGGCGTTCCGCACGACGCTGACCTGCATTGGTGTGTTGCTGCGCGCCGGTTGGGTGAGCAGGGTCAGCGCGAGAATTGCGCCGCGATGACCTGGATCGATTTCAATCACTTTGCGGAAATCGTCCGTCGCCTTCGAATAATTTTTCGAGTTGAGATGAGAAAGTCCGCGATTGAACGTCACTTGTGAGCCGCTTGCTCCCATTGCGATCGCCTTGTCGAAATCGGCGATCGCCAGATTGACAGCTTTCAATGCAAGATGCGCAGTGCCGCGCAGCGCGTACAAAGTGGCGTTGGCAAGGCCGAGCTCGATGGCTTTGTTGCAGTCCGCAAGGGCCTTGTCGTACGCCTTGGTATCCAACTGAATGCTGCAGCGAACGGCGAAGCCCGTTGGTGCGCTACCGTCGAGTTCGATGGCCTTCGAGACGTCGGCCAGCGCCCGCGCGTAGTCCTTTTTGCCGCCGTAGGCGAGACCGCGCAATGCATAGGGCCAGGCCCCCGCCTGGAGGACGACAATCTTATCAAGCTCGCTGATTGCAAGGTCAAATTCGCCACGACTGATCTGACTCTCGGCCACCTTGAGCATCATGGCCGACATCGGCGCTCCGCTGGGGGGACGTGGCACGGTATCGCCTGAATGGGAGATGCCCGGGATCTGTTGCAACCTTGCGGGAGGGGGTTGAGCAATTGCGACGTTGCTCGGTGGCTGTGCGGTTGCCGCGCTGCGAGCCTGCGTGGTTGCCGTGCTAGTGACCTCCGCCAAGAGCCTCCCGGCATGTGCGCGATCGACGTTTGCACTTGTGGGTCTGCCCAAGGCGTCAAGGACCTCAGCCCTTCTCAGATACATTTCGGCGAATTTCGGCAGAGACGCGATGACCTTGTTGTAGTCGGCAAGCGAACGATCGAATTGACCAAGCTTGCTATGGGCGGAAGCTCGACTGATATAAGCCGGCACGAGCGAGGGCTGTAGTTCGATAGCCTTGCTCGCGTCCTCGACAGCCTGGACGAAATCGTTGCTGCGCAGGCGCGCTTTGGCGCGTTCTGCGTAGGCATTGGCCATGGTGGGAGCGAGTTTGATCGCCTCTTCCACATCGGCCAACGCCCGATCGAACTCTCCTTTTGCTGTCAGACTGATGCCGCGGCGCAGCCAAACTTCGGCTGGTTTCGGATCTAGCTCGATGGCCTTTGAGTAGTCGGCAAGTGCTCGGTCGTGGTCCTGCTTCTGCGCAAAGGCCTGCCCGCGTGCGGCATAAGCCGGCGCAAAGCGGCGGTTAAGGGCGATGGCGGTGGTGAGATCGGCAATGGCTTTGTCGTAATCACGTCGGTCTAAGTGCAGCGAACCCCGGTTGTAGTGCGCACTGACGAGGGCAGGATTGATCTCCATGGCCTTGTCGAAGTCGGCCATGGCGAGATCGTAGCTCTTCTTTCCGAGATAGGCGCGACCTCGCTCCACATACGACTGCGCCAGCTCCGGATCCAGGCGAATAGCGGTCTCGGTGGCGGCGATTGCCTGGTCGAACTGCTTCTGCACAACCAACGCCCGGCCACGAACCTGATGCCCAAAGGCAAAGTCGGGGTGCGTCTGGGTTAGTTTCTCGTAGTCGGCCATCGCTGCCGATAAATTGCGCAGCTCCATGTAGGCCGCGGCACGGTTGACCAGCAGCAGCGGATTAGTCGGCTCGAGCTCGAGTCCGGCAGAATATTCCTTGATCGCGGCACCATACTCGCGGCGCAGGGAGTGTATGACCCCGCGTGCCTCAAGATCTTTGGCCTGCGTGGGCGCAACGGCAAATATGCGGTCAATGTCGGTCTGCGTCCCACTCTGATTGCCGCTCGTCATCTGCAAACTGACACGCCGACTGAGCGCGAAACTGTGGTTTGGATCGATGGCGATGGCCGCATTGAAGTCCCTGAAGGCCGCGGCATTGTCGCCCATTTGCCGATAGGCGTTGCCACGCTGCGCTAACGCATCGGCATTTTTCGGCTCCGCTGCCAGTACTGCAGCGCAGGCTTTGATGATGCGCGATGGCGGTTGTGTGACCTCACAGCCGCTGCCTTTGAGCGATGCAGCGGCAGCTTCGAGGACGGGCGATGGCTGTCCCGCAGCCGATTGCGCGTTGCAATCGAACGCCGCGCTGCAACATGCCACGACTGACAAAATGAGTGTTATGATGGCGCTCTGTGGCCCACTGGTCATCGCAATTTCATCATGTGGTGGTCGTGTAGAAACTCAGTATCAACGGAATTTTACACACCCGGCCGTGGCAATTCGTTGACCGCGCAACTGCTTTTGCAATCACAGCGGCGGCAGCGTCTGAGCGTCTTCCCTGAACCGGTTATATCTCAAAGCCAAAAGCGGATTTCGGTGGATCCATCCCATCGCCTCGTCAGTGTGCGGCCGCGGTGGGAGTTTTGCGCACGCCGGGCCCCACCGAGGAGGCCTGCAAGGTGGCGGCGAAGCTGGTGCCTGGCAACCAGCCAAGGCCAGATTGGTGTTCATAGTTTTGAACCGGTTTCGACGACAGCTTGTCTTCGTACCCGTGTTGGTTCAATCGGAGCTCGGCAACCACTTTTCTCATAACTCGCTGACCATCTCAGCTCAGCGCCTTTACGCCAGAAATTGGATCTTCCCTTCCGGCTGCCTCTCGGTGCGTGACGGCTTCACCTCGGCACGCGTGCAGCGCCGTCTCAGCTCTGCTCCCGTTTGTCCCCCACGGGATGTCAAGTCGGCAGGCACCCGTTCCACCCCGCGCTCGATCGCGTGTCCAACGGCGTGCGTCCGAAGCGGTCGGGCGCATTGATCTTCGCACCGTAGGCTGCCAACAGCGCGATGATCGGCATGTTGTAGTCCGAAGTTGCAGCGTAATGCAGCGCGGTCATGCCCTCCGCATCCTCCGGCTCTAGAGCGGCTCCGGAAGAAAAAGGCAAGAATATTGGGTAGGGATCTGCTTGATTGTGACGCTCACTTTTAGGCTGTTGGATTAGGATTGGAGTTGCTCTCTCTGTTCTTTTATGGACTGACAAACGTGCGGACGGTTCCGGCGAGATGAGCGTGCCGCGGAGCTATCAGCCACAGGCGACGCAGTAGATGTCTTTGACGGGCGGCGGCAGGGGCATCGATGTCCAGGACTCCCCTCCGTCCTGCGTACCGAAAATCTCCCCTTGATAGCGTGCACCGATGTACACTTGGTTGGGATCGGTGTGATGCAGGCCGACCGACATGATCGTGCCATGCACCTGCACCTTGTCGAAGCGCATCCATGTCTTGCCTGCGTCTTGGCTGCGATAAACGCCTCCGTCCTTGCTAGCCGCCGCGATGCTGAGCGCGCAGTACATCGTCTTTGGGTCTTGCGGGGCAACCCTCACATCCCGCCCATACGTGACAGGCGAGAATTTTTTCATCTCCATGTCCTGCCATGTCTCACCTTGGTCGGTTGAACGGAACAGGCCCATGCGGCACGCGAGTACCACGCTGTCAGGATCAGCCGCACTGATGGCGATGGCGTGCCCATCCAGCATGCCCTCGGCAAAGGTATCGCTGACGATTTTGCTCTTGAGATGCGGTAACTCCGATAGGCGGATCAAGTCGCCGCTGCAATCGCCCCAGGTCTCGCCACCGTTGGTCGTACGGATGACTCCGTTGACTTCAAGTGCGGCATAGATTTCGTCGGGTCTCTTGGGATGTTGCACCATGCGCATAACGCGCGCGGCGAACGGCGCGCTTGCGCGATCCTTAATGCCTGGATTGGGCAGTCGTCGCCAGCTCTCGCCGCAATCCTCGCTCCGATATACATCGATCGGTGAGGCTCCCGCATAAATACGCTTGGTGTCCCTCGCGTCGACCAAGAAGGACCAGATCTGCCTACCCTTGTCGGGAAAGTTCGCGGGATGGAAGGTCTTGCCACGATCCGTGCTGCGCCAGACACCATCGACGGTTCCGGCAAACACGACATCCGCGTTTGTCGGATGGACAAGGAGCGTATGGGTCTCCACGTGCGTCAGAACATGAGCCCAGTCGCCGCCTGCGACGTCACGCCGAAAAACCCCGACGCTGCCCTTCTCATCCGGACGCCCGATATAGCCAGCCACGCCGGCGCAGATATAAGATTGGTCTGTCACGAGAGGTTCTCCCCATAGTTGTCTCTGGCGCACAAGCTAAGGCATCCGGAGATTTGTCGCTATCCCGGGCGGCGCTGAGCGGTCGCGTCCAGGGGCGCGTGGCTCTTTGCTGTCCTTCGCATTATCTTTGGTCCTGATAATGCTTACTTGAGGGACGAAATCACGGGTTCAGGATCGGCGCCTAGTGGGAGGCGCAAGATCAGTCAGCGCGACGCAACCGTGAACGCGGAACGTCATCGGCGCCATAGATAGCGCCTTTGGCTGCCATCGCCGGCGCCTGTACAGCAGCGGAGATTTGGGCATCAGGCGCCAAAGATGATCGTCGTACCGTGGAAGTAGTCTGCTGTTGGGAGAGCTACGGTCATGATTTGCGCATGGCTGGAAGGCAGCTGATTTAAAGCTCTCATCACTAAAGCATTGATCTTCCCGCGCCTGGTCCGGGCTTTTCGACTAGGAATCCAAAACGCGACACTATGTGCAAGCGATGCGACCGACATCGGCGAAAGGCCCTTTGACGCAGAAAGTATGCTCTGCGCATCTGCACAATTTCGCAACACGACCGCCATCGAAAATTTGCGACTTGCCGGCACGGGCTGCACGTGGCGCGCGTATGCCTTGAGGTATGCTCAGCGCCTCCAGCCTAGTCCGTCTCGCGCGGTCTCATCCGGCGCACTGCCTCATCGCTGCGGCCGCTCTGATCCTTGCGGTCGATCCGATCCGATGGCTCGTCACGACCTGGAGCGATCCGGCGTATGACTCGAATGGCCTCCTGGTGTTCCTGGCGGCGGTGGGCCTATTTGCCTGGAGCCTCACCAGCCCCGTCGTCGATCATGCCCCGCGCCGGCGCAGCCTGGCCTTCGGGCTTATCGCGCTGTCGGCGTCCGTGCGTCTGGCTGGTCAGATCCTCGCCATCAATACCGTCGGCGCGCTTTGTCTCGTCTTCGACGTCTGTGCGCTGGGTCTGCTGCTCGGCCTTGGAGCGCGTGCGCGACTAGTATCGCCGGCGTGGTTGGCCGTGGTCTTTGCGTTCAGCCTGCCCCTCGAGCGCATCGTCCAGCGCACCATCGGCTACATGCTGCAGCAGGTTTCCGCCAAGGGCGCGTGCGGGGTGCTGGAGAGGGTCTACGACGCCGTCACCTGCGAGGGCGTGCGCATCGTCCTTGCCGGCAAGGATTTGCTCGTCGACCTCCCCTGCTCGGGGGCGCGTGCGCTTCTCCTGACACTGTTGGCGTTCGCGGGCGCTGCCGCCATCTGCCGCCCGGCCCCGCTCCAGGCCGCCGCCGGCTTGCTCATCGCGCTCGTGTCGGCGCTGGCGGCCAACATTCTCCGCATCACCGTTCTGGCCATCGGTATCGCCGAGCCGTGGCGATTGGGCGGCATCGCCGTCATGGAGCAACCGTGGCATGACCTCATCGGTCTCGCCACGCTGGCCCTGGCCTGCGCGCCGCTGCTGACATGGGCGAAAAGGGTGTGGCGTCCGCGACGCATCATTCCCGGCCACATTCCAAGCGATAGCGGGCGGCTTGCGCCGACCGCATCACAGCGCCGGCTTTCCACCGGCCTGGCGGCCCTCGTCGGTGCGCTGGCGATCGTCAATCTGCCGCGCACGCCCGTCGATGTCGCGCAGCGCAACCTGGCAGTATCGCTCCCCATCACCCTCGCGGGGTTTGCGCACCAGCCCATCCCGCTTGAGCCGCGCGAGCAGGCCTTCTTCACCCAGTTCGGCGGATCGGCGGTCAAGGGGCAGTACGGCCCGCACGGCCTGTTGCTGGTGCGGACGACATCGCCGCTGCGCCACCTGCACACGCCAGACGACTGCCTGCGCGGTATCGGCTTTCGCGTCGCCTATCTTAGGGCGGAGTTTTCACCCGTGCCGACAGCCGTCTACCGCGCGATCGCGCCTGGCGGCGCCCGCTACCGCATCGACGTTAGCTTCGTCTCCGACCGCGGCGAGGTTACCAGCAACGTGGCGACGGCCGTCTGGCGCTGGCTCAACGGCGATGCGCGCGCCTGGACCGCCGTGCAGCGCATCTCGCCCGAGCAGCTTCCCGAGCACCAGCACGCGCAGTGGGCCGCGGCCGTCATCGCTGCGCTGGAACTCGGCCGCGAGTTTTCCTTGTCAACTGAGAAAGGAGATCGGGAATGATCAAGACACTGCTGGGTGGCGCGTTGTGCGCCGCACTCGCCTTAGGGTTGATGCCGGCACGCGCCGGCGCAGCTCTTCCGGACGACAAGGATCTTGGCGGGCGCATCACGGCCGAGGCGGCAGGCAAGACCATCCTGTTTCCCAGCCTCAAGACCGACATCGTTGCGGACGTCCAGGGCGATCTGGCCACCGTGACGGTGACGCAGACCTTCGTCAATCCAACTCCGACGCCGCTCAATGCCAGGTACCTCTTCCCGCTCCACAAGGAGGCGGCCGTCTTCGCGATGACCATGGAGGTCGGCGAGGAGATCGTGCAGGCGAAAATCCGCGAGCGCGAGGAGGCCCGCCAGACCTTCGAGCAGGGCAAGCGCGAAGGCAAGGCTGCAGCCCTTCTCGAGCAGCACCGGCCCAACATGTTCGTCCAGGAGATCGCCAACCTGATGCCGGGCGATCCCATCAAGGTCACGCTCAGATACACGCAAACCGTACCGCGCATCGATGGCGGCTACGAGCTGGTCGTGCCGCTGGTGGTCGGGCCGCGCTACATCCCCGCTGATCAGGCAAGCCGGCCGCATGTTGCGGCGCTCCTTCCCCCATCGAGAGCGGGGGACACTCCAGCCGACGTCGTGCCGCGCACTGATGCGTCGAACACGGCGACCGTCCCGGGCGTGCCGGCGCCTCCCCCTGGCGTTTGGCAGCTTGGCCCCGTGCCGGACTATCCTGATGTCGCGGGCCTGACCATTCCGGCCACGATCGAGGCGGATCGGGTGTCCATTCGCGTCAACCTCGCCTCAGGCATCCCGATCACCGGCGTGATAAGCACAACGCACTCGCTCACGACGGCCGGCGACGCCAAGGCCAAAACCGTCACCTTCGCCGGGGACAGCACGGTCGACAACTGTGACTTCATCCTGCGGTACAACCTGTCGGGCAGTGCGCCGCAGGCAGGCCTGCTGGCGCATCGTGATGCGCGTGAGGGAACCTTCTCGCTGCTCATCGAGCCGCCGCAAGCGGCGGCAGACGCAGACATCACGCCGCGCGAGATGGTGTTCGTCCTCGACACCTCCGGGTCCATGTCGGGCCTGCCGATCGAGGCCAGTAAGACCTTCATGCGCCACGCCTTGCAGGCGCTGCGGCCGGCGGACTACTTTCGCATCATCCGCTTCTCCAACAACGCCAGCGAGTTCACGTCTGGCCCGCTACCGGCAACGTCAAGCAACATTAGGGCCGGCACGGCCTATGTGGACCGCCTCTACGCCGACGGCGGCACGGAGGTGCTTGCCGGCTTGCGCCAAGCCTACGGCGTCGCGCAAAGCCCCGGCACGCTGCGCATCGTCGTGTTCCTGTCCGACGGCTACGTCGGCAACGAGCCGCAGATCCTGCGGCTGGTGTCGGAAAGCGTCGGCCAGGGGCGCCTCTACGCCTTCGGCATCGGCTCGGCCGTCAACCGATACCTGATTGAGGAGATGGCCCGGCACGGCCGCGGCCTGTCGCGCGTCATCGACCCGACCGAGAAGAGCCACGAGGCCGCTGTCCGGTTCGCAAGCCGGCTCAAGACCCCCGTCCTGACTGACATCCAGATCGACTGGGGTAGCCTGAAGCCTCTGCATGTAACGCCGGCCCTCATCCCGGACCTGTTCGAGGGCGATTCGATCCGCATACAGGGTCGATTCGAGACCGCCGGCACGCAGGTCGTGAAGATCTCCGGCCGCGTCAATGGCAGACCGGCGCTGCTGCCTCTGCAGATCGTTCTGCCTACGGGACCTGCGGACGCGGCAACGGAAGCCATCCCGCTCATCTGGGCGCGCTCGCGCATCGCCGATCACATGCACGAGCTGATGGTGCCGCAAGCCCTACGCGCCTCGAGACGGGAGGACACCGCGCTGAAGGCGGCCGTCACCGACCTCGGATTGAAATTCTCGCTTGTCACCCAGTGGACATCGTTCGTCGCCGTCTCCGAGCGCAAGGTCAATGCCGACCCTCCCTCGGCCCGCAGCGCCGATGTGCCCCTGCCCATGGTCAAGGGTGTGGAGCCTTCGGCCTATCCCAACGCCGGGCGCCAGGCGGGGCTGGGCGCGAGCCGCATCGTCCCCGCAGGCGGCCCACTCATCGAGGCCCGCGGTCCGGTCTTGCCGTCCTCCCAGCCGGCTTTCAGTGGCGGTGCGGCGCCGGAGCCCGAGCACCTGGTCGGCCTGGGCCTAATAGGGCTGCTCCTGCTGTGGCGGCTGCGACGGCTCACCCGTACAGCGGCATGAAGTTCCCCCGGCTTCACGCGCCGAGACACCCGGGCAGCGCGGGCGCGCCCGGGTGTCCGGCAAGGGCGGCCGCGGCCGCCCTTGGCTGCCGTGAATCGGCCTTGTGCTGATTCTACAAGGGCGCGGCCAAAGCATTTTGTGAGGGAGCGCATGGCCGGCACCATCCTTGTCGTCGACGACGACCCGCACATTCGCGAGGTTGTGCGCTTCGCGCTCGACAAGTCCGGCTTCGCGACCGCGGAAGCCGGCGACGGCAAGGAGGCGCTGCGCGCGTTTGGCGAGCGCAAGGCGGATCTCATCGTGCTCGATGTCGGCATGCCGGAGCTGGACGGTCTCGGCGTATGCCGGGAGATCCGCAAGTTGTCCGACGTTCCCATCCTCTTCCTGTCCTCCCACGACGCGGAGGTCGACCGCATCGTTGGGCTGGAGATCGGCGGCGACGACTATGTCGCCAAGCCCTTCAGCCCGCGCGAGCTGGTGGCGCGCGTCAAGGTGATCCTGAAGCGCCTGCGGCCATCAGAGACGGCCTCATCTGGGGTCGCTGCTCTCGATTATGGGCTGGTGCATATCGATCCTGCCCAGCACGCGGCCAGCTATGCCGGACAGCCAGTCACGCTCACCGCGACGGAGTTCGCGATCCTCAGGGAGTTCATGGGACGGCCCCAGCACGTGCGCGGCCGCAACAGCCTGATTGAGAGCGTGTACGCCACCAACGGGCAGGTCTCCGACCGCACGATCGACAGCCACATCAGGCACATCCGCTCCAAGTTCGAGGCGGTAGGCTGCCATTGTATCATCGAGACTTTGCATGGCGTGGGATACAAGCTGGGCCCCTGCCGGTAACGCGCCTCGCACAGCCTTCGGGCGCCGAGCGAGCGGGCTTCTTGCACGGATGCGAAGCAAGTACCGGCCAAGCGTTCGCAGCGTCCTTCTGGTCGTCACCTTGACGGTGCTCGTGCTGCCACTCGGCAGCCTCGTCTTCTTCCGCATCTATGAGAACCAGCTCGTGCGCGAGACGGAAGCGGAGCTGATCGCCCAGGCGGCCATCCTGGCCGCCCTGCTCGACCGGACCATGGCGGCGTCCGCCGCGGAGCTTGGCGACTATGGCGTCCCGCTCGTTGGCAGGAGCCCGCCGCCGCAAGAGGCGCCGATCGAGCCTCTGGTCGACCTGGCCACCCACCTAACGCGGCCGCGCAGGCCGGATGCGGTCCCAGCCGAGATGCCGGCCAAGAGTGCCATGTTGCGGGTCGGCGCGGAGGTTTCCAGTCTGTTTCTCGAAGCCCAGAAGACCACGCTCGCCAGCCTGCGCGTGCTCGATCACAGTGGCACTGTGATCGGCGGCCGCGACGAAGTGGGCATGTCGCTCGCGCACGTCGAGGAGGTGCGCGAGGCGATGCAGGGCCGCTATGCGAGCGCGTTGCGCAAGCGGCTGCCCGATTACCCGGCGCCGCCCCTTGCCTCGCTCAGCCGCGGGACGGGCGTCAGGATTTTCTCCGCGTTCCCGGTCATCAGCGGCGATCGGCTGCTGGGCATCATCTATCTCTCGCGAACGCCCAACAACATCCTCCGCCATATGTACGCGACGCGCGACCGGTTCGTCCTGGCAGGGCTCACCATTCTCGGCCTGACGCTGCTGCTCGGATGGGTGACGACGCGGACGCTCGTGCGGCCGATCAACCGGCTGGCGGCGCAAGCGCAGCAACTCGGGCGCGGCAATCGCAACGCGCTTGCGCCTCTCGATCACTACGGCACCAAGGAGCTCGCCGCGCTCGGTCGCAGCTTTCTGGAAATGGCCAGGTCGCTCGACGGGCACGCGCAGTACATCCGGGATTTCGCCGCCCACGTTTCGCACGAGTTCAAGGGGCCCCTGTCGGCCATCAGGGGCTCGGCCGAGCTGCTGCAGGAGCACTTGCCGGACATGAGTGATGCCGATCGCACCAGGTTTCTCGGCAATATCATCGCCGACACAGATCGGCTGCGCCTCCTGGTGAGCCGACTGCTTGAGTTGGCGCACGCCGAGAATATGCCCCGCGCCGACACGACCCTCGATATCGCCGCTGCCGTCGATCGGCTCGCGTTACTTCACGGCGGCAATGGGCTTGTCATCACGCGGACCGGCGAGGGGCGTGTTGAGGCCTGCATCTCCGCGGAAAGTTTCGAGATCGTCGCGACAAACCTCATCCAGAACTCGAAACAGGCCGAAGCCACGGCGATCGAGATGAACCTTGAGACAACCGAAAGAGCCAGCAGGATCAGCTTCAAGGACAACGGCATCGGCATTAGCGAGGGGAACCGAAGCAGGATTTTCGAACCGTTCTTCACCACCCGTCGGGAGCACGGCGGCACCGGCCTCGGTCTCAGGATCGCGCGATCCCTCATCGAGGCGCATCAGGGGACGATACAGCAGATACCCAGCAGTCACGGTGCCACGTTTGTCCTGACGCTGCCAAAGTCATTCACGCAGCTGTGGGGTTAATGTCCCGGTACTGGCCGGCAAAGTGGCATAACGAGCCGGCTGGGCGAACTCCTGAGAGTATCAACTGGGCGGGAGAACGTGGCACTTGGCTGCCGCTGACCCTTCGCTGCGCCTATACAATTACGGACATCGCCGATCTACCGCCAACCTGCGACGTATCGCGGCCGAGCATGTCCGTTCTCGGAGGTATTACGACCATCCATGTGAACGCGCTCCGTCTCACAAGAAGCCGGGTCCTTATTCCTTTACCGCGCCCGTGAGGGAGGAAACGTAGTAGTCGACGAAGAAGGAATAGAAGATTGCAACCGGCAGCGATCCCATCAGCGCCCCCGCCATCAACGCTCCCCATTGGTAGACGTCTCCCGAGATCAGTTCCGTCAGGATGGCTACGGGTACTGTCTTCTTCTCGCTCGATTGGATGAAAGCCAGCGCATAAATGAACTCGTTCCAGGAGAGCGTGAAGGAAAATATTCCAGCCGAGATAAGTCCGGGCACCGCGAGTGGAAGCGTAATCAGACGCAGGATTTGCAGCCTGGTCGCCCCGTCGATCAGGGCGCACTCCTCGAGCTCGTAAGGGATCGACTTGAAGTACCCGATCAGGAGCCATGTGCAGAAGGGCACGAGGAAGGTCGGATAGACGAGGATCAACGCAAAGGGCGTGTCGAAGAGGCCCAGTTGGAAGACCATTGTCGCCAATGGGATGAACAGGATCGACGGCGGAACGAGGTAGCCCAGATAGATGGCGAGGCCGACATACTGGCTGCCGGTGAAGCGCAGGCGCTGGATGGCATAGGCCGCAAGCGCGCTCGAGGTGAGTGACAGGAAGGTGGCACACACCGCGACCGACATGGTCGTCAGCAGCCAGCGCGGGTAGGCGGTATCGAACAGCAGCTTGCGAATGTGGTCGAGCGTCGGCTTGGCGATCAGGAAGGGATTGTAGGTTTTGTAGTCGTAGAGCTCGGCATTCGGCTTGAACGACGTGATCGCCATCCAATAGAACGGGAATAGCAGGATGAACACGAAACACGCGAGCGGCACATAGAGATACACCGCGCGCCGTGCGCGGCTATCCCAGGCCATCGCTTCCGGTACGACCGTGGCCAAGTTTTTCTCCGGCTGTCGTCTGGGCTGCGCGCTCGGGGATGCGTCAGTCATTGCTCTCTCCCTGCTGCCATTTGCGACGCGCCAGTGCGAAATAGCTGAACAGCGTTGCAAAGACGAGGAACGGGATCATCGACACGGCGATCGCTGCACCCTCGCCGAGATTGCCGCCAGGAATGCCACGCTGGAATGCGAGCGTCGCCATCAGGTGTGTGGAATTCACTGGGCCGCCACGCGTGATGGCGTAGACGAGCTGAAAGTCGGTGAACGTGAAGATGATCGAGAAGGTCATCACGATGGCGAGGATCGGCAGCAGCAGCGGGAAGGTGATGAAGCGGAACCGCTGCCAGGCCGTGGAGCCGTCGAGAAGGGCTGCCTCGTAGAGCGAGGGCGAGATTGTCTGCAGGCCGGCGAGGAGCGAGATAGCGACGAACGGGATGCCACGCCAGATGTTGGCGACCACGAGCGACCAGCGCGCGGGCCAGGCGCTGCCGAGGAAATCGAAATACTTCTCCCGCACGCCGAGCACATCGACGAAGACAAAGGAAATGATCGAGAATTGGGGATCGTAGATCCACCAGAAGGCGATTGCGGAGAGCACGGTCGGCACGATCCATGGCAGCAGGATGATCGCGCGCAAAATGCTCTTGAAAGGGAGATGGTTGTTGAGCAGCAACGCGAGCCAAAGCCCGAGGGCGAACTTTCCGATGGTCGCGACCGACGTGTAGAAGAAGCTGTAGAAGACCGCCTGCCAGAATAGCCTGTCGCCGATCAGGAACTCGAAATTCTCCAACCCGACCCATTGACCGCTCCTGCCGATCGTGGTGTCGGTGAACGCCAGCCAAATGCCGAGGCCGAGCGGATAGGTGAGGAATGTGAGCAGCAGGCCGGCCGCAGGCAGCATGCAAATGAAGACGAGGAACGGCTTCCAGTCGAACAGGCGCACGAGCCAGTTGGCCTCGGTGCGGACGGGCGACCATCTGGGGACGGTTGTGGCGGTCAAGGCGATACCTCGCGGATCGGAGCCTGCGGCGCAGCCGGGCCCCGGCGGCCGGCTGCGCCCTGTGCCTCAGCGGTAGTAACGTTTGGTCCGCCGCTCGGCCTCCTTGGCTGCCTCCTCCGGTGTCGCCTGGCCGGAGGCAACCGACGCGCACATCTGCACCATGATGTATTCGGCGGAGACGGCGCCCGCGGCGTGCGTGATCGGCCCTTTGTAGCCCGACCAGAACTGATTTTCGGTCGCCGTCTGGAAGAGAGCGAGCTTGGGATCGGACTTCCACACCGCGCTGCTGTTGTAGGCCTTGAGCGTGTGCGACCAGTAGCCCAGGCAACCCGTGAGCCAGGGATCGTACTGCTCGGACTCCATCATGAACTGGATGTAGGCCTTGGCGGCGTTGGGGAACTTCGTGTGCTTGAAGATCATGCCGTTGAGGATCAGCGAGGCCTGCGGCGGCTTGCCGACCACGCCGTAGGGCAGGGGTGCATGTTCCGTGTCGTCCGCGATTGCGCGAGTGGCCGGATCGTTCTTCAAGGCATAGTAGAGGGAGACGCCGTTGGCGGTCAGCCAGCACTCGCTTGCTGCATAGGCACGGTTGTTGCTGGGATCGCCCCACGACAGCGTGCCGGGCAGGAAGGTCTGATAGAGGTCCTGCAGATATTTCAGGGCCTCGATCGTCTCCTTGCTGTTGATCGCGACCTTGCCCGCCTCGTCGACAAGATAGGCGCCGTGCGACCAGACCACCCAGTTTGCGAAGCCATTACCGTCGCCGACGGCATTGCCGAGCGCAAAGCCGGCGGGCTTGTTGTTTTTCTTCATCGCCTGCAGCAGCTTCAGGTACGTCGCGTGGTCGTTGGGAATGCCGTCGAAGCCTGCTTCCTTGACGGCCGATTTGCGGTAGCATATCGGACCGGTGCCGCCGCCGAACGGAATGGCCAGCCAGTTGTTGGTCTTGTCCTTCTTCCCGTACTTCTCCGCCAGGAAGGTCCAGCCGCCGTAGCGCTTGCCCAGATACTCGGCAAGATCGCTGAGCTCGATGAGCTTGTCGGCGTAGACATGCGGGTCCTCGCTCCAGCCAACAACGATGTCGGGACCCGTGCCGGTGTTGGAGGCAACCGCGGTCTGCTGGCGCATGTCCTCCCAGCCGACGAAGTCGACGCGCGCGGCGATGCCGGTCGCCTGCTGGAACTTGGCGGTGTTGGCGCGGAACAGCACTTCGTCGGGTTCGACGAAGCGCGCAGGCCGCAAAATGCGCAAGGCTGCGTCCTTCTCGATTGGGAGCTTGAGCGCGGCAACGTCGGCGCGCGGGATTTGCGCGCCAGCCGTGTTCGAGAATGCTAGAGCTGCTGTTCCTCCCGCAGTCAGACGAAGCGCATCGCGCCGCGTAACGATTTGGGGCATGGCCGTTCCTCCTCTCCCTATGTTGCGCCGCGCTAGAGGCGCAGGCCGGTCGTTTGGTCGAACAGGTGGATGTGCGCGGGGTCCGGCGCGACGCGAAGGGTCTCGCCCGGCCGCGCCATGATACGTTCGCGGAACGCGGCCGTGATCGGGCGCTCGCCGACGCGCAGCTGCACCTGTGTCTCGGAGCCCGTCGGCTCGACGAGCACAACACTGGCAGCCAAGCCTTGCTGGTCGAGCCGCAAATGCTCGGGCCGGATGCCGTATAGGATGGGCGCCCCGGCGGTCCCGGCGCGCCGCTCGGGCAAAGCCCATTGCATGCCATCCCGGGAGTGGAAATGGCTGTCGACGATCCGCCCTTCCAGCACGTTCATAGCCGGCGAGCCGATGAAGCCCGCCACGAAGATGTTGGCCGGGCTGTCGTAGAGGTCGAGCGGTGGCCCTGATTGCTCGATGACGCCATGGTTCATGACGACGATCTTGTCGGCCATCGTCATGGCCTCGATCTGGTCGTGGGTGACGTAGACGGTTGTCACCTTGAGCCGCTGGTGCAGCGCCTTGATCTCGGAGCGCATCTGTACACGAAGCTTGGCGTCGAGATTGGACAACGGCTCGTCGAACAGGAATACCTGGGGATTGCGCACGATGGCGCGGCCCATGGCGACGCGCTGGCGCTGGCCGCCCGAAAGCTGGCGCGGATAGCGGTGCAGGAGCTGTTCGAGGCCGAGGAT
This sequence comes from uncultured Alphaproteobacteria bacterium, assembly GCA_963820375.1. GTDB lineage: Bacteria > Pseudomonadota > Alphaproteobacteria > Rhizobiales > Hyphomicrobiaceae > AWTP1-13. The sequence continues at coordinate 30,186 of CAWFZX010000022.1, read as the reverse complement.
CTGTGCGGCCCGCAGCACCTCGCGCTCCATGACATCCGCCGGCGCCTTGGCGAGCTTCATGGAGAACGCCATGTTGTCGAACACCGTCATGTGCGGATAGAGCGCGTAGTTCTGAAACACCATGGCGACGTCCCGGTCCTTTGGCGGTAGCGTGTTGACGACGCGTTTGCCGATGGCGATCTCGCCCGAGGTGATATTCTCGAGGCCGGCGATCATGCGCAGCAACGTGGACTTGCCGCAGCCGGACGGCCCCACGAGCACCACGAACTCGCTATCGGCGATGTCCACGCTGACGCCGTGCAGCACCTCAACCGAGCCGAACGCCTTACGCACGTTGCGGATGTCAACGGTTGCCATTCTTCCTCCCCCGGCGCATCCGCGCCGCGCAACGGGCTGTCGCCCCTCTATGGAAGCCTACCCTGCACCGCCAGCATCGTCCGGGATCGACTCAACATCAAGCAGAAGCTTGCGGCGGGCGGCCCGCCCATGCCAATCGCAAAAGAGCTCGGTTTGCCTTTCGCTGATCGCCGCCCGTGCCCGGTCGGGAATTCTGATGCGGGTTGCAAACCCCGTTTTGCTTATTCAGCTCATCGTCCCAGCCAGTGCGGTAGCCGAAGGCGGCGCTGAAGAAACCGAGCACTTCGTTAGCGATCCGCAGCTGCTGTGTCCGGTACGATGTCTCGGGTCGCTCATGGGTCCGTACCTGATGTGGTGCACGGCGCCCGCTCCCGGCATCGATGTGCCATAGGGTGATCGTCAGAGACGAATCACCTTGAGGGGGCCGTCCACCACATCAGGTATGAACTGTCACCCTTCTCTCAGGAAGGGCAATGGTGCCGTTATTGGGTTCAGCTCATGGCCTAAGATTGCCGGCATCAAGCGCCTCGGCGACCTGCAATAGCAAAGATTACCCTGTTACTTTGCGCCCAGGCGCAGCAATCGCCGGTCCGCGTCGTTTGCGCCAAGCGCACGCGCCCGCTCGTACCAGCGCTTGGCTTCCGTGGTATCCGGCTGAACGTTTCGCAAATTTGGCCCTATCAGCTCGGCGGCGTCGTAGGTGGCTGCTAGTGCCATAGCGGCTTGGGCAAGGCCCATCTCGGCCGCCCGCTCGTAGAGTTGCCGCGCCGCCGCAACCCGGCCCTCGGCCAGTTCTCCGTCGCCCCTCTTCAAGAACCTGAGCGCCCGCTCGCGGTTCACCGGGAGTATCACGGGTGCTGCGGTCTTGGAGGTGTCGCGTGCCAGCGGTTCGACGGGGGGCGGTGGAGCTTCGGCGCCAGATTTAGTGACAGGAGCAGCAGCTGCCACGGCAACAGCCGGTATGTCCGCTGGAGCTTGCCACCGACCCATGAGGTGCTTCTGGACGATGGCTGTGTACGCCTTGCTCTGCCTCAGCTGCTCGAGGCCACGATTCAGGGCACTTAGAAGCTCCGGGCCTCGAGCGTGCTCGCTTGAAACCACGGCGTGCAGAGTGAGCGTGGCGAGCGGGCGCTCTCCCATGGCGAAGAGCTCCAGCAATCCCAGTCGCCCGAGCAAGTACCGTCCCTCTAGATCCGTGGCGGCAAAGGCATCGGCCTTGCGCCCCTGTACCGCGGCGATGCAATCGAGCAGCGTCGGCTGGCGAAGCACCACCACCCGTTGTTCCGACGCCCAGTTGCGCCCTTGGCCGTTGAGGGAAGACAGATCATAATCCTGCGCAAGGCAGATGCGCTTGCCGAGGATGCTCTCGTCGGTGTCGAACTTGAAGGCGCTGCCGGACAGAGTGAAGAGGGCCATCACGACCCGAAGGATCGGATCGGAGTAAGTTGCCTGATCACACAATACCGCCGAGGTGTGGCTGAGATCGTTGGGCCGCTCGCAGTCGACGCCGTTCAAAGGCAGGGTCATATCAATCGAGGGATCGCTCAATAGCGTCCGGACCAGCGCCGGCGTTGTCCAACGCACGTCGATATCCGGGCGTGCGGATCCGTCCGACCCTGTTTGGCCGAGACTGGCGCTGACCAACGCCACGATCAGCCCGCCCTCGGGCAGACGTTCGTCCGCAAGCAGCGTCCTGGCAATGGCCAACACTCGGACCTTTGGCGCCGGAACCGCTGCTGCCACTTCCGGCTGCCCTTGCCCCTGCGCACCTGGCAACAGCGCGAGCAAACCGAGGACAGCGCCCGTCGCCAGAAGCAGCAAGCGAGGCATAGCAGGCAACCATTCGGCCAAATTCATTGCTGTTACGGCACTATCTCGTCCGGCCAGAGTTGGCTCCCATCGCATTTTCGACGCGATGCCCATTCGGCCTTCTACCATTCAGCGCATGTGTCACACCAGCGCGAGACCTGATGATCCGCTGCGAGACGATGGCCCTAGGTCGCGGCATGAGTGAGGCGAGGCGAGTGACGAAATCGTGACGGTGGAACCGGCTGCCGCGCAGCAAGCCCGATCACGATTGCCTGATCATGGCCGACCTTGCCAATCGGCAGAGTTCTCGATTAGCGTTCTCCGAAGGCGGACGGGCTCTGAGGTCGGGATGCGCGCAGAGCAGCCTGTTCAACGGGTTACTGGAGTGGACGCGGCAGAGGCAGCAGAAGGGACAATCCGCTAGCGGGGGGACGTAACGCGGCTGGGATCGCAAAAAAGGGCGTCCCGCGGGGACGCGCCATGGAGGGATCATGAGCCTCACCCTGTTGAGACGGACGGCCTTCGGACTTCTCGCTGCGTTCGCCTTCCCGCACATAGCTGCAGCCGCTTGGCCGGAGCGGCCGATCTCGCTGGTGCACGGCTTCGGCGCCGGCGGCAATGCTGACGTGACAGCGCGTGTCGTGGCGGACCGCCTGTCGGCGCACCTAGGGCAGACTGTGCTCGTCGAGCCAAAGCCAGGGGCAGGTGGGAGAGTCGCAGCCGGCTACATCGCTCGCGCCCCGGCCGACGGCTATACCCTGTTCATGCTGCCCGGCGGGCATGCCGCCGCCGCCGCCCTGCACGAGCAGCTGCCCTACCACCCCATCAAAGACTTCACGTTCGTCGGTCTGGTGACGCAGATTCCTTTCGTCGTGGCGACCTACCCGGAGCATCCCGTGAAGACCGTGCCCGAGCTGATCGCGGCCGCAAAGTCCTCAACCGAGCCGATTATCTACGCAACGTCCGGCGTCGGCACGGGTCAGCACCTGTCGGCTGAGCTGTTCGCTGCGATGGCCGACGTCAAGCTCAAGCACCTTCCGTCCAGGGGCGGCACGGCTGTTCCGACTATGCTGCTCGGCAAGCACATTGCGCTGGGGTTCGAGCCGCCGCCGACCATGCTGGAGCTGTTGAAGGACGGCAAGATCCGCGCCATCGCCACCACCGGCCCGACGCGGTTCTTTGCCCTGCCCGATGTGCCGACCATCGGCGAGACCATTCCGGGCTATGAGGTGATCTCATACTTCGGCTTGGCCGGGCCGCCGAATTTGCCAGCCGATGTGGTGAAGCGGCTTAATGCAGGGACCGTCGCCATGGTCAAGGAACCGAAGACGATCGAGAGGCTCCGAGTTCTCGGCAGCGCACCCATTTCGAGCACGCCTCAAGGGTTCAAGGAGCGCGTGGCGGCCGATATCACGAAGTGGACCAAGCTTGTGACCGATGTCGGCATCAAGCGGTTCGATGCCCAACAATAACAACGGGGAAACCTGTCGCCTCAGCAATTTCGGGGGTATCGTAAGATGCGAGTTTGGCTTGTATTGGCGTTCCTTCTGGCATTGAGCCCGCTCGCGGTCAGTGCCGCCAGCGCGCAGACCCAGCAAAGGGGCGCTCAGCCGCCGAAAGCCCCCGCTTTCTCTCATCAGGCTGAGCGAGAGAAGGCGAACGAAAATCTCCTGATGGTCCTGGGCGGGACACTGGGCGGTCCATGGATCCACATGGCACAGGATATCGCGCTAACCGTCACCGAGGGGGACAGCTTGCGGGTCCTTCCAGTCGCAGGCGACGGAGCGAAGAAGAATCTCCGCGACGTCCTGCTGCTGCGTGGAGTGGACCTGGCCATCACGAGGCTTGACGTGCTCAACGACGTCAAAGCGTCGGGCGAGTATGGAGCGAACCTCGATCGCCGGGTCGCATACATCACAGCGCTTTCGGTGGACATGCTTCAGGTGCTCGCGCGGCCTGAGCCCAGTTCTCTGAAAGACCTCAACGGGAAAAAAATGAACGTCTTTCCGAAGGGCAGCGTCATTCCCATTGTATTGAAAACGCTCGGTGTCGAAATCGAGGAGGTCAATCTGTCAATTCCCGATGGCATCCAGCAGATGCGCAACGGCGAGGTCCATGCCACCGCATGCTTCTGCTCGGTCCCCATTCCCGCGTATGCTGCAGTGAGTTCTGACTTGGGGTTCAAGCTGCTGGAGGTTCCCTACACCGCGGCGCTCGAGGAGTCCTTCCTGCCCGCAAGCTTGTCCAGCGAGACCTACCCGACTCTGATTGCAAGAGGATCGGGGGTTCAGACGCTTGGGACCCACCTCCTCCTGGTCACCTACAATTGGGCGCCAGGCACCGACCGCTACAGAAAGGTCGAGAAGTTCGTGGACGCGTTCTTCTCGCATTTGGACAAGCTGAGGCAGCCGCCTCGTCACCCCGCTTGGCGCGACGTCAACATCGCTGCCACCGTCCCGGGCTGGCAGCGCTTCGCTGCTGCCCAGCGATGGCTTGATCGCCAGGCCGCAGAGGCAGCGACCAAAGCGCCGCCGAGCGGCATCGATCCGGCCCTGGCGCGTGCGCAGGCGGCGAACGCGGCGCCTCACGACCGAGCCGAGCAAGAGCGCCTGTTCAAGGAGTTTCTGGAGTGGGCGCGCAGGCAGCCGAAGCGGTGACAGGGCCGCTGTAATGGCTGGGCACCTTCTTGGCCGCGTAGATCACGTTGGTGCTTTCGGCTTCACAGCGACGGATCCCCTTGCGGGCACATCCTGAGGGCGCGCATCACGGGCCTAAAGCTGGCGCGAGAGAGGGCGCACGCCGCGCTTGAGCGGGCGAGATCGGCCACACGGGCTGTCGCGGACCTTAGTCGCATTGTCATCGAGCGCTTCACACGGAACGGCTGGCGAGATCCCTTCCGCAACGCCTATCTGGCTTCTCTCGTCGACCGCATCGAGGTCGACGACGCGAGGTGCGCATGGTGGGTCGGAAGGAAGTGCTGGAACAGGAAGTCCTGGCGACCAGCCAAGGCCAGACCGGTGTTCATAGTTTTGTATGCCCTTCCTGAGAGAAGGGTGACAGTTCATAGCGTAGACATGGGTTACACAGTCGGGGCTTTTGCGGAGAGCGCAAAATGCCCCTTGTTGGGGTATCGCGTCATCACGACGGGTGGCTGGTAAGATTTCGATCTTCCCGGCTCGGCGGACGGCAATCGCGCTGACCCTCCGTCTGCTTTCCGATGACACCTTCCGCCAGACGATTGCCGCACGACGCGACTGCGCCACACGAGACCACGATTACCGACAGGCGCTGCAATGCAGCATTCTTCTGGTGTCTGGCCGAGGATTGGTGCGACCCTTGTGCGAGGCGAGCATTGACTTTCCCGCCATTGTCGTCAGTCTGCTAACAGTCCCATACAGGCCGATTTCGACCTACGAAAGCGGTCCGCGCAGTCGTACTGTGGAGAGCCGAAACGAGCAACCATCCGACCAGATAGCCAAAATCGGCCCCAAAAAAACTCGAACAGGGAGGCTTCGTCCAATGGCCGGCGAAGACAAAAAGGGCACCGGACGTTCACGGCGTGAGTTTCTTGCGACCACGACGGCGCTGGCAGGCGCCGCGATGGTGGGTTTGCCGCGCGAAGCGGCAGCGGGCAAGCGACACCCCAAACGCGGTGGTACGCTGCGCTTCGGTATGCGCGACGATTCCGTCGGCCTCGATACCCACCGCAACTTCATCTACTTCGTCTCGCAGCCGATGGCCGCACTGACAGGTGGTCTGCTCGACTTCGATGCCAAGATGGATCCGGTCGCGGCCATCGCGACGGAATGGGACGCTTCGGCCGACCTGAAAACCTGGACCTTCAAGCTGCGTCGCGGCGCCGAGTTCCACAATGGCGAGAGCATCGACGCCCCGGCGATCAAATGGAACATCGAGCGCATCCTCGATCCCAAGATCGGCCATTCCTTTACCCGCTCGGCATTGACGGATGTCGAGCGCGTCACGGTAGATGACAAGCACACGGTACGCTTCCATCTCAAGGGCGCGAGCGCGGCGTTCGATACCAACCTCGTATACTACCCCGTCAACCTCATGGCACCGGGCTCCGTCGACAACGCCGACACGCATCCGGTGGGCTGCGGGCCGTTCAAGTTCAAGTCTTGGAAACGTTTCGACACCTGCGAGCTGGTACGTTTCGAGAATTTCTGGGAGACCGATGCCGAGGGCAACACGCTGCCTTATCTCGACGGCATGATAGGTAAGCCTAAGAAAGAGGACCGCGTGCGGCTGACCGCGCTGCGGACCAACGAGGTCGACCTGATCGACAACGTCGCCTACGCCGACGCACCGAACTTCATCAAGGAACATGGCGGCTCCTACGACACCTGGCTGGTGCCGCAGGTCGGCACGGCGTTCATTGCCTTCAATCTCAAGAACGGCCCGTTCTCGGAGAAGGACAATCCCGACGCCCATCTGCTGCGCATGGCGGCCGCACACGCCATCGACCACCAGGGTATCCACGAAGCGGTATTCAACAAACAGGGTTGGATCGCCAAGGGTTTCTACAGCGAGGCCAGCCCGTGGCACGGCAAGGACGTCGCGTCGCTGCCGCAATTCGATCCCGACAAGGCCACGGCGATGCGCAAGAAGGCCAAGGGTGGCGACGCCAAGCTGCTAATCATTGCCAACGACAGCTTCCCCTACATGCAGCAATCCGGCGAGCTGGCGCACGCGATGCTCAAGGACGCCGGGTTCGACGTGACCTTCGAGATCCATCCCACACCTGTGATCCAGGACAAGTACAATAAGGGCGCGTTCGATCTGGATTCGTCGGCGAACAGCTATCGCATCGACCCAGACGGCTGGTACTCGCGCTCGATCTTGTCGACGGCGCCCGAGACTATGCGCCGCCACGGGTACAAGAACGAGAAGGTCGACCAGTTGATACTCGCCGCCAAGGTCGAGCGCGACAAGGTCAAGCGGCGGCAAATGTACAGCGACGTCGACTCGCTGATCAACACGGACCTACCGCTGATCTACACGCACTTCGTGCCGCTGATGCAGGCCGGCACCAAGCGTATCAGGGGCTACAAGCCCTCGTTCACCGGACCGTTCCAGTACGCCGGTGGCGGCCTGCGGACGACTTGGCTCGAGAGCTGACGGCGACGATCATGTCGCCATCGGCTGCGGCCGGAGCTTCACCGATGCTCGCCTACATCATCCGACGCGTCGCCTATCTCATACCCGTTCTGTTGGTGTTGACGCTTGTCGTCTTCACCTTCGTGGAGATGCTGCCCGGCAATATCATCGACACGCTGGTCGGCACCGAGGGCAACAATGATCCCGAAGTGCGCAAGATCCTCGAGAAGGAGTACGGCCTCGACCAGCCCGTGTATGTCCGCTACACCAAGTGGCTGTATCGTGCCGTGCAGCTCGATTTCGGCAAGTCGTTGGTGACGCGCCGGCCAGTGACGGTCGAGCTCCTGCAGGGCATACCGGCGACGCTATATTTGGCGCTCGTGGGCATATCGTTGTCGATACTGATCGCGGTGCCCTTGGGCACTGTGGCGGCGATCCGGCGCAATACGCCAGTCGACTACACGGCGCAGGTAACGTCCCTGGTCGGCATCTCGATTCCGGAGTTCTGGTTCGCCATCCTCTGCGTGCTGTTTTTCTCACTTTATCTTGGCTGGCTGCCATCCTCTGGCTTCGTCAGTCCGTTCGTTGATTTCTGGGGTAGCTTGAAATTCCTGATCCTGCCGGCTGCCGCGATCGGCTTCCGCCAGGCCGCATACACGACGCGACTGACGCGTTCCAGTATGCTCGACGAGATGAACAAGGAATATGTCGATACTGCCCGTTCGCTCGGCCTGAGCGAGCGCAAGGTTATCTTCAAGTATACCCTGCGCAACGCGATGATCCCAACCATCACCATCAGTGGCCTGCAGCTAGCTAATCTCCTGGGCGGCACGGTCGTGCTGGAAACCATCTTCGCTTGGCCGGGCATCGGACGAGCGATCTACGAAGCGATCATCCAGCGCGATTATCCGCTGATCCAGGCGGGCGTGCTGGTGCTCGGCGTGATCGTCGTGGTAATGAACCTGCTGGTTGACCTGACGTACAGGTTCCTCAATCCGCGCGTCAAACTGGGCTAGGCCGCAGCGACGATGACGGAAGTTCAAGCACCCAAGCTCGCCAGTCTCGCGGATGCCCGTCTTGTGCCGGCGCTGCCCGGACGCGGCACGCGTCTGGCCGGGATCCTCTCTCGCGCCTGGTACGAGCTCCGCAAGAGCCGCACCGCCTTCATCGGCTTCTGCATGCTGGTGGTGCTGTTCAGCGCCTGCATCGCCACGCCGTGGATCGCCACGCACGACCCGATCAAACAAAGTTACCGCGAACGCTTGGCGCCTCCGAGCGAGAAGCACTATCTCGGCACCGACCGCTTGGGCCGCGACATCTATTCGCGCCTACTGTGGGGTGGTCGCAGGCTGGTCACCATCGCGCTGCTGGCGGTCGCCTTCGGCCTGTCGGTCGGAGTCCCTTACGGCGTGCTCTCCGGCTATTTCGGCGGCAAGGTCGATACAGTGGCGATGCGGATCGTCGACGGCCTGTTGGCGTTCCCAGGCCTGCTGCTCTATCTGTTGATCGTGACCCTGGCCCGGGAATGGAAGCTCGAGGGCATCTACAACGATATGATCCTGATCTTCGCGCTGGGCTTTGCCTTCACCCCGGAGGTGGCGCGCTTGTCGCGCGGTACGGTGCTTGCGGAGAAACAGAAGGAATATGTCGAGGCGTCGCGCGCCATCGGCGACGGCAGCTTCAGCATTGCGCTCAGGCAGATCCTGCCCAACATCGTCTCGCCGTTGATCGTCAATGCCACGGTTCGCCTGGGCTACGTCATTCTGATCATCGCCGCGCTGTCGTTTCTCGGCCTGGGCACGCCGCCGCCAACGCCGGACTGGGGCTCCGATCTCAGTGCCGCGCGTGACTACATGGAAACCGCCCCGCTGATCGCCGCCTTCCCGGGAATCGCGATCTGCTACACCGTGCTGGCCTTCAACCTGTTCGGCGACGGCTTGCGGGACATACTCGATCCGCGACTGACCGAGCGCTGACTGTACCATCCTCCCTGGCGGGATGATGCCCAAAGGCGGATTGGGCCTTGTCATTGCTGGACCCGTTCAGACCCGATGTCATCAGCAGCTTCATCGTGCTTCGCGTGCGCCAAGTGTCTACAGATTGTGGCAGGCGACCTGGCGGCCGTCCCCGACATCGACAAGCGATGGCGAGACCTCGGAGCAGATCGTGGTCTGCCGCGGGCAGCGGCCGCACAGGCGGCAGCCCGGAGGCGGGTCGATGGGCGTCGAGACTTCGCCCTGTAAAGTCAATCTGGGCGGCGGCTTGTCGGGATCGGCCTCGGGCACCGCCGCGAGCAAGGCTCTGGTATAGGGATGCAGCGGATCGTTGAACAGCAGGGCAGCTGGTCCGGTCTCGACGATCTTGCCGACATACATCACCGCCACACGATCGCTGATGTGGCGGATCACGCTCAGATCATGGGCTATGAATAGGTAGGTCAACCCCAGCTCTTCCTGCAAATCCCTGAAGAGGTTGAGGATCTGCGCCTGGATAGACACGTCGAGCGCCGAGACCGGCTCGTCGCCGATCACTAGGTCCGGCTCGACCGACAGTGCGCGCGCGATGGCGATGCGCTGACGCTGACCGCCAGAGAATTCGTGCGGATAGCGATCGATGTGCTCGACGCCCAGCCCGACCCGGTGCAGCAGCTCGAGCACTCGGCTGCGCTTTTCGGTCCAGGTCCTGACCAGGCCATGGATCTCCATCGGCCGGCTCAGGATGTGCATGATCGTCTTGCGCGGGTTGAGCGAGCTGTAGGGATCCTGGAAAACGAGCTGGATTTCCTTGCGCGTCTCCTTCATGCGCGACGGGGAGAAGGACAGTAGGTCCTCGTCCCTGAGCCTGACCTCGCCCGACGTTGGCTCGATCAGACGGGTCACCAGCCGCGCCGTGGTTGACTTACCGCAGCCGCTCTCGCCGACCAGGCCCAGGGTTTCGCCGCGGCGGATGTGGAAGTCGATGCCGTCAACCGCCTTGAGCACTTGCGCCTTCTGTCCAGCCAGTTTGGAATAGATGTCGGCGTGCAGGGCGAAGTGCTTGGTCAGCCCCTTGACTTGGAGCAGCGTATCAGTGGCGGTCATGGCATCGCGCCGGTCCATGCAGGTGGCACGCCGCGTGATGTCCGGGCGCGATCTCGCGCAGCGCCGGAATCTCGCGCTTGCAGATGTCCATGGCGTGCGCGCAGCGGGGATGGAATTTGCAGCCCGACGGTGGTTCCATCATGTTGCACATCGTGCCGATGATCGGCGTCAGGTACTTGGCCTGCGTGTCCAGCCGAGGGATCGAGTCCAGCAATCCGATCGTGTAGGGATGCTGCGGGTTGCGGAAGATCTCGCGCGCGGCGCCGAGCTCCACCATGTGCGAGGCGTACATCACGCCGATCGTGTCGCAGGCATGCGCGACGACCCCAAGATTATGCGTAATGAAGATCATTGACATGCCGAAGCGATCGATCATGCCTGTGATCAGCTCTAAGATCGTGGCCTGTATCGTCACGTCGAGCGCGGTGGTCGGCTCGTCAGCGATGAGGAAATTTGGATTGCAACTGAGCGCCATCGCCAGCATCACGCGTTGCCGCATGCCGCCGGAGAATTCGTGCACGTAGCTGTCTAGCCGCTTGCGCGGCGAGGGGATACCGACCAGCGCCAGCAGCTCGACGACACGCTCGCGCGCCTCTCGCCTGGACAGGCCGAGATTGGTACACAGCGCATCGGAGATCTGCGCGCACACCGTGAACACGGGGTTGAGAGCGCTCATCGGTTCTTGGAACACCATGGCGATGCGTCGACCGCGCAACGCGCGCATGTCCGTGTCGCTCAATTTCAATACGTCGCGGCCTTGGTAGACGATGCGGCCACGTGGAATCTTGCCCGGCGGATCCGGGATCAGCCGCATGATCGAGCGCGCCGTCACCGACTTGCCGGACCCAGATTCGCCAACAAGGCCGAAGGTCTCACCGCGATGTACGGTGAAGGACACGCCATCGACGGCCGTCAATTCGCCGCGCCGCAGCCGAAAGCGTACAGTGAGCTCGTCGAGTGCCAGAACCGGTTCGGCCATAATGCGTATCGCTCGTCGCAGGTTAGTTCGTCCCGTGCATACGAGGGGCGGACTTTCTGCCAGAGAGAAAGGTACGGTGATGGCCCGCATTAGGCAACAGTGCGTGGGCCGGTACCCAACTCCCGTTGCGAAGGTGCCGCTGATCCACGTCGATTTTGTGCGCGGGAACATCGGCCGATGGCTCGATGCGGACGTGGCCGTGGTCGGTGACGCGCGCCTGGCAGCCGAGCGGATCGCTGCGGCCTGCCCCTCACGGCAGGCGGCGGAGAAGCCCTTTCACAGCGCCGAGGCTTCGGCGCTGATCGCGGCTTTCCATCCCGAGCAGGACTTCCAACCCGCCAACACCCACCGCACGATCGACATGCGCGTCCTCGCCATGGAGCTCGAGAAGCTCCTGCCGGCCGATCGAAATCTCGTCGTGGACGGCGGCAATTTCCTGTGCGTGGTCCCCTACCTCAGCGTGCCTGACCCCGGCCACTTCAAGATGATCGGCGATTTCGCCTCGATCGGGCTGGCCTTCGGCGCGGCGCTCGGAATGGCCAAGGCGCGACCCGAGAAGCCCACCTTTGATGTGGATGGGCTGCGGTCGAGCATGTCCGCTATGAGAGCCGTCGCGTGCGGCCGGCGCGCCGTGCTGGCCTCGAAGCTCGCGCTCGCCATCGGTGAAGTGAACGAGACGCTCGGCAAAAAGCGCGCTCATCTAGGGGGTCTTCCAAAGAGTGCCGAAGGCGAAGGAGTTTTAGGACATTCCGCGGCGCTTGGGTGTCGCGCAGGACGCAGTTGCCCCGATCACTGCCAGATGCCAACCTCTCCTGTAGGCTATGGAGGCAAGTCCATGATCCCGGCCGAAGTCGAATGGGTTGCCGTTGATTGGGGCACTTCCAATCTGCGCGCATGGGGCATTGGGACATGCGGCAATGTCATGTTCTCGCACATGTCCGATCAGGGCATGAGCAAGTTGACGCCCGATGCCTATCCGGTCGTTCTCGGCGCCCTGCTCTCAGGGAACTTTCCTTGGAAGGGATCACAGATTGACGTGCTGATTTGCGGGATGGCGGGCGCCAAGCAGGGTTGGATGGAGGCGCCCTACCTTGATGCGCCAGCCGATCTCGAGACGTTAGTGGACAGAGCTGTGGTTCCCGCAATGCCCGACGCACGCGTCTCGGCACGCATTCTCCCCGGCATCTGCCAAAGGGCCACCAGCCAGGAAGACGTAATGCGAGGAGAGGAAACGCAGCTGCTTGGACTTGGGACGCTCTGGCCCGGCTTCAGCGGCGTCGTGTGCATGCCAGGAACCCATTCGAAGTGGGTGCAGCTGACCGGCCGGCGTGCAGAGCGCTTCACAACGGCGATGACAGGCGAACTGTTCGAGATTTTGCGCACCCATTCCGTCCTGCGCCATTCCTTTGCCGGTCCAATACAAGGTCCCCAACACGACGACGGGTTCCAGGCCGGACTTAGCTCCGGCATCGAAGCGCCCCAAAAGCTGTCAGTAATGCTCTTCAAGGTTCGCGCGGGCTCGCTTCTCTCTGGCCGGACACCCGATTGGTGTGCGGGGTTTCTTTCGGGCCTACTCATCGGCTCAGAGATTGGCGCACTACGCGAATGGATCGGCGAAACCGAAATTGCCATCGTCGGCGAAGCCGCATTGGCCGAACTCTATGCCAGGGGGTTTACGATCGTTGGCGGCCAAGCCCGAATCCTTGACGGTGTCGAGGCCACCTTGGCCGGGTTGAAGGCCGCACGGCTTCAGCACTGACCGGACACGCGGCAGGAGTATTAGCGATGATGAAAGATCACCGGCACCTCATAGCCATTCTGCGGGGCATCACGCCGGAAGAGGCCGTTGCTGTATGCGAGGCCCTGGCTCGTGCCGGTATCTCCATCATTGAGGTGCCGCTCAACTCGCCTCAGCCGATCGACTCAATCCGCGCTGCGGCGAAAGCACTCGAGGGCAGGGCATCGGTGGGAGCTGGCACCGTCCTGAAGGAAGACGACGTCGACGCTGTCGCCGCGGCGAGCGGCACCTTCATCGTCTCACCTGACTGCAACGAGGCGGTCATCGCACGCACGCGTGCCCGCGGCTTACGATCTTATCCGGGGGTATTCTCGCCGACTGAGGCGTTCCGGGCCATCAGAGCCGGCGCGCACGGCTTGAAGTTTTTCCCCGCCGAGGTCCTGGGCGCGGCCGGGATCAAGGCCATGAAGGCCGTGCTACCTCCCGAGATCCCCCTCTATGCCGTCGGCGGTGCCAATCCTGACAACTTCGCCGAGTTTCTTGCAGCGGGCTGCACCGGTTTCGGCATCGGAAGCTACTTGTACAGGCCCGGGACGACGGTCGCCGAGATCGCGGCTCGTGCTAATGCGCTTGTTGCCGCTTACGATAGAGCAAGGACGCGATGAACAACCAAGAGACCACAGATGTTGGGTGCCATCCCGGCAGTGCGCTGAACCACAGCTTTTGCCCTCAACAACAACTTACTGTCCCTTCTCTCAGGAAGGGCAGGCCGCTCAAGTGGACTGGCCCGAAACTGGCACGACAATTGTCATCAAGCAAAGCTCACGCATGCCTCAAGTTATTGTGAAAGCGCCGGCTGAAACCGACCGATGTGACCGGTCGTATCCAGCACAACTCCGAACTCGGAGCGCGTCTTGTTTGGAGTATCGCACAAGGCTGTCCTTCCCACCTCCACCACCCGCAAGCTTCACCTGCAATCCTCGGGCGCTCCGCATGGGTCGGGTGCGCAGGCAACACATCGAAAAAGCAATGCGAATCCTCGCGGCTACACTCATCCTCGCTCTTGCATTGACCGTGACCAGCGCTGAAGCAACCTTCATGAAGAAGAGGTCTCTGTACGAACGCCTTGGAGGACAACAAGCGATCATCACCGTCGTCGATGCCTTCGTCGCCAACGTCGCCGCCGACAAGCGCATCGACCGCTTCTTCGCCAACACGGATATGCCGCGCCTGAAACGCCGCCTCGTCGAGCAAATTTACGCCGGCGCCGGCGGGCCCTGCGAATACAAGGCGGCTGCATGAGGGTGGCACACCGAGGTCTTGGAATCCGCGATCTCGCCGTCGATGCCCTCGTTCAGGATCTGGGCAAGACGCAGAACGAATTCAAAGTGCCTGCGCGCGAGCAGAAGGAGCTGGTCGCTCTTCTCGCCCCAATGAGCAAGGACATCGTTGAACTCTGACGGAACTAATAGAGATACCCGCAATAGACGAATGCCCCAACCAGTGTCGATTTTCCCCGATCAGTTCCGCCTCAACGGCCGCACCGCCCTCATCACCGGTTCCGGCCGCGGGCTGGGCTGGGAGATTGCCCAGGCGCTCTCCCAGGCCGGCGCCAAAGTGCTGCTGCACAGCCGCTCGGCGGAGCGTCTGGCGCCGCGCCTGGCCGAGCTGAAAGGCGCGGGCCTCGCCGCCGACGCCGTGGCCTTCGACATGGCCGACCGGCCTGCCATGCGCGAGGCGATGGGGCGCGCCGGTCCGATCGACATCCTGGTCCACAATGTCGGCGAGCGCGACCGCCGGCCGTTCGCCGACATTGAGCCCGAGGACTTCGCCCGTCTGGTCGATGTCGATCTGGTCGCGGCCCACGCGTTGGTGAAGCTGGTGGTCCCCGGTATGATCGAGCGCGGCTGGGGCCGCCTGATCCTGGTGACTTCGATCGTGGCCGACCTTGCCGTGCCGGGAGCAGCTTCTTATGCAACGGCTAAAGGCGGTCTTTCGGCGCTGGCGCGCGCGCTATCTGCTGAGCTGGGCAGCAAAGGGATCACGTCCAACGCCCTGTCGCCGGGCTTCTTCGGCACCGAGACCAATGCGCAGATTAGGGCATCACCGGCGGGCGAGCGCCTGCGCGAGCGTTGTCCGGCCAAGCGCTGGGCCGAGCCGTGGGAGATCGCGGGGGCGGCCGTCTTCCTCGCCTCGCCCGCGGCGTCTTACGTCAACGGCCACACGCTCACCGTCGATGGCGGCGTGTCGGCGACGTATCTGGCTTGAGGACCAATGCCGATCCACGCACCCTGTCATCCCGAGCATATGGGCGCATTCGAATGAGGCCGCTCGACGAGATCCCCTTCTAGGGCGCGTTTCCCAAGTCACGGCGCGGCCACCAGGAGTTGTGAAATCTGCAGGGGGTAGATGGCCCTCAAAAAACCCGCCGCCTGCGGACTCGGCGGGAGTCCTAGGCTGCGTTGAGCGATACAACTTGGCGGCGGGCAATAGCGCTTTGGCGTTTTCAGGCATACGCCGTGCGAGCTTCGGCGCGTAGCCTGCATTCCACGGAGCTCGTGCCTCGGCCTTGTTCTGTGGGCTGGATGATCTCTTACTGAGAGAGTGCTGTCGGCACCTGACTGCTAGATGCGTCGACCCCAAGCCCGATCCACTTGTCAGACGCTTTCACAATGGGCGGACTTGCTTCAACTTGGGTATTGGCCAGGGACATCAGCGAAGTCGGTAGATGGAGCAGAGACACCCCCGCGACGAGGAACCCGACCAGCAGCATGCTGGTTCGTACCGCGCTGCCCCGATCCGAAGCCTCCTGTGGTCCGTTATCAACGGAATTGCTCACGGCGTCACCTCAACTGACTGTGCCCGCGCCGAATAACAGGGCAAACTTGATGCATCGGCGCGGAAACGGACATCCACTGCTCCAATACGTGTGGCGGGCATGAAGTGGATCAGGCTCAGCCGAGCCCCCGGGGAACCCGTCATGACGGGTGTTTAGGTGGCAAGCCGGCCCTCGCCATACATGACTTGGCCTCCCCATCAAACGGCCAGTTCGTGGGGAACCCGTCGCGATGTTGATCGGCCAATCCGTTGCCACACCATCGACCGGTTCATATGTGGCACCGCTACCACAGCCGTGAAAGCAGCGTGAAGAGCCTAAGCGACCTTGAGCAGGCCAGGTCAAGGCTAGGAGATCGGCTTGCCCCCTTGCCAGCAGGCGGCAAAGCCGCAGATCACGCGCTTGCGTTCTGGCATCATCCAGCGGCAGGAAAGGCCGGCAACACTGCAAATCTGAATCGGCCGGTCCGTGGGCAGGATGTAGCCGCCGGCCCGATGCATTGGCCTTTGAGCGGATCGAGGCCGCGCGAAGAAATCTGGACTGAGGTCTCGCTCAAACCCACAACCTTCCTTCAGTCGTTCAATGGCCTCACGAAAGGGCTCAAGCCGCCGAGATCGGCACCGATATGAGGCAATTGCCGACCACTGGTCATCTCCTTTCGACCGGACCTGCAAGCTCACA
Source organism: uncultured Alphaproteobacteria bacterium (assembly GCA_963820375.1). Lineage (GTDB taxonomy): Bacteria > Pseudomonadota > Alphaproteobacteria > Rhizobiales > Hyphomicrobiaceae > AWTP1-13. The sequence goes on along the minus strand of CAWFZX010000022.1, from coordinate 13,588 downwards.
TCACCTAGTGGGCATTCGGCGTGCCGGCCCCGAGCTTAACCTTGCGCAGGGCGAGCGCGAGCGGGATAGCTGAAAGCGAGATCAGCATCAGGACCCAGAAGATATCCATATAGGCCAGGAACGAGGCCTGCGTCTGTACCTGCTTTCCGATCCAGACAATGGCCTGCTGCTGCGCTTGCAGCAGAGAGCTGCCCTGGTGGACGAAATATTGCGTCACCTGCTGCAGCGTCTGCTGGAACTGGACGCCCGAGGGAATCGCGTGTTCGACGAGCCGGCTCTGATGGAATTGCTCACGGTGTGCCAGCACGTTCGAGGCGAGCGACACACCGACCGAGCCGCCAGTGTTGCGCGCCATATTCAGCAAAGCAGAGGCCTGGTCGGTCTTGTCCGAGGTAATGCCGTCGTAGGAAGCAGTGGTGATCGGAATGAAGATTAGGGGCAGCCCGAGGCCAAGCAGCATGCGCGAGTTTGCGAAGAACCAGAAGTCGAGATCGCCGTAGACGTTGGTCAGATCGTACATGGAGAGGGCGACGAGCGCTGCGCCCGTGGCGATCAGGTACTTGGGCTGAACCTTACCCGACAGCCGGCCGACGACGAACATCATGACCATGGTGACCAGGCCGCCCGGCGAGAGCATGAGGCCGGCCCACGTTGCGGTGTAGCCGAAAAGCTCCTGCACCAGCTGAGGCAGGAACTGCGTCGTCGCATAGAGGATGGCGCCGGTAGCCAGCATGACGACAAAGCACGACCCAAACTGGCGCGTGCCCACCATGCGGATATCCACGGCTGGAGTCCGACGGGTTATCTCCCAGGGTATCATGAGCATGAAGGCAAGACCGCAGATGACCGCAAAGGTGACAATGAAGGTCGATCCGAACCAGTCGTCGATGAGGCCACGGTCGAGCACAATCTCGAGCGCGCCGAGGAAGCTCGCGACCAGCACGAAGCCGACGAGATCGAAGCGGAGGCCCTGCTGCTTCACGCGCTGGCGGTCCTCGCCCGCCGCCGCGGGCTCCCGCAGGATCAGGGAGATCAGCGCCATCGCGAGGAGCCCGACCGGGCCGTTGATCAGAAAGCACCAGTGCCATGAATAGTTGTCCGACAGCCAGCCGCCGAGAGTGGGGCCGACCACGGGCGCCACCACCACGGCGACGCCGAACAACGCGAAGGCCTGACCGCGCTTCGCCGGCGGGAAAGCGTCAGCCAGGATCGACTGCGCCACCGGCACCATGCCGCCGCCTGCAAAGCCCTGCAGGACGCGAAACAGCAGCATCGACTGCAGATTGGGGGCCATTCCGCAGAGGACCGAGCTAAGGGTGAACAGGCCGAGGCAGGTGAGAAAGAAGGTCTTGCGGCCGAACCTTCTTGCCAGGAAGCTGCTGGCGGTGAGAACGATGGCGTTGGCGACGAGATAGGTCGTCACCACCCACGACGCCTCGTCTTGGCTCACCCCCATGCCGCCGGCGATGTAGCGCAAAGCGACGTTGGCGATGGTGGTGTCGAGAACCTCCATGAAGGTTGCCAGCGCCACAAGGACGGCGATCAGCCATGGACTGGCAGCGCCGCTCACGCTGCCGGCCAGAGCGCGGGACGCGGTGGCGCCGCTCATAGGAAGGCCCGTAGTTGCTCAAGAAGCGATCGCGCTGAATTAACCTGCACGGTGGGCACGACCGACATGCCCGGGCCCAAAGCGACATCGGTCGGCGGATCGTCCATGACGATCTTCACCGGCACGCGCTGCACGATCTTGACGTAGTTGCCGGTGGCATTTTCGGCCGGCAGCAGCGAGAACGCGGTGCCGGATCCGGGCTGCACACTGGCGACATGACCACGGATGGTGCGCTCCGGATAGGCGTCAATGGTGAGGCGCACCGGCTGCCCCGGCCGCATGGCGTCAAGCTGGGTTTCCTTGAAGTTCGCGGTGACCCAAATCTCGTCGGGCACGAACATCGTCAGGTTTGTGCCCGCCTGTGCGAATTGGCCGACTGCGGCGCTAAACTGAACGACACGTCCTGGCTGAGCCGCAGTGACGGTCGTGTACGAAAGGTTCAGTTGCGCCTGGTCGCGCTGGGCCGTAGCTTGTGCGAGGCCTGCGACGGCGCTTTTGCGTTGCGCTTCGAGCGACTCGATCTGCCGCTGCGCCAGCGTGAGATTAGCTTTCGCATTCTGAAGCGCGGCCTCCTGCTGATTGAGCTGTGAGGTGAACTGCTGGGCGTTCATAACCGTGCCCGCGCCTTTCTGGGCAAGGTCCTGATAGCGCGCCGCCTGCTGCCGCGCGAACACCAGCGCCGCCTGCGCCTGGTCCACCTGCGCCTGGTTGGAGGCGATCTGTGCGCGCTGCACTTTAATCTGCGCGTCGATGTTCTGGATGCCGGCCTCTGCACTGGCCACCTGCGCCTGCGCCTGCTCGAGCGCGACGCGGTAGTCGCGCTCATCGATGCGAGCGATCACGTCGCCGGCCGCAACGTGTTGGTTGTCTGTCACCGGGACCGCGGTGAGATAGCCCGACACCTTTGGGGCGATGGCGAACTGTCGTGCCGCGATGAAGGCGTCATCGGTCGACTCGAACTGCTTGGCATGGTCCCAGTAGAGATAGCCCGAAGCCATGACGAGGATGAAGAGGAGCAGTCCGAGGAAGAACGCAAGCGGGTATCGCCGCAGGAGGCCGTTGCGGGGTTCATCCCCGTCGTCACGATCCCGCGCCAGGTACGGAGCTTCGCGTTCGGGAGACAATTCTGCGTCGCGACGCTGGCCAGGCGAGCGCTCTTCCGCCGCCGGCGCCCGGGCGCGGACGGACTCCGTTTCGGCGTCTTCGGAGGCCTGACCATTGCCGACTACCACCTGAGAAAAGGCTGGGGCTGATTGCCCCGGCAGCGACTGCTCTCCTCGATCTCGACCCTGTGTCTCTAGCGCCATTGTTCACGTTCCTGTTTTTGGGGCGAGGATCCAGCGCTCTCGCCAAACCGCAAATAAAATGGAACGATACGGTTTCGTTCTCTTCACTTGGATCTCCCGCAACACTAGATCAAGGCGGCGGGGCGCTGCGTTTCGCGGCTTCGCCTGCGGCATGATGGAGCAATCGCGAGAACGTGAAGATCTCCCGTCATGGCAAGGATTGCAGCGACTAAAAAGCGTCTTAACAAACGCCGTGCCGTCCGCCCCGGCCGGCCGCCGCGCGAGCGCGCCGGGGAGGTAGAGGCCCGGATCCTCGATGCGGCCCGTCGTGTATTTCTCGAACGCGGGCTGGCCGGTGCCAGTATGGACGAGATCGCTGGCCTAGCGCGCTCGGGGAAGCCGACCATCTATGCCCGGTTCCCGAACAAGGAGGACCTCTTCGCGGCCGTCATGATGCGCAGCGTCGATGCCAACATCGCGCGGTTTGAGGGCCATGTGGCGACCGGAGCAACCATCGAGGAACGCCTTGCGAGCGTGGGCGTCACCGTCCTCCACTGGGCATTGGTCAGCGATACCGTCGGTCTGATGCGACTCGGCATAGCGGAGGCGCGCCGGTTTCCGGATCTGGCGAGCAGCGTCCACCGAATGGTGCGCGAGCGCGGGACAGGAGCCGTGGCCCGGCTCTTGGGCCAGGTGGCGCAATCCGACGAGCTTGGCACGTTGCCGGCATTCGCTCCGCGGCGACTTGCAACAACGACTCGCTTTTTCCTCGATTTAGTCCTCTTGCCCCTGCTCCTGCGGGCCCTATTCGGAGAGAAGCCCAAGCCGCTGCACACGGAAATCGGCCCGCACGTGGCCCGCAGCGCTGCGTTCTTTCTCGCCGCGTGCCGGCACAGCCGCGTCAATTGAGTGTCACCGATCGATTGTGCCGGACAGCGAGCGAAAGCGCCCGCGTGGTGCGCGGCAGCCGGGAGACCCGCACTTCGCTCTGATGTCCCATCAAGCTCCGGCGGGGAAACGATACCAAGTGGCCCAATCAAGAGCGCCGCGGGGCGCGCATCATTGTCGCCTCTTGGCGGGGGTTGCTCGCGTGTTCCTGACACCCATAATGCGCTGGCGCTGGCGCTGGCGCTGACGCATCAGCGAACGGCGGCTTCTGGCACCTTTTCCCCATAGGCCCTTTACGACAAGGCCGGAGTACTCCGGAAGCGGACGAGGTGGCAGGAGTCGAGTCGGCGCCAGCAAACTCACTTGTCAGCGCCCGCCACGCCGCATCGCCATCGTTCGGCGGTGAGAAGGGAGGGCTAGCATCGCTTGCTGCTCAAGCAATTTTTCGGACCAGATACGCTAGCGCCCCATCGGCTCGATCAACTCTGTCCGGTGAACATGTACACGCGCGCGTGCGGGCGAGGCAATTCCACGCGCGAACCGGGTATTCGGCGTGGCCTCGGTCGCGGTCGTCTCGTCGGGCAGCTCCAGCCCGTTCAGTGTCCGCTGGCAGGCCTGCCGCCAGACAGACTTTGTCATGTGGGTACCGGCGTCCCACATGGCCATGCAGTCCGCCAAGGTTTTGCCGCCGCCACCTGGACGCGATTGCCTGGTTGCCGTGCCTCCGCCGGATATTGTCGTGTCGAGCGGTGGGGCCAACGGGGCAACGGTTGGGACATTCACGGGGGAGGGTGCGCTTTCGACCGGTGGCGTGAGATCTGGCAGTGAAGCCGGGGCCGCGGACGTTGTGATGGTAGATGTGCTCGCGGTCGACGCAGCGCCACTCGAGGACTGCGAAGGCATGGGACGATTGCCGGGCGCTGAAGGGACCGGGCCTCCGCTGGCGGGCCGGTGAAATGCTCCCGGGTCCTCGCGGGGCACGGTATGCATCACAGTGCGGTCGGGACCCGTTGTGGACTGAGATTGGGTTGGAGAGGCGTACGTTGCCGGGTGTGGCGCGCCGCCGCCATGACCGCCCCGAGCTTGCACGCTGCCTGATAAGGCAAAACCTGCGCCGCAGGTCAGCGTTGCCGCAATGGCATATCTAGAGAGTTTTGAGAATCGCGATCTTCTGTCCATTGCACCATCCCAATGTTGGTGCCCCCTGCCTTTCAAACTATCCAAGCACCACGGGTTGCTCGAAGATGCCGATCCATAAGAGACGGTTGACTGGCGCATGATCCGTTGTCTCAATCACCGATCACCCCAATTTGATGGACGGTTGAGAAGGCCAAATAGGAATATATTAAACGCAGGCGTTGTGCGGTTTTGGATCATCGAGGTCTCTGCGCAATCGCAATGAGCAGCCGCACGCAACATCAAACCAAAGAGCCGCCTCGCCCTAGCTATTGCTGCGCCAAAGGGGTGCTTCCTTTTTTCGGTAAATATAAGTGTTCTGCTGCCATTTTCCGCCTCGGCGGCGGTGACGACGTGCGCAAGCCGCCTCGTCGAAAATGAGGACGCTGGATGTGCAACGCGGTACCATCATCCAAAAGTTCCAGACGCACATTCGCGAAACCTCGCCGCCGGTGTTGTCGACGGCGAGTTCATCCGTGTGGTCCCGGACGCCACATCGATGGCTAGTAGTGCGGCTTTAACGACCGCCGAAAAACTCCTGCCGGGATACTCCGGCACCGAATTTCTATGTCGGCATCAGTGGGGTTGCGATGCGCAATCGCGCGGGCGCGGGCGAATCGGCCGCCTCTGCGTGCGGAAAGTCGAGCCGGAACGTGCTGCCTCTATCTGTGGATTTGAACTCCAGGCAACCGCCAAGCTGCTGCGACAGTGCCCGCAGAAGCGTCTGACCTTGACCCCTCCCATTGGCCCGCCCATGACTTTCGAAACCAGTGCCATTGTCCTCGACTGTAAGACGCAATCCCCCGTTGCTCCCTTCCAAGCGGACGCGAACGGTGCCCCGGCGGCAATCGGGAAATGCGTGCTTGAGGGTGTTTGTGACAAGCTCGGTAACGATCAGACCCAGCGGGATCGCATGAGCAAGCAGCAAGGGACGGCGGATCGCGACGCATTCAATTGAAACCGGCCGACCACGCGCCATTGAAGCCTTCAGATCCGCGCACAGCTCGCGAACAAAGCTCTCGCTGTCCAGCGCGACGTCTTTGTCGCCAACGTGGAGGCGTCTGTGGACGCGCGCCATGACGCTGACTTGTTCTATCGCTTCATTTAGGACCGCCTTGGCCTCGGCATCACCGACCAAGTTTGCCTTCGCGCGAATGAGGGCCGCCACGGTGGCAAAGTTGTTCGCGACACGGTGGACCAGCTCACGAAGCAAGAGCGACTTATACCCGTCCGACTCCTCGAAGTGCTGGGCTGCCTCATGCGCAACAATTAGCGCTCTTCCGAGGCGTGAGAAGCCAAGAACGGAACCGCTCGTGATCAGCGCATAGACCTCAATCCTGATCAGATCTGCCGCGTGCTGAAGCGCGAGGGAACCGAAGGGTTCGAAGAATAGGAAGGACAGAAACGCGCTCAGTCCTACACCGAAGAAGCCTACGCCTTCGCCGAACGCCACCGTCGAGGCGATGACGATCAAGAAGAAGAGCAGAAACGGCTCGTCGGGCATCTCGGTCTCCAGCGGGATCTGAAAAAGACAAGCTAGCGTGAGCGCTATCCCAGCTACGGCCAGGCGAGTCCAAAGTGGCCAGCCACGCATTACTGCGAGGTTCTGCAGCATCTGACTTCTGCCATGTTTGCCGATGGTGCCTAAAGCGTAGGTCGAGGGCCATTCGATCGTTCACATGGTCGCCGTTGCCTCATGCGACGAACACCCAGACGCCACCGATAAGCGTTGCGGCAATCGCCAGCACCAGCGGTATCAAGAGAATTTGAGCCCACGCCTCGCCGCCCGACAACGAGCCGGTGGCGGTGTCGAAGCGGGATGATAGGAAGCGGTCCAATCCCAGCTTAGGCACCCGAGAACGAAGTTCCGCCGACTTATATAGGATGATCGGAATGCTGAAGAAAACCATTGCCAGAGCAGTGCCCACTGCAAGGTCGAGATCGACACTTCCGGTCCCACCGAATGCCAACCATGCGGCGATCAAGACCCAAGCGTACGCGGCGAGTATCGATTGATACACGACGGCCGGCAATTCTCCCCCTGGCACCGATCCATAGCTCGAGCGGACCTCGTGTCGGTCCCCGCTCTCACTGGGGGCCAGCGTCACTGATCGGTCAAGCGCAGGCCTTGCCGAAACTGAACCGGGTGGGGCCCCAGCATTGCTTGTTGTCATGGCTCACCTCGTAAAAGCCGTGCTATGGCGGCATAGGGCAAGCACCGGGAAGGTGGGGGTGCAAAGCTAGCTGGTCAAAGGCTCTTGTAAGTCAAATTTGCTTGAGCAATCCCTCGTGCTCCCAAGTGGGCAAGAGGCCTTTGCCGGCGTTTGTCTCCTACTTGATGACAAGCACTGCACAAGGCGCATGCTCTACCGGCGCTCTGTCGAGCCTCCTCACGTCCAGGCAATCTATCACAAGCTGGAGATGCGCTGGCGCGTCACCCGGATCAACGTTCTCATCCGATCCGCCGAGAGTCGCTATGCCGCAAGGAGCTGGCGAGCAAGGCGCGTGCAAGAGGCCCCATCGACGTCGAGGTGCCCGAGAACATTATGTTGCGGCACGCCGGCGTGCTGCGGGATGTGGCCTATGCTGCCGACATTTCAGGCGTTTTTGGGACAAGTGCCTGCGGCCAAGGCAGATGTCGACGCGACACAGTTTCGCGGCCGTTGACATCCGCACTGGAAGGCCCCACGTCGTGCGAGTCATGCATCGAGCATGGCAGATCTCATGAGGAGATGACTTCCAACCATGTCTAGCGACAGCCCAAGTAAGACCGCGTCGCGGCCGGTTGTGGTGAAAGCCTAAGCGCCAGCCAGGGCTCACCCCTCGACCGGCCTTGTCTCGGTCGAAAGATAAGGTGAGCCATGAACTCCGAAATCCGCTACCTCGCCCAGCAACTCCTACATGCAGGCTTGGGCCCTCTATGCGAGCGCGACCGGCGCGTGATTGCGCGTGTTGCCAAGCGCGTGCACACGGCGGGCAACGTCAACCACCTCTTCGAGCAGAATCTCACTTTCGGCGAAAGGCTCGCCGACAAGGTTGCCGTTCTCGGTGGATCGTGGAGTTTCATTGTCGGATTCTGCGCGTTTCTCATCGCATGGGCGTTTGTAAATGCCGTCGTTCTTGTCGAGTGGGCCTTCGACCCTTATCCGTTCATTTTTCTCAATCTCCTTCTGTCGATGCTTGCGGCATTGCAAGCGCCAGTCATCATGATGAGTCAGAACCGCCAGGCTGCCAAAGATCGCCTTGCGGCCGCTCTCGATTACGAGGTTAACGTCAAGGCGGAGTTGGCAATCGCCGAACTGCACGACAAGGTCGATTACCTAACGCATCTGGTCGGGGGATTGGCTCGTCCAGAACCACGCGACCGCCGAGACGTTGGCACCACTGAAAACTCGATTGAGAATGCCGATGCTCGTCCTTGATCGCACAGTGGCGAGATCGTTCAGAATTACTGTAACTGTTGTTGTAATTCCCCCAAAAGGGACGGGGTTGGAAGGCGAACCTGGGTGCGCACTATGCAGGAGTGCACTGATCGCGGCTTCACTGCGCAGGGGCACTTTCAGCGATCAATAGTTCGTGTCCACACGTTTAATATGTGGGGCCAGAGAAATATGCTCAAGAACCACGCTCAGATGTGATCGATGTCTTGCGCCGATTTCAGCATGATGGTTGTTGAAGAGGGGAGTTAGATCACGTGTGACGCTGACAATGTAAGCAGCGTGAGGAAGTGTTCGGTTCAAAGCGTACCCCGCAACCATCAATGTCGGACTCACTGTTTATCCGCTTTCCAAGCCTCACCCGCCGTGTACCTGGCTTGGATTACTATGTTAGCCCTTGCAGGCGGTACTCGTGCTTCTGGCACCTTTTCCCCCATAGGCCCTTTACGAACAAGGCCGGAGTACTCCGGAAGCGGACGAGGGCAGGATCGAGTCGGCGCCAGCAATCTCACTTGTCAGCGCCCGCCACGCCGCATCGCCATCGTCCGGCGGTGAGAAGGGAGGGCTAGCATCGCTTGCTGCTCAAGCAATTTTTCGGACCAGATACGCTAGCGCCCCATCGGCTCGATCAACTCTGTCCGGTGAACATGTACACGCGCGCGTGCGGGCGAGGCAATTCCACGCGCGAACCGGGTATTCGGCGTGGTCTCGGTCGCGGTCGTCTCGTCGGGCAGCTCCAGCCCGTTCAGTGTCCGCTGGCAGGCCTGCCGCCAGACAGACTTTGTCATGTGGGTACCGGCGTCCCACATGGCCATGCAGTCCGCCAAGGTTTTGCCGCCGCCACCTGGACGCGATTGCATGGTTGCCGTGCCTCCGCCGGATATTGTCGTGTCGAGTGGTGGGGCCAACGGGGCAACGGTTGGGACATTCACGGGGGAGGGTGCGCTTTCGACCGGTGGCGTGAGATCTGGCAGTGAAGCCGGGGTCGCGGACGTTGTGATGGTAGATGTGCACGCGGTCGACGCAGCGCCACTCGAGGACTGCGAAGGCATGGGACGATTGCCGGGCGCTGAAGGGACCGGGCCTCCGCTGGCGGGCCGGTGAAATGCTCCCGGGTCCTCGCGGGGCATGGTATGCATCACCGTGCGGTCGGGACCCGTTGTGGACTGAGGTTCGGTTGGAGAGGCGTACGTTGCCGGGTGTGGCGCGCCGCCGCCATGACCGCCCCGAGCTTGCACGCTGCCTGATAAGGCAAAACCTGCGCCGCAGGTCAGCGTTGCCGCAAAGGCATATCTAGAGAGTTTTGAGAATCGCGATCTTCTGTCCATTGCACCATCCCAATGTTGGTGCCCCCTGCCTTTCAAACTATCCAGGCACCACGGGTTTGCTCGAAGATGCCGATCCATACGAGACGGTTGACTGGCGCATGATCCGTTGTCTCAATCACCGATCACCCCAATTTGATGGACGGTTAGAAGGCCAAATAGGGAATCATATTAAACGCAGGCGTTGTGCGGTTTTGGATCATCGAGGTCTCTGCGCAATCGCAATGAGCAGCCGCACGCAACATCAAACCCAAGAGCCGCCTCGCGCTAGCTATTGCTGCGCCAAAGGGGTGCTTCCTTTTTTCGGTAAATATAAGTTTTCTGCTGCCATTTTCCGCCTCGGCGGCGGTGACGACGTGCGCAAGCCGCCTCGTCGAAAATGAGGACACTGGATGTGCAACGCGGTACCATCATCCAAAAGTTCCAGACGTACATTCGCGAAACCTCGCCGCCGGTGTTGTCGACGGCGAGTTGCATGCGTGTGGTCCCGGACGCCACATCGATGGCTAATAGTGCGGCTTTAACGACCGCCGAAAAACTCCTGCCGGGATACTCCGGCACCGAATCGCTATGTCGGCATCAGTGGGGTTGCGATGCGCAATCGCGCGGGCGCGGGCGAATCGGCCGCTTCTGCGTGCGGAAAGTCGAGCCGGAACGTGCTGCCTCTATCTGTGGATTTGAACTCCAGGCAACCGCCAAGCTGCTGCGACAGTGCCCGCAGAAGCGTCTGACCTTGACCCCTCCCATTGGCCCGCCCATGACTTTCGAAACCAGTGCCATTGTCCTCGACGGTAAGACGCAATCCCCCGTTGCTCCCTTCCAAGCGGACGCGAACGGTGCCCCGGCGGCAATCGGGAAATGCGTGCTTGAGGGTGTTTGTGACAAGCTCGGTAACGATCAGACCCAGCGGGATCGCATGAGCAAGCAGCAGGGGACGGCGGATCGCGACGCATTCAATTGAAACCGGCCGACCACGCGCCATTGAGGCCTTCAGATCCGCGCACAGCTCGCGAACAAAGCTCTCGCTGTCCAGCGCGACGTCTTTGTCGCCAACGTGGAGGCGTCTGTGGACGCGCGCCATGACGCTGACTTGCTCTATCGCTTCATTTAGGACCGACTTGGCCTCGGCATCACCGACCAAGTTTGCCTTTGCGCGAATGAGGGCCGCCACGGTGGCAAAGTTGTTCGCGACACGGTGGACCAGCTCACGAAGCAAGAGCGACTTATACCCGTCCGACTCCTCGAAGTGCTGGGCTGCCTCATGCGCAACAATTAGCGCTCTCCCGAGGCGTGAGAAGCCAAGAACAGAACCGCTCGTGATCAGCGCATAGACCTCAATCCTGATCAGATCTGCCGCGTGCTGAAGCGCGAGGGAACCGAAGGGTTCGAAGAATAGGAAGGACAGAAACGCGCTCAGTCCTACACCGAAGAAGCCAACGCCTTCGCCGAACGCCACCGTCGAGGCGATGACGATCAAGAAGAAGAGCAGAAACGGCTCGTCGGGCATCTCGGTCTGCAGCGGGATCTGAAAAAGACAAGCTAGCGTGAGCGCTATCCCAGCTACGGCCAGGCGAGTCCAAAGTGGCCAGCCACGCATTACTGCGAGGTTCTGCAGCATCTGACTTCTGCCATGTTTGCCGATGGTGCCTAAAGCGTAGGTCGAGGGCCATTCGATCGTTCACATGGTCGCCGTTGCCTCATGCGACGAACACCCAGACGCCACCGATAAGCGTTGCGGCAATCGCCAGCACCAGCGGTATCAAGAGAATTTGAGCCCACGCCTCGCCGCCCGACAACGAGCCGGTGGCGGTGTCGAAGCGGGATGATAGGAAGCGGTCCAATCCCAGCTTAGGCACCCGAGAACGAAGTTCCGCCGACTTATATAGGATGATCGGAATGCTGAAGAAAACCATTGCCAGAGCAGTGCCCACTGCAAGGTCGAGATCGACACTTCCGGTCCCACCGAATGCCAACCATGCGGCGATCAAGACCCAAGCGTACGCGGCGAGTATCGATTGATACACGACGGCCGGCAATTCGCCCCCTGGCACCGATCCATAGCTCGAGCGGACCTCGTGTCGGTCCCCGCTCTCACTGGGGGCCAGCGTCACTGATCGGTCAAGCGCAGGCATTGCCGAAACTGAACCGGGTGGGGACCCAGCATTGCTTGTTGTCATGGCTCACCTCGTAAAAGCCGTGCTATGGCGGCATAGGGCAAGCACCAGCAAGGTGGGGGTGCAAAGCTAGCTGGTCAAAGGCTCTTGTAAGTCAAATTTGCTTGAGCAATCCCTCGTGCTCCCAAGTGGGCAAGAGGCCTTTGCCGGCGTTTGTCTCCTACTTGATGACAAGCACTGCACAAGGCGCATGCTCTACCGGCGCTCTGTCGAGCCTCCTCACGTGCCAGGCAATCTATCACAAGCTGGAGATGCGCTGGCGCGTCACCCGGATCAACGTTCTCATCCGATCCGCCGAGAGTCGCTATGCCGCAAGGAGCTGGCGAGCAAGGCGCGTGCAAGAGGCCCCATCGACGTCGAGGTGCCCGAGAACATTATGTTGCGGCACGCCGGCGTGCTGCGGGATGTGGCCTATGCTGCCGACATTTCAGGCGTTTTTGGGACAAGTGCCTGCGGCCAAGGCAGATGTCGACGCGACACAGTTTCGCGGCCGTTGACATCCGCACTGGAAGGCCCCACGTCGTGCGAGTCATGCATCGAGCATGGCAGATCTCATGAGGAGATGACTTCCAACCATGTCTAGCGACAGCCCAAGTAAGACCGCGTCGCGGCCGGTTGTGGTGAAAGCCTAAGCGCCAGCCAGGGCTCACCCCTCGACCGGCCTTGTCTCGGTCGAAAGATAAGGTGAGCCATGAACTCCGAAATCCGCTACCTCGCCCAGCAACTCCTACATGCAGGCTTGGGCCCTCTATGCGAGCGCGACCGGCGCGTGATTGCGCGTGTTGCCAAGCGCGTGCACACGGCGGGCAACGTCAACCACCTCTTCGAGCAGAATCTCACTTTCGGCGAAAGGCTCGCCGACAAGGTTGCCGTTCTCGGTGGATCGTGGAGTTTCATTGTCGGATTCTGCGCATTTCTCATCGCATGGGCGTTTGTAAATGCCGTCGTTCTTGTCGAGTGGGCCTTCGACCCTTATCCGTTCATTTTTCTCAATCTCCTTCTGTCGATGCTTGCGGCATTGCAAGCGCCAGTCATCATGATGAGTCAGAACCGCCAGGCTGCCAAAGATCGCCTTGCGGCCGCTCTCGATTACGAGGTTAACGTCAAGGCGGAGTCGGCAATCGCCGAACTGCACGACAAGGTCGATTACCTAACGCATCTGGTCGGGGGATTGGCTCGTCCAGAACCACGCGACCGCCGAGACGTTGGCACCACTGAAAACTCGATTGAGAATGCCGATGCTCGTCCTTGATCGCACAGTGGCGAGATCGTTCAGAATTACTGTAACCGTTGTTGTAATTCCCCCAAAAGGGACGGGGTTGGAAGGCGAACCTGGGTGCGCACTATGCAGGAGTGCACTGATCGCGGCTTCACTGCGCAGGGGCACTTTCAGCGATCAATAGTTCGTGTCCACACGTTTAATATGTGGGGCCAGAGAAATATGCTCAAGAACCACGCTCAGATGTGATCGATGTCTTGCGCCGATTTCAGCATGATGGTTGTTGAAGAGGGGAGTTAGATCACGTGTGACGCTGACAATGTAAGCAGCGTGAGGAAGTGTTCGGTTCAAAGCGTACCCCGCAACCATCAATGTCGGACTCACTGTTTATCCGCTTTCCAAGCCTCACCCGCCGTGTACCTGGCTTGGATTGCTATGTTAGCCCTTGCAGGCGGTACTCGAAGGCGGTCTTCG